>NZ_VOSN01000004.1:35384-105506 GCF_020858655.1 Serratia montpellierensis
TGCTGGCCGTCAACGGCTCGGTCACCTCGGCCGTCAGCGTGCAGAACGGCGGCATCGTCGGCGGCAGCGGCACGGTCGGTTCGCTGACCGCCCGTGATGGCGGCACCGTGGCGCCGGGCAACTCGATCGGCACCCTGAGCGTGGCCGGCAACGTCAGCTTCGAACCGGGGTCGCGCTACGCGGTGGAAGTGGGCCCGAACGGCCAGAGCGATCGGATCCAGAGCAGCGGATCGGCGACGATCGGCGGCGGCGAGGTGGCGGTGACGCTGGAGAACAGCCCCAACCTGCTGACGCAAAGTGAGGTGCGCAGCCTGCTGGGCCAGCAGTACACCATCCTGACTGCGCAGCAGGGGGTGAGTGGGCAGTTTGACGCGGTGGCGCCGAACTACCTGTTCCTCGGCACCGGGCTGAGCTACCAACCGACCGGGGTGACGCTGAGCGTCGGGCGCAACGGCACGAGCTTCGCCAGCGTGGCGCAGACCTCGAACGAGCGGGCGGTGGCGGCGTCGGCGGATGCGCTGGCGGCGGGCAACCCGGTGTACGAGAGCCTGCTCACCAGTGGCACGGCAGGTGAAGCGCGGCAGGCGTTCCGTCAGCTGTCGGGGCAAATCCATGCGGATATCGCGTCGGCGCTGGTGAACGACAGCCGCTACCTGCGTGAGGCGCTGAACGGGCGTCTGCGCCAGGCGGAAGGGCTGGCGAGTTCGTCGGCCATCAAGGCGGACGAGGGCGGGGCCTGGGCGCAGCTGCTGGGGGCGTGGGACCACGCGTCGGGCGACGCCAACGCCACGGGTTATCAGGCCTCGACCTACGGGGTGCTGGTCGGGCTGGACTCGGCGGCGGCGGACGACTGGCGGCTGGGGGTGGCGACCGGCTACACCCGCACCTCGCTGCACGGCGGGTACGGGTCGAAGGCGGACAGCGACAACTACCACCTGGCGGCGTACGGCGACAAGCAGTTCGGGGCGCTGGCGCTGCGTGGCGGGGCGGGCTACACCTGGCACCGCATCGACACCAAGCGGTCGGTGAACTACGGGATGCAGTCGGACCGTGACACGGCGAAGTACAGCGCGCGCACCGAGCAGCTGTTCGCGGAAGCGGGCTACAGCGTGCAGGGCGAGTGGCTGAACCTGGAGCCGTTCGTGAACCTGGCGTATGTGAACTTCGAGAACAACGGCATCGCGGAAAGCGGCGGCGCGGCGGCATTGCGCGGCGACAAGCAGCACACGGATGCGACGGTGTCGACGCTGGGCCTGCGTGCGGACACCGAATGGCAGGTGAGCGCGGGCACGACGGTGGCGCTGCGCAGTGAGCTGGGGTGGCAACACCAGTACGGCGGGCTGGAGCGAGGCACCGGGCTGCGGTTCAACGGCGGCAACGCGCCGTTCGTGGTGGACAGCGTGCCGGTCTCGCGTGACGGGATGGTGCTGAAGGCGGGAGCGGAAGTGGCGGTGAACGAAAACGCCACGCTGTCGCTGGGCTACGGCGGGCTGCTGTCGCAAAACCATCAGGACAACAGCGTCAACGCCGGCTTCACCTGGCGCTTCTGACCTTCAACGGTCATCACAATGACAACGGAGCCGGCATGCCGGCTCCGTTTTTATTTGCGGCTGCGGGGTGAGTCCGTATGATGGCGCGGCGCCAGGGCAATAAAAAACCGGGACCCTGACGGATCCCGGCTCAAAAGTGGGTAAAACAGATTAGCGCTAAAGGCTCAAGCCCCGTTTTGCTTGTGCAGTCCGAGCGATGTGATCATCGTCTCAGTAGCGGCAACGGAACAAATTTTCCCTGGTGTTACTATGGTTATTATTAAAAAACGTGCTGGTGTTATTTTTTATAGTGTATTGCTGTATGTCTCTTTTGATACCATGTTTGACGATGCAACATGGTATGTCAAGCAACGTTTTTAACGCATAATTGCATCAGATGCTAGTTTTAGATGTGGCTTTTTCAGCGGAAATAATCAAAACGACTGATAAATCAGTAAAAAAAATCGAAGGAACAAATGGATAACAATCACCAAAAATTCGATTCACAGTCGATTGCCAATCGGGTCAGAGAGCTGTTTTTACATTACGGGATTGGAAAACGTCAGCATGCCCGAGAGCTCAGCCGCATCTTGGATCTGAGTTTTTCACATGCGCACCGCAAACTGAAAGGGCAAAGCCCCTGGACGCTGGAACAGATCAACAGCGTCGCGGCCGCGCTGGGAGAAACGCCGGCGGCGATCGCCGATTTGAGCGCCGAACACGAGACGCCCGAACCCAACATGGCGCGCGATGCCATCTTTGTCGTGGCGGGGGTGGCGATACCTTGCGTCGGGCACATCGGCGATGAGCTTCCTGCCGGGCGGCCGGCGGAATTTGTGGCGCTGCGCGTGGAAGGACAGTGGCATATCTATCGCGCCGATGAGGCACCGGCAGGCCCGCGTTACGGCGTCGATTTGATCGAAATCCGGCCCGGCTACGGCGACGACGAGCGGCTGAGCATTGCGGTATTGGACGATTCGCATCAGGCGGCCGATGAGCTGGCCAAGTACCTCGGCGGCTGCGGTTTCAACGCGGTGGCGTTTTATGACGTCGACAGCTTCTGCCTGGCGTTGCAGCAAAGCCTGTTCGACGGCTACGTGGTGGACTGGCTGATCGGTGAGGAAACGGCGGATCGCTGTATTGCCACTATCCGCGCCTCCGACAACCCGGATGCGCCGGTACTGGTGCTGACCGGGGAGCTGGGGACCGACCGACGCGAGTCGGAGATCGCTCAGGCGATGCGTGAGTATGACGTGCTCGGCCCTTATGAAAAGCCGGTGCGGCTCCATGTGATCGAAGCCGCACTGCAACGCTGTTTTAATCTTTAGCGGGGAACACCTCGGCCAGCGCACTCGACAGCGCATCCAGCCGGACCGGCTTCATCAGGTAGTTGTCGAACAGGGCGCGCTGGTCCGCCGTCAGCTGCTCCGGCGTGTAGGCGCTGATGCCGATGATCGGCACATGGCGGTTGGGGCCGCGACGGTTGCGCAGCTGCCTGGCCAGGGCGGCACCGTCGATGCCCGGCATTTGCAGATCCAGCAACAGCGCGTCGTAAGGGCGTCTAAGCAGCTTCTGCAACGCGCGTTCCGGCGAGTCACACAGTTCGTGCTGATAGCCCAACTTGTCCAATAGCGCCGCAAAGGCGTCACCCACCGACTTGTTGTCATCCACCACCAGGACCTGCTGCGGCTTCTGCTGCAAAGAGGCATTGGCGGCGGCGGGTTCGTCGGCACGTTCGTCTTCACTGATCTGCACCGGAATACTGACGATAAAGGTGCTGCCCTTCTTGATTTCGCTGTACACCGTGATGGTGCCGTCGAGCAATGTCACCAGGCCGTGCACGATCGCCAGCCCCATTCCCACGCCCGCATATTGCTTGGTATGCGACTGATCCAGCTGGGTAAAGGGTTTGAAGATCTGATCGAGCTGGTCTTTTTCGATACCGATACCGGTGTCGGTCACTTCGATGATCAACGAACTGCCGCCGGGTTGGCGGCGCAGGCAGCTGTGCAGCGTGATGCTGCCGCTTTCGGTGTATTTATAGGCGTTGGTCAACAGGTTGACGATAATCTGCCGGATGCGCAGCGGATCGGAGTGCACCAGCAGGTGGCTGCACTCCACTTCGCAGCTCAGTTTGACCTGCTCTTTGCGGGTCAGGGTGGCGATTTCGTTGGCGGTCTCCGCAATCAGCTTCTGCGCGTCGAATGGCACGATGCGCAATTCCATCATGCCGCTGTCGAGGTGCGCGTAGTCGGTCAGATCTTTCATCTGGCTTTCGATTTGCTGCGCGGCGGTCTCCAGCCGTTGGAAGGTATCCGCATGCTCCGCCGACACTCGGGTATTCACCAGCACGTCGATGGCCGACATCACGCTCTGCAATGAGGTGCGCAGCTCGTGGCCGATCGCGCCGAGGAAAGCATTTTTGGTGCGGGTCGCTTTCTCCGCCTCAATCGCCTTGGCCTGTTGGCGAATGGTCAGCCGCTGCTGGCGGAACACGATCAGGGTGATGGCGATCAACGCAATCACCGAGAACATGACGATCACCAACCCATAGAAAATGATGTGCCGTTTCTCGATGTAGTCCTCATAGGCGGCGGTACGCTGCTTCACCTCGGCGTGGTCGGTCAGGTTGGCCATTTCGATGGAATAAGGTTTGATGGCCTTCATGGCGGCGAAAACCTGGTCGAAGTCGATTTTCGGGCTGTCCAGCAGCTTATCGATGCGATCCATCTGCAGACGCATCTGTTTGACCACTTCCGGGTAACCCGGCTCGGCGTACAGCGGCTGGGTCGATTCGGAGACGGTTTCCAGCACGTAAAAGCGCGAATAGAGGATTTCGAACCGCAGCCGCAGATTGTCGTTGTCCACCTGCGGAGCGTGGCTCTGCTGCTCGACGAAGGTGTCGAATTCCGCCAGCTTGATGGAGAACTTGGCGATCGACCACGAGTAGTTCTCCTGCGTGCCGGCGATGGCATACAGCCCTTTCTTCGACAGGGTGGCGCTGTAGTAATAGAGCGTGACGGTCGACGCCACCAAAAACAGCGCGGCGAAGATGGCCGGGATCGCCAGTCTGCTGCCGTTCTTAAAGGTCGTCAGCTTCATTTGATCACGATCCTGTCGACTTGCCAGATAAAGCGCGAGTTGTATAACGGCGAGTTCAGCTCAGGCCCTGCGGCGTCTCGCGGGTACACCAGGAACAGCGGGCCGAAGTTTCTAAGCTTCAACATCTCCCCGTCCATCTTGTAGGCCAGGATCATGTTGTACTTCTTGACGTCGGACAGCGGCACGTCGATGTAATAATCGTTCAGCGCGTAGAAGGTCAGCGTTTCGCCCTTGGCGCCGACGCGCTCCAGGATGTCAGCCACCGAAATCCCTTCGAACTTTCTCTGCGGTGTCCAGGAGGTGGAGGTGGTGATGCTGTGCAGCGGCATCGCCAACAGTTGCTTGTCGGTGAACAGATAGCTTTTTTTGACCGGGTCGGTCACGTTGTCGATCTTGCCCGCCACTTCCAGGGTAAAGCTGAGCGCGCTGCTCTGGGCGATAATCAGGGCCACGCAGGCCATCGCAAGGGTTTTGCATAGTTTGAACAGCATAGGTGTTCTCCAGAGGCGCGGGGAGGTTGTATCAGTCCCGCTAATTTATCAGGCAGAATAATGGCAGAAAAAGCAGGCGGGTGCGAAGGGAATAGTAAACCGCACAAAAAGAACAGGCCGGTATTTACCCGGCCTGTGAGTGGGCTAACCGCAGGGGTTAGCGCATGGTGACGAACTCTTCCGCCGCGGTCGGGTGGATCGCCACGGTGTTGTCGAAGTCCTTCTTGGTGGCGCCCATCTTCACCGCCACTGCGAAGCCCTGCAGGATTTCGTCCATGCCGAAGCCGATGCCGTGCAGGCCGACGATCTTCTCTTCTTTACCCGCGCACACCAGCTTCATGCGGCACGGCTGACGGTGCTGCGTGACGGCGCTGTACATGGCGGTGAAGGAGGATTTGTATACCTTCACGTTGTCCGCGCCGAATTTCTCGATGGCTTCCGGCTCGGTCAGGCCGACGGTGCCGATCGGCGGGTGGCTGAACACCACGGTGGCGATATTGCTGTAATCCAGGTGTTCGTCCGGCTTGTTGTTGAACAGGCGCTCGGACAGGCGGCGGCCGGCGGCCACGGCGACCGGGGTCAGCTCTACCGCGCCGGTGTTGTCGCCCACTGCGTAGATGCCTTTGACGTTGGTGTTCTGGAACTTATCGACGTCAATGTAGCCTTGCTCGTTGGTCTTCACCCCGGTAACGCCAAGGTTCAGGTTGTCAGTCGCCGGTTCGCGGCCGATGGCCCAAATCAGGCAGTCGACGGTGAATGCCTTGCCGTTTTCCAGCTGCAGCGTCAGGCTGCCGTCGGCGTTCTTGACGATCGCTTTCGGCACCGATTCGGTGTGCAGGCTCGGCCCTTCGGTGTTCATCACTTCCACCAGGGTTTCGACGATCATCGGATCGAAGCTGCGCAGCGGCGCGTGCTTGCGCACGAACAGGTGCGTTTCCGCGCCCAGCGCGTTCAGCACGCCGGCGATCTCCACGGCGATATAGCCGGCGCCGACTACGGCGACGCGCTTCGGCATGGCGTCCAGCTCAAAGAAGCCGTCGGAGTCGATGCCGTATTCCGCACCCGGAATAGCCGGATGGCTCGGGCGGCCGCCGGTGGCGATCAGGATGTGGTCGGCGGTGATGGTCTCGCCGTTCACTTCCACGGTGTGCGCATCCACGAAGCGTGCGAAGCCTTTGATCACGTCGACCTTGTTCTTGCCCAGCACGTTATCGTAGGAGTTGTGGATGCGATCGATATAGGCGGTGCGGTTGGCGACCAGCTTCTTCCAGTCGAAGGCGTTGACGGTGGTGTCGAAGCCGTAGTCCGGGCCGTACTGATGGATGGCCTCGGCGATCTGCGCCGCGTGCCACATGACTTTTTTCGGTACACAACCCACGTTTACACAGGTGCCGCCCAGCTCTTTGGCTTCAATCAGCGCACACTTTTGGCCGTACATGGCTGCCCGGTTGATCGATGCGATACCGCCGCTGCCGCCGCCAATTGCTAGATAATCGTAATGTTTCGTCATCTGGGATTTCCATGAGTTGTGAATTTGAAGAGGGTAAGAGTTTAACGCCTGACCGGGGTTTGTCGCAAAGATTGCGTCGATGGCTGCGATAGGTGGACGCAGGGCGCGGCGAACCGCGCCCTGCTGGGGATTATTCCGGTACCACCCAGTTCACCAGATGGTGACCGATGCCCGACGGCACCAGCACCTTGTGCAGCCACGGCAGCACGTTTTTCATCTGCTGTTCCAGCTTCCACGGCGGGTTGATGACGATCATGCCGGAGGCGGTCATGCCGCGCTGATCGCTGTCGGGTTTCACCGCCAGTTCGATCTGCAGAATGCGGCGAATGCCGGTGGCTTCCAGATCGCGCAGCATGCGTTTGATCTGCTGGCGCATCACCACTGGGTACCACAGCGCGTAGGTGCCGGTGGCAAAGCGCTTGTAGCCTTCCTGAATGCCTTTCACCACGTCCTGGTAATCGGTCTTCATTTCATACGGCGGATCCATCAGGATCAGGCCGCGGCGCGACAGGGGCGGCAGCTGGGATTTCAGCTGCTGATAGCCGTCGGCGCGCTGCACTTTGGCGCGTTCGTCTTTCTGGAACTCGCTGCGCAGCAGCGGGTAGTCGCTCGGGTGCAGCTCGGTCAGGTGGATTTTGTCCTGCGGGCGCAGCAGCTGGCGGGCGATCAGCGGCGAACCGGGATAGTAGCGCAGCGTGCCGGAACGGTTGAAGTTGTGCACCACGCTCATGTAGGCCGCCAGCTCTTCCGGCAGATCGTCGCGCTGCCACAGCAAGCCGATGCCTTCCAGGTATTCGCCGGTGCGCTCGGCGTGTTCGCCGCTGAGCTGATAACGGCCCGCGCCCGAGTGGGTATCCAGATACAGGAACGGCTTCTCTTTTTCCTTCAGCGACTCGATGATCAGGCTCTGAACGGTGTGTTTGAGCACGTCGGCGTGGTTGCCGGCGTGGAAACTGTGGCGATAACTTAACATGACGGGTGGCGGTTCCTTGTGCTCCGCAGACGGAGCATTCAATGCAATAAGGCTTATAATCTGCACAGTATAAACTGTCTGGCCGGGAAAAACCGGACTCCGTTGCCGCAGACGTTAACAGAAAGGGACAGGACGATGAGCAAACAGGCGATTTTGGCGAATTACCCCGACGCGGCGCGCTGGGCGTTCGGCGACGGCCCCGCGTTAGCCGACGAACTGCTGGGATTGGTGCTGAGCGGGGATAAAACCGCCACCTGCAGTTCCTATGCGAGCTATCGTCGGGAACAAACCCCGAGCATCGGCGATTACAACATCGTTCTCGATGGCCGCGGCGAACCGGCCTGCGTGATCAGAACGCTGGCGCTGCGCCTGGTGCGCTACGACCAGGTGACCGCCGAGATGGCGGCCAAAGAAGGCGAAGGCGACAAAAGCCTGGCGTTTTGGCGCGAGGGGCATCAGGCATTCTTTACCCGCGAGGGGAGCTTTGTGCCGGACATGTGGTTGGTGTTCGAAGAATTCGAACGGGTTGAAACGCTGTGAATCACAAGGAGAAAGGATGAGCTGCATTTTTTGCGACATCGTGGCGGGCAAGGCGCCGTGCCATAAAATCTGGGAAGACGACGACCATCTGGCGTTCCTGTCCATCTTTCCCAACACCGACGGCTTCAGCGTGGTGATCCCCAAGGCGCACCACCCGAGCTACGCCTTTGACCTGCCGGACGAGGTGCTGAGCGCGTTGATGCTGGCGACCAAGCGTGTGGCAAAGCAGCTGGATCGCGCGTTCGACGACGTCGGCCGCTGCGGCATGGTGTTCGAGGGCTACGGCGTTGACCATGTGCATGCCAAACTGATCCCGCTGCACGGCACCGCGTCGCTGGATCAGTGGCGGCCGATCGAATCGACCTCGCCGAAGTTTTTCGCGCGTTACGAAGGCTACATTTCCTCCCACGACGCCGCGCGCGCCGACGACGAACAGCTGGCGGCGCTGGCCGCACGCATTCGCCAACGCGCCGTTTAAGGCACGAACGATCAACGCCGGGCATTGATTTTCCTGTTGCCTGGCTCCATGTTAGAGATTCATACGCATTTTAAGGCTCGCCCCGTGGCGGGCCCCAACGCTAATCAGGACTGCCCTATGACAAATCCGTTGCTGACCCCGTTTTCCCTGCCGCCGTTCTCGGCGATCCGCCCTGAAGATATCGTGCCTGCGGTGCAATCCGCGCTGGCGGACTGCCGCGCCGCGGTAGAGCGCGTGGTCGCGCAGCCGGGGCCGTTCACCTGGGACAATCTGTGTCAGCCGCTGGCGGAGTCGGACGATCGCCTGTCGCGCATCTGGTCGCCGATCGGGCACCTGAACTCGGTGAAAAACAGCCCGGAGCTGCGCGCCGCCTATGAGCAGGCGCTGCCGCTGCTGTCCGAGTACGGCACCTGGGTTGGCCAGCACGAAGGGCTGTACCAGGCCTATCGCAGCCTGAAAGACGGCGCGGCGTTCGAGGCGCTGAGCGTGCCGCAGCGCAAGGCGGTGGACAACGCGCTGCGCGACTTCGAACTCTCGGGCATCGGCCTGTCGGCGGATAAACAGCAGCGTTACGGCGAGATCGTCGCGCGCCTGTCCGAACTGGGTTCCACCTACAGCAACAACGTGCTCGACGCCACCATGGGCTGGAGCAAGCTGATTACCGACGAAGCCGAGCTGAGCGGCCTGCCGGAGAGCGCCCTGGCGCAGGCACAGGCGATGGCGCAGGCAAAAGAGCAGGACGGCTGGCTGCTGACGCTGGACATGCCGAGCTACCTGCCGGTGCTGACCTACGCCGACAACCGCGCGCTGCGCGAAGAGATGTACCGCGCCTTCGCCACGCGCGCCTCCGATCAGGGGCCGAACGCCGGCAAATGGGACAACAGCGAAGTGATGGCGGAAACGCTGGCGCTGCGCCATGAGCTGGCCCAGCTGCTGGGCTTTGACACCTACGCCGATAAGTCGCTGGCGACCAAGATGGCAGAAAGCCCGGAGCAGGTGATCGGCTTCCTGAGCGATCTGGCCAAACGCGCCCGCCCGCAGGCCGAACAGGAGCTGGCACAGCTGCGCGCCTTCGCCAAACAGCACTATGGCGTGGACGAGCTTGAAGCCTGGGACATCACCTACTACGGCGAAAAACAGAAGCAGCACCTGTTCTCCATCAGCGACGAGCAGCTGCGCCCGTACTTCCCGGAGCAGCGGGTGGTGGAAGGGCTGTTCGAAGTGGTGAAACGCATCTACGGCATCACCGCCAAAGAGCGTAAAGACGTGGAGACCTGGCATCCGGACGTGCGCTTCTTCGATCTGTTCGACGCCGACGGCGAGCTGCGCGGCAGCTTCTACCTCGATCTGTACGCCCGCGAAAACAAACGCGGCGGCGCCTGGATGGACGACTGCGTCGGCAGCCTGCGTAAGGCCGACGGCACGTTGCAAAAACCGGTCGCTTACCTGACCTGCAACTTCAACCGTCCGCTGGGCGACCAGCCGGCGCTGTTCACCCATAACGAAGTGACCACGCTGTTCCATGAGTTCGGCCACGGTCTGCACCACATGCTGACGCAGATCGATACCGCCGGCGTCTCCGGTATCAACGGGGTGCCGTGGGATGCGGTCGAACTGCCGAGCCAGTTTATGGAAAACTGGTGCTGGGAGCCGGAAGCGCTGGCGTTTATCTCGGGCCATTACCAGAGCGGCGAGCCGCTGCCGAAGGCCATGCTCGACAAGCTGCTGGCGGCCAAGAATTACCAGGCGGCGCTGTTCATCCTGCGCCAGCTGGAGTTCGGCCTGTTCGATTTCCGCATGCACTTCGAATACAGCCCGGAAAAAGGCGCGCAGATCCTGCCGACGCTGGCGGAAGTGAAGAAAATGGTGGCGGTGGTGCCTTCGCCAAGCTGGGGCCGCTTCCCGCACGCCTTCAGCCACATCTTCGCCGGCGGCTACGCGGCGGGTTACTACAGCTACCTGTGGGCGGAAGTGCTGTCGGCCGACGCTTACTCGCGCTTCGAAGAAGAGGGGATTTTCAACGCCGAAACCGGCAAATCCTTCCTCGACAACATCCTGTCGCGCGGCGGGTCGGAAGAGCCGATGGCGCTGTTCAAACGCTTCCGTGGCCGCGAGCCGCAGCTGGATGCTATGCTGCGTCATTACGGCATTAAAGGATAACCCGACACGTGAGCGTGTGTTTATTGTGTGAAGCAGGCGCCGATCCCGGCGCCTTGTCTGTTTTGGCGCAGCGCTGGCAGCTGACGTCCGACGACGACGCGCCGATGGCGCTGGTGCTGACCCCGCAGCGGCTGGAGCTGCGTAAGCGCGACGAGCCGAAGCTCGGCGGGATCTACGTCGATTTCGTCACCGGCGCCATGGCGCACCGGCGCCGCTTCGGCGGCGGCCGCGGCGAGGCGGTGGCCAAGGCGGTCGGCATCAAGGGCAGCTACCTGCCGGACGTGGTGGACGCCACCGCCGGGCTGGGGCGTGACGCCTTCGTGTTGGCGGCGCTGGGCTGCCGGGTGCGGATGCTGGAGCGCAATCCGGTGGTGGCGGCGTTGCTGGACGACGGCCTGCAGCGCGGCTATCAGGATGCGGAAATCGGCCCGTGGCTGCGCGAGCGCCTGACGCTGTTGTACGCCTCCAGCCTGACGGCGCTGGCGGATCTCAGCCCGCGCCCCGAGGTGGTGTATCTCGATCCGATGTTCCCGCACAAGCAGAAAAGCGCGTTGGTGAAGAAAGAGATGCGGGTGTTTCAATCGCTGGTAGGCAGCGACGATGACGCCGACGGCCTGCTGGAGCCGGCGCGCCGTTTGGCCACCAAGCGCGTAGTGGTGAAACGCCCGGACTACGCGCCGCCGCTGGCCGACGTGCCGGCGCACGCCGCCACGCTGACCAAAAGCCACCGTTTCGACATCTACATGCCGCTGTAATGTCTGCCGGGCCCGCCGTGTCGGGCCCTCAGTTTTCCTCCCGCAAACTTTTCCCCACGCCGCCGCCCGGATGCACCGCCAGCAAGGTGTCCTTATCATAACCGCTGCGCGTCATCAGGCAGGCGCAGGCGGCGTCGAAGATCGCCAACACCAGCACAATTGAGGTGGTGGCCAGCATGTTCAGCGGATCTATCTCCTTTTGCACCCCGGTGGCGATCGTCAGCTGCGCCGCCTGCGCGATGGCGGAATGCGGGTTTTCCGTCACCGCGATCAGCGTTACCCCCTTGGCCTGCAGCGTCGGCAGCAGGCGGGTCAGTTCGTCGGAATTGCCGCCGCGCGAGATCAGGATCAGCAGATCGTCGGCGCGCAGAAAACCCAGATCGCCGTGCGCCGCGCCGGTGGCGTCGAGGTAGACCGCCGGCCGCTCCACGCAGGCCAGCATATGGGCTATCTTGCGCGCCGCAATCCCCGAGGTGCCGACGCCGGTGACGGCGATTTTACCGCGGCAGTCGGCCAGCAGCGCCAGCAGCCGTTGCCAGGTGTGCGCGTCGAGGCGCTCGCCCAGCTGCGCCAGCTCCTGGCTGTAGGTTTGCCAACCCTGCACGGCCTGCCGCCACTCCTGCTGCATCACGCCTCCTCCTGCATCAACCGGCGGTATTTCATGTGGTCGTTGTACAGCTCGTGGAACACCCGGTATTTGCGGTCGTAGTAGCTTTTTATCTGGTTGGTCTGCGGCGTGACCGTCTTGCCGATGCGGCTCATGGCGCTCATCGCCTCCGGCAGGGTGTCGAACACGCCCGCCGCCACGGTGCCCATCATCGCGCCACCGAGCAGCATCGCTTCGCTTTCCTCCGGCAGCAGCATGGCGCAGCCGGTGGCGTTGGCGTGCTCCTGCACGAAGATCGGGTTTTTGGTGCCGCCGCCGCTGGCCATGATGGTGTCGATGCTGTAGCCGCTGTGGTTCATGGTTTCGATGATGTGGCGGGTGCCGAGCGCGATGGCCTGAATGGTGGCGAGGTAGTGCAGCGCCATGTCCTCCGGCGTGCGCGACAGCTTCAGCCCGGTCAGGATGCCGGTCAGCGTCGGGTTGGCGCGCGGCGAGCGGTTGCCGTGGAAGTACGGCAGCATGTGAATGTCCTGCGTCAGGAAGGCGATATTCTCCGGCTCGCCGGCCATGCGGCGCAGAATGGCGTTCAGCACCTCATAGATGGTCTGCCCCTGGGTTTTCGCCTGCGCCAGCAGCTCCGGGTAGCACGGGTGCGACTGGATGACGTGGTCGATCAGCGCGCCGGTGGCGGACTGGCCGCCCTCGTTCAGCCAGTATTCCGGCAGGATCGCCGAGTAATACGGCCCCCAGACACCGCCGATAAAGCGTGCGGTGCGCGACATCGCCATATGGCCGGTGGAGGTGCCGCCGATCAGCGCGACGCGGCGGTTGAAGTCGGCTACCTCGCCGGAGACGCCGGTGGCGCCCAGCGTGCCGAGGGTGCCGGCGTGCGCGTCGATGATTGACACGCTCACCGCCGTGCCGGCGATCAGCCCCATCTCGCTGGCGGCGCGCTGGGTCAGGCCATGGCCCAGCGGCTCGCCCATCATTTTGACGTCGCTGCCGATCTTGGCCGCGTCGTGTTCCAGCACGTCTTCCAGCCCGATCTGCTGGAAGTAGCTCTTGTCCCAACGCTGCTCGTGGCCGAGATAGGTCCACTTGCACACCGTCGAGCACAGCGAACGGGTGGCGTCCTGGGTGGCGCGCCAGGTGAGGAAGTCCGGCAGATCGAACAGGTAGCCGGCGTTGGCCCAGGTGGTAGGCATGTGCTGTTTCAGCCACAGCAGTTTCGGCGTCTGCATCTCCGGCGAGATAATGCCGCCGACGAAGTCCAGCACCCGGTGTTTGGTGGCGTTGATGCGCTCGGCCTGGGCGATCGCCCGGTGATCCATCCACACGATGATGTTCTGTTCGGTGCGGCCGGAGGGGCTGACGGTCAGCGGCTTGCCCTCTTTATCCAGCACCACCAGCGAACAGGTGGCGTCGAAGCCCAACCCCTTGACCTGGATCGGGTTGATGTCGGCCTGGTTGACCGCGTCGCGTACCGCATTGCACACCGCCTGCCAGATGTTATCCGACGATTGCTCGACGAAATCCGCCTTCGGCCGGTACAGATCGATGGCCCGGCTGGCCTGGCCGACCATGCGGCCGTTGAGATCGAATACGCCTGCGCGCGCGCTTCCGGTGCCCACATCTACGCCAATAAAATAGCTCGCCATTATTTTCTCCTCAGGCTTTTCGATTCTGTAACGCGATAAACAGGATCAGCACGCCGCCCCACAGGGCCATGGTCAGGTAGCTGCTGACCCCCAGCAGATTGAGGCCGCTTTCCAACATTTGCAGCACGATCAGCGCCAGCACCAGCCCCAGAATACGGCCGAAACCGCCGTCCGGGTTAATGCCGCCCAGCACCGAGGCCAGAATGGTCACCAGCAGATAAGATTCGCCGTAGCCGGCCTTGGCCGAGTTGAACTTGGCCATCATCAGCAGGGCGGCGCCCCAGCCGAGCAGCGCCGACAGGATATACACCGCGATCTGCACCCGCGCGGTGTTCACGCCGCTGAAGCGGGTGGCCTGCTCGTTGGAGCCGATCAGGTACAGGCTGCGGCCCAGCGTGGTGTGCTCCAGCAGCAGCCACAGCCCGACCGCCACCAACAGGAACAGGATCAGCGCCACCGGTACGCCGAGCACGGCGCCGTTGCCGAGAAATTGAATCGCCGCCGGGAAGCCGGAGATCACCGCGCCGTTGGACAGCAGGATATTCAGGCCGGTGATCAGGGTCATGGTGCCGAGCGAGGCGAGGATTGGCGAAACACCGATCCAGGCCACCAGCACTCCGTCCAGTGCGCCGATCGCCACCGCCACCAGCAGGCCGGCCAGCAGCGCCAGCACCAGGAACAGCGGCTGGTCGGGATGGCTGACGATGATCGCCGCCATCACCAGCGAACAGGCGTTGGCGCCGGCGATGATCGACAGATTGATGCCGCCGGTCAGCATGGTGATGCCCATGCCGAGCGCCAGCAGGCCGAGGATCGGCAGCTGCGAGGCGATCGACTGGAAGTTGCCGAGGCTGAAGAAGCGCGATCCGAGCAGCCAGGCGAAGAGCAGCGCCACCGCGATGATGATCGCGCCCTGCAGGCGAATGATCCGATCGCTTGGGATCAACCGAGTTAACTGCGTCATGTCAGATCTCCTTGAGCAGCTTGCGTTTTTCGTTCCAGGCGGTGGTGCTGATGCTGATCAAAATGATCGCGCCGCTGAACACCTGGTGCCAATAGGCCGAGACGCTGAGCAGCGTCAGCCCGTTTTGCAGGAAGGCCAGCAGCACCACGCCGAGCAGGGTGCCGGTCAACGATCCGCGGCCGCCGCTCATGCTGGTGCCGCCCAGCACCACCGCCGCCAATACCGTCAGCTCGAAGCCGAGCAGCGAGTTGGGCGCCACCGACTGGGTGATCTGCGCCTGCACCACCGCCGCGACGCCGGCCAGAATGCCCATGTAGCCGTAGACGCAAAAATGCAGCCGCAGCAGGTTCAACCCCAGGCGCGACGCCGCGTCGCGGTTGCCGCCCATGGCGTAGATCTGGCGCCCCAGCCGGGTGCGGTTCATCAGCACGCCGGTGACGACGATGGTCGCCAGCAGGCACAGCAGCGGCAGCGTCAGGCCGTAGTCGTAGCCGTCGGCGCCCTGGAACGAGAACCAGTTGATGCCGTTCATGAACCAGTCCGGGAAGCCGTACAGCCAGGTACCGTTGGTGGCGTATACCAGCAGGCCGTAGAACAGGTTGAGGGTGGCGATGGTGATGATGATCGCCGGCACCTTCAGCCAGTACACCAGGAAACCGTTCACCAGCCCGAGCAGCAGGCCGACGCCAATCGCCAGGGCGAACGCCAGCGGGAAGCTGCCGCCGTGCTGGATCACCCAGCTGGCCATCACATACTGGGCGATGGCGGTAACCGCCGGGAACGAAATGTCGATGCCGCCGGCGATCAGCACCACGAACAGCCCGCAGGCCAGGATGCCGAGAATGGCGTAGCTGGTGGCGACGTCGGTCAGGTTGCCGAGCGTCAGAAACTCGTCGGTGCCGGCGCTCAGGCCGATCGCCAGCAGCAGCACCAACAGGCCGAGATAAAACTCGTGCCGCCCGGCCAGGCGGGCCAATAATGACTTATCCATTCACCACCTCGGCGATCTGTTGTTCGGTACTCTGGTGCGGCGCGAATTCGGCGATCAGTTCGCCTTTGCGCATCACCATCACCCGATGGCTGTTGTAATAGGCTTCCGGGATCTCGTCGCAGATCATCAGCACTGCCATGCCCAGCTGCGCCAGATCGCGGGCGATCTGGTAGATCCCCTCTTTGTTGGCGATGTCCACGCCGACGGTGGGCGAGTCGAGGATCAGGATCTTCGGCTGGGTCGCCACCCACTTGGCGATGGCGATGCGCTGGGCGTTGCCGCCGGACAGGGTTTTCACCGGCAATGCGCTGTCGGACACCTTGATGTTCAGATCGCGGATCAGTCGGTTGACCAGCTCAGTCGCCTTGGCGTGATCCAGCAGCCCGAGCGAGGTATGCAGCCGATCGAAGACGGTGACGATGGTGTTGTCGTAGATCGATTGCTCCATGATCAACCCCTGCGTCAGGCGATCTTCCGACACATAGCCGATGCCGTGGCGCACCGCTTCGCGGTTGTTGTGCAGCTGCACCGTGCGGCCCTCGATGCGGATCTCGCCGCTGTCCGGCCGCGTCATGCCGAACAGGCTGAGGCACAGTTCGGTGCGGCCGGCGCCGAGCAGGCCGACGATCGAAACGATCTCGCCGCCGCGCAGCGCCAGATTGACGTTGCGGTATTTCTCGCCGCGGCTGAGGTTGCGCACCTCGAGCAGCGGCGCCTGTTCGGCCGGCGGCAGCGGCGGCAGCGGGCTGTAGTGGAAGCGTTGGCCGGTCATCAGGAACGCCAGTTCATGGCTGTCCAGTTCGCTGGCCGGCCAGGTGCCTACCAGCTTGCCGTCGCGCATCACGCTGATGCGATCGGCGACTTCCATCACTTCATCCAATCTGTGGCTGACGAACACCACGCAGATGCCGGCCGCCTTCAACTCGTTGACCACCCGCAGCAGGCCGTCGACCTCCTGGCGGGTCAGCGAGGCGGTCGGTTCGTCCATAATAACCAACCGCGCTTCGGCGGCGATGGCGCGGCAAATCGCCACCAGTTGCCGATCGGCGATCGACAGTTTTTCCACTTTTTTATCGGGATCGATGTGTACGCCGACCCGCGCCATGGCGTCCAGCGCCGTCTGGCGCATCAATCGCTTGCGCACCCAGAAGCGGCCACCGGGCAGGTAACGGTGGATGGCGATGTTCTCCGCCACCGTCAGGTTGGGGAACAGCGACAGGTCCTGGTAGATCACCTGTATGCCGTAATAACCGGACAGCTGTGGCGTCAGGGCGTGGAAGAGTTTGCCTTCCAGCGAAATATTGGCGCCTTTTTCCGGCTGATAGACGCCGGAGATGATTTTAATGATGGTGCTTTTGCCGCAGCCGTTTTGCCCGGCCAGGCAGTGCACTTCGCCTTTATTCAGCGTCAGGTTGATCTGGTCTAATGCCAGCACGCCTGGGAATCGCTTGCTGATATTCTCCAGGGTGATAAATGCGGGGGAGGCTGTCATAACGTTAACCTGTGCTTGCGTAGCGGCCGAAGCCCTGGGCGCAGCAACGCTGCGCCCCTACGAGGGTTTAACTACTTTCCCGGTGTGGCGAAATTACGCGAAAAATCAGAATCCGAGCGATTGGGCGTTGTCTTTGGTGACTTCCAAAATCTTATTAAACCGAATCACTTTGTGTTCCATATCGACGTCGGCCTTGCCGAGGCCCTCGATCGACAGGTCTTTGTTCACTTCCTTGCCCTGCAGCAGCTGGTCGGCCACCGTCACCAGCGCATAGCCGGCGTCTTTCGGATCCCACAGCAGCGCTTTCTTGATGTCGCCGCGCATCAGGTAAGGGGCGGCCTGCGCCGGCATGGCGATGCCCACCACCGCGATTTTGTCCTTGGCGCGTTTCTTGGCCACCGCCTGGCCGGCGCCGATCGGGCCGAGCGAGCCGAAGCCGATGATGCCCTTCATCTGCGGGTAGGTTTTCATCAGATCCAGCGTGGTGGCGTAGGATTTGTCGATGCTTTCCGCCACCGGCAGGCGCGAGGTGACTTCAAACATGTCCGGGTATTTTTCTTTCTGGTATTTGATGGCGAAGTCGGCCCAGGCGTTGTGCAACGGCACGGTCAGCGAGCCGACGTAGATCGCGTAGCCGCCTTTGCCGCCCATGTCTTTCGCCAGCTCATCGACGTTGGCCTGCGCATATTTCTCGCTGTCGATGGTCTCGATGTCCCACTGGCCGATCTGCTGGTCCGGGGATTCATGGGTCAGCACCACGATGCCTTTGTCGCGCGCTTTTTTCAGCACCGGCTCCAGCACCTTGGCGTCGTTCGGCACCACGATGATGGCGTTGACGTTCTTGGCGATCAGATCCTCAATCACCTTGACCTGCGCGGCCGGATCCGGCGTAGAAGGGCCAGTCTGGTAGGCGTTGACGTCGAGTTTTTTCGCCGCTTCGTTGACGCCCACTTCCATGCGGTTGAACCACGGGATGCCGGTCACTTTGGCGACCACGGCAATCTCATACTTATCAGCGGCGAACACAGGTGTTGTCGATAACATGCACGCAGAAACCACACATGCATTTAATAATGCGAGGTTAAATTTCATTAGCTGTACCTTTTTTTATCTGTAGGGGTGGCGGTTTTTCCACCGCTGCAGATTACAAAGGAATGGAAGAGGGGGCGTAGCTGAAGTTAATGAAATGTGATCTGTGCACATTTAAGTAAAATAGTGGCTTATTTAATGTTAAATAAATGTTTAATTATTTGGTAGTGGTAAATTTACTACCGATTAAATGGCAATATATAACCATTTATTAACCTTTATTTAACGAGTTGGCATCATTTAGAGGGCGTGAAAGCATAAAAAAATGCCGGCGCAGAGGCCGGCATTGAAGCATTTAATCGATGTGTGAACAAGATCACCTTTGCGCCCGATTACAGTACGCCCTGCGCCAGCATGGCGTCCGCGACCTTGACGAAACCGGCGATATTCGCGCCGTGCACGTAGTGGGTTTGCTTGCCCTCGCCACCGTATTCCACGCAGGCGTGGTGAATATCCGCCATGATATGTTGTAAACGTACATCCACTTTCTCTGCCCGCCAGCCGATGCGCGCGGCGTTTTGCGCCATCTCCAGCCCCGAGGTGGCGACGCCGCCGGCGTTGGCCGCCTTGCCCGGCGCGAACAGCACGCCGGCGTCGAGGAAGGCGTCGGTGGCCTGGATGGTGGTCGGCATGTTGGCGCCTTCCGCTACCGCCTTCACTCCGTTGCGGATCAGCGTCTGCGCCGCCTCGAGATCCAGTTCGTTCTGGGTGGCGCACGGCAGCGCGATATCCACCGGCACGTTCCATGGCTGCTGGCCCGCCAGATAGGTCAGGCCGCGTTCGCGGGCGTAGTCCGCCACCCGGCCGTAACGCTGGTTCTTGATCTCCGCCAGGTGCGCCAGCTTCTCGGTGGTGAAGCCGTCTTCGTCCACCAGGGTGCCACCGGAATCCGATACGGTGATCACGCGCGCGTCCAGTTCCAACGCTTTTTCGATGGTGTACTGCGCCACGTTGCCGGAGCCGGACACCGCCACCCGCATGCCCTCAAAGCCCAGGCCGTGGCGCTGCAGCATGGCGTCGGTGAAGTACACCAGGCCATAGCCGGTCGCCTCGGGGCGGATCAGGCTGCCGCCGAAGGAGAGACCCTTGCCGGTAAATACGCAGGCGGTGTTGTTGGACAGTTTTTTCATCATGCCGGCCATAAAGCCGACTTCGCGGCCGCCGACGCCGATGTCGCCGGCCGGCACGTCGGTGTCCGGCCCCAGATGGCGATACAGCTCGGTCATCAGCGCCTGGCAGAAGCGCATGATCTCCCCTTGGCTTTTGCCCTTGGGATCGAAATCGGAGCCGCCTTTGCCGCCGCCCATCGGCAGGGTGGTCAACGCGTTCTTGAAGGTCTGCTCAAAACCGAGGAACTTCAGGATCGACAGGTTCACCGACGGGTGGAAGCGCATGCCGCCCTTGTAGGGGCCGATGGCCGAGTTGAACTGCACGCGGAAGGCGCGGTTGACCTGCACCTGGCCGCGATCGTCCACCCAGCTGACGCGGAACTGAATGACGCGCTCGGGCTCTACCAGGCGCTCCAGCAGCGCCTGTTCGCGATAGCGCGGATTACGTTCGATAAATGGCCACAGCGAGGTGAACACTTCGCGTACCGCCTGCAGATATTCCGGCTGGTGGGGGTTATGGCGTTGTAACGAGGACAGGAAAGACTCTACCGATACGGCATATTCCATGGATAACTCCTTTTCGCATTAAATTTCCCCCGCTATTTCTTATAGATATGGGTATAGGCGATGCCCGGGGGAGGATGTTGTGTCTTTAGCGACTATATCATCGGAGGGCAGTTGATTATCAAGCGATTAATCGGCGTGGCGGCATGAAAAACGCCCGCAGGGCGCGGGCGTTGGGCAGTTAAGTTAGCAAGTGCTTACTTTATTCGTCTTCTTCATCGCGCAGCGGCACGATCAGCATATCGATGTGCACGGTATTGATCAGCTGGCGTGCGGAAGACATCAGCTTGCTCCAGAAGTCCTGGTGGTGGCCGCACAGCACCAGGTCCATGTCGTATTTCTTGATGGCATCGACCAATACCTGCGCCAGATCGCCGCTGCCGCTCAGGGTCTCGGTGATCGGGTAGCCGGCGTTTTGCGACAGCTCGGTCAGCGCCTGATGGGTTTCCTCGGAGATGCGTTTTTGCATGTCGCCGAGATTGACGTCGATAAGGCCGGTATAAAGGTCGGAATAGTTGACATCGACGTGGATCAGAGAAACTTTAGCGTTGTACGGCCGCGCCATCGAGACGGCTTTTTCTACCAGGATCTTGCTTTCCGGGGATAGGTCCACCGCGATCAGTATGTGTTTGTAAGCCATAAGAATACTCCTTCCATAAACATGCCGATTAAAAAGGGTTAGCAGGCGTTCCGTTTACCCGCCTGGCGCTTTTGGTTCCATAGTATCATTCGGATAACGCAATGATATGTTGGGGCGATCACACTGCGCCGCATCGAAAATCTCTCCGCCCGATACCTTTCGTTGTACACCCGCGCGGCGCAAAAGCCTATGGATTATGCGGATGCTGACGGTCTGACCGCTTGAATTATAAGCGTTATTAAACAAAGTATAGCGCTAAATGTGCAATCAGCGCTCCAGATGCGGCTGCAGCAGGCTTTCAAACCACTCATGAAACACCGCCAGGCGGCGCGATCGCTGGCGGCGATGGGGATAGATCAGGGCGATCGGCATGGAGGCGGCGCGGTGGCCGGGCAGGACTTCCACCAGTTCACCGGCGTCGAGCAGGTGTTGCACGTCGTAGCGCGGGATTTGCATCAGCCCCAGCCCGGCGCGGCAGCAGGCGATATAGCTTTCGGCGTTGTTGACCACCACCCGGCTGGGCAGTTCGAGGCGTTGCGTATGGCCGTCGTCGGTCAGGTATTCCCAGGGGGATTCACGGCCGGTTTTGGGCGAGGCGTAGCCGATGCTCCAGTGTCCCTCGATGAGATCGCCGGGCTGGCGCGGATGGCCGAATTCGCTCAGATAGGCAGGACTGGCGCAGTTGATCAGCGCGATATGGCCGAGCGGGCGCATTACCAGGCTGCTGTCGTGCAGATCGCCGACGCGCACCGCGCAGTCGACCCCTTCCTGCACCAGATCGATGGCGCGATCGGCGGAGCCGAGCACCAATTGCAGGTGGGGATGGCGCCGCAGCAGGCCGGGCAGCGCCGGCGCGATCAACCGGCGGGCGATGCGGCTCGGCACGTCGACGCTGAGCCGCCCGGAGGCCTGGCGCTGGCTGGCCTGAAACGATTGATCGATGTCTTCCACCTCGGCCAACAGCGGGCGCAGCCGCTCGAGCAGCTGTTCGCCGTCGGCGGTCAGCCGCACTTGCCGCGTGGTGCGGTGCAGCAGACGTACGCCCAGCTGCGTTTCCAGTTGCTGAACGGCGGCGGACACCGAGGCGCGCGGCACCTCCAGCGCATGGGCTGCCCGGATAAAGCTGCCCATTTCCGCCACCTGTACGAATACGCGGTATTGATTGAATCTGTCCATCTCGTTGACCTGCTGTTCCTTGGCGCCGTTTCTGACAGAGAGTGTAGCCGCATGGCGCGGTTGCGCGCGAGCAGGTGCGGGGGCGATATTTGCCCCCGTCGAACTTATTTGGTGGTGTAGCCGCCGTTGATCAGGATGGTTTGGCCGGTTACCCACCAGCCGTCGCTGACCAGATGGCGGATGAAGGGCACCACGTCTTCGATATCGGTCAGGCCGGTTTTGCTGAACGGCGACAGCGCTGCCGCCGTCTTGTGGTAGGCCACGGCGTCCGCACCCTCCGCCGGGTAGAAGAACGGGGTGTCCATCGGGCCGGGGCCGACCGCCGTCACGGAGATGCCACGCTCGCCGAACTCCTTGGCGGCGGCGCGGGTGAAATGCTCCACCGGCGCCTTGGTGCCGGCGTAAGCGGCGTAGAACGGCGTGAAGGCGCCAAGCAGCGAGGTGACCAGCGTGCAGATTTTACCGTTGTCGTTGAGGTGTTTGCCCGCCTCTTTCAGGAAGAAGAACGCGGTTTTGGCGTTAACCGCCGTCATCTCGTCGTACTCGGCCTCGCTGATGTCGACCATCGGCTTTTTCAGCACTTTGCCGACGGTATTGATGGCGATATCCGGCTTACCGACGGCGGCGACCGCATCGGCGAACAGCTTTTCGACCGCGCCCGCGGTGGTGAGATCGGCCTGCAGCGCGACGCCTTGCGCCCCGGCGGCCTGAATGGCGGCGACGGTTTTTTCCGCCTCGGCTTTGGAGGCGGCGCTGTTGTAGTGGATCACCACCGCTTTGGCGCCTTGTTCAGCCAAATCGCGCGCGATCAGCCCGCCGAGGTTTTTGGCGCCGCCGGCGATGAGGACGGTTTTTCCCTTGATTGAATGGTTTGCCATAACAGTTTCCTTGGATGAACGTAACGGAAACCTGAGTCTAGCCAGCGTGGGGGGAAAGATCAGCGGCGTAGCGCGGGATAGACTATCCAGAAAAACCGACTAATTACCGGCCGGTGGCGGTTCGTTGTCACGCCCCGGCGGGGGTGTTTCAACGCGTGGCGGTAAATTTTATCCACTGATCAGGCCAGTTTGCGTTTCATTAACCTACAATGATGGATATGGGCCTCATCATTTCCCCTCTGAGTGGAACCACGCTGTGCAAATCTCTCTGTGCGGTGCGGCAATGTCTCCGGAGGCGGTGGGTTATGGGCGTGGTCCGTGCAGGCAAAAAAGGGGATGAGAGCGGTAAGCTCCAGCAGAGTATCGGGTAATGAGGTAGGGCGGTTGGACCCGGCGGATGGCCGCGGATAACAACGCCTTGAGGGGGCAATCATGATCAGTACCGTCGCGCTGTTTTGGGCCTTATGTGTGGTGTGTGTGGTAAACATGGTGCGGTATTACTCTTCTCTGCGCGCGCTGCTGGTGGTATTGCGCGGCTGTGACCCGCTGCTGTACCAATACGTCGACGGCGGCGGTTTCTTCACCGCCCACGGGCAACCCAGCAAGCAGCTGAGGCTGGTGCGCTATATCTTTGCGCAACGCTATGTCGAGCACCACGATCCGGAGTTTATTCGCCGCTGCGAGCGGGTGCGCGGGCAGTTTATGCTGACCTCGGCCCTGTGCGGCCTGGTGGTCATCAGCCTGATAGCGCTGATGATTTGGTATTAATGCCTTCCTGTTTCCCTTGATGCAGGCAAAAAAAAGGCGGCCCTGCGGCCGCCTTTCTCATGATGCTTATCGCTTAGATCAGCTTTAACGCAACCCAATACAGCGCACCGGAAAGCAGAATCGAGATTGGCAGGGTCAGTACCCAGGCCAACAGGATGTTCTTCACGGTTTTGCTCTGCACGCCGCCGCCGTCCACGATCATCGTCCCGGCAACCGCCGAAGAGAGGACGTGGGTGGTGGAGACCGGCATGCCGGTATAACTCGCCACGCCGATCGACAGCGCCGCGGTCATCTGGGCCGATACGCCCTGGGCGTAGGTCATGCCTTTCTTGCCGATCTTCTCGCCGATGGTGGTGGCCACGCGTTTCCAGCCCACCATGGTGCCGAGCGACAGTGCCAGCGCGACGGCGACGATGATCCACATCGGCGCGTACTCGACGGTCTGCAGCAGATCCTGACGCAGGTTCTTCAGGAAACGCTGGTCGGCGGATGAGGTTTCCGGCAGCTTGGCGACTTTATCCGCCGTGTCGGTCACGCACATCAGCAGGCGGCGCAGGTGGCTGCGCTGGTCAACTGTCAGCTGATCGTAGCTTTGCAGGTTGGCGAGCATGCCCTGAGCCAGCTCGATCGCCGGCATGGCGCGCGAACTGTCGCAGTGGAACTCGGCCGGCTTGTTAGGCGTAGCTTCGTCATCCGGGCTTGGCACCAGCGGCGTCAACGACACCGCATGCGACAGTGCGTCACCGTGCTGCTGGTAATATTGCTGCAGGTGGGTCACGGCATCACGCGTACGGGTGATGTCATAACCGGTTGCATTCATATTGACCACGAAGCCGGCCGGCGCAACGCCGATCAGCACCAGCATGATAAGGCCGATGCCTTTCTGGCCGTCGTTGGCGCCGTGCGAGAAGCTGACGCCAATCGCCGACAGGATCAGTGCGATACGGGTCCAGAACGGCGGCTTGCGTTTGCCGTCGACCTTTTCACGTTCCGCAGGGGTCATGTGGATACGCTGGCGTTTCTTGGTGCCACTCCAATAGCGGCGCAAGGCGAACACCATCACTCCCGCTACCATCATGCCGACCAGCGGCGAGAACAGCAGAGAAAGGAAAATGCCAATCATTTTCGGGACGTTAAGCGCATCCACCACCGAAGTGTGGGTCATCAGGGCGTTGGTTAAACCGACACCGATGATTGCGCCTATCAGCGTATGGGAACTGGAGGCCGGCAGACCGAAATACCAGGTGCCGAGGTTCCAGATGATTGCCGCCAACAGCATGGAGAAGACCATGGCTAATCCGTGCGCTGAACTGACGTTCAACAACAGATCGGTAGGCAGCAAATGGACGATGGCGTAAGCAACACTCAAACCGCCGAGCATTACGCCAAGAAAGTTGAACAAACCTGCCATCACGACCGCAAGTTGCGAGCGCATGGCGCGGGTATAAATAACTGTAGCGACCGCATTGGCCGTATCATGAAAACCGTTGATGGCTTCATAAAACAACACGAACAACAATGCGAGAATTAACATCAGGCCGGTATGGAAATCCAGGCCAGCGAACAAATGCAGCATAAGCGTTACGCCAGTTTGTGGACATGAACGCCGCGCATTATCAGTGACAACCGGTGCCGGGGAAAAGGAAAATATGACGTTTTTTTGATTTGGACATGACGAAACGATGACGCGCCTATAACAAAAATATGGAATATCAACGCGTTAATCTCCTCTGACCTCTGTAATATTTTCTTACTATGGCGTTGGCGGCGCCGGGGCTTTACAATCTGCCGCCGTGAATTTGGCGGTGACCGGCGGCGAAACGGCGTAATATGGCGCTCTTTTGTCGCGATTGTGGTTTTGATAAGTGAGGCTCAGGTGGAACAGTTTGATGTCGTAGTGATTGGGGCGGGCGCCGCCGGCATGTTTTGCGCCGCGCAGGCGGGGCAACTCGGTTGCCGCGTGTTGCTGCTCGACAACGGCAAAAAACCGGGCCGCAAGATCCTGATGTCCGGCGGCGGGCGCTGTAACTTTACCAATATGTACGCCGAACCGGCGGCCTATCTGTCGAACAACCCGCACTTTTGCAAGTCGGCGCTGGCGCGCTACACCCAGTGGGACTTCATCGATCTGATCAACCGCTACGGCATCGCCTACCATGAAAAAACGCTGGGGCAGCTGTTCTGCGACGATTCGGCGCAGCAGGTGGTGGATCTGCTGGTCAAAGAGTGCGAGCTGGGCCAGGTGACGATGCGCCTGCGCAGCGAAGTGCTGGGTGTGGAGAAAACCGAGAACGGTTACGCGCTGGCGCTCAATGGCGAAAAAGTAAGTGCTCGCTCACTTGTGGTGGCCAGCGGCGGATTGTCCATGCCGGGGCTGGGCGCTTCGCCGTTCGGTTACAAGCTGGCGGAGCAGTTCGGCCTCAAGGTGCTGCCGACGCGCGCCGGACTGGTGCCGTTTACCCTGCATAAGCCGCTGCTGGAGCATGTGCAGACGCTGTCTGGCGTCTCGGTGCCGGCGGTGCTCACCGCCGAGAACGGCGTCAGCTTCCGTGAAAGCATTCTATTTACCCATCGCGGCCTGTCCGGCCCGGCGGTGCTGCAGCTGTCCAGCTACTGGCAACCGGGTGAGTATGTGAGCGTTAACTTACTTCCTGAGCTGGATTTGGCGGCCTTCCTGGATGATCAACGCCGGGAGCACCCGAACCAAAGCCTGAAAAACACCCTGGCGCTGCAATTGCCGAAGCGGCTGGTGGAGTGCTTGCAGACCCTGGGACAGTTGCCGGAGGCGACGCTGAAGCAGCTGAATGCGCCGCAGCAGGCGGCGCTGGTGGATCTGTTGCAGAACTGGCGCGTGCAGCCGAACGGTACCGAAGGCTACCGCACGGCGGAAGTGACGCTTGGCGGCGTCGACACCAATGAACTTTCCTCCAAGACGATGGAGGCCCACAAGGCGCCGGGGCTCTACTTTATCGGCGAAGTGGTGGACGTGACCGGGTGGTTGGGCGGCTACAACTTCCAGTGGGCCTGGAGCTCGGCCTGGGCCTGCGCCCAGGCGCTGGCGGCGCAGGGGCGTTAACGTTCAGCAGTGACGGATCAGGCCGATGTTGTTGGCATAAAACGCAGATACAACCCAGCGAGCGTCATAAAGCATTAGTAGCTGGTCGGTTGTCGAAAGCGCTTGCGGATCGCCGAGACCCTATTCATTAGACTTGTGAACCATTTCCCACGCCATGTCCGGTGTCGGCAGCAGCCGAGAGGGAATGATGTTCGGCAAGACAGCGAATACCAGAGCAAAAATCACCGAGGCGATCGGTTTTCTCAGCCGACGAGGTTTCATTTTCTCTTGTCTGTTAATTGCACCCTGCCGGCCCTTTCAATTCCACGCGATTGCCGTCCGGATCGCTGAAATAAATCGATGGCCCGTCGCCTTCCGCACCGTAGCGCGATTCGGCGGGGTCAACGTCGATGCCCTGCGATCGCAGATAGGTCAACAACGCGTCTTCGTTGAATGGATCGATGCGCAGGCAGACGTGATCGACATTTTGCCGATGAGGATCGGGCGTTTCGCCACCTTTTTTCCCCAGTACGCCGTTGACGTCCACCAGGTCAATCATGGAGGCACCGGCGCGCAGGTGCACCAGCCCCAAATCCGGTCGCTGTTTGGCGATATCACAGCCGACGATCTGGGTATAAAAACGCAGGCTGTTCTGCATATCGCGCACGCGTAGCACCACATGATCCAGCCGTTGCAAGTTGAAGGGGCGCACGGTCATCTCCTCAAATGAACATCTCCTTTACAGCATAAGCGGCGATGACGGATTTATCCTGCTTCGCGGCGTTCCCGTTCGTGCGCCCAAACCCCCAAAAAAAACGGCCGATGGGTGCAGCCATCGACCGTGGGGCTTAAGCGTTCAAGCGTTAACGAGGGAAGTTGTCGCTCAGCGCATCCAGGCCGCCCTGGTAGATGCCGCTGAACAGGGCGACGGCCTCGTCGTCGCTGATGTTGACCGGCGTGAAGCTGCCCGACCACTCCACGCGCGCCACGTTGGCGTCGTCGGTGGCGTGCACTGACAGGGTGGACAGGTAATTCACCACCGGGAACGGCGCCTGCATGATGGAGTAGCTGTAGCTGCGTTGACGGTTGTCGAACGCTTCCAGCCGCTCGATGACGGTGCCGCCGTCGGCGGTGGTTAAGGTACGCACGCGGCCGCCTTGTGAAACGACGCTTTTCGGGATGAACGGCAGCCAGTCAGGCAGGGCGTCGAAGCCGCCGATCAGTTGCCATACGGTGTCGGCAGATGCCGGGATGTCCATAGAGACGGATGTAGTAGCCATTTTCTTTCTCTCTTAATATCGGGTTCGGGTACAGGGTTACATTGCCAGCGTATCTACGACGCCACCGTCAACGCGTAGCGCCGCGCCGGTGGTGGCCGAAGACAGCGGAGAGGCGAGGTAAACGGCCAGGTTGGCCACTTCATCAACGTCCGCCGCGCGCTGAATAATGGAGCTTGGGCGTTCGGTTTTAACGAACTCGTCGGCCTGATCGCGTGCGCTGCGCCCGGATTTGGCCGCCGCATCCGCCAGCATTTCTTGCAGGCCTTCGGTAAAGGTTGGCCCCGGCAGAATGGCGTTGACCGTCACACCGGTGCCGGCGAGGCGTTTCGCCAGGCCGTGAGACACCGCCAGGTTGGCGCTTTTGGTGACGCCGTAGTTGATCATGTCCGCCGGGATGGCGACGCCGGATTCGGACGACACGAAAATAATGCGTCCCCAACGTCCTCTCGGTCATGCTCTGCGCGTAGTGGCGCGCCAGACGCACGCCCGAGAGGACGTTGACGTTATAGAAGTGCATCCACTCGCTGTCGGGCACGGTAAAGAAGTCTTTATCGTTGAAAATGCCCAGGTTGTTGATCAGCACGTCGGCTTTCGGTTCCGCGGCGAACAGGGTAGCAGCCCCTTGTTCCGTCCCGAGATCCGCGACCACGCCGCGTACCTGCGCGCCGGGCACGTTGGCGCTGATGTCGGCGATGGCGTGATCGACCCCGCTTTTCTGACGGCCGACGATCACGACGGTGGCGCCCGTTTTGGCGAGCCCGCGCGCGATGCCGAGGCCGATGCCGGAGGTGGAGCCGCTGACGACGGCGACTTTGCCTGAAAGATCCAGTTTCATCATGTATCTCATCGAGTTAATGGGGGTAATGGGGCCATGTGGCCCCATAAAACTTAACGAGTCGGCAACGGCGCGTTGTCGGCCACCAGTTTCTGACGGCGCATTTCGGCCCAGAATTCAGCCGGGATAACGGCGTCCAGCGCAGCCAGATCTTCGGCCATGCGGCCAGGGCGGCTCGAACCGGGGATCACGGCGGCCACCGCCGGGTTAGCCAGCGCGAACTGCAGCGCGGCGGCTTTGACGTCGACCTGGAAGCGAGCGGCGATCGCTTTGATTTGCGCTACCTTTGCCAGCACCGCCGGGGACGCTTTCTGGTATTCGTAGTGCTCGCCGCCGGCCAGCACGCCGGAGTTGTAAGGGCCGCCGACGACGATGTCGACGTTGCTCGCCAGGGCTTCCGGCATCAAACGCTGCAGGGCGCGTTCATGATCCAGCAGGCTGTAACGGCCGGCCAACAGGAAGGCATCCGGCTGCGTTTCGCTCAGGCCCAGCGCCAGTTCACAAGGCTCGACGCGGTTGACGCCGAGGCCCCAGGCCTTGATCACCCCTTCTTTACGTAGACGGGTCAGCGCGCGGAAAGCGCCGGTGCGGGCGATGTTGAACTGCTCAATCCAGTTGTCGCCGTAAAAATCCTGGGCCGGATCGTGGATCCAGACGATATCCAGGCGGTCGGTTTTGAGGCGCTTCAGGCTGTCTTCAATGGAACGCAGCGTGGCATCGGCGGAGTAGTCGTTGACGATCTTGTTCTTCAGACCGTGTTCGAACAGACCGCCTTTCTCGCCCAGATCGCGGGCGGAGGTGTCTTCTTCTTCGTCCAGCATGATGCGGCCCACTTTGGTGCTCAGCACATACTCGTCGCGCGGGTATTGCGACAGCACTTCACCCATGCGGATTTCCGACAGGCCGGAACCGTAGAGCGGTGCGGTGTCGAAGTAGCGAATGCCCAGATCCCAGGCGCCGCTGACGGTGGCTTGCACGTCCTCTTGCGGGATGTTGCGGAACATATTGCCGAGCGGCGCGCCGCCCAAACCGATCTTGCCAGGTAAAATATTTTTGATGCTCATAGTCGATCCTCAATACGTTATCTTTTCAGGGAAACTTATGGGGCTCATACCTGTCTGCCCCGTCACGAGGCTAAAGATAACGTGGCAAGTTGTGACTTGATAGGACATAATTTGTCTAAGTTAAGTCCTTTGAGGTCTCACATGATCGATTTACGTCAGTTGAAATACTTTGTCGCGGTGGCGGAAGAGGAGCACGTCGGCCGCGCCGCCGAACGGCTGCACATTTCCCAGTCCCCGCTGAGCCGGCAGATTTCCCAGCTTGAGGAGCGCCTCGGGTTGATGCTGTTTGAGCGCAATCAGCAGCGCATCCGCCTGACCGCCGACGGCCAGACGTTTCTGGCCGAAACCCGCGCCCTGTTGACGCACGCCAACCGGCTCGAGTCGCTCGGGCGCCGCCTGGGGCGGGGGGAAGACGGCGGGCTGTGCATCGGCTATATCGAAAATGCGATGCACTCCGGCGTTTTGTCGAACGCATTGCGATCGCTGCGGGTGTCCCGGCCGGATGTGCACATCGTGCTTTACAGCCAACCTTCTTCCATGCAGCTGGAAGGGCTGCGGCAGCGTAGCCTGGACGTGGCGTTGGTCAATACGGCGCCGGATCGCGACGATCAGGATTTGGACTATACGCAGGTGTTGGACGATCGCATGCTGCTGGCCCTGCCGCAGACGCATCCGCTGGCTGAAAGGGAGACGCTGCAGCCGGCGGATCTCACCGATCAGGCCTGGATCTCGGTGATCCACAAAGAGGATGCTCATTCGCGCGACGACTTCGTGGCGGCCTGCGTGAAGGCCGGGTTCGATCCGGATATTCGGCTGGAAGCGGGCGAGCCGCTGACCGCACTGGGGTTGGTCGCCGCCGGGTTGGGGATGACGCTGATCCAGCACAGCCTGCGGCATAACGCGCCGCAGGGCGTGGTGCTGCGCGAACTGCCCTGGATGCAATACACCACGCAGCTGTGGGCAGTGTGGCACAAGGCCAACCTGCGCCCGCTGGTCACCCATTTCCGCGAAGTGATGTCGGCCGGGCCGGCCTGCCACTGATCGCCGGCGGCGTCTACTATGGCACCGCGCGTAAAGCGGCCACGATCGCCGCCAGGTCGGCGCGCTGCTCGTCTGCCAGCGCGGGCTGCGCCTGTGCCGCATTCTCCGCCAGCAGGGTTTGCAGGCCGATCAGCCAGTCATAGATATAAAACGCGGTATTTTTGGTCGGCGTTGGCGCCAGCCGGGTTAGCCGCTGCTGGCCGCTCCAGTCCACCGCCGGCTGCGGCGGCGGGGTAAAGATCGGCTGGCCGGGGTTGACGCGGCTCTCGGGGCGCGTTGCCGTATCGCGCCGCGGGAAGCCGAGCCAGGCGACGAAGTCGCCCAGTAGCGCCAGCGCCTGGCTGATCTGCCGATCTTCACCCTGTTCCGGCAGGCCCCCGGCGTACAGCGCACGCTCCAGTTCGTCGTCGAGCTGCAGGCGGCAGGCGGCGCCGATCAGCGCATCGACCAGCAATTCCAGGTGCGGTTTCTCGACGCCAAGCAGATCCAACAACCGGCGGCTGTCCGGCAGCGCACGCAGATGGTTGATCCAATCCGCGAAGATCCGCGCGGCAAAAGGCGATGCGGGCTGACTGCCCGACGCGGTGGGTTCTTGCTCGCCGAACAGATCGATATCCAGCCCGAATGGTGAAGGCGCCATCGTCGGGGCTGGTGCGCTGTGCTGCTGTTGCTGATAAAGCTGGCGCAGCGTATCGCGCTGGGGCAGCAACCGTTCCAATAGTTCGCCGTGGCGGCCGGCCTGCGCCTGCAGTGCGCGCAGCAGCTGTTGCGCGCGTTGCTGCGTCGCGTGCGGATCGGCGGCGGTGAGCCAGTTGCCGAGCAGGCTTTCCGTCAGCTCGCGCTGCAATTCCTCACGCTGTTCGAGCAGGCGCGCTTGCTTGTGGGCCGGACGCGCCTGAGCGGCCAGATAGTTCACCATGCGGCGGCAGTCCTGTTCATCCAGCGCCAGCAGCGTGGCCCAGCTGTCGCCGGGCTCGCCGACCTGACGCTGGACGGCGTCGTCGGGCCGCGCTTTGCCTTCCTGACGCGAGTCGAACGGCGTGATTGCCCAGATTAAACCGGGCTTGCGGCGTTGGCGCAGCGCCGGGGTTTCCCCCTGGGTGTGGTTGACCCAATCGCCGAGCGCCTGGCCGACGCGCGCGGCGTCCTGCGGCGTGGCGGCGGCATCGGTTACCAGCAACAGATTGGCGTGCAGGCCGTCCGCACAGCGGGTCAATAAATGGGCGCGCTTTGCCTGTTGCAGACGCTGCGCCGGCTCCGCCTGCGGACAGCTGCGGCTGCCGGGCAGGTCGATCAGCGCCACATCGGCGGGCAGGCCCGCCTGCGCCGTCTGCGGCAGAACGGTGGTCACTTCGGCGGTCAGCCAGGCCAGATCGCTCAGTGCGATCTCCCGTTCATCGCCTTGTTCGGTCATGACGGCGATCGTGGCGTTTTCCGGTACGGCGTTTGCGGTCAGCTGCGCCAACGCGCGGCGCGGTGCATGAACCTGTCGGTTGTCGCCGAGGGTATGCAGCGCGTGCGCCAGCTGGCGATAACGCGCCGTCAACGTCGTCTCCTCTCCCCACAGCGGTGCAAACAGGCGCGCGCGATCGTCGATGCTCAGCTGCGGCGCCAGCGTCACTGCCTGCGGCCAGAAGTGCCTGTCGAGCGTGGGTTGCTCTTTGCCGCCGTGGCGGCGTTGATTGTCCCACAGCGCCAGCACGGCGTTGCCGTCGAGGCCATCGAGGGCGACGGCTTGGCGGTGGCGCGCCAACGCTTGCAAATGGCCGGCGATGGCGCGGGCGTCCCAGTCCGGGCGAAAGCCGCGCATCGCGGCGGCGTCGATCGTGATGGCCAACCACTGCGCTTCGTTGAGCAGCGCGAGGGCGATCGGATAATCGGCGGGCCCCGTTTCGGCCGCCGTGCAGTAGCGCACCGCGAGCGACAGGTCCGCGTTGAAGCGTTTGGCGCCAGGCGCCAGCGCCGCCAGCAGATGGGCCTTGGCGGCGGCGTTGTGGCCATACAAACCGATGGCGACCTGCGCAGGCCGGGTGTTTTCCAACTGGACGGCGCGGTTATGGCAACCGCGCAGACGCAGCGTCAGTCGATCGGCTTCCCGCTCCAGGCGGGCGGATTGTCGGCGTGTGGCGTCCACCCAGTCGATCGCCTGCACAATGCCGGCGCTGAGCGCGTTATTCGGGGCCGCTAGGGCAAAGGTGTGCGTTTTCATCGTGGGTAAATGCTCCCGCTGTCTATCCAGTAGTGGGTCGCACCGGAGGCGCTGGCAGCCAGGGTATTGAGTTTCAGTTGCAGGTGGTGAGCCGGGACGGGACTGCCGTCGGCCAGCACCGCCTGCGCGATCTTGACGCTTTCGGCGCCCTGCTCGGCGCTGGCGGTGATGGCCAGACGCAGGCCGATCACCGCGTCGCCGGCCAGCTTGCGCGCCAGCTGGGCGTCATTGATGGTCAGCGTATAGAGCGGGGAAGCCGGCCAGCGTTCGTTGTCCAACTGTCGGAAGCCCAGACGCAGTGGGCCGCGCAGCTGGAAGCTGCCGGCGGGATCGAGCGCGAAATCGGCGCGATCCAGATCGATGTCGCGGTAATAGACGTTATCGTCCGCCAGCATGTTGTTGCCGTCCAGCATGCCCAGATAGCGAATGGTGGAGTAGGGCTGGAAATCGCCGACGTTGAAGTAAAAGCTCTCCAGCCGCAGATCGATCGCCAGCAGGCACAGCATGGCGCCCACCGCGGCGGTGGATTTCGGGTTGTCGATGCGGCCGCGTTTGTTGAACGGGTACCAGCTGCGGGTGTGGTAGCCCTCAAGCGGCAGAATGCGGCTGGCGGGTAGCGGCTGCAGGTGGCGCAGCAGCGCCTGCACGCCGGGGAAACGCGCCGGGCGACCGGTCAGCAGCAGCACGTCGCAGGTATACAGCGCCACCACCTCGGCCAGCAGGCGCAGGCAGCGGCCGATGCCGATGCGATCGGACAAGAAGGCGGCGTGCAGATCGGCCAGGCGGATCACCAGCGGGGTGTGCAGAATATCGAAGGCGTCGCTGTCGGCTTCGCGCTGCACTTCGCCGTTGATAAACGCCAGCACCTGCGGCGTCGGCGGCTGCGGCAGCAGATCGCCGAGGTTGGCGGCGATTTCCGCCCGGCTGTCCAGCGGATCGTATTCTTCATAGGCACCGAGCAGCGCACGCCCGGCGGGCATGAAGATCTGCAGCGCGGCCTGCTGACGCAGGGTGGAAAGCCCGTCCATGCGCCCTTCGTTGCCGAACAGTTTGTCCATCAGCGCCGCGGCGGCGTTCACGCCGGCGGCTTCGAACGCCTGTTGCACGGCGGGCAGAACAAATTGCTGGATAATGTCCAGCAGGATGTCGTCGCCGGCGACCTTAAAGCCCTCGCGGAACAGCAGGCGCGGGTTGATTTTGATGTTGTTGCCCACGCCGTCGTCGAGCGAGTAGTGCGTGATCGCCAGATCGGTGGTGCCGCCGCCGATGTCGATGGAGGCGATGCGCAGCGTTTTCCCGGCCTGTTCACCCGGCGCCAGCGGCCGATCGGGCCGCGCCATGGCGGCGAAGAAGGCGTCGGTGCGGCCGGCGAAGTTCACCTGGGTTTCGTTGTACAGATAGACCATTTGGCCGCAGGTCGCTTCATCCCACTCGATCTGCACCTGCGGTGCCGGGAAGCGGGTGTGCGTGCCGTCAAATGGCGCATCCTGTGGGTGCCAACCGAGGGCTTTCCATACCAGCCCAATCGCTTCCTGCATGCGGCGACGGAAGATCTCGCGCTCCGGCTTCGGCATCGCCGAAGGCAGCGTCAGGATGATGGCGCGTAAACGGCGCGGCGCGGCGGCGTTCGGCATGCGGCTGCGTTGGGCGATGCTGTTGATCTGCATCAGCGCCTGCGCCAACAGCTCGCTCAACATCAGGCTCATCACCGCGCTGCGGCTGTAATGGGCGGCGAACACCGGCAGCCGTTCGGCCGTCGGCAGGGCGGACAGCGGCACGCCCTCATCGTTGATCAGGGTGGTTAACGGCGCGGCGGCGGCCATCGGCTCGTGCCGCTCGTTGAAGCGCCAGCCGGGCGCATAGCGCTCCTCGTCCCACAGATAACGCCGTGGGCTGGAGATGCCGGTGGTGCCTTCATGCCCTTCGCGTCGCTGCGCCAATTGCGCGGCCTCACGGCCGACGCGGGTGATGGACGGCCATTGGAAGGCATCGTCGCGCCCGCTCTGGAACGACAGATGCGGTTTGCCGAAGACGGCCTGAGAAAACTCCACCCGGCTCTCGAACAGTTCGTTGTAGACCTGATGCGGTTCGGACAGCGAGCGCAGCTGCAGCTCATAGGTTTGCTTCAGGCCGTTGCTCTCTTCCGGATGGTCCTCGACCAGCACGCCGCAGGTGTGAGAATTGCCGACGTCCAGCACCAGATCGACGTCGATCGCCGGTTGTTGCAGCGTCGCCGCCACCATTTTTATCTGCGGCACCGCCAGCTGATGACCGAGCATGTGCAACAGATTGAGGTAGTGCGCCTGATACTCGAAGGTTTTCAGCCCGGCGTTGATCTCCGCCTCGGCGCGCTGTTCCCGCTCGGTGGCACGCTGGCTGAACGCCTCGCGCAGCCAGCCGTCCACCCAGGTCAGATCGAGGAACTCGCCCAGCTCGTGGTTGCGGTGCGCCAGCGTGAAGTTCAGCCCGGTGCCGAGATCGCTTTCGCCCGGCGCCAACGCTTCCTGGCCGGGCGCGGCGGCACGGGTGTCGAAGGCCAGCACCACGCGCAGCAGGTTGCCGTCCTGATCCGGCTCATCCAACTGCACCACCTGCAGACGTGCCCAGTTATCCGGGCCCGATAAAAACATTCCCGAGGCGGTGTAGCGCAGGAACGGCAACGGCAGCCAGAGCTTATCCAGCAGGCGCAGCGACTGCTGCAGCGGGTAGCTGAACTCCGGCCGCACCACTTCGGCGGCTTGTCCGCCCTCGGCCGGCAGTTGGTATTTGCCGCTCTCGGCCTCCCATTGCAGGCGCAGCAGCGGGCCACTGGCGGTCTTGCGCACGAATTTGCCGGGAAACTCGGCGTCCAGCCGCGGCGTCAGGGCAAAGTCCAGAAACTGAATGCCGCTGTCCTGAATCAGCGTAACGCCGTGTTTGTAGTCAGTAAGGGGGGCCAGCATCATTTACTCTCACGCTTGAACGTCATGGGATAGGTGGTGTCCGCATCGTAGCGGCCGGTGCACTCCGCCGCGCCGGTCTCGCCCTGGCGGCAGACGATTTCCGGGATCTGATAGCGGCTGCCGTCGCTGCAGCGTGCCTTGGTGCGGCTGTTGATCACCAGATTGCCGGACTGCATCAGGCCGGCTTCGACCGCGACCCGACAGGTGACGCCGTCGCCGTAGGCGATGATGGCGTTGCCTTTGCCCGCGTTCAGGCGGTATTGCAGGCTGGGGCGTTTGCCGGTGATCGGATCTTTCAGCGCCACCGTGGCGCGCCATTTGCCGTTAAGGAAACGGGTGGAGCCGGCCTTCACCGCCTCGGGCGGTAGCACCAGCGCATTTTTGTCCGCCGGCTGCGGGATGACCGGCGCCGGTGGCGGCGGCATCAGCGTCGCGTGCGCCAGCGGCAAACGCAGCTTAGGCAACGGCGCGGCGGTTTTTTCCGGCGCTGCCGGAGGGTGCACCTCAGTCGGTATCGCCGGTTGCGGCGGCGGTGAGCGGTGCAGCCAGGCGGCCAGCGCCGCACTGCCTAACAGCAGCACGGGCAACAGCCACAGCGCGTGGCGCCGACGTGGGCGAACGACGGCAGGGGATTCGACGGGTACCGCCGGAGCGGGCACCGGTTCAGGCTCGGCGGCCGGGGCCGGTTTTACCGGTTCGACAAAGGCCGGTTTGCGTGGGGCGGCGGCGATCGGCACCGGTTTTTCCACTTCCGATTCGAGCGGGCGCAGGCAGGCTAACGGATCGTCCGGGCTCTGCGCCTGCGGTTTGATAAAGCCCCAAAAGGTCAGCACCGGCCGGTCGTCTACCAGGTAGACGTGGTTGGGATCGGGAATATGCATCGCTTTGGCCAGCAGCGCGCCGAACAGGCGGTGGCTGGGATGAGCGGTCGCCTGGGTCTGCTCCGTCAGGCTGCGGAAGGTCGCCAGGCAGTGTTCCAGGTGGCGCACCGCCTGCGCGCGTTGGGCGTCGCTGGCCGCCAGCCAGGAGGTGACCTTTCCCGGGAAGGGCGCATACCAGTCGATGCGGGTGCCGCTTTCGTTCGGCTGGGGGATCGCCAGACAGTCGGCGGCCTGTGGCTGCTGGCGAAGACGCAGGGTTTCCCGCAGCTGCTGCGCGCAGGCGTAGATCGGTTGCCCGTTCTCGCCTAAAGCCAGCACATCATCCAAACTGCCACTGCGTAAGAAGGGTTTCACCACGGCACCTTGTCCTGTTCTGCAAAAACGCATAAAAGTCCATGATACCCCGCAGGCAGTGCCGCCAAACGGCCAAGGACAGCCCGAAAAACGCCCTTCTCTGGCGTTAGCGGCGCACTTTGGCAACCGGCACAGTGAAAATCTCGCTATCTGGACCTGTCCGTGAACCGCTTTATCTGAAAAATAGAACGCAGCCCCGGCAAGCGACGCCGGGGAATGCTGTTCTCTTTCACTATGACCTCGCCTCGCGGGTTGCCGATTTCGGTATGCCTCAGGCGTGCGGAGCGTTCGCATCATGGACAGTCAGTCTGAAAAAACTCTCGTTGTTACCCCCGCTCATCCCGAGGTCGGGCATTCGGCTCAGGGCTGGATGAACGGCTTCCTCGGCATGATTATCTTCAGCGGCTCGCTGCCCGCCACGCGGGTGGCGGTGCTGGAGCTCGATCCGCTGTTTCTGACGGCGGTCAGGGCGGCGATTGCCGCCTTGCTGGCCCTGTGTGCGTTGCTGATCACCCGCCAGGCGCGGCCGACGCGGGCCGATTTGCCGCCGTTGCTGTTTGTGGCGCTCGGCGTGGTCATCGGTTTCCCGCTGCTGACGGCGCTGGCGCTGCAGCACACCACCTCGGCGCATTCACTGGTGTATATCGGCCTGCTGCCGCTGGCGACCGCCGGTTTTGGCGTCTTGCGCGGCGGAGAGCGGCCCAAGCCCGCTTTTTGGGCCTTTTCCGGGATCGGGGCCGCGCTGGTGGGGGCGTTCGCGCTGAGCCAGGGAAACGGCGGTACCTGGCAAGGGGATGCGCTGATGATCGGTGCGGTGCTGCTGTGCGGTCTGGGCTATGCCGAAGGGGCGGTGCTGTCGCGTCGGATCGGCGGCTGGCAGGTCATCTCCTGGGCGCTGGTGGTGGCGTTGCCGTTGACGCTGGCGGCCGCGTGGTGGGCGGCGCCGGCCGCTTGGCCTGCCGTCAGCGGCGCTGCCTGGCTGTCGCTGGTGTACGTCTCGGTGTTCAGCATGTGGATTGGGTTTATTTTCTGGTATCGCGGCCTGGCGCAGGGCGGCATCGCCGCCGTCGGGCAGCTGCAGCTGCTGCAGCCGTTCTTCGGCCTGGCGCTGGCGGCCTGGCTGCTGCAGGAAACCGTCCAGCCGATGATGATCGCCGTGATGGCCGGCGTGGTGGTTTGCGTGTTCGGCGCCAAGCGCTTTTCCCGCTAGGCACCGCTGCCGGTGCAGGCCAGGATCACCTGTCCGAGCCGTTCCACCGCCTGTTGCACCTGGCGGTCGGCATAACCGCCCAACCCCAGCACCAGGCCCGGTTCACCGTGGCCGGGTGCATACATCGGCGACACCGCCCGCAGCGCCAATCCGGCTTCGTTGGCGCATTGGGCGACCCGCACGTCATCGAGATCTTTCCTCAGCCACAGCACCATGTGCATGCCCTGCGATCAGGGCTGCACTACCGCCAAATCGGCGGGGATATGCGTGTTGATCGCCTCGATCAGCACCCGGCGTTTCTCGGCGTAGACGCTACGCATTTTGCGGATATGCCGGTCGAGATACCCTTCGGCGATAAAGGCGGCCAGCACGTGTTGATCCGCGCTGGGCGGATGGCGATCCATCAGGATCCTGGCGCCGCAAAAGGCGTCGACCAGCGGCGGTGGCACGATGGCGTAACCCAGCCGCAGGGAAGGGAACAGCACCTTGCTGAAGGTGCCGAGATAGAGCGTCCGCTCGGGCGCCAGCCCCTGCAGCGAAGGGAACGGGTGACCGGCGTAGCGCATCTCGCTGTCGTAATCGTCTTCCACGATCCAGGCCTGCCGCTCTTTGGCCCAGGCCAGCAGGGCGCTTCTTTTCGCCATGCTCATCGGCATGCCCAGCGGATATTGATGCGACGGCGTGACAAAGGCGGCGCGGGCATCGGCGGCCAGACGCACGCCGGCGGCAACATCGATGCCGTCGTCGACGACGGGCACCCTGATCATGTGCCGATCGCGAAACAGGCTGTCGAAAATGGCGGTAATGCCGGCGTAGGCGGGATCTTCCACCCAGGCGCTGTCGCCGGCGTCCAACAGGATCTGCGCGGCCAAATAGAGCCCTTGTTGCGTGCCGGCGGTGATGAGGATTTGTTGCGGCGTGCAGTTGACCGAGCGGGAACGGCGCACATAGTCGCAGATGGCTTCGCGCAGCGGCAACGCGCCCAGCGGATCGCCGTAGCCTGACGGGGCGCCGGGGCCGCGCGCCCGGATGCGGTTGCCGAGCCGCCGCCAGACATCGTCGGGCGCGGTATCGCCGATCGGCACCGAGACGGTGAACGGCACCGGCGGCAGCGCCCGCGCCTGGGCGGCGAAGCGCGCCAGATGCTGCGCCTGTGAAGAAAGCGGAACCGCGACCGCCGAACTCGCCTGCGCGTTGGCGTGCGGCGTGCGGCGCGGCGCCTGATAGTGAGCGACCCGGGTACCGGAGCCGGGCTGCGGTTCGAGAAAACCTTCCGCCGTTAGCTGAGCAAAGGCCTCCAATACCGTGCCGCGCGCCAGATTCAGCGCCGCCGACAGCCGACGCGTCGAGGGCAGCAGATCGCCCGCTTTCAGATCGCCCCGATGGATGGCCTGGCGCAGGGCCTGCGCCAGCTGGTGGCTAAGCTGGCCCGCCTGGCGATCGAGCTCGCCGAGGGCGGGGACGTCAACGACTTTGGCTGTTCTGGGCATGAATTCCGGTTCGCTTTGCAGTGTGAAAATAGGTGTTCAGAGTAAACCGCTTTTGCCCTGTTCGCTATGCGCCGCGCAAGATTGAAAAAAGAACGCGCGCCCGGCGCGGCGGCGCTTATGCTTTTGGCTACGACGACGTTTTTTGCACGGAGATCGCACGTATGCACCTCATTCTTGCACCGAGCAATCTGGGCCTGCGGCCGTTGCGGCCCGGCCATGTGCCCGGCGCCTGGCGGGCGCCGCAGGCGCTGATGGCGCAGCGGCTGGTGGAAAGGTTGGCGGCGGGCGCGGTCAGCACCCTGCCGAAGCCGTCGTATTCCCCGCTGGCGCAGCCGGGCACCCGCATTCGCAATGGGCATGCTATTCGCACCTTCAATTTACAGCTGGCGGAGGCGGTGGCCGCAGTACAGGAGGGGGGAGATTTTCCGTTGGTCATCGGTGGCGATTGTTCGGTTTTATTGGGCGCGTTAGCCGGGGCGCGCCGGGCGGGGCCGCTGTCCCTGGTGCATATCGATGGGCACAGCGACTTCCGCCACCCTGGCAATTACGATGCCGAACAGACGTTGGGGGCGGTGGCGGGGATGGATTTGGCGTTGGCGAGCGGCCGTGGCGAACCCCTGCTGACGACCTGGCCCGGCGTCACGCCGCCGCTGGTGCCGGAACGGCAAATCGTACAGCTGGGGGAACGCGAGAGCCGGGATGTGGACTTCGCCTGGCCGGATATCGCGCAGACGGCGATTGAGCGCATTGATGTTTTTACCGCCCACCGCATCGGGGAAGCGGAAATCGCCCGGCGGATCGAACGCGTCTTGGCCGCGCAGCCGCAGTGGCGCTTCTGGCTGCATCTCGACGTGGACGTACTCGATCAAACAGTGATGCCGGCGGTCGATTCGCCGGGGTCGCCCGGCATCGATCGGCAATGGCTGGAGGATATCGGCGCGCGTCTGCTGCAAAATCCGCTGTGCTGCGGCATGACGGTGACGGTATTCGATCCCGATCTCGACCCCACCGGCCATTATGCGGCGCTGCTTGTCGATATGTTGGCGGCGATGTTCCAGCAACCTGGCGCATAATGGCCTGTTATCGCCTTTACCCCAAACCCCGCTGGTTCAGCAGCACCTTATTCAGCTCGCTGTTTTTACGCACGTTGAGCTTGCGCATCGCCGAACGCTTATGGGCGCTGATGGTTTTCTGGCTGCGCTGCAGCAGGCCGGCGATGCTGCAGGCGGACATGCCGCTGCTCATCAACCCCAGCACCTTTTTCTCGCAGTGGCTGAGCGCGGCGATGCGGCAGGCCTGGCATTTCCACATGCCGGCGGCGTGCAGCGCCACCCACGGATGTTGGATGAATTTTTCCAACGCCATTTGCAGCTTGAGACGGATGGCGTAGGCCGAATCGCGCCGATGGATGCTGAACAGCGGCGGCAGGTTTTTCACCTGTTGCTGGGTCGCGTCGTCGAGGATCAGCAGGGTCAGCTGCCGCTGGCGCGGGATGCCGTAGGGGCTCTGGTAGCAGCAGGCGCAGCCCCAGCGCTCTTCCGGCGTGCGGAACACGATTTCGATGTTATCCAAGGCCTGCAGCGCCAGCGGCGAGAACTGCGGGTACCGGCGGTGGCATTCGTTCAGGGAGTGCAGATAGTCCTGCAGCAGCAGACGCAGCCCCTGCTGGTAGAAGTTATCGCTGTCGAACAGCGTGAAGCGAATATCTGGCATGGGTGGCTCCTTAAAAGGCTGCGGCACCGCGCCGGAGCGAACGGTGACGGCCAATCGCCGGCGTTCGCGCGCCGGTCGTTTTCCTGATTTCCCTGGGGCGGTGCGGGCTTATTGGTACGCCAGCACAAAATTGGCGACGGACGTGAATTCGCCTTCGGTAATGCTTTGGTTCTGAATCGCACTCGGCCGTCCCTGCACATAGGCGGTGAAGTTCAGGCTGTTGGGGCCGTTTTGCAGCGCGACGGCGCTGGTGGCCTTATTCAGATCGATATCTGCGCCCTGATGATCGAACAGGGCGATGGCGGCGCCGTTCGCGCCGTTGTTGATCGCCAGCCTGCCCGGCAGCTCTCCGTCTTCGGTGCCGCTGAAGGTCACGCTGACGGATTTGAACACCGTGGTCTTGCAGTCGGTCAGCTTGATGCTGAACGGTACCGGCGTGGTATGGCCGTAGCGGTACAGGGTTTTGACGATCACCGTGCCCATATCCACCAACTGATCGGCGGACTGCGGTTCGAGATTGCACGGGCGGCTCACCACGGTGCCGTGGAACTGCACCGGCGCGCCGATAAGCTCGGTGTTCGCCGCCGCCGGCACGGCGGCAAACCACCAGGGCGCGCAGCTCAGCAGCGCTAAAGCGCGTAGACGCATTTTCCGTTCCTCCCTCGGTTACTGGAATGCCGCCACGATGGTGGCCGATGCGTTGAATTCCCCTTCGCCGATCTCTGCGCCGCCGTTGGCGAACGGCGCCGCCACCAGGTTCCAGGAGCCGCCGTTGCCGATGTTCGGCACCGGGTAAAACTCATTCGGGATCACCAGCTGGCCGTTGTGCGTCAGCCGGATGCCGAGATCGTTCTTGTCGGTTTTGAACACCTCGTTGCTGAAGGCGGCCGCCGTGCCCGACACCGCCAGCTTGATGTTCAGCGTGCCGTCCTCGAAGCTGCCGCCCTCGCACTGGAAGCGCACCGGAATGCTTTGCGGATAGTTCGAGCCGTTGAGATCGCTGCCGCCGATCTCGCCGAACTCCACGTTGATCAGCTGGCCTTCGTTCACCACGCATTTATCCGGCACGTAGAGGATCGCGGACTGGATAAACACCTGCGCCATCGGATTGGGGCCGAAACCGCCGTCGGTTGAGCCGAGGCGGCCGTACATCTCGATGATCTGCCGATCGTTAATCTCGACGCCGTTGATGATCTTTTTGCGCACCCGGAAGGTGATCTTGCCTTTGGAACCGCTGCCGTAGTTGTTGACCTGTAAGTACGGCGGCTGGCAGCGGTGTTGGCTCAGCAAATTCGATTCGTTGTAAAAAGGCACGGTGACGTAGGCGTTCTTGTTGCCGGCAATCCACACCTCGGCTTTCAAATCCAAAAAGTCATTCAGTTTTAAATAACCGTTGCCGTAGTCGGAGGGGGGCAACGCCGAATCCGACTTGTAAAAGTGCGGGCTGGTGGGAATAGGGGTATCGCAATACACCTTGCCGGTATAGGTGCCGCCCAGATCATAGGGAAACAGTTTGGTGAACCCCACCTGGTTGGTGATGTTGGTTTCATTCAGATCGATATAGAACTGTTTCGGCCCGCCGTCCGGCGTGACGTAGCCGTTGGCCCAGGCGGCGGGGGCCGCCAGTGCAATCGCCAGCGGCAGGCAGAGTTTGGTCAGTTGAGTTTTCATCGCGTTCTCGAGCCTCACAGGTAAATCACCTGAATGTGCGCCACGGCGGCGAACCCGGCGGCCATCACTGCCCGTTGGGTGGATTCCACGCTGGCGCTGAACCACAGAGTGTTGCTGCCGGGTTGCAGAATGTAGGGGCGGCTGCGCTGATTCAGCTCCAGCACTTGGCCCTGCTGGTCTTGCAGCCGCAGGCCGATGCCCTGTACGCCGCCGTTCAGCTTCAGCAACGACGGGTTGTCGACGTCGCTTTCGCCGAGAAACACCAGCGTGGCGGCCTGCTCACCTTGCAGATAGAGGCGGCCGGCGTCGCCGTTGCGCGGGCCGGCCGGGTTATCCGCCAGCGCGCGCGCGCCCAGCAGGCAGTTGCGGAACGAGAGGCGAAAACGCACCGGCGCGCTGCGATCGCCGGCGTTGCGGAAGTCGCGTGCGCTGATGTCGCCCAGATCGACGGACTGATCCCGGCTGTCCGGCGTCAGGCTGCAGGGGGAGCTGAGCAGGCCGCCGTGAAAGCTGACGGTGCCGGTGGTGCCTTCGATCACGCCCAGCGGCGTTGCCGCCATTGCGCCGCCGCCGCACAGCAGTGCGCCGAGCAGCAGCGGGCGCAGTCGATCGGTGAATTCAGCCATGCTGGACCTCCTTATTTTTTCTCGGGCACGGCGGTGCAAACGCTGCCGTTGCAGGCGAAGCGCAGCTCCGGGTGGCCGCCGTAGTCGTTGATGTAGGTGATGACAAAGCTGTTCATGCCGGTCTCTTGCAGCTTGAGGCTTTCGCTGGATTTCGGCTTCAGCATCAGCGGCTGAAAACCGCCGATCGCGCCGCCGCCCTGTTTTTGCGTCTGCCGCGTCATGCCGGTCAGGGTGATATAAAACGGCGTCGGGTTGTCGACGGTGACGGCGCCGCCGCTTTTACGGAACACCAGCTTTTCCTGCCACACCTGGCCCTTGGGCGCGACGATGGCCTTCGGCCGGTAGAACAGCTTGATCTGCGTTTGCAGCGCCAGCTGCATCACGTTGGTTTTGGTGCTTTTCGGCGGAATTTCGCGCAGGTTGAAGTAGAACACCGACTCGCGATCCTGCGGCAGGCGATCCGCCTCCGGCGTCTTGGTGATGCGCACTACGCTGCGTTCGCTCGGCTCCACGCGCTGCAACGGCGGCAGCACCACCAGCGGCGAGGTGATTTTCTGGTGCTGCTCGTTCTCCAGCCAGGACTGCGCCAGGAATGGCAGCTCTTTGTTTTCGTTGACGATATTCAGGCTGATCGATTTGGCGTCGCTCACATAGACGGCGCGCGTGCGATCCAGCGATATCGCCGCGTCGGCGGTGGGCAGTACGGCGCTCAGGGCCAGGCCGGCGGCGGTCAGTAGCGTTATCGGGTGTTTGTTCATGTCATTATTTCTCAGCGTTACGGATTACAGGGTGGCGCACGGCAGCAGCAGCTGGTCCAGCGGCTTGGCGGCGCCCGGGATCACGATGCGGCAGCGGCGTTGGCCTTCCCAGGCGACGTCCAGTTTTTCCTCCGGCTGCACGCCGGTCAGGTAGACCGAGCCGCCGTCGTTGACCACCGCGACCTCGCGGCCTTTCTCGCTCAGGACCGCGGCGCCGAACGGCGGCTCGCTGCCGTCCGCGAGGCGAATGGTGGCCAGCAGCTTGCTGCCTTTCACCACCTCGAAGTGGCGGTAACCAATGGCGCCTTCGGTCAGCGTGCCTTGCACCACGGCGCGAGTGGCCTCGACGTCGTCCGCCAGCTTGTTGACGTCGATGCGGGTGTCGGTGTTGTAGTAGCTGGTGATGTCGGAAATCACCGCCAGCCCGAAACGGTTGCTGTAGGCGCGGCCGTTGTTGATCGGCACGCCGGCGATGCCGTCGGTGTCGAGCATCATGCGGCTGCCGCCGTTGCTCGAGTTCTGGTGCGCCGCGATACCGTGCCGGGTGGCGGTGAGGCCGCCGCGGAACGAGCCGCCGATCGACGAGTAGCTGTCCTGCTGGTAAGAGGCGCTGGCGTTCAGCGAGCCGAACGAGGCGTTGTGGGTGTAGTACCCGCGCGCCAGCGATTTGCCGGACTGATTGAAGCCGCCGCTGACCTGCCAGGTATTGTCCGGATCGCTGTAGTCGTTGTACGACGCGGTCTGCGTGACATCGCCATTGTTGGTTTGCAGCGCATAACCGACGCGCCGGCGATCGCCGATCGGCACGGTGAAGTTGAGCATCACGCTGTCGTCGGTGCGGCCCTGGTAATAGGTGCGGTAAGCCGACAGCGAGGCGGTGATGTTGCTGATATCGCCGACGCTGAACAGCTTGCTGGCCGACAGCCCGTAACGATCCTGAGTTCGCGCATCCCAATAGGTCTGATGCGAGTAGGTCAGGTAGGCGGTGATCGCCTTGGCGCTGTCTCCCGCCATAAAGGTTTTGCTGGCGGTGATGGTGTACAGCTCTTTCTGGCGGCCGTTGTAATTCTTGTCGTAATCGCCGTAACGCTCCTGCAGGTACTGCGACATGTTCATGAACTTGCGCTGCGAGAAGCGGTAGCCGGCGAAGGTGATTTGGCTGTTCAGCTCGTCGAAGCGTTTGGCGTAGTTGAGCTTGAACGACATGCCGCTGGCGGTCGGCTCGCCGGGCAGACGGGCGATCGACTGGGTGACGTCCAGCGACATGGCGCCGAACACGTTCAGATCGCGGCCGAGGCCGAGCGCCCAGGCGTTATAGTCGCCGCCGAGCAGCGCGCCGCCGTACAGCGACCAGGCGTTGTTCAGCCCCCAGGAGAAGTCGCTGGCGGAAAACAGCGGCCCCTGGGTGCGGTGGTCGTAGGCCGAGGTTTTGCCGAGCGCCACGTTGTAGCGCACGTAGCCCGGTCGGGTCAGATAAGGAATGGTCGCGGTATCCACCTGGAAGGTCGAAACGGTGCCGTCCTGCTCTTCCACCTTGACGTCCAGCTTGCCGCGCACCGAGCTGTTGAGATCCTGAATGGCGAACGGCCCGGCGGGCACCGTGGTTTCGTACAGCGTGCGGCCTTCCTGCGAGACGGTGATCTTGGCGTTGCTCTTGGCGATGCCGCGCACTTCCGGCGCGTAACCCTGCAGGTTGGGCGGCAGCATGCGCTCGTCGCTGGCCAGGTTGAGGCCGGTAAAGCGATAGGCGTCGAATACCCCGGAGTCGAGATAAATTTCGCCCAGCGTCAGCTTGGCGGCCTGCATCGGCAGCGCGCGATAGGCGTAGATCTGGTTCCAGTCGAAACCGGTGCTGCGATCGCCGGCCTGCTGATTGTAATTGGCCTGGTAGTCCGCGCGCAGGCGCCAGGCGCCCAGGTTGGCGCCCAGCGTGCCGTAGCTGCTCAGGTTCTGGGCGGTGTTGTTGTTGTGGTTCTGCTTGCCTAACTGGCCGCTCAGGTTGTAGTCCAGCAGCAGGCCGGGGATGCCGTCGTCCCACTGCTCGGGCGGCGTCCAGTCGGGATCGGAGTATTTCATCCACGCCTGCGGGATGGTGATCGCCAGCACGCCGCCGCCGATGCGATCGGAGACGGTCGCGCCTTTGATGCCGCGAATGTCGGCGCACTGGTTGTCGTGCCACAGGGTGACTTTTTTGGCCGCTTCTTCTTTCAGCGCCATTTTTTCCACCAGGTCAGGCGGCAGGCACACCTGGCTGCCGCTTTTGTTATCCGGCGACGGGAAATACTGAATGCTGCGCTGGGGCAGCGTTTTCTGGTTGATCTTGATGTCCAGCAAATAAGCGCCGGGCATGACGTAGTCGGCATCGGAGAAGCGCGAAAGATCCACTTTGCTGCGCTCGCCGATATCCAAGACGTCGGTATTGAATTCCGTGGCGGAAAATGCCGGACGCACCCAGAGGAAAGATAGAATGACGAGGAGAGGTAGGTGTTTCCGTGTCAGTAATGACGTCATAGCATAATCACTCATGGCAAGTCCGCGCCCAATAGCAGGTCATCCGTACGACCTGAATACGTAATGCTGTGCAGCGCCCGCCGGCGCTAGAGATAAGACAGGGTGAATTTGGCCAGAGAGCTGAAGCCGCCCGCCCGTGCCTTGTCGGGATGCAGGCGCAACTGCGCGCCGAAGCGCAGCGTGTTGTCGCCGGCGACAATCTGGTAATCCGCCGTCGTGCTGCCGAGCGGGATCGGGGTGCCGGCATCGGTCAACAGCTCGATAGCCACCCCTTTCGCCTCGCCGTAAACGCCCAGCAGGGCAGGATCCCGGCTGTCGGCGGTGCCGTCGAACGTGACGTTGGCCGCGCGATAGATGAAGTCAGGCCTTACCTGGCTGGCCAGTTCGCAGTTCACCAGTTTGATCGTGAAATGGCGGCGGCTGCCGATCAGCACCGATTGCCCGTCCTGCGAGGCGTCGCTCATGGAGATCAGACCGAAATCGACGGTTTGATCCAGGCTGTCGCTGGCGATGCCGCACGGCGTTTCGACGATGGTGCCGCCCAGGCTGACTTTGCCGTGGCCCTGATTTTTCGCTGCCGCCGCCGCGCTGCCTACGCTGAGCGCGATGAGCAACAGGCCGCAAAGGCGGATAGTCATGCTGGCGTCTCCCTGTCTTTCCCTGTTCCCTTGCCGGTATCCTCGGCATGCAATAAAGCGGGGGATGCCCTGAGACATCCCCTGTGGGGTATTACAGGTAAGCCAGGGTGAAGTTCGCCACGCTGGTGAAGTCGCCCGGTACCACGGTGCTTGAGGCGCCGCTGCCCTGCAGGTAGGCGGCGAATTTCAGCGAGTTGTCGCCGTCGTTCAGGCCCTGGCCGTCGGTCGCGGTGCCCAGTTCCACTTCTTTGGAGTGCAGGTTGTCGTAGATCACGATGCCGGCGCCGGTTGCCGTGCCGCTCAGGGCCAGCAGTTTGTTGTTGATCGGATCAGGCGTGCCGGTAAAGGTCACCTTGACGTTCTTCATGGTGGAGATGGAGCAATCTTTCAGCTCGATGTTGAAAGGCTGCATGCTGGATTTACCCTGATTAGCCAGGATGCGGCTGCTGATCTGGCCCATTGGCACGGTCTGATCAACGGATTCCGGCGCGACGCTGCATGGCGCATCGATAATTTCGCCGGTAAAGGTGACTTTACCGCTGCCCTGATTAGGTGCTGCATGCGCAACAGATGCGGAAGCGAAAGCAATCACGGTTGCCAGCATTAATTTATTCAGTTTCATTTCTCAGGTTCCTGTAGAGAGTTTTTAAATAAAAAGAACAGCACATCTAAATCCCCCGCGGCGGCGGCAACGCCATGTCGCCGGCCGTGCGGTTGGAGCCAGATCCTTTTGCTCTGGGCAATACGCCAACATCCGTTATTTATGAGAAATAACGACATTTGGAAAATCGACAGTGGATTTTCTGGTAAATAAAATACGAGTTTTATGTGTGGCGTGTTGCTGGGAATATTCTTGCAAATAATAGTATTGCTTGGAAATAGATTTTATTAAATTAAGTCAAATTCAGAATATAAAACCAAAAGGAAAAAGAAATATATTTGCTTTAAAATCAATAGATCGTATACAAATATTATCCAGTATAAATCACTATATAAATAACGATATGCGAGATATTAGATCGGGAGAAATAGGGGGGCACCTACAATTCACAATATTGTTTTGCTAATATCGCCCTTAGGCAGCAGATGATGCATTTCCTTTTAGAAACAAAATATAAAACACAATTCATTGTTTTTATTGTTGTTTTATGATTTTCTGTTCACGAGTGATTGGGTTTCTTATTCGCGTTTAACTCGCGTTTAGATCTAATTAATTAACAATTGAATAACAATTTCGCCGGTAGTGAATTATTCTATCGCACTGCGGTATAGGGATTTTTCGCTGCCTAACCCCTTTTGATTAATCAAATTAAGGCATGTGCTGCTGCCGTTCGCCACATAATGATGACCTAAGTGACAATTAAAGGATTATAAACGGAATGATAACGATGATTAATGCTTGTGGCGGACGCCGCAAGGTGGGATTGGCTATATTTTTGCTGTCTTTTATGGTGCTATCTGGCTGTGCGGACGGTAGCAAGACAAAACTGAATTCTGTGAAAAAACTTTCACAGAACAATCCTAATGATAAATCCGATGAACAACGCATCGCGCTTTGCCAACAACGGGTTAATTCGTTAAAAAATATTAATCCACAAAGTTACCAAAAGCGCATTGCCTATTTTAACGGCCTGCTTTCCAACGCCTCGGGATATGCCGGGGTGCGCGGCAACGTGGATGAGAGTACCCGTAAAGCGATTGATGCTCTTTATCAATATAAAACCGAGAAATTCTGCGCCGACGTCGAGCATGAGCTGATGTCCGATCTGTCCAGCCGGGTTGAGAATCTGTAGCCATGAAGCGATGCGCGCAAGGATGGGCGATAGGTGTATTGCTGTTGGCGGTGAACGGGGCTGCTTGCGCCGCCGACGACGGCATTCCCGCCCTGTTGAAGTTTGCCGAACAACGGCAGGCGCCGCCGGCCGCGCTCAAGGAAGAAGCCGCGCGTAAACCGGCGCCCGCACCGGCTGCCAAACCGGCTGCCATCGCCGGGGCAGACGGCGTTCGTTTAACTTCACTGAAGCAGTCTTTGCAACAGCAGGCGGAGAAAATCCGTCAGTTGGAGCGGCAGTTGGCGGCGGCTCAGGCCGCAGCGGCGCCGAAACGGGAACGGGCCATCGTCGATATTCGGCCGCTGGCCGATGCCCTGAAGGGATTGCGGCAAGCCGTTGCGCCGGTGCCTGAGGTGGGCGCATTGGCCGCTTCGCTCACGCGGGCCGAACAGCGCAGCGCAAGTTTGGCGGTGCAGTTGGCGCAGCAGCAGAAGCGGATCGACACCTTGCTGGCCGAGCGGCAACAGGCACCCGAACCGCCCTTGCTGGCCAGCGAGGCGGACAAACAGGCGTATGCCGCCGGCGTGTCTCTGGGGCGCGACATTGTGCACTTGCAGCAGGAGAACCGGCGCGCGGGGCTGGAGGCAGACCGGCAGCTTTTGCTGGCCGGCATCGCCGATACCCTGGCCGGGCGGTTGCGGCTGGATGAGGCCGCCATCGACAGCGCGCTGCGCACGGCGCAGCAACGTTTGCAGCAGACACCGGCTCCTCCGCTGGACGACAAGGCCTATCTGGCCGATTTCGCCCGCCAGGAAGGGGTAAAGCGGGATGCACTCGGTTTCTACTACCGGGTGGACTATGCCGGCAGCGGCGCGATCGGCGCCGACGATCGGGTGGATATCGTGGTGCGCGAAAGCCTGACCGACGGCCGGGTGGTCAAAGATATGGAGCTGGCGGGAACGGTGATTTCGCAGCCGTTGACGCGCTATCCGCCGCTGTTTCGCGCCGCTATCGAGAAGCTGCAGCGCCACGGTTCGATCACGCTGGTGGTGCCACCGCCGCTGGCGTACGGCAAGCAGGGCAGCCCGCCGGCAATCCCCCCGGACGCCACCATGATTTACACCCTGCGCATTGCTGACGTGCAGTCGTGAGCAGGGTGCTCAGCAGTAACCACTCAGGAGGAATGCTATGGCCAAGGCGCCGAAAACGTTTGAAAGCAGAAAATCGCTGATGCTGAATGTGTTGCAAGGATTGTGCAGGGATCGCGTGGAAGGGTCTGGGGGCCATCATCCCCCGCCGGAGCAGTGGCCGAAGACGCGCGAGCTGGCGGATAAATGCGGCGAAAATATTTATACCACCCGCACCCTGCTGCTGGCGCTGGAAAAGGAGGGCAAGGTTCATTGCACCCATCGCAGCATCAATAACTCTCTCCGCTGGTACAGCGGCGACGAACAGGCAGCGATAAAAAAAGAGTGATTCGACCCTGGCGGTCGCTTTTGACTATTCCTACAGCTAATCATTAATTAATCTTATCATTTTGGCGGGGCGTTTCGCTCCGCCAATCCTCCTTTCCACGCTCTGCCACCCGCGCAGGCATTGCTAAGATGTTTTTTGCGGCCATATACTTATCGCTCAGACGGGAACAGGTGTAGGGAGCCGGCATCGTAATGAAGGAAAAGAAAGACATACTGAGATTGGATGATATTCATTATCAAATAGACGACCAGGTGATCCTGGACTCCGTCTCTTTCACGCTGGGTGAAGGCGAGTTCAAACTGATCACCGGGCCTTCCGGCTGCGGGAAAAGCACGTTGTTGAAAATCATCTCTTCCTTAATGGATCCGACCAGCGGAAACCTCTATTTCGACGGTCAGGCGATCGCCGAGATGTCGCCGGAGGCGTATCGCAAGCAGGTCTCTTACTGCTTCCAGACGCCGTCGCTGTTCGGCAATACGGTTTACGACAATCTGGCGCTGCCCTACCAGATCCGCCAACAGCCGCCGGCCGAGCGAAAAATGAAGGCCGATCTGGCGCGTTTCGGGCTGCCGGAGGCGATGCTGACGAAAAGCATCAATGAGCTGTCCGGCGGGGAGAAGCAGCGCGTGTCCCTGATCCGCAACCTGCAGTTTATGCCCCGGGTGCTGTTGCTCGATGAGATCACCAGCGCGCTGGACGAGGAAAACAAACGCAACGTCAATGAGATAGTGCATCAGCTGGTGGCGGAGCACCAGCTGGCGGTGCTGTGGGTGACGCACGATACCGAAGAGATAGCGCATGCGGATGAGGTGATCACCCTGCGCGCGCACGGCGCCGAGCAACAGGAGCAACAGCATGAATCAGCATAACATCACCAACGAATCCTTGGGCTTGTCGATGATCCTGGTGGTGGTCGCCATCCTGATCAGCCACCGGGAAAAGCTGGCGCTGGAAAAGGACATTATCTGGAGCATCTGCCGCGCGGTGGTGCAGCTGATCATCGTCGGCTACGTGCTGAAGTATATTTTCGACCTGGATAACGCGCTGCTCACCGTGTTGATGGTGCTGTTCATCTGCTTTAACGCGGCCTACAACGCCAAGAAGCGCAGCAAGTACGTCGAACACGCGTTCGTGACGTCGTTTATCGCCATCACCACCGGCGCGGTGCTGACGCTGGCGGTACTGGTCTTGACCGGCTCCATCGAATTTACGCCGATGCAGGTGATCCCCATCTCCGGGATGATCGCCGGTAACGCCATGGTGGCGGTGGGGCTGTGCTACACCAACCTCGGCCAGCGTTTCAAAAGCGAACAGCAGAAGATTCAGGAGATGCTCAGCCTGGGGGCGACGCCCAAGTTCGCTTCGGCGGCGCTGATCCGCGATAGCATCCGCGCTTCGCTGATCCCGACCGTGGACTCGGCGAAAACCGTTGGGCTGGTTAGCCTGCCGGGCATGATGTCCGGGCTGATCTTCGCCGGCATCGACCCGGTGAAAGCGATCAAATACCAGATTATGGTGACCTTCATGCTGCTTTCTACCGCCAGCCTGTCGACCATCATCGCCTGCTATCTGGCCTACCGTAAGTTTTACAACGAGCGCCACCAGCTGGTGGTCGGCAACCTGAAGTAACGCCATGAAAAACGGCCTCCGCGGAGGCCGTTTTTTTTACCCTTGCAGCAGGGCAATGCTGTGGCGGATTTCCCGTTCGATATCCGCCTCGCTCCAGCTGTCCAGCTGCGAAGAGAAGGGCTCGAAGGCATAGACGCCGGTGTAGCCCAGGCGTTCCAGGTTCTGCACCTGGCGGCGGCTCTCCAGCCGATCGCCCGCGCTCAGCATAATGCGCTCTTCGTCGCTCAGCGCGCCTTTATCCCGCCCGTCTTCCACGCCGGACAGATGCACCAGGCCGATCTGCGCCACCTGGATCTGCGCGTCGAAGTCGGCCTGCGTCACATCGCTCAGGTAGTGGTGGAAAGTATCGAGCACGATGCGGTACGGCGCGCCCGAATCGCGGATGAGCGCCTGGGTCAGCAGCGACGATCGCAGCGAACTGATGCCGAAGCCCAGCGGCTCGACGTACCCCTGCACGCCATAGCGCGCAAACAGCGGCGCCAGCAGCCGCAGCGCGGTAAGGGTGTCATCGCGTTTTTGCTGCTCGCTGCGCCTGTCGTCGGCGCTGCAGTGCGGGCACAGCACCAGCGCCCGGCTGTGGATGGCCTGCGCCTGCGCCAGCAACGCTTCGGCGCGTTGCTGCAGCGCAGCGGGGTCGTCTACCCGATTGAACATGCCAAGGGCGTTGATCGTGACGACCTCGATGCCGTATTGCGCAGCGAGCGCGTTGAGCTGCGCGTCGCTCAGATCGTCAGTTACCTTGCCGCTGGGCATGTCGTTGCGCAGCTCAACTTTGCTGAGCCCACAGCGTTTCACCAGGCGGAAAAAACTGTCCAGATCGAGATTCGGCGCGATCTTGCGGTTAATGCAGAAGCGGTCCAGCGCAAGGGTCATGAGTCATTACTCCAGCGGTCAGGGTTGAGAGATCAGGATTTGCCGTTTTCCAGCGGCAGCGGCTTGCCGTCGGGCAGGGGGTGACGGTGGCGTTTGGCCAACACCACCTGCTCCATTTTTTCCAGTGAGACGCCTTTGGTTTCCGGAATGTAGCGGCCGATGAACCAGTAGCTGAACAGACAGCAGGCGGCGAAGATCCACATCGGGAAGGCGCCGTGGAAATGCGAGAACAGGTAAGGGTGGTCGTTGATCATCGGGAACGACTGCGACACCGCGAAGTTGGCGACCCACATGCAGCCGACGGCGATGCTCATTCCCTGCGCGCGCATGCGGTTCGGGAAGATTTCCGACACCAGCACCCAGGCGCCGACGCCCCAGGAGAGCGCATAAAACACCATGAAGAACAGCATACCGAACAGCGCGAAATAGCCGGTGGCCTGCGTGTAGAGCGCGTACGAGGTGAGCAGCAGGCCGGCGATGGCGCCCAGCGTGCCGTAACGCATCAACGGAATGCGGCCCATGCGATCCATCAGCATGGCGCCGATGACCGAACCGACCAGCTGTAGCACGCCGATCCAGATGGTCTGAAACAGCGCTTCCTGCGCGTTTTCGGTCACGGTTTTCAGCACCACCGGCGCGTAATACATCATTACGTTGACGCCAGTCACCTGCTGCAGCATGGCGATCATGCAGCCGACGAACAGGATGAAGCGTACCCGCACATCGCCGTAGTTCAGCTTCCGGTGCTGCTGCTGTTGATCCTGCTGCAGCGAGTCTTTGATTTCTTTCAGCAGATTCTGCGCGTGGGCGGCGTTGGAGACCTTGGTCAACATCGCCAGCGCCTGATCGTCACGGCCCATCATCACGTTCCAGCGCGGCGATTCGGGAATGACGAACACCAGGATGCAGAACAGAATGCAGGGGATCACGCCCGAGGCGAACATCCAGCGCCAGCCCATTTCCACCAGCCAGGCTTCGCTGGCGAGGCTGGCGATTTTGAAGTTGACGTAGAAAATCACGATCTGACCGAAGACGATGGCGAACTGCTGCATGCTGAGCGCGCGCCCGCGCATGTCTTTTGGCGACACTTCCGACATGTACATCGGCGACACGGTGGCGGCAATGCCGACCGCCAGCCCGCCGATGATGCGGTAGATGACGAACCAGGTGAAGGTCGGGGCCAAGGCCGCGCCCACGGCGGACACGGTGAACAGCAGCGCCGCCAGCATCAGCGCCTTTTTACGGCCCCAGCGCGCCGCCAGCGGCCCGGCGGCGAAGGCGCCGACCACGCAGCCGATCACCACGTTGGAGACCGCCCAGCCGGTTTCGGCCGGGCTGAGACTGAAATAGGTTTTCAACGCTTCAATCGCGCCGGAAATCACGGCGGTATCGTAACCGAACAGAATGCCGCCCAGGGCGGCGATGCCGCAAATTCGCAATATGTAGCCGGTATTGTGCTTACGCTGATATGACATGTGTTGCTCCGATTTTTATCCTGGCTTCCGTCCGCACGGTTGGGTTGTCGGGAAGAGGGCGAGCGGAAGGGTGTGAACCGTGCCTGTCATCAAGGCGATGTCGTCGATAAATGCTGGAACAAACAAGAACATTTATTTCATAATTAGTGAATAATGGAATATTGATTTTTAGATCCAGTTCAAAAAAAACCGTCGCGAGCGATTCGGACACCTTGGGCGAGCGGGGGCCGGCGGTAACGGCGACAGAGCAGGCACAGTGCGGGTTTTCTGTAGCAAAGTCAGTGTGTATTACCCCTGTTTTCTCCACCGCCGTTGCGCTTTCCCTGGCACGGTAATGAAAGCGCTAATCCGATCGACACCGCAAAATTGCGACCTCACGCACTAAAAACAAATTTTTCAAAACAATTTATTTGAAACTTTTTTTTCAATGAAATAGAGTTTGCTGCATCCGGTCAGGATTTAGCCGGCTTGCCGACGGGGTTTGGCGAGCGGGACGATTAACGCCGCGCCGCCGGCGTGTGGCCAGGCGACAGCGGACTTGAAAAGAGGGCGTGACATGAAAACCGTGGGTAACTTTATTGGCGGGCAGGTGTGCCTGAGCAGCAGTAATCAAACCGTCGACGTGCACAACCCGGCCAGCGGGCAGGTTGAGCGGCGCGTCACGCAGAGCACCGCCGCCGAAGTCAAACAGGCCATCGACGTGGCGCATCGGGCGTTCGCCGACTGGTCGCGCACCACGCCGCTGCGCCGCGCGCGCATCATGTTCAATTTCAAGGCGTTGCTGGAACAGCACCGCGACGAGCTGGCCGAGCTTATCGTCAGCGAGCACGGCAAAGTGTATTCGGATGCGCTGGGCGAACTGACGCGCGGCATGGAAGTGGTCGAATTCGCCTGCGGCATCCCGCATCTGATCAAGGGCGAATACTCATCTGACGTCGGCAGCGGCGTCGACAGCTTCTCGCTGATGCAGCCGCTGGGCGTGGTGGCGGGCATTACCCCCTTCAACTTCCCGGCGATGGTGCCGATGTGGATGTTCCCTATCGCGCTGGCCTGCGGCAACACCTTTATCCTCAAGCCGCCGGCGCTGGTGCCTTCCGCCTCGGTGCGTCTGGCGGAGCTGCTGAAAGAAGCCGGCCTGCCGGACGGCGTTTTCAACGTGGTGCACTGCGCCAATGAAGACGCAGCGCAGTTGTGCACCGATCCGCGCATTCAGGCGGTGAGCTTCGTCGGCTCCTCTACCGTGGCGGAACATATCTATACCACCGCCAGCGCACACGGCAAGCGGGTGCAGGCCTTCGGCGCGGCGAAGAACCAGGCGATCGTCATGCCGGACGCCGATCTGGACGCCACGGTCAACGCGTTGATGGGGGGGGCGTTCGGCTCCGCCGGTGAGCGCTGCATGGCGCTGCCGATCGCCGTGGTGGTCGGTGACGACACCGCCGATAAACTGATCGCCAAGCTGAAGCCGCTGATCGCGCAGCTGCGCGTCGGGCCGGGCTTACAGCAGGGCGGTGAAGAGAATGAAATGGGGCCGCTGGTGTCGTCCGCCCACCAGAAAAAGGTGCTGGGCTACATCGATCTGGGCGTGGAAGAAGGCGCCACCCTGGTGGCCGACGGCCGCAATTATCAGGTGCCGGGCTATGCTGAGGGTTACTACGTCGGCGGCACGCTGTTCGACCATGTGAAACCGAATATGCGCATCTACCGCGAAGAGATCTTCGGGCCGGTGCTGGGCATCGTGCGGGTGCCGGACTACCGTGCCGCCATCGACACGGTGAACGGCCACGAGTTCGGCAACGGCAGCGCCATCTTTACCGGCAGCGGCCACTACGCGCGCCAGTTCGTGCAAGAAGTGCAGGCCGGGATGGTCGGCGTCAACGTGCCGGTACCGGTGCCGATGGCGTTCCACAGCTTCGGCGGCTGGAAGCGCTCGGTATTCGGTGCGCTGAACGTGCACGGCACCGATGGCGTGCGCTTCTACACGCGTATGAAGACCGCCACCGCGCGCTGGCCGGCCGGGCAGCAGACGGTGTCCGAATTCAGCATGCCGACGCTGGGTTAAGCGATCGCAGAGCATGAGCGGGCCGTTGTTCCTTTGGGGCAGCGGCCTTTGCACGGGGAGTTAACAGGAGAATCGAGATGTCTTCACTGCTTGCCAAATGTCAGACGCCGAACGCCGAAGGGCGCATCCAGCACGTGACGCCGGAAAATGCCGGTTGGCGCTATGTCGGCTTTGACGTTTACCGCCTGGCCGCCGGGCAGTCGCTGCAGCTTGAGTGCGGCGATAAGGAGCTGTGCCTGGTGCTGGTGGCCGGTATCGCCTCCGTCGCCACGCTGCGCGCCGAATACCCGCATTTCGGCAAGCGCATGAGCCCGTTCGAACGTACGCCGCCTTATGCGGTGTATGTGCCGCACCACGATCGCATCGACGTGCGGGCAGAAACCGATCTGGAGCTGGCGGTGTGCAGCGCGCCCGGCAGCGGCCACCTGCCTTCACGGCTGATTACGCCGGCGGATGTCGGCGTGGAGCGGCGCGGCAAGGGGCGTAACCAGCGGTTGGTGCACAACATTCTGCCGGACAGCGAGCCGGCCGACAGCCTGCTGGTGGTGGAGGTTTACACCGACGAGGGCAATACCAGCTCCTACCCAAGCCACAAGCACGATCGGGAAGACTCGCCGGACGAAACCTATCTCGAAGAGACGTATTATCACCGCATTCAGCCGGAGCAGGGGTTCTGCATGCAGCGTGTCTATACCGACGATCGCACGCTCGACGAGTGCATGCCGGTCTACAATCGCGACGTGGTGAAAGTACCGCGCGGTTATCACCCGGTGGCGACCCTGGCGGGTTACGACAACTATTACCTCAACGTGATGGCCGGGCCGGTGCGGCAGTGGAAATTCACCTGGGAAAAAGACCACACCTGGATTAACGGCGACGCCTATCCCGCCGCGCAATAAGCGCCTAGAGGCCCGGCTTGCCGGGCTTTCTTTTTATCAGGGTATAAATTTGACCTAAATTTGCCCTCCATCTTGTTCAAATGATAACCTGTCCGCATACGATCGCTCCCCGGCTGAGTGAATCCAAAGAACCGCTGTGATACAGCGTGATTGCCTATGCGCAGGAGGAAAAACCATGACGACTACCATGTCCCAAAAAGCGGCGCGAGAAGGATTAGGTTCGCCCGATCTGTTTGAAGGCGGGGTTTACGTCACAAAAAATGGTGTTGCTGAGCTGTTTGTGCAAACGGCGGCTGAGAGAGAGGCCGAAATTCGGGAACGCAATCTGGAGCGCCAGTCCAACGCGTTGCTGAAACTGACTATGATGGCGAAGCAAGAGATTAAAAATCAGCGTGGTCTGTCGCCCGAAGAAACGTTGCAGCGGCTGCGCGACGCGCGGAAATAGGCCCGAGGTGCAGGATGCCCAAGGAAATACGTTTTACCGTCGCGCCGGCGGCGGAATGGAGCCTGAAAGACATCGAGTCTTACAAGAGCGGAACGATAGGGGCCGCCGCAGCCGGGGTGTTCGTGGACAATCTGTTGTTATCGTCCCTTGCGGCAATTGCCGACGATCCTGCCCGCTACCGCTTCAACGCCGTGCTGGCGGGCATGGGGGTACGGTTGCACGAGCGATTGGATCCCGATAGCGAATACCGCGTCATCTATGACTACGACGGCCAGACGGTGGAGATTCTGCTTTTCATCAGCATGAAGCAGGATCTGGAAAGTGCGCTCTACCGCTATTTGTTGCTGCAATAATCCCGCCGCGCCCGAGCCTGTCGGGCGCGTTCACCCCAGCCTTACTCGTCCCGGGCGTTATTCAGCGCCAGCGAGACCGCCAGCGTCTGCGCCAGGCACATCGAAGCCACCTGCGAGCGGAACCCGTCCACCTGCGCTTCGCGCACCACGAAACAGACGTCGCTGAAGGCGGCCAGCGGGCTGACCTGGCTGTCGGTGATGGCGATCTGCTGCGCGCCGCGCTTGGCGCCCAGTTCCACCAGTTCCACCGCCTCGCGGGCGTACGGCGAATAGCTGATGGCGATCACCACGTCCTTCGGTTTCACCATGCTCAGCTGTTCGGTGAACATCCCGCCCAGGCCATCGATCAGAAACGCGCGGCGCTCCAGATGGCGCAGTGCATAGGTGAGGTAGGAAGCGACGCTGAACGAGCGGCGCAGGCCGATCACGTAGATGTTTTCAGCGTTGTTGAGCAGCTCGACGGCGCGATCCAGCTGCTCGGGAGCGATCTGCATCGCCAGCTGCTGCAGCGCCTGCGCGTTGACCATGGTAAATACGTTGAGAATTTCCGCCGGTTTCTCCGGCGCGACGTTGTCGTCGGTGGAGGTTTGGCGGAACAGGCGCGCGCGCTCGGTATAGTTCACCGTCTCTTCCATCAGATGCTGACGGAACACCTGCTTCATTTCGTTGAAGCCGCTGAAGCCGAAGGCGTTGGCGAAACGGATCAGGGTGGAAGGCGGCACGCTGGCCTGTGCGGCGATGGAGGCAACGGTATCGAAAGCGATGCTGTTACTGTTATCCAAAATATAGCGCGCCACCTGCTTCAAACGCTTACTCAGCGTTTCATAACGGTGGCGAATCTCGTCCTGTAACAGCGAAAGTTGAGTTGGGTTGTTCATCCATTCGGCTCGCAGTGGGGTGAAGGCGCATTGGCCTGACGCCTGAAATATTGACAGGGTATTTTAACAGACGGAGCGGAAATTTCATTTCCTCAAAAAGCGATTTATTCGATCGCACATTGCGCGACTTCACAGAAAAGGGGCAAAAAAATCCCCTTAAAGCGGCGAAATGGCCTTAAGGGGACGTGAACCTGTTCTCGCTGTCAGTGCGTGCTGCCCGCCTGCGGACGGTACTGGCGCCAGAAACCGATCAACGTCAGGTATTTTTGTTTCACCTGCTCGATCAGGGCCGTGTCGTCGATTTCCCCCTGCAGCCAGCGGCGCGAAGGTTGGCCGAAGATGGTGCGGCCGACGGCGAAACCTTTTACCCAGCGCGCATCTGCGGCGGCGGCAAAGCCCGCCTTCAGCACCGCCTCCGGGGAGTCGAGCCCCAGGATCAGCACGCCGCGGCAGTCGGGATCGTAGGTGTCGATCAGCGTGCCGACCCGCTGCCAGTTTTCCGCGCTCAGCGGCGGCAGTTTCCACCAGTCCGGCTGAATGCCCAACCGGTAGAAGTGCTCAATCATCTCCAGGTAATAGCGCTCGTCCTTGTCGGCGTTGCCGTCCGGCAGGATCACTTCCAGCAGCAGCTCATGGCCGGATTTGCAGCAGCCGCGGTAGACGTCGGCGATCAGCTCATCCTGTTCGCGGCGCAGTTCTGCCGCGTCGTGCGGATGATAAAACACCAGGCACTTCACCACGTGCTCCTGCGGCCAGTCGATCAGTTGCGAACCGATATTGCCGTGCTCCAGGCGCAGCGGGCGCGAGCTGGGCAGCTCCACCGGCCGGCCAATCCACCATCCCTGACCGGTGATCTCGTTCAGTGCCGCCTGCCCGTAGGTGGTGTCGGCCAGAATGCCGCTGTTGCCGTTGAGGCCGGCCTGCGCGGCAGCCTGTTGCGCCGCCGTTAACAGCAGGGTTTTCAGGCGTGGAATGCGCTCTTCGCCGACGCCGGCTTCGTGCGCCATGTCCGCCAACTGCTTGCGGTGATCGAAGGCGAACACGCACAGTTCCGGCCACTGCTGTTTGCGGGTGGTGACCCGATGCAGGTGGTTCAGACGCGCGTCGCGGTCCGGGCGCGTAACCTGCCGTTCGCGCAGCAGATAGTCGTCCAGCTCCCGTTTGGTCGGCATGGCCGGCGCGCAGCCGTGGCGCGACACCACCAATGCGCCGCAGGCGTTGGCGTAGCGGCAGGCCTGATCCCAGCCCTCATCGTTCAGGTAGCCGCGCAGCAGGCCGGACATAAAGGCATCGCCGGCTCCCAGTACATTCAGCACTTCAACCCGCACGCCGGCGTGCAGCTTCACCTGCGCCCAGTCGTCGGCGATTTCGCCTTCGAACACCGAGCAGCCCTGCGCGCCGCGCTTGCACACCAGCGTGGCCGCCGTGGCCCGGCGTACGTTTTTCAGCGCCGTCAGCGTGTCGGTGCTGCCGCCGGCGATATGAAATTCCTCTTCGGTGCCGACGATCAGATCGAAATGGTGCAGCACCTCTTGCAGCTCGCGCGTGACCTGATCCGATTCCACAAAGCGGGTTTCGCCGTCGCCCAGCGACGTCAGCCCCCACAGCACCGGGCGGTAATCGATGTCCAGCGCGGTGCGCAGGCCGTGGCGGCGCGCGTATTCCAGCGCCTTCAGTACCGCGGCGCGGGTGTTCGGGTGCGACAGGTGCGTGCCGGTGATGGCCAGCGCGCGCGCGGAAGCGATGTAGGCCTCGTCGATGTCGTCCGGCGTCAGCGCCATGTCCGCGCAGTTTTCGCGGTAGAAGATCAGCGGGAAGGTTTCCTGATCCTTGATGCCGAGGATCACCAGGCCGGTTAACCGACGTTTGTCGGTGATGAGGCAGCGGGTATCGGCCCCGACGCGCTGCAGCTCTTCGCGCAGAAAGCGGCCCATGTGCTCGTCGCCGACGCGCGCCAACATGCCGGATTTTAACCCCTGAATGGCGGTGCCGTAGGCCACGTTGCCGGAAGAGCCGCCGAGGTACTTGGCGAATGTGCCGGCGTCTTCCAGCCGCGCGCCGATCTGCTGAGCATAGAAATCGACGGCGATGCGCCCGAGACAAATGACATCAAGCTGTTTTTCTTGTGTAGCCATACCCGTTTCCTTCTGTTTAAGCAAAACCCCGGCGGCGGCCCGAGCGTGGCGCCCTGCAGGAAGCATGTGGTCAGTATGGGGAATGAAAATTTCAATTTCAATATAGAATGAAATTTACACCCCGAAAATGTGATGCATTTAAAACATCGGCAGGGGAACGGGAAAAGCCGATGAAGCGGCCATAAGACGGCGACCGGGCGCGCGCAGAAAAAGGGATTAGATCAGGATAAAAGGCTGTCAGCCCGTGTGGTAACGGCTTCAATCGGCCAGTGCGCGGCGCGCAGCCCGTGAAGGCTGAATCACGAGATGAAACGGGCTTTTCATGTAATATGCGATCTTTATCGCAAAATGAAATGTTTCTTCTGTAATGTGATTTTATGAAAAATATATTTGTTTATAATCGCTTCACGTTTCAGGTTGTCGACTTCGTGAGCAGCGGGCATCGCCTGCTCAAGATAATAGCTGCCGCCGCGTAATACAAACACGGGATTGTCGGCTCGGCGCGAGCCCTTTCCGGGGCGGCCCTCAATCTAAAGGGTGAGTAAATGGGCAAGATCAGGCTAACCATGGCGCAGGCGCTCGTCAGATTTCTCGATAACCAGTATCTGCTGGCCGACGGGGTGGAAACCAAATTCGTCGCGGGCATTTTCGCGATTTTCGGCCACGGCAACGTACTGGGGCTGGGGCAAGCGCTGGAACAGGATAGCGGCGATCTGCGGGTGCATCAGGGCCGCAATGAGCAGGGGATGGCCCACGCGGCGATCGGCTTCGCCAAACAGAAGCTGCGCCGGCAGATCTACGCCTGCACTTCATCGGTCGGCCCCGGCGCCGCCAATATGATCACCGCCGCCGCCACCGCCACCGCCAACCGCATACCTTTATTGCTGCTGCCGGGCGACGTTTACGCTTCCCGCCAGCCGGACCCGGTGCTGCAGCAAATCGAACAGTCTTACGATCTCAGCATCAGCACCAACGACGCGTTCCGGGCGGTGAGCAAATACTGGGACCGCATCGTGCGGCCGGAACAGCTGATGAGTGCCTGCATCAACGCGATGCGCGTGCTGACCGATCCGGCGGATACCGGCGCGGTGACGCTGTGTCTGCCGCAGGACGTGCAGGGGGAAGCCTACGACTATCCCGACTATTTCTTCCAAAAACGCGTGCACCGGCTCGATCGCCGACCGGCGACCGACGGCATGTTGGCGGACGCGCTGGCGCTGCTGACCGCCAAGCGCAAACCGCTGCTGGTGTGCGGCGGCGGCGTGAAGTACTCGCAGGCCGGGCGGGCGCTGCGCGAATTCGCCGAGCGCTTCGGCATTCCGTTCGCCGAGACTCAGGCCGGCAAAGGCACGGTGCCGAGCGACCATGAATTCAATCTCGGCGGCATCGGCGAAACCGGCTGCCTGGCGGCCAACACGTTGGCCCGTCAGGCCGATTTGGTGATTGGCGTCGGCACCCGTTACACCGATTTCACCACCTCGTCCAAATGGCTGTTCCAACACCCGGACGTTAACTTCCTCAATATCAACGTCAGTGCCTTTGACGCCGGCAAGCTCGACGGCGTGCAGGTGCTGGCGGACGCCCGCGAGGCCCTGAACGCATTGGGCGCGCTGCTGGCGCAGGCTGACTACCGCGCCGGCTGGGGCGACGCCATCGCCGCGGCGCGCGCTGCCCAGCGTGAAGAGACCGAGCGGGTTTACGCGGTGGAATACGGCGGCGCGGGTTTTGTACCGGAGATAGACGATCACCTCGATCGCGAGCGGGTGTTCGCCGAATTTATCGCCCAGACCGATTCCGCGCTGACCCAGAGCCGGGTGCTGGGGATGCTGAACCGCGAGCTGCCGCCGGACAGCGTGATCGTCGCCGCCGCCGGCAGCCTGCCGGGCGATCTGCAGCGGGTGTGGCACAACCGCGGCGAGCACGGTTATCACGTGGAATACGGTTACTCCTGCATGGGGTACGAGGTGAACGCTGCGCTGGGGGTCAAGCTGGCCGAGCCGCAGCGCGAGGTGTACGCGATGGTGGGCGACGGCGCCTTCATGATGCTGCACTCCGAACTGGTCACCTCGATTCAGGAAGGCTGCAAGATCAACGTGGTGCTGTTCGACAACATGACCAACGGCTGCATCAACAATCTGCAGATGGAGCACGGCATGGACAGCTACACCACCGAATTCCGCTTCCGCAATCCAGAGGGCGGCAAGCTCGACGGCAAACTGGTGCCGGTCGATTTCGCCATGCTGGCGGCGGCTTACGGCTGTAAAACCTATCGCGTCACCACCGAGCAGCAGCTGCTCGACGCGCTGGCCGACGCCCGCAGGCAAACCGTGTCCACGCTGCTGGACATCAAGGTGCTGCCGAAGACCATGGTGCACAAGTATCTCAGCTGGTGGCGCGTGGGCGGCGCTCAGGTGGCCGACAGCGAGAAAATCGTCGCAGTGGCGCGCAAGCTGCAGGAAAACATCGATAAGGCGCGCGATTACTGATTCGTTTTCATACATAAATCTCGAGGGTAGCGAAAATGACATTGAACATTGGGGTTATCGGCACCGGCGCCATCGGCCGCGATCATATCCGTCGCTGCAGCAAAGTGTTGCAGGGCGCCCGCGTCGTGGCGGTGAACGACATCAATCGCGACAACGCCGCCAAGGTGGTGAGCGATCTGCAGCTGGATGCGCGGGTGTATGACAACGGTCACGATCTGATCAAGGCCGCCGACGTGCAGGCGGTGCTGGTCACCTCCTGGGGGCCGAGCCACGAAGAATTCGTGCTGGCGGCCATCGCCGCCGGCAAACCGGTGTTCTGCGAGAAGCCGCTGGCGGTGACCGCGCAGGGCTGCAAAAACATCGTCGATGCCGAAGCGAAGCACGGCAAGCGGCTGGTGCAGGTCGGCTTTATGCGCCCCTATGACCAGGGCTATCGCGCGTTGAAACAGGTGCTGACCAGCGGCCAGATCGGCGAACCGCTGATGTTGCACTGCGCGCACCGCAACCCGACGGTCGGCGAGGCTTACACCACCGATATGGCGATCACCGACACCCTGATCCACGAAATCGACGTGCTGCGCTGGCTGCTCGACGACGACTACGTGTCGGTGCAGGTGGTGTTTCCGCGCAAGAGCCCGAAGGCGTTCCCGCACCTGAAAGATCCGCAGATTGTGCTGTTCGAAACCGCCAAGGGTACGCGCATCGACGTCGAAATTTTCGTCAACTGCCAGTACGGCTACGACATTCAGTGTGAAGTGGTGGGGGAAACCGGCATCGCCAAACTGCCGGAGCCGTCCTCGGTGCAGATGCGCAGCGGCGCCCGCCTGTCGACCGAAATCCTGACCGACTGGAAAGATCGCTTTATCGACGCCTATGACGTCGAGCTGCAGGGGTTCATCAACGACGTGGCCGCGGACAAGCTGACCGGGCCTTCCGCCTGGGACGGCTACGCCGCCGCGGTGACCGCCGACGCCTGCGTGGCGGCCCAGCTCAGCGGCGAGATCGTGCCGGTGACCCTGCCGGCGCGCCCGGTGTTCTACAACAAATAATCGGCTTGTCCCCCATACCTACGATTGCAGAGGAGTGACCATGAAGATCGCTTTTGATGTCGACGTTATCCGGGATTTGGGCGTGACCAAAATGGTGCAGCAGGTGGCGGACTGGGGCTACAAATACATCGAGCAGTCGCCGCACCCGCAGATCAACCCGTTTTACAAGCATCCGAAGGCCAGCCGCGAAATCATGGCGGAGTATAAAAACGCCCTGAAAGCGACCGGCGTGGAGATCTCCTCATTTATCGTGGTGTATCGCTGGTCCGGGCCGGGGGAAGATCGCCGCCAGGCAGCGGTCAAAAACTGGCGGCGGATGATCGAAATCGCGGTGGAAATGGGCGTGCAGGTGATCAACACCGAACTGGCGGGCAACCCCAACGAACCGGAGATCTGCGAGGAGCTGTGGTATCGCTCTATGGAGGAGCTGCTGCCGATCGTTGAGCGCGAGGGTATCCGTATGGAGATCCAGTCGCACCCGTGGGACTTCTGCGAGCTGAGTAACGAAACCGCCGATCTGGTGAAGTCGCTGCGCAGCGACCACGTCAAATACCTCTACAGCGTGCCGCACACCTTCTACTACGACAAAGGGCAGGGTGACGTGGCCGGCATGCTGCAGTACGCCGGGGACGATCTTTCCCACGTGCTGATCGCCGACACCATGAATCACACCAAGCATTGCCGTTATATCGTCAATCCGCCAGGCGTTGACGCCGCGGTGCATCAGCACGTCGGCATCGGCGAAGGCGAGGTGAATTTCGACGCCCTTTTCCAGACGCTGCGCGAGATGGAATTTGCCAACCGCAGCTTCAAGGCCGGCGGCGAATCGATCATCTGCACCTCGCTGTTCGGCTACCCGGAAAAGATGCCGAGCCAGGCGGTGGCGACCAGAGAGCGCATCGAAAGAGAGCTGTTGGGCAAATAATCTTATTCGGCTCGCCGGCGGCGTTTGCACCGGCGACCCTCCAAGGACCGAGGCAGACCATGAATAAAGACAACGTGAAATTGGCCATCGCGCCGATCGGCTGGACCAACGACGACATGCCCGATCTGGGCAAGGAAAATACCTTTCAGCAGTGCGTCAGCGAAATGGCGCTGGCCGGTTTCACCGGCAGTGAAGTGGGCAGCAAATACCCGCGCGATCCGGCGGTGCTGAAACCGATGCTGGATATTCGCGGCATCCAGATCTGCAACGCCTGGTTCAGCACCTTTTTCGCCGACGGTCAGAAAGACAAAACCATCGATGAGTTTATCAACCACATGAATTTCCTGCATGCCATGGGCGCCAGGGTGATCGGCTGCTCCGAGCAGAGCAAGAGTATTCAGGGCACCACCAAAGGCGTGTTCGAAGAGAAGCCGTATTTCAGCGATGAAGAGTGGCAGCGGGTGGCCGACGGTTACAACGAGTTGGCGAAGATCGCCGCCGACAAAGGCATGCAGGTGTGTTTGCACCACCACATGGGCACTGGCATTCAGACCACGGCCGAAATCGATCGCTACATGAGCATGGTCAACGACGACGTCTACCTGCTGTTCGATACCGGGCACGCCTACTATTCGGAAGGCAGCCAGCAGGCGATGATGGCGATCCTGGAGAAGTATCTGCCGCGCATCAACCACGTCCATCTGAAGGACGTGCGCGATGAGGTGGTGGCGGAAGTGAAGGCCAACAAGCTGAGCTTCCTCGACGGCGTGAAGAAGGGCACCTTCACCGTGCCGGGTGATGGCGTGATCGACTTCAGGCCGGTGTTCAAGCTGCTGGACGAGCGCGGTTACAAAGGGTGGATGGTGGTGGAGGCCGAGCAGGATCCGGCGCTGGCCAACCCGTTCGAGTATGCGGTGAAAGCGCGTCGCTATATTCGGGAAACCGCCGGTATTTAAACGGCGAGGGGCAATAAAGATCGAGGGGCGCCGCCGGCGCCCCTTTTTTGATAGCGGCGCGTTAGCCGCCGAGCGTTTGCCAGGTTGCGACCTGGCTGCCTGGCCACGGTGTGGCGGTATGCACACCACGGGCGATCGCCCGAGCGAGGGTATCCGCCGCCAGCGCGCCGATTTGCAGTACCGCCAGTTCACGGCTGCCCTGAACCTCGCGCTGCCCGGTGGACAGGGCGAACACCACGTCGCCGTCAAACGGGCTGTGCAGCGGGCGAATAGCGCGCGCCATACCGTCTTGCGCCATGATGGCCACCCGTTTCAACTCCACTCGCGTCAGCGCCAGGTCGGTGGCGATGCAGGCTAGGGTGGTGTTCTTTCTGCCGCCCTGCGGCTCTTGCACCATCCAGTCTTCACCCTGCGCATGCAGTTGCGCCAGCGCCGCCGCGCCGCCGTTGCCAAATTCACCGTTAATTTCATAAGGCGTCGCCCAGAAGGCGCGGGTGCCGGGTGCGACCACCGCACCCAAACTGTTGACCGCCACCAGGGCGCCGACGGTAGCGCCATTGGCGGCAATGATAGATGCCGAGCCGAGGCCGCCTTTCAGCTTACCCATGCCGGTCATGGCGCCGTAGCCGGCGCCGACGGTGCCCAGCGGAAAATCCAGGCCGGCTTTGCCGACCGCCTCGATGCCCAACTGGCGATACGGCGGCGTGAGCTGCCAGTTTTTGTCGCCGCCGTTGGCCAGATCGTACAGGCAGGCGGTGGGCACGATTGGGGAGACCGGCACGCCGGGTGCCGGGCGCAGCGCGTAGCCTTTACCCTGTTGCCCCAGCCAGGCTGCGACGCCATCCGCCGCCGCCAGACCGTAAACCGAGCCGCCGCTGAACGTCAGCGCATCGATGGTCTGTACCAAATTGTCCTCACCCAACGCGTCGGTTTCCCGGGTGGCGGGGCCGCCGCCGCGCACGTCCACGGCAGCAATCGCCGGGCTGTCCGGCAGGATAACCGTCGCGCCGGTGCGCACCCGGCTGTCCTGCGCCACGCCGACCTTCAGGCCCGGCACATCGGTAATCAGGTTGCGAGCGCCTGGGCGCCCGGCGGCGGGAGTTGGCATAGCGGCACCTAATGGGGTGAGAGGAGAGAATATGCCGATGGCGGCGGTCAGGCCGGCCAGCGCTTGTAAAAAGGTTCGGCGGTTGATATGCAGGGGCCGGCACAGCGGCCCCTGCGGGTGGGGAATATTACGCATCGCCGTACGGCTGCCCGGAGCGCAAACGCGCCATATGGTAGGCGTCGACCAGCACGCCGTCGCGCATGGCATAGGCGCGGCTGGTGCCCTCTATCTCGAAACCGAATTTGCGGTATAGCGCGATGGCCGCCGGGTTGTCGGTGAACACCGTCAGTTCGATGCGCTCAATGGCCGCCCAGTTGTCACACAGGTCGATCATCGCCTGCATCAGGCGGCTGCCGACGCCTTTGCCGTGGTAGCGCGGATCGACGCCGATGCCGAAGGTGGCGACGTGGCGGCGGCGAACGCGCTGATTCAGCATCACAACCAACTGGCCGGCAAGCTGCTCGTCGATGATGGCCGCCAGGTTATGCGTGCCCGGTTCGGGATTGGCGAGGCGCTTATGCCAGGACTCGACGGACGGTAGCGGGAGCTGCAGCGTATCGCGATAGACGGGCGTCTGCGAATAAAGATGATGCAGGGCTTGCGCATCCGTTGTTTCCACGTGGCGTATCACGATCTCGCTCATGTCGCTGCTCCTTTTGCTTACCGGTTGAATAACCTCTGAATTTATCCGTTTACTGCCTTGAGTCAATATTATTTGAACGGGTCAAAAAAAACGCTTTACAGGTGCGAATGATAATGATTATTATTGCGATGCGTTCCGGGGAGGGCATCAACCCTTGATACTCTCGCTGCGAAGGCACGACATTGCTCACATTGCTTCCAGTGTTTACTTAGCCAGCTCGGGTGCTGGCTTTTTTTTTGCCGTTTTTCAGCCGTTTCCGCCTTCAACAAATCCGCTGCCCATCCGCTGTTTCATTCCATCGAAATTTTTGAACAGAGGCATGAGTTTTTTACGCTTTCTTATTCTGCTGGCAGGACTAGACTGTAAAAAAACATTGAGGAGAGTTGAATATGATTTATGTACGTAAAGCGGAAGACCGCGGCCACGCCAATCATGGCTGGCTGGATAGCTGGCACACCTTCTCATTTGCCGATTACTACGATCCGAACTTTATGGGGTTCTCGGCGCTGCGGGTGATCAACGAAGATGTGATCGACGCAGGGCAGGGTTTCGGTACCCACCCGCATAAAGACATGGAAATCCTGACCTATGTGCTGAGCGGCACGGTGGAACATCAGGACAGCATGGGCAACAAGGAGCAGATCCAGGCCGGCGAATTCCAGATCATGAGTGCGGGCACCGGGGTGCGTCACTCTGAGTACAACGCCAATCAGGATCGTCCGTTGCACCTGTACCAGATTTGGATCATCCCGGATCAGGTCGGGCTTGAGCCACGCTACGAGCAGCGCATGTTCGACGCGCCGCAGGGCCGTCAGCTGGTGCTGTCGCCGGATGCGCGTGACGGCTCGCTGAAGGTGTTCCAGGATATGACGCTATCGCGTTGGGCGCTGAATAAAGGCGAGCAGGGGGAATGCCCGATCGCCGCCGGCCGTCGCGTTTGGATCCAGGTGGTGCGCGGTAAGGTCTCGGTCAACGGCCAGACCGCCGGCATCAGCGACGCGTTCGCGGTGTGGGATGAATCTGCGCTGACGATTCAGGCCGACGAAGAGAGCGAAATCCTGCTGTTCGATCTGCCGCCGGTGTGATTAAGCGGTAAATATCAAGGGCTCACGGTGTGAGCCCTTGAGGTTAACGACAAGCCTGATGACGTTGCCCGACTGAAAGCCGGCAGCATATAAAAACAAGGAAAATCAATTTATTGATTTT
>NZ_VOSN01000004.1:105516-155434 GCF_020858655.1 Serratia montpellierensis
CAATCACAAAGGGGAAAAACCACGCTTTTTCCCCTTTGTCACCGTATGAAGGGCTCACGGTGTGAGCCCTTTTTGCGTTGGCCGTCGCATAACCGACAATATCGGCCCGCCGTTTTTTTTGCTAAAATGACTGCCCATTCACGGTTAGTCAGTTCATTGATAATGAAGAAAAAACGGCCGGTACTCCAGGATGTGGCGGACAAGGTGGGCGTGACCAAGATGACGGTGAGCCGTTATCTGCGCAATCCCGACCAGGTTTCCGCCGCCCTGCAGCAAAAAATCGCCGTCGCGCTGGATGAGCTGGGCTACATCCCCAACCGCGCGCCGGACATCCTCTCCAACGCCACCAGCCGGGCGATTGGCGTGCTGTTGCCGTCGTTGACCAACCAGGTGTTCGCCGAAGTGCTGCGCGGCATCGAAAGCGTGACCGACGCGCACAACTACCAGACCATGCTGGCGCACTATGGCTACCTGCCGGAGCGTGAAGAAGAGCGTCTGACCTCGCTGCTGTCTTACAATATCGACGGCCTGATCCTGTCTGAGCGCCATCACACGCCGCGCACCCTGAAAATGATCGAGGTGGCGGGCATTCCGGTGGTAGAGCTGATGGACTGCGTCTCGCCGTGCATCGATCTGGCGGTGGGCTTCAACAACTTCGAGGCGGCGCGCCAGATGACCCAGCAGATCATCGCGCACGGCCACCGTCACGTGGTCTATTTCGGCGCCCGCCAGGATGAACGTACCCTCATCAAGCAGCAGGGGTATGAGCAGGCGATGCGTGAATCCGGTCTGGAGCCGTACAGCATCATGACTGCGCGGTCTTCCTCCTATTCCGCCGGCGGTGAATTGCTGCGCGTGGCGCAGCGCGACTATCCGCAGATCGACAGTATCTTCTGCACCAACGATGACCTGGCGATCGGCGCGGCCTTCGAGTGCCAGCGGCAGGGGCTGTCGATCCCGCAGGATATGGCGATCGCCGGCTTCCACGGCCATGACATCGGCCAGGTGATGGTGCCGAAGCTGGCCAGCGTGCTGACGCCGCGTGAACGCATGGGGCAGATCGGCGCCGAGCGCTTGCTGGCCCGGCTGCGCGGCGAAACGGTGTGCCCGCGCATGGTGGACGTCGGTTTCACCGTGATCCCCGGCGGCAGTATCTGAGCCATTTTAACGTTATGTTTTAACACCCTTTCTTTTTGCAGCGCGCCCTGAGGCGCGCGGGTTATCCCGCCTGTAAGCCCTCTGCTCGTTGCTGACATAAGTTTGATCTCTGTCCCAGAACGCGAATTTTAGCCGCTTACCCGGTTCCGGCGCTCATGTTGTTACCGGTATCATGATACCGGTAACAACGAGTGTGCGGTCATCTTGCTGCAAGACTGAACCTCTGATTCAACAACACCTACAGCTCTTCTTAAACACCGGGAAAGAGCCTAAAAATAAAACAACCGCACGCTTTACGCCTATCGTAAAGAGAGTCGCGATAAAAGGTTGGAGAAAAACTATGCCATTAGTGATTGTTGCAGGCGGCGTAGCGCTGCTGCTGCTGCTGATGATCCGCTTCAAGCTGAACGGCTTTATCTCTCTGGTGCTGGTTGCCCTGGCGGTCGGGATTGCGCAGGGTATGCCGGTCGATAAGGTCATCGGCTCCATCAAGGCCGGCGTGGGCGGCACGCTGGGCAGCCTGGCGCTGATCATGGGCTTCGGCGCCATGCTCGGCAAGCTGCTGGCGGACTGCGGCGGCGCGCAGCGCATCGCCACCACGCTGATCGACAAGTTCGGTAGAAAACACATTCAATGGGCGGTGGTGCTGACCGGTTTCACCGTCGGCTTCGCGCTGTTCTACGAAGTGGGCTTCGTGCTGTTGCTGCCGCTGGTGTTCACCATCGCCGCCTCCGCACGTATTCCGCTGCTGTACGTCGGCGTGCCGATGGCCGCCGCGCTGTCGGTGACCCACGGCTTCCTGCCACCGCACCCAGGCCCGACCGCCATCGCCACCATCTTCCATGCCGACATGGGTAAAACCCTGTTGTACGGCACGCTGCTGGCGATCCCGACGGTGATCCTGGCCGGCCCGGTCTATGCCCGTTTCCTGAAAGGCATCGACAAGCCGGTGCCGGAAGGCCTGTACAACCCGAAAACCTTTACCGACGCGGAGATGCCGAGCTTTGGCGTCAGCGTTGCCACGTCGCTGGTGCCGGTGATCCTGATGGCGCTGCGCGCGGTGGCTGAAATGGTGTTGCCGAAGGGCCACAGCCTGCTGCGCTTCGCCGAGTTCTTCGGCGACCCGGTGATGGCGACCCTGATCGCCGTGCTGATCGCCATCTTCACCTTCGGCCTGAACCGCGGCCGCACCATGGATGAAGTGATGGGCACCATCACCGACTCGATTAAAATCATCGCCATGATGCTGTTGATCATCGGCGGCGGCGGCGCCTTCAAGCAGGTGCTGGTGGACAGCGGCGTCGAGCAGTACATCGCCGGCCTGATGGAGGGCAGCAACGTTTCGCCGATTCTGATGGCTTGGTCGATCGCCGCCGCGCTGCGTCTGGCGCTGGGGTCCGCCACCGTGGCGGCGATCACCGCCGGCGGCATCGTCGCGCCGCTGATCGCCACTACCGGCGTCAGCCCTGAGCTGATGGTGATTGCGGTCGGTTCCGGCAGCGTTATCTTCTCGCACGTTAACGATCCGGGCTTCTGGCTGTTCAAGGAGTACTTCAACCTGAGCATCATGGAAACCATCAAATCCTGGTCGGTGCTGGAAACCATCATCTCGGTGTGCGGCCTGGTGGGCTGCCTGCTGCTGGCGACGGTCGTATAATCTTTATCCGACGCCCTGCGGGGCGTCGGCGTTCCAGAGTATCTTTATCAGTTGGGACGCATTTGGCGCTCGCGCCAGTTCCCATAAGGGCATGACACAATGAGCAATCCGCAGAATCACGTATTTATCCTGATGGGCGTATCCGGCAGCGGCAAATCCGCCGTGGCCAGCGCCGTCGCCCACGAGGCCGAGGCCGCCATGCTGGACGGCGATTACCTGCATCCGCGCGCCAACATCAACAAAATGGCTGCCGGGCACGCGCTGGACGACAACGATCGCGCCCCGTGGCTGGCGGCCTTGAACGACGCCATCTTCGCCATGCAACGCACCAATCCCGTGTCGCTGCTGGTTTGCTCGGCGCTGAAAAAAAGCTATCGCGACCGCCTGCGTGAAGGAAATAGCAACCTGCATTTCCTCTACCTGAAAGGCGACAAGGCGGTGATCGAGGAACGCCTGAAGCAGCGCAAAGGTCACTTCTTCAAACCGCAGATGCTGGTTTCGCAGTTCGCCACGTTGGAAGAGCCGGGCGAGCAGGAGCCGGACGTGCAAGCGATCGACATCAACCAGCCGCTGGACGGCGTGGTCGCCGATACGCTCGCCTATATTCGCCGCGTTACCGCCCGCTAAGCGCAGGCCGTTGTCGGCGCCGCCAGGCGCCTACAGCTTCATGTAAGCCCGCACGCCGTCCAGGAACATCTGGGTCGACAGCATCACCAGAATCAGCCCCATCAACCGCTCCAGCGCGCTGACGCCTTTGCTGCCCAGCAGGCGCAGGAACAGGTTCGACATCAGTAAAATGGCCGCAGAGAGACCCCAGGCGATCAACAGCGCCGCCACCAGATGGGGCAGCTGATGCGGATACTGGTGCGACAGCAGCATCAGCGCTGCCAGAATCGACGGCCCGGCCACCAGTGGGATCGCCAGCGGCACCAGGAACGGTTCCTCGCCGGCGGACAGCCCGGAGCTGTTCCCCTCCTGCGTGGGGAAAATCATCTTGATGGCGATCAGAAACAGAATGATGCCGCCGGAAATGGAGACGGTTTCGGTGCGCAGATTGAGGAACGCCAGAATTTTCTCGCCGGCGAACAGGAAGATCAGCATCAGCAGCAGGGCGATCAGCAGCTCGCGGATCAGCACCACCCGGCGGCGGCGCGGCTCCAGATGCTTGAGCACCGACATGAAAATCGGCAGATTGCCCAGCGGATCCATAATTAAAAACAGCAATACCGTAGCGGAAATCATCTCTGTCATGGTGACCTCGTGATCGGGAAAACGCCTCGGCCTTTCCGGCCGCGTCCTTGCCTATAAGAAGGATTGCTGAGAAATCCTCAGCCATCGAATAAATTCACTTTGCGCCCGCGCCGACATTTTGTAAGGTGAGGAGATATTGCACACAACTCGTTATCACCTATATAAGCCCTTATCCGGGCGGGACACAGATATTATGAAAAACGTTGGTTTCATCGGTTGGCGCGGAATGGTCGGCTCGGTTCTCATGCAACGCATGACGGAAGAGCGCGATTTCGACGCCATTCGCCCGGTCTTTTTCTCCACCTCGCAGCACGGTTCTGCCGCGCCGGCCTTCGGCGGCCAGCAAGGCACGCTGCAGGATGCGTATGACATCGACGCACTGAGCGCGCTCGATATCATTATTACCTGTCAGGGCGGCGATTATACCAACGAAGTGTATCCTAAGCTGCGCGCCAGCGGTTGGCAGGGTTACTGGATCGACGCGGCCTCGTCGCTGCGCATGCAGGACGACGCCATCATCATCCTGGATCCGGTCAACCACGCGGTGATTCAGCAGGGCCTGGACAAGGGCATCAAAACCTTCGTTGGCGGCAACTGCACCGTCAGCCTGATGCTGATGTCGCTCGGCGGCCTGTTCGCCAACGATCTGGTGGAATGGGCGTCGGTCGCCACCTACCAGGCGGCCTCCGGCGGCGGCGCGCGCCACATGCGCGAACTGCTGACTCAAATGGGCATGCTGCATGCCGACGTGGCGAAAGAGCTGCAGGACCCGGCTTCCGCCATTCTGGATATCGAGCGCAAGGTGACCGAAGCCACCCGCAGCGGCAAACTGCCGACCGATAACTTCGGCGTGCCGCTGGCCGGCAGCCTGATCCCGTGGATCGACAAGCAGCTCGACAACGGCCAGAGCCGTGAAGAGTGGAAAGGTCAGGCGGAAACCAACAAGATTCTGAATACCGGCAGCGTGATCCCGGTCGATGGCCTGTGCGTGCGCGTCGGCGCGCTGCGCTGCCACAGCCAGGCGTTCACCCTGAAGCTGAAAAAAGACGTGTCGCTGCCGGACATCGAGCAGATGCTGGCGACGCACAACGACTGGGTGCGCGTGATCCCGAACGACCGCGAGCTGACCATGCGCGAACTGACGCCGGCGGCGGTGACCGGTACGCTGAATACGCCGGTCGGCCGTCTGCGCAAGCTGAACATGGGGCCGGAGTACCTGTCGGCGTTCACCGTGGGCGACCAGCTGCTGTGGGGCGCGGCCGAGCCGCTGCGCCGCATGCTGCGTATCCTGTTGTAAACCCCACTCGCCAGTTCATCTGTAGTATTTCAAAGCCCGCTTATTGCGGGCTTTTTCATATGAGTTGGGTCATGTCGGTATTGTCTGAGTGTGGTTACAAGTTAACCTGTGCTGTGGTATTTATAAACGCATTGTCTACATAGCGCAGGTATAGGGATATGATCTCCAACGAAGGATTGCAGGTTGCGCTTTCGCCCGTGCAGCTAGCGGCCGTGATATCGGATAGCACGGTCACAGAAGGGGAAACCTGGAGTAATCGGCTCATGGGGGGGCTGGGTTTGGCGGGGGGAGTCGTCGAACTTCTTGGGGCTGGGGTTATGTGCTATGCACCTGACCCAACATTGTTAACCAAAGTGGGATGCGTGGTCGTAGGTACTCACAGTATGGATAGCATAAAAACCGCTTCAAATCAGATCATTACCGGTCGATCATTTACGACAGATACTTACAAGTCGGCGGTTTTGCTGGCTCAGATGCTGGGGGCCGACGAGGATACGGCCTACAACGTCGGTTTAACGGTAGATATTGCCGTTCCTTTGGTGTTTGCAAGCGCTTTAGGCGTTGCGCGCGTGGCTTCCGTTCGGGTGGGGCAACTAAAATTGCTTGAGCACGAGTCTATAGCCGGTGCCAAAGGCGGCGGGCACACCATTGCTAAGCATGTCGCTAAAAGCTCAGAGGAGTTGTTGGAGCGCTTGGCAAAGAGCCCTGGTTTACAATCAGCCTCGACGTTTACAGATTTACGTACTGCTGAATACGCAATTAGTCGGGCGTTGAGAGTGAATCACTCGCTTATTAAGCACTGGGCGCAACAGCCTGCTTCGGCCAACGTGCTTGAACTCACGTATCAGGCGGGTAAAGCGGTTGGTTTTGGCTACAGGCAAGGAGGCGCAATTCAATTAACGTCCAACAGCGTGCGAGTTGTCTTGCTAAAGAAGATTTACAACGGTAAGCCATATTACATTTTAACCGCTTACCCCATTATCAGATAAGGGACCCTATGGGCTTTTCAGTCGCTAATCTCGGTACACTTGTGCGTGTTTTTTTTGGGCAAGATTATGATTTATTTGGAGAGTCTGTAGAAGAGATCCTGGCCTCTTATCGGGAGACGGAAAATACCGCGACAGTGAGAAAAACCGTCGATGAAGCCCGAGTGTTGCTGGCGCAATATCCTGAGGAACAACAGCTTGAACTTGCTGTTGCTGAACTTGCTGATGGGGAGTTTGCACCAGCTCCATGGGGATACACAGCGCGATCGTTTCTTGAGAAGGTGATCTCTGCTTTGGAATAGGCGATACCTTCTGCTTCTGTACTTTGTTGTAAACCCGTACTTCCTGGGGGCTGGCTGATTTCAGCCCCCTAAAGCCTTATTTTCCGCCTTTTTGTTCGCCGCGCACCGCGTCGGGCAACGTCACCGCAAGCTTCGTTTCACTGGGCTGTACCCCGCATATCCCCTCGTCAGCCGCCGCATTCAGACGCCGCCGGGCTGGCAGTTTTCTTAATGAAGAATTTTCCTGAGCAATGCTGAGCAGTTTTTAACAGACATTGGCTATGCTTAACGCATGGGTGGACAATTTTTCACCATGACTGAAATATTTCAAAAAATAAGCATAAAGAGCGAAATTCAGGTCGGCAGAGTAAAGATTGGTCAATAACCGACCGCAATCACGCTTTAGAGTCCGAATGCATTGCATGATGACCAAAACGGCCAAGGAATAACCAACAAGCCGTGCTTAGATCATGCTGTTAATCTAAGGAAGAAGACTATGCCTGTACTTCCCGATCGTGACGTGATTGATCAGATCATCTCCGGCCATTACGCCGATCCCTTTGCTCTGCTTGGTATGCATGCGACCGATAACGGCCTGCAGGTGCGTGCGCTGTTGCCGGACGCCGGCGCAGTCTGGCTGGTAGAACAGCAAACCGGCCGGCGGCTGGTTCAGCTGAACTGCGACGATCCGCGCGGTTTCTTCAGCGCCGTGGTGCCGCGGCGAAAAAATCCTTTCCGCTATCAGCTGCAGGTCAGCTGGCGCGATCATCAACAGATCGTTGACGATCCCTACCGGTTTGGCCCGCTGCTGCAGGATATCGACAGCTGGCTGCTGGCCGAGGGCACGCACCTGCGCCCCTATGAACGCCTGGGTGCCCACCTCGCCACGCTGGATGACGTCGACGGCGTCAGTTTTGCCGTCTGGGCGCCCAATGCCCAGCGCGTCTCGGTGGTGGGGGAGTTCAACTTCTGGGACGGCCGCCGCCATCCGATGCGTCTGCGGCGTGAAAACGGCATCTGGGAGCTGTTCCTGCCCGGTGTGCGGGCCGGCCAGCTGTATAAATATGAAATCGTCGATTGCTACGGTAATACCCAGCTGAAAGCCGATCCTTACGCCTTCGAGGCGCAGATGCGCCCGGACACCGCCTCGCTGGTGGCGCCGCTGCCTGAGAGAGTGCCGTCGACGCAGGCGCGCTGCCGTGCCAACGATTTTGACCAGCCGATCGCCATCTACGAGGTGCATCTCGGCTCGTGGCGTCGCCACACCGACAACCACTTCTGGCTCAGCTACGGCGAGCTGGCGGTGCAGCTTATCGACTATGTGAAGGACATGGGATTCACCCATATCGAGCTGCTGCCGATCAACGAGCACCCGTTCGACGGCAGTTGGGGCTATCAGCCGCTGGGGCTGTATGCGCCGACCCGGCGCTTCGGCACGCCGGCCGATTTCAGGGCGTTCGTGGCGGCGGCGCATGAGGCGGGCATCAACGTGATCCTCGACTGGGTGCCGGGGCACTTCCCGAGCGACGCCTACGGCCTGGCGAATTTCGACGGCACCGCGCTGTACGAATACGCCGATCCGCGCGAGGGCTATCATCAGGACTGGAATACGCTGATCTACAACTACGGCCGTCACGAGGTGCGCAACTACCTGGCGGGCAACGCGCTGTATTGGCTGGAGCGTTTCGGTATCGATGCGCTGCGGGTCGATGCGGTGGCGTCGATGATCTATCGCGACTACAGCCGCGCCGACGGCGAGTGGGTGCCGAATTACTACGGCGGCAACGAGAACCTGGAGGCGATCGCCTTCCTGCGTTATACCAACCAGACTATTGGCCAGGCGCAGCCGGGCGCGGTGACGCTGGCGGAAGAGTCCACCGACTATCCCGGCGTCACCCTGCCGCCGGACGCCAACGGTCTTGGGTTCCACTACAAATGGAACCTCGGCTGGATGCACGACACGCTCAATTACATGAAGTGCGATCCGGTGCACCGCAAGTATCACCACAACCAGATGACCTTCGGCATGCTGTATGCCTATACCGAGAACTTCGTGTTGCCTATCTCGCACGATGAAGTGGTGCACGGCAAAAAATCGGTCCTCGACCGCATGCCAGGCGACGCCTGGCAAAAGTTCGCCAACCTGCGCGCCTATTACGGGTTTATGTGGGCGCATCCGGGCAAAAAGCTGCTGTTTATGGGCTGCGAGTTCGCGCAGGGGCGCGAGTGGAATTTCGATACCAGCCTCGACTGGCATTTGCTGGAGGGGTTGGATAACTGGCACAACGGCGTGCAGCGGCTGGTGCGCGATCTGAACCATTGCTACCGGCAGCAGGCGCCGCTGTACGAGCGGGACTATCGCCCGGATGGCTTCGAGTGGCTGGTGGTCGACGATCACGACAACTCGGTGTTCGCTTTCGCGCGCTACGATTCGCAGGGCAATGAGCTGATCGCCATCAGCAACTTTACCCCGGTGCCGCGCTACCGCTACCGCATCGGCCTCTCGCGCGCCGGCGACTACCGCGAGATCCTCAATACCGATTCGCACCACTATCACGGCAGCAACGCCGGCAATCAGGGGCAGGTCTCTTCCGAAGCGGTCGGCAGCCACGGCCGCGACTTTTCCATCTGCGTGACGCTGCCGCCGCTGGCGACCATTTATTTGCTGCGGGAGGCGTCATGACGGAGCTGACAGCCGGCCTCGCCGCGCCGCTGGGCGCGCATTACGACGGCGAAGGCATCAACTTTACCCTGTACTCGGCGCACGCCGAGCGGGTGGAGCTGTGCCTGTTCGACGGCCAGCAGCGTGAGGTGCGCCTGCCGCTGCCGGCGCGCAGCGGCGATATCTGGCATGGCTATTTGCCGGGCGGTAAGCCGGGACAACGTTACGGTTACCGGGTCTACGGCCCGTTCGACCCGGCAAATGGACAGCGTTTCAACCCCAACAAGCTGGCGCTCGATCCGGCCGCGCGCGCGGTGGAAGGGCCGGTGGGGGACCACCCGCACCTGCACGGTGGTTACGATCAGCCGGACCCGCACGACAGCGCCGAGCTGATGCCGAAATGTGTGGTGGTGGACGAACGGTACGACTGGCAGGACGATCGCCCGCCTGCCACGCCCTGGGGGCAGACGGTGATTTACGAAGCGCACGTGCGCGGCCTGACGCTGCTGCACCCGAAGATCCCGCCGGCGCTGCGCGGCAGCTTCGCCGCATTGGGGCACCCGGCGATGATCGCCCACTTCAAACGCCTCGGCATCACCGCGCTGGAACTGCTGCCGGTGCAGCAACATACCTCCGAACCGCGCCTGCAGCGGCTGGGGCTGATCAACTACTGGGGCTATAACGTGCTGGCGCCCTATGCGCCGGACAACCGCTACGCCAGCCTGAGCACCGAGGGCACGCCGCTGAACGAATTTCGCGATGCGGTCAAGGCGCTGCACCAAGCCGGCATCGAGGTGATCCTCGACGTGGTGTTTAACCACAGCGCCGAGCTGGACAGGGACGGACCGATGCTGTCGCTGAGCGGCATCGATAACCTGAGCTACTACTGGCTGACGCCCGAAGGGGACTACGTCAACGACACCGGCTGCGGCAACACCCTGCGATTGGATCAGCCGCAGGGCGTGGCCTGGGTGATGGATTGCCTGCGTTTTTGGGTGCGGGAGTGCCACGTCGACGGCTTCCGTTTCGATCTGGGCAGCGTGCTCGGCCGCACGCCGGGGTTCGATCGTGATGCGCCGCTGTTCCAGGCGATGCTGGCGGACGATGTGCTGTCGCGCTGCAAGCTGATCGCCGAACCTTGGGACGTTGGCCCCGGCGGCTATCAGGTGGGGGCGTTCCCCGGGCGTTTCGCCGAATGGAACGACCATTATCGCGACGACATGCGCCGTTTCTGGCTGCAGAGCGGCGTGTCGCTCGGCCAGTTCGCCCGGCGTTTTGCCGCCTCCAGCGATGTGTACAACCAGCGCGGGCGGGCGCCTTACGCCACCGTCAACATGCTGACTGCTCATGACGGTTTTACCCTGCAGGACGTGGTCAGCTTCAACGAGAAACACAATCAGCCGAACGGCGAAGGCAACCGCGACGGCAGCGATCGCAATTTCAGCAACAACCACGGCGTGGAAGGCCTGGTCGCCGACGACGCCATTGTGCAACGCCGCAGGGCCAGCCAGCGGGCGATGCTCGCTACGCTGTTGCTGTCCCAGGGAACGCCGATGCTGCTGGCCGGCGATGAACAGGGACACAGCCAGCAGGGGAACAACAACGCCTATTGTCAGGACAACGCCACCACCTGGCTCGACTGGGCCACGGCGGACGACGCGCTGACCGATTACGTCGCGGCGCTGATCGCGCTGCGCCGCCAGATCCCCGCGTTGCAACAGGACCGCTGGTGGCAGCAGGACGACGGCAGCGTGCAGTGGCTGAACGCGCAAGGGCAGGCGCTCGACGCGCAGCAGTGGGAACAGGGCGAGCTGCGCATGCAGATCCTGCTGTCGCAGCGCTGGCTGCTGCTGGTCAACGCCACGCCGCAAACGGTGGAGATGAGGTTGCCGGAAGGCGATTGGCAGGTTGTCGCTCCGTTCACTCAGGAAGACTCACGGGCGGTGTTACCCGCCTGGCACCAGGCCGCGCGCTCGCTTTGCGTACTGGTACGGAAATAATAAAAGGAGTCCGCTATGGTTAGGTTTGAAAATAAAGACCCCCTGATGTTGGCGCGCCAGCTGCCGATTAAATCCGTAGCGCTGATCCTGGCCGGCGGCCGCGGCTCGCGCCTGAAAGATTTGACCTCCACCCGCGCCAAGCCCGCCGTCCACTTTGGCGGCAAATTCCGCATTATCGATTTCGCCCTGTCGAACTGCCTGAACTCCGGCATCCGCCGCATCGGCGTGATCACCCAATACCAGTCGCACACGCTGGTGCAGCACATCCAGCGCGGCTGGTCGTTTCTCAACGAGGAAATGAACGAGTTCGTCGACCTGCTGCCGGCCCAGCAGCGACTCAGCACCGAACATTGGTACAAAGGCACCGCCGATGCGGTGTACCAGAACCTGGACATCATCCGCCGCTATGAGGCCGAATACGTGGTGATCCTGGCGGGTGACCATATCTACAAGATGGATTACTCGCGCATGTTGATCGACCACGTCGAGAAGGGCGCTCAGTGCACCGTGGCCTGCCTGCCGGTACCGCGCAGCGAGGCCGGTGAATTCGGCGTGATGAAGGTGGATGAAAGCGACCGCATCATCGAGTTTCTGGAAAAACCCGCCGATCCGCCGGCGATGCCGGGCAACCCGGATATGTCGCTGGCCAGCATGGGCATCTATATTTTCAATGCCGCCTACCTGTTCCAGCTATTGGAAGAGGATATGTCGACCCCTGGCTCCAGCCACGACTTCGGCAAGGATCTGATCCCGAAAATCACCGCGCAGCAGGCGGCGTGGGCGCATCCGTTTACCTTGTCCTGCGTGACGTCCAACCCCGACCTGCCGCCGTACTGGCGCGACGTGGGCACGCTGGACGCCTACTGGCGCGCCAACCTCGATCTGGCGTCGGTAACGCCGGAGCTGGACATGTACGACCGCGCCTGGCCGATCCGCACCCACATGGAGCCGCTGCCGCCGGCCAAGTTCGTGCAGGATCGCTCCGGCAGCCACGGCATGACCATGAACTCGCTGGTGTCCGGCGGCTGTATCGTCTCGGGCTCGGTGGTGGTGCATTCGGTGCTGTTCCCGCGCGTGCGAGTGAACTCGTTTTGCACCATCGACTCTACCGTATTGTTGCCGGACGTGAACGTCGGCCGTTCCTGCCGCCTGCGGCGCTGCATCATCGACCGTGCCTGCCACATTCCGGAGGGCATGGTGATCGGGGAAAACGCCGATGAGGACAGCAAGCGTTTTTATCGCTCGGAAGGCGGCATCGTGCTGGTGACGCGCGAAATGTTGTCAAAATTGTGAGTTAACGTGGGCGGCAGAACGATAGCCTGCCGCCTGATGAACGGTTCGATGGCTTGCGCAACGCGGCAAACATAACAGCGGCAAGCCTGCTTTATTTCTTATCCAGAGGCCTTCGGCCGACTTTCAGGAGTGATAATGCAGGTCTTACACGTATGTTCTGAAATGTTCCCCCTGCTGAAAACGGGCGGACTCGCAGACGTGGTTGGCGCACTGCCGGCGGCGCAAATCGCCGAAGGCGCCGATGTTCGGGTGCTCTTACCCGCTTTCCCTGACGTACGCAACGGCATTCCGGACACCGTGCTGGTGGCGGAAATCGATTCGTTCGCCGGCCGGGTGGGCCTGCGTTACGGCACCTATCATGGCGTGGGCATTTACCTGATCGATGCGCCCTGGCTGTATGACCGGCCGGGCAGCCCGTACCACGACCAATCCATGTACGCCTACCCCGACAATCACCGCCGCTTTGCGCTGCTAGGCTGGATGGCCTGCGAGCTGGCCAAGGGGCTGGATCGCTACTGGCGCCCGCAGCTGGTGCACGCCCACGACTGGCACGCCGGCCTGAGCTGCGCCTATCTGGCCGCCAACGGCCACCCGGCGCGTTCGGTGTTCACCGTACACAACCTGGCCTATCAGGGGCTGTTCTCCGGCCATCACGTGACCGAGCTGTGGCTGCCGGCGTCGTTTTACGATGTCTACGGCCTGGAGTTTTACGGCCAGATGTCGTTCCTCAAGGCCGGGCTGTTTTATGCCGACCATGTGACCGCCGTCAGCCCGACCTATGCGCGCGAGATCACCCGGCCGGAGTTCGGCTACGGCATGGAGGGGCTGCTGCAGGAACGGCAGCGGCAGGGGAGGCTGAGCGGCATCCTCAACGGGGTGGACGACAAGATTTGGGATCCGGCCCACGACCCGCGGCTGAGTACCCGCTACGACGCCGACGATCTGAAAAGCAAGGTCAAAAACAAGCTGCATCTGCAAAAGGCCATGGGGCTGAAGGTGGACGAATCGCTGCCGGTGTTCGCGGTGGTGAGCCGGTTGACCAGCCAAAAAGGCCTGGATCTGGTGCTGCAGGCGTTGCCTGAACTGCTGGCGCAGGGCGGGCAGCTGGCGCTGCTGGGCGCCGGCGACGCGGTGCTGCAACAGGCGTTTCTGGCCGCCGCCGCCGATTATCCCGAGCAGGTTGGCGTGCAGATCGGCTACCACGAATCCTTCTCCCACCGCATCATCGGCGGCGCCGACGTGATTCTGGTGCCGAGCCGCTTCGAGCCCTGCGGCCTGACGCAGCTCTACGGCCTGAAGTACGGCACGCTGCCGCTGGTGCGCCGCACCGGCGGGCTGGCGGACACGGTGGTGGACTGCGCGCTGGAGAACCTGGCCGACGGCACCGCCAGCGGATTCGTGTTCGACGATTGCGACGCCGTTGCGCTGGGCAACGCCATCCGCCGCGCCATGGTGCTGTGGAGCCGGCCGAAACACTGGCGCCACGTTCAGCGTCACGCCATGAGCGTGGACTTTGGCTGGCCGGTGGCGGCGAAAGAGTATTTATCGCTTTATCAACGTTTGTAGCCCGCGTTTCGCGTCTCGGGTTGACGCACGGCGGGCAGCCGTAAGGGTAGATTGTCGGGGCGCGGCGTACCGCGTCCATGTTCAGCGGAGCCCGCTATTCCGCGGCGAATGGCGGGGCTCCCTACAAGGGATTAAAAAGCCATGACTTCACCGTTTAGTTACACCTCACCTACGGTCAGTGTGGAAGCGCTGAAACACTCCATCGCCTATAAGCTGATGTTTATCGTCGGCAAGGATCCGGCCATCGCCAACCGGCACGATTGGCTGAACGCCGTGCTGTTCGCGGTGCGCGATCGCATGGTGGAGCGCTGGCTGCGCTCCAACCGCGCCCAGCTGTCGCAGGACGTGCGGCAGGTGTATTACCTGTCGATGGAGTTCCTGATCGGCCGCACCCTGTCGAACGCGCTGCTGTCGATGGGCATCTATCAGGATATCGACAACGCGCTCAACGAGATGGGGCTGAACCTGGCGGAGCTGCTGGAGGAGGAGAACGACCCCGGCCTCGGCAACGGCGGTCTGGGCCGGCTGGCGGCCTGCTTCCTCGACTCGCTGGCCACGCTGGCGCTGCCGGGGCGCGGCTACGGTATTCGCTATGAATACGGCATGTTCAAGCAGAACATCGTCAACGGCCAACAGATGGAGTCGCCGGACTACTGGCTCGAGTACGGCAATCCGTGGGAGTTTCCGCGCCATAACACCCGCTACAAGGTGCGCTTCGGCGGCCGCGTGCAGCAGGAGGGTGCCAAGGCGCGCTGGCTGGAGACCGAAGAGGTCGTGGCCATCGCTTACGATCAGGTGATCCCCGGCTTCGACACCGACGCCACCAACACCCTGCGGTTGTGGGGCGCGCAGGCCAGTAATGAGATCAACCTCGGTAAGTTCAACCAGGGCGATTACTTCGCCGCGGTGGAGGATAAAAACCACTCGGAGAACGTGTCGCGCGTGTTGTATCCGGACGACTCGACCTCCTCCGGGCGCGAGCTGCGGCTGCGGCAGGAGTATTTCCTGGTGTCGGCCACGGTGCAGGACATCCTCAACCGCCATTGGCTGATGCACAAAACCTTCGACAACCTGGCGGACAAGATCGCCATTCACCTCAATGACACCCACCCGGTATTGTCGATTCCCGAGCTGATGCACCGGCTGATCGACGAGCACAAATTCAAGTGGCTCGACGCCTGGGAAGTGGTGGAACAGGTGTTCTCTTACACCAACCACACGCTGATGAGCGAGGCGCTGGAAACCTGGCCGCTGGACATGATAGGCCGCATCTTGCCGCGCCATTTGCAGCTGATTTTCGAAATCAACGATCACTTCCTCAAGATGGTGCAGGAAGTGGCGCCGGGCGACAACGACCTGCTGGCGCGGGTCTCGATTATCGACGAAACCAACGGCCGCCGGGTGCGCATGGCGTGGCTGGCGGTGGTGGCCAGCCACAAGGTCAACGGCGTTTCCGCCCTGCATTCCGAACTGATGGTGCAGTCGCTGTTTGCCGACTTCGCCCGGCTGTTCCCCAATCGTTTCTGCAACAAAACCAATGGAGTGACGCCGCGTCGTTGGTTGGCGTTGGCCAACCCGCCGCTGGCGGCGGTGCTGGACGACTGCATCGGCCAAACCTGGCGCACCGATCTCAGCCAGCTGAGCGAGATCCAGGCCAATATCGATTACCCGAGCTTCCTGCAGGCGGTACAGCGCGCCAAGCGGCAGAACAAGGAGCGGCTGGCGTTGTACATCGCTAAAACGCTCAACGTGGTGGTCAACCCGGACGCGTTGTTCGACGTGCAGATCAAGCGCATCCACGAGTACAAACGGCAGCTGCTCAACGTGCTGCACGTCATCACGCTGTATAACCGTTTGCTGGACGATCCGGAGATCGAGCGCGTGCCGCGGGTGGTGATCTTCGCCGGCAAGGCGGCCTCGGCCTACTATGCCGCCAAGCAGATCATTCGCTTGATCAACGACGTGGCCAAAGTGATCAACAACGATCCGCGTGTGCATACCCAGCTGAAGGTGGTGTTCATTCCGAACTACGGCGTCAGCCTGGCGCAGATCATTATCCCGGCGGCGGATCTGTCGGAGCAGATCTCGCTGGCGGGCACCGAGGCCTCGGGCACCAGCAATATGAAGTTCGCGCTGAACGGCGCGCTGACCATCGGCACGCTGGACGGCGCCAACGTCGAGATGCGCGAGCACGTGGGGGAGGAGAACATCTTTATCTTCGGCAATACCGCCGAGCAGGTCGAGGAGCTGCGCCGCAACGGTTACAACCCGCGCCAGTACTATGAGCAAGACCCAGAGTTGCATCAGGCGCTGACGCAGATCGCCACCGGCGTGTTCAGCCCGGAAGAGCCGAAACGCTATGGCAATTTGTTCGACTCGCTGGTCAACCTCGGCGACCACTATCAGCTGTTGGCGGATTACCGCAGCTATGTGGACACGCAGGATAAGGTGGACGAGGTCTATCTCAATCAGGACGAATGGACGCGGCGCGCGGTGCTGAATATCGCCAACATGGGCTACTTCTCATCCGATCGCACCATTCAGGAATACGCGGATGAAATCTGGCACATTAAGCCGGTGAAGCTGTAAACGTGCGGGGAAAAGCAAAGAAAAGGGCCGGATAACCGGCCCTTTTTCGTTACGCTGCGGCTCAGGAAGCCAGAGACAGCGCTTTCGTTTTCGCGTGTTCTGCCAGCCAGGCTTTCACTCGCGCCTGCTGCGCTTCGTCCAGCCACATACCCAGCTTGGTGCGGCGCCAGATGGCGTCGGCCAGCTCTACGACCCACTCTTTCTCGGTCAGGTAGCGCAGCTCGGCTTCATACAGACCGTGGCCGAAATCTTCGCCCAGATCGGCGAGGCCGTTGGCGCCGGCCAGGATCAGCTCGCTCTGGCTGCCGTAGGTGCGGGCATAGCGGCGCGCCAGGGCTTCCGGCAGCCAGCCGTGCGCACGGCGCAGTTTGGCCGCGTAGCTGTCGCGGTCGCCTTCGATGTCACCGCCCGGCAGCGTGGCGTTTTTGGTCCACGCCGGGCCGCAGCCTGGGTAGTAGTGGGCCAGTTTTTCCATCGCATGTTCGGCCAGCTTGCGGTAGGTGGTCAGCTTGCCGCCGAAGACCGACAGCAGCGGCGCCTTGCCTTGTTCGTCGTGCACGTCCAGCGTGTAATCGCGGGTGATCGCCTGCGGTGAATCGGATTCGTCGTCGCACAGCGGACGCACGCCGGAGTAAGTCCAGACGATGTCGTCGCGGCCCAGCTGCTTCTTGAAGTGATCGTTGTACACTTTCAGCAGATAAGCGATTTCGTTCTCGTCGATCTTCACGTCCTTCGGATCGCCTTTGTACTCCACGTCGGTGGTACCGATGATGGAGAACTCGTCATTCCACGGGATCACGAACACGATGCGGTGGTCTTCGTTCTGCAGAATGTAAGACTGCGGCTGATCGTGCACGCGCGGCACCACAATGTGGCTGCCTTTAATCAGACGGATGCCGTAAGGCGATTTCAGCTTCAGGCCGTCGTCGAAGAAGTTTTTCACCCACGGGCCGGTGGCGTTCACCAGGCCTTTGGCGCGCCAGGTGAAGGTTTTGCCGCTGTCGATATCGACCGCTTCCACCATCCACAGGCCGTTTTCACGCCATGCGCGGGTCACTTTGGTGCGGGTGCGCACTTCGCCGCCGCGTTTTTCCACTTCCTGCGCGTTCAGCACGACCAGGCGAGCATCGTCAACCCAGCAGTCGGAATATTCGAAACCGCGCTTCAGTTCTGGCTTCAGCACCGACTCTGGTCCAAAGCGCAAACCCTTGCTGCCCGGCAGGCTGGTGCGTTTGCCCAGGTGATCGTACAGGAACAGGCCGATACGGATCATCCAGGCCGGACGCAGGTGCGGCTGGTGCGGCAGGCGGAAACGCATCGGGAACGCGATGTGTGGCGCCAGCTTCAGCAGCACTTCACGCTCGGCCAGCGCTTCGCTCACCAGACGGAATTCGTAGTGTTCCAGGTAGCGCAGGCCACCGTGGATCAGTTTGGAACTGGCGGAAGACGTAGCACAGGCCAAGTCTTGCGCTTCCAGTAGCAGTACCGACAGCCCGCGCCCGGCAGCATCCGCCGCGATGCCGGCACCGTTGATGCCGCCACCGATAACGATCAAGTCTTTGGTTTCCACGTCATCTTCCTCCAGATGTTCGAAATAGCTCTTTCATGTTCGTTTTCGCTCATGATTGTAATCAAAAACCAACAGGCAAGCCAAGACTTAACCAAACAAAAACATTTAGGCGTGATAGAGGTAACAGTTTGGTGATGATAGTCACATAAATGATATGGATATGGCGCGAGCGCGCAAACGGCTGTCGATAAGGGGGGCACGGGCAGGAAACGGGGCGGCGGCGCGCCCCGCAGGTTAACAGCGGATCAGCACAGTTCCAGCTGCACGTCGTACTGTTCGATGATTTTCATCACGCTCGGCGGCGGTAACTGATCGGTAAACAGGTAGTCGATCAGATTCATGTTGCCCAGGTTGACCATGGCGTTGCGGCCGAATTTGGAGTGGTCGGTCACCAGCATCACACAGCGGGAATTTTCGATAATCGCGCGTTTGGTGCGCACTTCGTGATAGTCGAATTCGAGCAGCGAGCCGTCCATATCGATGCCGCTGATGCCGAGAATGCCGTAATCGAGACGGAATTGAGAGATGAAGTCCAGGGTGGCTTCGCCCATGATGCCGCCGTCGCGGGTGCGCACTTCGCCGCCGGCCAGGATCAGGCGGAAGTCTTCCTTGGCGGTCAGCAGGGTGGCGACGTTGAGGTTGTTGGTGACCACGCGCAGGTTCTTGTGGTTCATCAGCGCATGGGCCACCGCTTCCGGCGTGGTGCCAATATCGATGAACAGCGTGGCGCCGTCCGGGATCTGGCTGGCGACGCGCTGCGCGATGCGGGCTTTCTCTTCCGACCACATTACCTTGCGATCGTTATAGGCAGCGTTGACCGAGCTGGAAGGCAGCGCCGCGCCGCCGTGGTGACGCTGGATCTTGTTCTGGTCGGCCAGGTCATTCAAATCGCGGCGAATCGTTTGCGGGCTGACGTCAAAATGTTCGACCAGCTCTTCCGTGCTGACGTAACCCTGCAGGCGCACCAGTTCGATAATTGCGTCATGACGCTGTGTTTGCTTCACGATAATCCCCTAAAACGCCCGCTATGCCCGCTGGACACAGCTCCCGGCTGTTATTGTTCGTTGTGTGCGCGATGACGCGTATCCCAAAATGCCATCAATAACCCTAACACTAAACCGGCTACGTGTGCCGCGTTGGCGATCGACATTCCTAAAATATCGAAATATCCGGCCACCAGCCACAGCACCGAGAACACCATCAGGCCGCGCGGCAGCATCAGGCCGCGCTCCGGCGCCCGTTCACCCGTCAGCCACACATAGCCCATCAGCGCATAGACCACGCCGGAAAGCCCGCCGAACAGCGCGCCGCTGAACAGCGACTGTGCCCAGCCGCTGAAGAAGGCCGACACTACCGCCAGCACGAACAGCTTGCCGGCGCCGAGGCGTTTTTCCATCTGGCCGCCGAGATACCACCACCACATCAGGTTAAACAGAATATGCAGCAGGGAGAAGTGCAGGAACGCATGGCTGACCCAGCGCCACAGCTGCGTGTATTGGCTGCTGTCTTGCGGCCAGGAGAGCCAGTACATCACGGTATCGTCACCCAGCGCCTGCATCAGGATGTAGACCGCGATGCACAGTACCATCACGCCGAGCGTCAGCGGCCCGGCCTTGCTGCGTAGGGTGTGCAGGTAGGATTCGCTCTGATAGTGCAGGCCGGCGTCGGTATGGCCGGTCTGCCAACTGGCGGCCTGATAACGGCGGTTGAGCGGATCGACCAGAAACTGCTGCAGCTCGTGTTGCACCTGCTCGAGGTGGCTGTCGTCGGCCAGCCAGATTTCCGCCGCCTCGCCGCTGTTGCGCAGCTCAAGCCGGATGCCCTGGGTCGCCATATAGTCGACAAAGGCCAGCGCCAGGCGCGGGTTGGATATGGCGATTACTCTAACCATTGCTCTTCCGTCGTAAGTGAATGATTTTGGCCGCGGCTTGCTCGCCGATGACCCTGACGGCCGATTATAACGTCGAAATCCTGAGCGCTGGCAAACGGATCTGCGAAAAACCCGCGAAAACGCGCATAAAATCGAAGGGAAAGCCCGCCGATGCGCAGCGGGCGGCGGGGATCAGGCAGAGGTTTCCACGTCTTGCGGGTACTGGCGGGCCCAGGCTTCGAAACCGCCGTCGATGCTGTAGACCGCGTCGAACCCCTGGTGCAGCAGGTATTGCGCCGCGCTGCGGCTGCTGTTGCCGTGGTAGCACATCACCATCACCGGCCGCTCGAAGTCGTTTTGCTGCATAAAGGCCGACAGGGTGGCGTTGGTGAGGTGAAAGGCGCCCGGCGTATGCCCGGCTTCAAAACTTTGCGGATCGCGGATGTCGACCAGGGCGGTGCTGCCCTCTTTCCAGCGGGTGTACGCCTGCTCAACGTTGATCGCTTCGAACTGTTCCATACTGCTGACTGCCTCGTAATTGGGGGACGCCGCTATTGTAACCAACTCGGCGGCGTTTAAGACCAGAGCAAGGTTGTGGTTTTGTCACACCAGCAGCACTTCTACCCCTTGTTGACGCAGTTGCTCAACGATCGCCGGATCGGCGGCGCGGCCGGTGATCACCATAGCGATTTGCTCGGTGCGGCTGAACAGCATGCCGGCCCGTTGGCCGACTTTGCTGCTGTCGACCAGCACCACCAGTTTACCGACGTAGTTGAGCATCTTCTGTTCTGCCATCGCGGTCAGCATATCGGTTTTATACAGACCGTCAGCGGTGAGGCCGATACCGCTGGTGAACATCCAGTGCCCGGCGTACAGGGTTGCGTCGCCGTCCTGAGGTGCCAGGGTAATCGACAGAGTCTTGTTGTACTGGCCTCCCATGATCACCACGCTGTCGTGTTCCTGATCGATCAGGTAATTGGCCAGCGGCAGGTAATTGGTGATCACCTGAACCGGCTTGCCGCAAATTTCACGGCCCAACAGAAATGCGGTGGAGCCGCAGTTGATCACCACGCTTTCACCCGGCTGACAGAGCTGTGCCGCGGCCGCCGCAATGCGCATTTTTTCATCGAGGTGCTGGGTTTGGTGGATATTGAGTGGCGTCCAGGCCGGACGCGGAGTTTGTGTGGCTTCGGCGCCGTTGCGTACTTTGCGCAATTTGCCGATTTCATTCAGCTTGTTGATGTCCCGGCGCGCGGTGGCCGGAGAGATGTCAAACGCCGCGATGACGTCCGCCACGGAGATTTGCCCCTTGCGCTGCAAGAGATCGAGAATGGCGTTGTGGCGTTGGGACTCTGTCATGCGGGCTCCGTCGGAGAGAGAAAACGTCGTTGCCTATGATTATATGCGCGCCGTTTGACGATTTGAATCATTCCCGTTCAAAAGCGCGCATCCGTATGCAACACCGGTGGATTACAAGAAAGACTTGAAGGGCAGATCGGGTTCGAGGGTGAAGCAATCATCGAAACCGCGCGGGTAGTGGTACTCCAGATTGTCTTTATCCTGCGGCCAGATGAACTTGCCGCCAACCTGCCAGATAAACGGTTTAAAACCGTATTTGAGCCGGTCTTTCTTCATTTCCCACAGCACGCGAATTTCCTGCGGATCCGCCTGGAAATTCGACCATATGTCATGGTGGAAGGGGATAACGACCTTGGCGTTCAGCGATTCCGCCATGCGCAAGATGTCGGCGCTGGTCATCTTGTCGGTAATGCCGCGCGGGTTCTCGCCGTAGGAACCGAGGGCGACATCGATCTGATGATCGTTGCCGTGCTTGGCGTAATAGTTGGAGTAGTGGGAATCGCCGCTGTGATAAAGGTTGCCGCCCGGCGTTTTGAACAGGTAGTTGACCGCCCGCAGGTCCATGCCGTCCGGCAGGACGCCCGCCGCTTTTTGTTCCACCGGCAGTGTGATGAGCGCCGTGCGATCGAAGGCGTCCAGCGCATGAATTTCAATGTCTTTGATTTTTATCACGTCGCCAGGTTTGACGGTGATGCAGCGCTCAGGCGGCACACCCCAGCCAATCCAGATATCCACGCAGCTTTGCGGTCCGATAAACGGAACGGTGGCGGCGCAATTTTTCAACACCGCCGCGGCGACGTTCACATCGATGTGATCGTTGTGGTCGTGCGTGGCCAAGATGGCGTCGAGCTGGGTAATTGCGAAGGGATCCAGTACGAATGGGGTAGTGCGCAGGTTAGGCTGCAGCTTGCGCACCCCTGCCATTCGCTGCATTTGGTGGCCGGTTTTCATCAGTGGGTTGCCGTGACTTTGCTTGCCGGTGCCGCACCAAAAATCGACGCACAGGTTGGCGCCTTCTTCAGACTTGAGCCAGATGCCGGTACAGCCCAGCCACCACATGGCGAAAGTGCCGGGCGCGACGTTCTCCTGCTCTATCTCTTCGTTCAGCCAGGTGCCCCATTCGGGAAAGGTGTTCAATATCCAGGATTCGCGGGTGATGTCGTTGACTTTACTCATGGGTCGTTCCTCGTTGGTGGTGATAATGCAATCACAAATAATCATTTAAAGATTTTATGTGATTTGTTTTGATCGAATCTAGCACCGTTTTTTTCAACTGACAACGATCGAAATACACGTTAACACCGCCGGATTTACGTGCTGCGCCGTCCTTCTATCTCCTTTTTGTTTGATTAACTGCTATTAAATTCAATGAGTAATGAAATGTAAGCTGTCTAATTCATTGAATGTTAGTGGAATTGATTTTTAACTTGCGAGGTTGTTCACAAATAATCATTAATGATCTTTTTGTGATTTCTTGTGATTGGTATGGTGAAGGCGTTACCTGCATGCCAACCTTTTCGGGAGAGCCGTATGGAAACTCTTTACACCATATTCACCGTCTTTTTTAACCAGGTGATGACCAATGCGCCGCTGCTGTTGGGGCTGGTTACGCTGCTGGGTTACACGTTGCTGCGCAAAAGCGCGGCGGTCATTATCAAAGGCACGATCAAAACCATTATCGGTTTCATGTTGCTGCAAGCCGGTTCCGGCATCCTGACCGGCACGTTCAAACCCGTTGTGGCGAAGTTGTCCGAGGTATACGGCATCAACGGGGCGATTTCGGACACCTATGCTTCGATGATGGCCACCATCGAACGTATGGGGGACGCCTACAGCTGGGTCGGCTACGCGGTATTGCTGGCATTGGCGCTGAACATTCTCTACGTACTGCTGCGGCGTATTACCGGTATTCGTACCATTATGCTCACCGGCCACATCATGTTTCAGCAGGTTGGGCTGATCGCGGTATTTTTCTACATTCTGGGTTACGGCATGTGGACGACGGTATTGTGCAGTGCGCTCTTGGCTTCATTGTACTGGGGCATCACCTCCAACATGATGTTCAAACCGACGCAGGCGGTAACGGAAAACAGCGGTTTCTCGATCGGGCACCAACAGCAGTTCGCTTCGTGGCTGGCGTATAAGGCCGCACCGTATCTCGGTAAAAAAGAGGACAGCGTGGAAGATCTGAAGCTGCCCGGGTGGCTGAACATTTTCCATGACAACATCGTGTCTACCGCCATCGTGATGACGCTGTTTTTCGGCATCATTCTGTGCTCGTTCGGCTTGGACACTCTGCAGGCGATGGCCGGTAAAACCCACTGGAGCATCTATATCCTGCAAACCGGGCTGATGTTCGCGGTGGCGATTTTCATCATCGTGCAGGGCGTGCGCATGTTCGTCGCCGAATTGACCGAGGCCTTCAATGGGATTTCCCAACGTCTGATCCCCGGCGCGGTACTGGCCATCGACTGTGCCGCCATTTATAGCTTCGCGCCCAACGCCGTGGTATGGGGCTTTATGTGGGGCACCATCGGCCAACTGATCGCCGTCGGCATACTGTTAGCGCTCGGCTCTTCCATCATGATTATTCCCGGTTTCATTCCCATGTTCTTTTCTAACGCCACCATCGGCGTATTCGCTAACCACTTTGGTGGCTGGCGTGCGGCGATGAAGATCTGTCTGGTGATGGGAATGATAGAGATCTTCGGCTGCGTGTGGGCCATCAAACTGACTGGGCTAAGCGCCTGGATGGGCATGGCGGACTGGTCGATTCTGGCGCCGCCGCTGATGCAAGGGCTGAGTCTGGGCCTGTGGTTTATGGGCGTGGTGATCGTTATCGCCCTGCTGTACATGTTCTTCGCCGGACGCACCTTGCGTGCGGAAGAAGATGCTGAAAAACAATCGGTTGAATCGGCGTCACGTTAATAGGAGTGCAGATTATGACGGTACGAATCCTGGCGGTGTGCGGTTGCGGACAAGGCAGCTCCATGATCATGAAAATGAAAGTCGACCAATTTTTAACGCAGCAAGGCGTGGATCATTCGGTCAACAGCTGTGCGGTGGGGGAATACAAATCCGAGCTGAATGGGGCTGACATCATCATCGCTTCCACCCATGTCGCGGATGAAATCGTCGTCAGCGGCAACAAATACGTAGTTGGGGTGCGCAATATGCTCTCGGCGGCGGACTTCGGTCCGAAGCTGATGGACGTCATCGGCGCGCATTTTCCGCAAGATTTGAAGCAGTGAGGAGCGAGTCATGAAGCTGAGCGATTCGTTGGCGCAGAACAACGCTATTCACCTGCAGGCGGAGGCTGCCGACTGGCGTCAGGCGGTGCGGCTGGGGGTCGATCTGCTGGTGGTCGCCGGCGTGGTGGAGCCTCGCTATTTCGACGCCATTCTGGCCGGCGTCGAACGGCACGGCCCTTACTTCGTGTTGGCGCCCGGCCTGGCGATGCCGCATGGTCGGCCGGAGGAAGGGGTGCTGAAAACCGGCTTCGCCTTGGTCACCTTGAAAACGCCGGTGTGCTTCGGCGATGAGGACAACGATCCGATAGATATCTTGATCACTATGGCGGCGGTGGACGCCAAAACGCATCAGGAGGTGGGGATCATGCAAGTGGTGAACCTGTTTGAAGATGAGGCGAATTTCGATCGCTTGCGGGCCTGTCGCCACGCGAGCGAGGTATTGGCGTTGATCGACAAAACGTCTACGGCGGCGGCGAATTGAAGGAGACAAACAATGAACACGCATTTACCGATGTTGCAGGTGGCGCTGGATAATCTGTCCATGGCTGCGGCTTACGACACGACTCGCCTGATCGCGGCCGAAGTCGACATCATCGAAGTCGGCACTATTTTGTGCGTGGCGGAAGGCGTGCGAGCCGTACGCGATTTAAAAGCGCTGTATCCGGATCGCATCGTGTTGGCGGACGCAAAAATCGCCGATGCGGGTCAAATTTTGGCGCGCATGTGCTTCGAGGCGAATGCCGATTGGATCACGGTGATCTGCTGTGCCGATATCAATACGGCCAAGGGAGCCCTGCAGGTGGCGCATGAGTTCGGTGGTGACGTGCAGATAGAACTGACGGGGTTCTGGACCTGGGAACAGGCGCAGGCGTGGCGTGAAGCGGGAATTGGTCAGGTGGTGTATCACCGCAGCCGTGACGCGCAGGCGGCGGGGATATCCTGGAGCGATGACGATATCCGCGCGGTTCGTCGCCTGAGCGAGATGGGTTTTAAGGTGACGGTCACCGGCGGACTGGCGCTGGAGGATTTGCCTCTGTTCCAGGGGATCCCCATCCATGTCTTTATCGCCGGACGCAGCATTCGCGATGCCGCCGATCCGGTCGCGGCGGCGCGGGAATTTAAACGTGTCATCGCCCAGCGGTGGGGCTGAGGAGCGGTTATGTTGCACAAGTCCGTGCCGTTGGGCATCTATGAGAAAGCGTTGCCGCCGGGCGAGGATTGGCTGACGCGCCTGCAACTGGCGGGTGAGTTGGGATTCGATTTCGTTGAAATGTCGATCGATGAAAGCGACGGCCGCCTGGCGCGGCTGGATTGGAACAGCGAGCAGCGACTGGCGCTGATCGGCGCCGTTGCCGCCAGCGGTGTGCGCGTCCCTTCTTTATGCCTCAGCGCCCACCGGCGTTTTCCGTTGGGCAGTGAAGACGACACGACGCGCGACCGGGGACTGGAGATCGTGCGAAAAGCTATTCGGCTGGCGCAGGATACCGGCATCCGGGTGATCCAACTGGCCGGGTATGACGTTTATTACCAGCAGTCTACTGCGCAGACCCGCGCCCGGTTCCGCGCCGGATTGGTACAGGCGGTAGAGATGGCCAGCCGTGCACAGGTCATGCTGGCGATGGAAATCATGGACTATCCGCTGATGAACTCGATCAGCAAGGCGCTGGGCTATGCCCACTACCTGAATAACCCGTGGTTTCAGCTGTACCCGGATATCGGCAACTTGTCTGCCTGGGACAACGATGTGCCGATGGAGCTCATGGCCGGGCGCGGACATATCGTGGCGGTACACGTTAAGGATACGCGGCCGGGGGAGTTTAAGAATGTGCCGTTCGGCGAAGGCGTGGTCGATTTCACGCGCTGCTTCGAAACGTTGCTTGCGAGCGGCTATCGCGGCCCCTATCTGCTCGAAATGTGGAGCGAGAAAGCACCCGATCCTCTGCAAGCGGTACGGGAGGCACGCGCTTGGGTGGTTGCACGTATGGCTGAGGCCGGGTTGGAAATAGGGGGGGAGCATGCTGGAGCAACTGAAATTGCAGGTCTACAAAGCCAATATGGCGTTGCCTGAACACGGGCTGGTGACTTATACCTGGGGCAATGTCAGCGGCATCGATCGGGCCAGCAAGCTGATGGTGATCAAACCCAGCGGCGTACCTTATGAAACGATGCAGGCTGAGGATATGGTGGTGGTGAATCTGCGAGGAGAGGTTGTTGAGGGGCAGCTGCGGCCTTCATCCGATACGCCGACGCATTTGGCGCTATACCGGGCATTTCCTCAGCTCGGTGGTGTCGTGCATACGCATTCCACCCATGCCACTGCTTGGGCCCAGGCGGGGGAGGCGATACCGGCGTTCGGCACCACCCACGCCGATTATTTTTCCGGCGACATTCCTTGTACCCGCGCGCTGACGGCGGAAGAGGTGGCGCGGGAATATGAACTGAACACCGGTCGGGTGATTATCGAAACCTTGAAAGGACGTGAACCGTTGCACGTTCCCGGTATTCTGGCGTATCAGCATGGTCCGTTCAGTTGGGGCTGCTCGCCGGATGAGGCGGTGCATAACGCCGTGGTGCTGGAGGAGGTGGCGAAAATGGCGTGGATTAGCCGGGGTATTAACCCCGGCCTGAGGCGGATCGATGAGCACCTGTTAGCGAAGCATTTCTGCCGCAAACATGGTGCCGGCGCCTATTACGGCCAGCGCTGACTCTCAGGCGCCGTACCCCATCATCTTCAGCAGCTGCTGCGCCTGCTGCACCGCCTCCTGGCGATGGGCCACGCCGAGCTTCTGGTACAGGTTGCGGATGTGCGTCTTGATGGTGGTGGCCGCCACGTCCAGCTCGCCGGCGATCTGGTCGTTGCTGTAACCGGAATAGATCAGCCCCAGCACCTGCCATTCGCGCTGGGTGAGCGGGCTGGTGCGGATCAGCTCCGGCACCTGCGGGTGGGTCAGCAGCTTATCGACAAAGTTCTCGTCAAAATGCGCGAACTTGTGTCGATGATGCTGGTTGATGTCGCGCAGGATGCGCTGGGCGCGATGCTGCTCCAGCTCCGGCAGCGTGTTGAGCTGGATCAGCTGGCGCAGCTGCTGTGCCATCGCTTCGCCTTCGATGACGAAATGGCTGATAAAGCCGGTGCGGTTAGCCAGCGACAGCGCTTCGATCAGCGCCTGCTGCGCTTCGCCCTTGCGCTCCTGCAGCCAGTACAGCTGGTTGCTGAGCAGCAGATTGCGGTTCAGATCGCTCACCAGCCGCAGGCGACGGGCATTTTCGTTCAGTTCATCCAGCACCACCCCGGCCTCGTCATACTGGCCGAGCAGGATCTGCACCCGCGCGATGTTGCGCCATTGGCCCTGCGTGAAGTGGTTGTCCGCCATGCCGGGCTTTTCGGTGTGGCGCAGCCACTGGGCGGCGGCGGCGGTGTCGCCGGTCATCTGCCAGTGGATCACCCGCGATTTGTCGGTGTTGGTCAGCCAGTCGCGATGGTAGTGAGCGCCGTGCAGCAGGGTTTCGCAGCGCTGCAGATGCGTATTGGCGTTGTCCAGATCGCCGCGCGCCAGCGAGCATTTGGCCAGCATGGCGATGCACTGCAGTTGCTGTTGCGGTTGGTAGTTCGCCAGGATTTTCAGCCCGCTGCGCGCCGCGTCTTCCGCCTCGTCCAGCCGCGACCACGACCACAGGATTTGGGCGCGAATGCGCAGCAGGAACTCGTGCATCGGCAGCTGTTCCAGGTGCTGCTCGCGGATCAGTTCGAACGCCTTGTCCTGGGTTTCGTAAGCGGCCTGTAGGAAGCCCTGGGCGATGAGGATTTCGCTCTGCTGCAGCAGCGCCCAGAGCGCGTAATGGTTGGCCTGATGGCGACGCGCCATCTGCTCGGTTTGCTGCATCATCGGCAGCGCGCGCGCCAGCTCGCCCTTGCAGTGGTGCACTTCGCCGGTCACCGAGGTGGCGACGATGCGGCTGTAATAGCTGGACAGCGGCAGGAATTTCAACGCTTCGGTCGCCAGCCGTTCGGCCTCTTCCGGTTTGCCGGCGTTGATCGCCACCTGGGCGCGCAGGGCGTCGAACTCGGCGTGCAGCGTTTGGTCTATCTCGATTTTCTGTTCGCGCATGGTGCGCTCGGCGCGCTCCAGCAGGGTGTTAACCTCGCCGTAGCGGTGCTGGCTCTGCGCCAGCCAGGCCTGCAGCAGCGCCAGCTTGGGGTTTTGGATCAGGCGCTCATAGGGCAGCGCGTTGAGGCACTCTTCCAGCAGGGCCAGCTCGCTGTGGTGGAACAGTGACCAGGCGTGTTGCAGCAGGATATCGCGCAGCATGCTGACGTCGCTGGCCGCCAGCGCGTGGTGAATGGCCTCCGCCGGATACCCCAGCGCCAGCCAGCCCTCGGCGGCGGCGCGGTGCAATCCCGGCAGCTCCAGCGCCAGTTCCCACTGGCAACGCTGGCGCAGGAAAGAGGCGAACAGCGGGTGGAAGTTGAACCATTCGCCGGTGTCGTCCATGCGGTGGATAAACAGCCCCTGGCGTTCCAGCTCCTCCAGCCGTTGCTGGCCGTTGTCTTCGCCGGTCAGGCGCACGATCAGCGCGTCGTTCATCGAGCGCAGCACCGAACAGCGCAGCAGGAAGGCGCGCGCATCGGCATCGACGTGATCCAGCACTTCGTCTACCAGGTAATCGGACAGGTGACTGGCGTTCAGCCCCGCCAGGCGCTTGGCCGACAGTTGGGCCGACGAGGCGGACTGGCGGGCCGACAGCGCGATCAGCTGCAGCGCGGTGGCCCAGCCTTCGACTTCGTCGCACAGGCGGCTGCTGTCCTGCTGTTCCATCGGCGCCGCCAGGCGGCAGTCGAAGAATTGTTTGGCTTCCTGGTGGGTGAACGCCAGCTGCTGCGTGCCCATTTCCAGCAGCTGATCGCGCACCCGCAGGTTGGCGATGCCGAGCGGCGGCAGGGTGCGCGAGAGCAGGATCAGCGTCAGGTTTTCCGGCTGATGACGCAGGAAAAAGCGCATGGCTTCGTGGATGGCGTCGTTGGTGATCAGGTGGTAGTCGTCGATCACCAGGTACAGCGGCTGATGCCAGTCGGCCAGCTCGATAAACAGCTGGGCGAACAGCGCCGACAGGCTGGCGTACTGATGCTTCTGGCTCAGCGCCTCGCTCTTGACGCAGCGGCCACCGCTGGCCTGCTGCAGCGCGGCGATCAGGTAGCTGGCGAAGCGCTCCGGCTGGTTGTCGCTCTCATCCAGCGAATACCAGCCCAGATCGGCCTTGCCGGCCGCCCATTGGGCGATCAGCGTGGTTTTCCCGTATCCCGCCGGGCAATTGACCAGTGTCAGGCGATAGTTGCCCGCGCTGGCCAGTTTGGCCAGCAGGCGATCGCGGATCACGGTATTTTGCAGCCGTACCGGGCGGCTCAGTTTTGATGGGATCAGCATAGTATTCCAGGGTATAAATCGCGGTTCCCGCCGGGATTGGAGTGGCGCTAATTATTTTATGGTTCGTAATTAATAGCTCCCCCTAACTTCTGCCAACCCTAAACGTATTGCAACAAGCTTCCGCATCGGCTTGGAGTTAAGTTGCTATCGATCACACTTTTTTACGTTTGGCGCCGGTGCGCGGCGATGCGGTTGCAGATCGCATTTCCGGCCATGGACAAAACTTCAGCAGCGCGAATACTTGTGCTAACGTCATGGTTAACGTTCTCAGTGCTCGCCGCACGCGTTGGCGGGCTTTTTTGCATCGTTGCAAGGGAGTCAAAAAGTGCCTGAGATCACAATTCCAGCTACGCCCCAATCCTCCTCCCCAGCTAATCCCCAGGCGGGATGATGCCGTCAGGCTTTCTCACCGGCACGATAGCGGCAATTTGACCCACTTACTGGATAGAGAGTTTTCCTTATGTCACAGCCTACGCTCAAGAAGGATGCTTTTCTGGCGGCGCTCGCCCGCCAGTGGCAACGGTTCGGCCTCAGTTCCGCACAACAGATGACGCAGCATCAATGGTGGGAAGCCGTCAGTGCGGCGCTGGCCGAGCAGTTGGCCGCGCAGCCGGCGCCGCGCAAAAGCGCCAAACCGCTGCGCCACGTGAACTACATCTCGATGGAGTTTCTGATCGGCCGGCTGACGGCGAACAACCTGATCAACCTGGGCTGGTACGACACCGTCGAGCAGGCGCTGGCCGAACAGAACGTCAAGCTGGCGGATCTGCTGGAGCAGGAAACCGATCCGGCGCTGGGCAACGGCGGGCTGGGGCGCTTGGCGGCCTGTTTCCTCGACTCGATGGCGACGGTGGAGCAACCGGCCACCGGATATGGGCTGAACTACCAGTACGGGCTGTTCCGCCAGTCGTTCCAGGGCGGGCAGCAGCAAGAGGCGCCGGATAACTGGCAGCGCGAGAGCTACCCGTGGTTCCGCCACAACACCGCGCTGGCGGTGGACGTGGGCATCGGCGGCAAGCTGGAAAAGCAGGCCGATGGGCGCGAACTGTGGCGCCCGGCCTTCACCCTGCGCGGCGAAGCCTGGGATCTGCCGGTGCTGGGGTATCGCAACGGCGTGGCGCAGCCGCTGCGCCTGTGGCAGGCGACCCATCAGCATCCGTTCAACCTGAGCGATTTCAACGACGGCAAATTCCTGCAGGCGGAGAAGCAGGGCGTAGAAGCCGACAAGCTGACCAAGGTGCTCTACCCGAACGACAACCATCAGGCCGGCAAGCGCCTGCGCCTGATGCAGCAGTATTTCCAGTGCGCCTGCTCGGTGGCGGACATTTTGCGCAAGCACCATCAGGCCGGCCGCAAGATTGAAGAGCTGCCGAAGTACGAAGTGATCCAGCTGAACGACACCCATCCGACCATCGCCATTCCGGAAATGCTGCGCATTCTGCTGGACGAGCACCAGCTGGAGTGGGAGGCGGCCTGGGCGATCACCAGCAACACCTTCGCCTACACCAACCACACCCTGATGCCGGAAGCGCTGGAGTGCTGGGATGAAAAACTGGTGCGCAGCCTGCTGCCGCGCCATTTCTCCATCATCAAACAGATCAACGCCAGGTTTAAAAAATTGGTGGATAAGCACTGGCCGGGCGACGAGGCGGTGTGGGCCAAACTGGCGGTGCACTACAACAAGCAGGTGCGCATGGCCAACCTGTGCGTGGTCAGCGGCTTTGCGGTCAACGGTGTGGCGCAGCTGCACTCGGATCTGGTGGTGAAGGATCTGTTCCCGGAATATCACCAGCTGTGGCCGAACAAATTCCATAACGTCACCAACGGCATCACGCCGCGCCGCTGGCTGAAACAGTGCAACCCGGCGCTGTCGGGCCTGATCGACGAGACGCTGAAGGTGGAATGGGCGAACGATCTCGACGCGTTGCGCGGGCTGGAAAAATTCGCCGACGACGCGGCGTTCCGCCAGCGTTATCAGCAGATCAAACGCGACAACAAGGTGGCGCTGGCCCATTACGTGCACGGCGTGATGGGGTTGACGCTCGACCCGGACGCGATTTTCGACGTGCAGATCAAGCGTCTGCACGAGTACAAACGCCAGCACCTGAACCTGCTGCACATCCTGTCGCTGTATCGCCAGCTGCGCGACAACCCGAATCTGGACATCGTGCCGCGCGTCTTCCTGTTCGGCGCCAAGGCGGCGCCGGGCTACTATCTGGCGAAAAACATCATTTACGCGATCAACCAGGCGGCCGAGAAGATCAATAACGATCCGTTGGTGAAAGATCGCCTGAAAGTGGCGTTCATTCCCGACTACCGCGTGTCGGTGGCCGAACTGATGATCCCGGCGGCGGATATCTCCGAGCAGATCTCCACCGCCGGTAAAGAGGCCTCCGGCACCGGCAACATGAAGCTGGCGCTGAACGGCGCGCTGACGGTCGGCACGCTGGACGGCGCCAACGTCGAAATTGCCGAGCAGGTGGGCGAAGACAATATCTTTATCTTCGGCAATACCGTGGAGCAGGTGAAGGCGATACTGGCGAAGGGCTACGATCCGCTCAGCTACCGCAAGAAAGACAAGCACCTGAAGGCGATTTTGGACGAGCTGGCGAGCGGCGCGTTCAGCCACGGCGACAAGCACGCGTTCGACATGATGCTGCACAGCCTGCTGGAAGGCGGCGATCCTTATCTGGTACTGGCGGACTTCGCCTCATACTGCCAGGCGCAGCGCCGGGTCGACGAACTGTACCGCGATCGGGACGAATGGACGCGGCGGACTATCCTTAACACTGCGCGCGTCGGCATGTTCAGCTCGGATCGCTCGATTCGCGATTACCAGCAGCGCATCTGGCAAGCCAAACGTTAAGGAGAGCGAATGGATCGTAAGCGTATCGATCAGGCGGCAGCGCAGGCGGGGATCGCTGCCGATTTCATTAATGCCCACGGCAAGCGGCAGGCGATTGAGCCGGAGACCAAGCGCAAACTGCTGGCGGCCATGAACCGGGCCGATGCCGCGCAGGAAGGGGCCGCATCACCGTTACCGGCGGTCAAGGTGTTCTATCAGGGCGCGCCGCTGGCACTGACCCCGGCGGGCGAAGGCGAGTACCTGTGGGCGCTGCAGCGTGAAGACGGCGAATGCCTGCAGGGGCGCGTCGGGGCGCGCAAGACCCTGACGCTGCCCGGCGATCTGCCGGCGGGTTACCACCAATTGACGCTGAGCCAAGGCGCGCAGCAGTGGTCATGCCGCGTGATCGTCGCGCCGAGGCGCTGCTTCGAGCCGGACGCCTTGCTGACCGGCAAGAAACTGTGGGGCGCCTGCGTTCAGCTGTATACGCTGCGTTCCGATCGCAACTGGGGCATCGGCGATTTCGGCGATCTGCGCCTAATGGTGGAGCAGGTCGGGGAGCGCGGCGGCGCCTTCATCGGCCTCAACCCGATCCATGCGCTGTATCCGGCCAACCCGGAGAGCGCCAGCCCTTACAGCCCCTCGTCGCGCCGCTGGCTGAATCTGGCGTATATCGACGTCAACGCGGTGGAGGATTTTCAGCGCAGCGACGCGGCACAGCGCTGGTGGCAGAAGCCGGCGACGCAGAAGCAGCTGGCCAAGGCGCGCGCCGCGGAGTGGGTGGATTACAGCGCCGTGATGCAGCTGAAGCTGGCGGCGCTGAAGCTGACGTTCCCGCTGTTTCAGGCGCGCAAGCCGAGCGACGCGCAGCGTCAGGCGTTCGAACGGTTCGTGACTGAGGGCGGCGACAGCCTGTATCAGCAGGCTGCGTTCGACGCGCTGCATGCCCACCTGGCGGCCAAAGACGCCAGCCAGTGGGGATGGCCGGCCTGGCCCGAGGGCTATCGGCGGGGGCAGAGCGAAGCGGTGCGGCTGTTTTGCGCCGAACATCAGGACGCGGTCCGCTTTTACCTGTGGCTGCAGTGGCTGGCGGCCACGCAGTTTGCGCAGTGTTTTGAGCAGAGCCGGCAGCAGCAGATGCCGATTGGTCTGTATCGCGATCTGGCGGTCGGGGTAGCGGAAGGCGGGGCGGAAACCTGGTGCGACCGCGAGCTGTACTGCCTGAAAGCGTCGGTCGGCGCACCGCCGGACATCCTGGGGCCGCTGGGGCAAAACTGGGGCCTGCCGCCGATGGATCCGCACGTGATGGCGGCGCGCGGTTATCAGCCGTTCATCGATCTTTTGCGCGCCAACATGACCAGCTGCGGCGCGCTGCGTATCGATCACGTCATGGCGCTGCTGCGGCTGTGGTGGATCCCTTATGGCGAAACCGCCGATCGCGGCGCCTACGTCAAATACCCGGTGGACGATCTGCTGGCGGTGCTGGCGCTGGAAAGTCAGCGCCACCGCTGCATGGTGATCGGCGAAGATCTCGGCACGGTGCCGGTGGAGATCGTCGGCAAGCTGCGCGACAGCGGCGTTTATTCCTACAAAGTGCTGTATTTCGAAAGCGACGGCGAACACCATTTCCGCGCGCCGCAGGCCTATCCGGTGCAGGCGATGGCGACCATCACCACCCACGATCTGCCGACGCTGCGCGGCTACTGGCAAAGCGACGATCTGACGCTGGGCAACCGGCTGGGTCTTTACCCGGACGCGGAGATCCTGCAGGCGCTGTTTGCCGATCGGGAACGCGCCAAGCAGGGGCTGCTGGATGGGTTGCATCGCTATGGCTGCGTGCCGCAGAAGGTGGGCAAGAAGGCGGCGCTGCTCGGCATGAGCCCGCTGCTCAACCGCGGCCTGCAGCGCTATGTCGCCGACAGTGCCAGTGCTTTGCTCGGCCTGCAGCCGGAAGACTGGCTGGATATGGCCGATCCGGTCAATATTCCCGGTACCAGCGATCAGTATCCTAACTGGCGGCGCAAGCTGACTCAGACGCTGGAGGAGATGTTTGCCGACCCGCACATAAACCGCTTACTGAAGGATTTGGACAAACGGCGGCGCAAGGTGTCGGTGGGGTGAAAACGACAATGCCGGAACGGGTTTCCCCTTCCGGCATTGTGTTATCTACCGCGGCGCGAGCGCCGGAGATTAGTAGTAGGAGTGCTCGCCGCGCTGGTGCTCGGTCAGGTCACGCACGCCTTTCAGCTCCGGGAATTTCTGCAGCAGCTCTTTCTCGATGCCTTCTTTCAGCGTGACGTCGACCATCGAACAGCCGTTGCAACCGCCGCCAAACTGCAGGATCGCCATGTTGTCGTCGGTGATCTCCATCAGCGTCACGCGGCCGCCGTGGCCCGCCAGCTGTGGGTTGATCTGCGACTGCAGCACGTATTCCACGCGCTCCATCAGCGGCGCGTTGTCATCGACCTTGCGCATCTTGGCGTTCGGCGCCTTCAGCGTCAGCTGGGAACCCAGCTGGTCGGTCACGAAGTCGATTTCGGCGTCTTCCAGATACGGCGCGCTCAGCTCATCGACATAGGCGGACAGTTTGTCGAACTTCAGTTCGGTATCCGTCGCTTCTACCGCGTCCGGCGGGCAATAAGAGACACCGCATTCGGCCGTCGGCGTGCCCGGGTTGATCACGAATACGCGGATTTGGGTGCCTTCTTCTTGATTTGCCAGCAGTTTGGCAAAGTGTTCCTGTGCAGCATCTGTTATACGGATCATAGCATTAGCTCAATAGTTGACTTCTATAGTCGGTTATAATACGCCCATTGCCGTGGCACTACAACGTGCGGCAAACGCACCATATCTGCACCGAGGCGGCGCCTTGCCGCCGCAGCAGCACCGCGATCTCCGCGACGGTGCTGCCGGTGGTCACCACGTCATCCACCAGGGCGATATGCCGGTTGGCGACCGAGACGGTGCAGACGAACGCGCGCTGCAGATTGCGCCTGCGCGCTCCGGCGCTCAGCCGCTGTTGCAGGGCGGTCTTGCGTACCCGGCGCAAGGCGGCGGGCCGATAGGCACAGCCCAGCCAGCGTGCCAGCGGCCGGGCCAGCAGATCGCTCTGGTTATAGCCACGGCGCCAGCAGCGTGAGCCATACAAGGGTACCGCTAAAATCAGGTCGGGTCTGTTCAGATACTGCTCTCTGCGCGCCTGCTGCCAGCGCAACAGCATCAGGCGCGCCAGCGTCGGTGCCAGCTCGGGCGCGCGGTGAAACTTGAACCTTCTTACCAGCCGGCTGAGCGGTGCTACGTAGTCGCCGACGAACACCAGCCGCTGCCAGGGTGGCGGCCGTTGCAGACAGCGGCCGCAGGGCGTTTGCGTCTCCCCGGCGGGCAATCCGCAGCGTGGGCAACACGGTGGGTTGGCCGGCAGATGGCGCAGGCAGCAGCTGCAGATGCCGTGACGCATCAGGCTCAACGGCTGTCGGCATAGCCAACAGCGGCTGCGGATTGATAGCATAGAGACTCCGAGACGGGTAAGCATGAAAGGACAATAACCAATGACAGCGCTGTACTGGCAAACAATAGGTGAAGGCGAACGCGATCTTGTGCTGCTGCACGGCTGGGGATTGAACGCTGAAGTGTGGAGTTGCATTCAGGCGCGACTGGCGCCGCATTTTCGCCTGCATTTGGTCGATCTGCCGGGATACGGCCGCAGCCAGGGGTTCGGTGCTCTCTCGCTGGAGCAGATGACGGAGATCGTGCTGGCGGCTGCCCCCTCTCAGGCCTGGTGGCTAGGCTGGTCGCTCGGCGGGTTGGTGGCCAGCCAGGCGGCGCTGATGCAGCCGCAGCGCGTCAGTGGGCTTATCACCGTGGCCTCTTCGCCCTGTTTTGCCGCCCGCGATGAGTGGCCGGGGATCCGCCCGGACGTGCTGAGCGGTTTTCAGCACCAGCTGAGCCTGGATTTCCAGCGCACCGTCGAGCGTTTTCTGGCGTTGCAGACGCTGGGCACCGAGAGCGCGCGCCAGGATGCGCGCCAGCTGAAAGCGGTAGTGCTCAACCAGCCGACGCCGAGCATCGAGGTATTGAACGGCGGGCTGGAGATCCTGCGCACCGCCGATCTGCGCGCGCCTCTGGCAGCGCTGGAGCTGCCGCTGCTGCGGATCTACGGCTATCTGGATGGGCTGGTACCGCGCAAGGTCGCCGATCTGCTCGACGCCGCCTGGCCGAATTCTACGTCGCAGGTCGTGGCCAAAGCCGCCCATGCGCCGTTTATCTCTCATCCCGACGAATTTGTGACGATGATCGAAGCGTTTATTGCAGCACATTGAATGCGGCGGGAAAACGCACGATAGGGCGCGAAAAAAAACGCTGCCGGGTGGATAAAAGACAAAGCTGTTCGATACTTAGTGAGTCAATGCGTTGGCTGCAAAATGAAAAGACCGCGTGCGGCGTTTTTCATTTTTGCGTTTCGTCTCTGGGAAACAGGCCCCGTCAGGGAAAGCAACGAGGCCTGAGGATGTCGCGGCAGCCTGCTGTACTACGCATGGATTCTTGACGGCTTTCATAACAGATAAATTATCCATTGAGAGGTTAGTGTCATGAAATCATTGAAGATGATTATTTCAGCGGCAGTGCTGGGTTCGGTGTCTTTCGGCTCCATGGCGGCAACCCTGCTGACCAAGGAAGATCTGGATAAGAACCCGGGTAAATACGAGAAGATCGGCACCGTGACCACCACGGCGCAGACCACCTCGCCGATGGATGCCAAGGATGAGCTGTCCAAACTGGCGGACGAAAAGGGCGGTCAATACTACGTGATCCTGGCAGGCCGCGAGCACGGTAAATTCAGCGCCATCGCTGAAGTTTACAAAGATAAGCAATAAGCCTTCAACGGCAAGGGGCGCCGCTCGGCGCCCCTGATCGTCAGGCCTTCAGCCGGTAGAAAACCGTGCTGCACCCCTGGCCCTGCGGGCAGCCTTTGCAACTGCCGCTCAGACAGGCGCCGTCATCCTGTTCGATGCGCTCCACTTTCCCCATTGCCGCCAAACGGTCCAGCATCGCCTGCACCAGTGGCAGCGGCGTCGCCAGCGAGTGGCTGAGCTGCTGCGCCTGAGCGCTGCCAAGCAGCGCCAGCGCATCGCGCACCTGCAGCAGCCCGGCCATCAGTGGCAGCTCCCCTTGGCGCCCTGGCAACAGGCCGCCGGCGTAGCGTTGCCCAGGCGAACCGTGACGCGGCTGCGCGCCCGGCGCAAGCCGAACAGCACCAGCAGGTTCACCAGTACCACCACCAGGATCGCCGTCAGGCTGTACTGCGGGTGTTGGTTGAAGGTGGCCACCTGATAGAACAGCGTCGCCAGCGAGTAGGCCACGTTCAGCCCCCACAGAATAGAGAAGGTCATCCAGCCGCGGCTCGATTCACGGGCGATGGCGCCCATCACCGAGACGCAAGGCACATACAGCAGCACGAAGATCAGGTAGCTGTAGGCGGAGATGCCGGAGCCGAATTTGCTGCTCATCACGCCCATCGAGCCGACGCCCATCTCGCCGTCGCCCTTGCTGGCTTCGATGGGGTTGGAGAGCACGCTCAGGCTGAAGGTGTTTTTCAGGCCGTCCCAGGTTTCGTTCAGCGCGCCGCCCAGCTCATCGAGCAGGTTGAAGTTGGCGGCGTCGAACGCCTCTTTGTTGATGTGCTCGGCGGTGTACAGCGTGTTCAGCGTGCCGACCACCACTTCTTTCGCCATCGCGCCGGTCACCAGACCGACGGTGGCCTGCCAGTTATCGCTGTGGACGCCCATCGGCTGCAGCAGCGGCGTCAGCACTTTGGAAACTGAGGCCAGCGCGGAGTCGTTGATATTGTCGACCGTCTTGCCGCTGAACGAGAAGCTGTTCAGGCCGCCGATGAATATGCTGGCCACCACGATCACCTTACCGGCGCGCAACACGAAGCCTTTCAGCCGCTGCCAGGTTTGCAGCAGCAGGCTTTTCAGGTGCGGCACGTGGTAAACCGGCAGCTCCATCACGAACGGCGAGGCTTCGCCGCGCATGAGGGTGTATTTGAGCACCAGACCGGTGAGGATCGCCACCGCAATGCCGAGCATGTACAGCGAGAACACCACTCCGGCGCCGTCCTGGCCGAAGAAGGCGGCGGCGAACACCGCGAAGATCGCCAGACGGGCGCCGCACGACATGAACGGCGCCATCATGATGGTAATCAGGCGTTCGCGCTGGGCGTCCAGCGTCCGGGCGCCCATGATGGACGGCACGTTGCAGCCGAAACCGACGATCAGCGGCACGAAGGATTTACCCGGCAGCCCGAGCGCCTGCATCAGGCGGTCCATCACGAACGCCGCGCGCGCCATGTAACCGGAGTCTTCCAGGAAGGACAGGAACAGGTACATCATGCCGATCTGCGGCACCAGCGGCAGCACGGTGTTGATGCCGCCGCCGACGCCCTGCGCCAGGAAAACGGTCAGCCAGTCGGGGAAGTGCAGGGTGTAACCGAGCCACTGAATGCCCTGAATGAAGATCGCCGCCGAGCCGATATCGAAGATCGGCTGCAGCGCGCCGCCGATGTTGATCGCCAGCAGGAACATCAGGTACATCACCAGCAGGAAGATCGGCACGCCCAGCCAGCGGTTGAGAATCACTTTATCCAGCATCTCGGTCAGGCGGTTGGGCATCGCCTGCTGCGAGTTGCTGACCGCGTCGCACAGGGTGGCGATAGACTGGTAGCGCGCGTCGGCGATCACCAGCGCCGGGTCTTCTTGCTGTTGCTGTTGCAATGCCTGGGTAGCCGCAGGCAGCAGCGCGACGGCGGGGCCGGCCAGCCGGTGGCTGTAGATGTCGCCTTCCAGCATCTGCAGCGCCAGCCAGCGGCGCTGTACTGCCGGCAGCGTTTGCGGCATGGCGTCGCTCAGCGTGGCGACCGCTTTCAGCAACAGCGGCGGATAGTTCACCAGCGCCTGCTGTTCGTTGATGTGATGATTGTCGATCATCTGCTTCAGCACGCCGATGCCGTCGGCGCGGGTGGAGACCATCGGCACCACCGGGCAGCCGAGGCGCGCCGACAGCGCGGCGACGTCGATATCGATATGCTGGCTTTTGGCGATGTCGAGCATGTTCAGCGCCACGATGCAGGGAATGCCCAGCTCCAGCAGCTGTAGCGTCAGATAGAGGTTGCGCTCGAGGTTGGAGGCGTCGACCACGTTGATCAGCAGATCGGCGTCGCCGCTCAAAATGTAGTGACAGGCGATCTGCTCATCGAGCGAGGTTTGCTCTGAAATGGTGGTCAGGGAATAGGTGCCCGGCAAATCGACCAGCCGCACGTCGGACTGCGGGGTGGTGAAATGGCCTTCTTTGCGTTCGACCGTCACGCCCGCCCAGTTGCCGACCCGTTGGCGTGCGCCGGTCAGCTGGTTGAACAGCGTGGTTTTGCCGGAGTTCGGGTTACCGATTAAGCCGATGGTGAGTTTTTTCATAGTTCAGCGTGTCGTCTTCAAGGAGAACAGCGCCGGCGCAAGGGCGCGTCGGCAAACGGAGGGCGCGCCGGCTCAGGACTGGCCGTCGAGCTGCAGCAGCGCCAGATCCTTCCTGCGCAGCACCAGGCTGACGCGGCGAGTTTTAATTTCTATCGGATCGCCCAGCGGCGCGACGCGCACCACGTCGAACGAAGAGCCGGGCAGCATGCCGAGCGATAACAGTTTCTGGCGATAGGCCGGCGCAATTTCACCGGAAAAGCCGACGATCTTATACGTGTGTTTAGGTTGAAGCTGCATGTGATTAACCTTCCGGGTGCCGATGAGCATCGGGCTGATGATAATTGGACGTTGCCGGCGAAAATGCCACGCCGTCGGCGGTATTCATCCATAAGGTCATGCAATAAAGTGAGCGCAAATAATAGTAATTATCATTATCGCGTTCAATACAAAAAGTAAGGGTATTGTAACCAATTATTATGGCGGCGACAGTTTTTGATGGCGTTGCCTTGATTAACGACGTTTTACCACCGCTTGCGAGCGGGAACAAATGAGAATGGCGAGTTAAATCAGTTACGTATTTGTAGCCGAGTTTTCTCGTTTGCAAATACCGATGGTTTTTTCCCCTTATTTATTTCCGCCCAAAGGCAATTCAATAACATTATTCCGGCGTAATGCGAGCGGTAACCATTTGTGTTTCGTTCACAATTTGCGAGATGAAATAGGCGTGTTAACGAAGTTGTTAATAAATGGCTGCGGAGAGGATTTTTGTTGCCTGAATAATGGGAGGGCGGTCACGCAGGAACGGGAAATAAAAAGATGACGGTTTATTGAGACGGGTCAAAAAATGCCGCAAGTTTTATTCGTCAGAAAGGGCGGAGCAGGCTCCGCCCTGTCGGTTCCGACTTAGCGTTTCTTACCGAACGCCGCCGCCAGCGCGTCGCCCATGGCGCTGTTGCCGGCCGGCGCCGCGTTGCGCGGTTTGGCCTTGTTGCCGCCCGCCGAACGGTTGGCGTTGTCGCGTGCCTGCGCTGGCGCGTTGCCGCCGCGGCGCGGTGAACCTTCGCCCGGCTGCTCATCCAGACGCATGCTCAGCGCGATGCGTTTACGCTGCAGATCGACTTCCATCACCTTCACTTTGACAATGTCGCCGGCCTTCACCACGGTGTGCGGATCTTCAACGAACTTGTCCGCCAGCGAGGAGATGTGCACCAGGCCGTCCTGATGCACGCCGATATCCACGAAGGCACCGAAGTTGGTGACGTTGGTGACCGATCCTTCCAGGATCATGCCCACCTGCAGATCGTTGAGGGTTTCCACCCCTTCGGCAAAGGTCGCGGTTTTGAACTCAGGGCGCGGATCGCGGCCCGGTTTCTCCAGCTCTTTCAGGATATCGGTAACCGTCGGCACGCCGAATTTGTCGTCGGTGAAATCGACCGCTTTCAGGTTGCGCACTGCCGAAGCGTTGCCCATCAGGTCCTGCAGCGCCTGCTCGGTGGCGGCCAGAATGCGCTGCACCACCGGGTAGGCTTCCGGGTGAACGGTGGAGGCGTCCAGCGGATTGTCGCCGTGGTTGATGCGCAGGAAGCCGGCGCACTGTTCGAAGGCTTTCGGCCCCAGGCGGCTGACTTTCAGCAGCTGTTCGCGGTTGCTGAAGCGGCCGTTCTCGTCGCGCCAGTTGACGATATTTTGCGCCATCATGCGCGTCAGGCCGGCCACGCGGGTCAGCAACGGCACCGACGCGGTGTTCAGATCGACGCCGACGGCGTTCACGCAGTCTTCCACCACCGAGTCCAGCTTCTTCGCCAGCTGGCTCTGGCTGACGTCGTGCTGATACTGGCCGACGCCGATGGATTTCGGGTCGATCTTCACCAGCTCCGCCAGCGGATCCTGCAGACGACGAGCGATGGACACCGCGCCGCGCAGCGACACGTCGAGATCCGGGAATTCCAGCGCCGCCAGTTCGGACGCGGAATACACCGACGCGCCCGCTTCGCTGACGATCACTTTCTGCGCCCGGACCTCACCGAACTGTTTTTGCAGGTCGAGATAGAAGCGCTCGGTCTCACGCGAAGCGGTGCCGTTGCCGATGGCCACCAGCTCCACGTTATGTTTGATGCACAGTGCCGCGACGATGGCGGCGGCTTTGGCCGCTTGCCCGGTGTGCGGGTAGACGGTGTCGGTGGCGACCAGCTTGCCGGTTGCGTCGACCACGGCGACTTTCACCCCGGTGCGCAGGCCCGGATCGAGGCCCATGGTGGCGCGCATGCCGGCCGGCGCGGCCATCAGCAGATCATGCATGTTGCGGGCGAACACGTTGATCGCTTCGTCTTCCGCGCGCTCGCGCACCGTGCCCATCAGCTCGGTTTCCAGGTGCAGCAGCACCTTGATGCGCCAGGTCCAGTTGACCACCGCCTTGCGCCAGGCGTCGGCCGGGGCGTTGTTCAGGCGCAGGTTGAGGTGATTGATGATGATCAGCTCCGCCTGGCTTTCGCGCGGCGCTTCCTCAAATTGCGGATCGGCGTTCAGCGCCAGCTGCAGCACGCCTTCGTTGCGGCCGCGGAACATCGCCAGCGCGCGGTGCGAAGGCACCTGAGAAATCGGTTCGTGGTGATCGAAGTAGTCGCGGAACTTGGCGCCTTCTTCTTCCTTGCCCTCGACCACCTTGGACACCAGATGGGCGTTTTTCCACAGGTAGTCGCGCACCTTGGCCAGCAGCGTGGCGTCTTCGGCGAAGCGCTCCATCAGGATATAGCGCGCGCCGTCGAGGGCGGCTTTCACGTCCGCCACGCCCTTGTCGGCGTCGACGTAGCGTTCAGCCAGCTGTTCCGGCTGCTGTTGCGGATCCTGCCACAGCGCGTCCGCCAGCGGTTCCAGACCGGCTTCGATGGCGATCTGACCGCGGGTGCGGCGCTTCGGTTTGTACGGCAGGTAGAGGTCTTCGAGCTCGGTCTTGCTCAGCGTGGCGTTGATCGCCCCCGCCAGTTGTTCGGTCAGTTTGCCCTGTTCATCGATCGACTTCAGGATGGTCTGGCGACGATCTTCCAGTTCACGCAGATAACCCAGGCGGGTTTCCAGCTGGCGCAGTTGGGTGTCGTCCAGGCCCCCGGTGACTTCCTTACGATAGCGTGCAATAAAGGGCACGGTATTACCTTCATCCAGCAGACGGATGGCGGAGTCGACTTGCTCCGGCCGGGCCTGCAGTTCTGTTGCAATAATGCGGCTCAGTGGGTCATTCATAGGTCTGGTATCTGTATTGAGAACGGTGAATAAACAGGGGACAGTTATACGGATTGATCGTGGAAAATGCCAGCGGAGCGGGCCGCCGCCGCGTGGCCGCGGCGTGGAGAACAGCGCAGGCGGCGGCGTTGGCGGCGGTTCGGAAAAAGCTGAAAGCTTACTTCGGGTAGTCTATCTCGTTCACGTACCACTGCGCCTCGCCAAGCGGCGTATTGACGGTGGCGACGTCCCCGACCTCTTTTTTCAGCAGGGCGCGCGCCATCGGCGCGTCGATGGAGATGTAATCCTTGCGGCCGAAGATCTCGTCGTAACCGACGATGCGAAAGCGTTTGGTTTCGCCGTCATCGTTCTCTACTTCCACCCAGGCGCCGAAGAACACTTTGCCTTCCTGCTGCGGGGAGTAATCGACGATCTTCAGCTGCTCCAGGCATTTGGTCAGATAGCGGACGCGGCGGTCAATTTCCCGCAGCCGCTTCTTGTTGTATTGGTAGTCGGCGTTTTCGCTTCTGTCGCCCAGGCTGGCGGCCCAGGTCACTTTCTTGGTCACCTCGGGGCGTTCTTCGCGCCAGAGGTAATCCAGCTCTTGTTTGAGCTTGTCATACCCTTCACGGGTTATCAGTTGAGTTCTCATCGTGATTTATCTTTATGGGGCCACCGCCACAGTGTACGTGAATGCGCAGGGCTTTAGAAATGGCGCGCGGGCCTGCGCGTTGTCGCACGGTTTTTATTCAGTTTGCGCAGCTTTTAACAATCGGGAGTATGCTTAGCGATAGCGGAAAAGGAATGTGACGAAAGGAGGATATCTGGCGAGAGAAACAAGGAATTTTGGCGCACAACCCAACACATTGAAGGTATTACCGCATGGAATTTAAAGATTACTACGCAACGATGGGCGTCGAGCCCAACGCCGATCTGAAAACCATCAAAACGGCCTACCGCCGGCTGGCGCGTAAATATCACCCTGACGTGAGCACCGAAGAAGACGCCGAGAGCAAATTCAAGGAGCTGGCCGAAGCCTATGAGGTGCTGAAGGACGAAGAGCGCCGCGCTGAGTACGATCAGATCCGGCTGCACCGCAACGATCCGAACTTTGGCCGCCAGACGCGCGGCGATCGCGGCGGCTATCAGCAGAGCGCTTCATGGCACGGCGGCGGCGCCGACGCGCAAGACTTCTCCGATTTCTTCGAAAGCATGTTCGGCGGGCGGGCGGCGGGCGGGCACCGCTCCGCTTCGCACTCGCACGGCGGGCATGGCTTCCGCGGGCAGGATCTGGAGATGGAGGTGCCGCTGTTCCTCGAGGAAACGCTGCATGGCCAAAGCCGCGAGATCGCCTACAAGCTGCCGGTGTACGACGAGCTGGGGCGGCAGGTGAGCGAAGCCAGCAAAACGCTGAACGTGAAAATCCCGGCCGGCGTGGGCGACGGCGAGCGCATTCGCCTCAAGGGGCAGGGCGTTGCCGGCGTGGGCGGCGGCCAGAACGGCGACCTGTACCTGGTCATCCGCCTCGCGCCGCATCCGCTGTTCGAAATTGATGGCCACAACCTGAGCATCGTGGCGCCGCTCGCCCCGTGGGAAGCGGCGCTGGGGGCCAGCATTGAGGTGCCGACGCTGACCGGCAAAATCGCGCTGACCGTGCCGGCCGGCAGCCAGAGCGGCAAACGGCTGCGGGTCAAAGGCAAAGGGCTGGCGGGCAAGAAAGAGCCCGGCGATCTGTATGTCATTCTCAAGGTGGTGATGCCGCCGAAGCCGAACGAGAAGGCCAGCGCCCTGTGGCGCGAACTGGCTGAGCAGGCGGCGTTCAACCCGCGTGCGGAATGGGAGTAAAGCACATGATGAAGAAAGAGATCACATTCACCGTGGTGGAACTGTGTCAGCGAGTGGAGATTTCAGAGGATGAGCTGGTCGAGATTGTCGGCCTGGGCGTGATCGTGCCGCTGGAGCCGGCGCAGCCGAGCTGGGAGTTCGATTATCCGGCGCTGAGCCATCTGCAGCGCGCGCGCAGGCTGCGGGCCGAACTGGATCTGGATTGGCCGGGGATCGCCATGGCGCTGACGCTGCTCGATCGGGTTGATGCGCTGCAGCAAGAGAACCGGCAGCTGCGCCGGCAGTTGGCGCGTTTCCTGCAGACTTCCTGACTCGCCGTCAAAACGCCACCGTGCGGTTCGCCGGTGGCGAAATTGCGCAAAATTGGGCCGCTGCCCCACATTGCGCCGATAAAGGGCGAAATTTTGACGAACCCCCGTCGACATTCGATGAAAATTGTTGATAAATGGGGAAAAGAATAAGCTTTGTAACAATTTCGTCTAGAATACATACCATTAAACGCTGTCTCAAATGGCAAGGTTTTCTAACAATATTCGAGTCAGGCAATAAAGCCTTTGGGAGTAATACCATGCAAGAGAATCATAAGATCCTGGTCGTCGATGATGACATGCGCCTGCGCGCGCTTTTAGAACGTTATTTAACCGAGCAGGGCTTCCAGGTTCGCAGCGTTGCCAACGCTGAGCAAATGGATCGCTTGCTGACCCGTGAATCCTTCCATCTGATGGTGCTCGATCTGATGTTGCCGGGCGAAGATGGGCTGTCCATCTGCCGCCGTCTGCGCAGCCAGAGCAACCCGATGCCGATCATTATGGTCACCGCCAAAGGCGAAGAGGTCGATCGCATCGTCGGGCTGGAAATCGGCGCCGACGACTACATTCCTAAGCCGTTCAACCCGCGTGAGCTGTTGGCTCGCATCCGCGCGGTGCTGCGCCGCCAGGCTAACGAACTGCCGGGTGCGCCTTCGCAGGAAGAGGCGGTGATCGCGTTCGGCAAATTCAAACTGAACCTCGGCACCCGCGAGATGTTCCGCGAAGACGAACCGATGCCGTTGACCAGCGGCGAGTTCGCGGTACTGAAAGCGCTGGTCAGCCACCCGCGTGAACCGCTGTCGCGCGATAAGCTGATGAACCTGGCGCGTGGCCGCGAATACAGCGCCATGGAGCGCTCCATCGACGTGCAGATCTCGCGCCTGCGCCGCATGGTGGAAGAAGATCCGGCGCATCCGCGTTATATCCAGACCGTTTGGGGTCTCGGCTACGTGTTCGTCCCGGACGGCAGCAAGGCATGAGGCGATTGCGCTTTTCACCGCGTAGCTCGTTTGCCCGAACCCTGTTGTTGATCGTCACCTTGCTGTTCGTCAGCCTGGTGACGACCTATCTGGTGGTGCTGAACTTCGCCATCCTGCCCAGCCTGCAGCAGTTCAACAAGGTATTGGCGTACGAAGTGCGTATGCTGATGACCGATCGGCTGCAGCTGGAGGACGGCACGCTGCTGGAAGTGCCGCCGGCGTTCCGCCGTGAGATCTACCGCGAACTGGGCATCTCTCTCTACACCAACTCGGCGGCGGAGGAGAGCGGCCTGCGCTGGGCGCAGCACTACCAGTTCCTCAGCCAGCAGATGGCGCAGCAGCTCGGCGGGCCGACCGATGTGCGGGTGGAGGTGAACAAGAACTCCCCGGTGGTGTGGCTGAAAACCTGGCTGCAGCCCGATATCTGGGTACGCGTGCCGCTGACGGAAATCCACCAGGGCGACTTCTCTCCGCTGTTCCGCTATACGCTGGCGATTATGTTGCTTGCGATCGGCGGTGCCTGGTTGTTTATCCGCATTCAAAACCGCCCGCTGGTGGAGCTGGAACATGCGGCGCTGCAGGTGGGTAAGGGCATCATTCCGCCACCGCTGCGCGAGTATGGCGCTTCCGAAGTGCGGTCGGTGACGCGCGCATTCAATCAGATGGCGTCGGGCGTCAAGCAGCTGGCGGACGATCGCACTTTGCTGATGGCCGGGGTCAGCCATGACCTGCGCACGCCGTTGACGCGCATCCGGCTGGCGACGGAGATGATGAGCGCCGAAGACGGCTATCTGGCCGAGTCGATCAATAAAGACATCGAAGAGTGCAACGCCATCATCGAGCAGTTCATCGACTATCTGCGCACCGGGCAGGAGATGCCGACCGAAAGCAGCGATCTGAACGCCATTTTGGGCGAGGTGGTCGCGGCGGAGAGCGGCTATGAGCGGGTGATTGAAACCGCGCTGTCGCCGGGTGAGCTGATGATGAACGTGCACCCGCTGTCAATTAAGCGGGCGGCGGTGAACATGGTGGTGAACGCGGCGCGTTACGGCAACGGTTGGATCAAGGTCAGCAGCGGCCGCGAGCTGCAGCGCGGCTGGTTCCAGGTGGAAGATGACGGCCCGGGCATCAAGCCGGAAGAATTGAAGCACCTGTTGCAGCCGTTCGTACGTGGCGACAGCGCACGCAGCACCAGCGGCACCGGTCTGGGGCTGGCTATCGTGCAGCGTATTATCGACGCGCACGACGGCGAACTGGATATTGGCACCAGCGAGCGCGGCGGGCTTTTGATCCGCGCGTATATTCCGTTGCCGATGGAGAAAAAAGAGTCGGCCAACGGCCATCAGACCGCCAGGGACAACGCCTGACGCTCTTGGCGTGGGCCGCGCCGCTGTGGCCCCGTCAGGACTTCCTGCTCATCACGTAGTATTCCGCCGCATCTTCATGCAACCGACGGCCGGTCGGCGCCTGCCACGGGTCGATTAACTCGATGCCGCAGTGGAGAAAGTCTTTGGTATTGCGGGTGGCGAGGGCCGCGCCGTAATGCAGGCAGGTGGCGGCGATTTGGGCATCCGGCACGCTCATCGCTTGACCCAGAAGCCGGTTCCTTGCCGTCAATTCCGCGTATTGCATCGCACACAGCCCATCAAACGGCAATATCTGCCCCTCGAACTTCAATTCAATCGCGTCCGCCAATTTGAGCTTGAGATCCCGCTGGCGCTTGCCGTCAGGCATACAGGCGACGCCGGTGAACAGTTCTGCCAGGACAATGGCGCTCAGATAGAGCTCGTCATTGTCCTTTTCATTTAACCAGTTAATGACGTTGTAGTACGGACTGGGGCGCAGCGTTTCTGAAATGACGTTAGTGTCGAGAATAATCATGCGTTGCCATCTTCATCATCAAAGGTGACGATGCGTGGTGGCACTGCGTCACGCGGTGGGATCTCCAGCTCGACGCCGCCGAATTCGGCGAAGTGCTGATGCATCCAGGTACCCAATCCATAGCGCGGCGGCTTTTTCACCAGCGCCTGTTTCAGGATCATACGCGCTTCCTCTTCCATGGAATGGCCGTTTTTCGCCGCTGAAATACGCAGCAGCTCTTTGATCTCGTCGTCCAGATTTCTGACGGTGATAGTCGCCATTTAAACCTCCTTTGCTATCAATGATTGCATTGACTTATTTTCTCGCCTTGCTGGTTAAAAAGCAATCGCTGAAAATAAAAAAAGGCGCGGGATCCGCGCCTTAGCTGAAGAGGTAACGCTACCGAATTACAGCTTAGGGCCGGCGCTGACCAGCGCGGCGCCCGCAGGCGTGTCGGTGTATTTGTCGAAGTTGGTGATGAAGCGCTCGGCCAGATCCTGCGCTTTTTCCTGCCACTGCTCGAGGCTGGCGTAGGTATTGCGCGGATCGAGGATTTCCGGGTTCACGCCCGGCAGCGCGGTCGGCATCGCCAGATCGAAGATCGGCAGAGTAATGGTTTCCGCCTTGTCGATTTCACCGCTCAGGATGGCGTCGATGATGCCGCGCGTATCTTTGATCGAGATGCGCTTGCCGGTGCCGTTCCAGCCGGTGTTGACCAGGTAAGCCTGGGCGCCGGCGGCCTGCATGCGTTTCACCAGCACTTCGGCGTACTGCGTCGGGTGCAGCGAGAGGAACGCGGCGCCGAAGCAGGCGGAGAAGGTTGGCGTCGGCTCGGTTACGCCGCGCTCGGTGCCGGCCAGCTTGGCGGTGAAGCCGGACAGGAAGTGGTACTGAGTCTGGTTGGCGGTCAGACGCGATACCGGCGGCAGTACCCCGAAGGCATCGGCGGTCAGGAAGATCACCTTGGTGGCATGACCCGCCTTGGACACCGGCTTGACGATGTTCTGGATATGATAGATCGGGTAAGAAACGCGGGTGTTCTCGGTTTTCGAACCGTCGTTGAAGTCGATGCTGCCGTCGGCCAGCACGGTGACGTTTTCCAGCAGCGCGTCGCGTTTGATGGCGTGGTAGATGTCCGGCTCGGCTTCTTCAGACAGCTTGATGGTCTTGGCGTAGCAGCCG
>NZ_VOSN01000004.1:155444-217102 GCF_020858655.1 Serratia montpellierensis
ACGCTTAGGATCGGTGGAGAGGGTGGTCTTGCCGGTACCGGACAGGCCAAAGAACACCGCCACGTCGCCTTTCTCGCCCACGTTGGCCGAGCAGTGCATCGAGGCGATGCCTTTCAGCGGCAGCAGGTAGTTCATCATCGAGAACATGCCTTTCTTCATTTCGCCGCCGTACCAGGTGCCGCCGATCAGCTGCATGCGCTCGGTCAGGTTGAAGGCGACGAAGTTCTCCGAGTTCAGGCCTTGCTGCTGCCAGTTCGGATTGGTGCATTTGGCGCCGTTCATCACCACGAAGTCCGGCTCGAAGTCAGCCAGCTCGTCGTCGCTTGGGCGGATGAACATGTTTTTCACGAAGTGCGCCTGCCAGGCCACCTCGGTGATGAAGCGCACTTTCAGGCGCGAGTCGGCATTGGCGCCGCAGAAGGTATCCACCACGAACAGGCGTTTGCCGGAAAGCTGCTCGGTGACCAGGTGTTTCAGATCGGCCCACACTTCCGGGCTGAGGGGTTTGTTGTCGTTTTTGCCTTTGCCCTGATCGGCCCACCACACGGTATCGCGGGTGATGTCGTCGCGGACGATGTATTTGTCTTTCGGCGAACGGCCGGTGAAGATGCCGGTATCGACGGAGACGGCACCCAGCTTGGTGACTACCCCACGCTCAAAACCTTCCAGAGATGGGTCTGTTTCTTCCTTAAACAGCAGTTCATAGCTCGGGTTGTGAACGATTTCGCTAACGTCGTGAATGCCGTAAGCGGCCAGATCCTGAGGGGTTATACCTTTAACGCGCATGTTACTACTCCTTGGTCACAGAATTTCTGGCGGCAATTGTAGGGATCTAACGGTGCGTAACCGCGATGGGTATCAAATATTTAACGTTTTAGGCGGTATTTCGTTACGATCTGAGAGATAGCACACGGAAAAAAGCAAACGTGCAAACGGCGGGCGTTGGCGGGCGCTGGGCGCGCCCGCCGAGGGAGTGTAACTTAGTGCAACTGGTCGCTTTCGCCGGTATTACCCGCATACAAAGCGGCAACATCAACCGGGTCAAAGACATAGTGGCTGCCACAGTAGTCGCAGTGCATGTCGATATTACCGTCCTGCTCCAGCATGTCCGCCACTTCGTCGGTCGGCAGGGTCATCAGCGCGTCGGCGCAACGCTGGCGCGAACAGGTGCAACGGAACTGCACGTCCTGCGGTTCGTACAAGGTGACCTCTTCCTGATGGTACAGGCGGTACAACACTTCGTTGGCCGGCAGGCCGAACAGCTCTTCGCTTTTGACCGTGTTGGTCAGTTGCACCAGATGATCGAAATTATCGAGGTTGCCGTCCTGCGCCGGCAGCACTTGCAGCAGCATACCGGCTGCCGCGGCATTGCCTTGCGCTTCGCTGGTGCGGATGAATAGACGGGTTGGCAGCTGCTCGGACTGGCGGAAGTAGGCTTCCAGGCATTCGGCCAGGGTTTCACCTTCCAGGCCGACCACGCCCTGATAGCGCTCGCCTTCCGTCGGCGAAATGGTGATGACCATGACGCCGTTGCCGATCATCTGATGCAGGGTGCTGTCGTCGGCGATAGGCGCCTGGGTGCGCGCAACGCCACGCATCTCCTGGCGGTTGTTGCCGTTGATCACTGCCAGCTTCAGCGGGCCGTCGCCCTGCAGCTGCACGGTGATGTCGCCGTCGAACTTCAGGGTTGCGGTCAACAGGCTGGTGGCGACCAGCAGCTCGCCCAGCAGCTTTTGCACCGGCGCCGGGTAGTCGTGGTTATTCAGGATCTGCTGATAGGTTTCGCTGACGGTAACCAGCTCGCCGCGCACCGCGTAGTTTTCAAACAGGTAACGGTGCAATTGGTCATGGTTGGACATAATCTTCTCTCATTGCGGTGAGGGGTTATTCCGGCTCACCAAATTTAAATTTCATCAGGTCGCGCCGCTCCTTTTTGTCCGGACGGCGGTCCGGATGCGGCATGGTCAACGCGTTCATCTTGCGCGCCAGCGCCATTTTTTCGCGATTGGCGATGCTGGCTTCGGTTTCCTGATACATTTGCTGCGCCTCGTTGGCGCCGCGGCGTTGGCTGGTCAGCGCCAGCACGATCACCGTACGTTCTTCGTTGCCCTGCCGCAGCTTGAGCTCGGCGTTGAGTTCGACAATCTTGCTCGGCTTGCCGCGCTGGCCGTTGTAATGCACCTTGCCGCCGTCGATCATTTCGCGCGCCAGCGCGCGGGTCTTATAGAAGCGTGCGGCCCAGAGCCACTTATCCAGCCGGATCGCGTCGTCGCGCGTCGCTTTTTCCTTCATGCTTCCCCCTTGGCCAGCGCCGGTATCAGCAGGCGATAGTCGCGCATCGACGGATGGCGCTGGAAGCTTTTTTCCGCCGTGCTGGAGTCCGGGTTTTGCACGCCCAGGCAGTAACGAATGCCGAAAGTGCGCGCCGCGTCGAGGATCGGCTCACCGTCGTCGACAAACAGCGTGCGCTGCGGGTTGAACCCGGTGTGCTGTTGCACCGCCTGCCACAGACGCTGATCTTCTTTCGGATAACCAAATGTGTGGGTGGAAAACAATAAATCAAGGTGCCGATCGAGGCCGGTATGCTCGATTTTCACCGCCAGGCTGTGCGGATGGGCGTTGGTCAGCAAAATGGTTTGCAGACCGGCGTCGCGCAGCGCCCGTAAAAACGGCTCGGTGTCTTCGCGCAGCCGGGCGCGGCTGCCCACTTCGCTGGTCATGCGGTAGATATCCAGATCCAACCGCTCGCTCCAGTAATCGAAGCAATACCAGTTCATGGTGTGCTGCACCGCCTGATACTCCCGCTCAATGATATGACGGGCTTCGTCGAACGGAATGGCGCGCCTTTCGCTCAGCGCCTGCGGCACCAGGCTGAGCCAAAAGTGGCTGTCGAACTCCAGATCCAGCAAGGTGCCGTCCATATCCAGCAGCACGGTATCGATCTGCGGCCAATCAAACTCGGGAACCATAAAAACTCCACGGGCGGACCGACGGGCGGTCCGCAGATGAGAATAATAGCGTTAGCGTAGCATAAGCAGATGACAGGGCGGAGGCCCCGGCGTCAGGTTCAGGCCATCGGCCGCATCGACATCGGATTGAGCTGCGGATTGAAGCAGCTGTCGTAGTAACGCTGGATATCGGCAACGCGGTGCTGATTGATGCGCCGACGCTGCACCAGCCGCCAGGCGTTATAGCCCAGGCTGATGACGACCGCCAACAACAGCAGGCTGGTGCCGAGGTAACGCCAAAGGGTGATCATGTCCGGTTCGCTGTGCAGCGCCACATGGCGGGTGCCGTTGGCATCGACGCTGAGGCTGGTGATCACGCCCTGCGCCTGGAAGGGGGTATGCAGCAGCAGAGTGGAAAGGCGCTGCAACTCATTCCACTGGTCGAGGGCGTTGTATTCGCTCTGCGGCGCCGACGGCTGCGGATGGCTGACCAGCTGGCGGCCTTCGTCGCTGCTGATCAGGAAACCGCCCGGCGGCGGGCTGTTGAGCGCTGCGGCGGCCAAACGCGTTTCATTGAAGATGAACGACGACGTGGCCACTTTGGTCAGGCTTTCCAGCGACTCGGCGCTCACCGGGCGCAGCAGGACGTTGACGCCTTGCAGCGCGCCGGACCTGGCGCGTTTCACCAGGCCGCTCCAGTTTTTGGCGTTGCCCAGGTTGACCAGGGCGTTCTTCAACCGCACGCAGTCGTTTTCTGCCTGGCACAAATCCTGTGTTTTCAAAACGATATCAGAGAAGTCGTCCAACAGGATCATGCCGGATTTCTCGATGGCGCTGGCCAACTGAGGGTTGACCTTCTGATCGGCGCCGCTCGGATGCAGCTGGCTGTTGACCGTGGCCAGCAGGGCCGTCGCTTTGTCTATGACTTCCGATTCCGGCTGCGGCAGTGGGGCGGCGTTGTTCCAGTAGATGCCGGAGCAGTCGAACGGCGCAAAGTTGGCGCCGCCGGCGGCCGCCGGTGGGACATAACACATGCCGCTGCCGCGCACTTTCAGCGTGTCGCCGATGCGCAGCGGCGTGGCTTCCAGTGCCTGAACGCTGGTCACTTCCACTTTTTGCGCGCCCTGCAGCCAGGCCATGCTGAGGGTCAGCGGCAGGTTCAGCGGGATATAGATCAGCAGCAACAGCAGCACCAGCGCCGAGCTGGCGACCAGCACCGCGTTGCGGCCCCACTGCTGCAGCGGGAAGTTTTTCACTTCGTCATGCAGAGAGAGGAAGCGCCCCTGGCGCACCACCTGCCGATTGAGGTAAACGTCCACATTGGTGGTCTTGCCCAGGTCCTGCGTCAGGTAAGGCTGCCAATGCGGCGGGTAGATAAGATCGATGATGCCGAGTGAAATATTGCTGATCTGCCCCTGGCCGGATTCGCCGAACAGGCCCCAGCGTTTCGGCGTGCCGCGCAGACAATGGATCTCTTTCAGCTCGCGTGATGCCGGACGGCGAAACAGGTTCCAGCATCCCCAGGCGATCATCAGCACCGCCACGAAAATCATCCAGGGGATCACCAGCACCGGGCTTATCAGGCTGAAGAACAGCAGCAGCAGCGCGGCGGAGATGATGACGGCTTCACGGATGCCGTTCGGCCGGTTCAACGCATGCTCTTCCGGCGTTTCCTTGCGAATATTTATCAGCTCGACATGCTCGCTCTCTTCTTTGCGGATAGAGGCGTTTTTGGTCGGCGCGGCGGTCACCACCGGCGGCTGTGGCCGGTCGTGGATATGATCTTTCAGCGAGTGCCCGTTGAGCGAAATCACCAGCGGCAGCGTCTGGGTTCGAATCACTTCCACATGGTTGTCAGCGGTGATATAGGGTTCCCAAAACGGCGGCAGGTGAACCTCTTCGGCATCGAGGTAATAGCGCCATTTATTGGGATCGTCGCTGGCCAACCCGTAGCGCGTGATGGCGTGCGTGACGGGATAAACGTTATCGCTTTGCGGGGTGAGCGCCAGTTTGGCTGCAGGCAAGGTAGCGCCGCCGCCGGGCAACAGTTTGTTGCTCAGCTTGTTTTGCTGATTGAGATAGAACTCGACCGCGGCGCGTTCTTCGTCGGTCAGCTTGCGGTGGGCTGGTTTGATAAACGGCAATGCGTGCGCCAGCGCCGACGGGTTGCGCGCCTTGAGCCACAGGTACAGGCCGGCGGTAATCAGGCAGACAAGCACTAAGGCCAATATCAACACTATTGTGCTCATGCAATCCCCATCTCACACCCGTGAATTTCGCCAACCTGATGAAAAGGTGAATATTATACGGAGTAAACCGCCAGGAGGCACCCAGAACTAATGAGGGAACAAACAGATTCTCGCTCTGGATCTCATTCCTTCATGACGCAAGGCCATTTTATCACTGATTCTTGCCTGCGTGATACTAGCAACCGGCCTCTGCCGTCGATATCGGTATTATCCTATTTTCATGCGTGCTGTTTGCTGAATCAGTACGGAAAATCGCCCGCCGCTGGCTACGCTTGTTAAAAGAAAGTAAATTACTGCTCATGCTCGTTGCGGCGGAGCTTAGCCTTAACGCACAATGTGATCAGGATCGAATTTGGTCAGCGTTTGAGCGCCAACGAGCTGTGCGTTACGCCAATCATTATTTCGGTTGCCCCGTCCGCGCCTGGGTAACCTCTTTGAGGCAATCATGGATAAACACCTGCAAAAACCTAAAATTCTGAAAGTGGAAACCGTCGCGCGTTCGCGTTTGTTCAACGTCGAGTCGGTCGATTTGGAATTCAGCAACGGTGTGCGGCGGGTGTATGAGCGCATGCGGCCTTCGGATCGCGAAGCGGTGATGATTGTGCCGGTGATTGGCGATGACCTGCTGCTGATCCGCGAATATGCGGTAGGCACCGAATCCTATGAGCTGGGGTTCCCGAAAGGGCTGATCGATCCCGGTGAGGGGGTGCTGGAGGCCGCCAACCGCGAGCTGATGGAAGAGGTGGGATACGGGGCGAAGCGCTTTGATTTTCTTAGCAAGCTGACGATGGCACCCTCTTACTTTTCCAGCAAAATGAATATCGTGCTGGCGCACGATCTCTATCCGCAGAGCCTGGAAGGGGACGAACCGGAGCCCCTGCCGCAGGTGCGCTGGCCGATCGCCGATATGATGGCGCTGCTGGCGGAACCGGATTTTCGTGAGGCGCGCAACGTCAGCGCGCTGTTCCTCTCCGAGGCATTTTTGCGCGCTTCGCGCTGATACGCTTCGCGCCGAATAAAAAAGGGCCAGATTTCTCTGGCCCTTTTCGATCAGAACAGCTCGTGGCTTTCGCCGCCCGGATCGGTCAACGTGGTGCCGGTATCGCGCGATGGGTAGTCCGTCGGCTGAGTTCCTTCGATGAAGTACTCGGAACGGCTACCGCCGCCACCGCCAGAGAGCTTGCCGCTGCTCTTGTCGATGGTGACGCTGATGATACCCGGCGGCGGCGTGACTTTCTGCTCCGGAATGCCTTCCAGCGCGGTCTTCATGAAGTCGTCCCACGCCGGCTGGGCGCTTTTGGCACCGCCTTCGCCGCCGGAAATCTGATCCGGGATGGCGCCGGATACCGTCGAACGGCCCAGGTCGCGGCGGTGATCGTCGAAACCGATCCACACCGACGTCACGGTATCCGGGCCATAGCCGGAGAACCAGGCGTCTTTGGAACTGTTGGTGGTACCGGTTTTGCCGCCGATATCATGGCGTTTCAGATCGCGCCCGGCACGCCAGGCCGTGCCCATCCAACCCGGTTCGCCGAAGATGTTGCTGTTCAGCGCATCGTGGATCAGGAAGGCCAGCGGCGTGCTGATCACGTGCGGCGCATACTGTTGGTCGCCGTCTTGCTGCACCTGAGCCGGGGTAACCTGCTCCAGCTGCGGCATCGGCACCGTGCTATTGCTGCCTTCCTGCGAGGTGGCGACGTTTTCGATGTTGTCGTCGGACAGCACCGCCGAACGGTGGGTGTCGCCGTAGATCACCGGCAGGTTGCAGCTGCTGCACACCACTTTCGGTTTGGCTTCGAACACCGTATTGCCGTTGTCGTCTTCAATTTTGGTGATGAAGTACGGGTCAACCAGGTAACCGCCGTTAGCCAGCACCGCGTAGCCGCGTACCAGCTGCATCGGGGTGAAGGAGGCGGAACCCAGCGCCAGCGACTCGGTATGCACGATGTTCTGTGCCGGGAAGCCGAAGCGCTGCAGATATTCCGCCGCGTAGTCGACGCCCATCGCACGCATTGCGCGCACCATCACCACGTTCTTCGATTGCCCCAGCCCCTGACGCAGGCGAATCGGGCCGTCGTAGGTCGGCGGCGAGTTCTTCGGCCGCCAGTCGGTGCCGGCGCCGGCATCCCAACGGGTAATCGGTAAGTCGTTCAGGATGGTGGCCAGCGTCAGGCCTTTATCCATCGCAGCGGTGTACAGGAACGGTTTGATGTTCGACCCCACCTGGCGCAGCGCCTGCGTGACGCGGTTGAACTTGCTCTGGTTGAAATCGAAGCCGCCGACCAGCGCTTTCACCGCGCCGTCGTTCGGGTTGATCGAGACCAGCGCCGAGTTGACGTCCGGCACCTGCGACAGCCACCAGGCTTCGTTCACTTTACGCACCCACACCTGCTGGCCGGCCTGCACCACGTCGGTGACGCGTTTCGGCGTTGGGCCTTGCTGCGTGTCTGAACGGTATGGGCGCGCCCAGCGCATGGTCGCCATCGGCAGGGCAATGCTGCTGCCGTCGGCCAGCATCGCCGTCGCTTCCTGCGGGTTGGCGGCGGTGATGACCGCCGGCGCCAGCGGGCCGTAGCTCGGCAGGTTTTTCAGCGAATCGACAATCTGCTTGCGATCCCAGGCCGCTTCGCCGACTTTCCACAACACGTTGGACGGGCCGCGATAGCCGTGACGCATGTCATAGGCCAGCACGTTGTTGCGCACCGACTCCTGCGCCGCCAGCTGCAGCCGTTTGGTGACGGTGGTGTAAACCTTGTAACCGTCGGTATAGGCGTTTTCACCGTAGCGCTTGATCATCTCCTGGCGCACCATCTCGGAGAGATACGGCGCGGAGAAGCTGATTTCCGGCGCATGGTAGTTGGCGACCAGATCTTCGGCGCGCGCCTGATCGTACTGCGCCTGCGTGATGTAGTGTTCGTCCAGCATGCGCGACAGCACTACGTTGCGACGGGCAACGGCGCGATCGTGCGAATAGAGCGGGTTGAAGGTGGACGGCGCTTTCGGCAGGCCGGCGATGGTCGCCATTTCGCTCAGGGTCAGCTGGCTGACGTCTTTGCCGAAATAGACCTGCGCGGCGGCGCCCACGCCGTAGGCGCGGTAACCCAGATAGATTTTGTTCAGATACAGCTCAAGGATTTCATCCTTGGTGAGCATCTGCTCGATGCGCACCGCCAGGAAGGCCTCCTTGATTTTACGCATCAGGGTGCGTTCCGGGCTTAAGAAGAAGTTACGCGCCAGCTGTTGGGTAATGGTACTGGCCCCCTGCGAAGCGTGGCCGGAGACCAACGCGATGGAGGCGGCGCGGAAGATGCCGACTGGATCGACGCCGTGGTGATCATAGAAGCGGCTGTCTTCGGTAGCGATAAATGCGTGCACCATCACCGGCGGAATTTGATCCAGCTTCAGCGGAATGCGGCGCTTCTCGCCGTATTGGGCGATCAGTTCGCCATCGGCGCTGTAAACCTGCATCGGTATCTGCAGCCGTACATCTTTCAGCGTTGCGACGTCGGGCAGCTGCGGCTCGACATATTTGTACAAGCCGAAAATCGAGGCTGCTCCCAGCACGATGCAACATACTGCAAGGATTAGTAAATACTTTACGAACTTCACCTGAGATTTCCCATTTCTAAGTCATTTGGGCAGTTTATAAACAACCGCGCGGTAGTATAAAGGCAAGCCTGCGACATGGATATGTTCTTTTATCATCTGATGTTATGGAGGCTTGCGAAACATGTTCCCTCAAGCATGGCAGGTGGGGCTGGATATACAAATCGACTGCGTGCGGGCGGTGGCGGTTCAACGTCGCCGCAACGGCTGGCAGTTGCGTCACTGGTGGCAACAGACGCTGCCGCAGGCAGTTTTACGCGATGGCTGCCTGGAACCTTCCGAATTTCTGATCCGGGCGCTGCGGCAATGGCGCGTTCAACTTCCGCGACATATTTCCTTACGCATTGCCCTGCCGGCACAGCGCGTGTTGCAGCAACGTATGGCACAGCCGGACGCGCGGCTGCGCGAGCCGGAACGCAGCGACTATATCGATGGCCACGGCCTAAAACAGTTTCCACTCGATGGCCAGACGCTGGCGCTCGACTATCGCGCAGCGCCGGCGGATGAAGCGGCGCTGCTGTTGACCACCGCGCGGCGGCAGGAGCTGCAGCAATGGCTGCATTGCCTGCGTCAGGCTGGCTTGCATCCGCAAGCGGTCGATATCACCCCCTGCGCGCTGCGGACGATGGCGACGGCGGCGGACGTGCCGCCCGCCTCGGGGCTGATGCACCGTCTCGAACGAGAATGGCTGTGGGTAGCGCCGGCCGACGGCGCGTTCGCCTTTGGTCTGGTGCCGGGCGACGATGGCGCCCAGGCGCTGCGGGCGCTGCAAGCCCAGATGCCGGCGGGCGACGATCGGCCGGTCTATGCCGGCAGCGTGCTGGCGGGAGCCCTGCCCGCCGGTTGCCTTGCCTGGTCTCCGCTCAGCGCCTTTACGCAGCTGCGTCCGCCGTTGCCTGTGCATCCCTCGGCGTTCGCGCTGGCCGGTGGTCTGGCGCTGCGCGAGGAGGATCGCTGATGTATCAGGTCAACTTTCTGCCCTGGCGCCAGCGCCGCGATCGGCGACGCGCCTATTTCTGGCTGGGCATGCTGCTGCTGCAGGTAACGGCGCTGCTGCTGGCATTGTTCCTGGCCGCCGGCCAGTTGCGTCACCAACAGGCGCAGCGGCAGGCGCGGCTGGTGATGCTGGGTGAGGAGCTGGCGGCATTGACGTTGCTCGCCCGTGAGCAACAACAAGATCGGGCGCAGCGAGCGCTGCACAGCGCCCGCGCCGAACGGCAGGCGCGCAATGCCCAACATAACCGGCGTTATTTGCAGCTGCTGCAGCAGTTGTCCTCCTGCATGCCCCCACCGCTGTGGCTTATGGCGTTGGACAGCGATGCGGCGAACGGCCTGCGGCTGCGTGGATTGAGCCGCTCTCCTGCGGCCATCACGCAGTTCGAACGGCGACTGGCGGGGATGCCTGCGTTGCCAAGGCTGCGTTTGGCTGAGGTAGTGCAACGCGAAGACGGCCTGTACGCCTTTCACCTGGCGGCGCAGTGGGGGCGTGATGGATAGCCGTTTGCCATCCGTGCTGCGCTTTTGGCTGAGCTTGCCGGGCTGGCTATTGCTGGCGGCGCAAGGGCTGGGCATCGGCACGCTGGCGCTGTTGGGCGGCGGTTGGCTGCTGCAAGACGAATGGCGTCAGCGGGAAAACGCGGCGGAGCGGCAACAGCGCCTGTTGCAACAGATAGCCATGGTACAGCGACAACTGGACGAGGCGCCGGAAGCCCTTATGCCGCCGACGCCGATCGGCCCGACCACCGCCGGCGATCTGGCGAACGTGCTGCAACAGGCGGGGAGCGCCTTGTTGCGCTGGCAGCGGCAGGAAAAACCGCTGCGGCAAACGCTGAGTTTGCGCATTGACTACGCCGGTTTATTGGCGCTGCTGGAGGCGCTGCCCGCCGATTTACGTCTCGAACAATTGAGCGTGGAGACACCGCCGCAAGGCATGACGGCGCGGTTGGTTTTACAGGATGCCGCCGAGGAGCAGGCCGATGAGTAAAAGACTCGGCCGTTGGTGGTGGCTGCTATGGCCGTGGGCCTTGTGTGCTGAACCGCGCGATCCGTTTGCGCCGCCTCCGCTGCCTGCTTGTGCCCAAACGGCGGCATCGCCGGCGGGCTGGCGCCTGAAAGGCGTCATCGGGCAACCGACGCTGCGCTATGGCTGGGTGGTGACGCCGGCGGGGCAATGGCTGCGCCTGCGGCCGCAGCAGCGGGTACTGGCCGATCGCTGGCAGGTGGCGCAGGTGCAGGCGCGCAGCCTGACGTTAATGGCGCTGGCGGCCGAGCCGGATTGCCCGGCGAGTCAGGGCGACATCTCGCTGATGATGGACAACAAGGATGGCAAACCATGAAAGGACGCGCGGGATTGGCGGTGGCGCTGTGGTGTCTGACGCTCGGCATCGCACAGGCGCAGGATAAACAGGTTATTTCGCTGGAGTTTCAGGATGCGCCGGTCACGGTCATCCTGCAGGCGCTGGCGGATTATCGGCAACTAAACCTGATCGCAGCGCCCGGCGTGAGCGGCAACCTGACGCTGCGGCTGGAGAATGTGCCTTGGCCTCAGGCGCTGGCGCTGACTCTGCGCATGGGCAAGCTGACGATGACGCGGGAGGGGAGCGTGATGCTTATCGCCCCGGAGCCGGGCGCACAGGAAAAAAAGCAGCAGCGAGAGGCGCTGGCGCAGCGGCAACCTTTGCACAGCCTGACGCTGACAGTGCAAAACGGCGATGCGACGGAGATTGCCGAAAGCCTCAATGCCCAACGTGGCACGTTGCTCAGCGAGCGTGGCAGCGTGTTGGCGGATAAACGCACCAATACGCTGCTGCTCCGCGACACCGCGCCGATTCTGGCGCAGTTGAGAAAGCGGGTAACGGAAATGGATGCGCCGCTGGCACAGGTGCAACTGGCGGCGCATATCGTGACCATCAACAGCGAAAGCCTGCGCGAACTCGGCGTGCGTTGGGGATTGGCGCCGGACGACAGGCCGGCGCAGCCGCTGCGGCCGGGCAATCTTGGCGTCAACCTGCCGCTGGAGCGCAGCGCGGTAAATGCCGGTTTTCACCTCGCGCGCATCAGCGGGCGTTTGCTGAGCCTCGAGCTGACGGCGCTGGAACAGGAGAATCAGGTGGAGATCATTGCCAGCCCGCGCCTGCTGACGGCGCACCTGCAAACCGCCAGCATCAAGCAGGGAACCGAGATCCCTTACGAAGTGTCAAGCGGCGCCAGCGGTGCGACCGCCATTGAGTTCAAAGAGGCGGTGCTGGGCATGGAGGTGACGCCGAGAGTGTTGCCGGACGGGCGCATCACGCTGACGTTGCACATCAGTCAAAATATGCCGGGGCGCGCCATCAGCCGGGGCGCGGGTGAAGCGCTCACCATCGATAAACAGGAGATTAAAACGCAGATCACGGTGAAAAACGGTGAAACCCTGGTTCTCGGCGGTATTTTTCAACGGCATAGCGGCAAGACGGCGGACAAGGTGCCGGGATTGGGGGATGCGCCGTTATTGGGAGGTTTGTTCCGACAAAGCGGCACACAACAGAAAAAACGCGAGCTGGTGATCTTCATTACGCCGACTCTGATTAAGGGATAGGCGGCTGCCTGTCAGCCGGGCGGCAAATCTCCTAAAGTTGATGAGCAGATACACTTTTTTATCCCCTTGGGGGGATCTGCGTTTGACGCTGCGGCCGATTTAGCTTACAAGGGTTACCGAATTGAGCACCGAGGTTTTTTGTTAGCGCCAAGACGCCGTTAAAAACATATGGTTTCCCTCCCGCGGCGTGGATTGCGATTTAATCGGTTGCCAAACTACCAAGAGTGTTGAGATAATTTTTCGTCTGATCTCGCACTATCGCTCATGAGGTTTCAGTTTAGGTCCCGCCGCTAATTTGATTGGCGGGGCGGGTTAACATTAACGAATTGTCTTAGTAATACCGAAAAACATGGCAGAGAAACGCAATATCTTTCTGGTTGGGCCTATGGGTGCCGGCAAAAGCACTATTGGCCGTCAGTTAGCTCAGCAACTCAATATGGAGTTCTTCGACTCCGATCAAGAAATTGAGCGACGTACCGGAGCTGACGTGGGCTGGGTATTCGACGTGGAAGGGGAAGAAGGTTTCCGCGATCGTGAAGAAAAAGTCATTAATGAACTGACGGAAAAACAAGGGATTGTGTTGGCGACCGGCGGCGGTTCGGTGAAGTCGCGCGAAACGCGCAACCGTCTGTCCGCGCGTGGTGTGGTGGTCTATTTGGAAACCACGATTGAGAAGCAGTTGGCTCGCACTCAGCGTGATAAAAAACGTCCGCTGTTGCAGGTCGACTCTCCGCCGCGTGAAGTGTTGGAAGCTTTGGCGAAAGAGCGCAATCCGTTGTATGAAGAGATTGCTGATGTCACCATCCGCACCGACGATCAGAGCGCTAAAGTGGTTGCCAACCAGATCATCAACATGCTGGAAAGCAACTGATTGCCGATTTTCGCGTTCGCCGTCGGCTAATGCGGAAAACTGATTTGTGTTCCCCGCTGCTGCGGGGATCAACCACCGCCGCACCATACAGAGAACTGAGCGCGACATGGAGAGAATTACTGTAACGCTTGGGGAGCGCAGCTACCCGATTACCATCGCCGCCGGATTGTTTGACGATCCGGCTTCTTTTATGCCGTTAAAGGCAGGTGAGCAAGCGATGTTGGTCACCAACCAGACCCTGGCGCCGCTCTATCTGGAGCGTGTCCGGCAGGTGCTGGAGCAGGGCGGCGTCGTGGTGGATCAGGTGATTCTTCCCGATGGTGAGCAGTACAAATCTCTGGCGGTGCTGGAGCAGGTGTTTTCGGCGCTGCTGGAAAAACCGCACGGGCGCGATACCACGCTGATCGCACTCGGTGGTGGCGTTGTCGGCGATCTGACCGGCTTTGCCGCCGCGTGTTACCAACGTGGCGTGCGTTTCATCCAGGTTCCCACCACGCTGCTGTCGCAGGTGGATTCTTCCGTGGGCGGTAAGACCGCCGTCAACCACCCGCTCGGCAAAAACATGATCGGTGCTTTCTATCAACCCGTTTCGGTGGTGGTTGATCTGGATTGTCTGAAAACGCTGCCGACGCGTGAACTCTCTTCCGGCTTGGCCGAAGTCATCAAATACGGGATCATCCTCGATCGCGAGTTCTTCGTCTGGTTGGAAAATAACATCGATGCGCTGATGGCGTTGGATATGCAGGCGTTGGCCTACTGTATCCGCCGCTGCTGCGAACTGAAGGCCGAGGTGGTGGCTGCTGACGAACGCGAAAGCGGTCTGCGCGCCCTGCTGAATCTGGGCCATACTTACGGCCATGCTATCGAAGCCGAGATGGGCTACGGCGTGTGGCTGCACGGTGAAGCGGTGGCTGCAGGCATGGTGATGGCGGCGGAAACCGCGCACCGTCTCGGCCAGTTCTCTGTTGAAGACATCGAACGTATCAAAGCGCTGCTGTTGCGCGCCGGCTTGCCGGTCTGCGGGCCGCAGGAAATGACGCCGGAATCCTATCTGCCGCACATGTTGCGCGACAAGAAAGTGCTGGCGGGCGAACTGCGTCTGGTGCTGCCGACCGCGATCGGTGCGGCGGAAGTGCGCGGTGGCGTAGGGCATGAGCTGGTGCTGGCGTCGATCGCCGCCTGCTTGCCTGAGCAGCAGCGTAATTAAATCGGACTAAGTAACAGTGGCTTAGCCGCCATTTGCATCTATATTAATACAGTGAGCAGAGCACGACGGGTGTCGCTTTGCCATCATCGGGTTAATCTGCCCGTGCCACGGTAGGTCTACGGTGGTGGGCTTTTGCCTCTAGTTGGAGGGTTTCAGATGGACGAGTTTAAACCGGAAGACGATCTCAGACCTGATAGCAGCGATCGTCGTCCAACGCGTTCGCGCAAGCCGGCCGCCGCGCCGCGCTTCGCCGTTTCGCGCCAGCATTTGATGATTGGCATCGGCATTTTGGTGCTGTTGCTGCTGATTATCGGCATCGGTTCCGCCTTGAAGGCGCCGACCAAACATGAAGCGGCTCAGGAGAGCGGCGCGCAAAACGGCGCGGCCCGCGATATCAACCTGTCCGGTTCTTCGTCGCTGACCACTGCCAATAACGGCGTGCCGGGCGGCACGACGGATACCCACGATAATAACGGCGTGAGCGCAACTCAGCCGCAGCAACCGCAGAACGTCAGCGTTCCGCCGATCTCTGGCACGCCGACTGAAGCGCAAACGCAGCCTCAGCAGGGCGGTGCACAGCAGCGCGTCGATTTGCCGGGCAACATGGCGGATGCGCTGTCGCAGCAGCAGGGGCAGGTGGATGCCGCAACCCAGGGCATGACCGGTGCAGCGTCGACGTTGCCGACCGCACCGGCGACGGTGATGAGCGGCGCCGCGGCGCGCGAAGCGACGCGTCCTGTGCAGGGCACCGCGCCGCAACAGCATAAAACGCCGGCGAAAACCGCCGCCACCAAACCGACCGCGACGCAGCATAAATCACCGACCACGGTGTATACGCCGCCGGCCAAGCCGTCTTCCACCGCGAAAGCGGGAGCGGTCGCCAGCAGCGGCAGTTCACTGCAGTCTGCGCCGGGCAGCCACTATACCCTGCAGCTGAGCAGCGCTTCGCGTTCCGACACGCTGAACGCCTACGCCAAACAGCAGAAGCTGCAGAACTACCTGGTGTACGCCACCAAGCGTGACGGCAAGCCGTGGTACGTTCTGGTGAGCGGCAACTATGCGTCTTCTGCGGAAGCGAAGCGCGCCATTGCTTCGTTGCCGGCGGATGTGCAGGCGAAAAAACCGTGGGTCCGACCTGTACACCAAGTGCAGCAAGATCTTAAAAAATAAATCATTTAAATTTGTGCGCTGATGTGCTGTCTGAAACAGAGTACAATCCGCCGCTCTGAATTGTATAAGTAGCTAATTGACGGCATGAAGAAAAACCGCGCTTTTTTAAAATGGGCTGGTGGAAAATACCCGCTGGTAGATGAGATTCGTCGCCATCTGCCGGCGGGAGACTGCTTAATCGAGCCCTTCGTGGGTGCGGGATCCGTCTTTCTGAATACGGATTACGACGCCTACATTCTCGCCGACATCAATAGCGATCTTATCAACCTGTATAACATCGTTAAGCTGCGCACGGATGACTTCGTGCGCGATGCCCGCACGCTTTTCGCCGATGAATTCAATAACTCGGATCAGTTTTACCTGCTGCGAGAAGAGTTCAATACTAGCACCGAGCCTTACCGCCGGGCGCTGCTGTTCCTGTACCTGAACCGTCACTGCTATAACGGCCTGTGCCGCTATAACCTGCGCGGCGAGTTCAACGTGCCGTTTGGCCGGTACAAGAAACCGTACTTCCCGGAAGAAGAGCTCTACTGGTTTGCCGAAAAATCGCGCAATGCCACTTTTGTCTGCGAGCATTACCGCGATACCATGGCGAAGGCCGTGGCCGGCGCCGTGGTGTATTGCGATCCGCCTTATGCGCCGCTGTCGGCGACGGCGAATTTCACCGCTTACCACACCAACAGCTTCAGCATCGCCGATCAGCAGAGCCTGGCGCAACTGGCGCACCAGCTCTCGGTAGAGAACCAGGTACCGGTATTGATCTCCAATCACGATACCGAGCTGACGCGCGACTGGTACCAGAATGCTGCGCTGTATGTGGTGAAAGCGCGCCGCACGATCAGTCGCAATATTCTCGGCCGCAGCAAAGTGAACGAGCTTTTGGCGCTGTATCGCTAAGCCGGGGGCACCCCGGCGCATAACAACTCGACCCTACGTTTGGAGAAGCGGATGAAAAAGTTTTTGATTGCCCCGTCCATTCTGTCGGCAGATTTTGCCCGGTTAGGTGAAGATACCGCCAACGTGCTGGCCGCAGGCGGCGACGTGGTGCACTTCGACGTGATGGATAACCACTACGTGCCCAATCTGACCATCGGTCCGATGGTGTGCGAAGCGCTGCGCAACTACGGCATTACTGCGCCGATTGACGTACACCTGATGGTCAAACCGGTGGACCGCATCGTGCCTGATTTCGCCAAGGCCGGCGCGTCTTATATCTCTTTCCACCCCGAAGCTTCCGAGCATGTCGATCGCACCATTCAGCTAATCAAAGAGCACGGCTGTAAAGCCGGCCTGGTGTTCAACCCGGCGACGCCGCTGAGCTACCTCGATTACGTGATGGATAAAATCGACGTGATCCTGCTGATGTCGGTTAACCCGGGCTTCGGCGGCCAGTCGTTCATCCACGGCACGCTGGACAAACTGCGCCAGGTGCGCAAGCTGATCGACGACAGCGGTCGCGATATCCGCCTGGAAGTTGACGGTGGGGTGAAGGTGGACAACATCGCCGAAATCGCCGCCGCGGGTGCCGATATGTTCGTCGCTGGTTCTGCCATCTTTGGGCAGCCGGACTACCGTAAGGTGATCGACGAGATGCGCAGCGAGCTGGCGAAGGTTTCCCATGGCTGATTTCGGCGCGATCCGCGCATTGGCCTTCGATCTGGACGGCACGCTGGTCGACAGCGCGCCGGGTCTGGCGGCCGCTATCGATATGGCGCTGGAAGAAAGGGGCCTGCCGCAAGCGGGTGAAGAACGGGTCGGCACCTGGATCGGCAACGGCGCTGACGTGCTGGTGCAGCGCGCGCTGCGCTGGGCGGAAGCGGAAGGCACGCCGGAGCAGTGCGGCCGGCTGCGTGAACGCTTCGATCATTTCTATGCGCAGACCGTCGACAGCGGCAGCCGCCTGTTCCCGCAGGTGCAAGAGACGCTGGCCCGGCTGGCCGCGCACGGCTATCCGATGGCGCTGGTGACCAACAAGCCGACGCCGTTCGTGGCGCCGCTGCTGGCATCGTTGGGCATAGGCGACTATTTTTCGCTGGTGATCGGCGGCGACGACGTGACGGAAAAAAAACCTCATCCGGCGCCGCTGTACCTGGTGCTCGGCAAGCTTGGGCTGCGTGCACATGAACTGCTGTTCGTCGGCGATTCGCGCAACGATATTCAAGCCGCGCAGGGCGCCGGTTGCCCGAGCGTCGGCTTTACCTACGGTTATAACTACGGCGAATCGATCGCCCTGAGCCACCCCGATCGGGTGTTGGAGCGCTTTGCCGATTTGTTGCCCGCTCTTGGGCTGTCATCTTTAGAGAATCAGGAAATTTAAACATGAGTAAGCCCATCGTATTTAGCGGCGCGCAGCCGTCCGGCGAACTGACCATCGGCAACTACATGGGTGCGCTGCGTCAGTGGGTGCAGATGCAGGACGACTACGACTGCATCTACTGCATCGTCGATCTGCACGCCATCACCGTGCGCCAGGACGCCGAGAAGCTGCGCAAGGCCACGCTGGATACGCTGGCGCTGTACCTGGCCTGCGGCATCGACCCGGAAAAAAGCACCATCTTCGTGCAGTCGCACGTGCCTGAGCACACGCAGCTGAGCTGGGTGCTGAACTGCTACACCTATTTCGGCGAACTGAGCCGCATGACGCAGTTCAAGGACAAATCCGCGCGCTACGCCGAGAACATCAACGCTGGGCTGTTCAGCTATCCGGTGCTGATGGCGGCGGATATTCTGCTGTATCAAACCAACCAGGTGCCGGTGGGCGAAGACCAGAAACAGCACCTGGAGCTGAGCCGCGACGTGGGCCAGCGTTTCAACGCGCTGTACGGCGACGTGTTCAAAGTGCCGGAGCCGTTTATTCCTAAATCCGGCGCGCGCGTGATGTCGCTGCAGGAGCCGACCAAGAAGATGTCCAAGTCGGACGACAACCGCAACAACGTGATCGGCCTGCTGGAAGATCCGAAAGCGGTGACCAAGAAGATCAAACGCGCAATGACCGACTCGGAAGAGCCGCCTGTCGTGCGTTACGACGTGGTCAACAAGGCGGGCGTCTCCAACCTGTTGGATATTCTCGCCGGTGTGACCGGCAAAAGCATCGCGCAGCTGGAAGCCGAGTTCGAAGGCCAGATGTATGGCCACCTGAAAGGCGCGGTGGCGGAAGCCGTCTCCGGCATGCTGGGTGAGCTGCAGGAGCGCTATCACCGCTTCCGTAACGACGAAGCCTATCTGCAGCAGGTGATGCGCGACGGCGCCGCCAAGGCACGCGCACGCGCGCAGGAAACCCTGGCGAAGGTCTATCAGGCCGTCGGTTTCGTACCGCCGCAGGCGTAACGTCGGTGCAAATAAAAAAAAAGCGGCCATAGGCCGCTTTTTTTACGTCGGTATCACGCCATTTGCGCCAGGTCGGCGGGCGGTACCTCGCTGGCGAACCAGTTGAGCTTGCTGCGCAGGCTGACCACGCTGCCGACGATGATCAGGCTGGGGCTGGCGGCCTGCAATGACAGGGAGCCCAGTTGGCCGAGCTCGCCTTCAATCACCCGCTGGCGGCAGGAGGTGCCGTTTTCTACCAGCGCCACCGGCGTGGTGGCCGCCAATCCATTCGCTATCAGCTGGCGCTGGATCTCCGCCGCTTGCGCCAGCCCCATATAGAACACCAGCGTCTGTTGCCCGGCGGCCAGCGTCGCCCAGTCCAATCCGCCGTCGGCCTTGGCGTGGCCGGTCACCAGGCGCACGCTCTGCGCATGGTCGCGGTGGGTGAGCGGGATACCGCTGTAGGCGGAACAGCCGGAGGCGGCGGTGATACCCGGCACCACCGAGAACGGCACGTTGGCGTCTGCCAGCGTTTCCAGCTCTTCGCCGCCGCGGCCGAAGATAAAGGGATCGCCCCCCTTCAGGCGCACCACACGTTTGCCTTGCTGCGCCTGCTGCAGCAGGATTTGATTGATCTGCTCCTGCGGCACGCAGTGGTGGCCTGCGCGTTTGCCGACGAAGATACGCTCGGCGTCGCGGCGCACCAGCGTCATGATCTCTTCGGAGACCAGTCGGTCGTAAACCACCACGTCGGCCTGCTGGATCTGTTGCAGTCCTTTCAGCGTCAGCAAGCCGGCATCGCCCGGCCCGGCGCCCACCAGCACCACTTCACCGCGATCTTCTGGCTGTTCGCTGAACAGCTGCTCGAGCTGACGTGTGGCCAGCGTGGCGTCGTCGTTGGCCAGCGACTGCGCCAGCCGATCGTGGGCGAATAACCGTTCCCAGAAGCGACGGCGCGCGCCGAGGCTGCTGAAGCGTTGTTTTACCCGCTGCCGCAGCGAGCCGCCCAGCTGGGCCAACTTACCGAGGTGCTGCGGCAGCATCGCTTCCAGCTTCTCGCGCAGCAGGCGCGCCAGCACCGGCGCTTTGCCGCCGGAGGACACTGCCACCATGATCGGCGAACGATCGATGATCGACGGCATGATAAAGCTGGCGCGTTTCGGATCGTCCACCACGTTGCAGAACACCCGCTGCTGGTTGGCGCACTGATACACCCGTGCGTTGACTTCCAGCCGGTCGGTAGCGGCGATCACCAGCCATTTTTCCGCCAGCAGGGCCGGGCTGAATTCGCCTTCGGCCAGCGTCAACCGGCCTTCTTCCGCCCACAGGCGGAACTGTGGGGTGAAGTCTACGGCGTTGACGGTCAGCGCTGCGCCGGCGTCCAGCAGCAGGCGCGCCTTGCGTTCGGCGATCTCGCCGCCGCCGACCAGCAGGCAGGCTTTATGTTGCAGTTGGCAGAAAATCGGCAGGTAGTCCATCGGCACTCCTCGGGGGTAATCAGTGTGGGGGCGAAATGCGCCCCCGAAAAATCAGGCGGTCTGACGTGCGGCGGCTTTCGCCGCCTGCGGGCGTTCGGCGCGCGGCGTGGCGTACCAATACCCCAGGCCCATCAGCACCGAGCCGGACAGGATGTTGCCCAGCGTCACCCACAGCAGGTTGTGGCCGATGCCGGCGAGGGTGTAGGCCTCGCTGTGGTTGCCGAACCAGGAGAGGGCAAACAGCGTCATGTTGGCGACGGAGTGTTCGTAACCCGAGGCGATAAAGGCCAGCAGGCACCACCAAATGGCGATGAACTTGGCGGCGCCTTCTACGCGGATCGCCATCCAGATCGCCAGGCAAACCAGCCAGTTGCACAGCACGCCCTTGAAGAACAGCACTTCGGCAGGCGCGGTGGTTTTCGCCAACGCGGCGCTGTGCACCAGACTGGTATCCACCGGCAGCAGGCTGCCGCCGCCGTAGTAATACATCAGCGCCACCAGCACCGAGCCGAGCAGGTTGCCGAGCCAGGTTTGCGGCAGCACCGCCCACATCTGGCTTTGGCGGATGGTGCCGGCCTTGACGCCGAGTATCAGGAACATCGTATGGCCGGTGAACAGCTCGGAACCGGCGATGATCACCAGCGTCAGCGCGATGCCGAAGGTGGCGCCCATCACCAGCGGCCGCACGCTTGGGTCGACCAGGTTGCCGAGGGTGAAGATCAGGATGATGCCAAGGCCGACGTAGGCGCCCGCCATCGCCGAGCTGATCCAGAAGCCGAGCGGGCTCTCCTTCGCCAGGCGGACGATGCGCGCCGCGTTGGCGGCGCATTTGTTTATCGTGTCGGTAAACATGTTGCCTCCCGAAAGGTTATGCCGCGACTTGCACGATGCCGTCGACCACTCGGCTGGCGAAGCTGGCGACGGAACGGCTGTCATCTTCCAGACAGTGACCGTCGTACAGGCGGAAATGCTGTTTCTTCAGCGGGCTGGCGACCCACAGTTCGCCCTGATGCTCGGCGATCAGCCCGCGTGACAGCACGCTGGCCTGGGCGAACGGGTCGATATTGCTGATGGCGAACACCTGTTCGTCGGCATAGGGGCGGAACACCGCCACCTGCCGATCGCCGATCAGGGCACATACGCCGGTGCCGGGCAGAATGTCGGCGACGGGACAAACGGTAATCCACTGGCTCATGCGTGGCTCTCCTCGGTATCGATCAGGGTGACGGGAATGCGCTCGTCAGGGCGCGCCGGGCGGTGCTGGTCGCGTTCGGCCACCACCTGCACGTTCGGATCGCGCAGCGGGCTGTTGATGAAGTGGGCGAAGCGCAGCTGCGTTTCCGGATGCTCGACGGTCTCTTTCCACTCGCAGACCACCGCGTCGCGCAGGCGGGCGATCTCCGCTTCCAGTTGGTCGTTGATGCCGAGCTTGTCGTCGACGATCACCTTGCGCAGGTAATCGATGCCGCCTTCCAGGCTCTCCAGCCACACCGAGGTGCGCTGCAGCTTATCGGCGGTACGGATATAGAACATCATGAAGCGGTCGAGGTAGCGCACCAGGGTCTCGCGATCGAGATCGGCGGCCAGCAGGTCGGCGTGGCGCGGTTTCATGCCGCCGTTGCCGCAGACGTACAGGTTCCAGCCGTTCTCGGTGGCGATGATGCCGACGTCCTTGCCCTGCGCCTCGGCGCATTCACGGGTACAGCCCGAGACGCCGAACTTCATTTTGTGCGGGGTGCGGATGCCTTTGTAGCGATGTTCCAGCGTGACGCCGAAGCCGACGCTGTCGCCGACGCCATAGCGGCACCAGGTGCTGCCGACGCAGGTTTTCGCCATGCGCAGCGCCTTGGCATACGCGTGGCCGGTTTCAAAGCCGGCGGCGAGCAGCTTGCTCCAGATGGCCGGCAGATCGTCTTTCTGCGCACCGAACATGCCGATGCGCTGCGAGCCGGTCATTTTGGTGTAGAGGTTGTATTCCTTGGCGATCTGGCCGATGGCCAGCAGGCCGTCCGGGGTGATTTCGCCGCCGGCGGAACGCGGGATCACCGAGTAGGTGCCGTCTTTCTGGATATTGCCGAGGAAGTTGTCGTTGGTATCCTGCAGCGGCGTATGCTGTGGCTTGAGGATGTATTCGTTCCAGCACGAGGCCAGCAACGAGCCGACGGTTGGTTTACACACTTCGCAGCCGTAACCTTTGCCGTATTTGGCCAGCAATGCCTCGAACGACTTGATGCCTTCGACGCGGATCAGGTGGAACAGCTCCTGGCGTGAATAGGCGAAGTGTTCGCACAGGTGGTGGTTGACCTCGATGCCCTGTTTGCTCAGCTCGGCGTTCAACACCTGGGTGAGCAGCGGGATGCAGCCGCCGCAGCCGGTGCCGGCCTTGGTTCCGGCCTTCAGCGCCGCCACGGTGTGGCAGCCTTTGTTGACCGCCTGGATGATGTCGCCTTTGCTGACGTCGAAGCAGGAGCAGATCTGCGCGCTTTCCGGCAGCGAATCTACACCGATGGCCGGTTTGCTGCCCGCATGGGCCGGCAGGATCAGGCCGTCCGGGTTTTCCGGCAGCTCGATGCCGTTCAACGCCAGCTGCAGCAGGTTGCCATAATCGCTGGTGTCGCCTACCAGCACCGCGCCGAGCAGGGTTTTATTGTCGGCGCTGACCACGATACGTTTGTAGACTTCTTTGCTTTCATCCAGATAAACGTAGCTGCGGGCGCCTTCGGTGCGGCCATGGGCATCGCCGATGCCGCCGACGTCCACGCCCAGCAGCTTCAGCTTGGCGCTCATGTCGGCGCCCTGGAAGCCGTTTTCGCGGCCCAGCAGATGATCGGCGGCCACCTGCGCCATTTTGTATCCCGGCGCCACCAGGCCAAAGGTGCGATCGCGCCAGGCGGCGCACTCACCGATGGCGTACACGTCCGGATCAGACGTTTGGCAGCTGTCGTTGATGGCGATGCCGCCGCGGCGGCCAACCTCCAGCCCGCACTGACGCGCCAGCTTGTCCTGGGCGCGGATGCCGGTGGAGAACACGATGAAATCCACTTCCAGCAGGCTACCGTCGGCGAAATGCATGGTTTTGCGCGCCGTGCCGCCGCCGTTGACGATCTCCTGGGTATTTTTGCCGGTGTGAACCTTGACGCCCATGCGCTCGATCTTGCGGCGCAGCTGGTCACCGCCCATCGGGTCGAGCTGTTCGGCCATCAGTACCGGAGCGAACTCGATCACGTGTGTTTCCACCCCCAGGCTTTTCAGCGCGCCGGCGGCTTCCAGCCCTAACAGCCCGCCGCCGACTACCGCACCGCGTTTGCTGCGGCGCGCGCAGGCTTCGATGGCGTTCAGGTCTTCGATGGTGCGGTAAACGAAGCAGTCCTGGCTATCCGAGCCCTTAATCGGCGGGATCCACGGATAGGAGCCGGTGGCCATGATCAGCTTGTCGTAATAGACGGTGCGGCCGGTGTTGGAGTGGATGACCTTCTCGTCGCGATTGATGGTGATAGCGCGTTCGCCGACCAGTACCTTTACGCCGTGTTTTTCGTAAAAGCCTTCGCGCACCAGCGACAGCTCTTCGGCGGTGTGGTGCGAGAAGTAGGAGGAAAGGTGCACGCGATCGTAAGCGATGCGTGGCTCTTCGCAAAAGACGGTGATTTCGAACTGGTCTTTGTCTGCTTTATCCAACAGATCTTCGATGAACCGGTGGCCGACCATGCCATTGCCGACGACGGCAAGTTTGACTCTGCTCATTATTGCCTCAAAATTCTGGTTTCCTAGGCTTACCTTATCTCTCCCGATGAGCAATTTATTGATGCAAATCAATCACACCCCTATATACCTCTAACGTGGTATATGAATGATTTTTCACGTTTTTTGATAAGTTGCGGATTTTATTCATCTTTAGCTGAAGCGAGTCAGTTTGCATGTAAATTACCCCTCAGGGAGTAAACGCAGGGGGTAGGCAGACAACGGCGACTTTGTCAGCGCGATCCGCTGCCAGTATGATGAAGAAAACCAGCGCAACGGCAGAGGTGAAGGATGGCGAAACGTCCATTGAAATTTATCGACAACCTGCGTTTAAGCGGGCATGAGGGATTGTGGCAACTGGCGATCGAGCAGGGGCGCATTGCGCATCTGGTACCGCAGCCGGAGGGGCAGGAGTGGCGCGGCGACGTGTTGGATGCGCAGGGCGGGCTGGCGTTGCCGGCGTTCGTCGAACCGCATATCCACCTGGATACCACGCAGACCGCCGGTCAGCCGGCCTGGAACCAGTCCGGCACGCTGTTCGAGGGCATTGAGCGCTGGGCCGAACGCAAAGCGCTGCTGACTCATGAAGACGTCAAACAGCGCGCCTGGCAAACGCTTAAGTGGCAGATCGCTAACGGCGTGCAGTATGTGCGCACCCACGTCGACGTTTCCGATCCCACGCTGACCGCGCTGCGTGCCATGCTGGAGGTGAAGCAGGAGGTGGCGCCCTGGGTGACGCTGCAGATCGTCGCCTTCCCGCAGGAGGGGATCCTTTCCTACCCCAACGGCGAAGCGCTGCTTGAAGAGGCGCTGCGGCTGGGCGCCGACGTGGTGGGCGCCATTCCGCACTTCGAATTCACCCGCGAGTACGGCGTGGAGTCGCTGCATAAGGCGTTCGCGCTGGCGCAAAAATACGATCGGCTGGTGGACGTGCACTGCGATGAAATCGACGACGAGCAATCGCGCTTCGTCGAGACCGTGGCGGCGCTGGCGCTGAAGCTGGAGATGGGGGCGAAAGTCACCGCCAGCCACACCACGGCGATGCACTCTTACAATGGCGCTTACGCCTCGCGGCTGTTCCGCCTGTTGAAAATGTCCGGCATCAACTTCGTCGCCAATCCGCTGGTGAACATTCACCTGCAGGGGCGTTTCGACAGTTACCCGAAACGGCGCGGCGTGACGCGGGTGAAGGAGATGCTGGAGGCGGAGATCAACGTCTGCTTCGGCCATGACGACGTGTTCGATCCCTGGTACCCGCTCGGCACCGCCAACATGCTGCAGGTGCTGCATATGGGGCTGCACGTGTGCCAGCTGATGGGCTATGGCCAGATCGACGATGGGCTGAAGTTGATCACCCACCACAGCGCACGCACCCTTAACCTGAGCGACTACGGCCTGGCGGCCGGCAACAGCGCCAACCTGGTGATCCTGCCGGCGGAAAGCGGCTTCGACGCGGTGCGCCGCCAGACGCCGGTGCGTTATTCGATTCGCCAGGGGGCAGTGATCGCCGAAACGCGGCCGGCGGAAACTACGCTGCATTTACAGCAGGATGAGACGGTGGATTTTCGGCGTTAGTCGATGATTGCCTGAAGCCGCGCCAGCGCGTCGGCGATGACTTCGCCAGGGGCACGTTCAATGAATTGCGCGCTGCGCCCGGCCAGATCCATCATGCGAACCTGGTTGATCAAGATGACGCCCTGCGTTGCGGTGCCGCTCCCGCTCAGGCTGACGGTGAAACCCGCTGTACGGGCAAAATTAGCCCCTTGCGAAATAGGGGCGACCAGCACCATGCCCAGCGCATTAAACTCACGGGGAGAGAGCACCAGTGCCGGACGAAAGTCGCCTTGCTGCTCACGGCTAACCACGGGATTCAGGCTGACCCGGATAAGATCTCCGCGCTGAAAAACGGGGCGCTTCACCATACTTCTTTCCCCGCCGGCGGCATGTGTTCCCAGTTGTCGTCTGCGGCGGCCGGCGCTTCACCGTCGCAGCCATCGAGCAATTGCTGCAGTGAATAGCGTTTCTTAACCGGCTTAATGACCAACGCTCCATCGATGACCTGCATGTCCATTTCCTGACCTACCTGTAGTTCCAGCTCGTTCATTAGCGCTGAGGGCACCAGCATTCCCGCGCTGTTGCCCCATTTTTTGATAAAGACTTTCATGAGCAATCCCTCTCCATTGTTCATGTATAAACAATGTATAATTAAGTGTGAAAAATGTACATAAAAAAGGGCGCCTTGCGGGCGCCCTTGATGTATTTGATGCGAAGAAATCAGTGCGTCACGTGACCGTGGCTGCGGTGCTTGGTCACGAAGCCCAGCAGCAGACACATCACAAACACCGCCAGGTACAGGCCGTTGGCGGTGGTCAGCGCCGCATGCGCGCCGCCTTTCGCCACGATAGGACCGGTGACCACGAAGGTCAGCATGGTGCCGATGGTGCCGCAGGTCAGGATAAAGTTGACCAGTTTCGGCGAGGAAGCCTTGGTCTGCAGCGAGCCGAGGGTGATCAGCGTGGTGTAGATGGCGCTGGAAACGAAGCCCAGGGCCATGATGTAGTAGCCGAGGTGCTCCGGATTGTCGGTGCTGACGAACAGGTACATCGCGCCGGTAGCCAGTGCGGCCAGCACGGTAACGATGCGCTGCAGATCGAAGAAGCGCAGGATGAAGCTGAACACCCACATGCCGACCATATAAGAGGTCCAGAAGTCGCTCACCAGCTTACCGGCCTGGCCGATGTCCATATTGAACGACTTGGTGGCGTACTCCGGCACCCACTGAATGAAGCCCAGCTGGCCGAGGATGTAGCACAGCGCGGCGATCGACAGGAACAGCACGCCGATGCCCCATTTTTCTTTCTCGACCGGCTGACCGGCGTCGGCGCCTTTCTTGCCCAGCACCGGGAATTCGGAGCACAGGGTCAGCACGAAGATCCCCACGTACAGCAGGCCGATGCAGGCATAAACCCAGTACCAGCCGATATGGCGGGCCAGCAGCATCGCAGCGACGATCGGGAAGATCATCCCGGCCATGCTGAAGAAGGAGTCGGTGAACAACAGGCGTGAACCGCGCTGGCGGCCGGCATACATGTGGGTGATCAGGAAGGTGCCGATCGACATGGTGATACCGCTCACCACGCCGAGGATAAACATGCACAGCGAGAACATGGTCAGGCTCTTGCCGAGCATCAGCCCTGCGACCGCCAGCACCATCAGGACAAAGCCGAAGATCAGCTGACGCTTCAGCGGGATGATTTCCATCAGCCAGGCATTGAGGAAGATCGAAATCAAAATACCGGCGTTGAGGAAAGTAAAGGTGTTACTCATGCTGGAAACCGGCAGATTAAAGTACTCTGCAATGTTTCCCATCACCATCCCTGTGACGATCACTAAAGCACCGGTCAGCGCGTAAGAAAAGAAGCTGATCCAGGTAAGCCGTATGCGGTTACTGTCATTCATTGTATAGGCCTGAATATGTCTGTTAGAGGTTTTTATAGCTGGCATAAGGCCCGCTGGCTTTTCCTGGCAAACGCAGAAAAAAGTCCCGATCAGGCCACCAGGAGGCGGATCCTAGCACAGACAACGGGATTTTTTGTGATGGTTGTCGATTTTTTGATGTAACCCATGAAGGGGTGGTGCGCATTAGTGTGATCTATTTGCGTGCCGTCACAATGGAATCGCGGTGGACGATCGTCGGCTCAAACCGGTGCGCCGGGGTGGCGGGATCGATCAACCTGCGCGCCGCGTATTGGGCCATCTCGCTGATGGGAAAGTGTACGCTGCTCAACGCCGGGCGCACGAAAGGCGCGCGTTCGCCGCTGTCGTAGCAGATCAAGGAGATATCCTGCGGCACCCGCAGGCGGTGCTCATTGATTGCCAGCAGGGCGCCGATCGCCATCTCTTCGTTGCAGCAGTAGATGGCGCTGGGCCGCACGGCTTGCCGCAGCAGCCGATCGGCACAGCGGTAACCGCTTTCCAGATCGTAGACGCCCTCCAGGCAGGCCACCGGCTCGATATTCGCCGCCTGCATTGCCTCTTCAAACCCTTGCAGCCGCAGGCGGCTCGACGGGCGCTCGCGCGGGCCACTGATGCAGGCGATGCGCCGGTGCCCGGCATCGAGCAACTGCTGCGTCGCCATGCGGCTGGCGAGCGGGTGATCGAAGGTGACGCAGCGGTCTTCCAACCCCGGCACCAGACGATCGAGCAACACGAAATCACGTTGCTCCGCCGCCAGCTGGCGCAGCCGATCGTCGCTGAGAAAACGCACGTGCAGGATCACGCCGTCGCAGCGCAGGCTGAACAGCCTCTGCACCGCCTGCCATTCGTTTTCGGCGCTGTTGCGGCCCTGGGTCACCAGCAGCTGCTTGCCGTGGGATTCGGCCTCGGTCTGCACGAAGTCCATCAGCGCGCCGAAGAAGCCGCCGCGGTATGACGTGGTGACCAGCCCAAGGGTATTGCTGTGGCTGGAGGCGAGCGCGCGGGCCGCCGGGTTGGGGGTATAACCGAGCTGGGCGACGGCGCGTTCAACCTTCTCGCGGGTCGGCGCCTTGACGTTGCTGTCGCCGTTCACCACGCGCGATACGGTGGCGCGCGAAACGCCCGCCAGCGCCGCGACATCTTCCAGTGTCACCATCGTCCCACTCCTGAATTACGGCTAAAAAAATGGGTTCGGCGCGCCGAACCCCTGTCTGGCTGCGTATAGCCGTTTACCTGAACTGCGGCAAATACGGCGCGTTTATCGTCAACACCTCGTCCAGCAGCGGCTGCGCCAGGTTGGCGTTGCCCACTAACGGGTTGGCGATCAGCGCCAGCAATCCGCTGCGGCGATCGCCGTGCACTGCGGTTTCGATGGTCAGACGTTCGTAGGCTTTCACCTGCTGCGTCAGGGCCTGCATCGGCTCCGGCAGCGGGCCGAAGGTCAGCGGGTGTGCGCCCTGAGCATCGACGATACAGTTGATTTCTATCACAGCATCGTCCGGCAGGCCATGGATTGCGCCGCGGTTTGCGGTGTTGACCACTAATTGCGTGCCGAGATTATTATGGATAGCACGAATCAGCTCCAGCGCAACTTCGGAATAGAAAGAACCGCCGCGGAAGCTGAGTTGCTCCGGCTTACTGTTCAGCTGCGGATCGGCATACAGCTCGAACAGCTCTTTTTCTACCTGCATCACCTGCTCGGCGCGGGTGCCGCGCTCGCCGGCAGCGGCCATCTCCTCCGCCAGCATCTCGCGGGTCTGGTAAAAATAGCGGTGGTACGGGCAGGGGATCGCGCCGAGCGCGCGCAGGAAGTCCGGCTGCCAGGGCTCTTCCTTGATGTTGTTCATGGTCAGCGCCGCGCCGTCGCACAGCATGTCGATCACCTTAGCGGTGACGTCGCGCCCCTGCTGCGTGACCTGATGCACCCAGACCATGTGGTTCAGGCCGGCGAACTGCAGCTGCACGTCGGCGTAAGGCGCCTGCAGCATGTTGGCGATCATGTGATGCATGCTGATCGGTACGTTGCACAGGCCGATGATTTTCGCTTTGGTAAAACGGGATACCGCCTCGGTGACGATGCCGGCCGGGTTGGTGAAGTTGATGATCCAGGCGTCCGGCGCCAGCTTTTCCACCCGACGGGCGATATCCAGCATCACCGGGATGGTGCGCAGCGCCTTGGCGAAGCCGCCGACGCCGGTGGTTTCCTGGCCGAGCAACTGGTATTTCAGGCCCAGCCGTTCATCAGCGGCGCGCGCCGGCAGTTGCCCGACGCGGAACTGGGTCAGCACGAAGGCGGCGCCGCGAATGGCGTCGTCCAGCGCGAAGTGCACGCTGACCTTCACCTGCTCCAGCCCGTGGCGCGCCAGCATGCGGCGGGTCAGGGCGGCGATGGTCTCCACTTTTTGCCGGCCCGGCTCGACGTCCACCAGCGCCAGTTCGGTGACCGGCAGCTCCTCGATGCGCTGGATCAGCCCATCGACCAATTCGGGAGTGTAGCTGCTGCCGCCGCCGATCACGGCGATTTTGAGCGTGCTCATGGTCGGCCCTCCGTCTGCGACTGACGGCGATAGAGCTCGATCATGTCGTCGGCCAGATCCTGGATCACCATGGCGTTCATCAGATGATCCTGCGCATGCACGGTGATCAGGTTGATCGCCAGCTTGCCGCAGCCTTCGTCCAGGCCGATCAGCTCAGTCTGGATCAGGTGCGCCTTCTTCACCCACTCTTTGGACTCGGCCATGTGTTTGGCCGCCGCGGCGAAGTCGCCGGCACGCGCTTGCCGCAACGCCATCAACGCATTGCTGCGCGCGCTGCCGGAGAACACCAGCAGTTCCATGATGGTGCTTTCAAACTCGGGGCTGATTTCAGTCATCAATTCACTCACGTCATTTCTCCAGGGGTTGCGCGGCGATGCCGCCGTGGGATGCCTCAGTATCCGTTCTTTTTATAATGAGAGCGCTCTCATTTATATAGAGTAACGGCAATGTATGTGCAAACTGGGAGGCAGATCGCAAAAACCGACCCAGGGCGGCGCGGGGCAAAAAATGCGTGATGCGGTTGGCAAAAAAGCCTTCTGCGCCCATACTTTCCGCAGCAAAATTCAGGGCCGCCTAGGATATGTCCCGTAATTGGGTAAATATAGGTAAATGGCTGGCACTTGCCGATACAGCTCTTTAGAATCAAAGCGCTTTTCCGTAGTTTGTCTCTCAGAGAAAGGACCCGTTAATGTTCAAACGTACTTTAGTGACCTTCGTCGCGCTGTGTTCCCTGACCGCAGTGGCGCCAGCCGCACTCGCCGCCGGTGAGACCCACGTCATGCTGACGACCTCGGCGGGGAATATCGAGTTGGCGCTCGACAGCAAGAAGGCACCGGTTTCCACCCAGAACTTCGTCGATTACGTGAACAGCGGGTACTACAACAACACCATCTTCCACCGCGTGATCCCGGGTTTTATGGTGCAGGGCGGCGGTTTCACCGCTGACATGCAGCAAAAATCCACCAAGGCGCCGATCAAGAACGAAGCCGATAACGGCTTGCGTAACCTGCGCGGCACCATCTCAATGGCGCGCACCGCCGACAAGGACAGCGCCACCAGCCAGTTCTTCCTGAACGTGGCGGATAACGCCTTCCTGGATCACGGCCAGCGTGACTTCGGCTACGCGGTGTTCGGCAAAGTGGTGAAAGGCATGGACGTGGTGGACAAAATTGCCCAGGTGCCGACCGGCAACGTCGGCCCTTACCAGAATGTGCCGACCAAACCGGTGGTGATTCTGTCAGCCAAGGTGCTGCCGTAAGTTTTTGGCCGATCCCGTCGGGGTCGGCCGCTCCTTCCTCCCGAAGCCTTGCCTTCATCACTGTTTTCTCCCGCGCCCCATGCTCTAATCGGCAGACAATAATCAGACCGGAAATCCGGCGTTCGCCCTTTGTTGTCTCTGGATGAGTTGCTGCCATGTATGAATTTAACCAGGTGCTGTTGCTGTTGCAGCAGATGTGCGTCTATCTCGTTATCGCCTATCTGCTGAGCAAAACCCCGCTGTTCATCCCGCTGATGCAGGTGACCATTCGCCTGCCGCATAAGCTGCTGTGCTACGTGATCTTCTCCGTGTTCTGCATCATGGGCACCTACTTCGGGCTGCACATTCAGGATTCGATCGCCAACACCCGCGCGATAGGCGCGGTTTTGGGCGGGTTGCTGGGCGGGCCGTCGGTGGGTTTTCTGGTCGGGCTGACCGGCGGCCTGCACCGGTATACGCTCGGCGGCATGACCGACGTGGCCTGCGCGATTTCCACGGTGTCCGAAGGCCTGGTCGGCGGCATCGTACACAGCATCGCCATGCGCCGGGGGCGCATCGAGCTGCTGTTCAATCCGCTGTTCGTCGGCGGCGTGGCGCTGGTGGCGGAAGTGCTGCAGATGGCGATCATCCTGGCGGTGGCGCGCCCTTACGGCGAAGCGTTGCAGCTGGTGGAGCATATCGCGCTGCCGATGATGATCGCCAATACCGTCGGCGCGGCGATGTTCATGCAAATCCTGCTGGATCGGCGCGCGATGTTCGAAAAATACACCAGTGCCTTCTCTTCCAAGGCGCTGAAGATCGCCGAGCGCACCGAGGGCATCCTGCGGCAGGGGTTCGATCAGGAGAACAGTATGAAGGTCGCCCGGGTGATCTATCAGGAGCTGGGCATCGGCGCGGTGGCGATCACCGATCGCGACAAATTGCTGGCGTTTATCGGCATCGGCGACGATCACCACCTGCCGGGCACGCCGATCGCCTCGGTGCATTCGCATCGCGCCATCGACAACAACGAGGTGGTGTACGCCGACGGTAATCAGCTCTCTTATTGCTGCTCGATCAACCCGGCCTGCAAGCTGGGTTCGACGCTGGTGATCCCGCTGCGCGGCGAAAACCAGCGGGTGATCGGCACCATCAAGCTGTACGAACCGAAAAGCCAGCTGTTCAGCACCATCAACCGTACGTTGGGCGAAGGCATCGCCAGCCTGCTGTCGGCGCAGATCATGGCCGGACAGTACGAGCGCCACAAGCAGCTGCTGGCGCAGTCGGAGATCAAGCTGCTGCATGCGCAGGTCAATCCGCATTTCCTGTTCAATGCCTTGAATACCCTGGTGGCGGTGATCCGCCGCGATGGCGAGCGCGCCTGCGATCTGGTGCAGTCCCTCTCGACCTTCTTTCGTAAAAACCTAAAACGTTCGGATGACGAAGTCAGCCTGGCGGACGAGATTGAACACGTGAACGCCTACCTGCAGATCGAGAAAGCGCGCTTCGCCGATCGGCTGGAGATCGCGGTGTCGCTGCCGGAGGCGCTGTTGGCGGTGCGGCTGCCGGCGTTCTCGCTGCAGCCGATCGTCGAAAACGCCATCAAGCATGGCACCTCGCATCTGTTGGGCGTGGGCCGTATCGAAATTGGCGCCTGCTGCGAAGGCGAGCATCTGCTGCTGCAGGTGACGGACAACGCCGGGCTGTTCCAGCCGAAACCGAACTGCAGCGGGCTGGGGATGAATCTGGTGGATAAACGCATTCGCGTGCGCTACGGCGAAGGCTATGGCGTGCAGGTGGATTGCCGGCCGGACGCCTACACCCGCATTACGCTCAATGTTCCCATGGAGAGGGCCGCCTGATGTTAAACGCACTGATTGTTGACGATGAACCTTCCGCGCGCGACAACCTGCGTCATCTGCTGGAGGCCGAGGCGGAGATCGCGATCATCGGCGAATGCGCCAATGCCATCGAAGCCATCAGCCAGATCCACCGGCTGCAGCCGGACGTGGTGTTTCTCGATATCCAGATGCCGCGCATCAGCGGGCTGGAAATGGTCGGCATGTTGGATCCTAACCGCATGCCGCACATCGTGTTTCTGACCGCCTACGACGAATACGCGGTGCAGGCGTTCGAGGAGCATGCCTTCGACTATCTGCTGAAGCCGGCGGAGCCGAAGCGGCTGAGCAAGACGCTGCAACGCCTGCGGCAGCGCAGTGCGCCGCAGGACGTGACGGCGCTGGATGAGAGCGCCGGTTACCTGAAATACATTCCCTGCACCGGCCACAGCCGCATCTATCTGTTGCGGTTCGACGAAGTGCTGGCGATCCGTTCCAAGCTGAGCGGGGTGTTCGTGGTGCGCAGCGATGGCATGGAGTGTTTCACCGAGCTGACGCTGCGCACGCTGGAAAGCCGTACGCCGCTGGTGCGCTGCCATCGGCAGTATCTGGTCAACCTGGAGCAGGTGCGCGAGATCCGTTTCGAAGAGGGCGGCGCGGCGGAGATGATCATGTCGGCCGGCGATCCGGTGCCGGTCAGCCGGCGCTATTTGAAGGCGTTGAAGGAGCAACTGGGGCTGCGGGGGTGACTATGCCGGCGGCCACCGGCGGCGAGTATGCACGATGGCCAATACGATGATACGTTGAGGCGCCCATTCATAGACCAGCAGATAGGACGGGGAGATGACCAGCTCGCGCGTGCCGGCTATCCGACCCGTTTTCCCGCTGGCGGGATGATGCACGAGGCGTGCCGCCGCGTCAGCGATTTTTGCATCATTCTCTGCGGCGGCGGCCGGGTTTTTAAGTTCCAACCATTCATAAATCGCCAGACGATCGGCGATGGCGGGTTCCGTCCATGTCAGTTTCACAAAAGTCCTTTTGTGTTTTATTGCGTTGATTTAGCTCTGCGTTCGGCGAAATAAGCGGCCACCTCTTCATCGTCGGCGAACTTGCCTTCACGCCACGCCTTGCGGCTCACCTCGACCTTTTCCTTTAACCACTGGTCGTACTCTTCCTGCTGTGCCTGGCGGCTGACAAACTCGCGCATGAAATCGCGCAGCAGTTGCGAAGCCGTGCGATCGGCGGCCTTTGCCGCGCTGGCGAAAGCGGTTTTTAACTCTTCATCCACGCGGATTACCACGGTAGATTCAGACATGGTATTTACCTCGTATATACAGCGTAATGATCACTATAGCACTGGTGCTTTATTGTTCAAGCAAAGACGTGCTGGCGCTAAGCGCAATCTGAATTCATCAGGCTCCGACGGCGCCCATTTTGTTTGTCCTTGACGGGGTTACGCGGCGCTTATAGCTTTATTGCATCAACAGGCGCGTTTCGCGACGCGTCAGCGTCAAAGGAACAGAAAATGAGTGAACCACGGATTATCGCCAAAGCGATGAAAGACGGAAAACCGGAGCAGGATCTGGTGATTTTGCCGGCGTTGGCCAACCGCCACGGGCTGATCACCGGGGCAACCGGCACCGGTAAGACGGTGACGCTGCAAAAAATGGCCGAGCAGTTCTCGCGCATTGGCGTGCCGGTGTTCCTGTCGGACGTGAAAGGCGATTTGTCCGGCATCGGCGCCGAGGGCGTGCCTTCCGAGAAATTGCAGGCGCGCCTGGCGGCGATTGGCGTCACCGACTGGCAGCCGCAGGCCTGCACCATTATCCCGTGGGATATTTACGGCGAGAAGGGCCACCCGATCCGCGCCACGATTTCCGATCTCGGGCCGCTGCTGCTGGGGCGCCTGTTGGATCTGAACGAGGTGCAAAGCGGCGTGCTGCAGCTGGTGTTCAAAATTGCCGATGACAACGCGCTGCTGTTGCTGGACATGAAAGACCTGCGCGCCATGGTGCAGTTCGTCGGCGACAACGCCAAACAATTCCAGACCCAGTACGGCAATATCTCTACCGCGTCGATCGGTGCCATCCAGCGTGGGTTGTTGACGCTGGAAGAGCAGGGCGCCAACCAGTTCTTCGGCGAGCCGATGCTGGACATCAACGATCTGATGAAAACTGACGCCAACGGCCATGGCGTGATCAACCTGCTGGCGGCTGACAAGCTGATCAATCAGCCGAAGCTGTATTCGGTGTTCCTGCTGTGGCTGCTGGCCGAGCTGTTTGAGCACCTGCCGGAAGTGGGCGATCCCGAACAGCCGAAGCTGGTGTTCTTCTTCGATGAGGCGCACCTGTTGTTCAACGATGCGCCAGCGGCGCTGCTGACCAAGATTGAACAGGTGGTGCGTCTGATCCGTTCCAAAGGCGTCGGCATTTACTTTGTCACCCAGAACCCGCTGGACATCCCGGACAGCGTGCTCGGCCAACTGGGCAACCGCGTGCAGCATGCGCTGCGCGCCTTTACCCCGCGCGATCAGAAGGCGGTGAAGACGGCGGCGCAAACCCTGCGCGCCAATCCGGCCTTCGATGCCGAAACGGCGATCACCGAGCTGGGCGTGGGCGAAGCGCTGGTGTCATTCCTCGACGAGAAGGGCCGCCCGAACGTGGTGGAGCGGGCGATGGTCATTGCGCCGGAGTCCAAAATGGGCATGCTCGGTGCGGAAGGGCTGAACAGCGCGATCAACAAATCGCCGCTGTATGGTCGCTATGAGGATATGATCGACCGCGAGTCCGCCTACGAGAAGCTGTCGTCGGGCGGCTTCGCCACCGTCGGCACCCCGCAGCAAGGGCAGCAACCGCAAGCGCAGCAACAGCAGGCGGGCGGCGGCCTGATGGACGGTTTGAACGAGCTGCTGTTCGGCTCTACTGGCCCGCGCGGCGGCAAGCGCGACGGTATTGTCCAGACCGCCGCCAAGAGCATGGCGCGCGATCTCGGCCGCCAGATCCTGCGCGGCGTGCTGGGGTCGATCACCGGCGGCCGCAAAAAGTAAGCGGAAATTATCGTCGGCAGCGGCGGGTTAAATCAGTACACTGTGGCGGCGTTTTTCTCTGCCGGATCTAACATGCTGCTGCTGATCGATAACTACGACTCCTTTACCTATAACCTTTACCAGTATTTCTGCGAATTGGGCGCCGAGGTGCTGGTGAAGCGCAACGATGAGCTGCAGCTGGCCGATATCGAGCGGCTGGCGCCGCAGCATCTGGTGATTTCCCCTGGCCCCTGTACCCCGAACGAAGCGGGTATCTCGCTGGCCGCCATTCGTCATTTCGCCGGCAAGCTGCCGATCCTCGGCGTGTGCCTGGGGCACCAAGCGCTGGGGCAGGCGTTCGGCGCCGAGGTGGTGCGCGCCCGCGCGGTGATGCACGGCAAAACCTCAGCGATCCGTCACCTGGGCGTCGGCGTGTTTCGCGGCCTGAGCGATCCGTTGACCGTGACCCGCTATCACTCGCTGGTGCTGAAAGCTGATACGCTGCCGGATTGCTTTGAAGTGACCGCCTGGAGTGAACGCGACGGCGTGCGCGACGAGATCATGGGCATCCGCCACCGCACTTTGGCGCTGGAAGGCGTGCAGTTCCATCCGGAAAGCGTGCTCAGCGAGCAGGGCCACCAGCTGCTGGATAATTTCCTCAAGCGTTAATTCCGGTGCGTTTTTTTCGCCCGTCAGGCGTTTTGCGTTTGCGCTTGATTGGTTTTTTATGCATATTTCGTGATTATGTTTTCAATCTGATATTACGATAGCGCTGAAAAACTTTCAGGGTGGAGCCGAAAATGACTGAAAAATCCGCAGTGAGCCGCAGTACCTTTGACCAGGTGATCCTGCCTGTTTATGCGCCTGCCCAGTTTGTGCCGGTGCGCGGCCAAGGCAGCCGGGTCTGGGATCAGCAGGGAAAAGAGTACATCGATTTTTCCGGCGGCATCGCGGTGACGGCGCTGGGGCACTGTCATCCGGCGCTGGTCGAGGCGCTCAAACGCCAGGGCGAAACCCTGTGGCATACCAGCAACGTCTTCACCAATGAGCCCGCGCTGCGCCTGGCAAGCAAACTGATCGACGCCACCTTCGCCGATCGGGTGTTCTTCGCCAACTCCGGCGCAGAGGCCAACGAGGCGGCGTTCAAACTGGCGCGCCATTACGCCATTACCCGTCACAGTCCGTACAAAACCAAAATCATCGCTTTCTATAACGCGTTTCACGGCCGCACGCTGTTCACCGTGTCGGTGGGCGGGCAGGCCAAATACTCCGACGGATTCGGGCCGAAGCCGGCCGACATCGTGCACGTGCCGTTCAACGATCTGGCGGCGGTGAAAGCGGTGATGGACAACCACACCTGCGCAGTGGTGATGGAGCCGATTCAGGGCGAGGGCGGCATTACGCCGGTCGACGCCGACTTCCTCAAAGGCGTGCGCAAACTGTGCGACCAACACCAGGCGCTGCTGGTGTTCGACGAAGTGCAAAGCGGCATGGGGCGCAGCGGCAAGCTGTTCGCCTATATGCATTATGGCGTGACGCCGGACATTCTCACCACCGCCAAGGCGCTGGGCGGCGGTTTCCCGGTCAGCGCCATGCTGACTACCGAAGAGATTGCGTCGGTGATGCAGGTGGGCACTCACGGCACCACCTACGGCGGCAACCCGCTGGCCTGCGCGGTGGCGGAGGCGGCGTTGGATGTGATCAATACGCCGGAAGTGCTGAGCGGCATTGAACAGCGTCACGCGTTGTATGTGCAGGCTTTGCAGGATATCGGCGATAAATACGGTGTTTTCACCGCCATTCGCGGCATGGGGTTGCTGATCGGCGCCGAACTGACGCCGCATTATCATGGCAGAGCACGCGATTTTCTCACCGCCGCCGCTGCGCGTGGGCTGATGATCCTCAACGCCGGGCCGAACGTGATCCGTTTCGCGCCGTCGCTGGTGGTGGAGCTGCAGGACATCGAGGCCGGCATGGCGCTGTTCGAGCTGGCGGTGCAGGATGTGATCAACGCCTGAAGCCCGTGCGGCGAATAACGGGGCGCGGCATGCCGCGCCCTTATTGATCGCGCAGTTTGCGCTTGAGCCAAATGCCGTGGTGCGGGCGCTGGCGCCAGGCCAGCGACGAAATGGTGTGCATCACGCTCAGGTGCGACAAAATGCGCCGCAGATGGCGCTCCATCTCGGTGACGGGCATCTCCGGATGCAGATCCGGCGGCTGCATGATGCCGCTGTTGCCGCTGCTCGGCCCGTCGTATTCCAACCGCTGCTGGCAGCTTTGCAGCGCGATTTCACAGGTCTGCAGATACTCTTCCGCCAGCTTCGGCGTCAGCATGTAGTGCTCGCGCGCCAGAATGGTCATGGCGTTCAGGTGTTCGACGATGAACTGGCTGTGAGTGACCCACAGCCGCATGTCCGCCAGATAGTTCGACGCGAACCCCGGCTCCTGCATCGCCTGATTGAGCGAGGTGAACAGCGCGTTGTGCGCTTGGTTGACCTGCATGCGGGTATAGGCCAGCGCAGTGGCGTCCGGTTCCGGTTGCTTCAGCATCAGCCGCAGCGCGGCTTGATCGTTCTCCAGCGCCTGATGGGCATTCTTGCGCAGCAGCCCGCTTTGCCACTGCGGCCATAGCCAAATGGTGCCGCCGAACGCCAGTACGCAGCCGATCAGCGTATCGATCAGGCGCGGTACCAGAAAATGCGAGCCGTTCAGCGCCAGCAGCTGCAGGGTGTAAACCGCCGTGACCGTAAAGCCAATCACCGACAGCCCGTAGTTCTTGCGCGAAACCAGGTAGGCCAGCAGCGTGATCACCAACATGATGCTCAGCGTTTCTCCTTCCGGCAACTGCAGCTGCAACAGCCCGGCCGCCAGCAGCAGCCCGGCAATCGTGCCCAGCGCACGGTGCTGAATACGCACCCGGGTAGCGTTATACCCGTTTTGGCTCACCAGCATGATGGTGAGCAGGATCCAGTAAGGTTTCGGCAGGTTGAACACCGCACCCAGACTGCTGCCGACCGCCAGCGTCACGCCCAGCCGCGCGGCGTTGCGCAGGGCGGTGGATTTGAACGACAGGTAGCTGACCAGCGCCGGCCAAAACGGCAGGCGGTGCTGGCCGGGCATCAGGTCGCGGCGGTACAGCGGATGCTGGGTACGTAGCAGGCGGGCGATGCGGCTGAAGTGGTAGTAACAAAATTGGCCGACCGGGTTATCGGGATGCTGCGCCGCCATTTTTTCCAGCGCTGCCAGCTCATGGGTCATGGAGAAGCGCTTCGAATGTTGATGGTAGAGAATATCGTGCGCCACCACGCGCAGCCGGCCGGCGATCACCTGAGCATTGCGGCGAATGATCGCTTCGGCCTGGCTCTGCTCCACCAGTTTTTGCACCTCTTCCGGCAGGTGCAGGCTGACGGTGATGTGCTCCTGCAGGTCCATCGCCACCTGAAAGGCGCGCTGCAGGCGTTTTTGCTCGAGGTTGTTGGCGTGCGGCAGGAAATTAAGCTGTTGGTACAACAGGCTGATCAGATCCATCACCTTTTGCTGGCGCACCAGCAGCGGCGGCAGCGCGGTTTGCGGATCGGTGTGCTGGGTCAGCAGCGAGTATTTGGCTTCGAAATAGTCCGCCAGTTCCAGGTAGAGTTGGCTCAGCGTTTCGCGCATCGGCTGTTCTTTCCACAGCTTGAACCAGAACCAGGTGAATAAGCCGTACCAGGCAGTGCCGATCGCGTAAAGCAGCGGCGCCTGCCAGATGGGTACCGTACCGGTCGTGCTGAGGGCGAAGATGGCGGCCACCAGCGCCGCCGGCAACAGCCGGGCGTGCAGCGGGCTGATTTCACCGGTGACGCCGAGCAGCAGCGCCAGGCCCAGCATCAGCGCCGGCAGCGGCACGTGCCACAGCAGTGCCTGTTGCAGCAGCACGCTGCTGAAGGCGAACAGCGAACCGCCGACGATCAGCCGTTTAAAGAAGCGCTTATGCGGCGTGTCCAGACCGGCGATATTGCAGCAGGCGGGCACCAGAGAGAACATCAGGCCGAGCTGTAACTGGCCTATCAACAGGCCGAACAGCACCGGCAGACACAACACCAGCGTTTGTCGCAGTGCGTAGTTGATTTCCGGGTGGTAGATCAGGCGGCGCCACATGGCAGAGAGCAGACAAAAAAACGGCGCAGATTGCGCCGTTTCTTCAGGGATTAACGGGTGCCGTAGACGACAATGGTTTTGCCGTGGGCGGAAATCAGGTTTTGATCTTCCAGCATTTTCAGAATACGGCCAACGGTTTCACGCGAGCAGCCGACGATCTGGCCGATCTCCTGGCGGGTAATTTTGATCTGCATGCCGTCCGGGTGAGTCATGGCGTCGGGTTGTTTCGCCAGATTCAGCAGGGTTTGCGCGATGCGGCCGGTAACGTCCAGGAAGGCGAGGTTGCCCACTTTTTCGGAGGTGACCTGCAGGCGGCTCGCCATTTGGGCGGACAGACGCATCAGGATGTCCGGGTTCACCTGGATCAGCTGGCGGAATTTCTTGTAGGAAATTTCGGCCACTTCACAGGCGGTTTTCGCGCGAACCCAGGCGCTGCGCTCCTGGCCTTCTTCGAACAATCCGAGCTCGCCGATGAAATCCCCCTGGTTGAGGTAGGACAGAATCATCTCTTTACCTTCTTCATCCTTGATCAGCACCGCGACGGAGCCTTTCACGATGTAGTAAAGCGTTTCGGCCTTTTCACCTTGGTGAATCAGCGTACTCTTCGATGGATATTTGTGGATATGGCAATGAGACAGGAACCATTCGAGAGTAGGGTCTGTTTGCGGTTTGCCGAGAACCATTCGCTGTTATCCTCTGTTGTTATCGCTGCCTTGTGTCACAGGGGTCAGAGTTCCCTGTAAAACCCACCTGTAGCCGCAGTTATGAGCGAGGGCTACCGGCAAGTTTTGAGGCGTGTCATAAAAATACGCTGTCGCTCTAGCATATTAACTTGCCGTAAGCGCTGCAAGCTACATTCTGTTAACATACCGGTAAAGGAGCCTTTCTCTGGGCGTTTCCCTGAATACAGTGTCCCGGAAAGATTTATTGCGGCTCTGTTTGTAGCACAGAGTAAGGCGGGTGTCTCGTGTTGTCTCGCTTCAGCATGATTAGCATCAGGTTACGTTGCCTGTTTCTATGCGAAAGCGTACTCTGATTTTAAGAAATCAACCGGAGTGACCAGAATGCAGGCAAGAGTTAAGTGGGTGGAAGGGTTAACGTTTTTGGGTGAATCGGCCTCCGGCCACCAGGTGCTGATGGACGGCAACGCCGGTGATAAAGCGCCCAGCCCGATGGAGATGGTGCTGATGTCGGTGGGCGGCTGCAGCGCGATCGACGTGGTATCCATCCTGCAAAAGGGGCGCAACGACGTGCGCGACTGCGAGGTGAAGCTGACCTCCGAGCGCCGCGAAGAAGCCCCGCGGCTGTTCACCCATATCAATCTGCACTTCATCGTTACCGGCCAGGACCTGACCGACAAGATCGTCGAGCGTGCGGTGAACCTGTCAGCGGAGAAATACTGCTCGGTGGCGCTGATGCTCAACAAGGCCGCCACGGTGACCCACAGCTTCGAGATCCGCCAACCGGCGTAATCGAAACGGAGCGCGGCCCGGCGCCGCGCTCAACGCATTTATTCGATCTTCTTGCCTTCCAGCAACCGCTGCACCAGCGGCGCCATGATCAGCTCCATCGCCAGCCCCATCTTGCCACCCGGCACCACTAACGTATTGATATGCGAGATAAACGAGCCCTGCAGCATCGCCAGCAAATAGGGGAAATCTATCTGATCCAGCCCGCGGAAGTGGATCACCACGAAGCTTTCATCCAGTGAGGGAATGGCCTTGGCGGCGAACGGGTTGGAGGTGTCCACCGTCGGCACGCGCTGGAAGTTGATGTGGGTGCGCGAGAACTGCGGCGTGATGTAGTTGATGTAATCTTCCATCGAACGCACCACTGAATCCATTACCGCTTCGCGAGAGTGGCCGCGCTCGCCGGTATCGCGGATCAGTTTCTGTATCCACTCCAGGTTGACGATCGGCACCACGCCGACCAGCAGATCGACGTGGTTGGCCACGTCATGGTGCTCGGTGACCACGCCGCCGTGCAACCCCTCGTAGAACAGCACGTCGGTCGGCGCCGGCAGCGGTTCCCACGGGGTGAAGGTACCCGGCACCTGATTGTAGGGCACCGCTTCGTCGTAGGTGTGCAGATACTTGCGCGAGCGCCCGGTGCCGTTCTTGCCGTAGTCGATAAAGCTCTGCTGCAGCAGACCGAAGTCGTTGGCCTCGGGGCCGAAATAGCTGATGTGTCTGCCCAGATCGCGCGCTTTGCGGATCGCCGCGTCCATTTCCGGCCGGGTGTAGCGATGGAAGCTGTCGCCCTCCAGCTCGGCGGCGCGGATGTTGAGCTGCTGGAAGATCTTACGGAACGCCACGCTGGTGGTGGTAGTGCCGGCGCCGCTGGAACCGGTCACCGCGATAACGGGATGTTTGGCAGACATGGTGGTTGTCACTCCGTGTTGAATGCGCCGGCGTCAGGGGGGTATTGTGGCTCTTGTTGACGCTCTCTATCTCAGGGAAAAAATGGCGCGCGCTAGTTTGCAATGCCCCATTGTTACCTGATTTTTTCCGTCAGTCATAGAACCGTGCGCCACTAAATTTCTTCCTGCCCGGCGCGGAACTGACCGCGCGGCATGATGTTGACGCTCTCGTGCAGTTCCGACCACACCAGCACCACTTCGCCGTTTTTCAGCTGGCGGCGCACGTCCTCCACCTTCTGTTCCAGCGAGCGTTCGTGTTCGCCGTAATCGGTGCCTTCGCGCAGTACAAAGGATTCGATCAGGCTGTTCAGGGTGTCGGTTGCCAGTTCTTGCCAGGGAATGATCACGTCGGGATGTCCAGATAAGGGGAAAGCCAGGCCGGAATGCGATGTTCCAGCCACATGTGCGGTTTTTTCAGCGTGCCACCGACGAAGCCGACGTGGCCGCCGTACTCGGTCAGCTGATATTCAATATTGCGCGGCAGGCCGGCGACGTCGGGGATCACCTCATGGGTCATGAAGGGATCGTCCTTCGCATGGATGATCAGCAGCGGCGTCTGGACAGCCGGCAACAGCGGCAGGGCGCTGCAGCGGCGATAATAGTCGGTAGCGTCGCTGAAGCCGTGAATGCGCGAGGTGATGGCGTCGTCGAATTCGCGGATGCGCCGCAACCCGTTCAGCTGTGACAGTTTGAGCGGCAGGGTGTCCGGGTAGTGCAACAGCTTGCGGGTGGCGTTTTGTTTCAGCTGCCCCAGCAGGTAGCGCTGATAAACGCGGGAGAAACCTTGCTCCATGCGGTAGGCGCAAGGCTCCAGCATCAGCGGCGCCGAGACCACCACCGCCGCCTGCAGCAGGCTGTCGGCGCCTTGCTGTGCCAGATAGCAGGCCAGCATGTTGCCGCCGAGCGAAACGCCTACCGCCGCGGTCGGCACCTCGCCGTAGCGGTCGCGCAGCCAGCGCAGGAAGATGCGCGCTTCTTCGGTTTCACCGGAGTGGTAGATGCGCTGCTTGCGGTTGGGCACGCCGCTGCAGCCGCGAAAGTGCATCACCACGCCGAGCCAGCCGCGCTCACGCCAGGCGTTGAGCAGGCCATGCGCGTAGGGGCTGTAGAAGCTGCCTTCCAGGCCGTGGAACAGCACCGCGCGCGGTTTGTCGCGCGCCTGCGCCGGATCTTCGCTCCAGGCGAGATCGACGAAATCACCGTCGGGCAATTCCAGCCGTTGCCAATGCGGTTTCAATAACACGCGGCGGCGCACCAACCGCGGCAACAGCGTTTGCAGGTGCGGGTTACTGGCCCCGGTCAGAGGGCGAAAGACGTCATGCATAGGCTGAGTAAAAATGTTGTGGGCGGCTATTGTGAGATCCCTAGCGCACTGTTAGCTTCAATACCAAGAACTAACAATGATACTGCAAAAAAGCGCCTTGGGTGAGGAGCACCCGTGCCATGGAACCGAGTTTATTCCTTTCGATGCTGGGCTTCCTGTGGGTCGCCGCCATCACGCCTGGCCCCAATAACCTGCTGTTGACCACCTCCGGCGCTAACTTCGGCTTTATGCGATCGCTGTGGCTGATGGTCGGTATCATGCTCGGCATGCAAAGCATTTTGCTGCTGGTGGCCTTCGGCGTCGGCAGCCTGATCCTGATCTACCCGTCGCTGCACCTGATCCTGAAAATCCTCGGCAGTCTGTACCTGCTGTGGCTGGCGTGGAAAGTCGCCACCGCCGCCTATGAAAAACTGGAAACCGACGTGGCGCCGCCGCAGCCGGTGCGGCTGTATCAGGGCTGGCTGCTGCAGTTCCTCAACCCGAAAGCCTGGCTGATGGCGCTGGGGGCGGTGGCCAGCTTCAGCCTGGCGGGCGATAAGTACAACGGTTCCATTGCGGCGATCGCGCTGGGCATTTTTGTGGTCAACATTGTCGCAGGCATTATCTGGCTGGCGTTCGGCACCGTGATCGGCCGCCTGCTGCGCAGCAAAAAGGCTTGGGTTATCTTCAACGTTTCCATGGGGTTGTTGACCGCAGCCTGTGTGTTACTGATCTGGCATTAAGGAGCGAACGATGGCGGAAAATTATTATCATGTGGTTGCCTTTACCGGCAAAGGGCTGCGCGGCAACCCGGCCGGGGTTTGCCTGCTGACGAAGCCGCTGCCGGCGGAGCGGCTGCAGGCGATCGCCAACGAGATCGGCCTGCCGGAAACCAGCTTTGTCTGGGATGACGGCGACATGACCGCTATCCGCTGGTTTACCCCGGAACGCGAGGTCGATCTTTGCGGCCACGGCACCCTGGCGGCAGCGCATGTGATGTTCAGCGCGATCAATCCGGCGCTGCAGGATATCCGCTTCCGTTCGGCCGGCGGCGAGCTGTTCGTCAAGCGCGATGCGCAGGACGGGGAACGGCTGGTGCTCGACTTCCCCGCGCGGCCGCCACAGAAGGTGGCTGAACCGGCGGGCCTTGCGGCGCTGCTGGGCGTACAGCCGCAGGAGGTGTGGCAGGCGAAAGCGCTGATGGTGGTGCTGGAAAACGAGGCGCAGGTACGCGCGCTGCGGCCGGACATCCCGGCGCTGATCGCGCTGGCCGGGTGTGCGGTAATCGTTACCGCGCCGGGTGACACCGTGGACTTCGTTTCGCGCTATTTCACGCTCGACGGCGGTGAAGATCCGGTCACCGGCTCCGCGCACTGCACGCTGATGCCTTACTGGACGGCGCGTCTCGGCCACCATCGGCTGCATGCGCAGCAGATCTCGGCACGCGGCGGCGAACTGTTCTGCGAACTGCAAGGGGATCGCACGCTGCTCGGCGGCTATGCTCATGTGTTCCTGCGCGGAAGTATCGCGCTGTAATCTGCAGTTATATTACTCAAGGTAATAAAGAAGACTTTTTTATTCTTTTATCGCCCGTCATCGCTCAGATAAAACTGTCAGCAACTGAACAGATTTTTATCAACGGAGCGGAACATGGCGGGCAAACTCTTTTCCTTACGCAACGCGGCGCTGTTGGCGCTGTCGCTCAGCGCAGCCAGCGCCTACGCGGTGGACGTGACCGTGGCGTACCAGACGTCGGCAGAACCGGCCAAGGTGGCGCAGGCGGAGAACAGCTTCGCCAAACAGTCCGGCGCGACGGTCGACTGGCGTAAGTTCGACAGCGGTTCCAGCGTGCTGCGTGCGCTGGCCTCCGGCGACGTGCAGATCGGCAATATCGGCTCCAGCCCACTGGCGGTGGCCGCCAGCCAGAAACTCCCCATCGAAGTGTTCCTCATCGCCTCGCAGCTCGGCAGCTCCGAAGCGCTGGTGGTGAAGAATGACATCAAAAGTCCGCAGGATCTGATCGGCAAGCGCATTGCGGTGCCGTTTATTTCCACCACCCATTACAGCCTGCTGGCCTCGCTCAAGCATTGGGGCATCAAACCTGAGCAGGTGAAGATCCTCAATCTGCAGCCGCCGGCCATCGCCGCCGCCTGGCAGCGCGGCGACATCGACGGCGCTTACGTCTGGGCGCCGGTGGTCAACGAACTGGCCAAACAGGGCAAGGTGCTGACTGACTCCGCGCAGGTGGGCGAATGGGGTTCGCCGACGCTGGACGTGTGGGTGGTGCGTAAAGACTTTGCCGAGAAACATCCCGACGTAGTGACCGCCTTTGCCGCCAGCGCCCTGCAGGCGCAAAAGGCCTACCTGGCGGCGCCGGAGCAGTGGCTGAAAGATCCGAGCCATCTCAGCACGCTGGCGCGCCTGAGCGGCGTGCCGCAAACGCAGGTGCCGGAGCTGGTGAAGGGGAACCGTTATCTGCCGGTGGCCGATCAGGTTGCCCAGCTCGGCCAGCCGGTGGACAAGGCGATCCGCGATACCGCCGAATTCCTCAAGCAGCAGGGCAAGATCCCGCAGGTCGACAGCGACTACAGCGCTTACGTGACCGACCGTTTTGTGAAACAGGTGCAGGCTGCGCCGCAGTCGTAAGGAAGCAGGATGCTAAACGTCAATCATCTTTCAGCAGAGTATCAGGGGCGGCCCGCGCTGCGTGACGTGTCGTTCCAGATCGCCGCCGGGCAACTGGTGGTGGTGCTCGGCCCGTCAGGCTGTGGCAAGACCACGCTGCTGAATTTGATCGCCGGGTTTATCGAGCCTTCAGCTGGCAGCATCACGCTGGATGGAACGCCCGTTCACGGCCCGGGCGCCGAACGGGGCGTGGTGTTCCAGCATGAGGGCTTACTGCCGTGGCGCAACGTGGTGGACAACGTCGAGTTCGGCCTGCAGCTGGCCGGCGTCGGCAAGGCGCAGCGCCGCCAGGTGGCGGAGCAGATGTTGCAGCGCGTGGGACTGGCGGGTTATGAACAGCACTTTATCTGGCAGCTTTCCGGCGGCATGCGCCAACGCGTCGGCATCGCCCGCGCTCTGGCCGCCGATCCGCAGCTGTTGTTGTTGGATGAGCCGTTTGGCGCCCTGGATGCATTCACTCGCGAGCAGATGCAGGAGCTGTTGCTGACCATTTGGCGTGATACCGGCAAGCAGGTGCTGCTGATCACCCACGATATCGAAGAGGCGGTGTTCCTCGCCAGCGAACTGCTGCTGTTGTCGCCGGGGCCGGGGCAGGTGGTGGAGCGGCTGTCGCTGAACTTCGGCCAACGCTATGCCGACGGCGAGGCCTGCCGCGCCATCAAGTCCGATCCTGAATTTATCGCGCAGCGCGAATACGTGCTGGGCAAAGTTTTCCAACAGCGCGAGGCCTTGTTATGAGCCTGCATTCCACTCTGAAGGCCGCGGCGCAGCCGCAGGGCAAAGCGGCGCGCCGTTTCAGCGTGCCGCGCAACGTTTGGCTGAGCGGCGCCACGCTGTTGACGGTGTTGATCGTCTGGTGGGGCGTGACGGCGCTGCAGCTGATCAGCCCGCTGTTTTTGCCGGCGCCGCAGCAGGTGCTGCACCAGCTGATTACCATCGCCAGCCCGCAAGGCTTTATGGACGCCACGCTGTGGCAGCATCTGGCGGCCAGCCTGGGGCGCATTCTGGTAGCGCTGTTGGCGGCGGTGATCGTCGGCATTCCGGTGGGCATCGCCATGGGGCTGAACGACACGGTACGCGGCATTCTCGATCCGTTGATTGAGATCTATCGCCCGGTGCCACCGCTGGCCTATCTGCCGCTGATGGTGATTTGGTTCGGCATCGGCGAAACCTCGAAGATCTTGCTGATTTATCTGGCGATCTTTGCGCCGGTGACGCTGTCTGCCGTGGCCGGCGTGCGCAGCGTGGCGCAGGTGCGGGTGCGCGCCGCCCGCGCGTTGGGCGCCACGCGTTGGCAGGTGCTGCGTTTCGTGGTGCTGCCGAGCGCGCTGCCGGAGATCCTGACCGGCATCCGCATCGGGCTGGGCGTCGGCTGGTCGACGCTGGTGGCCGCCGAACTGATCGCCGCCACGCGCGGCCTGGGATTTATGGTGCAATCCGCCGGTGAGTTTCTGGCGACCGACGTGGTGTTGGCCGGCATCGGCGTGATTGCGGTGATTGCATTTGGGCTGGAGCTGGGGCTGCGTGCCCTGCAGCGCCGATTGACCCCGTGGCATGGAGTACAGCAATGAACGAACGTCTGAATATCACCCCGCTGGGGCCTTACATCGGGGCGCTGGTGGAAAACGTCGAGTTGGCCCGGCCGCTGGGCGACGGCCAGTTTGAACAGCTTTATCATGCCTTGCTGAAGCATCAGGTGCTGTTCTTCCGTAATCAGCCGATCACGCCGCTGCAGCAGCGCGATCTGGCCGGCCGCTTCGGCGATCTGCATATCCACCCGGTCTATCCGCATGCCACCGACGTGGAAGAGATTATCGTGCTCGATACCCATGACGACAACCCGCCGGACAACGATAACTGGCACACCGACGTGACCTTTATCGAAAACCCGCCGCTGGGGGCGATCCTGGCGGCCAAGACCTTGCCTTCCACCGGCGGCGATACGCTGTGGGCCAGCGGGATCGCGGCCTACGAGGCGCTGTCGGCGCCGTTCAGAACGCTGCTCGCGGGGTTGCGCGCGGAGCATGACTTCACCAAGTCGTTCCCGGAGTACAAGCATCGCGGTAGCGAAGAAGAACACCAGCGCTGGCAACGGGCGGTGCAGAAAAACCCGCCGTTGCTGCATCCGGTGGTGCGTACTCACCCGGTCAGCGGCCGGCAGGCGCTGTTCGTCAATGAAGGGTTCACCACGCGGATCGTGGATGTGGCGCCGAAGGAGAGCGACGCTTTGCTGAACTTCCTGTTTGCTCACATCACCAAACCGGAGTTTCAGGTGCGCTGGCGCTGGCAGGAAAATGACGTGGCGATCTGGGATAACCGCGTGACGCAGCACTACGCCAACGCGGATTATCTGCCGCAGCGGCGCATCATGCACCGCGCGACCATTCTGGGGGATAGGCCTTTTTACAAGGCCTGAGACTTAGGCTTCGAACGCCTGCGTTAACTGTTCCAGCTGTTCTTGTGCATCCAGCCAGGTCATTTCCGTCTCTTCCAGCGCGGATTTGGCCTGGCTTTGCTTTTGCAGGCAGTCGGTCAACTCGGCCTTGCGGCTGATGTCGTACAGTGCGGAATCTGCCAGCTGTTCCTCCACCGCCGCCAGTTCAGCGCCCAGTTTTTCCATCTGCTGTTCCAACTTGGCGATCTGCTTGCGCAGCGGTTGGGTCTGCGTACGGAACTCCGCCTCGCGGCGTTTTTGATCCTTGCGCGCCTGCGCGCTGTTGCCGCCGCTCTCTTTTTCCGGTGCGTCCTGCTGGCTTTCCTGGCGCTGCAGGTCGACAAGCCACTGCTGGTAGTCGTCGAGATCGCCCTCGAAAGGCTCGACCTGGCCGTCGTGCACCAGGTACAGATCGTCGGTGGTGGAGCGCAGCAGGTGACGGTCGTGCGAGACCACCACCAACGCGCCTTCGAAATCGATCAGCGCCTCGGTCAGCGCCTGACGCATGTCGAGATCCAGGTGGTTGGTCGGTTCATCGAGCAGCAGCAGGTTAGGGCGCTGCCAAACGATCAGTGCCAGCACCAGCCGCGCCTTCTCGCCGCCGGAGAAACGTTCGGTCACTTCGCTGACCTTGTCGCCCTGGAAACCGAAACCACCCAGATAGTCGCGCAGCTGCTGCTCCAGCACCCGTGGTGCGATGCGGCTCAGGTGCTGCAGCGGCGATTCGTCGGCGCGCAGGAATTCCAGCTGGTGCTGGGCGAAGTAACCCAGCTTGATGCCTTTCGCCAGGCCGATCTCGCCGCTCAGCGGTTCCAGGGTGCCGGCCAGCAGTTTGATCAGCGTCGATTTACCGGCGCCGTTGCGGCCGAGCAGGCCAATGCGCGAGCCGGGCACCAGGTTCAGCTTGATTGACTTCAGGATCACTTTATCGCCATACCCGGCGCTGACTTTGTCCATGCGCAGCAGAGGGTTCGGCAGGCTTTCCGGCGGACGGAAGCTGAAGGTGAACGGGTTGTCGACGTGCGCCGGGGCGATCAGCTCCATGCGCTCCAGCATCTTGATGCGGCTCTGCGCCTGCTTGGCTTTGGTGGCCTGCGCGCGGAAACGGTCGATATAGCTTTGCAGGTGCGCCACTTTCTCTTGCTGGTGCTGATATAGCGACTGCTGCTGCGCCAGCTTGGTGGCGCGCTGGCGTTCGAACGACGAATAGTTACCGGTGTATTCATTCATCGTCTGCTGTTCGATATGCAGGATCTTGTCGACGATCGGATCGAGGAAGTCGCGGTCGTGCGAGATCAGTACCAGCGTGCCGGGATAGCTTTTCAGCCAGCGCTCCAGCCAGATCACCGCATCGAGATCCAGGTGGTTGGTCGGTTCGTCGAGCAGCAGCAGGTCGGAACGGCACACCAGCGCCTGCGCCAGGTTGAGGCGCATGCGCCAGCCGCCGGAAAAGTCGCGCACCGGGCTTTGCAGCTGTTCGTTGGAGAAGCCGAGGCCGTGCAGCAGGCTGGCGGCGCGGGAACGGATGGTCCAGGCGTCGATGGCGTCCAGCTTGCCGTGCAGGGTGGCGATGGCGTGGCCGTCGTTACGGTCGTTGGCCGTCTGCAATTCGGCTTCGAGTTGGCGAAACTCGCGGTCGCCGTCGATAACATACTCAATGGCCGGCACGTCCAGCGCCGGCGTCTCCTGGTTGACCCAGGCCAGCGCCCAGTTGCCGGGGAAGGTGAAGCTGCCGCCGTCCGCCGCGATCTCGCCCTTCAGCAGCGACAGCAGCGTGGACTTGCCGCAGCCGTTTTTGCCCACCAGGCCGACCTTCTGACCTGGATTAACCGTCGCCGTGGCGTTGTCCAGCAGGACGCGGATGCCGCGTCGGATTTGTAGCGAGGAGAATACAATCATAAAGCGCCGTATGTTCAGAGTATGTTAAATTATCATTAAGGTAACAGAACGCGTACCGCGCGCTGTTTTTGTCTTTGCGATGCATGGTAACGGAAAACCGCTACCCTGACGACGCTTTGGAGGGGAATGATGTCGCAGCCGCCCAAGGTCTTGCTGCTGTATGCCCATCCGGAATCCCATGACTCGGTGGCGAATCGGGTTTTGCTTCGACCGGCGCAGCAGTTGGAACATGTCACCGTGCACGATCTCTACGCGCACTACCCTGATTTTTTTATCGATATCCATCACGAACAACAGCTGCTGCGTGAGCATCAGGTCATCGTGTTTCAACACCCCCTGTATACCTACAGCTGCCCGGCGCTGCTGAAGGAGTGGCTGGATCGCGTGCTGTCGCGCGGCTTCGCCAGCGGCGTGGGCGGCAATGCGCTGGCGGGCAAATACTGGCGTTCGGTGATCACCACCGGTGAGCCGGAAGGCGCCTACCGCACCGGCGGTTATAACCACTACCCGATGGAAGATATTCTGCGGCCGTTCGAGCTGACCGCCGGGATGTGCCATATGCATTGGCTGACGCCGTTCGTGGTGTATTGGGCGCGGCGGCAAAAGCCGGAGGTGCTGCGCAGCCATGCGGACGCCTACGGCGAGTGGCTGAGCCACCCGCTGCCACGTGGAGGGCGATGAGCATGGAAGGATCGACCTTACTGACCGCCATTTTACTGTTCCTGTTCGCCGCGGTGGTGACGGTGCCGATCGCCCGTCGCCTGGGGATCGGCGCGGTGTTGGGCTATCTGATCGCCGGCATCGCCATCGGCCCCTGGGGATTGGGTTTCATTCGCGACGTCGACGAGATCCTGCACTTCTCCGAGCTGGGCGTGGTGTTCCTGATGTTCATCATCGGCCTGGAGCTGAACCCCAGCAAACTGTGGGAGCTGCGGCGCTCGATCTTCGGCGCCGGCGCCGGCCAGGTGCTGATCACCGCGGCGGTGCTGGGCGCGCTGCTGTACCTGACGCATTTCGCCTGGCAGGCGGCGGTGATCGGGGGCGTCGGCCTGGCGATGTCTTCCACCGCCATGGCGCTGCAGCTGATGCGCGAGAAGGGCATGAACCGCAACGAAGGGGGGCAGCTCGGCTTCTCGGTGCTGCTGTTCCAGGATATGGCGGTGATCCCGGCGTTGGCGCTGATTCCGATTCTGGCCGGCGCCGGCGGCACCAGCGACGACTGGGCGAAGATCGCGCTTAAGGTGGCGGCGTTCGGCGGCATGCTGATCGGCGGCCGCTTCCTGCTGCGGCCGCTGTTCCGCTATATCGCCGCTTCGGGGGTGCGCGAGATCTTCACCGCCGCGGCGCTGTTGCTGGTGCTCGGCTCGGCGCTGTTTATGGAAGCGCTCGGCCTGTCGATGGCGCTTGGCACCTTCATTGCCGGGGTGCTGCTGGCGGAGAGCGAATACCGCCATGAGCTGGAGATTTCCATCGAGCCGTTTAAAGGGCTGCTGCTGGGGTTGTTCTTTATCTCGGTGGGCATGGCGTTGAATATCGGCGTGCTCTACACCCATCTGGCCGAGGTGTTGATCGGCGTGCTGGTGCTGGTGGCGGTTAAATCTGGCGTGCTCTACGGCGTATCGCGCCTGTTCGGCCTGCGCAGTTCGGTGCGGCTGCAGTTTGCCGGGGTGCTCAGCCAGGGCGGTGAGTTCGCCTTCGTGCTGTTTTCTGCCGCGGGCGCCCAGAAGGTGCTTCAGCCGGATCAACTCTCTTTGCTGCTGGTGGTGGTGACGCTGTCGATGATGACCACGCCGCTGCTGATGCAGGCCATCGACCGCATTTTGGCGCGCCGCTATAACGCCAAAGACGAAGACGAGGAGACGCCGTACGTGGAAGATGACGATCCGCAGGTGATCATCGTCGGCTTCGGGCGTTTCGGCCAGGTGATCGGCCGCCTGTTGATGGCCAACAAAATGCGCATTACCGTACTGGAGCGCGACGTCAGCGCCGTTGGCGTACTGCGGCGCTACGGTTACAAGGTTTATTACGGTGATGCCACCGAGCTGGAGCTGCTGCGCGCGGCGGGCGCCGAGAAGGCCAAGTCGATCGTGATCACCTGTAACGAGCCGGAAGACACCATGGAGATCGTGCGGCTGTGTCAGCAACACTTCCCGAACCTGAGCATTCTGGCGCGGGCGCGCGGCCGCGTGGAGGCGCATGAGTTGCTGCAGGCGGGGGTGAAACAGTTCAGCCGCGAAACCTTCTCCAGCGCGCTGGAACTGGGGCGCAAGGCGCTGATGGAGTTGGGCATGCACCCGCATCAGGCCTTCCGCGCCCAGCAGCATTTCCGCCGCCTGGATATGCGCATGCTGCGTGAACTGATGCCGCCGCATCAGGGCGACGTGGCGCAAATTTCCCGCGTGAAAGAGGCGCGGCGCGAGCTGGAAGAGCTGTTCCATCGAGAAATGCAAAAAGAAAGTCGCCAGTTCGACGGCTGGGACGAATACGAATAAGCGGGAGCATAACGATGTCTGCAACACGCAAGAGATTTATCGCCGGGGCGGTGTGCCCGAGCTGTAGCGCCATGGATACGCTGGCGGTGTGGCGGGAGGATCAGGTGGAGGTGGTGGAGTGCGTCAAGTGCGGCCACCATCAGCGCCAGACCGAACAACAGGTGGAAAAACACGTTCGCCCGCAGGAGCAGGTGATCGGCATTTTCCAGCCGAAGTAGCGTTTTTTTATCCCGGAGGGTACAGCGAGGCAGATTTCCGTTACAATCTGTCCGGAAAAGGCGCGCATCCCGATAACGGTGTGCGTCCTAGTAGCCAACGGTAGGAGATATCATGAAAGTAGCAAAAGACTTGGTGGTCAGCCTGGCTTACCAAGTACGTACAGAAGACGGTGTTTTGGTTGATGAGTCTCCGGTGAGCGCACCGCTGGACTATCTGCACGGGCATGGTTCTCTGATCGCAGGTCTGGAAAAAGCACTCGAAGGCCACGACGTTGGCGATCGTTTTGACGTTCACGTCGGCGCGAACGATGCGTACGGCAACTACGACGAAAACCTGGTGCAGCGCGTACCGAAAGACGTCTTCATGGGCGTTGACGAACTGCAGGTCGGCATGCGTTTCCTGGCTGACACCGATCAGGGCCCGGTACCGGTTGAAATCACCGAAGTTGACGGCGACCACGTCGTGGTTGACGGCAACCACATGCTGGCCGGCCAAAACCTGAACTTCAACGTGGAAGTTGTTGCGATCCGCGAAGCGACCGCAGAAGAGCTGGCGCACGGTCACGTACACGGCGAGCACGACCATCACCACGAACACGGTGAAGGCTGCTGCGGCGGTCACGGCCACGATCATGGCCACAGCCACGATCACGACCATGGTCACGACCACGGTAAAGGCGGTTGCGGTAACGGCGGTTGCGGCTGCCACTAAGCAGAGCGCAATCACGAGACAAGAGGGCGGCCATCGGCTGCCCTTTTTTATGCGCGGCGCTCCAGGATGGTTACGCGGTGGCCCTCAATAGTGCGGCGGAGGCGTTTCTTCCGATTGCGAAGCGATCATTGAGGTTTGGGTTGAGCGCAGCTTGTCGGTCAGCATGCGCAGGTGTTCGCGCATCTTCAGCATTTCCATTTGATGCTGGGTAACAGTCTGGTTGAGCTCTTCGATGGTGAGCTCTTGGAAAGCCTGACGGCTTTCAAGTTCTTCAAGCCGCTGTAGCAGGCGTTGAATGTCGGTGTTGTGCATGAGGCTACCTCTGACGCGATAAAATCCTGATTCGGCGCTATGGTAACAGCTGGCGCCGGGTTTGCTCGCGCTATTTCTCCAGACGGCGCTCAACGTTGCGATCGGCAGTGTAAAGTGCTGAAAAGTTGCGCGCCCGGTATGCCGTTATTTGCTAACCTCGCCGAATATTCTGCAAGAAAAATCTGATTTATCATGCGAGTAGCACGCGGCGGGAAACTTCTTGGCAAAGCGGGAGTCACACTTTGACTCGATTGGTTACCTGTGCGACTGTTTTGTTTTGTTTCAGGCAGCTATAGTAGCCCGGTTATCTTACCTAATGATTGTTTGGGGCATTGCTTCAGACACTGGAGAAATGGATGAAATCTTTGTTTAAAGTCACGCTTCTGGCAACCACCATGGCTTTTGCTCTGAATGCGACCCAGGTCATGGCAGCCGATGCCGCCAAACCGGCAGAAGCCGCTAAACCAGCGGACGCGGCAGCAGCACCGAGCACCGGCAAGTTCAAAAACGACGACGAGCAAGCGGCTTACGCACTGGGCGCCTCTCTCGGCCGTTACATGGACAACTCTCTGAAAGAGCAAGAGAAGCTGGGTATCAAGCTGGACAAAGATCAGCTGATCGCCGGCGTTCAGGACGCGTTCGCCAACAAGAGCAAGCTGAACGATGCCGACATCGAGAAGACCCTGCAGGGCTTCGAAGCGCGCGTGAAGGCTTCCGCTCAGGCGAAGATGGAACAGGACGCCAAGGACAACGAAACCAAAGGCGCCAAATACCGTGACAGCTTCGCGAAAGAAAAAGGCGTGAAGAAAACCGAATCCGGCCTGCTGTACCAGGTAGAGAAACCGGGCGCGGGTGAAGCACCGAAAGACAGCGACACCGTGGTAGTGAACTACAAAGGCACCCTGACCGACGGTACCGAGTTCGATAACTCCTACACCCGCGGCGAGCCGCTGTCGTTCCGTCTGGACGGCGTGATCCCAGGCTGGACCGAAGGCCTGAAGCACATCAAGAAAGGCGGCAAAATCAAGCTGGTGATCCCACCGGCGCTGGCCTACGGTAAAACCGGCGTTCCGGGCATCCCGGCTAACTCCACGCTGGTCTTCGACGTTGAGCTGCTGGACGTGAAAGCGGCGCCGAAAGCCGACGCTAAAGCCGAAAAACCGGCTGACGCGAAAGCCGATACCAAAGCGAAATAACATCGTCGCTCTGTTTGCCACCGCCGCGGATGCCCTCCGCGGCGGTTTTCATTTCGACAGCCGCCGCCTCTCTCTCTATTGAACGCTTGACGCCTGCCGGGCATCGGGCTTAACGTCAATACCACGCGCAAACGCAAGGACTTTGCTCCGGCCGCTTTGCTAGACTAATAATTCTGACTTATCAGTCATGCGTCTGCCCCTTAGGGCGTGTACCTAAAATTGTTCCCGGCCGCCTTGCTCGCGGATGTCATCGTGGCGTTTGATGCCGCTCTCAGCCGGCCGCGCTGCGGCGTGCCGACGACGGCAGCGATCCGGTCCGAGCGGTTTTAGCTGCGCCCCCTGGCACAGGCGATCTATGAGGGTGGTATCTTCGATGTCAAATTCGCTTTTATCCAGCGAAGCCAGCGAACTTGATTTGCTGAATGAACGTCCGTTTACTCAAACGGATCATGAAATCCTGAAATCCTATGAAGCGGTGGTCGACGGGCTGGCGATGTTGATCGGCGGCCACTGTGAGATCGTATTGCACGCGCTGGAAGACCTGAACAGCTCAGCGGTACGCATTGCCAACGGTGAACATACCGGGCGGAAAATCGGCTCGCCGATCACCGATCTTGCGCTGCGCATGCTGCACGATATGGCCGGCGACGACAGCAGCGTATCGAAAGCCTACTTCACCCGCGCCAAGAGCGGCGTGTTGATGAAATCGGTGACCATCGCCATTCGCAATCGCGAGCAGCGGGTGATCGGCCTGCTGTGCATCAACATGAACCTCGACGTGCCGTTCTCGCAGATCATGCAGACCTTTATGCCGCCGGCCACGCAGGACGTGCCGTCGTCGGTGAATTTCGCGTCTTCCGTCGACGATCTGGTGGCGCAGACGCTGGAGTTCACCATCGAAGAGGTGAACGCCGACCGCTCGGTGTCCAATAACGCCAAGAACCGCCAGGTGGTGCTCAACCTCTATGAGAAAGGCATCTTCGATATCAAGGATGCGATCAACCAGGTGGCGGATCGCCTGAATATCTCCAAACACACCGTGTATCTGTACATCCGCCAGTTCAAGAGTGGCGATCTGTTGGGAAGCGACCGTTGATGCTCGATTATTGTCTGTTGGTCACCGGCCCGGCTTACGGCACGCAGCAGGCCAGCAGCGCCTATCAGTTCGCTCAGGCTTTGCTGGCGAAAGGGCACCGGCTTTCCAGCGTTTTTTTCTACCGTGAAGGGGTGTTGAACGCCAACCAACTGACCGCGCCGGCCAGCGACGAATTCGACCTGGTGCGCGGCTGGACGCAGCTGGCGCAGCAACACGGCGTGGCGCTCAACGTCTGCGTTGCTGCCGCGCTGCGCCGTGGCGTCACCGACGAGCAGGAGGCGGCGCAACAGGGGCTGGCAAGCGCCAACCTGCAGCCCGGCTTTACCCTGAGCGGGCTGGGTTCCCTGGCCGAAGAGTCGCTGAGTTGCGACCGTCTGGTGCAGTTCTGAGGATATGATGAAACGAGTCGCTTTTGTTTTCACCCACGGGCCGCACGGCGGTGCCGGCGGCAGGGAAGGGCTGGATGCGCTGCTTGCCACATCGGCGCTCAGTGAGGATTTGGGGGTGTTTTTTGTCGGCGATGGCGTATTGCAGCTGTTGCCGGGCCAGCAACCGGAAAAAATCTTGGCGCGCAATTACATCGCCACCTTCGGCGTGCTGCCGTTGTATGACGTGGAGCGCTGCTATCTATGCCAGGCTTCGCTGCAGGAGCGTGGGCTGAGTCAGGTGACCGATTGGGTGCTGGATGCCGAGGTGCTGGCGCCGGATGAATTGCGCCGCCAATTGGCCGGTTACGACGCCGTGATGACGTTTTAGGATCTTCTGATGCTGTATACCCTGAGCCATTCGCCAAACCAATGTGACTTACCTGCGCTGCTGCGCCTGGCGGCGGAGGGCGACGCGCTGTTGCTGCTACAGGACGGCGTGCTTGCAGGCCTTGCCGGCAGCGCTCATCTTGAATTGCTGCTCGCCGCCCCCATATCCCTTTATGCGCTGCAGGATGACCTGGAAGCCCGGGGATTGGTTGGTCATTTTTCGCACAAAATCACTGTCATCGGCTATAATCACTTCGTTGAATTAACCGAACAACACCGCAGCCAAATGGCCTGGTAATGAGAGTGATGTTGTATATTTCTTGACACCCATACTGGTCAGCCCTAAAATTCTGCGTCCTCGTACTCTGCCAATAGTGCATACGAGGGGATTTATCACATGTTTACGAAGCTAGTACGAAGCAAAAACCAGGAGCTTTTTTAATGGCAACAATTAACCAGCTGGTTCGCAAACCACGCTCTGTGAAGGCTGCTAAAAGCAACGTTCCAGCGCTGGAAGCCTGCCCGCAGAAACGTGGCGTATGCACCCGCGTATATACCACTACCCCGAAAAAACCAAACTCCGCACTGCGTAAAGTTTGCCGTGTGCGTTTGACCAACGGTTTCGAAGTGACTTCCTACATCGGTGGCGAAGGCCACAACCTGCAGGAACACTCCGTAATCCTGATCCGTGGCGGTCGTGTAAAAGACCTGCCAGGTGTGCGTTACCACACCGTCCGTGGTGCACTTGACTGCTCCGGTGTTAAAGACCGTAAGCAAGCTCGTTCCAAGTACGGCGTGAAGAAGCCAAAGGCTTAATGGTTCTCCGTTAAGTAAGGCCAAACGTTTTAACTTTAATGTCAAAATAAACTCGTAGAGTTTTGGACAATCCTGAATTAACAACGGAGTATTTCCATGCCACGTCGTCGCGTAATCGGCCAACGTAAAATCCTGCCAGATCCTAAGTTCGGATCTGAGCTGCTGGCCAAATTTGTAAATATCCTGATGGTAGACGGTAAAAAATCTACTGCAGAAGCAATCGTCTATACCGCGCTGGAGACCCTGGCTCAGCGTTCTGGTAAAGATCACCTGGAAGCTTTCGAAGTCGCTCTCGACAACGTTCGCCCGACTGTAGAAGTTAAGTCGCGTCGCGTTGGCGGTTCTACTTATCAGGTACCAGTTGAAGTCCGCCCGGTTCGTCGTAATGCTCTGGCAATGCGTTGGATCGTTGATGCTGCACGTAAACGCGGTGATAAATCCATGGCTCTGCGCCTGGCGAACGAGCTGTCTGACGCAGCAGAGAACAAAGGTTCTGCTGTTAAGAAGCGTGAAGACGTTCACCGTATGGCCGAAGCCAACAAGGCGTTCGCCCACTACCGCTGGTAATCACCTGGCTGTAGTCATGCTAACCAAGCGGGCGCGTCAAATCGGCCCGCTTGGGTTAACTGAACTTGAACGCCCTAGGAATAGAGGAATCAAATGGCTCGTACAACACCCATTGCACGCTACCGTAACATCGGTATCAGTGCTCACATCGACGCCGGTAAAACCACCACTACCGAACGTATTCTGTTCTACACCGGTGTAAACCACAAAATCGGTGAAGTTCATGACGGCGCTGCCACCATGGACTGGATGGAACAGGAGCAGGAGCGTGGTATTACCATCACTTCTGCAGCGACTACTGCTTTCTGGTCTGGTATGGCCAAGCAGTTCGAACCGCATCGCGTAAACATCATCGACACCCCAGGGCACGTTGACTTCACCATCGAAGTAGAACGTTCCATGCGTGTGCTGGATGGCGCGGTAATGGTTTACTGTGCTGTTGGTGGTGTTCAGCCACAGTCTGAAACCGTATGGCGTCAGGCTAACAAATACAAAGTGCCACGTATCGCGTTCGTTAACAAAATGGACCGTATGGGCGCTAACTTCCTGAAAGTTGTTGGCCAGATCAAATCTCGTCTGGGCGCTAACCCTGTTCCTCTGCAGCTGGCTATCGGCGCAGAAGACAAATTCACCGGCGTTATCGACCTGGTGAAAATGAAGGCGATCAACTGGAACGAAGAAGACGCAGGCGTAACCTTCGAATACGAAGACGTCCCGGCTGACATGATGGATCTGGCTGAAGAATGGCGCCAGAACCTGATCGAGTCCGCTGCGGAAGCTTCCGAAGAGCTGATGGAAAAATACCTGGGCGGCGAAGAGCTGACCGAGGAAGAAATCAAAGCAGCTCTGCGTCAGCGCGTACTGAACAACGAAATCATCCTGGTTACCTGTGGTTCTGCGTTCAAGAACAAGGGCGTGCAGGCGATGCTGGATGCGGTAATCGAATACCTGCCGGCACCAACTGACGTTCCTGCGATCAACGGTATCCTGGACGACGGTAAAGACACTCCGGCTGAGCGTCACGCAAGTGATGACGAGCCGTTCTCTGCGCTGGCGTTCAAAATCGCTACCGACCCGTTCGTAGGTAACTTGACCTTCTTCCGCGTGTACTCCGGCGTTGTTAACTCCGGCGACACCGTGCTGAACTCCGTTAAGTCTGCGCGCGAGCGTTTTGGCCGTATCGTTCAGATGCACGCCAACAAGCGTGAAGAGATCAAAGAAGTTCGCGCAGGCGACATCGCCGCTGCGATCGGTCTGAAAGACGTGACCACCGGGGACACCCTGTGTGATCCAGACTCTCCAATCATCCTGGAGCGTATGGAATTCCCTGAGCCGGTAATCTCTATCGCCGTTGAACCGAAAACCAAAGCTGACCAAGAAAAAATGGGTCTGGCTCTGGGCCGTCTGGCTAAAGAAGACCCGTCGTTCCGCGTATGGACTGACGAAGAGTCTAACCAGACCATCATCGCCGGTATGGGTGAACTGCACCTCGACATCATCGTTGACCGCATGAAGCGTGAATTCAACGTTGAAGCTAACGTGGGCAAACCTCAGGTAGCTTACCGCGAAGCGATTCGCGCGAAGATTACCGACGTTGAAGGTAAGCACGCCAAGCAGTCTGGTGGTCGCGGTCAGTACGGTCACGTTGTGATCGACATGTACCCACTGGAGCCGGGCTCTAACCCGAAAGGTTACGAGTTCGTCAACGACATCAAAGGTGGTGTAATTCCTGGCGAATACATCCCTGCCGTTGATAAAGGCATCCAGGAGCAGCTTAAGTCTGGTCCGTTGGCTGGTTACCCAGTAGTAGACATGGGTATTCGTCTGCACTTCGGTTCTTACCACGACGTTGACTCCTCTGAACTGGCGTTTAAACTGGCCGCGTCTATCGCCTTTAAAGAAGGCTTTAAGAAAGCGAAACCAGTTCTGCTTGAGCCTATCATGAAGGTTGAAGTTGAGACTCCAGAAGAGAACACCGGTGACGTTATCGGTGACTTGAGCCGTCGTCGCGGCATGCTGCGCGGTCAGGAATCTGAAGTGACTGGCGTTAAGATCCACGCTGAAGTACCGTTGTCCGAAATGTTCGGCTACGCAACTCAGCTGCGTTCTCTGACTAAAGGTCGCGCATCATACACCATGGAATTCCTGAAGTATGATGATGCACCGAACAACGTCGCTCAGGCCGTAATCGAAGCCCGTGGCAAATAAGCCGCAGGGTTAAAACCAAAGTCCCGTGCTCTCTCCAGAAGGGGAGAGCGCTATAGTAAGGAATATAGCCGTGTCTAAAGAAAAATTTGAACGTACAAAACCGCACGTTAACGTTGGTACTATCGGCCACGTTGACCACGGTAAA
>NZ_VOSN01000004.1:217112-222095 GCF_020858655.1 Serratia montpellierensis
AAATATCCTGACTATATCTATTACTCTGGAAAATAGATTTTTTGTCATATGCAGTTTTTTCTTATAAGAAAGTATAATGTTTTTTATCGGGGAAATAGCCAAATCAATATATAATTGATAGCTTCAGGTTATTATTTAAATAATAAAAATGCCTATTTATTAATGTGTTGATAAGAATTATCTGGTTATATCAACGATAACTCTTAATTCTTTAGTGTATTATTCGATAAATTTCACGTTAATTAAAACAAATATTAGCCAGACGTCTCGAATCGAGTAGACTAGGCGAAAGATTATTTCCGTATAGGTACTGAACGTTATGTCTACTGAAAGCGCGTCTTTAAAAAACCACAATACGTTTGCGCTCCCGGTCAACGCAGCGCACCTGATCATAGCCGATAGAATTGAGCTGATGCTCAAGGTGTGGCAACAAACGCGTAAGCGTCAGGAGCCGCTGCTGATTCTCGGTGAAGGTAGCAACGTGCTGTTCCTGGAGGATTTTACGGGCACGGTAATGGTCAATCAGCTGAAGGGTATCGATGTTCGAGAAGATAACGATGCCTGGCATCTCCACGTCAGCTCCGGTGAAAATTGGCATGACCTGGTGCAATATACGCTGCAGGCCGGGATCTGCGGCCTGGAAAACCTGGCGTTGATTCCTGGATTGGCCGGTTCTGCACCTATCCAGAACATCGGCGCCTACGGCGTCGAATTGAAAGATGTCTGTGAGTATGTCGATCTGCTGGACTTCTCTACCGGTGCCATTGACCGTATTCCGGCAGCCGAGTGTGGTTTCGGCTACCGGGAAAGCATTTTCAAACACCGCTTCCAAACTGGACATGTCATTGTTGGGCTCGGCCTGCGTCTGAGCAAAGAGTGGCAACCCAAGTTGAGCTATGGCGATCTGGCCAAGCTGGATCCTGCCATGGTGACACCACTTCAGGTATTTGAATCTGTGTGCGCCATGCGCCGCAGCAAGCTGCCCGATCCGCGTGAAACCGGCAATGCCGGCAGCTTCTTCAAGAATCCGTTGGTAAACGCAGAGAAAGCCGCAGAACTCATCGCCAAATATCCCGGTATACCGCATTATCCGCAGCAGGATAGCCAGGTGAAGCTGGCCGCTGGCTGGTTGATCGATCAGTGTGAACTGAAAGGATATCGTATCGGTGGAGCTGCGGTACACCGCCAGCAGGCGCTGGTGCTGGTGAATATCGACAACGCCCACAGCCAGGATGTGGTGGCGCTGGCGCGCCACGTACGCAAGACGGTGGCCGATAAATTCGGTGTGTGGCTGGAGCCTGAGGTGCGTTTTATTGGCGCGACCGGTGAGCTGAATGCCGTGGCGGTGCTGTCATGAAAGATACCAAGGTTCCGTTAAAACTGATCGCACTGCTGGCCGACGGCGAATTCCATTCCGGGGAACACCTCGGTGAGTCACTCGGCATGAGCCGTGCCGCGATCAATAAGCATATTCAAACCATTCGCGAGTGGGGACTGGATGTCTTTACCGTGCCCGGCAAAGGATATAGCTTGCCTGCCCCCATGCCGCTATTGGAGGCGGAACGCATTCTTAAAGGGCTGGACGACAAACGCGTTACCGTGTTGCCGGTAGTCGACTCTACCAATCAATATTTGCTGGATCGTATCGAAACGCTGCAATCTGGCGACGCCTGTATCGCTGAGTATCAACTGGCTGGCCGCGGTCGTCGTGGACGCCAGTGGATTTCGCCGTTTGGTGCCAATTTATACCTGTCGATGTTTTGGCGATTGGAACAGGGACCGGCTGCGGCGATGGGACTGAGCCTGGTGATCGGCATGGTGATGGCGGAGGTCTTGCAGCGCCTTGGTGCTAAAGACGTGCGAGTAAAATGGCCCAACGACCTCTACCTGAACGATCGCAAATTGGCAGGGATCCTGGTCGAGTTGACAGGAAAAACCGGCGATGCGGCTCAGTTGGTCATCGGTGCCGGCATTAATTTGGCGATGCGGGATACCAATGCCGGGGGGATCAACCAGGGTTGGATCAACCTGCAAGAAGCCGGCATTAACATCGATCGTAATGAACTGACGGCTACTCTGCTCAATGAATTGCGGCAGTCGTTAAAACAATTCGAGATAGATGGGCTGGCGCCATTCATTGGCCGTTGGCGCACGCTGGATAATTTTATCGACAGACCGGTCAAGCTGCTGATCGGTGAGCGACAGATTGTGGGCATCGCCCGGGGTATCGACTCGCAAGGTGCACTTCTGCTGGAACAAGACGGGGAAATAAAACCCTTTATCGGCGGAGAGATATCGCTGCGCAGCGCGGAATAGTGAGAAAAGACAAGGGGACGGCAGCGTCCCCTTGATCGTTAGGTGGGCTTACTTTCTTAAACGCACGCTTTCAACGGCGTGGTTGGCGCTTTTGGTCATGATCAGGCTGGCTCGTTCGCGCGTGGGCAGTATATTCTGCTGCAAATTCAACCCGTTAATTTCATTCCATAATTGCGTGGCGATATTAACCGCTTCCGGTTCCGGCAATTTTGAATAGTGATGGAAATAAGAATCGGGATTGGAAAATGCGCCCTGACGGAATTTCAGGAAGCGATTGATATACCAGCTTTGCAATAGCGTCTCCGGGGCATCGACATATATAGAGAAGTCGACAAAATCGGAAACGAATACGCGATGAGGATCGTGAGGGTAATCCATACCGCTTTGCAATACGTTAAGCCCTTCCAGGATAAGAATATCCGGTTGCTCGATGACTTTATTGCCTTCGGGTACAACATCATAGATTAAATGAGAATAAACTGGAGCGGTAACGCGTTTGGCGCCGGATTTCACTTCCGACACGAATTTCACCAGGCTATGCATATCGTAAGACTGCGGGAAGCCTTTTTTCTTCATCAGGCCGCGTTCGTTCAGCACCTTATTAGGATGCAAGAAGCCGTCGGTTGTGATCAGCTCAACGCTGCGGTGTTCCGGCCAGCGGCTCAGCAGTGCCTGCAACAAGCGCGCTGTTGTGCTCTTGCCGACGGCTACGCTGCCAGCGATGCCGATGACATAGGGAATCTTTTGCCCGTCAGTGCCGAGGAATTGCTCCAGTACCGCCTGTCGCCGCAGGTTGGAGCTGATATAGAAGTTCAACAGTCGTGATAGCGGCAGATAAATCTGCGCAACTTCTTCCAACGAGAGATCTTCGTTAATCCCTTTCAGTTTAACGATCTCTTCTTCCGACAACGTCAGCGGCACCGAATCTCGCAACGCAGCCCATTGGGTGCGATCGAACTGTAGGTAGGGCGTTGCTAAAGATTGATCTCTTTTTATCATAAGCCAAATTCTGCCTGTTAACGCAGGTTGGGAAAGGCGCCGGACGCCAGCTCCAGAGAATAAACAAGCTGCATATTATAGACAGCTTCGTTTTTGGCGTAGACTTTTTTCGCAAAAGTTGTCGATAGGCAGCAGTTTATGTCAATTGTGCGAAGCGGCGCGCAGTTGATTAAGCAGGGGGGCAAGGCGGTATCATCGGGGGCGGATACCGCCTGAAGGCTAGCTGGCGATGGCGCGCGAAGGTTGGTTCACGGCGAACAGACGTTTGTAATAAATAACGGTTGGATGGTAATGCCCATCGGGCCCCGCCGCATAATCCGGTAGCTCGCCCAAACAGCGATAACCCAGGCTGCGATAAAGCGCTTCTGCCGCCGAACCGGTCTGCGTATCCAGGTACAATAGTCCGCGCTGCTGTTGCAGTGCCGCGTGCTCCAGTGACTTCATCAGCGCCTGACCTACGCCGTTTCGGCGAGCGCGGCTATGCACCAACAGCTTCACGACCTCCGCACGATTACGGCCGTTCGGCTTCTGGCAGAGCTCGAGTTGCACGGTGCCAACGACGCCGCGCTCGTCGCGGGCAATCCACAGCAGCAGTTCACCTTTGGCCAAGGCCGGTCGCAGACTGTGGAAGTAGCTTTCGGCGTCTTCGTGAGGGATTAAGGTGTCGTAACCGACAGAAGCGCCGTGCGTGACGGCATCGGTCAACAGGCGGGCCAATTCATCGCGGTAAATCGGTAGCGTAGCGGCGTTGATAGGCACTATTTTCATCGGTCATTCCTCCTGGGATGGGGGTAATGAAGAGAAGCAATAACTGAGCCACAGCGGCGAAAGGCATGGCGACGGCAAAAGGGCGAGGGATCAGTGTAGCCCACGCCGCAGTCCGGGGCAGGTATCCCCTTTTTGGTGCATCGATCCCGCTCACAGTTTACCGTCACGGGTTAAGTGTTTTGAGAAGCCTGACACGGAGAAAGCGGCGCTCAAGGCTTGCAAAAAGTGGATAAAATTGTAGAGAATGATTGCCGCGAGTGATGAATGTTTGCACGCCGCAGGCTGCGAATTGCATGACAGTATGCAAAATTGACTGATTTATGAGCGAAAGTGCGCGTAAAGCAATTTTTTTGTTGCATAGGTCGCCCGCTCTACCTAGAATGCGCTGCACTTGATGCCGGCTTAGCTCAGTAGGTAGAGCAACTGACTTGTAATCAGTAGGTCACCAGTTCGATTCCGGTAGCCGGCACCATTCAAGTCACAAGTAGTTAAAATCTGGTGGGGTTCCCGAGCGGCCAAAGGGAGCAGACTGTAAATCTGCCGTCACAGACTTCGAAGGTTCGAATCCTTCCCCCACCACCAAATCTTGCCTTCGGCGATTAACTGAGATGCGATAAATACCGCAACGGTTGATGGCGGGAGGAGAGGGCGAAAGCCTTCGGCAAGGTTCGAGCTGTGCAGCGCAAGGCGCAGCCGGCCCGAAGGATGCGAGCCGAGTGATGAACAATCCTGCTCCATCCCAAAATTCTACAGAAAAATCAGGTAGCCGAGTTCCAGGATGCGGGCATCGTATAATGGCTATTACCTCAGCCTTCCAAGCTGATGATGTGGGTTCGATTCCCACTGCCCGCTCCAAGATGTGCTGATATAGCTCAGTTGGTAGAGCGCACCCTTGGTAAG
>NZ_VOSN01000004.1:222105-253773 GCF_020858655.1 Serratia montpellierensis
GGCAGTTCGAATCTGCCTATCAGCACCACTTCTTAATTTCTCGCCCCCTGATTTTCTTTCTGTTCTGGATTCAACGAGCAAATGCTTGGTTGATGTGGTGATACCACCGATTTATCCGTGTCTTAGAGGGACAATCGATGTCTAAAGAAAAGTTTGAACGTACAAAACCGCACGTTAACGTCGGTACTATCGGCCACGTTGACCACGGTAAAACTACCCTGACTGCAGCGATCACTACCGTACTGGCTAAAACCTACGGCGGTTCTGCACGTGCTTTCGACCAGATCGATAACGCGCCAGAAGAAAAAGCTCGTGGTATCACCATCAACACCTCTCACGTTGAGTATGACACCCCGACTCGTCACTACGCGCACGTTGACTGCCCAGGGCACGCCGACTACGTGAAAAACATGATCACCGGTGCTGCTCAGATGGACGGCGCGATCCTGGTAGTAGCTGCGACTGACGGCCCAATGCCTCAGACCCGTGAGCACATCCTGCTGGGTCGCCAGGTTGGCGTTCCTTTCATCATCGTATTCATGAACAAATGCGACATGGTTGATGATGAAGAGCTGCTGGAACTGGTAGAAATGGAAGTTCGCGAACTGCTGTCCGCTTACGACTTCCCAGGCGACGACCTGCCAGTGATCCGCGGTTCCGCGCTGAAAGCGCTGGAAGGCGAAGCTGAGTGGGAAGCGAAAATCATCGAACTGGCCGAAGCCCTGGACAGCTACATCCCAGAGCCAGAGCGTGCTATCGACAAGCCGTTCCTGCTGCCAATCGAAGACGTATTCTCCATCTCCGGTCGTGGTACCGTTGTTACCGGTCGTGTTGAGCGCGGTATCATCAAAGTTGGCGAAGAAGTTGAAATCGTTGGTATCAAAGACACCGTTAAGTCTACCTGTACTGGCGTTGAAATGTTCCGCAAACTGCTGGACGAAGGCCGTGCTGGTGAGAACGTAGGTGTTCTGCTGCGTGGTATCAAACGTGAAGACATCGAACGTGGTCAGGTACTGGCTAAGCCAGGCTCTATCAAGCCACACACCCAGTTCGAATCTGAAGTGTACATCCTGAGCAAAGATGAAGGTGGTCGTCACACGCCATTCTTCAAAGGCTACCGTCCACAGTTCTACTTCCGTACCACTGACGTGACCGGTACCATCGAACTGCCAGAAGGCGTAGAGATGGTAATGCCAGGCGACAACGTGAACATGATTGTCACCCTGATTCACCCAATCGCGATGGACGACGGTCTGCGTTTCGCAATCCGTGAAGGCGGCCGTACCGTTGGCGCAGGCGTTGTTGCTAAAGTTATCGCTTAATCGCTGATAAAGTTTGACGCGACACGCGGTAAAAGGGCATCATTTGATGCCCTTTTTCTACGCTGTGAACTAGAACCTATCTCATCAGCGATTTTGCAGTCATAATCATTGGTGAGATGGGCTCTTAAACCGTATTGACTGAAATACGTCATAGCGTAAAACACCGGGATAGTGCTAACGCGGTATCCGATCGGTTTGGTTTGCCTCGCAATGCGAGGCAAAGTTGTTTGTTCTGAATCATCATTGTGACAGGTTGGTTTATGAGTGCGAATACCGAGGCTCAAGGGAGCGGACGCGGCCTGGAAGCGGCAAAGTGGCTGATCGTCGCCGTTCTGTTGGTTGTGGCTATTGTCGGTAACTATTACTACCGTGATTTAAGCCTGCCATTGCGCGCGCTGGCAGTTGTACTGATCATCGCCGTTGCAGGTGCAGTGGCTCTGATGACCACCAAAGGCAAAGCCACCGTTGCGTTTGCCCGCGAAGCGCGTACCGAAGTACGTAAAGTGATTTGGCCAACTCGTCAGGAAACGCTACACACCACGTTGATCGTTGCCGCGGTAACCGCCGTGATGTCACTGATTCTGTGGGGACTGGATGGTATTCTGGTCCGTCTGGTGTCGTTTATTACTGGCCTGAGGTTCTAAAATGTCTGAAGCTCCAAAAAAACGTTGGTACGTCGTTCAGGCGTTTTCCGGTTTTGAAGGTCGCGTAGCACAATCGCTGCGTGAACACATCAAACTGCACGATATGGAAGAGCTGTTCGGCGAAGTGATGGTGCCTACGGAGGAAGTGGTTGAAATCCGTGGCGGCCAGCGTCGCAAGAGCGAGCGTAAGTTCTTCCCTGGCTACGTGCTGGTGCAGATGGTGATGAATGACGCCAGCTGGCACCTGGTGCGCAGCGTACCGCGCGTCATGGGGTTCATCGGCGGTACGTCTGACCGTCCTGCGCCAATCAGCGATAAAGAAGTTGATGCGATCATGAACCGCCTGCAGCAGGTTGGTGACAAGCCGCGTCCGAAAACGCTGTTCGAACCGGGCGAGCTGGTGCGCGTCAACGACGGCCCGTTTGCCGATTTCAACGGCGTAGTCGAAGAAGTCGATTACGAGAAGAGCCGCCTGAAAGTTTCCGTTTCCATCTTTGGCCGTGCAACGCCGGTGGAGCTGGACTTCAGCCAGGTTGAGAAAGGCTGATCGAATAATCAGCAATGAGTGGCGCGTTGCCGCTTGTCAAAGGCGCGAAATTGTAGTTCAATTTCGCGCCTTTCCTTTTGTTTTTAGATGCCTTGCCTGATGCATGTTGGGCGGGGTGAAACACGGGGAGCCTTTTGCGAGGCGATACTACCCAAACCGAGGAAATTTAAATGGCTAAGAAAGTACAAGCCTACGTCAAGCTGCAAGTTGCAGCTGGTATGGCGAACCCGAGCCCACCAGTGGGTCCAGCTCTGGGTCAGCAGGGCGTTAACATCATGGAATTCTGTAAGGCATTCAACGCTAAGACTGACAGCGTTGAAAAAGGTCTGCCGATTCCGGTTGTTATCACCGTTTATTCTGATCGCTCCTTCACTTTCGTTACCAAAACCCCGCCAGCAGCAGTTCTGCTGAAAAAAGCGGCTGGTATCAAGTCTGGTTCCGGTAAGCCGAACAAAGACAAAGTAGGTAAAGTGACTCGTGCTCAGGTACGTGAAATCGCAGAAACCAAAGCTGCGGACATGACTGGTTCTGACGTTGAAGCGATGACTCGCTCCATCGAAGGTACCGCTCGTTCCATGGGCCTGGTAGTGGAGGATTAAGAGATGGCTAAGCTGACCAAGCGCATGCGCGTGATCCGTGACAAAGTTGATGCTACTAAACAGTATGACATCACTGAAGCTGTTGCTCTGCTGAAAGAGCTGGCCACCGCTAAATTCGTAGAAAGCGTTGACGTTGCCGTTAACCTCGGCATCGACGCTCGTAAATCTGACCAAAACGTTCGTGGCGCTACCGTTCTGCCACACGGCACCGGTCGTTCCGTTCGCGTTGCCGTATTTGCCCAAGGCGCTAACGCTGAAGCAGCGAAAGCTGCCGGCGCAGAGCTGGTAGGTATGGACGATCTGGCTGACCAGATCAAGAAAGGCGAAATGAACTTCGACGTTGTTATTGCTTCCCCGGATGCAATGCGCGTTGTAGGTCAACTGGGCCAGATCCTGGGTCCACGCGGCCTGATGCCAAACCCGAAAGTGGGTACCGTTACTCCGAACGTTGCTGAAGCAGTGAAAAACGCTAAAGCAGGTCAGGTTCGCTACCGTAACGACAAAAACGGCATCATCCATACCACTATCGGTAAGGTTGATTTCGACGCAGACAAACTGAAAGAAAACCTGGAAGCCCTGCTGGTTGCGCTGAAAAAAGCCAAACCTTCTCAGGCGAAAGGCATGTACATCAAGAAAGTTAGCCTCTCCACCACCATGGGTGCTGGCGTTTCTATCGATCAGAGCGGTCTGTCTGCTGCAGCGAACTAATCGCACTTGCGATTATCGCTTTGACTTGGGGCCGAGATTTGTCTAGAATCTTATGCCCCAAGGTTTTGCTATTGGCTATGCCGTAGGCAAAACAAAGATTTTTCGGTTGGAGCCTGGCCTATCCAGGCCTCCGTCCAAGACCGCAGGTGTATCGCAAGATACTTAATCCTTCCTGCGTAGACGGTGACAGAGCCTAAGAAAATTTTTCTTTTTTATAAAAGAATGTCTTTGCTGGATTCTGCTCACCGTGTTAAGCCGCTCGGCGTGGCGTTTTACAAAGCGCCGAGTGAAGTGAGTTCCGGGGATTTTCCCCGGCTAATCCAGGAGCAAAAAGCTAATGGCATTAAATCTTCAAGACAAACAAGCGATTGTTGCTGAAGTCAGCGAAGTAGCCAAAGGCGCGCTGTCTGCGGTTGTTGCGGATTCCCGCGGCGTTACCGTAGATAAAATGACTGAACTGCGTAAAGCAGGTCGTGAAGCTGGCGTTTACATGCGTGTTGTTCGCAACACCCTGATGCGTCGCGTAGTTGAAGGCACTCCATTCGAATGCCTGAAAGACACGTTTGTCGGTCCAACCTTGATTGCATTCTCTCACGAACACCCGGGCGCTGCTGCTCGTCTGTTCAAAGAGTTCGCGAAAGCGAATGCAAAATTCGAGGTTAAAGCTGCGGCCTTTGAAGGTGAGCTGATCCCAGCGGCGCAAATCGACCGCCTGGCGACGCTGCCAACTTACGAAGAAGCGATCGCACGCCTGATGGCAACCATGAAAGAAGCCGCTGCCGGCAAACTGGTTCGCACTCTGGCTGCAGTACGCGATCAGAAAGAAGCGGCGTAAGCCACTCTTTCTTAGCCTTTGCTAACGTATTTAAACTATTTCTGAATTTTAGGAACAATTGTTATGTCTATCACTAAAGACCAAATCCTGGAAGCAGTTGCCGCTATGTCCGTAATGGACGTTGTTGAACTGGTTTCCGCTATGGAAGAAAAATTCGGCGTTTCTGCTGCTGCTGCTGTAGCTGTTGCTGCTGGCCCAGCTGAAGCTGCTGAAGAGAAAACTGAATTCGACGTTATCCTGAAAGCTGCAGGCGCTAACAAAGTTGCTGTTATCAAAGCAGTACGTGGCGCTACCGGCCTGGGTCTGAAAGAAGCTAAAGACCTGGTTGAATCTGCTCCAGCCGCTCTGAAAGAAGGCGTGAGCAAAGATGACGCAGAAGCTCTGAAAAAATCTCTGGAAGAAGCTGGCGCAGAAGTTGAAGTTAAATAAGCCAACCTTTCCGGTTGCAGCCTAGTCTTTTAGGCTGATGGCTGGTGACTTTTTAGTCACCAGCCTTTTTGCGCTGTAGGGCGCCAGTAGCGTTTCACACTGTTTGGCTGCTGGTTTCGCCTCCCAATGTTTGTTTCTATTGACGACTTAATATACCGCGGTCTTTGCACTACCAGGAGTTCTGGGGGAAGACGCGATGAAATGGTTTAAGCGTGATAGCAAGAGACATTGCGGAAAGTGTTCCCGCTTTCCGGTCGACAAAACGGTGTTGCATGAACTGTCCCTAATCGGACGGACAGATTGGGTCACTGATCAGCGAGCTGAGGAACCCTATGGTTTACTCCTATACCGAGAAAAAACGTATTCGTAAGGATTTTGGTAAACGTCCACAAGTGCTGGACATACCATATCTCCTTTCTATCCAGCTTGACTCGTTCCAGAAGTTTATCGAGCAAGATCCAGAAGGGCAGTACGGCCTTGAAGCCGCATTCCGTTCTGTTTTCCCTATCCAGAGCTACAGTGGCAATTCGGAGCTGCAATACGTTAGCTACCGTCTTGGTGAGCCGGTCTTCGACGTCAAAGAGTGCCAGATCCGTGGTGTGACGTTCTCTGCACCGCTGCGCGTAAAACTGCGCCTGGTTATCTATGAGCGCGAAGCGCCTGAAGGTACGGTCAAAGACATCAAGGAACAAGAAGTCTACATGGGTGAAATTCCGCTCATGACCGAAAACGGCACCTTTGTGATCAACGGTACTGAGAGGGTTATCGTATCTCAGTTGCACCGTAGTCCTGGCGTATTCTTCGACAGCGATAAGGGTAAAACCCACTCCTCGGGTAAAGTGCTGTACAACGCACGCATCATCCCTTACCGCGGTTCATGGTTGGACTTCGAGTTCGATCCGAAAGACAACCTGTTCGTGCGTATTGACCGTCGCCGCAAACTGCCTGCGACCATCATTCTGCGCGCGCTGAACTACACCACTGAACAGATCCTCGACCTGTTCTTTGACAAGATCGTCTTCGAAATCCGCGACAACAAGCTGCAGATGGAGCTGGTGCCAGAGCGCCTGCGTGGTGAGACCGCTTCGTTCGATATCGAAGCCAACGGCAAAATCTATGTAGAGAAAGGCCGTCGTATCACCGCTCGTCATATCCGTCAGCTGGAAAAAGACGACATTCAGAGCATTGAAGTACCGGTAGAGTACATCGCGGGCAAAGTGGTCGCGAAAGACTATATCGATACCAATACCGGCGAACTGATCTGCGCAGCCAACATGGAGCTGTCGCTGGATCTGCTGGCCAAGCTGAGCCAGTCCGGCCACAAGCGCATCGAAACGCTGTTCACCAACGATCTGGATCACGGCGCGTACATCTCTGAAACGCTGCGTGTCGATCCGACCAACGATCGTCTGAGCTCGCTGGTAGAAATCTACCGCATGATGCGCCCTGGTGAGCCGCCAACGCGCGAAGCTGCCGAAAGCCTGTTCGAGAACCTGTTCTTCTCCGAAGACCGCTACGATCTGTCCGCGGTGGGTCGCATGAAGTTCAACCGTTCTCTGCTGCGCGATGAGATCGAAGGTTCGGGCATCCTGAGCAAAGACGACATCATCGAAGTGATGAAGAAGCTCATCGATATCCGTAACGGCAAGGGCGAAGTGGACGATATCGACCACTTGGGCAACCGTCGTATCCGCTCCGTCGGCGAAATGGCCGAGAACCAGTTCCGCGTAGGTCTGGTGCGTGTTGAGCGTGCGGTGAAAGAGCGTCTGTCTCTGGGCGATTTGGATACCCTGATGCCTCAGGACATGATCAACGCCAAGCCGATTTCGGCGGCGGTGAAAGAGTTCTTCGGTTCCAGCCAGCTGTCCCAGTTCATGGACCAGAACAACCCGCTGTCCGAGATCACGCACAAGCGTCGTATCTCCGCACTGGGCCCGGGCGGTCTGACCCGTGAGCGCGCCGGCTTTGAAGTTCGAGACGTACACCCGACCCACTACGGCCGCGTGTGCCCAATCGAAACGCCGGAAGGTCCAAACATCGGTCTGATCAACTCCCTGTCCGTGTACGCACAGACTAACGAGTATGGCTTCCTGGAAACCCCGTACCGCCGCGTGCGTGACGGCGTGGTGACCGATGAAATCAACTACCTGTCTGCTATTGAAGAAGGCAACTTCGTTATCGCCCAGGCGAACTCCAACCTGGATGAAGAAGGCCGCTTCGTAGAAGACCTGGTCACCTGCCGCAGCAAAGGCGAATCAAGCCTGTTCAGCCGCGACCAGGTTGACTACATGGACGTATCCACCCAGCAGGTCGTTTCCGTTGGTGCTTCACTGATTCCATTCCTGGAACACGATGACGCCAACCGTGCATTGATGGGTGCGAACATGCAACGTCAGGCCGTACCAACCCTGCGCGCTGACAAGCCGCTGGTCGGTACCGGTATGGAACGTGCTGTAGCGGTTGACTCCGGCGTAACCGCCGTTGCCAAACGCGGCGGTGTGATCCAGTACGTGGATGCTTCCCGTATCGTTATCAAAGTTAACGAAGACGAGATGTACCCGGGCGAAGCAGGTATCGATATTTACAACCTGACCAAGTACACCCGTTCTAACCAGAACACCTGCATCAACCAGATGCCGTGTGTGAGTCTGGGTGAGCCAATCGAGCGCGGTGACGTGCTGGCGGATGGCCCATCGACAGACCTGGGCGAACTGGCACTGGGCCAGAACATGCGCGTAGCGTTCATGCCTTGGAACGGCTACAACTTCGAAGACTCCATCTTGGTCTCCGAGCGCGTGGTGCAGGAAGATCGCTTCACCACCATCCACATCCAGGAACTGGCGTGCGTGTCTCGCGACACCAAGCTGGGGCCTGAAGAGATCACCGCCGACATCCCTAACGTGGGTGAAGCTGCGCTCTCCAAGCTGGATGAATCCGGTATCGTGTATATCGGTGCTGAAGTGACCGGCGGTGACATCCTGGTCGGTAAGGTAACGCCTAAAGGCGAAACCCAGCTGACGCCGGAAGAGAAACTGCTGCGTGCGATCTTCGGTGAGAAAGCGTCTGACGTTAAAGACTCTTCTCTGCGTGTGCCGAACGGCGTTTCCGGTACGGTTATCGACGTGCAGGTCTTCACCCGCGATGGCGTGGAAAAAGACAAGCGCGCGTTGGAAATCGAAGAGATGCAGCTGAAGCAGGCGAAGAAAGACCTGACGGAAGAACTGCAGATCCTGGAAGCCGGCCTGTTTGCACGTATCCACGCGGTGCTGGTTGCCGGTGGCATCGAAGCCGACAAGCTGAGCAAGCTGCCGCGCGATCGCTGGCTGGAACTGGGCCTGACCGACGAAGAGAAGCAAAACCAGCTGGAACAGCTGGCTGAGCAGTACGACGAACTGAAATCCGACTTCGAGAAGAAGCTGGAAGCCAAGCGTCGTAAGATCACTCAGGGCGACGATCTGGCGCCGGGCGTGCTGAAAATCGTCAAGGTTTATCTGGCCGTTAAACGTCAGATCCAACCGGGTGACAAGATGGCGGGCCGCCACGGTAACAAGGGTGTTATCTCCAAGATCAACCCGATCGAAGATATGCCTTACGATGAAAACGGCACGCCGGTAGACATCGTACTGAACCCGCTGGGCGTACCATCACGTATGAACATCGGTCAGATCCTGGAAACCCACCTGGGTATGGCTGCGAAAGGCATCGGTGAGAAAATCAACCAGATGCTGAAGCAGCAGCAGGAAGTGGCCAAGCTGCGTGAGTTCATCCAGAAGGCCTACGATCTGGGCGACGACGTTTGCCAGAAAGTTGACCTGAACACCTTCAGCGACGACGAAGTGCTGCGTCTGGCAGAGAACCTGAAAAAAGGTATGCCGATCGCAACGCCGGTGTTTGACGGTGCGAAAGAGACTGAAATCAAGAAGCTGCTGGAAATGGGTGGTATCCCGACCTCCGGTCAGATCACGCTGTTCGATGGCCGTACCGGTGAGCAATTCGAGCGCCAGGTTACTGTCGGCTATATGTACATGCTGAAACTGAACCACTTGGTTGACGATAAAATGCACGCCCGTTCAACCGGCTCTTACAGCTTGGTTACTCAGCAACCTCTGGGTGGTAAAGCGCAGTTCGGTGGTCAACGCTTCGGTGAGATGGAAGTGTGGGCACTGGAAGCATACGGCGCGGCTTATACCCTGCAGGAAATGCTCACCGTTAAGTCGGATGACGTTAACGGCCGTACCAAGATGTACAAAAACATCGTGGATGGCGACCACCGGATGGAGCCAGGCATGCCGGAATCCTTCAACGTACTGTTGAAAGAAATCCGCTCGCTCGGCATCAACATCGAACTGGAAGACGAGTAATCGTCATTCCGGCTCAGGCTCCCCGCCTAAGGGAGCCTGAGGGTGGTTGTTCAGGTCACACGGGTACCTACTGCGGTTGTGGGTACCCAACAGGTTTAACTCCGACAGGAGCCAATCCGTGAAAGACTTATTGAAGTTTCTGAAAGCGCAAACTAAGACCGAAGAGTTTGATGCGATCAAGATTGCTCTGGCCTCGCCAGACATGATCCGTTCGTGGTCGTTCGGTGAAGTTAAGAAGCCGGAAACCATTAACTACCGTACGTTCAAACCAGAACGTGACGGCCTTTTCTGCGCCCGTATCTTCGGGCCGGTAAAAGATTACGAGTGCCTGTGCGGTAAGTACAAGCGCTTGAAACACCGCGGCGTGATCTGTGAGAAGTGCGGCGTTGAAGTGACCCAGACCAAAGTGCGTCGTGAGCGCATGGGCCACATCGAGCTGGCTTCGCCGACCGCGCACATCTGGTTCCTGAAATCGCTGCCATCCCGCATCGGTTTGCTGCTGGATATGCCGCTGCGTGATATCGAACGCGTACTGTACTTCGAATCCTATGTGGTGGTCGAAGGCGGTATGACCAACCTCGAGCGTCGTCAGATCCTGACCGAAGAGCAGTATCTGGACGCGCTGGAAGAGTTCGGTGACGAATTCGACGCCAAGATGGGTGCGGAAGCTATTCAGGCCCTGTTGAAAAACATGGATCTGGAAGCCGAGTGCGAGCAGCTGCGTGAAGAGCTGAACGAAACCAACTCCGAAACCAAGCGCAAGAAGCTGACCAAGCGTATCAAGCTGCTGGAAGCGTTCGTACAGTCTGGTAACAAGCCAGAGTGGATGATCCTGACCGTGCTGCCGGTACTGCCGCCGGATCTGCGCCCGCTGGTTCCGCTGGATGGCGGTCGTTTCGCGACCTCGGATCTGAACGATCTGTATCGCCGCGTGATCAACCGTAACAACCGTCTGAAACGCCTGCTGGATCTGGCTGCGCCTGACATCATCGTGCGCAACGAAAAGCGTATGCTGCAAGAAGCGGTAGACGCCCTGCTGGATAACGGCCGTCGCGGTCGTGCCATCACCGGTTCCAACAAACGTCCTCTGAAATCTTTGGCCGACATGATCAAAGGTAAGCAGGGTCGTTTCCGTCAGAACCTGCTCGGTAAACGCGTTGACTACTCCGGCCGTTCCGTCATCACCGTAGGTCCATACCTGCGTCTGCATCAGTGCGGTCTGCCTAAAAAGATGGCGCTGGAGCTGTTCAAACCGTTCATCTACGGCAAGTTGGAGCTGCGTGGCCTGGCCACCACCATCAAAGCCGCCAAGAAAATGGTTGAGCGTGAAGAAGCCGTCGTTTGGGATATCCTGGACGAAGTGATCCGCGAACACCCGGTACTGCTGAACCGTGCACCAACCCTGCACCGTTTGGGTATCCAGGCGTTTGAACCGGTTCTGATCGAAGGTAAAGCGATCCAGCTGCACCCGCTGGTTTGTGCGGCCTATAACGCCGACTTCGATGGTGACCAGATGGCTGTTCACGTACCGCTGACGCTGGAAGCCCAGCTGGAAGCGCGTGCGCTGATGATGTCTACCAACAACATCCTGTCCCCAGCGAACGGCGAGCCAATCATCGTTCCTTCTCAGGACGTTGTACTGGGTCTGTACTACATGACCCGCGACTGTGTTAACGCCAAGGGCGAAGGCATGGTGCTGAACGGTTCCAAAGAAGCTGAGCGTGTTTACCGCGCCGGCCTGGCGTCTCTGCATGCGCGCGTTAAAGTGCGTATCACCGAAGACGTCAAAAACGCCGAAGGCGAATGGACTTCTCAGACCAGCATCATCGACACCACCATCGGCCGCGCCATCCTGTGGATGATCGTACCGAAAGGTCTGCCGTACTCGATCGTTAACCAGCCTTTGGGCAAGAAAGCGATCTCCAAGATGCTGAACACCTGTTACCGCATCCTGGGCCTGAAGCCGACCGTTATCTTTGCTGACCAGATCATGTACACCGGTTTTGCTTACGCAGCCCGTTCAGGCGCTTCCGTAGGTATCGACGACATGGTTATCCCGGCCAAGAAAGCGGAGATCATCGAAGAAGCGGAAACCGAAGTTGCCGAGATCCAGGAGCAGTTCCAGTCTGGTCTGGTTACCGCCGGCGAACGCTACAACAAAGTGATCGATATCTGGGCTGCAGCGAACGAACGCGTTGCGAAAGCGATGATGGAAAACCTGTCGGTAGAAGACGTGGTTAACCGTGACGGCGAAGTGGAACAGCAAGTTTCCTTCAACAGCATCTTTATGATGGCCGACTCCGGTGCGCGTGGTTCCGCCGCTCAGATTCGTCAGCTGGCCGGTATGCGTGGCCTGATGGCGAAGCCGGACGGCTCCATCATCGAAACGCCAATCACCGCGAACTTCCGTGAAGGTCTGAACGTACTCCAGTACTTCATCTCCACCCACGGTGCTCGTAAAGGTCTGGCGGATACCGCACTGAAAACCGCGAACTCCGGTTATCTGACCCGTCGTCTGGTTGACGTGGCGCAGGATCTGGTTGTGACCGAAGACGACTGTGGCACCCACGACGGCATCCTGATGACTCCGGTTATCGAAGGTGGCGACGTGAAAGAGCCGCTGCGTGAACGCGTTCTGGGCCGTGTGACGGCAGAAGACGTCCTCAAGCCGGGTACGGCGGACATTCTGGTGCCACGCAACACCCTGCTGAACGAGAAGGCGTGTGACCTGTTGGAAGAGAATTCTGTCGACAGCGTTAAAGTCCGTTCCGTGGTGAGCTGTGAAACCGACTTTGGTGTGTGTGCAAACTGCTACGGTCGCGACCTGGCACGTGGCCACATCATCAACAAAGGTGAAGCCATCGGCGTTATCGCGGCACAGTCCATCGGTGAGCCGGGTACACAGCTGACGATGCGTACGTTCCACATCGGTGGTGCGGCATCTCGTGCGGCTGCTGAATCCAGCATCCAGGTGAAAAACAAGGGTAGCCTCAAGCTGAGCAACGTGAAGTTCGTTATGAACGCCGCGGGCAAGCTGGTGATCACCTCGCGTAACACCGAACTGAAACTGATCGACGAATTCGGCCGTACCAAAGAAAGCTACAAGGTGCCTTACGGCGCCGTGATGGGCAAAGGCGACGGTGAAGAAGTTAACGGCGGCGAAACCGTTGCTAACTGGGATCCGCACACCATGCCGGTCATCAGTGAAGTCAGCGGCTTCATTCGCTTCGCGGATATGGTTGACGGCCAGACCATTACTCGCCAGACCGACGAACTGACCGGTTTGTCTTCTCTGGTCGTACTGGACAGCGCAGAGCGTACCGGTAGCGGTAAAGACCTGCGTCCGGCACTGAAAATCGTTGACGCTCAGGGCGAAGACGTATTGATCCCAGGTACTGATATGCCTGCTCAATACTTCCTGCCGGGCAAAGCGATCGTTCAGCTGGAAGACGGCATTCAGATCGGTGCGGGTGATACCCTGGCGCGTATTCCTCAGGAATCCGGCGGTACCAAGGATATTACCGGTGGTCTGCCGCGCGTTGCCGACCTGTTCGAAGCACGTCGTCCGAAAGAGCCGGCAATCCTGGCTGAAATCAGCGGGATTATCTCGTTCGGTAAAGAGACCAAAGGCAAACGTCGCCTGGTGATCTCTCCGCTGGACGGCAGCGACGCTTACGAAGAGATGATTCCGAAATGGCGTCAGCTCAACGTGTTCGAAGGCGAAGTGGTGGAACGTGGTGACGTCGTTTCCGACGGCCCAGAGTCTCCGCACGACATTCTGCGTCTGCGTGGCGTGCATGCGGTTACCCGCTACATCACCAACGAAGTGCAGGAAGTTTACCGTCTGCAAGGCGTTAAGATTAACGATAAGCACATCGAAGTTATCGTTCGTCAGATGCTGCGTAAAGGCACCATCGTTAGCGCTGGTGGTTCCGAATTCCTGGAAGGCGAGCAGGCTGAAGTGTCTCGCGTCAAGATTGCCAACCGTCAGCTGGAAGCTGAAGGTAAAATCGCGGCAACCTTCTCGCGCGATCTGCTGGGTATCACCAAGGCTTCCTTGGCGACCGAGTCCTTCATCTCCGCTGCATCGTTCCAGGAAACGACGCGCGTTCTGACCGAAGCTGCCGTAGCCGGCAAGCGTGATGAACTGCGTGGCCTGAAAGAGAACGTTATCGTGGGCCGTCTGATCCCAGCCGGTACCGGTTACGCTTATCATCAGGATCGTATGCGTCGCCGTGCTCAGGGTGAAGCGCCGGTTGTTCCGCAAGTCAGCGCGGAAGAAGCGACGGCTAACCTGGCCGAGCTGCTCAACGCAGGCCTGGGCGGCAGCGACGACGAGTAATCGTCATCAGCGCCGCGGGCTCGGTACGCCGGGCCCATCGCCAGATAAACCGCCCCTTCGGGGGCGGTTTTTTTTCGCCTCGTGCCGGGTTAAGACAAACTTTGCTACTATGTTTACAGCAGAAATTGACCGGTGCTTTTTATCTGACAACCAAGGACAGTGCAAAACATGGACAGCCTCATTACCTTCGAAAAACTGACGGCGCAACACCTGCCTTACCTGTATGAGATCCGCTTTTCCGTTGAAGAAAACCTGTTGCATCCGCATCAGATCCAGTATCTGCAGCGCAAACAGGCGCTGGAGGACATCAACCAGGGGGGCGGCTGGATCTGCAAGTATGGCGACGACTATGCCGGCGTTGGCTTCGGGTTATTCATCCCTGAACCGCTGATCGGCGGCCTGTTCGTGAAGCCGGAATACCAGTCGAAGGGGATCGGCTCCGCCTTACTGGCACGGGTCACTCACTGGATGTTTGAGCACGGCGCCGAAGCGATCCACTTAACCACCGATCCCGGCTCCAAAGCCGAAGGATTTTATCAACATCACGGCTGGGCCGTGGTCGGGCAGGATGAGTTCGGCCAGGCCGAACTGGTGAAACGCAAAGAGGGTGAATAATGACAGTCAAAGGATTGATGACGTTACTGCTGCTTTCGCTGTTCAGCGCACCGCTGTATGCGGCCGTTGACTATTTTTACCTGAAACCGCTCGACGGTGAGAAGATCAAAATCACCCGGCAGATGCTGGAGGCGATGCCGCCGCATACGATTAGAACCTCGACCAATTTCACCCCGGAAGATACGTTCACCGGCGTTGAGTTTGCGGAGCTGGTGAAAGCCTATCATCTGAAAGGCCAGTCGGTGCGCGCTTTCGCCTGGGATGATTACTCTTACTCGATGCCGATTGACGAGATGATTAAATACCGCGTGATCGTCGCCTATCAGCGCGGTGGCAAGCTGATCGACGTTGGGGAGCTGGGGCCGTTCGCCATTATTTATCCGCGCGATGGCTACGCCGAGCTGAATAACCTGGATGTGAATGCGAAAACTGTCTGGCAAGTTAAACGGTTGGAGCTGAAATAAGATGAGCAAAAAACTGATCGGTACTCTTATCGCGTTGGTTGCCATCTTCTCTTTATTAATTTTGTTGATTGCCATTAACTTCGGCGGCGTAAAAGAGCGCTACAAGCAAATCGAGCCGAATCTGGACAACTATTCGGTGGCCGAGATCCTTTTTCTGGCGTTTGAAAGGACCAAAATCGCGCTGCTGCTCAGTGAAAACAACGACTACGACGCCTTCCTGATCAAAAAGAAAATCTTCTACTCGAAGATTCAGATCCTGGAAAGTCGTTCGACCTTCAGCGACTCTTTTTATTACGACGACGAGTTCATCAAGAATGTTGCGCTGCTGAAGCAGCAGTACCGCACGTTGGACGATCTCTCCGCCGGCTTGCTGGTGGGGCAGAAAAACAAGGCGGACATTCTCTCTTATATGGATGATATCGAGGGTACGCTGGTCGATATCCAGGAAATTATTTATCGGATACAGATTAAAAACTTTACCGAAGTGAAAGGCATCATCCAGGACAACTCGAGTAAAGCCGAGATGTTCGCCATCTTTTCGCTGATTTTAGTGTTCCTGATGATGTTTCTGGTGCTGAGAAATGCCGTCTCGCTGAAAGAGATCATCAAGAACAAGAACATCTTTATCTCTTCCATCTACCACGAGATCGCCGGCTCGACCCAGGCCATCGTCATTGCTGCGGATATCATGGAGCACGAGCTGGCGCAGGAAGAGTTGAAAAAAGAAGCCCGCCTGATCTCCTATCACGGTAATAAGATCGCCGAACAAACGCGCGAAGTGATGGATTATTCACGGCTTGAGATGGGCGAAGTTAAAATCAACATTTCCACCTTCCGGCTGAATGAGGTGGTGGACGATGCCGTAACCGGCATCGGCGCCGGGCGCGGCAATCGCCTCGTGATTCACCGTTCGTCTTATGCCGGCCTGATCGGTTCCGATAAATACAAGCTCTACCGAATATTGGCCAACCTGCTCAGCAACGCGGACAAATTTACCCACCGGGGCGTGGTTGCCCTCAATGTGAAGGTATGCCACGGCAACCTGTATTTGCGGGTAAAAGACACCGGCATCGGGTTTAACGTCGATAACCTGGATCGGTTATATAAGGCGTTCAACCAGGGGGTGGAAAGGGAGACTCGGCAGGGATTGGGGCTGGGGCTGACCATTATCAAAAATTACGTCACGACGATGAAAGGCACCATCAAAGCCAAATCCGTCGAAGGGGTTGGCTCGTCGTTTTTGATCCGTGTCCCGGTCAAACTAATTAAAGAATAGGTTCGACAGCAGCAGCGAGGAGATAATCAGCGGCTTGGTCGGTTTTTCCACCAGGTGCACGTCATAGTGCAGGATCATATCGCCGATGTTTTTCTCGTAGTGATTCAGTTGGCCGGTCAGAATAATTATGCGGGCGTGGGGATCGAGAGCGTCTTTAATTTTCTTCACGACGCGTTCGGAGGTCTCGCCGAAGTCCAACAGCCAGTCCAGGATAAACGCCTCAAAGGACTGCTGTTCCAGCGCGGCCAGCATGGCGTCCGCCGTCTGAAAGGTCTCAGTTTCGATGCCGTATCGGCTGGCAATCTTTTTCAACAGTTCGAGAATATCGCCGTCATTATCCAGGATCGCGATGCGTGGGGCCGGTAGAAAGTCTATCTTGTTGACTTTGTACAGCGGAGCATCGGCGGCATGTTCCCGATTGGTGTTGATGATGAAAAGATCGTCTTTTTTGTAGGCGTAGGTTTCGTCGTTGTCCGCTTGCGTGACCGGGCACTCGTCGACCTCAATGTTGCAGCGCTTGTGAATGCTGTTCATGATAAAGACGCTGTTATGCGTCCTTTGGCCGGCAAAAGGCTCGTTGAAATACTGGAAAACCTTTTTGACTTCATCGAGGGTGATGCCTCTCTTGCCATCCAGTTTCTGTTTGGCGCTGTTGTACTGAAGGTTCAGTATGTTGGCCATCGTGGAGGCATGCTTTCTGTCGCCAACTCCTTTCAGAGTGAGCAACGCGCTGATTGCATCGATGTAATTTGGCGTTTTCTTCATGACAACCTTGGCTTTTTTTGATGTTGACCGCGAGCGTTGAAAAACCTGCGCGAGAACCCGTGCTGGATTATAGATGATGCCCCGGAGGTTGCGGCGATATCAGTTTGATTTTCCTTGGCAAACTCAGAACACACTCGATACTAAATAAAAAAACACTCAAAAGACATTCACATTTAACCGTTTATGTGGTTAATTAGCGCACATACTGTGTGATTCGCGTCCTGGGGGGGTGCCAGTCTCACAAAATAAACCGCCTGCTCTTGTCCGTAAGCAGGGAGCAGGCGGCAAAAAGATCCGCGGCCAACACCAGGGCCATTGGCAGCACCGGGGATGACCATTCGAAACTCTCTTCGTCGCTGTACCTTCTTTTTTTCCTCTTTCCCCACTTTTCTGCCACAACAGCGTCTATGAATATCACCCCCCGAGTCTGTGCTGAACGCCGCTATGCCCTCATTCTGCCTATCACCTTCGCTGACAAGACAACCTGTCCGTACGCCCTTACAGGCCGCGATACGCCATATGCGCGTTGCCGCGGACGAGAGCCCGGTGTCGCGCAGGAGCATCTCCGGCGCGATCCGGGATGGGATAAGGCGGGGCCATCGAGAGGGAGACGGCCCCGGCCGGCGCCGGGTTTGGCGGTCGGCAAGGTCACTATAGCCGGCGGGCCTGTCGGCGCCAGCGCCACCGTTCGGCATTGCGCGGCTGTTCCAGCGTTTTCTTCGCACGGTGGTAAACGTTGCCGCTTATTGCGCGCTGCGTCCCAGATAATCGTCCCAGTCTTTCCACACTGGCTGCAGCCCGGCATTGCTGATGGCCTCGGCGACCTGCTGCGGCGTGCGGCCGTCGTGCGGCTCGAACTGTTCCAACTCCGGCGGTACGTCGTCGGCATAGCCGCCGGGCTGCGTCTTGGATCCGGCGCTGACGCTGTTGATCGCCACCGGGATCATATGATCGCGGAAGTACGGCGACTCACGCGTAGACAGCGACAGCTCAACGTCCGGCGCGAACAGCCGGAAGGCGCAGATCAGCTGCACCAACTGAGGCTCGCTCATGATCGATGCCGGTTCAATGCCGCCGGCGCAGGGGCGCAGACGCGGGAACGAGATCGAGTAGCGGCTCTGCCAGTAGGTTTGCTGCAGGTAGAACAGATGTTCCGCCAGCAGGTAACAGTCGGTGCGCCAGCTGTTGGACAGGCCGATCAACGCGCCGAGGCCGATCTTGTCGATCCCGGCGCGCCCCAGGCGATCCGGCGTGGCCAGACGCCAATGGAAATCCTGCTTCTGGCCGCGCAGATGGTGCTGCAGATAGGTAGCCGGGTGGTAGGTTTCCTGATAGACCAGCACGCCGTCCAGGCCCAGCGCTTTCAGTTCGGCGTACTCGTCCTGCGCCAGTGGCTGCACTTCCATCATCAGCGAACTGAAGTGCCGGCGGATCGCCGGAATGTGCTGACGGAAATAGTCCATGCCGACCTTGGTCTGATGTTCGCCGGTGACCAGCAACAGATGTTCGAACCCCAGCGCCTTGATGGCTTCGCACTCGCGTGCGATCTCCGCCGCATCGAGCGTTTTGCGCTTGATGCGGTTACTCATAGAAAAGCCGCAGTAGGTGCAGTCGTTGGCGCACAGGTTAGAGAGGTACAGCGGCACATAGAAGCTGACGACGTTGCCGAACCGCTGACGGGTCAGCTGCTGCGCGCGCTGCGCCAGCGGTTCCAGATACGGCGCGGCGGCGGGGGAGATCAGCGCCATAAAGTCGTCGCGCGTCAGCTTGTCGGCGTTCAACGCGCGCTCCACGTCGCGTGCGGTTTTGCCGTTGATGCGCAGCGTAATGTCGTCCCAGTCCAGCTGTTGCCAGCGGCTACTGAAATCGTCGGCCATCACTGTGCCTCCTCTGGCTGGCTGAGGAAGGCGGTCAGCGGGCTGGATGCGGCTGCATTGCGCTGACTGGCGCCCAATCCGGCGCTGCGCGCCAGCTCGCCGGCTTCCAGCGCCTGGCGGAACGCCTGCGCCATTTGCACCGGATCGCGCGCAACGGCGATGGCGGTATTCACCAGCACCGCGTCGGCGCCCAGCTCCATCGCTTCCAGCGCGTGGCTTGGCGCGCCGACGCCGGCGTCGACCACCACCGGCACCTTGGCCTGCTCGATGATGATCTCGAGGAAGTCACGGGTGCGCAGACCGCGGTTGGAGCCGATAGGGGCGCCGAGCGGCATCACCGCCGCACAGCCCACCTCTTCCAGCCGTTTGCACAGCACCGGATCGGCACCGCAGTAGGGCAGTACCACAAAACCGTCTTTCACCAGCGTTTCCGCCGCCTTCAGCGTTTCTATCGGATCCGGCAGCAGGTATTTCACATCGGGATGGATCTCCAGCTTCACCCAGTGGGTGCCGAGCGCTTCACGCGCCAGCCGGGCGGCGAACACCGCCTCGGCGGCCGTTTTGGCGCCGGAGGTGTTGGGCAACAGCCGGGCGCCCAACTGTTGCAGCGGTGCCAAAATGGCGTCGTTGCCGCCGCGCAGATCGACGCGCTTCATGGCCATGGTCACCAGCTGTGAGCCGGAGGCCGCCAGCGCCTCCAGCATCAACGCCGGGGTGGCGAACTTGCCGGTGCCGGTGAACAGACGCGAGGTAAAAGTGGTATCGGCGATTTTCAGCATGTCAGCCTCCGGCGATCGCTTGAAACAGCAGGATGTCATCGCCGTCCTGCACCTGATGGTCGGCCCAGTCGGCGCGCGGGATGATGGTTTGGTTGATCGCCAGCGCGGTGCCCGGCTGGTGGCGCTCCAGCTGGGTTAGCAGGGCGGCGACGCTAAGCGGCTGCGCCAGCTCCAGCGGTTGATCGTTTAAACGGATTTTCATGCCGTGCCTCCGCATACCGGGCAGGCACGGGCCTGGCTCAGTTGCAGCGTGCTCCAGCTCTGCTGCTTGCCGTCGAACAGCCGCAGCTTACCGCTGAGGGAGGAAGGCATGCCGGCCAGCATTTTGATGGCTTCCAGCGCTTGCAGGGTGCCGATCACGCCGACCACCGGGCCGAGCACCCCGGCGGTGCGGCAGTTGCGCTGCGGCTCTTCCTGATCCGGGTACAGGCAGGCGTAGCAGCCGTGCGCATAGGGCGGCTCGAGCACCAGCAGCTGGCCGCTGAAACCGACCGCGCTGCCGCTGATCAGCGGCTTGGCGGCGGCGATGCAGGCGGCATTGACCTCATGGCGGGTCGCCATATTGTCGCAGCAGTCCAGCACCAGATCGGCGCGGGCGACCGCGTCGCGCAGCGCTTGCCCCTGCAGCCGCTGCGCCAGCGGGATGGATTCCACCAACGGGTTCAGCGCCTGCAGGTGGCGTTGCGCCAGCGCCGCCTTACCGCTGGCGGTATCGGCGCTGCGGTAGAGGATTTGCCGCTGCAGGTTGGTGACGTGCAGCTGGTCGTCGTCGGCCAGCAGCAGCGTGCCGACGCCGGCGGCGGCCAGATACAGTGAAGCCGGGGAGCCGAGCCCGCCTAAACCGACGATCAGCACCGTGGCGCGCTTGAGCCTCTCCTGGCCTTCCGGGCCGACGTCCTCCAGCAGCAGCTGGCGGCTGTAGCGCAGGAATTCCTGATCGTTAAGCATCGCTCGGTTCCTCGCCTTCGATCAGCCGCAGCAACTCGGCCGTCGCCGCGCGCCAATCCGGCGCCTGGGTGATGGCGCTGACCACCGCCACGCTGCCGACGCCGCACGCCAGCACCGCCGGTACGCGATCGATACTGATCCCGCCGATCGCCACCGTCGGGTAATCCGCCAAATCGGCGATGTGGCGTTTCAACTCCGTCAGCCCCTGCGGCGCCGAAGGCATGTCTTTGGTCTGGGTGGGGAAGATGTGCCCCAGCGCGATGTAGGACGGTTTCACCGCCAGCGCGCGCGCCAGCTCGGCGTCGTCATGGGTGGACACGCCCAGCCGCAGCCCGGCGCGGTGAATGGCCGCCAGATCGGTGGTATCGAGATCTTCCTGGCCCAGATGCACGCCGTAGGCGCCGTGCTTGATCGCCAGCCGCCAGTAGTCGTTGATGAACAGCCGTGCCTGATAACGCTGGCCCAGCGCGATGGCGGCAGCGATATCCTCTTCGACCTGCTCGTCAGGCAGATCCTTGATGCGCAGCTGGATCGTGGTGACGCCGGCCTCCAGCAGGCGAGCGATCCATTCCACGCTGTCGACGACCGGGTAAAGCCCCAGCTTGTGGGGCGTAGCCGGGAAGGGGGTCGTGATATCAGTCATTGCTTGTCTCCTCTTGCAGGGTGCCGGCGCCGGCGCTGTGATACAGCTCGCTGCCGCGGGCGCGGAACTCGGCGGACATTTTCTCCATGCCGGTCAGCTGCACTTCTATCGGTTTGGCGGCCTCCTGGGCGGCGGCGTAGTCGCGCACCTCCTGCGAAATCTTCATCGAGCAGAATTTCGGCCCGCACATCGAGCAGAAGTGGGCGACCTTGCCGGATTCCTGCGGCAGGGTTTCGTCGTGATAGGCGCGCGCGGTGGCCGGATCGAGTGCCAGATTGAACTGATCTTCCCAGCGGAATTCGAAACGTGCCTTGGACATGGCGTTATCGCGGATCTGCGCGCCCGGATGGCCCTTGGCCAGATCGGCGGCGTGAGCGGCGATCTTGTAGGTGATCAGGCCCTGCTTGACGTCCTCTTTGTTCGGCAGGCCGAGGTGCTCTTTCGGCGTGACGTAACACAGCATGGCGCAGCCGAACCAGCCGATCATTGCCGCGCCGATGCCGGAGGTGAAATGGTCATAGCCCGGTGCGATATCGGTGGTCAGCGGGCCGAGAGTGTAGAACGGCGCTTCGTGGCAGTGTTCCAGCTCTTCGGTCATGTTGCGGCGGATCATCTGCATCGGCACGTGGCCCGGGCCTTCGATCATCACCTGCACGTCGTATTCCCAGGCAATTTTGGTCAGCTCGCCCAGCGTATGCAGTTCGGCGAACTGGGCTTCGTCGTTGGCGTCCTGAATCGAGCCGGGGCGCAGGCCGTCGCCGAGCGACAGCGAAACGTCGTAGGCGGCGCAGATCTCGCAGATTTCACGGAAATGCTGATAGAGGAAGTTTTCCTGATGGTGCGACAGACACCATTTGGCCATGATCGAGCCACCGCGTGACACGATGCCGGTCAGGCGTTTGGCGGTCATCGGCACGTAGCGCAGCAGCACGCCGGCGTGGATGGTGAAGTAGTCGACCCCTTGCTCCGCCTGTTCCAGCAGCGTATCGCGGAACATCTCCCAGGTGAGGTTTTCCGCCACGCCGTTGACCTTCTCCAGCGCCTGGTAGATCGGCACGGTGCCGATGGGCACCGGGCTGTTGCGCAGGATCCACTCGCGGGTTTCGTGAATATAGCGGCCGGTGGAGAGATCCATCACGGTGTCCGCGCCCCAGCGGGTGGACCACACCAACTTCTCCACCTCTTCTTCGATCGACGACGTGACCGCCGAGTTGCCGATATTGGCGTTCACCTTCACCAGGAAATTGCGGCCGATGATCATCGGCTCCGCCTCCGGATGGTTGATGTTGGCGGGAATGATGGCGCGGCCGGCGGCCACTTCCTGACGCACGAACTCCGGCGTGATGTTGTCCGGCAGGTTGGCGCCCCAGCCCTGGCCCGGATGCTGGTGGCGCAGCACCTCGCCGCGAATGCGTTCGCGCCCCATATTTTCACGGATGGCGATGAACTCCATCTCTGGGGTGACGATACCGGCGCGGGCGTAGTGCAGCTGGGTCACGCGCTGGCCCGGCAGCGCTTTGCGCGGCAGCGGCAGATGCTCGAAGCGCAGGTGATCCAACCCCTCGTCCGCCAGCCGCTGTTGGGTGAAGCCGGAGCTGGCGCCGCTTAGGGTGGCGGTATCGCCGCGCGCGTCGATCCAGCCTGCGCGCAGCTTGGCCAGACCGGCGTGCACGTCGAGCTTGGCCTGCGGATCGCCGTAGGGGCCGGCGGTGTCATACACCGGGATCGCCTCGTTGGGTTCATACTGCGGGTGGTCTTTGCTGCCGCCGAGCAGGGTCGGGCTGAGCTGAATTTCGCGCATCGGCACCTGGATATCGCTGCGCGAGCCCTGGAGATAGATGCGACGTGAGTTCGGGAAAGCCATGCCTTGCAGGGTGTCGATAAACTGCTGAGCGGCTTCGCGTTGCGCTTTACGGGCGCGCGGTGGATTAACGTTAGACATAGCAAGTTCCTACCAGTGTGTTGGATTGGGAAAGTTGCTTGTCTGGAGCTCGGAGGGAGTAATGATGGTGGCCGATAAGGCAGGGCACCCGCAAGGGGAAGGCCGTGCCTGTGGCGATAGATTACTCTTGTTCCCTTCGCGGGTATTAACCCGATCAGGTTCCGCGGATCCCGAATTAACGGTCTCAGCCTGGCTGATTCGATGAACAAATCAGGCGCTAGGCACTCCGACAAGATGCCCCCCAGTATAGGAGGGATAAGAAAAAAAACTATAAAATTTTAACGCGCCGGATCCAGCGCCTGGTCCGGCAGCGGTTGCTGTGCGGCTTCCGCTTCCAACTGGATCAGCTTATCTTCCAGCGCAAAGCGCGCCGCCAGCGTTTCGCCGATATCCGACAAGGCCTGGTGGAATTCCAGACAAACCTCCTGATCGATATCCACTTCGGTATAGCGATCGTGGAACGCCATGATCTGTTCGGTATTGGCCCACAGCTTGGGGTAGATGTTCACCGCCAGCGACATTTTCGGACTGGCTGCGCCTTCCACTTGTTTGATAATTCTGTCATAGATATGAAAATGCCCTGCGGAGAGGTAATCCACCAGGTTGTGGCAAAAGTTCTCCAGCGCTTTTTCATTCAGCGGCGTATGCTTTTCTTTATTCGGTTTGAGGCCTACCAGCGTGCAGTAGGCGACCAGCAACTGCTTGCGGGCTTGAAGCCATTGATCAACTAATTCATTACTACCGCCAACGCGCTGAGTCAGCCTTTCCAAACGGTTGAGCATGTTTGACTCCGTGTAAGTAACAAAAGTAACCGGTAAGTTATTAAAATGTAACAAAGCCGATTTGTAGAGTGCCAGTGAAGCTGAGGTTGTGCAACAACGATATGGAACTTGCATTAACGGGCAATGAAAACGGCTGGTGGATCGTCAGCCATGAAAGCAAACTTTGGTTACCGAACGGTGAATTGCCGTCGGGGACGGCCGCCGCCCTCGGGCTACAGGGCCACATGGCGCGCACCATCGGTGAATGGGAGGGGGCGCCGGTTTGGCTGGTGCGCCAGGCGATGCCGCGGGAGATGGGATCGGTGCGTCAGCTGTTGGATCAGGATCGCGGTCTGTTCCAGCTTGCCGGGCGCGGCGTTCAGTTGGCGGATTTCTACCGCTCTCATCGCTACTGTGGTTATTGCGGCCATGAAATGCACCTCAGCCGCTCCGAAAGCGCCTGCCTGTGCGGCCACTGCAAAGAACGGTATTACCCGCAGATTGCGCCCTGCGTGATCGTCGCCATTCGGCGCGACGATCAGATCCTGCTGGCGCAACACGTGCGCCATCGCGGTGGCATCCACACGGTGCTGGCCGGCTTCGTCGAAGTAGGCGAAACGCTGGAACAGGCGGTAGCGCGTGAAGTGATGGAAGAGAGCAATATCGAAATCAAGAACCTGCGTTACGTCACCTCACAACCCTGGCCGTTCCCGCACTCGCTGATGATGGCCTTTATGGCCGATTACCATCAGGGTGACCTTCGTCACGACCCCAAAGAGCTGCTCAACGCCGGCTGGTACCGCTACGACCAACTGCCGCTGTTGCCGCCGCCCGGCACCGTGGCGCGCCGGTTGATTGAGGACACCGTGGCGCTGTGCCGGGCAGAATAATGTACAATGGCCGGCAGATTATTAAGGGAGCCCCATAAATGACTGAGTTGAAGAACGATCGCTACCTGCGCGCGCTGTTGCGCCAGCCGGTGGATGTGACCCCCGTATGGATGATGCGCCAGGCCGGTCGTTATTTACCGGAGTACAAGGCGACCCGCGCCCAGGCCGGTGATTTCATGTCGCTGTGCAAGAACGCGGAGCTGGCCTGCGAGGTCACGCTGCAACCGCTGCGCCGCTATGCGCTGGACGCCGCCATCCTGTTCTCCGACATTCTCACCATTCCCGACGCCATGGGGCTCGGCCTGTACTTTGAAGCCGGCGAAGGTCCGCGTTTCAGTTCCCCCGTCACCTGCCGCGCCGACGTCGACAAGCTGCCGGTGTTCGATCCGGAAGTGGAGTTGGGCTATGTGATGAACGCGGTGCGTACCATCCGCCGCGAGCTGAAGGGCGAAGTGCCGCTGATCGGCTTCTCCGGCAGCCCATGGACGTTGGCTACCTACATGGTTGAAGGTGGCAGCAGCAAGGCCTTCACCAAGCTGAAAAAGATGATGTATGCCGAACCGGCCACGCTGCACCTGTTGCTGGACAAGCTGGCGGACAGCGTGATCCTGTACCTCAACGCCCAAATCAAGGCCGGCGCGCAGTCGGTGATGGTGTTCGACACCTGGGGCGGCGTGCTGACCGGGCGCGATTACCGCGAGTTCTCTTTGCACTACATGCACAAAATCGTCGATGGTCTGCTGCGTGAAAACGACGGCCGCCGCGTGCCGGTGACGCTGTTCACCAAAGGTGGCGGGCAGTGGCTGGAGGCGATGGCCGCCACCGGCTGCGATGCGCTGGGGCTGGATTGGACCACCGACATCGCCGACGCGCGTCGGCGCGTGGGCGACAAAGTGGCGCTGCAGGGCAACATGGATCCGTCGATGCTTTATGCTTCCCCGGCGCGCATCGCGGAAGAAGTGGAGACCATTCTGGCCGGTTTCGGCCACGGCAACGGCCATGTGTTCAACCTGGGCCACGGCATCCACCAGGATGTGCCGCCGGAGCACGCCGGCGCCTTCGTCGAGGCGGTACACGCGCACTCGGCGAAATACCACCGTTAAGGATCCGATGTGACCGATATGGCGGCCCTGCGCGCCGAACAGCTGCGGCGCGCGGCTGAAATCATTCGCTACGACGATCTGCCGGCCGAACCGCCGGCCTTCATCGCCGGCGCCGACGTGGGCTTCGAGCAAGAGGGGGCGGTGACGCGCGCCGCCATCGCCATCCTGCGCTATCCGTCGCTGGAGCTGGTGGAGTATCAGGTGGCACGCATCGCCACCGTCATGCCCTACATCCCGGGCTTCCTGTCGTTTCGCGAATACCCGGCGCTGTTGGCCGCCTGGGGGCAGCTGCAGCAGAAACCGGGGCTGATCTTCGTCGATGGGCATGGCATTTCGCATCCGCGGCGTCTCGGCGTCGCCAGCCATTTCGGTCTGCTGGTCGATGTGCCGACCATCGGCGTGGCCAAGAAGCGCCTGTGCGGCAAATTTGCGCCGCTGGACGCCGCCGTCGGCGCGCTGGCGCCGTTGGAGGATAAGGGTGAACAGCTGGGCTGGGTGTGGCGCAGCAAGGCGCGTTGCAACCCGCTGTTCATCTCTACCGGGCATCGCGTGGGCGCCGACAGCGCGCTGGCGTGGGTGCAGCGCTGTATGGCGGGCTACCGTTTGCCGGAGCCGACCCGCTGGGCCGACGCCATCGCATCGCGTCGTCCGGCGTTTCAGCGGTGGTTGCAGCAGCATCCGGAGGTGTCGCCATGAGCGATTTCGGGTACACTGCGCCGCAGATAACGCGTAAGAGAGTAAAGCATGCTACGTAACCCGATTCATTTACGCCTGGAACGGCTCGAGGCCTGGCAACATTTGACCTTTATGGCCAGTTTGTGCGAGCGTATGTACCCGAATTACCAGATGTTCTGCAAACAGACCGAGTTCGGCGATCCGGCGGTTTATCGCCGCATTCTGGATTTGGTGTGGGAAACGCTGGTGGTGAAGGATGCCAAGGTCAACTTCGACAGCCAGCTCGAGAAGTTGGAAGAGGCGATTCCGTCGGCGGAAGATTACGATCTTTACGGCGTTTACCCGGCAATTGATGCCTGTATCGCATTAGGGGAACTGATCCATTCGCGGCTCGGCGGGGAGACGCTGGAGCACGCCATCGCCATCAGCGAAACATCGATTCGCACCGTGGCGATGTTGGAAATGACCCAAGCCGGTAAGGAAATGACCGACGAAGAGTTGGAAAGTTTGCCTGCGGTAGAGGAAGAATGGGACATTCAATGGGAAATTTTCCGCCTGTTGGATGCCTGTGAAGAGCGCGATATAGACCTGATCAAGGGGCTGCGATCCGACCTGCGAGAGGCGGGTGTCAGCAACATCGGGATAAATTTAGCGCAATAAGGCAACAAAACGTGATTTAACGCCTGATTTGTCATGCCTTAAGGCTTCACATCCGCACCCTGTCTGGTCTACATTTGGGGGGCGTAAAAAAAGTGGCTATCGGTGCGTGTATGCAGGAGAGTGCTGTCAATCGGCATATCCGTCGCACTCGATGCTTTGCAAACGATAAACACACTGTAAGGATAACTTATGAACAAGACTCAACTGATTGATGTAATCGCGGACAAGGCTGACCTTTCCAAAGCACAAGCTAAACTGGCTCTGGAATCCACCCTGGCTGCTATTACTGAGTCTCTGAAAGAAGGTGATGCAGTACAATTGGTTGGCTTCGGTACTTTCAAAGTAAACCATCGTAGCGAGCGCACTGGCCGCAACCCGCAGACTGGCAAAGAAATCAAAATCGCAGCAGCCAACGTGCCTGCGTTCGTTTCTGGCAAAGCACTGAAAGACGCTGTTAAATAAGACCGCGCCTCGGTGAAAAGATTAAACAGAGGGGCGATGGCGCCCCTTTTGTTTACTCGTCGGGCGCTCATGGCCGTTGGCATCGCCGTCGGCCTGAGCGCTTGCAGTTCCCATTCCGATATTCCCAGCTTTACCGCCAGCGGCTTCGTGGCCGATCAGGGCGTGATACGCCTGTGGCGTAAAGACGATGAGCAACATCGTCCGCAGGTGTTGGTCAGCGTCTACAGCCCTTACCGCGGTCCGGGTACCATCACCACGTTGTACACCTATCAGGGCGACGTGCTGCGCCAAATCAAACGTAACGACGCCGACGGCGATCGCGACTCTATTCAACTGCGCTTTGCCGACGACGGCACGGTGAGCTTTATGCAGCGTCAGCTGGCGACACGCCGCGAACCGCTGACTCGCGATGAAATCGCCCTGTACCAATATCAGGCGCGGCGGATCCTCGAAGTGAGCAATGCGCTGCGCGCCGGCAAGGTGAAATTGCTGCAGGGGCGTTGGATGCAGGGCGAGGTGCAAACCTGCGACGGCCAACGCATGAAACCGGGGCTGGATGCCGCCTCCATCGTCTGGATCGAAAAACGCGCCCGCAGCAGCAGCCGGCCGGTGAGCGTCGCCTGGCTGGAAGCGCCCGAAGGCAGCGAACTGCTGCTGGTGGCGAACGACGACTTCTGCAGCTGGGAACCGAAAGAAGACCAGCTATAAAAAAGGCCCCGCGCAGCGGAGCCTCTCGTCATGACCTTATACGGTCAAATCACTTGCCGCGCGCAATCGCGCGATAACCGATATCTTTGCGGCAGAAGCTGCCCGGCCACTCAATGCCTTCGGCCAGCTGGTAGGCACGTTGCTGCGCCTGCGCCACGGTGTCGCCCAGCGCGGTTACGCACAGCACGCGGCCGCCGCTGGTGACGACGTCATTGTCCTGCAGGCGTGTGCCGGCATGGAAGACCTTACCGTCGGCGCTTTCCTGCTGCGGTAACCCCTGGATAACCTCGCCGTTGCGATAGTCGCCCGGATAACCGCCGGCCGCCAGCACCACGCCGAGCGCAGGGCGTTCGTCCCAGTCAGAGCTTTTCTCGTTCAGGCGGCCTTCGGCACCCGCCAGGCACAGTTCCACCAGATCGGAGCGCAGACGCAGCATGATCGGCTGAGTTTCCGGATCGCCAAAACGGCAGTTGAATTCGATCACCTTCGGCTGGCCGTCGGCGGAGATCATCAGGCCGGCATACAGGAAGCCGACGTAGGTATTGCCTTCCGCTGCCATGCCGCGCACCGTCGGCCAGATCACCTGGTCCATGGCGCGCCGGTGGATCTCGTCGGTCACGACCGGTGCCGGGGAGTAGGCCCCCATACCACCGGTGTTCGGGCCGGTGTCGCCGTCGCCAACGCGCTTGTGGTCCTGGCTGGTAGCCATCGGCACCACGTTCTCGCCATCGACCATCACGATGAAGCTGGCTTCTTCGCCGTCGAGGAACTCTTCCACCACGATGCGATGACCGGCGTCACCGAAGGCGTTGCCGGCCAGCATGTCACGCACGGCTTCTTCCGCTTCCTGCAGCGTCATCGCGACGATCACGCCTTTACCGGCCGCGAGGCCATCGGCCTTGATGACGATCGGTGCGCCTTTGCGGCGCACATAGGCCAGCGCCGGCTCCACCTCGGTGAAGTTTTCATATTCGGCGGTTGGGATGCGGTGGCGCGCCAGGAAATCCTTGGTGAAGGCTTTGGAGCCTTCGAGCTGCGCGGCGGCCTGTGACGGGCCGAAGATTTTCAGACCGGCGGCCTGGAAGGCGTCGACTACGCCGATCACCAGCGGCGCTTCCGGCCCGACGATGGTCAGACCGATGTCATGGCTCTGGGCGAAAGCGACCAGGGCAGGGATGTCGGTGGCGGCGATCGCCACGTTTTCCAGATTGGCTTCCAGCGCGGTGCCGGCATTGCCCGGCGCAACGTAGACTTTGTCCGCCAGCGGAGACTGGGCGGCTTTCCAGGCCAGCGCGTGCTCGCGCCCGCCGTTGCCGATAATCAAAATGTTCATCAGGGGCTCCACGAATGGCGTGCGCCGGAGCGCACGCGGCAAAGGAATTAATGGCGGAAGTGACGCATGTCGGTGAAGATCATCGCGATGCCGTGTTCGTTGGCGGCGGCGATCACTTCGTCGTCGCGGATCGAGCCGCCCGGCTGGATCACGCAGGTGATGCCGACTGCCGCTGCGGCATCGATGCCGTCGCGGAACGGGAAGAAGGCGTCGGAGGCCATGGCGGATCCTTTCACCTCCAGCCCTTCGTCGCTCGCTTTGATACCGGCGATCTTGGCGGAGTAAACGCGGCTCATCTGGCCGGCGCCTATGCCGATGGTCATATTGTCACGTGCATAAACGATGGCGTTGGATTTCACGAACTTGGCCACTTTCCAGCAGAACAGTGCGTCACGCAGTTCCTGCTCGGTCGGCTGGCGCTCGGATACCACGCGCAGATCGCCGGCGGTCACCATACCCAGATCGCGATCCTGCACCAGCAGCCCGCCGTTGACGCGCTTGAAGTCCAGCCCCGCCACGCGTTGCTGCCACTGGCCGCAGGCCAGCACGCGCACGTTCTGTTTGGCGGCCAGCAGGGAGCGCGCTTCCTGGGTGACGTTTGGCGCGATGATCACTTCCACGAACTGGCGGCTGATGATCGCCTGCGCGGTGGCGGCGTCCAGCTCGCGGTTAAAGGCGATGATGCCGCCGAAGGCGGAGGTCGGGTCGGTTTGGTAAGCGCGCTCGTAGGCGGTCAGAATGTCGTCGCCGATCGCCACGCCGCAAGGGTTGGCGTGCTTGACGATCACGCAGGCCGGTTCGGCGAACTCTTTCACGCATTCCAGCGCGGCGTCGGTATCGGCGATGTTGTTATAAGACAGCGCTTTGCCCTGCAGCTGCTCGGCGGTTGCGACGGACGCTTCCTTTACCTCTTCTTCTATATAGAAGGCGGCCTGCTGGTGGCTGTTCTCACCGTAGCGCATATCCTGCTTCTTGATGTAGTTGAGGTTCAGGGTACGCGGGAAGCGGCCGGAAGGCTGTTCGGTCTCGCCGTGGTACGCCGGCACCAGCGCGCCGAAGTAGTTGGCGATCATGCTGTCGTAGGCGGCGGTGTGTTCGAAGGCTTTGATGGCGAGATCGAAGCGGGTGGCATAGCGCAGCGAGCCGTCGTTGTTGTCCATCTCGGTAATGATGGCGGCGTAGTCGCTGCTCTTCACCACGATGGCGACGTCTTTATGGTTCTTGGCGGCGGAGCGCACCATGGTTGGGCCGCCGATATCGATATTCTCGACCGCGTCTTCCAGCGAGCAATCCGGGCGCGCTACGGTTTGGGCGAACGGGTACAGATTGACGACCACCATGTCGATCGGCTGGATGTCATGCTGATTCATGACCGCGTCGTCCTGGCCGCGGCGGCCGAGAATGCCGCCGTGGACTTTCGGGTGCAGGGTCTTTACTCGTCCGTCCATCATCTCTGGGAAGCCGGTGTAGTCGGAAACTTCGGTAACGGGCAGACCGGCGTCTGCCAGCAGGCGGGCGGTACCGCCGGTGGAGAGCAGTTCAACGCCGCGCTGGGAAAGCGCTTCGGCGAATTCAACGATACCGGCTTTGTCAGACACGCTGAGCAGGGCCCGGCGGATTGGACGAGGTTGTTGCATGGTTTTATCCCTTGGCTTTGAGTCGCAATTAAAGAGCGTTACGTGAATGTCCACCTCGTTCTCTCTATAAGGAAGGGTTTTTTGCCTTATAAAGGGAGGGTCAGGCACATATTCAGGTAGCGCCCCCATAAAAAGGGGGATCGTTTCGTCGCGGGGAATTGTAGCGAAAACGTTTGCGTGGCGCTCGTAAATTTTCCGTGCAAATCACATCTGTGGATAACACTGTGCGCAAGTGGGTATAAGGCGGGGTTTTGCTGTGGAATGCAGCGAACGATCGTTTTTGCTGAAAATACCTGTTGCGGCCTGCGAGGAACTCCCTATAATGCGCCTCCATCGACACGGA
>NZ_VOSN01000005.1:0-90268 GCF_020858655.1 Serratia montpellierensis
CCAACGGCGGCCCGCAGGGTGAGCGCAGCGGATCCACCCCTCCAAAACCGCCATATTTGCCACATAATCAATCAGTTACAACGTAGTATTGTTTTTTCCGCATAAAGAAGCTCGCGCAAACGGACCTCATTCATATTAATATATTGTTTTTTAAGTTATTTTCATGGTAAAGGTTTGTTTTTGGGCCTTTTGTTGCGCTATGGGGAAGTTGCTATAGATTCTGTCTCCCCCCCAACTCCCCCACCTGAAATACCTTAGAAAAGTCTGGATAAGTTATTTCTCGATAGTAAAAAGCACCGGACTCCTCTGTCTAATGCTGCTGTTCCTCTGCTAAAGAATTTACCCCGCTTTAAGAACAATAACTTTGTGTTCCCTACCCCTCGTGAAGGACAACTGTCGAATACTGCTGACCTGCTCCCCGTTGATTAATACACTAGTAACATCTTCATGAGCCACATGAGGACATCCTCATGAAGAAGCGTTTTTCCGACGAACAGATCATCAGTATCCTCCGCGAGGCTGAAACCGGGGTTTCTGCCCGTGAACTCTGCCGCAACCACGCCATTTCCGATGCCACCTTTTACACCTGGCGTGAGAAGTATGGCGGTATGGAGGTTCCCGAGGCTAAGAGCCTGAAGTCGCTTGAGGAAGAGAACGTCAGACTCAAGAAGCTGCTTGCCGAAGCCATGCTGGATAAGGAGGCACTTCAGGTGGCTCTGAGACGAAAGTACTGACGACAGGCCAGAAGCGGAAGCCGTTGAATTTATGTGTGATGCGACCGGTCTGTCGCAACGCCGTGCCTGCAGACTTACAGGTTTGTCCCTGTCGACCTGTCGCTATGAGGCTCAGCGTCCGGTGGCTGACGCACATTTATCGGGGCGGCACTGGAGCGCAGACGTCCGCATCTGACAGTTACTGCGCTGTGAAGGTTTTCATATTAATCACAAGCGCGTGTACCGCCTTTATCATCTCAGCGGACTTGGCGCAAAACGCAGACGACGTCGTAAAGGACTGGCAACAGAATGTCTGCCGCTGCTCCGACCGGCGGCGCCCAACCTGACCTAGTCGATGGATTTCGTCATGGGCGTGCTGACCATCGGTCGCAGGATCAAGTGCCTGCTCTGTGTGGAAGACTTCACGAAGGAGTGTCTGACAATTACCATCGCATTCGGGATTTCAGGCGTTCAAGTCACGCGTATTCTGAATAGCATTGCACTGTTTCGAGGTTATCCGGCTACGATAAGAATTGACCAGGGACCAGAGTTCACCTGCCGCGCACTGGATCAATGAGCCTTTGAGCATGATGTTGAGTTGCGCTTAATCCAGCCGGGCGAGCCAGCGCAGAACGGATTTATTGAGAGCTTCAACGGACGATTTAGCGATGAATGTCTGAATGAGCATTTGCTCAAAGATATCGTTCACGCCAGGAAAATCATTAATGACTGGCGGCAGGATTATAACGTGTGTCGTCCACATTCAGCACTAAATTATCAGACGCCATCAGAGTTTGCAGCACGGTGGCGGAATGGAAAATGTGAAGGTAAACAAACCGACATTACTAACTGACAGTTGTATCTAATACTGGGGGCAGGTCAGGGCACCTCAAACGCTTACAACGCTTTGCGGCAATGGTTCTTAACCACCTTCAAACACTGTCATAGCAAGGTTCTGGGGTTGATGAAGAGGGATTTGACTAGCGTAACCAGTATCTAGCCACAGCAACCGATCACACACTATAACGATCACCGTTACGTCGAGAGTCCAGCAGGTATATCGGCATTGACGCTGCACAACCTAATGGTCGTTGTGGCTGATTTTCTTATTGCCACTGAATACTCAATGGCAGATTAACCACATAGGCCCCAATATCCTTGTTTAAGGATATCAGACCGCTCGCCCCATTCCTAGCAGTGGAGCAGAATCAATATATTGACAATATTCGTTTGAATAGTGATATGGCTTATATTCATGGTAGTAACGCCATGGTATAACTGAAAAAATCATGAAGCAGTGGCCAAATGACTGCGACGATACTGATCCCTGACAGTGCAGTCGGGTGCGGTAGCCATCCTAATACGGAGTAGAGCTACAACAAGCCGGACGGGATAATTATGAACCACATGAGCCGTCTCTGGAACTCATTGGGGCAGGTTTGACGCCGTTATAGCCTTATTAGCACGAGTGCAAGAGGAAACCCGGCAAGAGCCAGCCTGTCGCCTTACCGCTCTCAGGGCCGTACATGCGGAATACGCTGAACGTGAATCTTTCCAAAGCTACCTAAGTAAGGGGAATAAGATGAAGGTTCTGAACGAATTTTTGGCAATTCATTATGAAATAACATCCGCAGACCAAATCCAGCGGGGTGCTAGCTGCCGCGCTTGCAACACAAGCTATGCAGTACCACTGCTAGGAAAGGTGCTAATAAGTCACTTAGCACAAAAACTATGCTAATCAATTGATATTAAACGGAAAAATAATTTCGCCTTGGCATACACGGTACTAATTCTCACCTTCCCTAAGTGAATTAATGGGCGCATATAAAACAGACCGCCAACGACTGCCAAAGTGGCAGTTTTAGTCATTAAGCCCGCCGATTTTAATTGGCCGCGATCAATTCGCAAAACATGTAAAACAAGTTGCCGCACTCGGAAAATTACTTGCTGCGCTCCTAATTTCCCGGTGAGCAAAGCGTTATAAATCAAAAGGAAGTATATGAACATAAATCTACCTTCTCGCTATGAAGATCTGAGCGAAGCGTACAGAGGACGCCTGTCTCCAAATAGAAGTCTTATTTCTTTGATCGTGCAGGCAAAAAAGGCAATGACTATATCTGGTGGCATCCGTTTTTTGCCTATTTTTGGTGAAAGTGGTTCAGGCAAAAGCTCAGCTTCCAGAGAGCTTTCAACACACATGCCTGATGTCATATGCCAACTTCTTAATCGAGAAGAAATAGAATCTATAGAAAGATTAAAGGAAAAAATAGTTGGACTTCATACTCGAAACAGCGATAAGACATTAGTCTTTGTAATCGATCAGTATGAGGAAAACGTTCATGGTCGTGAACAGATCCCATCCCAATTCGTAGAAAAAATTAGCCTTATTGATAGGGGGGACCTTAGAAGAATTCCGGCAATATTTATTTGGTTAACAACAAGCGTAGATTTCAGAGATATGCTTGTTTCTGCGACAACGAGAAACAAAAGAATATTATTGTCAAAAGATTTTAATTTGGTTGGGCCAGAGAAATCGGAATGGGCAAAAATAATTGAGGAAACATTTACGTTTCACAACTCAGAGAATCCGTTGTCCGACTTTGGCATAATTAGAGATGATCTTGTTGAAATGAGTCATGATGCCTCCACTATAGGGGAGTGTATCGAGATAGTTGGTAACAGGCTTGGAGAAAGCCTGGAAAGCTTACAGAACATTTCAGAATATCAGGTTTTATTGTTTTGGCCAGTTGCAGACTCGCTTAGAAATCAGCGAGTGCTACAATTTTCGAGACCTCGAGAGGGGTATCGTCTAAATTGGGATGTCTGGTATGCAGAACTAAACGCAGATGACCGCAGGACGCTTCCTCTGCATGAGTTCAATCGAACAAGGTTATATTTTGACTTTAGAATTATTCCATTTAGGGTCGCTGATTTGCATCGGCTTTGTTTGGACTTAGGGGATGATACTAAGACGCTCGCGAATACGTATCTTACGCGATTTACCAATACACACCTCTTCCATGTAGTGTCGGATAACTGGCAAAATTATGACTACAACCCTGTGCGAGAGCGAGAGTCGCAACGCTCAGAAGAAGCACGGGAGTGGTATGAAACTATAACGAATCAACCGACTCAGTTAGGCAGAAGAATTGCAAAAATACTAAGAGAATGTGGCTTAAACGCAACTCATGAGACTGACATAACCACACAGTATTCTACAGTCCGGGCAGATGTTCTCGTGGTCACTGAAAGTGACACAAAGCCCCAAAAGATTATCGAATTGAAAGTGTATGCCTCTGAAAACACAATGCCATCTACTATCAAAGAGCAAATAAAAGTAACCTTAAGGCGGCATGCGCAGTTAGCGGGTTTCTTATCGAGGCAATGAGTTATAACAATCACAAGTAATGGAAAATACTAGGTGCCGCCAACTTGCGGTTCGTTTTGCTAACTTTACCGAAAATTTGCTCTAGCCCATTTTGACCCTATTGTGGACGTGATGCATGAAGGAGAAATATGAATACATTCGAAAAGGAAACTGTTTCAATTTATAATTGGATAGGCAAATAAAAAGACTTTATTTTTGATGCTTAATTTCAGAGCAGCACTATTTTAACTCAAAAATTAATCTCTACTTTTTACTTAAAGAGGTAAAGTCCCGTGGATCACGTCTTAATTGGGCGTTACGCAAAAGGAGATGCATCTTGAAATTCCTTCGATAGGATTAAGTCAATAGAAAGTATGGGTAAGTTGTAGAGGTTACCTAAACCTGAGCCAATTGAAAGTGTCACATAATTGTGACATTCTTTCCTACTGCTATAACTATAATTTATTGATTATAAATATTTTATCGTAAAACCCTGAGGGTTAAAATCTCCCCCTCACCGCCATATTCTAACAAAAAAGCCTGAGCGAAAGTTCAGGCTTTTTTGTTTGCATAACGCACCGACCGGGAGGGTGAGAACCCTCGACAGGGTTCGACAAAACGCCTGCGTTTTGGACCGCCAACGGCGGCCCGCAGGGTGAGCGCAGCGAATCTATCCCTCCCTCACCGCCATATTCTACGAAGAAGCCTGAACTCGCGTTCAGGCTTTTTTGTTTGCATAGCGCACCGACCGGGAGGGTGAGAACCCTCGACAGGGTTCGACAAAACGCCTGCGTTTTGGACCGCCAACGGCGGCCCGCAGGGTGAGCGCAGCGAATCTATCCCTCCCTCACCGCCATATTCTAACGAGAAAGCCTGAGCGAAAGTTCAGGCTTTTTTGTTTGCATAACGCACCGGCCAGAGAGCGCCCCCTCGACAGCGGCATAAGCTGTCGATCATAATACCCTCATATAGGTAGGCCAATGCGTAATGCAAGGGAGAAACGTGGCGCGTAAGAAGAAAAGCAATGCCCCGCGGCCAAAGACAGGCCCCGTTAAAGAAAAATCGAATAACCGTTTGGCGAAAGTATCGGCATTTTTGGTAGGTTCGGGGATTCTCGTGGCCATATTGGGCGCCGCCTATCAGTACTTTGCGGGCAGCGTTTCATTAGCTTTCGTTCAATCCGTCGGAAGGGCCTATGAGTTCCAACTGACAAATGACACGCCTTCGGATCGTACCGTAAAATCCTTCCGCATCATTCCCCCCGACGTCCAGCAAGTGATCTACAAAGTCACCGAGGATGTGTATGCCACCCGCGACGAAAAAGGGCAGATCACCTTGCCGGGCGGTAACCAGAGTTATGTTCCCGCCGCAGAATTTAAAGAGCTTGATGGCCAGCGCTTATCCGCGAACTCCTCATTCAAGTTTCGCGTGCCGCCGCTTTCCAACCGCACCTGGATGGCACCGGAGGCAGCCATCGTCGATATTCGCTATGAAATCGACTCGTCAAACCCTGTACTTGCCGCTATTGAAAGCGTATTTAACGTCCTGGGTCTCCACTCCCGTCAGCACACCGTTCGCTACCTGGTCATTGAGAACTACTGGACGCCTTCACGTTCAAACTCTCTCAACGAGGCGATTCGTATATTCTGCCGCGACAGCGACACGGTGGCGAAGTCAGGCAGTTGCGACAACTTTTGAATCCCCACAGGTAAAGACAAAAAAGCCCGAACGCAAATTCAGGCTTTTTATTCCCACTGCCCAACCGTTCAGTGATGCGTGCATCTCACCGCCGTCGGCTGCGCCAAGGCACGGCGCCAGTCACCCGGCGTTTGGCCGAACTGGCGCTTGAAGCTGCGGTTGAACGACTGCTGTGAATCGAAGCCGAGCGAGATCGCCACGCTGACAATCGGTTCGCCGCTGTTGGCCAAACGCTCCGCCGACACCTTCAATTTTTGCATGCGGATATACTCCCCCAGCGCATAGCCAGTCTGGCGCTTGAACATGCGCTGCAGGTGCCATTTGGAGTAGCCCGCGCGGTCCGCCACGGTGTTGATATCCAGTTTTTCTTCCAGATTGTTGTCGATCCACGTCTTTAAATCGGTAATGAAACCCGTCGTGTTCATGCTGATGCTCCCATCATTCGGCAGGGTCCCCCTCTGCCCGATGCACATACGTTGCAACAGTTTCGCTTTAAATGCAATTTTTATTATTGCATTTACCAGAAAGCCGCCTCTATACTCCACCCAATTAATGTAACCGATATTGATACATTAATGTGACACCAATATGTTTCAAAACCTAACGTTGCGCCATAACAAGGCACAGCGCCCCTTCCGCCGAACGCAGGCACACATGAAGGGAAAGCCCGGAAAACAGGGCTGGGTATGGGGCCAGACAGCGCTTACTTATCGGAATAAAAACAATGGCAAATCAACCAAACTCATCGTTCAACGCCGGCGGCCGCACGCGCGCCGTCGCTCTGGGTCAGCGGCTCTCCGGGGTGGCGCTGCTGGCCGCCCTGCTCGCCGGGTGCGACAACAGCGTCGCGCACAACGCCCCGCCACCGCCGCCGGTGGTCAGCGCCGCCAGCGTAGTGGTCAAGCCGATCAGCCAGTGGGATGCCTTCAACGGCCGGGTCGAAGCGGTGCAAAGCGTGCAACTGCGCCCACGGGTCTCCGGCTACATCGAGCGGGTCAACTACACCGAAGGCGACGAGGTGAAGAAAGGCCAGGTGCTGTTCACCATCGACGATCGCACCTACCGCGCCGCGCGCGAACAGGCGCAGGCCGAGCTGGTGCGAGCGCGCAATCAGGCCGCCCTGGCGCGCAGCGAATCTTCGCGCACCGAGAAGCTGATCGGCACTCAGGCCATCTCGCAAGAGGTGTGGGAACAGCGTCGTTCGTCCGCCGCACAGGCGCAAAGCAACGTGCTGGCGGCGCAGGCCCAGCTCGACATGGCGCAGCTGAATCTCGACTTTACCCGCGTTACCGCGCCGATTGACGGACGCGCCAGCCGTGCGATGATCACCGCCGGCAACCTGGTCACCGCCGGCGACAGCGCCAGCGTGCTGACGACGCTGGTGTCGCTCGACAAGGTCTACGTCTATTTCGACGTGGATGAAGCCACCTTCCTGCGCTATCAGCAGCAGGGCCGGCACGACGCGCGCCTGCCGGTGAAGGTCGGCCTGGTGGGCGAAGAGGGCACCCCGCATCAGGGTCTGGTGGATTTCACCGATAACCAGCTGAACGCCGGGACCGGCACCATCCGCATGCGCGCCCTGCTCGACAACCGCGAGCGCCGCTTCACGCCAGGGCTGTTCGCCCGGGTACAGATGCCCGGCAGCGCCGAGTTCAACGCCATGCTGATCGACGATAAAGCGGTGATGACCGACCAGAACCGCAAGTTCGTTTACATCGTCGATAAAGACGGCAAGGCGCAGCGCCGCGACATCGACGTGGGCCGCATGGCCGAAGGAATGCGCATCGTGCAGAAAGGGTTGGCAAACGGCGATCGGGTGATCGTCGACGGCATGCAGAAAGTGTTTATGCCGGGCATGCCGGTCGACGCGAAAAGCGTCGCGATGACCACCACCGCTTCCGCACTTAACTAAGCTCCCAGCCGAGACTTCTGACCCATGGACTTTTCCCGTTTTTTCATCGACCGGCCGATCTTTGCCGCGGTGCTGTCGATACTGATTTTTGTCGCCGGGGCGATCGCCATTCCGCTGCTGCCGATCAGCGAGTACCCGGACGTGGTGCCGCCTAGCGTGCAGGTGCGCGCCGAATACCCGGGCGCCAACCCGAAAGAGATCGCTGAAACGGTGGCCACACCGCTGGAAGAAGCGATCAACGGCGTCGAAAACATGATGTACATGAAATCGGTCGCCGGTTCCGACGGCGTGCTGGTGACCACCGTCACCTTCCACCCCGGCACCGATCCCGATCAGGCGCAGGTGCAGGTGCAAAACCGCGTGGCACAGGCCGAAGCGCGCCTGCCGGAGGACGTGCCACGCCAGGGCATCACCACCCAGAAACAGTCTCCGGCGCTGACGCTGGTGGTGCATCTGGTGTCGCCTTCCGGCAAGTACGATTCACTGTACCTGCGCAACTACGCCACCCTGAAGGTCAAGGACGAGTTGGCCCGCCTGCCGGGCGTCGGCCAGGTGCAGATCTTCGGCGCCGGTGAGTATGCGATGCGCATCTGGCTCGATCCGAACAAGGTCGCCGCGCGTGGCCTGACCGCCTCCGACGTGGTGAGCGCCATGCAGGAGCAAAACGTGCAGGTCTCCGCCGGCCAGCTCGGCGCGGAGCCGATGCCGACGCGCAGCGACTATCTGCTGTCGATCAACGCCCAGGGGCGCCTGCAAACCGAAGAAGAGTTCGGCAACATCATCCTCAAGAGCGGCGACAACGGCGAGATTGTGCGGCTGCGCGACGTGGCACGCATCGAAATGGGCTCCGGCAGCTACGCGCTGCGTGCCCAGCTCAATAACAAGGATGCGGTCGGTATCGGCATCTTCCAGTCGCCGGGGGCCAACGCCATCGAGCTGTCGGACGCGGTGCGCGGCAAGATGGCCGAGCTGGCAACCCGCTTCCCGGACGGCATGAGCTGGAAAGCGCCGTACGATCCGACGGTGTTCGTGCGCGATTCGATCCGCGCGGTGGTGGATACCCTGCTGGAAGCGGTGATCCTGGTGGTGCTGGTGGTCATTCTGTTCCTGCAGACCTGGCGCGCCTCGATCATTCCGCTGTTGGCGGTCCCGATCTCCATAGTCGGCACCTTCGCCGCGCTGTATCTGCTCGGCTTCTCGCTCAACACACTCAGCCTGTTCGGGCTGGTATTGGCGATCGGTATCGTGGTGGATGACGCCATCGTGGTGGTGGAAAACGTCGAGCGCAATATCGAAGAGGGGCTGTCGCCGCTGGCGGCGGCGCACCAGGCGATGCGCGAGGTCTCCGGTCCGATCATCGCCATCGCCTGGTGCGTGTGCGCGGTGTTCGTGCCGATGGCGTTCCTCTCCGGCGTTACCGGCCAGTTCTACAAGCAGTTCGCCGTCACCATCGCCATCTCGACGGTGATTTCTGCCATCAACTCGCTGACCCTGTCGCCGGCGCTGGCGGCACGCTTGCTGAAACCGCACGGCGCGCCGAAAGATATGCCGTCGCGCCTGATCGACCGGCTGTTCGGCTGGCTGTTCCGGCCGTTCAACCGCTTCTTCGCCAGCGGTTCGCAGCGTTATCAGCACGGGGTATCCCGCGTGCTGGGCCGACGCGGCGCGGTATTCGTGGTTTACCTGCTGCTGCTGGCCGCCGCCGGGGTAATGTTCAAGACCGTGCCCGGCGGCTTTATCCCGACGCAGGACAAGTTGTACCTGATCGGCGGCGTGAAAATGCCGGAAGGCGCCTCGCTGGAGCGCACCGATGCGGTGATCCGCAAGATGAGCGCCATCGGCCTGAGCGTGGACGGCGTCACCGATGCGGTGGCCTTCCCCGGCCTGAATGCGCTGCAGTTCACCAATACGCCGAATACCGGCACGGTGTTCTTCGCGCTGGAGCCCTTGAGCACCCGTACCCGCACTGCGGCGCAGATCAACGCCGAGATCAACGCGCGCATTTCAACGATCCAGGAAGGCTTCGCCTTCTCGATCATGCCGCCGCCAATCCTCGGCATCGGCCAGGGCTCCGGCTATTCGCTGTACGTGCAGGATCGCGGCGGGCTGGGTTACGGCGCACTGCAGACGGCTATTAACACGATGTCCGGCGCCATTATGCAAACGCCGGGCATGGGCTTCCCGATCTCCTCGTATCAGGCCAACGTGCCGCAGTTGGACGCCAAAATCGATCGCGACAAGGCCAAGGCGCAGGGCGTGCCGCTCAATGCGCTGTTCAGCACGCTGCAAACCTACCTCGGTTCGTCTTACATCAACGACTTCAACCGCTATGGCCGCACCTGGAAGGTGATGGCGCAGGCCGACGGCCAGTTCCGCGACAGCGTGGAGGACATCGCCAATCTGCGCACCCGCAACGACAAAGGTGAAATGGTGCCGATCGGCAGCATGGTCAGCATCGGCACCACCTACGGACCGGATCCGGTGATCCGCTATAACGGCTTCCCGGCGGCGGACCTGATCGGCGACGCCGATCCGCGCGTGCTCTCCTCTACCCAGGCGATGGGCGCGCTGACGCAGATGGCCGGCAAGCTGTTGCCGAACGGCATGAACATCCAGTGGACCGATCTGAGCTACCAACAATCGACCCAGGGCAACGCCGCGCTGGTGGTGTTCCCGGTGGCGGTGCTGCTGGCGTTCCTCGCGCTGGCGGCGCTGTATGAAAGCTGGACGCTGCCGCTGGCGGTGATCCTGATCGTACCGATGACCATGCTGTCGGCGCTGTTCGGCGTGTGGTTGACCGGCGGCGACAATAACGTGTTCGTGCAGGTCGGGCTGGTCGTTCTGATGGGGCTGGCCTGCAAAAACGCCATCCTGATCGTCGAGTTCGCCCGCGAGCTGGAAATGCAGGGCAAAGGCATCGTCGAGGCGGCACTGGAAGCCTGTCGCCTGCGATTGCGCCCGATCGTGATGACCTCCATCGCCTTCATCGCCGGCACCATCCCGCTGATCCTCGGTCACGGCGCCGGCGCCGAAGTGCGCGGCGTCACCGGCATCACGGTGTTCTCCGGCATGCTGGGGGTCACGCTGTTCGGGCTGTTCCTGACGCCGGTGTTCTACGTCACCCTGCGCCGCCTGGTGGCACGCAAGGCACAGCCGCAGACGGCGTAATCATCGCCTTAACATGCAAAAAGGTCGGGCATTGCCCGACCTTTTTTATGCATTCCATCCGGTATTATTTACCGGCGGTTTCGGCCTCTTGCTCGGCGGCGTACTCCGCACAGGCGCGCTTGTCGCCCCGCTCCAGTTCGGCCAGCGAATCGGCTACGGTGTGGCGCGCCAGCACAGCAAGCGAAGCCTGCTCGGCCTCGTTCACCACCGATTTGAAATACCAGCAGGCGTTGGCGCTCACCAGGCAGCGGGCCGGCACTTCAGGGCGCGAGGCCCAGATGCGCTTGTCGTCGATCACCGCCAGATAGATATCGCGCAGAGTAATCTCTTCCGCCGGGCGGCCAAGGTGGATAGAGCCGTTTCGGCCCAGGGTGGAAACGATGATGCCGTCTTTGGTCAGCGGGACCATCAGTTTGCGGATAAAGCTGGGGTTGGCTTCCAGAGCGGCGGCGAGGGTGGCACTTGTCGAACGCATGCCCTGCTTCTCAGCTACGGCGACGCTAAGGACCATTTGCAACGCTGTCGGAAAGCGAAAATCTAACATGTCGTTATCTCTGCGAGACGAAATACTCGGGTTTGGCCGGTGTGGCGATTGGCGCCGAACACACCGCTTAATTGCACAATAATATAACAAACGCGGGGGCTTTTTTGAAGTTTTGCCCAGTGATATCGCACGCAGACATTAGAACGATCGCAGAATTCTCCGGCGGACAAAAAACAGAAACCCGCGTTAATGTTAACGCCGCTCGCTTAACCGGGTTAAACGATCAGAACTAACACTGCCCGCGGGCTTAATTCGAATGTGGCGATCAGGCTCTGTTCAGCACCAGTTGGCCGTTTTTATCCAACGGGATTTGCGTGCCCGGATCGTGATCCATGCGGATCTTGCCCTGCTGATTGCCGATCTTGTAGGTCACGTCATAACCCAGCATTTTCTGAGACTTGTCATAGACCGTTTTGCAACGCTGCTGAACGCTGGTGCTGACGTCGTTGTTCTGCATCGCCCCTTGCACCTGGTTACCGGCATAGCCGCCGCCCAGCGCGCCGACCACGGTCGCCACGTCGCGCCCACGACCGCCGCCAAACTGGTGGCCGATCACACCGCCCGCCACTGCGCCCAGCACAGAACCGGCGATACGGTTTTCATCCTGCACCGGTGCACGGTGCGTAACGGTGACGTTGCGGCATTCCTGACGCGGCGTTTTGACGGTTTCTTTAATCGGCGTTGCGGCGAGCACCTGCGCGTACTGCGGACCGGCAGAAAAGACGTCCAGGCTGGCTACCGCGGCAATCCCCAGAGCGGCAGCGATACCAATCCCAACACCGGCTAACATTGACTTGTTCACAGGAAACCTCCTGAAAGTGTTACCACGCATTTTGTCCGGGGTCTGTGACCGGCTGCACCGCGCTTATTATTTTGCGCATGGGCGGCTTGCGGTATCCCGGTTTACGGCGTGCGCGACGCGCCGTCTGTAAACGAGGTAAAGTCTGCACAATGATCTGAGGACCCGCAATAAGACAAGGGGACCAAAAATGCGGGAAAACGGTCGTTTCGCCGCTGTTTAGGAGGAATCTTAAGAATTTTACCCATGCCGACGACAGCTTATGCTGAAGAATCAAACAACCGCCGCCGATCGCCTCGCGCCGCCATAAAAAAACCCGCGCGGGCGAACCGGCGCGGGTTGGTCGACAAAGGCAGGATCAGTGCATTTTCAGACGCGGGCGGATCACCCGGTTGATACCGCCTACCAGCATCATCAGGCCGGTTTTGATGTAGCCGTGCAGCGCTACCTGGTGCATGCGGTACAGCGAGATGTAAACGAAGCGCGCGATGCGCCCTTCCACCATCATCGAGCCGCGCATCAGGTTGCCCATCAGGCTGCCGACGGTGCTGAAGCGCGACAGCGACACCAGCGAGCCGTGGTCTTTATATACGTATGGCTTCAGCGTCTGGCCGTTCATCAGCGCCAAAATATTGGTGGCGCAGCGCGAGGCCATCTGGTGCGCCGACTGGGCGCGCGGCGGCACGAAACCGCCGCCCTCTTTCGGGCAGGAGGCGCAGTCGCCGATGGCGAAGATGTTCGGATCGCGTGTGGTCTGCAGCGTCGGCTCCACCACCAGCTGGTTGATGCGGTTGGTTTCCAGGCCGCCGATGTCTTTCATGAAATCCGGCGCCTTGATGCCGGCCGCCCACACCATCAGATCGGCGTCGATGAACTCGCCGCCCTTGGTGTTCAGGCCTTTGGCATCTGCGCTGGTCACCATGGTGTTGGTCAGCACGCGCACGCCCAATTTGATCAGTTCCTGGTGCGCAGCAGCGGAAATGCGCGGCGGCAGCGCCGGCAGAATTCGCTCGCCGGCTTCCACCAGCGTCACGTTGAGCGCACTGTTGTCCAGGCCTTCGAAACCGTAGCTGTGCAGCTGCTTCACCGCGTTGTGCAGTTCGGCAGACAGCTCAACGCCGGTGGCGCCGCCGCCGACGATGGCGATGTTAACTCGCTCTTTTTGCCCCGGCTGGGCCGAGAACTTCAGGAACAGGTTGAGCATTTCGTTGTGGAAACGACGCGCCTGATGCGGGTTATCCAGGAAGATGCAGTGCTCTTTCACGCCCGGCGTACCGAAATCGTTCGAAGTGCTGCCCAGCGCCATCACCAGGATGTCGTACGGCAGTTCACGCGCCGGCACCAGTTCGCCACCCTGCTCGTCGCAGATCTGCGCCAGCTGCAGCGTTTGCGTCTCGCGGTTGATGTTGGTCAACGACCCCAGCTGGAAGCTGAAATGGTGATTGCGCGCGTGCGCCAGGTAGCTGAGCGCATCCACGCCGTCATCGAGGGAGCCGGTCGCCACTTCGTGCAACAGCGGTTTCCACAAATGGCTGTGGTTGCGATCCACCAGCGTGATCTCCGCTTTGTTCTTGCGGCCAAGTTTATGGCCCAGGCTGGTCGCCAGCTCCAAGCCACCGGCGCCGCCGCCAACAATAACGATTTTCTTCTTTGGCGTTGTCAAAATAACCCCCTAAATGTGAACCATTTGTTATTCCAGGGTAAATAAATAATATCCTTAGAATACATAGGGTTCGCTTAAAATAAATCGGCTCTCTGAGGCCAGAATAACATGTGAGGTTATTTGGTCATACCAAAATTGACGTACATCAAATTTTTTTGGTTAAAGGCTGGACGCGGGGATTTTTTGGGGATTGTGATTCAAATAGTTAGCGCTGAGTCACAGTTTTAAATTTTGCCGATTGCCACGAAAAACTTTACCTTGGCGTACAAAAAAGCCGCACTTTCCGTCGGTGAAAAACGGGGAGCGCGGCTCGCGGCAGCGTTATGAAACTGTTAACCCAGCGCCTTGAACGCCTTGATCCGCTGCAGATGGGGTGAGATGTTTTTGAACTTGTGCGTCTGCTGCTCATCCCAGACGATTTCGTAGTAGTGATGCAGCAATTCGGCGCTGCGCCGGTTATCCAGCACCTCGTCTTGCCGCGACAGCACCACCAGGCAGCGATCGCGATTCTTCTCGCGGAAGTCCTCCACGCACTTGGTGGCGATATCGCGATACTCTTCCGGCCGGTCTATCTTGCCGTGCATGTGTTCTTCCGGGTACAAATTGGGATTGAACATCGCCTGGCGAATGCCGCACAGGAAGCCGATGCGTTCCGCCCAGAAGCCGCCGAGGCCGACCCCGCAGATCAACGGGTGCGCGTCGCCGCCCTGCTGCACCGCCTTGTCCACCTCTTTCAACAGATGCTGCATGTCGTGACGCGGATGCAGCGTGCTGTAGCTGATGAAGCGCACGTCCGGATCGATAAACTGCAGCTGTAACACCTTTTCATGATTGCCGGGACTGGTGGAATCGAAGCCGTGCAAATAGATAATCATGTGGATCCTCGCAACAAGCCAAGGGCCGCGGGCGCGGCCCTCATCATTTCCGCTCCGCGCCGCGATGCGGCGCCTGGATTCACCCTTGCGAACGCTGCTTGTGCTCCTCCCAGCGTTCGCTCAGCGCGCTGAGCGCCTTGTGCGCCTGCTGCCAGCGCTCGGAGTCGCGCAGTTCCTGACGGGTGAACTGACCGCGATGATATAACCGCTTCACCTTCTCTGCTTTGACCGGGGACAGGTTATCCAGCACGCTGACCGCACCTTCGCGGTGGTTGCACACCAGGATCATGTCGCAACCGGCATCCAGCGCCGCCTGGCCGCGCTCGGCGTAGCTGCCCATGATCGCGGCGCCTTCCATCGACAGGTCGTCGGAGAAAATCACGCCGTCGAAGCCCAGTTCCTGACGCAGGATCTGTTGCAGCCAGTACGGCGAGCCGCTGGCCGGACGCGGGTCCGCTTCAGTATAGATGACGTGGGCCGGCATGACGGCGTCCAACAGTTGGCGGTTGATCAGCTCGCGGAAGATCGCCATGTCATGCTCACGGATCTGCGCCAGCGGCCGCGGATCGCGCGGGGTTTCCTTGTGCGAATCGGCGCTGACGGCGCCATGCCCCGGGAAGTGTTTACCGGTGGTTTTCATGCCGGCGCTGTGCATGCCGAGGATGAAGCGTTCCGCCATCGCCAGCGCCTGCTGCGGATCGCTGTGGAACGAACGCTCGCCGATCGCTGCGCTGACGTGGCCGATGTCCAGCACCGGCGCAAAGCTGATGTCGATATCCTGTGCAATCATTTCCGCCGCCATCAGCCAGCCGGCCTCCTGCGCCAGACGGCCACCTTCCTGCGCATCGTGCAACGCGGCAAACGACTGCGCCGCCGGCAGACGGGTGAAGCCCTCGCGGAAGCGCTGCACGCGCCCGCCTTCCTGATCTACCGCCACCACCAGCCGATCGTGCGATTCGGCGCGGATCTGGCGCACCAGCTCACGCAGCTGCTCCGCATCGTGGAAGTTGCGGGTGAACAGGATCAATCCGCCAACCAGCGGGTGTTTCAATATTTCGCGTTCTTCTGCATCCAGCTCGTAGCCGGCGACATCTAGCATTACTGGGCCCACGGGCACCTCGCTTCATTAGTGTTCGTTCAGAATTCGGATGATGATAAACCGAATCGCCGGCGCACCACCGCGCCCCAGCGCAAAAATTCGGCGTCACCGCTCTGCTGCCAGCGCACTTCAAACCACAGCAACATCAGATAATCCACCCACGGCAGCCAGCACCGCACCTGTACCTGCAACCGGACGACGTCGTGATAGCCCTGGCGCGCGTAGTGCTGCAAAAAGCGCTGCTGCTCCTCGGCCGACCAGCCGTTGCCGCGAAACAGCGCAGCGATATCCAGCGCCACGTCGCCGTCGGCGGCATATTCCCAGTCGATCAGGCGCAGCCCTTCGCCGGTGGCGAGCAGATTGCCCGGATGGATGTCCATGTGCAGCGGCGCCAGCTTCAGCGGTGAGGGTGGCGCGTTTTGCAAAAAGTGATGCTGCAGGCGCAGCCAGTCAGGAGTTAAACGCCGCGTATCCAGCTGCTGCCAGTAGCGGCGGAACTGCCGCCGCAGATCCAGCCGGTAACCGCTGAGCGGCCGCCGATGCAGTTCCGCCGCCATCGCCGCCAGCTCGCCGCGCTGATTCAGCGCCGCAAACTCGGCATCTGTGACGATGTCACCTTCGAGCCATTCGAGGATAAGCCACTGATTATTCTGTGCGAAAACCCGCGGCCCCAGCCCCGGCGCGCAGCGGCGCAAGACCTGCGCTTCCCGCCGTCGGCTCACGCCCAGCGCGCGTTTTTCCACACTGTGCTGCCGCGCCAACAACGTGATGCCCGAACCGTCGATACGCCAGCTCTCACCGGTCAGCCCCTGCACCGGGCTGAAATGACAACCGGCGGTATTCACCGCCGGCAGTCTGGTTTCCATCAATCGTCGCAGCGCGGCCTCAGCGTTTAACGGCGCCATTGCCCGACCAGACGATCTCGCCGGTTTGCACCAGCATCAGCTGCATATCCAACGCCGGTGACTTCACGTCGCCGCTGACGTCGCTGTACAGCACGTACTGCGCGCCGACGATGCGTGCCAGGCCAATCGCCTTGCTGCGCGAACCGAAGCTGTCATCCGCCGACAGGCCCAGCGTTTGTCTGGCGCTGGTCAGCTTCGCCTCCGGCACCACGCTGAAGGTGGAATTCGACGCCAGCGCCTTGTACAGCGCCGCGGTGGCTTTGCCCATCTGCAGCGAACCGTTGGTGTTGTTCTTGACGCTGTCCAGCAGCAGCACGCTGCCGGCCGTGACGCCATCGGCCTTCAGCATCTGCCCTACCAGCGGCTGAACGCTGCCCAGCCAGTCGAGCTGCTGGATTTTCGGCGGCTGTGGCACCGGCTCGGTGGTTGGCGGCTGCGGCTGCTCGACCGGCGGCGTCGGCTGATCCGGCTCGACGGTGACCGGCGGCAGCGGCTGATCCGGCTCAGGCTGGCGCGACAGACAGCCGCTCAGGGTTAATGCGGCCAGCGCCACTAAGACGTACTTTTTCATGCTTTTTTCTCCAAACCTGGCAAGCGCTTACAGGTACAGATACAGACGCGCGCTTTTGGCGTCCAAGTTGCCGTTAATCGAGTAGATTTTGGCGTCCGAGTCGGGCGCCACGACGATCTCACGCGGTTCTTCAAAGGGACGAATGTCCAGCCCCTGTGCGTCGTACCAATAGAAACGATAATGCACGGTGACCGGCGTCACTTGGCTGTTATTGAGCACCGAGGTCGCCATCACCCGCCCGGAGGCGTTCGAAATCGAGGGCGTATCGGCCAAAATGCCGGCGGTCAGCACCGAAGGATCCATCACCACCGTTTGACGTTGGTTGACCGCGATGCCGGACGGCGAACTGCACCCCATCAGCAACGCGACGGGCAGTGCCAACGCCATCAGACCACGCAGAGTTTTTTTACCGCGCATGATTTCCTCGCTTAACGTGACAACAGCGGCCCCAGCGAGCGGCCACCGACCAGGTGCATATGAATATGATAGACCTCCTGACCGGCGTGGCGGTTGCAGTTGACGATCAGGCGATAGCCGTCTTCGGCGATGCCTTCCTGTTCGGCGATCTTCGCTGCGGCGGTGATCATGCGGCCCAGCGCGGCTTCGTGCTCTACGGTCACGTCGTTGACGGTTGGGATCAGCACGTTGGGAACGATCAGCACATGGGTAGGCGCCTGGGGGGAGATGTCACGGAAAGCGGTGACCAGTTCATCCTGATAAACCACATCAGCAGGGATTTCGCGGCGGATAATTTTACTGAAAATCGTTTCTTCGGCCATCTGGCGTTCCTTGTTTTACACAATTAGCTGTACGCAGTATGAGTGACAAATTCTACTGCTTTCAACCTGATTGCGCACTTTCCACGTCGAGTGCTGCAGATTCGCGCAGGCCGGCGCCCCGCTTGTGCACCTTTTCGCTTTGGTTATTCACTATTGTTGCTTTACTTGCCCCGCGCCGCCGCTAATAGTAACCCCATGATTAACAAAGGATAGAGGGCGTTATGTCACCGAGAATACCGGCGCTGTGCGCGCTGTTGCTGAGCGCCGCCGTTCAGGCGGCCACGACGGGCGGTATCGACCTGCAGGCTAACCGAGAGCCGATACGCGCAGCGAAAAACCCCGCCGCTATCGCGCTGATCCCGGCGAACTTTCACTTCGCGGTCCCCGGCAAGCTGACGGTAGCGGTGGCGTTCGAGAATTCCCCGCCGCTGGCGCTGTTCGCCGAGGACAATAAAACGCTGATCGGCAGCGATCCGGACATCGCCCGCCTGGTGGCCGACAGCCTCGGACTGGAGCTGAATCTGGTGCCTACCTCCTGGGAAGATTGGCCACTGGGCATCAGCGCGGGCAAATACGATGCGGCGATCTTCAACATCGCCGTCACCAAACAGCGTAAAACCAAATTCGACTTCGCCACCTACCGGGTGGACACGCTGGGCTTTTACGTCAAATCCACCAGCCACATCACCTCGATCAATCGCCCGCAGGACGTGGCCGGGCTGCGGATCATCGTCGGATCAGGCACCAATCAGGAAAACATTCTGCTGGGATGGGATAAGCAGAATCGCGCCGCCGGGCTGCCGCCGGTACAGCCGATCTACGTGACCGACGACGCCGCCACCAACCTCAGCATTCAGTCCGGGCGCGCCGATGCGTTCTTCGGCCCCCACTCCACCGGCGCCTACAAGGCGGCGCTGACCGGCAAAACCAAAATGGTCGGCATCGGCCCCAGCGTGGCCTACGTCGCGGTTACCACCAAAAAAGGCAACGGATTGGTGAACGCCGTCAACGCCGCGATCAATGGCGCGATCGTCAGCGGCGAATATGCGCAGGTGCTGGAACGCTGGGGTGAAGGCGACGAAAAGGTCGAGCGCTCAACCATCAACCCGCCGGGCATCGGCGACTAGCTACCGATCAGCTGCGGGGCATGTCGGCGCATCCACTCGGCCAGCGAGTCCAGCGTCGGCCGCAGCGATTTGCCCAGCGCGGTGACCTGGTACTCCACCCGCGGCGGCACTTCGGGAAACACCTGCCGCGTCACCAGGCCGCGCTGCTCGAACAGCCGCAGCTGGCGCGTCAGCTCTTTTTGCGCAATGGGCGCCACCGCCCGCTGCAGCTCGCTGAATCGCACCGGGCCATCGATCATTATCAGCCGGTACAGGATCGGTATCGCCCACTTGCCCGACACCAGATTGACGAAGTCCACCATCGGGCAGGATTCGCCCGGCGTCGGCAACGCCGACAAATTATTTTCCGCCGCTAATGGCGCTTGTGTCGTCATTTCATCCCACCTCGCCCTTTAGTATCCAAAAGGTGCCTACTATGCAAAAGGAACTATAGCGCAAATAATGCCGCAACAGACGCGAAAGAGGAATCGGTTATGTCACGACTGCAAGGCAAATACGCTTTGATTACCGGCGGCACCAGCGGCATCGGGCTGGAAACCGCCCGCCAGTTCATCGCCGAGGGCGCGACGGTGGCGATCACCGGCCGCAGCCAACGCGCCCTGGACGCGGCGGGCCAGGCATTGGCGGGCAACGCGCTGTTGCTGCTGAGCGACGCCGGCGACATCCCACAGCAGCGAGAACTGGCGCAGCAGTTGGAGCAACGGTGGCCGCGGCTGGACGTGCTGTACGTTAACGCCGGCGACGTCACGCACCGCCCGCTGCCGGAGTGGGATGAGCAGAGCTACCAGCGGCTGATGGACATCAACCTGAAGGGGCCGTTCTTTCTGATCCAGGCGCTGCTGCCGCTGCTGGCCAACCCTTCCTCGGTGATCCTGTGCGGTTCGGTCAGCGCCCATATCGGCCTGCCGCAGAGCAGCGCCTACGCCGCCAGCAAAGCCGGTTTGCTGTCGCTGGCCAGAACGCTGTCCGGTGAGCTGCACGCGCGCGGCATTCGCGTCAACGGCCTCAGCCCCGGCCCGACCGAAACCCCGGCGCTGGGAAAACTGGGACTGGCGGAAGCGGATGAACGGGCATTGCGCGATGATATCCGCGCGCTGGTGCCGATCGGCCGCATGGGCAGCGCGCTGGAACTGGCCAAAGCGGCGGTGTTTCTGGCGGCGGATGAGTCGGCGTTTATGGTCGGCGCGGAGCTGCAGATGGATGGCGGCGTGGGGAACCTGTAACCGCGCGCGACACCATAAGAAGGCCGCTTGCGCGGCCTTTATCTGTCCCTCTCAACTCACCCCTTGAATCGGGTTGGTATTAAAGGTATAGACCACGATCTTCCATTGGCCCTGCTGTTTCTCCAATACAAATACTTCACGGTTTAAATCGATCAGGGTAGCACCGTCGCTTATTCGGGTAACCGTTGCGCCGCGATGATGGTGCGTGCGCACATAGGCCATATTCCCGTTCACGTTGACGCTGTCATAAGCAAACTCTGTTTCAAATTTCTCGTTTTTAAATAAGCTGTCATATTGTTGGCGGCGCTTTTCATTGCTATCCGCCGTCGGTTTCTCGTTCCATTGCGAGTAACTTTCTGGCGCAAAAAGTGACAAGATCGTTGGCGTATCGCCGGCATTAAGCGCTGTCTGGTAGCGGTTTATCAGCTCATACACCGCTTTCTGCTCGGCCGCGACGTCCGCCTCTGCGGAAACCCTGTAACTTTGCGGCACGGCCTCGCTGCCTGCGGCATACGTTTGGCCGCACAAGCCTGCTCCCGCCAATAACAATACGGCAGTTAACTTTTTCATGTAAATATCCTCTTCGGCGTTATTTCATTATGGCAATACAGGATGCGATTTCAGATAAATAAAAACGCTGAAAATAAATTATCCAATGCCGCGTTAAATTGACAGCCGGCATATTTAAAAATACTCTTTTAATAATTTAAATAATGGAAGCCGTTAACATGAATGAACTGCATGCGCTGCGCGTGTTCTGCCAGGTGGTGGAAATGGAGGGGTTCAGCCAGGCGGCAACCAAAATGGGGCTCTCCCCAGCCAGCGTCACGTACAGCATCAATCAGCTTGAAAAACAGTTCGGGCAATCCCTCTTCAAGCGTTCAACCCGGCGCTTTTCGCTGACCAGCGCCGGGGAGCGTTGCTATCGCACCGCGCAAGAGATACTGCGGCAGTTTGACCAGCTGAAAAACGACATGTCGGGTGACTTTGAACAACCGCGCGGACCGCTGCGGGTTGAGATAGCCTCAATGCTGAGCAGCATGCATATCGCCCCGGCGCTGCCGGCTTTTTTGGCGCAATACCCGGAATTGCAGCTTAGCGTGTCGGTTAGCGATCGCCTGGTCAATCCGGCGGAAGATCGCGCCGACGTATTTATTCGCATCGGCGCCGGCGACATCCCCGAGATGGTCAACCGCCAATTGCTGCAACCACGCTATTTGTGCTGTGCGTCTCCCGATTATTTTGCGCGCCATGGCCGGCCGGAACACCCGAAACAGCTGCAACAGCATCAGCGGCTGGGATTTATCCGTTCAGGCGCAGCGGCGGCGGACGACTGGCAGTTCATTCGCGGTGACGAACGCTACTCTCTGGCGCCCAGCCCGCTGCTGAGTTTCAACCATTCCCCATCGCTGTGCGAGGTTGCCAGGAATCACTTCGGCCTGGTTTACTTGCTGGATTGCACGCTGGAAAATTATCTGAAGACAGGGGAATTGGAGCCGATACTGCAGGAATGGGCGCCCACGGGAGCGCCGATCAATATTCTCTATCCGCGCCTGCGGGATCGCAGCCACAAAATTCGGGTCTTCGTCGACTTCATCAGCGAGCTGTTCGCCAACAAATTCGCCAGGCCCTGATTGCGCGGCTCACCCCAGCCCAGGGATCTCGACGCCGAAGGTCTGCAACAGCAGCACCACGTTGAGCAACACGATCACTACCGTGCCGACGACCGCCGCCAGGCTGGTCCAGCGGCCGTTGGCGAACTCGCCCATGATGTCGCGGCGACGGGTGAACATCACCAGCGCGATCATCGGCGCCGGCAGCGCCAGGCTCAGCACCACCTGGCTGTAGACCAGCGCGTCGGTGGCGTTGACGCCCATCGCCACCACGATAAACGCCGGCACCATGGTGACCAGGCGGCGCACCCACACCGGAATGCGGAAGCCAACGAAGCCCTGCATGATCATTTGCCCGGCCATGGTGCCCACCACCGAGCTGGAAATGCCGGAGGCGATCAGCGAAGCGAGGAAGATACCGGCGGCCGCCGCACCGAACAGTGGCGTCAGCGTATGGTAGGCAGTGCCAATTTCGGCCACGTCGCTGTTACCGGCGTGGAAGGCGCTCGAGGCCATGATGACCATCGCGATATTCACCAGCCCGGCCAGCGCCAGCGCGATCACCACCTCAATATTGGAGAAACGCAGCAGCTTGCGCCGCTCGCCGTTATCACTGGCCGGGCTGCGGTGCTGGGTCAGCCCCGAATGCAGGAAAATGGCATGCGGCATCACGGTGGCGCCGATAATGCCGACGGCGATGGTCAGCGCCTGCGCGTCCGGCAGTTGCGGCGTCACCATGCCGATCCCGGCCGCCTGCCAATCCACCGGTACGATGAACATCTCCACCAGGTAACACAGCGCAATGATGCCCACCAGGCCGCCGATCATCAGCTCAACCGGGCGAAAACCTTTCTTTTCCACCATCAACAGCGCATAGGTGATCACCGCCGTCACGCCCATCCCCGCCAGCAGCGGCATGTGGAACAACAGCGCCAGCGCAATCGCGCCGCCGAGAAACTCCGCCAGATCGGTGGCCATCGCCGCCACTTCGCTAAGCAGCCACATGCCGATCACTACCGGCCGTGAAAACTGATCGCGGCACATCTCCGCCAGATTGCGGTTGGTGACGATACCCAGCTTGGCCGACAGCGCCTGGAACAGCATGGCGATCAGGTTGGCCATCACCACCACCCACAGCAGGCTGTAACCGTATTTCGCCCCAGCCTGGATGTTGGTGGCGAAGTTGCCGGGATCCATATAGGCAATAGAGGCAATCACCGCCGGGCCGGCGAACAGCAGCGGCGTAAAGGCGCCGCGCTTGCGTCCGGCAAGGGCGGCGCCAATCGCGATGTTGGTCCGTTCGGTTAACGATGGGGTGGTTGCCGCGTCACGCATGAAGTACCCTCAATCTTTTGCTGGTTATTTTTCCACCTATCATGCTGACAATGTAGCATCAGCTACACTTTATGCAACAGGCGAAATTCATTGGCTGTGTGTAAAGATGTTTCTAACTACCACAATGCGTGGCATCGAATTGATAATGTGTGCTATTTGGACTAACTTAGGGCAACCCTCCCCGCATTGCCGGGAGACGCCATTTTTATGCTTACAGGACGCCCCACGCTATGGTTACCCGCGCGCCAGATAACGCCGACCGCCACGCCCAGACCGACATGCCGGACGAGGCCGAGCACGCCCTGCGTTTTAGCCGCGCCCGCGAAGCGCAGTCCAATGCGCTGATCGAAGATTACGTTGAGCTGATCGCCGATTTGCTGCAAAGCACCCGCGAAGCCAGAACCACCGATATCGCGCGCCGCTTCGGCGTGTCTCATCCGACGGCGATCAAAAATATCGCGCGGCTGAAAAGCGCCGGGCTGGTGGAATCGCGCCCTTATCGCGGGGTATTTCTAACCGAGGAAGGCGAGCAGCTGGCGCAGAAGGTGCGCCGCCGTCACCGCATCGTGGTCGATCTGCTGATGTGCGTCGGGGTGCCGAGCGAAACCGCCGAGCTGGACAGCGAAGGGATTGAACACCATATCTCGGACGAAACGCTGGCGGTGTTCGAGCATTACCTGCAAAAGCACGCCAAACCCTGACTCCCGGAGCGCCGATGAGCTACGCCGTGCGGCAAATCCATGATCTGCGCCTGGTGGTTTTCGCCGAAGCCGGGCCAATGTTGAAAGACGAGAACGACGTCAGCCTGTTTATCGCGCCCGCCTTTGAACACGATGCCGGGATGATTGCCCTCCCCGTCAACCGCCTCGACGCCGCCTTCTTCCAGCTAAGAAGCGGCATGGCCGGCGCCGTATTACAGAAATTCATCAACTACCGCCTGCGCGTGACGCTGCTGGGCGATATCACCCCCTGGCTGACGCAAAGCAACGCGCTGCAAGATTTTGTGCGCGAAGCCAATCGCGGCGAACAGGTCTGGTTCCTCTCTTCTCTCACCGAACTCGAACAGCGCCTTGGCGCCTGACGACGGGCAATAAAAAAGGGAGGCTTGCGCCTCCCTTTGTAACTCCCCTGCCTGAATCAGTGATTACGGATGTATTCGTCCATATCGGTTTTCAGGTTGTCGGACTTGGTGCCGAAGATGGCCTGCACGCCGGAACCAGCGACGACTACGCCGGCTGCGCCCAGTTTCTTCAGGCCCGCCTGGTCAACTTTGGACACGTCGGCCACGCTGACGCGCAGACGGGTGATGCAAGCATCCAGGTTAGTGATGTTTTCTTTACCGCCGAAGGCCTGAACCAGCGCCGCGGACATTTCGGAACCGCCCTGCGCAGTCTGCTCGGCAGCGGTGTCTTCACGGCCCGGGGTTTTCAGATCCAGCTTGGCGATCAGCACGCGGAAGATGGTGTAGTACACCAGACCGTAGACGATGCCGACGATTGGGAACAGCCAGATTTTGCTGCTGTTGCCGCTCAGTACGATAAAGTCGATCAGGCCGTGCGAGAAGCTGGTGCCGTCACGCATGCCCAACAGGATGCAGATTGGGAACGCCAGGCCGGCCAGGATAGCGTGGATCACATACAGGATCGGCGCGACGAACATGAAGGAGAACTCGATCGGCTCGGTGATACCGGTCAGGAACGAGGTCAGCGCGGCGGAGATCATGATGCCGCCAACTTTCGCACGGTTTTCCGGCTTGGCCGAGTGCCAGATGGCGATGGCCGCAGCAGGCAGACCGTACATTTTGAACAGGAAGCCGCCGGACAGTTTGCCCGCGGTTGGGTCACCCGCCATGTAGCGAGGGATGTCGCCGTGGAATACCTGGCCCGCCGCGTTGGTGAATTCACCAATTTGCATTTGGAACGGTACGTTCCAGATGTGGTGCAGACCGAACGGCACCAGAGCACGCTCAACCACGCCGTAAATGCCGAAGGCCACGACCGGGTTCTGATAAGCCGCCCACTGCGAGAAGGTCTGGATAGCCGTACCGATCGGCGGCCAAATGAAGGACAGCACTACGCCCAGAACGATCGCCGCCAGACCAGAAATGATCGGCACGAAACGCTTACCGGCAAAGAAGCCCAGGTATTCCGGCAGTTGAATGCGGAAGAAGCGGTTGAACATATAGGCCGCGATGGCACCGGAGATAATCCCCCCGAGCACACCGGTATCCGCCAGGTGTTTGGCCGCAATCTCTTCAGCCGGCAGGTGCAGCACCAGCGGCGCAACCACCGCCATGGTTTTCACCATGATGCCGTAGGCCACCACCGCCGCCAGCGCGGAAACGCCGTCGTTGTTGGTGAAGCCCAGGGCGACGCCGATGGCGAAAATCAGCGGCATGTTGGCGAAGACCGAACCGCCCGCTTCCGCCATCACGTGGGAGACTACCGCAGGTAGCCAGCTAAAGTTGGCGGAGCCGACGCCCAGCAGGATACCTGCGATAGGCAACACGGACACCGGCAGCATGAGCGATTTACCTACTTTTTGCAGGTTTGCAAATGCGTTCTTGAACATAGTTGAGTGTGCTCCTGAGTAATAATGCTTTGCTACTTCTTGTCGCGTTGATTCGCGCTGCAAGGGGGGGAGAAAAACCCCTGCAATTCAGGGTGTCTGAGCACCCCTTGAATTTATTACGCAGAGTAAAATAAATAGCCTGCGCAATGTTTGATGACAATCACGTTTCGATGATCGAGCCGCGGTAACTTTGCATAAACCGGCTGTTTTTTGGCAAAACCGGCCAAAAAACACGCACCAATCACCCTGAAACGGGAGGGAACCTTACCCGTTTCAGTGATTAATTACGAGCTTAAAAAAAATTACGCAGACAATGACCTACAGCTATAGCCTAGGTCAAAGATCACAGATCGAGGTGAAATAAGCGTGAAAAGTTGGCGGTGGTGGCTTCGGCCAGTTGTTCCAGGCTGACGCCCTTCAATACCGCCATGTATTCAGCCACATCGCGCACATAGGCGGGTTGGTTTTCTTTGCCGCGATGCGGCACCGGCGCCAGATAAGGCGAATCGGTTTCCACCAGGATGCGATCCAGCGGCACATAGCGGGCCACCTCACGCAGCTGTTCGGCGTTGCGGAAGGTCACAATGCCCGAGAAGGAGATGTAGAAACCCAGATCCAGCAGGGCTTCGGCGGTGGCCAGATCTTCAGTAAAGCAGTGGAGTACACCGCCGCACTCCTGTGCGTTCTCTTCACGCAGGATCGCCAGCGTGTCCGCACGCGCATCGCGGGTATGGACGATCACCGGCTTGTTCAGATCCCGGCCAATGCGGATATGTTCGCGGAAAGAGTCCTGCTGCAGCTCAAGGTTGTCTTTCTGGTAGAAGTAATCGAGCCCGGTCTCCCCCAGCGCCACTACCTGCTCCGCCGCCGCCAGGCGGCGCAGCTCGGCGTAATCATAGCCCCCTTCCAGATTGAGCGGATGCACCCCACAGGAGAAGGCCACGTCGTTGCGCTCGCCGATCAGCTCGGTCATGGAACGGTAGCCCGGCAGCGTGGTAGCGACCGCCAACACATAGCCGACGTCGCACGCTTTGGCCTTGGCCAGCGCATCGTCCACATTTTGGTGCAGCGTTTGATAATCCAGACTGTCAAGGTGGCAATGAGAATCGACTAACAACATAATTTTTAACTCTTTTACTTTACAGCGAATGAGGTTGGGAATAGCCGGCGACGCCAAGCATCTGTTCCCAGCGAAGTAACTGTTCGGTCAGCAGCAGCTCGCGATTGACGCCCACCACGCTGAGCAGCTGATGGCGGCAGGTCAGCCACTGCTGCACGATCTGCTGCAGCGAGGCGCTGCTCAGCAGGCTGGCCAGCTGATGCACCAGCGGCTGCTGATCCTGATTCAATACATAGTGATGCGCGCCCTGCTGCCACTTCATCGCGTCCACCAGCAGCGCGCACAGCCAGTGCAGGCGCTCGGCGACGTCTTCATGGTTCAGCACCGGCAGCAGCGACAGCATATCGCGCTGCGGCAGCGCGGCGCTCAACGCGGCGCACAGGGCGCTGCGCTGTTGCCACTGCTGCGGCTGCAACAGCTGTTCGGCGGCCAGCGGCGCGCCGTCGTGCAGGCGCAGCGCCGTGAGGCGATCCGTCTGAGAGCCGGCCGCCTGTCGGCCCAGCCACTGCAGGCTGAGCTGCTCATCCGGGCTGGCCAAATGCCAGTACAGGCAGCGGCTGCGCAGCGTCGCCATCAGCCGCGACGGCTCACGACAGCCCAGCAGAAAATAGGTTTTCTCCGGCGGCTCTTCCAGCGTTTTAAGCAGTGCGTTGGCCGCCGCCTCGGTCAACTGTTCCGCCTGCGCCAGCCAAATCACTTTGGCGCCGCCCTGTTGCGCGTGGGCATAAAGCGTTTCAATCACCTGGCGGATCGGTTCGATCCCCAGGCTGCTCTTGCCCTTTTCCGGCGCCAGCACGTGATAATCCGGGTGGTTACCCGCCAGCATCAGCCGGCAGCTGTGGCACTCGCCGCAGCTTTTTTCGCCGTTGCGCTGCTGGCAAATCAACCAGCGGCTCAGGCCGTAGGCCAGCGCATCGTCACCGTTGCCCGCCGCCGCGTGCAGCAGCAGCGCATGGTGGCCGCGACCGTCGGCGTACTGACCAACCAATTGGCGATAAGGGCCATTCAGCCACGGGTACCAGTTCATTATGCGCCTTCCTGCTGCCGCAGCCAGTGGCCGACGCAGTCGCGGATCGCCGCGGTCACCTGCTCCAGTGGCTGGGCGGCGTCAACGGTAACGATGGTTTCATCCTGCGCCGCCAGCTCGAGATAGCGAGCGCGGGTGCGTTCGAAGAACGGCAGCGCCTCCTGTTCGATGCGATCCAGCTGGCCGCGCGCCTGTGCGCGTTGCAGGCCGACCAGCGGAGGCAGATCGAGATAGACCGTCAGATCCGGGTGAAAGTCCCCCAGCACGGTGTCGCGCAGCGAGCTCATCAGCTGCGGATCCACGCCACGGCCGCCGCCCTGGTAAGCCTGCGAAGAGAGATCGTGACGATCGCCCACCACCCAGGCGCCGCGCGCCAGGGCCGGTTTAATCACGGTCTCCACCAGCTGCACGCGCGCGGCGTACAGCATCAGCACTTCGGCCTTGATGGTCGGCAATTCGCCGTCGATGCCGCGTTTGAACAGATCGCGCAGCTTCTCCGCCAGCGGCGTGCCGCCTGGTTCGCGGGTGAAGACGATGTCGTTGATGCCGTGTTCGCGCAGCACATTGACCACCGTATCACGCGCGGTGGTTTTACCCGCGCCTTCCAGCCCTTCGATAACAACGAATTTACTTTTCATTCTTTTCCTTTAACGCCTGACGGTACACGCGCACCGCCTGGTTATGGCTCGCCAGATTGGTGGTGAAGGTATGCCCTCCCTTGCCGTCGGCGACAAAATAGAGATAAGGCGTTTTGGCCGGATTGGCGGCCGCCTGCAACGAGGCCTCACCCGGCATGGCGATCGGCGTTGGCGGCAGGCCGGCGATCACATAGGTGTTGTACGGCGTTGGCGTATCCAGATCCTTGCGCGTGATGTTGCCATTATAGCTTTCGCCCATGCCGTAGATCACCGTCGGATCGGTCTGCAGGCGCATGCCGATGCGCAAACGGTTGACGAACACCGACGCCACCTTGCTACGCTCTTCCGGCACCGCGGTCTCTTTCTCGACGATCGAGGCCATGGTCAGCAGGTCTTGCGGCGTTTTGTACGGCAGGCTGGTGTCGCGGCCGGCCCATGCAGCCTGCAGCGCTTTGTTCATGCGCACATGTGCGCGTTTGAGCAGCGCGATATCGCTCATGCCGGCGGTATACTGATAGGTATCCGGGTACAGATGCCCTTCCGGTGTTTCTCCCGCAGGAATACCGAGCGCCGCGGCGATCTCCGCTTCGCTCTTGCCCGCCAGAGTGTGTTTTAGGTATTTGGACTGCTGCAGCACCTGCTGCCAGTCACGCAGGCGTGAGCCTTCGATAAAGCGTGCGGTGAACTGCGCCTCTTTGCCGCTGGCCAACAGTTTCAGCATCTGGCGCACCGTCATGCCCGGCGTGAACCGGTAGGTACCGGCTTTAAACTCCGCCAGCTCCGGCTCCAGTTTCAGCAACCATTGGAACCAACGGCCGTTGCGCACCAGTTTATCGCGCACCAATAGCCCTTCCAGTGCCACCCGGCCGGTGCCGGCCGGCAGTTTGAAGATGGTTTCTTGTTGGATAGCCAGCGGCGTATCGGCAAAGCGTTCGATCTTCTGGTAGCCCCAAAACAGCAGCGCCAATACCAGAACAACAATAACAGACAGGACCTTCAGCTTTCTTTTCTTCATCAATCAGCCATGGTTAACAGTGTGGACGCAAAAAATCATACAGCTGGCGCGAAGCATAACGCCATGATTGCGCAGCGTTTACCGGCAGCAGCGGCATCAGCGCATTGCTCACCAGCACTTCGTCGGCATCGGCCAGCGTCTCCAGCGGTTCACTGACGCAGTGCAGACGGTATTCCGAGCCCGCCAGCAGCGCGATCACCCGCCGCCGCATCAGGCCCGCGACGCCTGCCTGGCTCAGATCCGGGGTAAACACCGCTTTTCCCTTACGCCAGAACAAATTAGCCGCACAGCATTCCACCAGCATACCGGCAGTGTCAAGCACCAGCGCCTCGTCGGCGGCCGTCTGGTCAAGATGCGCGCGGATCAGCACCTGCTCCAGGCGGTTCAAATGCTTCAACCCCGCCAGCAGCGGATTACGCGCCAGCGCCACCGGGCTGAGCGCAAGCGTGATGCCCTGCTCGCGCCACTGCAAATAGTGCGCAGGGTAGCTGCTGCGGGCAACGATGCGCGTCGGGTTTTCGCATCCCGTCGGGCTGTAGCCCCGCCCGCCGCTGCCGCGCGTCAGTATCGCTTTGACCACGCCGAGCGGAATTGATTCGGCCGCCAGCGCCATCTCCCGCTCGAAAGCCCGCCAATCGGTGGCAGGCAGCATCAGCCGCTGTGCCGCTTGCTGCAGCCGCTCCAGATGCCAGGGCAGCAGCTCGATTTTGCCATCGACAACCCGGGCGGTAGTAAAGCAGCCATCGCCGAACTGCAGGCCACGATCGCTCGGCGCCAGCGCATCGTGGCGCGTTGTCCGTTAATCCAGTACATGCTTCCTCCTGTTGCCGGGTGATTTCATTACGCTCGCAGAATAGCAGGCGACGAGGCAATACGCAGCCCTGTTGGGCCCCAAACGATAGGCGTAAAAAAGCCCGGTTAAAAACCGGGCTTTCATCAGCGAACAACCGCGCGAGTTACACTCGGCGGAAGATCAGCGAGCCGTTGGTGCCGCCGAAGCCGAAGGAGTTACACAAGGTGTACTCCATATCGCTGACCTGGCGTGCTTCGTGAGGCACGAAGTCCAGATCGCAACCTTCATCCGGGTTATCCAGGTTGATGGTTGGCGGTACCGCCTGATCGCGCAGCGCCAGCACGGTGAAGATAGACTCGATCGCGCCCGCCGCACCCAACAGGTGGCCGGTCATCGATTTGGTCGAGCTCACCAGCACGCGCTGGGCATCAGCGCCGAAGACGGATTTTACCGCCTGCGCTTCCGCCTGGTCGCCCGCCGGCGTAGACGTGCCGTGTGCGTTGATGTAACCGATTTGTGACGGGGTCACACCGGCATCAAGCAAGGCATTTTCCATCGCCAGCGCAGCGCCTGCGCCGTTTTCCGGTGGTGACGTCATGTGATAAGCGTCGCTGCTCATCCCAAAGCCAACCACTTCGGCATAGATTTTCGCGCCGCGTTTTTTCGCGTGTTCGTACTCTTCCAGCACCATCATGCCGGCGCCATCGCCCAGCACGAAGCCGTCGCGGTCTTTATCCCACGGACGGCTCGCCGCCTGCGGGTTCTCATTACGGGTGGACAGGGCACGCGCTGCGCCAAAGCCGCCGACGCCCAATGGGGTGCTGGCTTTCTCTGCCCCACCGGCCAGCATCACGTCAGCATCATTGTAAGCAATGATACGCGCCGCATGGCCGATGTTGTGCACACCTGAAGTACAGGCGGTGGCGATGGAAATGCTTGGGCCACGCATGCCGTACATGATTGTCAGGTGGCCTGCAATCATATTCACGATGGTGGAGGGCACGAAGAACGGACTGATTTTCCGTGGGCCACCGTTAACCAGTGAACTGTGGTTTTCTTCGATCAAACCCAGGCCGCCGATGCCGGAACCGATCGCGGCTCCAATACGGCTGGCGTTAGCCTCGGTGATGTCCAGACCTGCATCCTGCATGGCTTGCATGCCGGCAGCGATACCGTACTGGATAAAGGCATCCATCTTGCGCGCATCTTTGCGAGAGATGAAATCCTCAGAATTAAAATTCTTTACCAGGCCAGCAAACTTGGTCGCATAGGCAGTGGTATCGAAATGGTCGATCAGGCTGATGCCACTCTGACCGGCAAGAAGAGCGTTCCACGTGGACTCTACCGTATTGCCGACAGGAGACAACATGCCCAGTCCGGTCACAACTACTCGACGCTTAGACACGTTTGTCCTCCAGGGAGGGAAAAATATGACACTAGGGATAGAAAAAACTTAGGCGGTCGAACGACCGCCTAGATATGTTCTCTTACTGCTGGCTAGCGTTGATGAAATCAATAGCTGCCTGAACAGTAGTGATCTTCTCAGCTTCTTCGTCTGGAATCTCGGTGTCGAATTCTTCTTCCAGTGCCATTACCAGCTCAACGGTGTCAAGAGAATCAGCGCCCAGATCTTCAACGAAAGAAGCGTTGTTCAAAACTTCTTCCTGTTTAACACCCAGTTGCTCAACAATGATTTTCTTAACGCGTTCTTCGATAGTGCTCATACTCTTAAATTTCCTATCAAAACTCGCTTTCGCGATGGTTTTCGTAGTGTATAAAATGCTGAAAAAGATGCAACTAAATCCCGGCTGGTCAAACCACGATTTTACGCTATTTTGCGGTTTTTGCCTCAAATAACGCAAATGGTTTTCACATTTTTTAAATCATGTACATGCCGCCATTGACATGTAACGTTTCACCGGTGATGTAGCCGGCCTCATCAGAGGCCAAAAATGCAACAGCGCTGGCGATTTCTTTAGCATCGCCCAGCCGGTTGGCTGGAACTGATGACAAAATGCCTGCGCGTTGATCATCTGTCAACGCCCGTGTCATGTCCGTCTCAATAAAGCCAGGTGCCACGACGTTGACCGTAATGCCACGTGAAGCAACTTCACGTGCCAAAGATTTGCTAAAACCAATCAGGCCGGCTTTAGCCGCCGCGTAGTTCGCCTGCCCTGCGTTCCCCATGGTGCCGACAACGGAACCGATGGTGATGATACGGCCAAACCGCTTTTTCATCATAGCGCGCATTACCGCTTTTGACAGGCGGAATACGGAAGTCAGGTTGGTGTCGAGGATATCCTCCCACTCGTCATCCTTCATACGCATCAGCAGGTTATCACGCGTGATGCCGGCATTATTCACTAAAATGTCGATTTCGCCAAATTCGGCGCGAATCGATGCCAGCACGCTGTCGATAGATTGCGCATCAACAACGTTCAACATAAACCCTTTGCCGTTTGCGCCCAGGTAGCTGCTGATCGCTTCAGCGCCGCTCTCGCTGGTCGCGGTACCGATCACTTTGGCGCCGCGTGCCACAAACGTTTCTGCAATAGCTCGGCCAATACCGCGGCTTGCGCCGGTGACCAGAACGATTTTACCTTCGAAGCTCATCATTTTCCTCTTTATTGTTCAAGCGCCGCCGACAGGCTGGCGGTGTCGTTCACCGCCGCAGCCGTCAGGGTGTCAACAATACGTTTAGTCAGACCGGTCAGCACTTTGCCCGGCCCCACTTCCAGCAGCGACGTCACGCCCTGTGCTGCGATAAACTCTACGCTTTCGGTCCAACGCACCGGGCTGTACAGCTGACGTACCAGCGCGCTGCGGATCGCTTCCGGATCGTTTTCGGTGCGCACGTCGACGTTGTTCACCACCGGTACCTGAGGCGCGTTGAAGGTGATGTCCTGCAGCGCCACGGCCAGCTTGTCGGCGGCCGGCTTCATCAGCGCGCAGTGCGAAGGCACGCTCACCGGCAGCGGCAAGGCACGTTTGGCGCCGGCGGCTTTACAGGCGGCGCCTGCGCGCTCAACCGCTTCTTTGTTGCCGGCGATGACCACCTGGCCCGGCGAGTTGAAGTTGACCGGAGAAACCACCTGCCCTTGCGCAGACTCTTCACACGCCTTGGCGATCGCGTCGTTGTCCAGACCGATGATGGCGTACATAGCGCCGGTGCCTTCCGGCACCGCTTCCTGCATCAGCTTGCCGCGCAGCTCGACCAGACGGATTGCCGCCTTGAAGTCCAGCACGCCGGCGCAGACCAGCGCCGAGTATTCGCCCAGGCTGTGACCCGCCATCAGCGCAGGCGCTTTACCGCCCTGCTGCTGCCAAACGCGGAAAATCGCCACCGAGGCAGCCAGCAGAGCCGGTTGGGTCTGCCAGGTTTTGTTCAGTTCTTCCGCCGGGCCTTGCTGCACCAGCTGCCACAGGTCGTAACCCAGGGCGGAAGAAGCCTCGCCGAAGGTTTCTTCGACGATCGGGAACTGTGCGGCCAACTCGGCCAGCATGCCAACGGTCTGCGACCCCTGGCCCGGGAAAACAAAAGCAAATTGCGTCATTTTTTCTTCCTGTCCAAATCAGAAACGAACCAGCGCCGAGCCCCAGGTAAAGCCGCCGCCAAAGGCTTCCAGCAGCACCAGTTGGCCACGCTGAATTCGCCCGTCACGCACCGCTTCATCCAGTGCGGAAGGCACCGAGGCGGCAGACGTGTTGCCGTGACGATCGAGCGTCACCACCACTTTGTCCATCCCCATGCCCAGTTTTTTCGCCGTTGCGCTGATGATGCGCAGGTTGGCCTGGTGCGGCACCAGCCAATCCAGCTCGCTGCGGTCCAGGTTGTTGGCCTGCAGCGTCTCGTCGACGATGCGCGCCAGTTCGGTGACCGCAACCTTGAAGACTTCGTTGCCCGCCATGGTGACATAGGCCGGCTTGTCTTGATTCTGACGATCCTTGTACGGCAACGTCAGCAGGTTGCCGTAGCTGCCGTCGGCGTGCAGATGGGTAGACAGAATGCCCGGCGCTTCAGAAGCCCCCAGCACCACCGCCCCTGCGCCATCGCCAAACAGAATGATGGTGCCGCGATCTTCAGGATCCAGCGTGCGCGACAAGACGTCCGCGCCGATAACCAGCGCATGTTTGACCGCGCCGTTTTTCACGTACTGATCGGCCACGCTGAGCGCGTAAGTGAAGCCGGCACAGGCCGCAGCCAGATCGAACGCCGCGCAGTCTTTGATGCCCAGCATTTGCTGCACCAGGCACGCTGCGCTCGGGAACGCGTGAGTGGTCGTGGTGGTCGCCACGACGATCAGCCCAATGTCTTCTTTAGCCACACCTGCCATTTCCAGCGCTTTCTCGGCGGCCTGGAAGCTCATCGTCGCAACGGTTTCATCCGCAGCGGCGATGCGACGTTCGCGGATACCGGTACGCGTGACGATCCACTCGTCAGAGGTATCCACCATTTTTTCCAAATCAGCATTGGTGCGCACTTGTACGGGCAAATAACTCCCCGTACCGAGAATCTTTGTATACATGTACGATCAGTCACTCTTAGGTAATACAGCCTCAAGGCGCGCAGCAATCCTTTCCGGGACTTGCCGCTGCACCGCCTGCACAGCCTGTTCGATTGCGACTGCAAACGCGTGAGGGTTCGCAGCGCCGTGGCTCTTGACTACGGTGCTGCGCAATCCTAACAGACATGCGCCATTATACTGGTCGGGGTTCAGGTGGCCGAACCGCTTAACCACCCGTTTTTGCAACCAACGGCCCAACAATTTCAGCCACCACGCTTGCTTGTTTCCGTCGCCGGACGATTTCAGCAGCGATAAGAATACCCTGACCACCCCTTCCATGGTTTTCAGGGTGACGTTGCCCACGAAGCCATCGCAGACCAAAACGTCGGTCTTGCCGGTGAGCAGTTCGTTTCCTTCCAGGTAACCAATATAGTTGATTGCCGGAGTATTTTTTAGCACAGCGGCCGCTTCGCGGATATTATCCAGGCCTTTGGTCTCTTCTTCGCCAATATTCAGCAGCGCCACCCGCGGTTGGGTAATGCCGATCACCTCTTCCGCCATCACTGCGCCCATCACGGCAAACTGCACCAGCATGGTGCTGTCGCACTCGACGTTGGCGCCCAGATCCAGCACCACGGTTTTACTGCGTTGCTGATTCGGGATCGCCGTCATCAGCGCCGGGCGCTCGATGCCGTCAAGCGGCTTGACCAACAGCTTCGCCAATCCCATCAGTGCACCGGTATTACCGGCGCTGACGCAGCCCTGCGCATTGCCGCTGCTGAGCTGTTCGAGCGCAATGCGCATCGACGTGCCGCGGCTGGCGCGTATCGCTTGTGAAGGTTTGGCGTCGCCGGCAATCACAGACTCGGCGGGCACGACTTGCAGACGCTCCAGAAGAACCGGATCGGCGTGGGCAAGCAAAGGGGAGATGACGTCGGGATTGCCGACCAGCAGGAGATGAAGCTGTAAATTAGAGGCCAGTGCCTGCAACGAAGCAGGCACTGTGACGCAGGGACCGAAGTCCCCGCCCATTGCATCTAACGCCAGGGTTAGACGAGTCAAGGTATCGCTACTTAGCCGATAACCTTGCGACCGCGGTAGAAACCGTCGGCAGTGATGTGGTGACGACGGTGAGTTTCACCGGATACTTTGTCTACAGACAGAGTAGTCGTGGTCAGAGCATCGTGAGAACGACGCATGCCACGCTTGGAACGGGTTGGTTTATTCTGTTGTACGGCCATGGACCTTACTCCTCAATTACTTACGCTTTAAACTGGCTAATACGGCAAACGGATTCGGTTTCTCCGCCTCAGGAGGCAGTTGGCCAAATACCATGTCCGCTTCGGACACTTCACAGTGTTCAGATTCATGTACCGGAACGACAGGCAGTGAAAGAATAATTTCATCTTCAATCATTGCCAACAGATCGACTTCGCCAAACTCGTCAACTTCGATCGGTTCGTACGCTTCCGGTAATGCCTCAGCCTGCTCATCATTGACGACCGGGCTAAAACAATATGTTGTGTGAACCTGATGTTCGAACGGGACTCCACAGCGTTGGCACATCAACGTTACCGTGACGTCCGCATGCCCTGTTATCACCGCGAGGCGCTGATTGTCGATATTAAACGACAACGACACCTCGACATCACTGTCCACACTGACCACGGAGTCGGCAACACGAGTAACCTGCTCAGGCGCATAGACACCAGCATAGTCCAGGCGTTTCTGAGCGGTACGTACCGCATCAATGGTCAAGGGTAATTTTACCTTTTGCATAGGGCGCGCATATTAACTTTGTAACGACATAGAGTCAAAGAAAAAGGCCGTAAAACGGCTCCTTTCACCAATATTCGCTTCCACAGCGGCCGACAGTTTAAAATGCCGTACCCATTTACGCTACGGTTTGCGAAAAAAATTATGCAGAGATTGCTTTTAGCCTCCACCTCCCCCTATCGAAAAATGCTGCTGGAGAAGCTGCAGCTGCCCTTCGACTGCGCCGCGCCGCAGGTGGATGAAACCCCACTGCCGGATGAAAGCGCCGAAGCGCTGGTGCTGCGCCTGGCGGCAGCGAAGGCTCAGGCGCTGGCCCTCGCCTATCCCGAGCATCTGATTATCGGTTCCGATCAGGTCTGCGTGATCGATGGCAGCATCACCGGCAAGCCCCATACCGAGGTGAACGCCCGGGCGCAGCTGCGCCAGGCCAGCGGCCAGGCCGTGACCTTCTATACCGGCCTGGCGCTGTACAACAGCCGCAGCAAGCAGCTGCAGGCCCTGTGCGAGCCGTTCCACGTGCATTTTCGCGCGCTGAGCGAAGCAGAGATCGCCGCCTATGTCCGTCTGGAGCAACCGCTGAACTGCGCAGGCAGTTTCAAGAGCGAGGGATTGGGGATCGCGCTGTTCGACAGGCTGGAAGGCCGGGACCCGAACGCCCTGATCGGCCTGCCGTTGATCGCGCTGTTGGCGATGTTGCGGGCTGAAGGCATCAACCCGCTGGTCTGACACGAATTATTTGGTCGCCTGACGGCGCAGCACCTGCAGGCAGTGACGCAGTTCTTCATCCATCGGCGCTTCGATACGCATCGTTTCGCCGGTGGCCGGATGCTCGAAGCGCAGCGCCGCGGCGTGCAGGAACAGCCGCTTCAGGCCGGTACCCGCCAGCTGACGATCGAACTCGCGGTCGCCATAGCGATCGTCAAAAGCGATCGGGTGCCCGGCGTGCAGAGTGTGCACGCGAATCTGGTGAGTACGCCCGGTGATCGGGCTGGCCTTCACCAAGGTAGCGAATTCGTAACGCTCTTCCACCTTGAAGCGGGTTTCCGAGGGCTTGCCTTCGCTATTGGCACGTACGATACGTTCGCCGCTTTGCAGAATGTTTTTCAACAGCGGCGCCTGGACGGCCTTGCAGTGAGACTGCCACTGGCCGCGCACCAGCGCCAGATAATCCTTCTGCATGCCTTTCAGCCGCAGTTGCTCATGCAGCGAACGCAGCGCGGAACGCTTTTTGGCGACCAGCAGCACGCCGGAGGTGTCGCGATCCAGACGATGCACCAGTTCCAGGAAGCGGGCTTCCGGGCGCAGCGCCCGCAGCCCTTCAATCACGCCGAAGCTCAGACCGCTGCCGCCGTGCACCGCGGTGCCGGAAGGTTTGTTGAGGATCAGCAGGTGGTCGTCTTCATACAGAATGCAGTCGGCCAGCGCGGCCACTTTATCCAGCTTCGCCGACACCGGCGCCTCTTCGCGCTCGGCTACGCGCACCGGCGGTACGCGCACCACGTCGCCGGCCGCCAATTTGTACTCGACCTTGATGCGCCCTTTATTGACCCGCACCTCGCCTTTACGCACGATGCGATAAATCATGCTCTTCGGCACGCCTTTCAGGCGAGCGAGCAGAAAGTTGTCGATTCTCTGACCGGCTTCGTCGTCGGAAATCGTGATGAATTGTACTGCTGGATTGTTCGTTTTCATGGTGCGGGATTCTAAATAGAGCGCGTGAATAGCGCCACATCTTTTTCTGTGCTTAACTGTCTCTCTGACGGCGGACGAAACCCCAGCGGACAATAAGGCAGCAAGCCGATTTGAACGTTTGCGATTTCTTCCGCAGTTAAGGAAAAGTCACCTTGCTATAACGGCATCAGCAGTGGAATAATGCAGTCACTTTCCGCGTTGATTCTCGTTAAACAGGGAAAACGGTGGAATTATAAAATTTGTCTGATCGCGCAAAAACGCAGCAATGGCGTAAGACGTAATGCGAAATCAAACAATTAGCGGGCTGCGGGTTGCAGCTTGGCCGGCAAATGGAATCAGATCTGTCGACGTAAATCAGAGGCTATTCCCCTAGTAAAAGTGCTGTCTTTCACAAAGAAAAGCAGGCTTACCGAGATAATGCGCCCCTATGCAGGCGACAACCGTGAGGTTGACGGCTTTGCGAGAAGACACGGGGCTTTCGGTTTAACTCCGGCCATGAGGTTATTTTGCCCGCAGCTTTGTCGATAATGTAAAAATAACGAGTAAGTTAAGATGAAAAGAATGTTGATTAACGCAACTCAGCAGGAAGAGTTGCGTGTTGCCCTCGTAGATGGACAGCGGCTGTATGATTTGGATATCGAAAGTCCGGGTCATGAGCAGAAAAAAGCGAATATTTACAAAGGCAAAATCACCCGCATTGAGCCAAGTCTTGAAGCAGCGTTCGTGGACTACGGCGCAGAACGACATGGTTTTCTCCCTCTTAAAGAAATCGCCCGCGAATACTTCCCTAGCAATTACTCTTCCCATGGCCGCCCGAACATCAAAGATGTGCTGCGCGAAGGCCAGGAAGTCATCGTTCAGGTAGACAAAGAAGAACGTGGCAACAAAGGCGCTGCCTTGACCACCTTCATCAGCCTGGCGGGCAGCTATCTGGTGCTGATGCCGAACAACCCACGTGCCGGCGGTATTTCTCGCCGCATCGAGGGTGACGATCGCACCGAGCTGAAAGAAGCGCTCTCTTCGCTGCAACTGCCGGATGGCATGGGCCTGATCGTTCGCACCGCGGGCGTAGGCAAATCCGCCGATGCGCTGCAGTGGGATCTCTCCTTCCGTCTGAAGCACTGGGAAGCGATTAAAAAAGCCGCCGAAGGCCGCCCTGCACCATTCCTGATCCACCAGGAAAGCAACGTTATCGTGCGCGCCTTCCGCGATTACCTGCGCCCGGACATCGGCGAAATCCTGATCGACAACCCGAAAATTCTCGATCTGGCCAAAGAGCACATCGCTGCGCTGGGCCGCCCGGATTTCAGCAGCAAAATCAAACTGTACAGCGGTGAAATCCCTCTGTTCAGCCACTACCAGATCGAATCGCAGATCGAATCCGCCTTCCAGCGCGAAGTGCGCCTGCCGTCCGGCGGCTCGATCGTCATCGACAGCACCGAAGCGCTGACCGCCATCGACATCAACTCCGCACGCGCAACCCGTGGTGGCGACATCGAAGAGACGGCGTTCAACACCAACCTGGAAGCGGCGGACGAGATCGCTCGCCAGCTGCGCCTGCGCGACCTCGGCGGCCTGATCGTCATCGACTTCATCGACATGACGCCGGTACGCCACCAGCGCGAAGTGGAAAACCGCTTGCGCGACGCCGTGCGTCAAGACCGCGCGCGCATCCAAATCGGCCGCATCTCCCGCTTCGGCCTGCTGGAAATGTCACGCCAGCGCCTCAGCCCGTCGCTGGGTGAGTCCAGCCACCACGTGTGCCCACGCTGTAACGGCACCGGTACCATCCGCGACAACGAATCGCTGGCGCTGTCCATCCTGCGCCTGATCGAAGAAGAAGCGCTGAAGGAAAACACCAAAGAAGTTCACGCTATCGTGCCGGTTCAGGTCGCTTCGTACCTGCTGAACGAAAAGCGCGAATCCGTCAGCGCGATCGAAAAACGTCAGGGTGGCGTGAAAGCCGTCATCGTGCCGAACGATGAAATGCAAACCCCGCACTACTCGGTGCTGCGCGTGCGCAAGGGCGAGGAAACCTCTACCCTCAGCTACCTGCTGCCGAAGCTGCATGAAGAAGACATGGAGCGTCCGCTGGAAGATGCGCCGATGGAACGCAAGCGTCCGGAGCAACCGGCCCTGGCTTCCTTCTCCCTGTCCGCCGATGTGCCGCCGCCGGCTGAAGAACCCGTCGCCGTTGCCAAACCTGTCGCTGCAGCCGCCAAGGCTAAAGCCGCAGCGCCGGCCGCCGCTAAACCGGGCTTCCTGGGCCGCCTGTTCGGTGGTCTGAAGAACTTGTTCGCCGGTGAAGAACAACCTGCCGTCGAAGAAGCCAAACCGGCCGAAACGCCGAAGGCGGAAGGCAACGGTGAGAACCGTCGTCAGGATCGTCGCGGTCAGCGCCGTCAAGGCACCGGCCGTAAAGAGCGCGGTGAGCGTAGCGACCGTGGCGATCGCCCGGAACGCGGCGAGCGTAAAGAGCGCGGTGAAGGCCGTGACAATCGCGAGCGCGATAACCGTGAACCGCGTGAGAACCGTGAAGGCCGTGAATCGCGTGAATCCCGCGATGAACAGCGCCGTAACCGCCGCAACCAGCAGCAGAACGCGCCGGTAGCGGAGGAAACCGCTTCGGAAGAAGGTGCTAAAGCGCCGCGCGAAGATCAGCAGCAACGCCGTGAGCAGCGTGCTGAACGCCAGCGTCGTCGTCAGGAAGAGAAACGTCAGGCTCAGCAGGAAGTGAAAGCGCTGGAAAGCGTTGACGCAGTCGAGAGTACCGACGAAGAGCAGGAAGAGCGCCAGCAGCAGAACATGCAGCGCCGTCAGCGCCGCCCTCTGTCGCAGAAAGTGCGTATCCTGTCTGCGGAAGAAGAGCTGCAGCGTGCAGCGGAAGAGCTGTTGGCGCCGAAAGCGCCGGTAGCGACCGCCGACGATAGCGTCAAGCTGTTGCCGGAAACCGTTGCCGCACAGCAGGAAGACGATGCCCAGGGCGAAAGCCGCGGCAACGGCGAAGGCATGCCGCGTCGTTCCCGTCGTTCACCGCGTCACCTGCGCGTCAGCGGCCAGCGTCGCCGTCGTTACCGCGATGAGCGTTACCCGCTGCAATCCCCAATGCCGTTGGCGGGCGCGTTCGCTTCGCCGGAAATGGCGTCAGGTAAAGTCTGGGTGAGCTACCCGGTTGCTCAGGTTGAAGAGGCCGAAGTGCAAACCGAAGCCGTAGAACAGGCACCGGTTGTCGCCGCAGCGGTTGAACAGCACAGCGTTGCCGTGGAAGATACTCAGACCACGGCCAACGTCAACGAGCCGGCACCAGAAGCCACCGTTGAAACTGCAGCCGTCACCGTAACGGAAGAAGCTGTAGCCGTAGCGCCTGTCGTTGCTATCCCGGCAGAGGAAACCCCGGCACCTGCCGCAGTTGAAGAGCCGAAAGCGGAAGAGACTGCCCCGGCAGTGGAAGCCGAGCCGGTGGCTGAAACCGTAGCTGCAGAGCCAGTGGTTGAACCTGCACCAGCGGAAGACGAACCGGTGGTCGAAACTGCACCGGTAGAAGCCACGCCAGCGGAAGAAACGCCAGTGGTAGAAGCCGCACCTGCGGCAGCCACCGTAGAAGCCGCTCCGGTCGAAAAAGCCCCAGCGCCAATCGCCGAACCTGCGCCTGTGGTAGCTCAGCAGCCGGCACCGGTGAAAGCCGTGCAGGACGTGCTGTACAAACACATCGCCACTGCGCCGATGACCAAAGCGCCTGCGCCGGCCTACCAGCCGGAAGCGCGCAAACACAGCGACTGGCAACGCCCTTCCTTCAATTTTGAAGGCAAAGGCTCAGCCGGCGGCCATTCGGCGGTAAGCCAGGCCACCGCGCCGGCCACCAAGCCGCAGCCGGTTAACGAATAAGTTAATCTGTAACCCTAAAAAAACCCGCCATCGGCGGGTTTTTTCTTGCCTGTAAAATGCTCAGGCGATCTTCTTCAGTTTTTTGATGTCCAGAACGTCCAACTTGCCGTCAAGCCGGCTGACGAACTGCTGAAAATGCGCCGTCTCATTGTGCTTGTCCAGCGCCTCGCTGCTGGCCCAACGCTCAAAGAACACAAAAACGCCCGTTTTTTCCAGATCGCGATGCAAATCATATTGCAGGTTGCCCAGCTCCTGGCGGCTCGGCTCGATAATGTCGTGCACCGCTTCACTGACTGCGGCCTCAAATCCCGCTTTCGCTTGCAGGGTGGCGATAACGCGTACTTCCATTGCTTTCTCCCTTTCTACTTGATGAAGGTCGACGGTATTGGCGTCGGCATCGTTGAAGTCTCTGCCACTATGCGCCCGCCGCCCTATTGATTTCAACTTGTCGCCAACAAACAGATGCATCTCAGGCACTTTCCGCTTATCCTTACACCCCGGCGTGAATAAACCCATTATTCGCTTTTCATTAGACGTATTTGACCGCCGGAGCCTAGCTAGATGACCGCACAACCTCAAGTTCTGAAAATCCGCCGCCCAGACGACTGGCATATCCACCTGCGTGACGACGAGATGCTGAAAACGGTGGTGCCCTATACCAGCCAGGTATTTGGCCGGGCGATCGTGATGCCGAACCTGGTTCCCCCCGTAACGACCGTGGCCGCCGCGCGCGCCTACCGCGATCGCATTCTGGCGGCGGTCCCGCAGGGCCACAACTTCACTCCGCTGATGACCTGTTACCTGACCAACTCTCTGGCGGCCAGCGAACTGGTCAGCGGTTTCGAGCAAGGGGTGTTTACCGCCGCCAAGCTGTATCCGGCCAACGCCACGACCAACTCCAGCCACGGCGTCAGCGACGTGACCGGCATTTATCCGCTGTTCGAGCAGATGCAAAAAATCGGTATGCCGCTGCTGATCCACGGCGAAGTGACCGATCCTGCCGTCGATATTTTCGACCGCGAGGCGCGCTTTATCGAGCAGGTCATGGAACCTATCCGCCGCCAGTTCCCAGAGCTGAAGATCGTCTTCGAGCACATCACCACCAAAGAAGCGGCGCAATATGTGCAGGCAGGCAATCGTTTCCTCGGCGCCACCATCACGCCACAGCACCTGATGTTCAACCGCAACCACATGCTGGTGGGCGGCATTCGCCCACACTTGTTCTGCCTGCCGATCCTCAAGCGCAATGTCCACCAGGAAGCGCTGCGTCAGGCGGTCGCCAGCGGTTCGGATCGTTTCTTCCTCGGTACCGACTCCGCGCCGCATCTCAAGCACCGCAAAGAATCCAGCTGTGGCTGCGCCGGCTGCTTCAACGCGCCGAATGCCATCCCGGCTTACGCTGCCGTGTTCGAACAACTCGGCGCGTTGGAGCACTTTGAAGCCTTCTGCTCGCTCAACGGCCCACGCTTCTATGGCCTGCCGCTCAACGAAGACTTCATCGAGCTGCAGCGCGTGCCGACCACCCAACCGGAAGAGATCGCCCTGGGCAATGAATCCGTGATCCCCTTCCTGGCCGGTGAAACCCTGAACTGGTCGCTGAAAGACTGATATTTTTGCTTCGCCCTCTTGCCCCCGCACTCGGTTAACTGTATAAATAAACAGTAAATCGCTTCGGGGGCAATTATGCGTGTTGAAGTCACTATAGATAAAACCCGGCCACTGCCGTCGGGCGCCATTGAGGCGCTGACCGGTGAACTGGGCAAACGGGTCAATCGCCAGTTTCCAGACGCCGTCGTGCACGTACGTTATGCCGGCGCCAACGGGCTCTCCGTGCTGGGGGGCGCCAAAACCGACCGGGACCTGATCGAGGAAATCCTTCAGGAAACCTGGGAAAGCGCGGACGAATGGTTCAGCGCAGAATAACACTGCAATGCTGTTTTTGCCGGGGGTCGCTCTCCGGCTTTTTTGTTTCTGGCGCCCTGTCCATTCATCGCTTACCCTTACTCTGGAACAAAACCCGCCTCAGCGCTGTATTTAACGCAAAGGAGTAAGCATGGCCCCGGACAAGGTGAAATCCGAAGACGCGATGACGTTTGGCGAACTGCTGGCACTGATTGCCGATCAGAAAAGGCGCTTGAACGTATTGGAAGTGGCTTTCTCTTATCTGGCCTTCAGCCTGGATGACAAAGCCAACCAACGGCTGATCCACAGCCTAAAGCTGGAATCACACAGCCAGAACCGCGACGCCGAAACGCAGAAACATTTCGCCCACTTGGCCGAAGAGTTGGAAAAATGCCTGCACGGCTCGCCTCCTCCCAGCAGCGGCGCGGAATAACGCCACTGCGCCTCACTCTTCATCCTCATGCCCACACACAAATTTGTAGAATAATTGTTCAAATAAATATTTATTTTGCAAATTTAGGTGACAACCCCCTCCACCGATGGAGGCGGATGCGTATACTGTAATTGCTCATCATGATGATGAGCCGCATTGATCCTCGTTAGTCACTCACGGTAGTTACTACTCAATAAGGGGTCTTTATGGACAGAAATGATGAAGTAATTCAGACGCACCCGCTTGTCGGTTGGGATATCAGTACTGTCGACGTTTACGACGCCATGATGATACGCCTTCATTACCTGTCTTCACTAGACCAAACGCCAGAAGAAGCCCAAGTAGACCGAACGCTTTGGCTGACCACCGATGTCGCCCGTCAATTAATCAATATCTTAGAGGCCGGCATCGCCAAAATTGAAGCTACGGATTACCAGGATCTTGATCGCAGAAAACATTGATTCATCGTTCCCTACCCCCTAAGGCGCCGCGACCGTTCCCGGCGCCTTTTTCTTTGCCTTTCGCCGTTCAATCAGTGCATTGCACTCGCCAACCTTTTATCATGGAGCGATAAGAAATCGTTATCAGAGAGGGTGGGCACGTGGAATATGATTTGATTGTGGTGGGCAGCGGTTCCGTCGGCGCAGCGGCAGGGTATTACGCTACCCGGGCCGGCTTGAAAGTGCTGATGATCGACAGCGCCATTCCCCCGCACCGCAACGGCAGCCATCACGGCGATACCCGCATTATCCGTCACGCTTACGGCGAAGGTGAAAAGTACGTGCCGCTGGTGCTGCGCGCCCAGGCGTTGTGGAATGCGCTGATTCAACAATCCGGCGAGGAACTGTTCCAGTCGTGCGGCGTCCTCAATTTGGGGCCGCAGCACTCCGACTTCATTCGCAATGCTCAGCAGAGCGCGCAAAAATTCCGCCTGAACGCGCAAACCCTCAGTGCCGAACAGATCGCTCAACGCTGGCCGGAATTCCAGGCCCCGGAAGGTTATGTCGGCGTGTTCGAGCCCGACGCCGGCTTCCTGCGTGCCGAGCTGGCGATAGCCACTCTGATCAAGCTGGCGAAAGAGGCCGGCTGCAGCCAGTTGTTCAACTGCCCGGTCAGCGCGGTGAACCCCATCGAGGGCGGCGTTGAAGTCGTCACCGGCGAAGGGCGTTTCACGGCGCGAAAAGCGGTGGTCACCGCCGGCACCTGGGTGAAAGCGCTGTTGCCGCAGTTGCCGGTTGCACCATTGCGCAAAGTCTTCTCCTGGCATCAGGCAGACGGCCGCTATAGCGTGAACAATCGCTTCCCGGCCTTTACCGTCGAGGCGCAAGACGGCACGCACTATTACGGCTTCCCGGCGGATAACGACGGCCTGAAAGTGGGCAAACACGACGGCGGCCAGCCGATGGACGCCCCCGAGCAGCGTAAACCCTTCGGCAGCTACGCCAGCGACGGCACCGAAGTTTTCACCTTCCTGCGGCAGTTTTTGCCGGGTGTAGGCGTATGTTTACACGGCGAAGCTTGCAGTTATGACATGAGCCCCGACGAAGACTTTATTATCGATACCCTGCCGGGGTGCGATCGCCTGATGGTCATCAGCGGATTGAGCGGCCACGGCTTCAAGTTCGCCAGCGCGTTGGGTGAGATTGCCGCGCTGTTCGCGCAGGACAAAGCGCCGCCGGTCGACGTCGCCAGCTTTGGTCTGAAACGATTTAGCTAAGCGAAGGATTTCGCTGTCCAGGTTGCCGTCGAGCCCTGGACAGCGAAATTTGGCGGTTACAATTTATTAACCTGCTAACTCTTTTAAATACCAAGTAAAATTTCTGATAACGGAAATTTCTTGTATTCAGCATTTGAATTTCCGAATTGAACACTTGCAGTGTAAGTCCTATTTTACAGAAGATATGCTCCATCGGCTTTCAACAAGGACGTCACCATGAAACTACTTGTCGTGGACGAATGCTGCTTCACCCGGGTCGGTATAGCCAGCTACTTTGCTGATAGTGGGATTACGACGATCAAGTGCTGCCACAGCATTGAGCACGCTACGCCGCTGTTGGCCAGCTTTCAGCCAAGCCATATTCTGGTGAACCTCAGCAACCAGTGCCGCTATAACGAAGCAGACGCGCAGCTGCTGGCATTTATGGAGGCCAGCCAGTCTGCCTCGCTGTTTATCTATCTCGATACACCTTACCCTTACAGCGAAACGCCGATGCGCATCGCCGATAACGCCTTTTTGTTCAATAAAAGCATTCTGCCGCTCACCTTGCGCACGCTGCGCGAAAATCCGCTGGCGCTGGCCGATGACGGCGAAGAGCGTTCCCTGTTCAGCCCGCAGGAACTGACGGTGATGAAATATTGGATGGCGGAAATGCCCAACTACCGCATCGCGAAAAAGCTGCAGATCAGCTCGCATACGGTGTATGTGCACAAGCGTCACATTACGGAGAAGATCAACGCGCGCAACCGGCTGGAGTTCTACTCGCTGTATAACGTGCTGCGTTATTTCTACCCGCCAAGCGCGCCAACGAATTCGACGCCGCTGGCGCTGCTGGCGGTGTAACATCAAGCCTGCGATAACGCAGGCTTTTTTATCGCCGCTCTTCCAGCGCTCACGCGCACCCCGCTATAAAAGGTGCCGAGAAAAGGACTATAATCAAAGGTCTCTTTCTTCAGGCGGCTGAAATGTTAAACCGAATACTGGCGGCTATCGTCAACAACGTGCGTGAGCACCTGGTGCTGTATCTTTGTCTGTGGCTGGTGCTGCTGGCGCTGGATGTCTATTTTTTCTTCGTGATGTAACCCATGCCGTCGTCATTTCCCCGATTGAGCTTCAGCCGCTTCGGCGATCCCGCCCAGGTGCTGACGCTGCAGCAGACGAGCCGGCCGCCGCTGCGCCCCGGCCGGCGGCTACTGCAGATGCGCTATGCCCCGATCAACCCTTCCGACCTGATCCCGATTCACGGCCAATACGCGCACCGCATCGCCCTGCCGCAGGTGCCGGGCTATGAAGGCGTAGGCGTCATCGTCGATCCGCAAAGCGGACGCTCGACCGGCCGACGCGCGCTGGCGGTAGCGGGTGACGGCAGCTGGCAAACCTTCGTCACGCTGCCTGAGGAACGGGTGGTCTGGGTACCGGACGACATCGACGATGCCAGCGCGGCGCAAATCTATATCAACCCGCTCACCTGCTGGGTGCTGCTGACGCAATGGCTACCGCTCAACGCCGGCGACGTGCTGCTGCTCAACGGCGGTGGCTCCGCCGTTAGCCTGCTGCTGGCACAGATGACGGCGCTGCGTGGTATTCGTCTGGCAGTGGTGGTGCGCAACGTCACTCATCGCCCGGCGCTGCTGGCCGCCGGCGCCTGGCGCGTTATCGAAGCGCCGCAGCTGGCGCAAATGACCCACTTTGGCGCCCGCGCCGCTATCGACTGCATCGGCGGAGAAGACGGATTGCAGCTGGCACGAGCAGTCCGCACCGGCGGCGATTTTGTGGCGCTGGGCCTGCTGAGCGGCTGCCAGGTAGACTGGCGGCGCGTGGTGGACGAATTGAAGCTGCGCGCTTCGCTGTTTCACCTGCGTAAATGGAATGCGCAGGCGGCGCCGGCGCAGTGGCAAACGGCGTTTTATCAGCTATTCCAGCTGCTGCGGCGCGGCCAGCTGGCGCTGCGCCCACCCGCCGCGATTTACCCTTTACAACAGTACGCAGCGGCGCTGCAACACGCCGCCCAGCCCGGCGTCAGCGGCAAAATCTTCCTTACGCCGACGGCATCGGAGACGATTGCGGTGGAAGAGTCCTTATTCAACGGGGTCCCCAATAAATAAAATGCCATGGAGGAAAACGCGCCTTTTCCGTTAATGCAAACTTATTAGTGGTGAGATGCACTTTTGTTAGCACATCGGACATTCTGTATTTATCTGAATTGTCTTAATGCCATCTTTACCAAACCGAATAGAACCAAAGCATAGAAAGCCACAGTGAATATCAGCGTACTGAATGTCAGTGGATCTGCGTCCATTTCATAGAAACCTGTTTGGTACCTGCCAAAGAGTTGTTGAGAGGTATCTATGATGAGTGACGTTAAGCTATACAGTGGCATCCCATAGTGTGAGAAACAGAAAGCAGTAATGAAACATGCAATATACAGTACTATATTCTTAACGAACGATGCATTTTTCAAACTTGCTCTCCCCTTGCACATCAACAAAACCATAGGTCATCATAGTACTGCGTGACCCAGGAACTCTAATCAGCTTCATTCCCAGGATGAAGCGACGGACCTTGTAAAAATCCAGACGACTTACATACGTAATGCACCCTTCACTATAACCGCGGCCATCTGGTCTGAGCGGATGCAATCTAAAACTACCACGTGCGATCTTATTTACAAACATGCTGTCACTCATTGTTTGAGCACTGAACAGAGCTAACCAGTCGCTATGATCGTTTCCTGTGTACTGGTCAAGCACCCACGAACGAATTTGATTGGCTAGACTACCTCTCGGCCTGTCAACCACCCAATAACGACCAACAGGTATTGCACTGTTCTCAATGTAGGTACAGTTGGGATCATTTGTGTACGGCTGCCTACCAGAAAACACGGGGAAAGTACCTAGCCCATAGACGTGGAGCTTCGCTTCTCCTCCGTTTTTTGAAAGATCGTTGTAACTCATCCTCATTATCAACATGCGCATATCCTTATGCTTGGTACATTTATGTACTCTACCTCTTTTCTTAGTATGTATAGCAGTTCTCACTGTGCTCGCAAAAGTATTTCACTCGCTGTCTCACCCATAATTCCTGTCATTAATCACTACCGCACTATATATATTGAAAATAATATGGATAAAGATAAAATTTACGAATCCCTTGGGTATCGCTAATTTACCGAGGTGATATTACTGTTGTTACCCGTATAGTCTTCAGGAGTAAAATAGAAAACCTTTCTGAGCTTTAGGTACTCACAAAATGAAGTGGTTGATTGAATGGCTGGGTAACTCGTTCGCTTACCTAATCCCTATCGTACTCATTATTATCGGCGGGGTTATTTTCGTTTCAGTGTTCCCAAACTCTGGTTTTTATCTCACTCTCATCTGGGCTATCGTTGTTTGTGTCGCCTATGTAAAGTGGTCTAAGTGGTTGTAGTTTTTTACTGATTAGTCAATGTTCCCAGTCTGCACTAACAGTTTAAGCGTTAAGCCACCGTTGGGTGGCTTATTCAAAGCGTATTAACAACTCTGGGCTCAACGTGGCGGCAAAATCTTCCTCACTCCGGCGACGCCGGAGGCTGGCGCGGCGGGCGGCCGTCGCCCAGGATAACCGCCAGCCGATAGCCGCCTTCGGTGGTCTCCAGCGCGATGCGCGCCACGATCGTCAACGGCACCGACAGCAGCATACCCACCGGGCCAAGCAGCCAGCCCCAGAAGATCAGCGACAGAAACACCACCAGCGTCGACAATCCCAGCCCGCGCCCCATCACCCGCGGTTCGAGGATATTGCCGATCACCATGTTGACAGCGATAAAGCCGCCCGCCACCACCAGCGCATCGCCCAATCCATTGAACAGCAGCGCCTGAATCAGCGGCGGAATGGCGGCCAACACCGAGCCGATGTTGGGAATATAGTTGAGCAGAAACGCCAGCAGCTCCCAGATAAAGGCGAAGCGCACGCCGACCGCCGCCAGGAAGATCCAGACGATCACCCCGGTGGCCAGGCTGATGATGGTTTTAATCACCAGATAGCGCGTCACACCGTCCAGCGCCCGCCGCATCGCGGCGAGCCCCTCGTTCGGCTTATCCAGCGCCTGCTGCAGCTTGTAAGGCAGCAACTGCACTTCGAACAGCATAAACACCACGGTCATCAGCAGCAGGAAGACGTTGGTCATGGCGCCAGACAGGTGCCCCAGCATGCGGGTGACCAGATTCATCGCCGCGCTGGGATCGACATACTGCAGCATCGCTTCGCTGGAGAGGCTGATATTGAAGCGATCGGCGTAATGCTGAAGCTCGCGCAGTTTCTCGATCATCATGCCGCGGTACTGCGGCAGCGAGCGGGCGAACTCGTTTAGCGAAGCGCCCAGCATGCCGATAAACAGCATCACGACCACGATCACCGCCGTCACCAGCAACGTCACCCCGACGATGCGTGGCACCCGGCGGCGTTCCAGCATCGCCACCAGCGGGTTCAGCACCATGGCGAGGAACACCGCCAGTAAAAACGGCACCACAATGTCGGCGGCGGCTTTTACCCCAGCCAAAATGATCACCAGCATCGCCAGCAGGACGGCCAAACGCAGGCTGTTGTCGGTTACACGGGTTCGGCCCATGACGTTTCCTTGTTATTTCACTGGGTTAACCGGCCACCAAGAGCCGACGTTTGGCGCTAATGGTAGCAAAATCCACCGTCACGCCGCAGAGGATTTAGCGCAACCGTTCGAAAAAATTAATCTTTTCGCCCTGCTCTTTGCCGCAAGAAATAGGCATAACCTTTGCCATCAAATAATCCCACCGAGCAATTCATGGACAGTTTACGTAAAATGACAAAAGCTGACATTAATAGATAATAAGCCTAATTTTCAACAACTAGCATAATTGTTATGTGAAGAAAATAATATCATCTTCAACGATTTATCTGATGAACCCCGAACATCTCAAACAAATTCACTGACTAATATTTCTAAGAAGTAACATAGTTAAATTTATTATTGATTTTATGTTTCCTAAAGTTTAATTATTGCAACCAGCCAATCGGTAATCGAAGGAAACAGGATGCTCTGGAAAAATACCGCCGATCGTTTCGGCCATGTGTCAGTGTTGATCCACTGGCTGGTGGCGCTAACGGTGTACGGCATGTTCGCGCTCGGTCTGTGGATGGTGACGCTGGGCTATTACGACGTCTGGTACCACCAGGCGCCGGAGATCCACAAAAGTATCGGCGCACTGCTGTTCATCGTCATGGTGATCCGCGTGATCTGGCGCTTTGTCTCGCCGCCACCCAAGCCTCTGGCCAGCTATGGCCGCCTCACTCGCGTCAGCGCCATCCTCGCGCATCTGGCGTTATACGCCGTGCTGTTCGGCATTCTAATCAGCGGCTATCTGATCTCGACCGCCGATGGTCAACCGATCAGCGTGTTCGGCTGGTTCGACGTGCCCGCCACCGTGACCGGTATGGCGGAGCAAGCCGATACCGCCGGTGCCATTCACCTTTACCTGGCCTGGGCCGTGGTAGTGCTTTCGGTACTGCACGGGCTGGCCGCGCTTAAACATCACTTTATCGATCGTGATGTCACTTTGAAACGGATGCTGGGTAGCAGCGCCGATTAACCTTTGGATTTATGGAGATTGCTATGTTGAAAAAGACCGTATTGGGCCTGACCGCAGGCGCCCTGCTGCTGAGCGCTGGTTCCGCACTGGCGGCGGACTACAAGATCGACAAACAGGGCCAGCACGCCTTTATCGAATTCCGCATCCAGCACCTGGGCTATAGCTGGCTATACGGCAGCTTTAAAGACTTCGACGGCGGCTTCACCTTCGACGAAAAAGATCCGTCCAAGGACAAGGTCAACGTGACCATCAATACCGCCAGCGTCGACACCAACCACGCCGAGCGCGACAAGCACCTGCGCAGCGCCGAGTTCCTGAATGTGGAAAAGAACAAACAGGCCAAGTTTGAATCCACCGAAGTGAAGAAAAGCGGCGACGGCTATGCGGTGGTCGGCAACCTGACGCTGAACGGCGTCACCAAGCCGGTCACGCTGGACGCCAAACTGATTGGCCAGGGCAACGATCCGTGGGGCGGCTACCGCGCCGGCTTTGAGGCCAACGGCAAGATCAAGCTGAAAGATTTCGGCATCACTACCGATCTGGGCCCGGCCTCGCAAGACGTTGAGCTGATCATCTCCGTAGAAGGCGTGCGCGAGAAATAAAAAAAAGCCCGGCTTGGCGGCCGGGCTTCTTATTTCCTCAGGCTCAGCGGGCTGGGCCTTCTTCTTCCGGTGCCGGAATGTGCATCGTGGTCTGCAACAAGCCTTTCGATTTATTGAAAACCTTTACGCCGTTTTCGCGGCCGGCACGGCGCGCACGCTGCTCTTCGCGCGGCAGCTTCAGCTCTTCACGGCAAATCTCGCTGCAGCACCCTTCAAACTTGGCGGCGCAGCTCGGGCACTGAATGAACAACAGATGGCAGCCGTCGTTCTTGCAGTTGGTGTGGGTGTCGCACGGCGCGCCGCACTGGTGGCAGTTAGCGATCACATCGTCGGAGATGCGTTCGCCCATGCGCTCATCGAACACGAAGTTTTTGCCGATAAACTTCAGCGGCAACCCCTGCGCTTTCGCTTTGCGGGCATATTCGATAATCCCGCCTTCCACGTGGTAGATGTTTTTAAAACCGTTGTGCAGCATGTAGGCGCTGGCTTTTTCACAGCGAATGCCGCCGGTGCAGTACATGACGATATTCTTGTCTTTGCTGTCCTGCAGCATCTCCACGGCCATCGGCAGCTGATCGCGGAAGGTGTCCGACGGTACCTCGATGGCGTTTTCGAAGTGGCCGACTTCGTACTCATAGTGGTTGCGCATATCGACAAATACCGTGTTCGGATCGTCGATCATCTGATTGACGCGATCGGCCTGCAGATATTCGCCCACCTGGCTTGGATCGAAGCTCTCGTCATCGATGCCGTCGGCCACGATGCGCTCGCGCACCTTGAGGCGCAGCACCCAGAAGGATTTGCCATCGTCTTCCAGCGCGATGTTCAGGCGAACCTGATCCAGCGCCGGGTGCGAGGCGAACAGCGCGGCTTTGAACGCGTCGAAGTGATGCTGCGGTACGCTGATCTGCGCGTTGATGCCCTCTTTGGCCACATAGATGCGGCCAAACACCTTCAGTTTCTCAAACTGAACGTACAGGCTGTCGCGAAACGCTTTAGGATCGTCGATAGAGAAGTATTTGTAAAAAGAAACTGTGGTGCGCGGCTCGGTTTCCGCCAGCATGCGCGCCTTCAGTTCCTCGTTAGAAATTCGGTTATGTAACACTGGCATGGTGTACTTTCCTGTTTTTCGGGAGGTGACTGATTACCGCGCGCTGCCAGCCGGCCCGCGCGCGGCGCACATCATACCCGAAAAACCGGCGCCGCGCAGCCCTGGCGCAAACGTCCCTAAACCCGTTTCCCCGCACTCATCCATGATGCCGGCGCATTAACCCCCTGCTAATTACCCGATCGTGATATCGTCATGATCTTTGGCGGGAGCATTGTGGAAAAATTCGGCAATTGATGCATATTCAATAGCCAAAAGGGGATTTTAATGCGTTGTGTTTTCCCGGATCGCGAGAAAAATGCCACAATAGTCGCAAACAAACGGCAGAAACGAACCTTGCGGCCGAGCCGACCCGGCCGCCAGACCATGCTATGACTCTGTCATTACACTTAGACAACCGTATTCAAACAGAGAACCCATGACTCAAGTTCCTACTTTCAATCGCTCATTATTGCACCCGCGCTACTGGCTGACCTGGGTGGGTATCGGCTTACTGTATCTGCTGGTACTGTTGCCTTACCCCGTCATCTACTGGCTCGGCACCTCGATCGGGCGATTTTCCATGCGCTTTCTCAAACGGCGCGTCGTTATCGCCCAACGTAACCTCGAGCTCTGTTTTCCCGACATGCCGCAGGCCGAACGCGATGCGCTGGTGGTAAAGAATTTCGAATCGGTCGGCATGGGGTTGTTTGAAACCGGTATGGCGTGGTTCTGGCCGAACTGGCGCATCGAACGCTGGTTCAAGGTCAGCGGCCTGGAGCACATCCAAAAAGCGCGCGACAACCATCAGGGCGTGTTGCTGATTGGCCTGCACTTCTTGACGCTGGAACTGGGCGCGCGCATCTTCGGCATTCACAACCCGGGCATCGGCGTTTACCGCCCGCACGACAACAAGCTGATGGACTGGCTGCAAACCTGGGGCCGCATGCGTTCCAACAAGTCGATGCTGGATCGCAAAGACGTCAAAGGCATGATCCGCGCCCTGAAACAGGGCGATATCATCTGGTATGCGCCGGATCACGACTACGGCCCGCGCAGCAGCGTTTTCGTGCCGCTGTTCGCGGTGGAAAAAGCCGCCACCACCACCGGCAGCTACGTGCTGGTGCGGATGGGCAAACCGGCGATCATCCCGTTCACCCCGCGCCGCCTGCCGGACGGCAAAGGGTATGAGCTGATCATGCAACCGGCGGTGGAAAACTTCCCGCTGGATAACGAACTCGAGGCCGCCGCCTTTATGAATAAAGTGGTGGAAAAAGAGATCCTGATGGCGCCGGACCAATATATGTGGCTGCATCGCCGCTTCAAGACCCGCCCGGAAGGCGAGCCTTCGCTCTACTGATAAAAAACCCGCCACCGGCGGGTTTTTTATTTGCGCGCCTCTTGAGAATCGACGGCGAGGGTGGGATGGTAAAGCCTTTGTCGCCCACCCTGGAGCCGTTATGTACATTGTCAGCCTGACCTACCATCGCCCAATCGCCGACGTAGACAGCCACCTTGAAGGCCACATCGCCTGGCTTAAGAAATATTTTCAGGACGGTACCTTTATCGCCTCCGGCCGTAAGAATCCCCGCACCGGCGGCGTGATCCTGACCAAGGGCATTGACCGTGCGCAGTTAGACGCCATCCTGGCCGAAGATCCCTTCAACGCCGTAGCCCACTACGAGGTCACCGACTTTAGCGCCACCACCACCGCCGCCGGTTTCGAGGCGCTGACCGGACTATAAAACGCTGTAAATTCCGCGCGCTAAGCGCGGAATAAGGTTTAAACGTCATTTTTAAAACTTTATTTCATTTTTCACCCAATCTTTGTCCCCTCGTTTGCCGTCGCCGCGCTTGCGGCGCATACTTACCAGGCTAACTTTCACGTTTTGCCCCTTCATCTTGCCGCCGGCAAAACGCGTAACCTTTCGGCAGTGGACATTTATGGCTTCGGCAGCAGAACCCGTTAACTGGAAACGCAACCTTTTCGTCGCCTGGCTGGGATGTTTTCTCACCGGCGCCGCCTTCAGCCTGGTGATGCCATTTCTGCCGCTGTACGTAGAGACGCTGGGCGTTACCGGCCATCAGGCACTCAACATGTGGTCCGGTCTGCTGTTCAGCATCACCTTCCTGTTTTCCGCCATCGCCGCGCCGTTTTGGGGCGCCCTGGCCGATCGGCGCGGCCGTAAACTGATGCTGCTGCGTTCGGCGCTAGGCATGGCGATCGTCATGGCGCTGATGGGCATGGCGCAAACGGTCTGGCAGTTTCTCGCGCTGCGCGCAGTGCTGGGGCTGCTCGGCGGATTCATCCCCAACGCCAACGCGCTGATCGCCACCCAGGTGCCGCGCAACCGCAGCGGCTGGGCGCTCGGCACCCTGTCCACCGGCGGCGTCGGCGGTGCGCTGATAGGCCCATTGATCGGCGGTTTGTTGGCCGATCTGTACGGCCTGCGCCCGGTGTTTTATATCACCGCCGCCGTGTTGTTCGTCTGCTTCATGCTGACGCTGCTGTATGTCAAAGAGCAATTTACCCCGGTACAAAAACGCGACATGTTGCACGCAAAGCAGGTGTTCGCCTCGCTGAAGAACCCGAAGCTGGTGCTCAGCCTGTTCGTCACTACCATGATCATCCAGATCGCCACCGGCTCGATTGCGCCGATCCTGACGCTGTATGTGCGCGATCTGGCCGGCGCCACCCACAATCTGGCTTTTATCAGCGGGCTTATCGCCTCGGTGCCCGGCGTCGCGGCATTGATGAGCGCCCCGCGGCTGGGCAAGCTGGGCGATCGCATTGGCCCGGAACGCATTCTGGTCTTTATGCTGATCGTCTCGGTGCTGTTGCTGATCCCGATGGCGTTCGTGCAGACGCCGTGGCAGCTCGGGGTACTGCGTTTTCTGCTGGGGGCAGCCGACGGCGCGCTGCTGCCGGCGGTACAGACGCTGCTGATTTACAACTGCACCAATCAGGTGGCCGGCCGTATTTTCAGCTACAACCAGTCGTTCCGCGACGTTGGCAACGTCAGCGGCCCGCTGCTCGGCGCCGCAGTCTCCGCCGGCTACGGTTTTCGCGCGGTCTTCGCGGTCACCGCGCTGGTGGTGCTGTTCAACGCCGGGTATTCCTGGTGGTGTCTGCGGCGACGGCCGGGCTATATGCGGGAAGACACGCTGCAGGAAGAGTAATAGCTGCATTTATCGCCACTTTCCGCCGTTGGTCAGATCAACGGCGCGTTTCCCCTACTTTTAATAATGCTTCCTTCAGGCCTGTGAACTTTCGCCCAACCCAGAACATTCTTATCTCAACATCTTGTTTATCAACAATTAATTAACTTTCAGCGCATAAAACCCGCTGTCAATCATATTCCAGCCATAACCAACAGAAAAACCAGAAAAGGAGATGCTTGTCGACTTTTCGTCTAAAAAATGGGATACAGGTACTAGACAAAACCAACGACCAGTTATCAAATGGTTAAATAATATCACGCCAGATGTGAACCATCGGCCAAGTGAAAAAAGGTCAGCACGCTTTCCACGGTTTATCAGCGTTGCAGCCGCGGTTTTGTCGGGTAATCCGCATTGGGCGGATCGCCTTCATTAAATACACATACATACCACAGTACGGGCTGCAGCCTTGCAGCGCCTTTTATTGGGAAATCGTTATGCAATCCTCTGTCAATAAGTCAGAAAGCCGGACCTTCTTCGGCCATCCCTATCCGCTGGGTTCTCTGTTCTTCACCGAAATGTGGGAGCGCTTCTCGTTCTACGGCATCCGTCCGCTGCTGATCCTGTTTATGGCTGCCACCGTGTACGACGGCGGCCTGGGCTTGGCGCGTGAGAACGCGTCGGCGATTGTCGGCATCTTCGCCGGCAGCATGTACCTGGCGGCGCTGCCGGGCGGCTGGCTGGCGGATAACTGGCTCGGCCAACGCAAGGCCGTCTGGTACGGTTCTATCCTGATCGCGCTCGGCCACCTGTCGATCGCCCTGTCCGCGGTGATGGGCACCAACCTGTTCTTCATCGGCCTGATGTTCATCGTACTCGGTTCCGGCCTGTTCAAGACCTGTATCTCGGTAATGGTCGGTACGCTGTACAAGAAAGGCGATGCGCGCCGTGACGGCGGTTTCTCGCTGTTCTACATGGGCATCAACATCGGCTCGTTCATTGCCCCGCTGATCTCCGGCTGGCTGATCAAGTCACACGGCTGGCACTGGGGCTTCGGCATCGGCGGTATCGGGATGCTGGTGGCGCTGGTGATCTTCCGGGTATTCGCCGTACCGGCGATGAAACGCTATGACCGCGAAGTGGGCCTGGATTCCACCTGGAACAGCCCGGTCGCGAAGAAGAAAGGCGTCGGCGCCTGGCTGCTGGCATTGGCGGTAGTCCTGGCTGCGGTCATCGTGCTGATCGCTCAGGGCACCATCGTCATCAACCCGGTTGAGGTAGCCAGCGTGCTGGTGTACGTCATCGCCGCGTCGGTCACCCTGTATTTCATCTACCTGTTCGCCTTTGCCGGCCTGAGCCGCAAAGAGCGCGCACGCCTGCTGGTGTGCTTCATCCTGCTGATCTCCGCCGCGTTCTTCTGGTCGGCATTTGAACAGAAGCCGACCTCGTTCAACCTGTTCGCCAACGATTACACCAATCGCATGGTCGGCGGCTTCGAGATCCCGGCGGTGTGGTTCCAGTCGATCAACGCCCTGTTCATCATCTTGCTGGCGCCGGTCTTCAGCTGGGCCTGGCCTGCGCTGGCGCGCAATAACGTGCGTCCGAGCAGCATCACCAAGTTCGTGATCGGTATCCTGTGCGCCGCCGGCGGTTTCGGCCTGATGATGTTGGCCGCGCAGAATGTGCTGAGCAACGGCGGCGCCGGCGTATCGCCGATGTGGCTGGTGGGCAGTATCCTGATGCTGACGCTGGGTGAGCTGTGTCTGAGCCCGATCGGGCTGGCCACCATGACGCTGCTGGCGCCGGAGAGAATGCGCGGGCAAATGATGGGGCTGTGGTTCTGCGCCAGTGCGCTGGGCAACCTGGCGGCCGGTCTTATCGGCGGTCACGTCAAGGCAGACCAACTGGATATGCTGCCGGATCTGTTCGCTCGCTGCTCAGTCGCGCTGCTGATCTGCGCCGCCGTGCTGATCGTGCTGATCGTGCCGATTCGCCGCATGCTGGAAAATACCCAGTCCAAGAGCGCGCAAAAGCCGGCGACCAACGCCTGACGGATAACCCGTTTTATCTCGCAAACCGGCGCTCGATGCGCCGGTTTTTTTATGCTTGCCAGGCCTGATGCTGCAAGACCACCCGGTAGCCATCAGGGTCTTCAAAGGTTTGCCCCGCCCGATCCCAATAGGGATTATAGGCGGTAACCGCCAAGAATCCCGCCGCCCGCATCCGCTCACACGCGGCTCGCCATTCGTTCTCATCCGGCAGATAAAACACCAGCAGATGATCCTGCGTCGGCGCCTGTCCAACCTGCACTCCGCGATGCTGCGTGAACTCCAAATGGTAGGCATGCTGCGGATGCCCGATCATAATGCCGTCAAATCCCTGATGATCGACAAACTCGCCCAGCCTTTCAAACCCCAACCCGCGGCAATACAGCGTGGCAATCTCTTGCAACCGATCGGTCGGGCGCGCAATGCGCAGCACCGCCTTGGCTATCGACATGAACGCCTCCACCTCATGATAATCTCGTACAGCGCCATGCCCGCCAGCATCGCCAGCAGGAACGGCCATACCCGTTGTATCTCCGCCCCCGCCAACACCCAGGCGGGGCCAGGGCAAATGCCCGCAATGCCCCAACCGATGCCGAACAGCGCGCTGCCCACCAGCAAACGGCGATCCACACGCCCGGCGGCCGGGATCTGCAGCGCTTCCCCCAACAGGCTCCGCTCGCGTCGGCGCGCCCACATAAAGGCCGGTGCCGCCACCGCAATCGCTCCAACCATCACCAACGCCAGCGAAGGCTCCCACTGGCCGGTAATATCGAGAAACGCCAGTACCTTAGCCGGATTGGCCATGCCGGCGATAATTAACCCCAGACCGAAAATCACGCCGCTCAGCAGCGCCAACAGAGACTTAAGCATCTTCACCCTCCCAGCAGATGGCGCATCAGCCACACGGTCGTAAAGCCCAGCAGCATAAACACCGCCGTGGCGGCCAACGATCGCGGCGCCAGCCGCGCGACGCCGCACACGCCGTGCCCGCTGGTGCAGCCGCTGCCCAATCGGGTACCCACCCCCACCAATAGCCCCGCGATCGCCAGCCAGCCGCTGCCGACCGCGATCTCACCAGGAGGCAAAGCCGCCGCCGCAGCATACAGCCAAGGAGAAATCAGCAACCCGCCAAGAAATGCGGCGCGCCAGCCCCGCTCTCGGCCGCCCGCGCTCAATAAGCCGCCGGTAATGCCGCTGATGCCGGCGATGCGGCCGTTGAACAGCAGCAGCAGCGCTACCGCACCGCCGATAATGGCCCCGCCCGCCAGCGCGGAATAAGGCGTGAAGTGTTGCCAGTCAATGGTCATCGCGGTTCTCCGGCTGTGGGCAATACAGTTGATACAGGGTCGTTAGCAGCGCCAGCGCTTTGGCATCGGCCACCGCATAGTAAATCTGCTTGCCGGCGCGTCGGGTGGAGACCAACCCTTCCTCGCGCAGCACGCCAAGCTGTTGGGACAACGTCGGCTGGCGGATATCCAGCGCCTGCGCCAGCTCGCTCACCGCCATCTCGCCCTGACTGAGCCGGCACAGCAGCAGCAGCCGATCTTCGTTGCCCAGGGTGCGCAGCATCGCGCCGGCCTGCGCCGCCGCCTTGCGCATCACGTCAATATCCATCACCCCTCCATATAATTTATAAAATTATATAATATCATTTTATAAACTATTTATCTGCCGCGTGCCACAGGCTGGTGTGAAACCGCACCGCATGGCATGCTGTCTTCCCCCCTTTTGCCGCGCGGAGGCCGCTAACGATGCTGTTGTTTCATGACGTTCTGCCGGTCGATCAGCCCATCCGGCCGTTGGCCAAGGATTATCGCCACGGCGACAGCGAGCCGGATCACTACCATAACTGCGCGCAGCTGATTCACAGCCTGAGCGGCGTAGTGCAAGTCACGACCCGGCTCGGCAGTTGGGTGGTGCCACCCGGCCGTGGCGTCTGGGTACCGGCGAAAATGGTGCACAGCCTGCGCATCACCGGCCAGGTGGCGGCCAGGACGCTGTTTGTCGATCCGTTGGCGCGTGCCGATCTGCCGGCCCAATGCCAGGTGGTGCAGATTTCGCCGCTGCTGCGCGAGTTGATTATCTGTGCGATGGAGATTGCGCCCGGCTATCCCAGCGGCGGGCGCGATGAGCGCGTGATGGAACTGATCCTGGATGAGTTGCGAATGCTGCCGAGTCTGCCGCTGCACTTGCCCGAACCGCGTGAGGCCTCACTGCTTGCCCTGTGCCGCCATATTCAGGCCACGCTGGCGCAGCCCTGGACGCTGGAACAGGCGGCCGCTCAGCTCAGCGTCAGTGGACGCACCCTGTCACGGCGCTTCCAGCGAGAAACCGGGCTGCATTTTAGTGATTGGGTGCGACGCGCCCGTTTGCTGGCGGCGTTGAACGCGCTGGCGACAGGCCGCTCGGTGTTGGAAGTGGCGCTGGATCTCGGCTATGACAGCCCCAGCGCGTTCAGCGCCATGTTCCGCCGGTTATTGGGGGTCGCGCCCAGCGACTATTTCAGCCGAGCCGTGCCGACGACAGATAGCGCCCGGCAACGTTGAACAGCGCCTGCAGCGAGGCGCTGGCGGAGTCAACGTCGATGCCAACGCCGTAGGTCGCCTCACCTTGCGGCAGCGCACAGCGGATATAGGCCACCGCTCGGCTATCACTCTGATGCCCCAACGTGTGCTCGTGGTAATCCTCGATCGCCAGCGGCAAGCCGAAGCGCTGACGCAGCGCATCCACCGCGCTGGAAAGCAGACCGTTGCCGGCGCCCTGCAGGCGCAGTGGCTCTCCCTCGCAGGCAACTCGCGCGTTGAAACTGTAGGCCTCTACCCCGTGACTTTCCGTCTGGTAGCTCAACAGTTGCAAGCGCGGCTGCTCCACCAGGCCATAGGTGTCGCGGAATAAGCGCCACAGCTGTGCGCCGCTCATTTCCTTCCCGCTGCCGTCGGTCGCACGCTGCACTACCTGGCTGAAGTCAATCTGCAAACCGCGCGGCAACGCCAACCCATGATTTTGTTCCAATAACCAGGCAGCCCCGCTTTTACCGGACTGGCTGTTGACCCGGATCACCGCCTCATAGCTGCAGCCGACATCGGCGGGATCGAGCGGCAGGTAAGGCACCTGCCACCAGCCATCTTGTCGCTGGCGTTGCGCGGCGAAACCTTTCTTGATCGCATCCTGATGCGAACCGGAGAAGGCGGTAAACACCAACTCACCGGCATAAGGATGGCGAGGATGTACCGGCAACTGATTGCACTGCTCCACCACCTCCACCACCTGTTTCAGGCGGCTGAAGTCCAGGCCCGGCGCCACGCCCTGGGTATAGAGATTCAACACCAGCGTGACCAGATCGACGTTGCCGGTACGCTCTCCGTTGCCGAACAGGCAGCCTTCGACCCGATCGGCGCCGGCCAACAGCGCCAGCTCCGCGCAGGCCACGCCGGTGCCGCGATCGTTATGCGGATGCACGCTGATCGCCACATCGGCGCGACGGCTGAAATGACGACAGAACCATTCAATCTGATCGGCATACACGTTGGGCGTACTCACTTCCACCGTCGCCGGCAGGTTGATGATCATCGGCCGCTGCGGCCCCGGTTGCCACACCTCCGCCACCGCCTCGCAGATCTCCAGCGCGAACTCTAATTCAGTAAAACAGAAGGTTTCCGGCGAATACTCGAAGCACCAGGCGGTATCGGGCTGAGCCTCGCAATGCCGGCGAATGCGCCGCGCGCCGTTCACCGCCAGCGCCACGGTTGCGGCCTTATCCTGACGGAACACGATGTCGCGAAACATCGGCGCCGTGGCGTTGTACAGATGCACGATAGCCTGCGGCGCACCCTGCAGCGCCTCGAAGGTGCGATCGATCAGATCGTCTCGCGACTGCGTCAGCACCTGAATCGTGACGTCGTGCGGGATCAGTTGCTCGTCGATCAGGGTGCGCACAAAATCGAAATCCGTTTGCGACGCCGAAGGGAAAGCCACCTCAATCTCTTTGAAACCGCACTGCAACAACAATTGATAGAATTCGCGCTTGCGCGCGTTATCCATCGGTTCCGCCAGCGCCTGGTTGCCGTCGCGCAGATCGCTGGAGCACCAGCGCGGCGCCTGCCGCAGCGTGCGCGCAGGCCACTGGCGGTCCGGTAACGCCACGGGCGGGAACGGTCGGTATTTGCTTGACGGGTCGATTAACATGGGCTTCTCCTGATGCCTGAGTGAACGATAACGCCATTATTTCCCGCCATCGCTTCCTCTTCTCCCGCTTTGCGGACAACCGTCGTCGCAAAGCGGACAACAAAAAAATTTGCATCCTGCGCCAGTGAGACAACAATTAGTTTTGACGTTTCTCCCACCGCACCGGCAGTACGCCGGGCGCTCTACTCTCATTGTCAACGGAGGCGAACATGAGCCTGTATGCAACTCTGGAAGAAGCCATCGAGGCCGCACGCGAAGAGTTTATCGACACCGCCGAAGGCAGCAGCGGCGATGAACCGCCGGTGCCGCAGCAGTTCAATCTGCAAAAGTATGTGATGCAGGATGGCGACACGATGTGGCAAGCGGAGTTCTTCGAAGAAGAGGGCGAAGCGGTGGAATGCCTGACGCTGCGCAGCGGTGCGGCGGCGCAGGCAATATTCGACGGTGACTACGACGAAGTGGAAATTACCGCCGAGTGGATAGACGAAAATACCCTGTACGAATGGGAAGAAGGCGACTTCCAGCTCGAGCCGCCGCTGGATACCGAAGAAGGCCAGGCCGCTGCCGATGAGTGGGATGAACGTTAACCCGCCCCCTACTTTCATCGCCAAGGAGGCACCATGAACATTCGCCAGGCCCGCTCCACCGACTACCCTGCCATTTTGCAGCTGCAGGGCGAAAACGTGCCTGAAGCGCTCGACGAGCGCCAAAAACGGCAGAGATTTATCGTATCACGCATGAATGAGGCGCAGCTGGCGGCGATCAACCGTGGCATCGGCATAGTAGTGGCGGAACAGGAGGGCCAACTGGCAGGGTTTGTTTGCCTGATGCCCGCCGACATGCATCCGCGGCCGCCGGTGGTGGATGCGATGCTGGCGACGCTCGCCACGCAGTCCTTCGCCGGGCGGGCGCTGAGTGAACAGCGGATGTTTCTCTACGGCCCGGTCTGCCTCGCCGCCGCCTGGCGCGGCAAGGGGGTGCTGAAACGCCTCTACGCCGCGGTCAAAGCGCATACCTGTCATGATTACGACGTGGGCGCGCTGTTTATCGACGACGACAATCCGCATTCGCTAGCCGCACACGTGCAAGGGCTGGGGATGACGGCGCTGGCGTCTTTCCAGTGCGGGCAGAAAGGCTATCAGCTGGTGGTGTTCGCCACCCGCTGAGCAGGTTTATTCATAGGGGCCGTGCTGCGCATCGAACGGCAGCATAAAGGTGTCCACCACCATCGACAGCGGCACGTCTATCACCGTGACATAACGCCAGGGCGTATCGCGCAAATCCCACTGCACGCCGGGATAGTACTGGTGGCCATGTCCCGCGCCGGGCACGGTGCGGCTGATGATGCTGCCGCAACCGGTTAAGACCATCACGCCGGCCGCCACGCAGGCTAGCCGAAGGTAGGAAGAGAGCTTCACGACATTGACTCTGAGCAAAGGGTTGTTTCGCGAGTGAACAACGCATCGGCCGCAGTCTACCACAGTTCCCTTTCTCCACCGGTACCGGCGCGCGTAAGCAAAAGGTAAAAAAAACGGGGAATGCGCCATGCGCATTCCCCGTCTGAGCGTTACCGTTCAGCGATTAACGTCGGCCCGTTGGGTGCGCCAGCGGGTTGTGCGGCAACTGCTGATAGTGCTCACGCCAGGCAGCGCCTTCCGGCAACAGCCAGACGCGCTGGTGCAGACGAGCCAGCGTGACCGGATCGCTCAGCAGCTCCAGACGTTTGCCCTTCACCAGTTTCTCCGGCCCCAGCTGCAGCGCTTCGTTCACCCGCTCCTCGCGGTTGCGATCGAGGGTAGCGCGCAAATGGTGACGCGCCGTCGCCAACGCCGTCGCCAGCGCGTTGAAGGATGGGTTGACCACCGCATGCATAAAGCCGTTGGTCAGCGCGCGGTTGCGGTTGAGATGCAGGTACTCTTCCGTAGCCAGCAACTCGCGCGGCGGGTTGTACTCTTCCGGGATCAGGAACAGCTTGGCGCGTTTGCTCTTCATGCCCAGCGTCGCGCGGCTCGACAGCACCGACACGAACGGCGACAGGATCAGCGAGAACACGATCGGCGCCAACCACCACAGGAAGCGCAGATCCAGCCACGCCATGCCGCCGGCCCACACCAGGCCCAACAACATCTGCGAACCATGGCGGCGGAACGCTTCGCCCCAAGGCGTATCGTCATCGTCACGCTGCGGCGAATTCCACACCACTTCCCAACCGAGGAAGGCGCTCACCACGAACACGGTATGGAACAGCATGCGCACCGGCGCCAGCAGCACCGAGAACAGCATTTCCATCAGCATCGAAATGAACAGACGGAACGCCCCGCCGTACTCTTTCGCACCCTTGGCCCAGATCAGCACGATGCTGAGCAGCTTCGGCAGGAACAGCAGCACCAGCGTGGTGGAGAACAGCGCTATCGCCAGCTCGGGCCGCCACTGCGGCCAAACCGGGAACAGCTGCCGCGGCTGCAGGAAGTATTGCGGTTCCATCAGGGTATGCACCACCTGCAATGCGGTGGAGAGCGCCAGGAACATGAACCACAGCGGCGCCGACAGATAGGACATCACGCCGGTCAGGAACACCGCACGGTGCACCGGGTGCATGCCTTTCACCAGGAACAGGCGGAAGTTCATCAGGTTGCCGTGGCACCAGCGGCGGTCGCGTTTCAGCTCGTCCAGCAGGTTTGGCGGCAGCTCTTCATAACTGCCCGGCAGATCGTAAGCGATCCACACGCCCCAGCCGGCGCGGCGCATCAGCGCCGCTTCAACGAAGTCGTGCGACAAGATTGAACCAGCGAAGGAGCCCTCGCCCGGCAACGGCGCCAGCGCACAGTGCTCGATAAACGGCTTCACGCGGATGATGGCGTTATGGCCCCAGTAGTGCGACTCGCCCAGTTGCCAGAAATGCAGGCCGGCGGTAAACAGCGGCCCGTAAACCCGGGTAGCGAACTGCTGCACGCGCGCATACAGGGTATCCATGCCGGACGCCTTCGGCGCGGACTGGATGATGCCGGCGTTCGGGTTGGCTTCCATCAGACGCACCAGCCCGGTGAGGCATTCGCCGCTCATCACGCTGTCGGCGTCCAGGATCACCATGTAGCTGTACTCGCCGCCCCAACGACGGCAGAAGTCGTCGATGTTGCCGCTTTTGCGTTTTACGCGGCGACGGCGGCGGCGATAGAAGATGCGGCCGTGGCCGTCGACATCGCGGCACAGCTCCATCCACGCCTTTTGCTCCGCCACGCAGATGTCCGGATCGTAGCTGTCGCTCAGCACGTAGATATCGAAGTGCTCCAGCTGACCGGTGGCGGCGACGGACTCATAGGTCGCACGCAGGCCGGCGAACACACGTTCGACGTCTTCGTTACAGATCGGCATGATCAGCGCGGTACGGTGCGCCGGGTTGATCGGCTCATCGCCCTTGATGGTGGAGGAAATACTGTATTTGTCTTTGCCGATCAGCAGCTGCAGGAAGCCCATCAGCGCGGTCCAGAAACCGGCCGAGACCCAGCAGAACAGTACGGCGAACAGGATCAGAATGCCGGTTTGCAGCACATACGGCAGCAGTTGCAGCACCGACTGCATCAGATCCTGATCCAGCATGGCGATAGGATCGATCAGCGCCCAGCCCTGATAAGGCAAGATGGTTTTCATATACCAGGTGGCGATGCCGGTCTGCACCAGCATCAGCACCAGCAGCACATAGCGGCGCATGGAGCCGACAACGCGCCAGCGGTTCTCGGCCTCGGCCTCCTCTTTGGTGGCGTGCCGATTGTGCGGCGAACGCCCCAGCAGAGAATCCCAGAAGCGCGCCACCGGGTTGGTACGCCAGGCTTCCGGGAACATGGTGGTTCGTTTGATCGGCGGCGTCGCCTTCAGAATAGCGCGCCCTTCGGCGTCGGTATCGAAGTCGTCATCGCTGACCGCATCCGGCCAGGCGCTTTCGATGCGCGGTTTGACCGAGGCCAACGCCACGTCATCCGCCGACAGGCTGTTGACGTTGGCGTCGGCGGCGCCCATCTGCCGATGAAGCGCCTCCAGTGCCTGAGCGTCATCCGCCGTGTGAGGGTTGAGCGCCTCCGACCGCTCGGCGGTCAGAGGCAGCGCCGCAAGATAATCCTGGGCGGGTTGAGTAGGCTTATTCATTGGCAGGTAGCTGATAGCTCCAGGTTTCCGACAGAGTCTTATCGCCATTGACCAGCGCCGCGCGCATTTCTACCGGCTTCTTGTCGTCTTTCACTTTCAGACGCACCGTCAGGCGCCAGCCTTTGGTCACTGGGTTATAGCGGACGTTGTTTTCTACCATTTCACCGTTGTCGCCGATGCTGATCTGAGAAGCGACCGGGGTGTTGGCGTCCAGCCCTTTCAGCACCGGGCCGACGAAGTCGACCAGGAAGGCCACGCTGCCGTCAGGCTCGCGAATCAGGTTGGACTGCTTCACGTCACCGGTCGAACGCATGGTCCGCGCCACATAGGCGATGTCTTGCGAATGCAGTTTGTCTTCATCGCGGGTGAAGTTCAGACGGTAGCTCAGCGTCAGCGGCTTTTTGGCTTCCGGCAGCGTATCCGGCGTCCAGAACGCGACGATGTTGTCGTTGGTTTCATCCGCCGTCGGGATCTCCACCAGCTCGACCTTGCCTTTGCCCCAGTCGCCCTTCGGTTCGATCCAGGCGCTCGGACGCAGATCGTAACGATCGTCCAGATCTTCATATTCTTTGAAGTTGCGACCGCGCTGCAGCAGACCGAAGCCTTTAGGATTCTCAACGGTATAGGTGCTGACGGACAGGTGTTTAGGATTGTTCAGCGGGCGCCAGATCCACTCGCCGTTGCCGGCATGGATAGACAGACCGTTGGAATCGTGCAACGCCGGGCGGTAGTTCAGCGTCGGCGACGGCTGGTTCGGCCCGAACAGGTACATGCTGGTCAGCGGCGCCAGGCCCAGTTTGCCCACCTTGTCGCGCAGGAATACCTTGGACTCGACGTCCACGGTGGTGTCGCGGCCCGGGATCACCGTGAAGCGGTAAGCACCGGTGGCGCGCGGGGAATCCAGCAGCGCATAAATCACCAGGTGTTTGTCGCCCTGCTTCGGACGCTCAACCCAGAATTCGCGGAAACGCGGGAACTCTTCGCCGGACGGCAAAGCGGTATCGATAGCCAGGCCGCGAGCGGACAGCCCGTAAACCTGCCCTTTACCCACCACGCGGAAATAGCTCGCGCCCAGCAGGCTCATGATCTCATCGTTTTTGTCGGCGCTGTTGATCGGGTAAAGCACCTTAAAGCCGGCAAAACCGAGATTTTTCACCGATTCAGGGTCGTGTTTGACCGAACCGAAGTTGAAGTAATCCGGGCTGTACTTGATCTGTTTTACGCTGGTGGAGGTGACTTCGTTGATTTTCACCGGCGTGTCGAAGTACATCCCCTGATGATAAAACTCAAGCTTGAAAGGGGTTTTCAGCTTGCTCCAATAGGCTTTATCGTGATTGAACTGAATCTGCTGATAGTCTGCGAACTTCATCTCGCGGAACTGAGAAGGAAGGTTGCTCTTCGGGGCTTCGAAACCTTTCGCGGCCAGATCCTGCGCCTGCTTGGCCACGTCATCAATAGAAAAGGCCCATGCCGGCGAACTGAACAGCGTGAACAATACGGTAGCACCTAACCAACGAACGCTCGCGGCGCGTGGTTGTCCGGATAATATATTAACTAGCACATCCCCCCCTATTCGTGTGCTCAAATCATTTAAATCCATATTAATGGATTACTCAGCTTTCCGACAACATGATAAATGGATGGTTCATGTTTACGGCTCATTGTTTAAGCAGCTGATGGAACACCAGCGTAGCAAGCCGCGCAACAAGACGCTATGGAAAAATGCGGGGGGCTATAGTAGGGTTTCGGATAACAATTTAACGTTTGACGACTTATTAAGCGTGTTAATGAGCACCCGATTAAATCACCAGCGGTAATCTATGACTAAAGGCAGCAAACAGCGCGAGTTTTTCCTCGATTCGATCCGGGCCTATTTGATGTTGCTCGGGATTCCGTTTCACCTCTCCCTGATTTATTCCAGCCATGCCTGGGCGGTGAACAGCGCGTCCCCCTCCTTCTCGCTCACGGTGCTGAACGACTTCATCCACGCTTTCCGCATGCAGGTGTTCTTCGTGATATCCGGCTACTTCTCCTACATGCTTTACGAGCGCTACGAGCGCCACCAGTGGCTGAAGGTCAGGCTGGAGCGGGTGGCGATCCCGCTGTTAAGCTCCATCCCGCTAATTACGGTGCCGCAGTTTTTCATGCTGAAATATTTCACCGATAAATTAAACGGCTGGGATGAATTTTCTCTCTATCAGAAAATAAATGTAACAGTTTGGGAATTGGTTTCTCATCTGTGGTTCTTATTGACACTGTCATTGTTAACCTGCGCCTGTTTTTATCTGTTCCGTAAAATCAAGCGTCAAACCCGCGATCATATTCCAGAGTTAATAAACCGAATGCGTGGATTAGGAAACATCTCACTGTGTTTCTTTATTTATGCGGTATGCTATTCGGCCGCGCACCGTATTATTTTAATGTTCGCGCCACAGCTATTATCCAACGGCCTGTTCAATTTCGTGGTGATGGAGACGATGTTCTACCTGCCGTTCTTCATCCTCGGCGCTTATGCGTTTAAGTACGTGTGGCTTAAGGAGATTTTTCTGCGTCGCTCGCCGCTGGCGCTGCTCGGCTCGCTGCTGCTGTTTATCGCATATATGCTGAATCAAAAGCTGTTGGCGCACAGCAGCTATATGTTCGAGCTGGAAGTGGTGATCAAAACCCTAATGGGGATCCTGATGACCAACGTGGTGTTCTCTTTTGGGCATAACCTGCTGAATTATCACTCGCCGCGCATCACCTATCTGGTCAACGCCTCGCTGTTTATATATCTGGTGCACCACCCGTTGACCCTGATATATGGCGCTTTCGTGACGCCTTATATCGGCAACAACCTGTTGGGATTCTTGCTGGGCCTGCTGTTTGTGTTCTCGCTGGCCTTCGCTTTATATGAACTGCACAAGCGTATTCCGGTGCTGCGTTTCTTGTTCTCCGGCAAGCCACAATAACCTTCCGCCCCTGTAAACCCGATCGTTTGCAGGGGTTTCCTGTCATCTTGCCGTCGTGCAAAAAGCCTATACTGGTGGTTTGCATGCAAAGCACACATTGCTCAGCCTGGCGCCGTCCGTTAGGGCAAAGTGATACGGCTGAATACATACCCTAATCGTTATAACTGCGATGCATAAGTAGAAATCCGGATCCCTGCCTTACGGTAGTGATTGGGCTCAACACCCCCGAAGGGCTGCGCGATCGTTTAATTCATTCGATGGCGTTAGCTGCATCTCCCTTCCGTCACGACAGAGAGGATTTTGAATGACCGATAAGAACACCCCGGCTCAAGAAGCCGAAGTGGAAAACGCCACCCTGCTGAAGATCCTCGGCAGACTGCTGTCCGCGCTGGACGCCTCAATCAGCGGCAAAGAACGCAGCGTTTTGGTCACTGAACTCGCCAACTTCAATCTCGACGGCATTTCCGAAACGGAAAGCAAGTTGGCCAGCGAGCTGATCAAACGGGCGCTGGAATCGCTCGACCACTAACCCTACCGCGCCTGCAAACCATTAAGCCTGCCTGCGCGGGCTTAATGGTTTTTCCCTCAGCCACGATCGGCCATTGTTGCCAAAACCGAAATACAGCAGTCTGATAATGTTGGATAAAAGACAGGATTCTCCCTCTTCTCCTCACTTTCTTCGGTTAATCGCACCAAAGGGCAATAATTGATCGGTTGTTTTCGCAATCAGCCTTGGCGTTTTACCCACTAAACACGCTATCATCGACACACACGCAGTGCCCCCCTAACCCCCCCAGCCTCAGGAGAACGATATTTTGGATGCCAGCACCATTAACAGTTTGTTCGTCATCGGTGCCGTGCTGGTGGGGGCAAGCATTCTGCTCAGCTCATTTTCTTCCCGGCTCGGTATTCCGATCCTGGTGATCTTCCTGGCGATCGGCATGCTGGCCGGCGTCGACGGCCCCGGCGGCATCGTCTTCAGCAATTATCCGGTCGCTTATCTGGTCAGCAACCTCGCGTTGGCGGTGATCCTGCTCGACGGTGGCATGCGTACCCGGGTCAGCTCTTTCCGCGTCGCCCTGTGGCCGGCACTGTCTCTCGCCACCGTCGGTGTGGTGATCACCGCCGGCCTGACCGGTATGGCCGCCGCCTGGCTGTTCAATCTCGATCTGTTGCAGGGGCTGCTGATCGGCGCCATTATCGGTTCCACCGACGCCGCCGCGGTCTTCTCGTTACTGGGGGGCAAGGGCTTGAACGAACGCGTCAGCGCCACGCTGGAAATCGAGTCCGGCAGCAACGATCCGATGGCGGTATTCCTCACCATCACGCTGATTGCGATGATCGCCGCCGGGGAAACCGCGCTGAGCTGGACCTTCCCGCTGCATCTGATGCAGCAGTTCGGCATGGGCATCGTCTTCGGCCTGGGCGGCGGCTGGCTGCTGCTGACGCTGATCAACCATATCAAACTGGCGGACGGCCTCTATCCGCTGCTGGCGGTGAGCGGCGGCATTCTTATTTTCGCGCTGACCACCGCGCTGGACGGCAGCGGCATTCTGGCGGTGTACCTGTGCGGCCTGCTGCTGGGCAATCGGCCAATCCGCAACCGCCACGGCATCGTACAAACCTTCGACGGACTGGCCTGGCTCAGCCAGATCGGCATGTTCCTGGTGCTCGGCCTGCTGCTCAACCCGCACGAGCTGCTGCCGATCGCCATCCCTGCCCTGCTGCTGTCGCTGTGGATGATCCTGTTCGCCCGCCCGCTGTCGGTGTTTATCGGCCTGCTGCCGTTCCGCAGCTTTACCCTGCGCGAACGCGGCTTTATTTCCTGGGTCGGCCTGCGCGGCGCGGTGCCGGTGATCCTGGCGGTGTTCCCGATGATGGCCGGGCTGCCCAACGCCCAGCTGTTCTTCAACGTGGCGTTCTTCGTGGTGCTGGTCTCCCTGCTGCTGCAAGGCACCACGCTGTCGTTTGCCGCCAAAAAAGCCAAGGTGATCGTGCCGCCGGCGCTGACGCCGATCTCCCGCGTTGGGTTGGACGTGCACCCGGAGAACCAGTGGGAACAGTTCGTTTATCAGCTTTCGGCGGAAAACTGGTGCGTCGGCGCGGCGCTGCGTGAGCTGAGAATGCCGCCCAACACTCGCATCGCCGCCCTGTTCCGCGGCAAAGAGCTGCTGCACCCCAGCGGCAGTACCCGCCTGCGGGAAAACGATATTCTGTGCGTTATCGGCCATGAGCACGACCTGCCCATCCTCGGCAAACTGTTCAGCCAGGCGCCGGCCGTGACGCTCGACGAGCGCTTCTTCGGCGACTTTATCCTGCAGTCCGATGCCCGTTTAAGCGACATCTCGCAGCTTTATGGCCTCAATCTGCAAGACGACGTGGACGAGCAGCAGACGCTTGGCCAGTTCGTCATTCAGCTGATTGGCGGCGAACCGGTGATCGGCGACCAGGTGGATTGGGACGGCCTAACCTGGACCATCGCCGAAATGGACGGCAATCAAGTCAGCAAGATAGGCGTGCGAATCGTAACCGACTGACGCTGCCGCACCGGCTGCGTTATCAGACGAGGGAACTTCTGGCCTTAAGAACGTTCTTAATCACTATCATGTTGCATGAAGTACGGCGTCGCTGAATTATATCCGTTTGATATAAAAACAGTTTAGCAGCGGCGCCTACAGGGATTAGGGATGTGAACGGCAAGACTCGATTTCTTTCGGTGATGATGATCATGGCGCTGGGCGTAGCGGCGCTCGATCTCAGCATCGCCGGTTTGGTCCATAGACTTTTAATTGGATAATTTCAACGTGACGCAGCAGGAACAAGAAAAAGACATTCTGGGGAAAATACTGGTGACGGTGTCCGCGCTTTGCCTGATTCTGGTGGCGGCGTTCCTCATCTGGGGATTCGTGCTGGACTGATGCCGCGCGATGCTCAGACATAAAAAAAACCGCCGCGGCGGTTTTTTTTATGTCTCAGGCGATCAGATCTTGCAACCTTCGCAGTCCGCTTCGTCTTCGAGGAACTCAGGGACCTCTTTTACCTTCTGCGCCGCTTTTTCTTCGGCTTTCGCCAGTTCGGCATCGATATCAAAATCGAAAATATCATCACTCATCGCTGGGTCCTCATTCTGCTTGGCATTCAAACGCTGAGTATAATCGACAAGCCGCCGGCCGGAAACCTTTCAGTTTGCCGCCGCCAACTGCGGTGGCTCATCCTGCGGCTTTTTCCCGTAGGCCATGTCGTACACGTCGTAGAAGTCGATTTCGCCCTTGTTGCCGATGATTACCCGCATCTTCTGTTTCAGCGCGGCGCCGATGGATGGCTCATCCAGCAGTTGCTGAACCGCATAAGGCGACAGCGCGCGGGTGAAATACCATTCGCCGTTGTAGCAAACCCGCAGATCCAGCACCCCGATGTCCTCGAAACGGTACACCGGCCGGATTTCTATCAGCAGCATGGCGAACATGAACAGTACGAAGGCGGTGAACCCCAGGAAGGCATACATCCCCATGTACGGCACCTGATACATTACGGCGATCACCGCGAAATAGCCGGCGAACATAGCAAGGCACAGATAGCGGTGAGTGCGGGCGAATTCGCTGTTGAAGCGCGGCTTGCCGTCACGCCCTTCGCGCCGATTGATCTGTTCAATCTCTTTAACCAAGATGCTTTTAATCGCGTCCATCGTTACAACCTTATGCTGGAAACAGCATTGCCATCAAATCTCACTGCTAAAAGTAACACAAGTACAGTTTCCCCGGGTAGATCAGTTAGCCAACTTAATGGCGGCAACTGTTATAGTTCGGATTCAGCGCGGCTGAGCGGCCTTGCCTTGCGCAAACATGAACATGCGCTGGGCCACGTCGTCGGCCTGTTTGATCTTCTGTTTTTGCGGTTCGTTGCTGCGATGAATGGCGCGGGCATAGGCGATTTCATGGGCCTGATCGATCATCGCGATGATCCGGTCACGCTCGGTCTTCTCCATATTGCCCAACATGGTGGTGATAATCGCCTGATAAGCGTTGGACGCGGCGGTCAGCGCTTTCTCTCTCGCCTCGAGGGCGGTGACGCGTTGCAAGAGTTCCTGCAGTTGCTCGGAGTGAGACATATCGACCTCCTGTTGCCGGGCAGCAAGCCTGCCTGATTACAGTTTAGCAAAGGATCGAAAGAGAAAGAGGAAGGAAAGCCAGCGGTTACGGTAAAGCACACCCGAAAATCCCAACGAGGAGCCGATAGTGCAAATCAACCCGGGTGCGCTTTACGGTAAGCGCGGTGAGATGAAGGGAAGAAAGCTGGCGCGCTATGCAGGACTCGAACCCGCGTCTATCAATTTTCAAGCCAAAACAAGCCATTATAAAACCAATCACTCTGCCAACTGAGTTAATAGCGCGTTCCTTCGCTTCGGGGCGACATTATCCATAACAACATTATGGACTCAAGCTTTTTTAGCATAATGCCCTGAATTTACAGATAAGTCTTAGGTTATCGATAGCGCTCTGGCCTTACGGCAGCTCAATAATCCGGTAATCGCCGGCGATGAGCGGCTTACACAAAATCTTGTAGCCATCGCTGTCAAAGTGGCTGGCCGCGTTCTGCAGCCGCTGCGCCTGCGCCAGGCTGCTGACCGAGCCCAGATAAAACCAATTGTGAATCACATGGTACTGACGCAGGGTCTCGCCCTGCTCTTCCAACGCCACGCGCCCGGCGAACGGCCAACAGGCGATGCGCAGCTGTTCAAGCGCCACGCCGAGCCGCCGCGCATGTTCCTGCACCGGCTCCACGCCACAGCAGGCGCCGGCACACTTGCGCAGACTGTAGCGGAAGCAGGCTCGCCCGGCGGGCAGCTTGTCGATCCCCAGCTTGCCGTAACATAAACGATGCTCGTCGGCGATGGCGCGCAGCTTTTCCAGCGCGGCATGGCGATTGGCAAACAGCCCGTAGAGGTGGGGCGTGACGGCGAAATCGATCTCTTTGGCGTGGGCAATCGTCACCGTGTCCGCCTGCAGACGCAGCGCGCACAGCTGTTTCGAGCGCCGCAGGCGTTTGTTGAACAGCGGCTGCTGTTGCTTGATCAACTGCGCCTCCAGCAACAATGCCCCTAACTCGCCCGCAGTCTCGATAAAACTGATGCGCCGGGTTTGGCGCAGCATTTTTGCCTCGTCCTGCGCGCGGAAATGCGCCATGACCCGGCTGCGTACGTTGACGCTTTTACCGATGTAAAGCGGCAGGCTTTCGCTTTCGCCGTGAAACACATAGACGCCCGGCCCTTTGGGCAACGGCGCCAGGCAGGCGCGCAGGTGCTCCGGGTATTGGTAAATGTCGAGTTCCGGCTCGAGGCGGTTTGGCATCATGACGGCGGCGTTATCCTGCTGATGAATGAATACTGGTTTTTTAGCCAGTATAGCGTGCCGTGCAGCCGGTTGCACACCCGGCGGATAATAACTCGCCGTGATCTTTAGCGCGAAAGCCTTTACTATCCCCTTTCCAGCGGGAAAGCGCCTCACGTTTAGCGCCAGTTCAAGCTGGCGCTGCCATGATGGCAGACTGGAACCGCCGCTTTTATCGTTATGGAAAACCTGGGTATGTCATCACTAAAACTCCCCTCCCGCCGTCTGGCGTTGATCGCCGCCATCGTTTTCATCGCCGTCGCTGTCGCGCTGGCAATCTATTGGCAACGCCCGCCGCAGCAGGATTACGTTACCGCGCCGGCCCGCCTGGGCGATATCGAAAACGCCGTGCTGGCCACCGGGCGGCTGGATGCCGTCGAACGCGTTAACGTCGGCGCGCGGGTCTCCGGCGAAGTCAAATCGCTGAAGGTCAAACTGGGCGATCGCGTCACCAAGGGGCAACCGATCGCCGACATCGACGATCTGCAACAACGCAACGATCTGCGCAACGCCGAAGCGGCGCTGAACGTAGTCAAAGCCAATATGTTAGCCAAACAGGCCTTGCTGAAACAGGCAGAGTCGCGTTTTAAACGCCAGCGCCGCATGCTGAACGACGAGGCCAGTTCGCGGGAAGACTTCGAGACCGCCGAAGCCTCGCTCGCCACCACTCGCGCCGATCTGCAGGCACTCAATGCGCAGTTGGTGCAATCGCAGATCGAAGTCGAGAAGAAAAAAATCGATCTGGGCTATACCCGCGTGGTCGCGCCGATGGACGGCATCGTCATCGCCGTGGTCACGCAGCAGGGACAAACGGTCAACTCCAGCCAAAGCGCGCCGACCATCGTCAAGCTGGCGCGGCTGGATACGATGACCATAAAGGCGCAGATCTCCGAAGCCGACATCACCCGCATTTCACCGGGGCAAAAGGCGTACTTCACTATTTTTTCCGATCCGGATAAACGTTACGACGCCACGCTGCGCACCATCGAGCTGGCACCGGAATCGGTGATGAAAGACGACTCGCTCGCCGGCACCAGTTCCGCTTCCGGCTCCGGCACCTCGAACGCCTCGGTCTATTACAACGCGCTGCTGGACGTGCCCAACCCGGAAAACCGCCTGCGCATCGCCATGACCGCGCAGGTTTCCTTACTGCTCGGCGACGCGAAGAATGCCCTGCTGGTGCCGATCCAGGCGGTGCATAAAACCGAAGGAAAAGGGCAACAAGTACAGGTGCTGACTCAGGATCAACAGTTGGAAACGCGCGAAGTGACCACCGGCATCACCAACAACGTCGACATTCAGATCCTCAGCGGCCTGAAAGCCGGTGAAACCGTGGTGCTGTCGCAGCCCGCCGCCAAGTCGGCTGAGGATGGCATTTTCCTGTGAACGCGATCATCGAGCTAAAAGGCATCAGCCGAACCTACACCAACGGCGGTCAGGCGCTGACGGTGTTGAAAGACATCGATTTGACCATCGCCGCCGGCGAGCTGGTGGCGATCATCGGCGCCTCCGGCTCCGGCAAATCGACGCTGATGAACATCATGGGCTGTCTCGACGTACCGGATCGCGGCGACTACTACATCAGTGGCCAGAACGCCGCCCACCTGTCGCCGGACGAACTGGCCCGCCTGCGCCGCGAGCATATCGGCTTTATCTTCCAGCGTTATCACCTGATGCCCGATCTCAGCGCGCTGGGCAACGTCGAAATTCCGGCCATCTACGCTAACGCCCGGCGCGATCAGCGGCGGCAGCGAGCGGCACAGCTGCTCGCGCGGTTGGGCCTGGAGGGACGCGAGGATCACAAGCCCGGCCAGCTTTCCGGCGGCCAGCAGCAGCGCGTCAGCATCGCCCGTTCGCTGATCAACGGCGGCGAAATTATCCTGGCGGACGAGCCGACCGGCGCACTGGACACCCAATCCGGCCAGGAAGTGCTGGCGATCCTGAGCGAACTGAATCAGCGCGGCCACACCGTGGTGATCGTCACCCACGATATGAACGTGGCGCAACATGCCCACCGCGTCATCGAACTGCGAGACGGCGAGATCATCGCGGACAGCGGCCGCAAGTCGGTGCCCGCCGTCGCGCTGCCGCCGCCGAACCGCAGCCGGCAAAGCGGCTGGCAAAGCCTGATTGACCGCACCCGCGAATCGCTGCACATGGCGCTGAAGGCGATGAACGCCCATCGCCTGCGCACCGCGCTGACCATGACCGGCATCATCTTCGGCATCGCCGCCGTGGTCACGGTAGTCGCGCTGGGCGAAGGCGCCAAGCAGCGCACGCTGGAAAACCTCAAAGATCTCGGCACTAACGTGGTAAGCATCTATCCGGGGCGTGACTTCTTCGACGACGCCATCGACAGCATCCGCACCCTGGTACCGGCCGATGCCGACGCGCTGGCGCAGCAAAGCTTCGTCGACAGCGTCAGCCCGGAGGTAGACGCTTACGACAGCATCCGTTTTCGCAGCAAATCCGCCACCGCCTCGATCACCGGCGTCGGGCGCGACTATTTCCGCGTTAACGGCGTCGAGCTGTTACAAGGCGTGACTTTCCGCGACGATCGTAATGCGCTGCAGGAAGTGATCATCGACGACAATGCACGCCAGGCGCTGTTCGGCGATTTCGGCGTCGAGCCGCTCGGCCAGATCGTATTTCTCGGCTCGGTGCCGGCCCGGGTGATCGGTGTGGCTAAAAGCAATCGCAACTACGCGCCCAATCGCATCACTGTCTGGATGCCCTACAGCACGGTGATGTATCGCATGGTAGGCAAACCGACGCTCAGCGGCATCACCGTTCGGCTAAAGGACAATGTCGCCAGCGAATCGGCCGTCACCGCTATCACACAGCTGTTGACCCAACGCCACGGCGTAAAAGATTTCCGTTTGTACAACTTCGATAAAATTCGAAAGTCCATCGAACGCACGTCAATGACTTTTAGCCTGCTGATCCTGATGGTGGCATCAATCGCGCTGGTGATCGGCAGCCTGGGCGTGATGAACATCATGCTGGTGTCGGTCACTGAACGCACCCACGAAATCGGCGTGCGCATGGCGGTCGGCGCAAGGCGCGGCGACATCATGCAACAGTTCATGATCGAGGCGGTGCTGGTCTGCCTGATCGGCGGCGCATTGGGCATCGCGCTGTCGTTCGCCGCCGGGTCGCTGTTCACCTCGCTGGCGGGCGGCATGTTCACCGCCATCTATTCCTGGCAAGCCGCCGCGACGGCGTTTTTCTGTTCAACCTTAATCGGCATGATCTTCGGTTATCTCCCCGCCCGTAAAGCGGCAAGGATGGATCCGGTCGTTTCATTGGCCAGCGAGTAACCCATGAAAATTTTATCTCCCCTGGCGTTAAGCCTCGCCGCCCTGCTCACCGCCGGCTGCGGCAACGCCCTGAAAAGCGACTACCGGGCGCCACAGATCAACTACCCGGCGAGTTGGCAGCACGCCGCCGAGAACGCCACGCCGACGCCGTTCGACTGGCGCGATTTCCACGATCCCGAGCTCGATCGCTGGCTGCAACAGGTGATGGCCAGCAACAACGATCTGGCTGTCGCCGTGCTGCGCGTCTACCGCGCGCGCCTCGAAGCGGAACGCGTCGGCATCAGCACCGCGCCCGACGTCAGCGCCTCATTAGGCAGCGGCATCAATCGCCCGCTGTCAGAGTCCTCCGCCTGGAATAAAACCAGCAACGCGTCTCTCACCACCCGCTATGAAGTCGATCTGTGGGGCAAGCTGGCGCGCCAGCGCGATGCCGCCGAGTGGGCCAGCCAGGCTTCCGAGCAGGATCTGCAGACGGCGCGCCTGACGCTGCTGGCCAACGCCGCCACGAATTACTGGCGCATCGGTTTTCTCAATCAACAAATCAGCGTCAGCCAGGCGAGCATCGCCTATGCCAAAACGACGCTGCGGCTGGCCAACGCCCGTTATCAGGCCGGCAGCATCTCGGCGCTGGACGTGGTGAACGCGGAACAAAACGTGCTGACGCAGGAACGCAGCCTGCTGTCGTTACAACACGATCGTCAACAGGCGCTGAACGAGCAGGCGGTGCTGCTGGGCGCGCCATCAGGCCAGGCCACCATCGCGCCCGCGCGCCTGCCGACGACGACGATGCCGCAGATCAACACCGGCATTCCCGCCGGCGTCCTGAGCCGTCGTCCAGATCTAAGCGCTCAAGAGCTGCGGTTGCGCGCCGCCTTGGCCAACGTCGACGAAAAACGTCTGCAATACTACCCTGCGTTCAGCCTGACTGGTTCACTGGGCGCCAGCAGCAGCGCGCTGCTGGAATTTCTGCGCAACCCGACCGGCAGCCTCGGCGCCAGCCTGACGCTGCCGTTCCTGCAGTGGCGGCAAATGGGCGTGGAGATTAAGATCGCCCGCAACGACTATGAACAGCAAGTGCTGGCCTTCAAGCAGGCGCTGTACAAGGCGATGGGCGATGTGAACAACGCGCTGTCACTGCGCACGCAGCTGCTGGCGCAGGAGGCGCAGCTGCGCGCCTCATTGGCGCTGGCGCGCAAATCGGAGCGGCTGAACGAGGTGCGTTACCGGCAGGGCGCCGTCACCATTACCGACTGGCTGAACGCGCAGGAACAACGCCGTCAGGCGGAGCTGGCGGTGGATGAAAACCGCTTCGCGCAGTACCAGAATCTGGCGAAAATCTATCTCGAATTCGGCGGTTCGTCGGTCCCTTAATCCAAACTGCCTGGCCAGTTGGTCAGGCGTTTTTTTGACGGCAAACACATCAATTTTTCCTGTTTTATCTCCCGTACTCTGTATACTTAAAACATCACCAATTAGACGAAAAATCGTCAAATCGCACATTTATTAGACCATTCTCGCACCAAATCGGTGCAAACACTTAAGTTAAACTGCTGAATTTGATCGTAGCAAGATATAACGTTAAGCTATAGATGCAAAATAATTAGTCACCTAAATGACATAACCTTGGCATAAATGACGATATTTTGTGATCCACATCCCAACTTAAATGTGGATAATGAATCGTCTTGAACCGCGATTCGATTAGCCTATTTGATAACTCGAAAACAATAGTGAACGGAGATTACGCTTTCACGAACAACGAATAATTCATTAAGGGATGATTATATGAAGTTAAGAAAAAAACGACATAAACCGATGCACATCAGCGACATCACCATCATCGATGACAGCAAACTCAAGAAGGCGATCACCGCAGCGGCCCTGGGCAACGCGATGGAGTGGTTCGACTTCGGCGTATACGGCTTTGTCGCCTACGCACTTGGCCAGGTCTTCTTCCCCGGCGCCTCGCCCGGCGTACAAATGATCGCCGCGCTGGCGACCTTCTCCGTGCCCTTCCTGGTGCGTCCGCTCGGCGGCCTGTTCTTCGGCGCCATGGGCGATAAGTTCGGTCGCCAGAAGGTGCTCTCGGTCACCATTATCATCATGGCGGTCAGCACCTTCTGTATCGGCCTGATCCCGTCCTATGCATCGATCGGCATCTGGGCTCCGATCCTGCTGCTGCTGGCCAAGCTGGCGCAAGGCTTCTCCGTCGGCGGTGAATATTCCGGTGCGGCAATTTTCGTCGCCGAATACTCACCGGACCGCAAGCGCGGCTTTATGGGCAGCTGGCTGGACTTCGGCTCCATCGCCGGCTTTGTGATGGGCGCAGGCGTAGTAGTGCTGATCTCCAGCATCGTCGGCGAAGCCAACTTCCTCGACTGGGGCTGGCGTATTCCGTTCTTCATCGCCGCGCCGCTGGGCCTGATCGGTCTCTATCTGCGCCATGCGCTGGAAGAAACCCCGGCGTTCCAGCAACACGTGGACAAGATGGAGAAAGAGGATCGCAACGCCATCGAAAATCCGCCGAAAACCTCGTTCAAAGAGATCGCGGCCAAACACTGGAAAAGTTTGCTAGTGTGTGTCGGTATCGTGATCTCCACCAACGTGACCTATTACATGTTGTTGACCTACATGCCGAGCTACCTGTCGCATAACCTGCACTACTCGGAGGATCACGGCGTTCTGATTATCATCGCCATCATGATCGGCATGCTGTTCGTGCAGCCGGTGATCGGCCTGACCAGCGACCGCATCGGCCGTAAGCCGTTCATCATCGGCGGCAGCATCGGCCTGTTGGCGCTGGCGATCCCGTGCTTCATTTTGATCAACAGCAACGTCATTGGCCTGATTTTCGTCGGTCTGCTGGTGCTGGCGGTTCTGCTCAACTCCTTCACCGGGGTGATGGCCTCCATCCTGCCGGCGATGTTCCCCACGCACATTCGCTACAGCGCACTGGCGATTTCGTTCAACATTTCGGTGCTGATCGCCGGTGCGACACCGACCGCCGCCGCCTGGTTGGTAGAGGCGACCGGCAACCTGTACATGCCGGCCTACTACCTGATGGTCGTGGCGGTGATCGGTCTTATCACCGGTCTGTACATGAAAGAAACCGCCAACAAGCCGCTGCGCGGCGCGACGCCGGCGGCGTCTGACCGCTCAGAGGCGAAAGAGCTGCTGCAGGAGACCTACGACAACATCGAACAGAAAGTCGAGGACATCAACGCGCAGATCGCCGAATTGGAAAAGAAAAAGCAGATCCTGATCGACCAGCATCCCAAACTGGATTGATTCGCTCTGACAAACAAAAACCACCCGCTCGGGTGGTTTTTTTTGCCTGACGCGCAGTGAGTGATAATTTGACCATGCGGGTGACGAAGGAGAGATGAATGAATCAGTTTCAGGAGATGGCGACCTATATCGCCGTGGTTGAGGCCGCCAACATCAGCGCCGCGGCCCGTCGCTTGGGTACCACCAAGTCGGTGGTGAGCAGACGCATCCAGCAGTTGGAGACGCGCCTCGGGATTGTGCTGTTCGAACGCGGAAAAAGGCTTGGGCTGACCGACGCCGGACACCTGTTCTATCAGCGCGCCGTGCGCATATTAAGCGAAGTGAGCGATGCCGAAGAGACGGTGCGAACACTGCATAGCCAACTGCAGGGTCAACTGCGGTTAACGGCGCCGATGGCCTTCAGCATCCGCTATCTGGCGCCGCTGTTATCCACCTTTATGGCACAATATCCAAACCTGAACCTGGACGTGGAGTATAGCGATCGTCTGGCCAATCTGAATCAGGAAAATTTCGATGTCGCCATCCGTATCGGCCCCTTGGCGGATTCCGACCTGATCGCGCAGCGCATCTGCGCCAACCGTCATTTGATTTGCGCCAGCCCGGCCTATCTTGCCCAGCAAGGCACGCCGACACACCCGCAACACCTGCAACAGCACCAGGGGTTGTTGTATATTCAGCGCGAACCGACCGGCATGCTGCAGCTCCCCATCGAGGGCGAAATCCGATCGTTTCGTATCGGTAAACGGCTGCGCACCGATAACGCTTTTCACCTGTTGGCGGCGGCTAAAGCCGGTTTGGGCCTCGCTATCCTGCCCGCATTTATCGCCGCCGACGCGATACGCGCGGGCGAACTGCGCATTGTTCTGGCCGCCTATTCACCCGACGGCGGCGACATTTCCGCCGTCTACCGCCGTTCAAAACGGGCATCCCCCAAGATCCAGGCGCTGGTGAACTTCCTGAGTGAGAACATTGGCCGCACGCCCCGTTGGGAAACCGAACTCTCCCCTTTCCTGACGTCAGCCTGAAAGGTTCGCAAAACGCGAACCCGAGGTTCGAATTTCGATCACTTGTTGCTTGTGCCTCAGGGTTTTAGTCTGCAGAACACACACTTTCTGCCCGCTCTGGAGACTCTGCCATGAAAGACTTATCACGCCGCCAGCTGATATCAAAAACGCTGGTCGCTTCAGCCGCCGCCACGCTCGGCGCTTCCACATCGATTTCCGCATTATCGGCGCAAGCACAACCGGCCCAACGGACCAGAGAGACATCCCCTGTTTTCGACGTAGTCATCGTCGGCGGCGGCTCCGCCGGCGCGGTGATGGCGGCTCGCCTCAGCGAAAACCCTGCGCGCCGGGTTCTGCTGTTAGAAGCCGGGCACAGTTATGCGCCCTACGATTATCCGCGCCTTATCGCGGACAGCGACGTCCTCGGCGCCAATGGCAACCCGGAGTTCGAATGGGGATACCGGACAGAACCCGGCTATGTCAGCCACGCGATCGGCGCTATCCGCGGTAAAGTCCTGGGTGGCAGTTCAGGGGTCAACGGTGCCGTGGCGATCCGCGCCCGTCCGGAAGATTTCAACCGCTGGGATCTGCCGGGATGGGGCTATCAGGACCTGTTGCCCGCCTTCAAAAAACTGGAGACTCGTCATGGCCTGCACGACCGCGCAATCCATGGCGATAGCGGCCCCTTTCCTGTCGTGCAACTCACATTGGATGACATCACGCCAATGCAACGCGCTTTCGTCGCCGCCACGCGCGCCAACGGCTACGACGCGATTGACGATTTTGACGGCCCTTCAGCCAATGGCGTCGGCCCCTACCCGATGAATATCATCAACGGCGTGCGCGTTAACACCGGCATGGCCTATCTGGATGAGAAAACCCGTGCCAGAGACAATCTCACCCTGCGTGCCGATACGCTGGTAGACCGCGTAATATTTGACGGGCAGCACGCGATCGGCGTGCGCCTGGCCAGCGGCGAAGTGATCCTTGCCGCTGAAGTGATTCTGAGCGCGGGCACCTACGGCAGCGCCGCCATTTTGATGCGATCCGGCATCGCGCCTGCGCAACAGTCGAAGCGTCTGGGGATCCCCGTCGTCGCCGATCTCCCCGTCGGTGAAAACCTGGTCGATCACCCCTTTTATTACAATGCCTACGCCGCCCGCCCCGATGTCATCGGCAGCCAATCGCCGGTTATCGGCGCCAAGCTGTGGACCCACAGCAGCCAGGCGGAACCGGGAGAGCTCGATCTGCACATTACCGCGACGCATCTGTTTCCACATGACCAAAGCCCCACCGGCGTCGGTTTTGTTCTGGCGGTGGCGCTGACTCGGCCACAATCCACCGGACGAGTCTGGCTGGAAAGCCGCGATCCAGCGGCAGCCCCTCACATTGATCTTAACTTCCTGGCGCAAGAGAGTGACCGCGTCCGCTTGTTGGAAGGGGTCAAACTGGCGCGTAAAATAGGGCAAACCGCGCCGCTGTCTACGCTGATCCACAGCGAGCTTGCGCCCGCTGCAGACAGCGACGAGGCCATTCTTGCCTCGATGGCGGCGACGTTGGATACCTATCATCATCCGACCTCGTCCGCACCGATGGGGAAGGCCGACGATCCGAAGGCGGTCGTCGACCTTCAGGGCCGCGTGCACGGCGTACACGGGCTTAGGGTCGTCGACGCTTCCATCTTCCCCGACGTTCCCTCCGTCGCCACTAATGTGACGACGATCGCCACCGCCGAGCATATCGCCCGACACTACGCCTGAAGCCGTTTTAGCTCCCCGCTTGGCGGCAAAATAGACTGTTGAAACCAGACCGGTCATCCTGATGGCCGGCCTCCCGCATTCCGCAACAGCACACTCGAAATAACGGCTCACATTTTATCCTGCCTGGAAATGGTGTTACCCTGTAGACCACCGTCACCTCAGCAGAACATTCTCATGGGCAAAAGGGATCTTCCCATCATCATCGGCATTCTGGCTATGCTGACCCTGTGGCTCTGCGCGCTTTTCAACATCGGCGATATCACCTTCACGATTTCTCGTCTGTTCCACTGGATCGAAAGCCAGCGCGGATAACCCACACAGGCGATAGAAAACATCGGCTATGATTGAAAGACGTTACGTCATTTTCCGAGACTGTCGCTCGCGATAAAGAGGACCGCATCATGACCGACTATGTATTTTACAACCAGATTCTGACCCGACTGGCCGCCAATCACCCCGGGACGCTGGATGAAAAAACCTACGAACTGTGGAAACAAGACGCCACCAGCCCGCATGCGTTCGCCGATCCCTTCGCCTATCTTAAAACCAAGGGCCTGATACAGGCCTATGTGATGAGCGACATCGACGAGAACAACTATGATATCGACCCGCATCAAACGCGGATCACCGCCGCCGGTCTCGAATTCATTCGCAACGGCGGGTTCAAATAAGGGCGACACGCGCCAACAAAAAACCGCCAGACGGCGGTTTTTTTTACTCTAAAAGCATCCGGGCCGGTTTAGGCGGGGAAAGGCCGATAAAAGATGCGCAGCACTTCGTTGTCGCCCTGGCGTAAAAAGCCGCCTTCAGGCTGCCAGCGCAGATCGCGCGCCAGATTGAGATTTTCCCAGCCGACCGCGCCCCCCACGCCAATGCAAAGATTTTTATTGCCTGCGGCAAATCCCGCACCGGTACCGATCATGGCATGCAGCAAACGGGGCGCCGCCGCGTCACGCAGGGAGAATATGCCGATAAAACATCCCTGCGGCGCGCGCAGCATATCGGCCATCGTGCGGATCTCGGTATCGTCCGGGCTAACGAAATGTTTGTATTGCTTATCGAACACCGTCTGCCACAGCTGCTTGTATTTCGCCTTGCTGAGTGCGCCTGAACGGTGGGCACACAGCACCACCGCATCCCAGCACATCTCCCCGCTCAACGAAAGATACTCTTCCGTATCGGTTTGCGGCTTATCGGCGTAATGCCGTGCAAATTCAGCCGCATTCAAATGCGGCGGCACGGCCTGTCTGGCGACGTCACTCTTGTAGCGCTTGAAATTCAACCAATGCATGGGAAGCCTCCTCTTCATTCGGTAGATGAACAAACCGGCAGTCATGGATGAGACGCGCGATCAAATCCAGGGCATCGTCGGCAGCGGCGACTTCGTCGTCATTCAGCCCCTGCTCCACCGATCGCTCAATGGCGCTCATCACCGCCGGCGCACTGGTTTCTTCCCCTTGCGCTACCACGTCCAATACGGCTCTGCCGATCGCCAAACAAAGCTCATGATCAAACCCAACCTCTTTATACGGCTGCATAATCACCCCGATAAATTTTTACCCAAGAATACTAGACCACAATGACGCATCGCGCCTGCCGTCGTATCACGGCCCTGTATGCAACCGAAGAGAAATGCGGCAGGCCCCGGGTTGATAGCCCGAAGCCCGATAAAGGCAGGTTATTGCGGGGCTTGATCGGTAGGACGAATGATAAAACACGTGGCGGTTGCCGAGGCCAGCAGCTTCCCTTCCGCCGTTTTGAGCGTGCCTTCGGCAAAAGCGACATTTTTCGACGCATAGACCAGACGCCCCTCGGCGATCAGGTCAGTTTCCTTTGGCACAGGACGCAACATTTTAACCTGCAGATCGACCGTACCATAACCAACCCCCGCGCCCAGCGCACTGTGCACCGCACAACCGGTCACCGAGTCCAAAACCGTGGCGGCAAAGCCGCCATGAACGCCTCCCAACGGATTCAGGTGGCGTTCGTCAGCCCGCGCCACAATGCGGATATACCCCTCTTCAACCGCGTCCGGTTTCATGGGCACCGTTTCAGCGATTGAAGCCGGTGGAATTTTGCCGGCCATCGCAGCCTGTAATAACGCCAACCCCGTCATTTTTGTCGGATCCATTGCTCTCTCCTCTGGTGGTGAACCGGTTATATAGGAGAGGTCTGACCTCTTGACTTGCTTTTTCGTGCTGATGTCGTCAGCCGCCTACTCTTCAGATTCTCTGAATGTGACCGTCATCACTCTTCAGAGTTAATAACCACAATTTATTAATGCCTTTAGATTTAAAACAACTTTCTGCGGCCAACACGGCCGGAAACTGAGCGCAGTTAAGTTCAACATTATTAAGGCGTATTTATCATGGATTTCTTTCTGCAATTAGCGGTGATATTGGCATGCCTGCTGTATGGGGCACGTAAGGGCGGCATTGCGCTGGGGTTGCTGGGTGGGATCGGGTTGATGATCCTGGTATTCGGTTTTCACCTGCAGCCCGGCAAGCCACCGGTGGACGTGATGTTGGTAATCATCGCGGTGGTGGCGGCCTCCGCCACCCTGCAGGCCTCAGGCGGGTTGGACGTCATGCTGCAGATCGCCGAGCGGATGCTGCGGCGCAACCCGCGCTATGTCTCGATCATCGCCCCCTTCGTGACCTGCATTCTCACGATCCTGTGCGGCACCGGCCATGTGGTCTACACCATCTTGCCAATCATCTATGACGTAGCGATAAAAAATAACATCCGCCCAGAACGGCCGATGGCGGCCAGCTCGATCGGCGCGCAGATGGGCATTATCGCCAGCCCAGTCTCAGTGGCGGTCGTTTCACTGGTGGCGATGCTCAGCAGCTACACCTTCAATGGCCGACATCTGGAATTCCTCGACCTGCTGTCTATCACCATCCCTTCTACCCTGTGCGGCATTCTGGCGATCGGCATCTTCAGCTGGTTCCGCGGCAAAGACCTGGACAAAGACCCGGAATTCCAAAAATTCATCTCGGTGCCGGAGAACCATCGCTACGTCTATGGCGACGCCGCCACCCTGCTGGACCGGGTATTGCCGCGCAGCAACTGGATCGCCATGTGGATTTTCCTCGCCACCATCGCACTGGTGGCGGTGCTGGGGGCCTTTTCCGACCTGCGGCCCAGCTTCGGCGGCAAGCCGCTTTCGATGGTCCTGGTGATCCAGATGTGCATGCTGATGGCCGGGGCGCTGATCGTCATCATTACCCGCACCAACCCGGCGTCTATCTCTAAAAACGAAGTGTTCCGCTCCGGCATGATCGCCATCGTGGCGGTGTATGGCGTCGCCTGGATGGCGGAAACCATGTTCGGCGCGCACCTGACGCAGATAGAGGCCACGCTGGGCGTGCTGGTGAAAGAATACCCCTGGGCCTATGCGCTGATCCTGCTGCTGGTGTCGAAATTCGTCAACTCGCAGGCCGCCGCGCTGGCGGCACTGGTGCCGGTGGCGCTGGCGATCGGCGTTAACCCGGCCTATATCGTCGCATCGGCACCGGCCTGTTACGGCTATTACATTCTGCCGACCTACCCCAGCGATCTGGCGGCAATCCAGTTCGACCGCTCCGGCACCACCCGCATTGGCCGCTTCGTGATCAACCACAGCTTTATTCTGCCCGGCCTGATCGGCGTCAGCGTCTCCTGCGTCTTCGGCTGGATCCTTGCCGCAGCGTTCGGTTTCTTATGAGTTGTACTTCGGAGCCCTGCGGGGCTCCCTGCAGACAGGCTGGCAATCCAAGAGGATGGGTATGACAAGAAAGGAAAAATGCAGGTGTAATACGAATTTCAAGCACAAAAAAACCGCCTCTCGGCGGTTACGACATTACTACTTATTGCTTTGATTATTCGGTATTTTTATTCCCTGGTACCCGGGGCGGGACTTGAACCCGCACAGCCATAAGCCGAGGGATTTTAAATCCCTTGTGTCTACCGATTTCACCACCCGGGCTCGGGAAAGTTGGAGGCGCGTTCCGGAGTCGAACCGGACTGGACGGATTTGCAATCCGCTACATAACCGCTTTGTTAACGCGCCTTTATTCTGTTTGCCTTTTCAGGCCAAAGCCGGTGATTCACCCACTTCGTTTTGTTCTTTTGGTTGGCGATATTGAAATCGCTTATCCTAATCATCTGATTCTTAAGTAATTTATTTCGTTACCGCCGAATCGATGGACTGCATTATGGACTAAACCCCCCACCTTGGCAACCCCCCGAAATAGCAAAAAGTTCTCTAACGCTTTCAACTGCTTATTTTGTGGGCGCACTGTTCACAATGCCAACGCAAAGGCAAGCGGAATGTTGATTTTATATGCATCGGCTCAGGAATTCACGGGCAAATCGGTTCTTTTTTCTCGGCAGGAATCGCTTACCCGCGCCCTCTCCGGCTTTTCATTTGCTTATGGCGATGGGGTACCGCGTAAAACATCCTCATGGGGGGCATCGCGCAATCTCCGGCGCCACCATAAAAACCCAGCGAGCATACCCGGCAAAACCGCAATCGTACCAAAAATACGCTGATCGGCATTCAGCAAACCAGGAGCAATGGCGGATAGTATCGCGCATAACAGCAGAAACCACCGCAATCGACGAATACCGGGATGGGCGATACCCGCGATGGCCCCCACCAAACAGGCCGGCAAAAAACCAATCGCGTAAGAAAAAGTCCCGATAAACCCCACCATGCCCAGCATATCGCCGGCTTCGAGACGGCCAATTTCCACCAGCTCACCGCTGCCGAACGTCATCAGCAGAAACATGATTACGCCCCCCACCGGCGGTGCGACCAGGCCGAAGAACAGCATACATCCAGCCGCCGTCCTTATCAGATGCTTTATAGCACCAGACTCCATACATTCTCCTATGCCCGGCGCCAAGATACCAACCTACCGCTTCGCTTTGCCGATAACCCAGCGATTTGGCGCGGCGACATCGCGGCATAGCTGTGCCTGAGTACTCGAATGGTGTCATAAGCCGCGTTATTTTCTTCCGGCATGGCGAACCGCGCAACGTATCCAAATACTCTGCCGGACATTCTTTCACCGTTCAACGGGTGCATCCAGCAGTATAAGAACGACAGGAAAGATAACGTGAGGAGGGCCAATAATCGATAGGGGAAGATGAAGAAAGGTTTCGCCGGATGGCTCAGGAGCAGAAAACGAAAAAAGGGGCCGCAGCCCCTTTTCGCTTACCTGCCGAATCACAGGGATTCGACAGGCTAATGTTTGGAGCGGGAAACGAGGCTCGAACTCGC
>NZ_VOSN01000005.1:90278-214523 GCF_020858655.1 Serratia montpellierensis
ATTACCAGAACTGACTGATTTCTTTGCTATCTTTCGGCAATTCATCGTTGTCGTCTGATGCGATGCATTCTACTTACCTGACGTGATGAGTCAATAAAATTGTTGGCTCACCACGATCGTTTGCCGATTTTTGCAGCGTATCGATCACGGTTCCAGCAGATCGTTGCGTGCCGCGTTCAAATATTGGAACATCGACCAGAAAGTCAGCACCGCCGCGATATACAACAAGCCAATCGCCACATACTCTACGGAGCGATCCGGCCGCCACAGCAAGCCCACCAACGACATCATCTGCGCCATGGTTTTCACTTTGCCGATCCAGGACACCGCCACGCTGCTGCGTTTGCCAATTTCCGCCATCCACTCACGCAGCGACGAAATGATGATTTCACGGGCGATCATGGTGGCCGCCGGCAGCGTGATCCACCAGCTGTGGTAGTGCTCCGCCACCAACACCAGCGCCACCGCCACCATCACTTTGTCCGCGACCGGATCCAAAAACGCCCCGAAGCGCGTCGTTTGTTTCCAGCGGCGTGCCAAGAAGCCGTCAAACCAGTCGGTGACGGCGGCAAACACAAAGATAACGGCGCAAACCATCGGAGCCCAGTTGAACGGCAGATAAAACGCCAGCACAAAGAATGGGATCAGAACTACGCGAAACAGGGTAAGCCAAGTCGGTATATTCAATTGCATAATGCTACGGTAACTATCTGGCTAGAGTGGAAATTAAGAGTATGTTGCTACATTGCCCTCAGTGTTTCAATGCATTGTAGATCTTTTCTGCCAATGCTTGTGAAATACCCGGCACTTTTGCAATTTCCTCCACGCTGGCGTTCAACAAAGGTTGCAGTCCGCCCATATACTTCAACAGCACCTGACGCCGCTTTGGCCCTACGCCCTCAATCAGCTCCAGCGCGCTGGTATTTCTGACTTTCGCCCTTCTCTGCCGGTGGCCGGTAATCGCGTGATTGTGCGAGTCATCGCGAATATGCTGGATCACATGCAGCGCCGGCGAATCCGGCGGCAGCGAAATGCCCTCACCTTCCGGCACGAAGAACAACGTTTCTAACCCGGCCTTGCGGTCGGCGCCTTTGGCGATGCCGATAAGCAGCGGTTTACTCTTATCCCAAGTGACATTCAGCGATTTGAACACCTCGATCGCCATGCCGAGCTGCCCTTTGCCGCCATCGATAAAGATGACGTCCGGGATTTTTTTCTCTTCCAGCGCCTTGCCGTAGCGGCGCTTCAGCACCTGCGTCATCGCCGCGTAATCATCGCCGGGGGTGATGCCGCTGATATTATAGCGCCGATACTCCGAGCGCACCGGGCCATTACCGTCGAACACCACGCACGAAGCCACGGTCTGCTCGCCCATGGTGTGGCTGATATCGAAGCACTCCATGCGGTTGATTTCCGTCAGGTTCAACACCTTGGTCAATTCCGCCAGCCGTTGATGGATAGTCGACTGTTGCGACAGCTTGGTGGTCAGCGCCGTTGCAGCGTTGGTGCGCGCCAGCTTCAGATAACGGGCGCGATCGCCGCGCGGTTTGCTTTGGATCTGAATCTTGCGCCCCGCCAGCTCGGAGAGTGACTCGGCAAGCAGCTCTTTTTCCGGCAGGTTGAAATCCAGCAGGATCTCACCGGGCAGGGTGCGTGCCTGGCTGCCCTGCAGATAAAACTGGCCGACGAAGGTCTGCACCACTTCGCTCATCTCCGTGCCGCCCGGCACTTTCGGGAAATAGCTGCGGCTGCCCAGCACCTTGCCCTGACGGATGAACAGCACGTGCAGACACGCCATACCGGCGTCGAAGGCCACGCCGATCACGTCCAGATCGTCACTGTCGCCCGAGACAAACTGGCGTTCGGTGACGCGGCGCACGGCCTGAATTTGATCGCGAATGCGCGCCGCTTCCTCGAAATTCAGCAGTTTGCTGGCTTCTTCCATACGAGCAATCAGCTGGTGCAACACCTGCTGATCTTTACCGGACAGGAACAGCCGCACATAGTCCACCTGCTGCTGGTATTCCTCTTCGCTCACCAGGCCGGCGACGCAAGGCCCCAGACAACGGCCGATCTGATATTGCAGACACGGACGTGAGCGGTTGCGATACACGCTGTTTTCACACTGGCGGATCGGGAACAGCTTTTGCAGCAGCGCCAGCGTTTCACGCACGGCGTAAGAGTTGGGAAAAGGGCCGAAATATTCACCCTTGGCGTGTTTGGCGCCGCGGTGCACCGCCAAACGGGGGTGAGTATCGGCACTAAGGAAAATCAGCGGATAAGATTTATCGTCTCGCAAAAGAACATTGTATCAGCCGCGATACAATTTAATGTAGTTATGTTCTAACAACAGCGCTTCTGTTTCAGTATGAGTAACAGTTACGTCTATTTGTGCGATATTTTTAACCAGCGTCTCGGTTTTACGGCTGCTGACCTGCTGCCGAAAATAGCTTGCGAGACGCTTTTTCAGGTCTTTGGCTTTACCGACGTAGATCACCGTGCCCGTGGCGTCGTACATACGGTAGACGCCGGGCTGGCTGGTGACGGTACTCAGGAAGGCTTTGGCATCAAAACGGTCATTCACTGCTTAACAACGTCTCCGCATTGAACAATCCATGTCGGATGGCCAGGTGGGTCAGTTCGACGTCGCCGCTGATATTCAGTTTGCTGAACATGCGGTAACGATAACTGTTCACCGTTTTCGGGCTGAGACTCAACTGCTCCGAGATCTCATTCACCTTTTTGCCTTTGGTGATCATCAGCATGATCTGCAACTCGCGTTCAGACAGGCAGCTGAACGGCGTTTCGGCCTGGGGCTCCAGCTGACTCAGGGCCATCTGCTGAGCGATATCAGACGCGATATAGCGCTGGCCCGCATGCACGGAACGCAAGGCGTTAATCACTTCCTGCGGCGCGGCGCCCTTGCTCAGATAACCGGCGGCCCCCGCCTGCATCACCTTCGCGGGCAACGGGTTTTCGGTATGGATAGTCAACATGATGACTTTGACGTCGGGTGCATAACGCACAATCTTGCGCGTGGCTTCCAGCCCGCCAATTCCCGGCATATTCATGTCCATCAGCACGATATCGACAGCGTTGCCACGGCACCATTTTACGGCGTCTTCACCGCATTGGGCCTCACCGACAACTTTTATACCTTTGATATCTTCAAGAATGCGTCGTATCCCTGCGCGCACCAGTTCGTGGTCATCAACAAGAAGAACGCTAATCAAGGAAAAATCTCCAAAAAAAGGGAGTAACGCAATCAGCCTCTGTTTTCGCCAGAGATATTACTTGTTTTTCAGACAAGAATGAACACAGATTAATACATACTTTCGAATAACTTTGCGGAGCAGAGCTAACTTTTCAATTTTAGCCGTCTATGCCGCCAATAAATCGTCACGTCGGAAAAGATCGTGCGACGAAAATAATTTCGTTGCGTCGCGTCAGACACAGGATAGCGCGATAATCATGCAGCGAGGGGGAAATCTGTGTAAGCAATCACGACATGAATAATATTAACACGGTTGCTGGCCGTTTGTAATCATTTGATATTTAAAGACGTAGCAAAAGCCGGCGCCATCGCCGGCCGAACACCCGGCGTGTAAAACTATTATTCTCGGTAGACATCGGCAAAATCAGTGTCAGCCGCCTCAAATAATTATAATAACCCCTAGGGTTCAACAATAACGTACCGGACAAATACTTGTTAACCGCCTCGAAATAACTTACCGATAATGGATGATTCAGACTGACGGTGAACAGGCGCTGCCCACCGGCGTGAGCGGAGCAAGCCCAGTGCAGATGATGGACGCATGCTATGCTATACTCCGCGCCCAGTTAAATTCGCCGCCGCGCGTGGGGTGATGTTTTAACCCGCGCGCGGTGCGCCAAAGCAGCTTGAATCAGGCTACGGCCTCAAAAAATCAGGAGAGAAAATGAGCAACGTTGATTTCACTACGTCTGCAAACCCGGAGATCTTGGCGACCGAGGTTGCCTGCCTCAAAGCCACGCTGACGCTGATCCTGAAGTCGATCGGCCAGGCCGACGCCGGGAAAGTTATCATCAACATGGAACGTTTTATCGCCCAGATTGAAGATCCCACCCAGGCGGAAATCTTCAAGAACAGCATTCAACAAATCAAGCACGCTTACCGTCAGTAAGCATTGCGTCTCAGACCCGCGCTTCATGCGGGTCTGCTTTTCCCCGCGCTATGTCACACCCCATTGATCTTGCTCGTGCTTTCGGGCAGTGTGTTGGCTTTCCCCCACACCCGAGACCATTATGGGTATCCTTGTCAAAGCGCTGATCGGCGCACTGGTCGTGGTTCTGATCGGCCTGCTGGCCAAAACGCGCAACTATTATATCGCCGGTTTAGTTCCCCTTTTCCCCACTTTCGCCCTGATTGCGCATTACATTGTCGGCAACGAGCGTTCCATTGCGGCGCTGAAAACGACGCTGGTTTTCGGCATGTGGGCAGTGCTGCCCTATCTGGTGTATTTGATTTCTCTATATTTCCTGATTAACAGCCTGCGGCTGTCGTTGGCTCTGGGGGCGGCGGTACTATGCTGGATTGCGGCGGCGTGGCTATTAATTACGCTATGGGGATGGTGGCAAGGACGTTAACGCCCCTGCCTGGGCGGATTACGGTCGCCCCGCCTGCAAAACGAAACCACGCTGCCGGTCACCGGCGATACGCAGATAGCGGCTTTCACCGGCGCGCAGCGTCATCGGTATACTGCCTCCGGTGTCACGCCAAATACACAGGTGATTCTCGATCATATCTTGCCCGATACTGACCGTGATATTGCCTGTCGGCACGCGAAACTCTGCTTTTTCTTTCGCCTCCAGCGAAGCGGCAAACGCCCCATTCACATAGACGCCGGTGCGGCAGCTGCCTGCCAGCATTCCGCTGTCGCGTACCACCACCACCGTGGCGTAAGGCGTATCCGGGATATTCTGGTAGAGCATCAGACGGCTTGGGGGCGGTAACTGAGCCTGTTGCGGCGGTATGGCTTGAGTCGCACATCCCGTCAACAGTGCAGAGGCAAATAACAACGCGGCGTAATGCTTCATCCTTGGCTCCTGAAGAAAATAATGTTTATCGTAACAAGAGAATGGCTGCCTCCAGTAGCATTCATGTCGCAGAGACGGAAAAATCGGACAACTTCCCACGCCCCCACCAACCCGCAGGAATAAGAAGATTCTGCATTAAAGCGCTTAAAATAAAGGAGAATCTCGCAAATTTAAAACTTGATCATGCCACGTTGGATATCTGCCGCAAACGCACCGCTGACGTAACTAAAACCATCCGGCGTGACGTAAACCCGAGTATGACCGGTCTCTGATAGCACCGCCACCATATAACCCAGGCTGATCATTTCATGTGAAGGCACGTTCATCGGGGTTAGAAATCCGCGCCCACGGCACCACTGATAAAAGCGAGTTCGCCCATATCCCAACACGGCGCCAACATCAGAGAGGTGCTTAAAAGTATCATAATCCTCTGATGGTGAAGGTAAACCGTCATGACTTTCAGGCGTTTTCTTTATCCCAGACAAAATAAACTCCTTTTTTGACTTTGTCGCGAACGGTTATCCTTCATCTGAACTGAATTTAAAAAATCCAAATTTAAAATGCAAATGAATTCCCTGTAACTGAAAAGTCTTTCATGGATGAAATCTGAAAATAAAACCACAATAAAAAAACAGAAATAAAAAAATAAGGTATTAATACCGGACATTAAATCTTAGGCATGGGTAAATATCCTAAATAGAAATGGCATTAAAATAGGATAAGAAAAAACTTAGCTTGCATATTATTTTTCCTCACACAACGGTGCGAGAATGAACGGATCATTGCACTAAAAAGAGAATGGATGAAACAAGAGGTGCGTCATCTCCCCCCTCGTTGCGAGATGGCAGATCACGACAAGCCCTATCATTTCGGCAGCATCCTCTCTCGACGCGGCGCTACCTCAATCACACCTAAACAATAACCATTATCATTTCCAATTGTTCCGTCAGTTTATTACACTTTCCTACCTCGCCAGTTAGGAACATTCCTAGGCGGCGAGCCTCAGGATAGAGAAAGAGTTAGGGACACCATGAAGAATTGCCGTTATTTGATTGTTTTGCCGCTTTTGATGATGACCGCCTGCACCCAATGGGAAAGACCCGGCGCGGTCGAGAGTACCCGGGATGCCGAATATGCCGAATGCCGTAGCCGCGGCTACGAACGTTTTCCGCCGGACGTGGTGCGGGACGTGGAGTTCAGCTACGAAAACAAATACATCCCTTGCGAGAAAAATAAGAAAGATTGCCCATCGGGATACCGCTATGACAAAGAGCCGTCGATTAAGACGGTGCAGACCGATCGCAATCAGTCCGCCCGAAACGCCACCATCGAAGCCTGTATGTACGGCAAAGGTTGGCGAGAGAAAACCTACTATTGGCCGCAATGGTGATGCAGCGACGTGGGTTTGAGCTGAAACGTCACCGCAGCGACGCGCCATCAATTGTCGTCGTCGCTGCGATGCCCTCCCAGAGCAACCAGCGTTTCCGCTCTGACCGGCGTTAAAGGCACACGCGGTAGCGGTAAAGGCCAGCCCAAAAGCTGCCTTGCCGCCGTCGCACAGACTTTGCCCTGGCAAGCCCCCATGCCACAACGGCTGCTCAGCTTGGCCGTGTTCCAATCTGGCTGATGGCTCACCTGTTCCAGCGTGACGTCTTCGCAGCGACACAGTATCGTTTGCGGTTTGGCCAGCAAATTCAAGCGTTCATCAAGTGCAAAGGTGCTTGCCACCGCCGTGGCGAAACGTCGCCACTGCCGCCGCTGCACCGCCAGGCGCTCTGCCTTTTCCCGCTGCCCAGTGGCGGCATAACCGGCGATAGCGCCTTCAGTGAGCGCCAATTCACTGCCGCCGATGCCGGTACACTCCCCGGCAGCAAAAATTTGCGCCTGGCTGGTTTGCTGCCAATGATCCACCGCTACGGCGTCGTGTTCTATCTGACACCCCAGCAGCATCGCCAACTCAATATTCGCCACCAGACCAAAACCGCAGGCCAACCTGTCGCAGGCGATCGTTCTCTCCCGCCCGCCGTTATTGACGTGCACCGAAGTTAAACGTTCTTGCCCCAACGCCGCCAGTACTCGGCTGCCGGCATGGTAAGGACGCGGCATCAGGGAAAACGCCTGGCGCAGCTTGGCCGGCCAACGCCACAGGCCGCCGGCGAACGCCGCCAACCGCCAAAGCGGCGCCTGTTCCGCCACCAGCACCACCTCGCCGCCGGCCTGTTTCACGCTGTTCGCCACCGCCAGCAACAACGGACCACTGCCGGCGATCGCCACGCGCTCGCCACGGATCGCCAGCCCCTGCTTGATTTGCGCCTGTAGACCACCGGCGCCGGTCACCCCCGGCAGCGTCCAGCCGGGAAACGGCAACAACAGTTCACGCGCGCCATTGCATAAAATCAGCTTTTGATAGCGAATCACGCCGCAACCTTCGGCATCTTCATAGGCCAATCGGTCAACGCCACACTGTGCCACCAGCTTGCAGCCGGACTGTAGCGCAATATTTTCCCTCGTCGCTATCGCCTGCCGATAGCGGTTCGCCGTTTCAGGCAAAGCCACCTGCGGCCCACCGCGCCAAATTTGCCCGCCGGGATGCGGATTATCATCAATCATTCGCACCTGACCACCACTTTCCGCTGCGGCCAGCGCCGCCGCCATGCCGGCCGGCCCAGCACCGACGATCAGCACCTCACAGTCGAAGTTACTCATCATCGCTCCTCTCAATACGCATACCGGCCTGGCACAGCGTCTGGCACGCCAGACGACGCAGACCGTTAATGGTCACCCGGCACTCCTGACAAATACCCATGCCGCAAAAGGGGGCGCGCGCTTGGTGAGAAATCGACAACCGACAACGATCGTCGCCACACAGGCTGAGTGCCGCAGCAACGCTAATGCCAACCGGCACCCGGCAGGGATCGCCATCGATGTTCAACGTGAGCATGTTTTGTCTTTCATTCATACAGGCAGCTCCTCGGCGGCAAACGCCCGCGCCGCCAAATACGGGGTATCGTCAATCTCCGGCGTTTGCCGGCCGATCTGAGCAGCAATCAGCGCGGCGCTGCCGAGGGCAGTCGTGACGCCCAATCCCTCGTGCCCCAACGCCAGCCACAGCCAGGAATGCTGCGGATGCGCGCCTAACAGCGGCAGCCCGTCGGCAGAGGCGGCGCGCAGCCCGGTCCAGCAGCGAATGATGTTCATCTGCGCCAGCGCGGGCAAGAAATGCTGCGCACGTGTGAGCATCGCCGCCAGCAGCGGCATATCCAATGACGAATCGGCGGAATCGAACTGGCGGGAAGAACCGATCAGCCATTGCCCGGTGGGCCGCGCCTGTACATTAAACGCCACCGAGGTGCCGTCGCTGGCATGCGCGCTGGCGCCGTACCCCAGTTCCACCAGCTGATGCCGCACCCGCGGCGGATAACGATCGGTGATCGCCAGGTGGCCCTTCTTGGCACGCAGCAGCGGCTGCGGCAACAAACCATTGGCCCGCAGGCCGCAGGCCAGAACCACTATCGGCGCAGCCAGGCGCCTGCCGTCCGCCAGCCGCACGGCCCCCTCTTCCAGCGCGGCCGCTTCGCCATGCACCACGTCGATCGCCGCACCCGCATCGGCCAGCAGCCAACGCGCCACTTGCGGTGCATACAGAATGCCGTCGCCCGGCACCCGCAGCCCACCGGCCAGGCCGTGCCGCAGCATCGGCTCCATGGCGGCGATCTGCTCTGCCGTCAGCAGTTCTGCGGCCACGCCCTGCTCCGCCAGCCGCGCCCGCTTTTGCTCGGCGCTGGCCATTTCATCCGCTTTATCCGCCAGCCATAGCGTTCCGCAGCCGCGCCAGGCACAGTCTTGCGGCATGCGCCCCGTCACTTCACGCCATAACCGCAGCGAATAAGCGCTCAACGCCAGTTCGGCCGGATTGTCGTCCATGCACACCAAATGCCCCATGCCGGCGGCGGTGGCGCCGGCGCGGCGATCGTCCACCACCGAGACGCGATACCCTTCCCACGCCAGCCGCCAGGCACAGGCGGCGCCGATGATACCGGCCCCCACCACAATGACATCGGCTTTCCGCCCGACGCCCATCAGCGTATTCCCCAGACAAAGGGATCGCGTTCGTCGAGCAACAGCTGGCTATCGGCGCACACATAGGCCTGCCCGCGAATAAAAGGGGTAATGCGATGGCCATTCCGGCGATAGTAGGCCTGAAATTCGCTGCCGATCACGCTGGCCTGGCGCCACAGCGTGTCCGGTGACAGCTTACCGTCCGCCGCCAGACACGCCAGTTTGGCGCTGGTGCCGGTGCCGCACGGGGAACGATCGTAGGCTTTGCCGGGGCACAGCACGAAGCTGCGGCTGTCGGCTTGCGGATCGTCACCGAACAGTTCTATATGGTCTATCACCCCGCCGTCTTCACCGCAGATACCCGCTTGCTCCAACGTCTGCCGCACCGCCCAGGTGAACGCGGTCAACGCCTCCAGATTTTGTTTATCGATGGGCAACGGCGACTCGCCGATCAGGAAGAACCAGTTGCCGCCCCAGGCGATGTCACCCGTCACCGGCCCGTAACCCGCCACCTCAAGCCGCACCTGGCGGCGGTAACGATAAGCCGCCACGTTCTCCACCGTGACGCTGCCGTCCTCGTGCAGCGTGGCGTTTACCGGGCCAACCGGGGTCTCTATCAGGTGACGCCCGGCGTGGATGCGCCCCAGGTGCGCCAGCGAAGCGATCAGCCCGATAGTGCCGTGCCCACACATGCCCAGGTAGCCGCTGTTGTTAAAGAAGATCACCCCGGCCGTGGCCTGTGGCGAACAGGGGCGGCACAGCAACGCCCCCACCAACACGTCGTTACCGCGCGGCTCGAGCATCACCGCACAGCGCCAATCGTCATAATATTGCGCGAAACGCGCCCGTCGTTCCGCCATGCTGCCCTCGCCAAGATCGGGAAAGCCTTCCACGATCAGGCGGGTCGGCTCTCCGCCGGTATGAGAATCGATCGCCCGCAAAGCGGTGATATGCGCAGAAAGTACCATCGGCGTCTCCTGAGTTAATGAGATGTTACCAATGGCATTAGCCTGAACGAATGTGGCCATTACGGCTTGATGCGTTTCGGCGCGGCGAATGAAGAAATCAGCACAGTGATAAAAGTCAGGCCTGACGCGTCACGGGCACGCCTTTAACGAAAACCATAACAATAACCTATTTATCATGACGTTACTTTCATGCTAAACCTCCACGTGGCGAGAAGTGCCGCAGTTTTCAAGTAACCGCCACGCACCGCACGGCAAAAGTATGCGGCAATCCGCATATTTGGCAGGCGGCCGGAAATAGCGCTTGATTTGTTAAAGAAAAGTTAATATTGATGCGAAGACATCAACCCGATCCGCCTATTTTTCCGGCTAACGACCGAAAAGGGACTGCTATGCGATCCACTTCAGACTATCAGCCTCCGGTTTCTCTCTCGCCGCCTTCGCTTGTGGGGCTGCCGGAGCAGGAGGACGTTTTTGCCGTTGAACATCTGTCGCGCCTGTGCGACGGCCTGGCGCAGCAGCGCCCGAACAACCTGCGCGATCTGCTGAATACGCTGGCGCTGATCGCGCCGCTGCTGAACGCGATCCCCAACGTGGTGTTCTTTATCAAAGACGCCCAGGCTCGCTACCTGCTGGCCAACCTGACGCTGGCCAGGCGCTGCGGTTTCAAAACCGTCACGCCGCTGCTGGGCAAGACCTCCGCCGACGTTTTTCCCGCTCAGCTCGGGTCCGGCTACACCGAGCAGGATCTGCGGGTATTGCGCCACGGCGTGCTGATCCAGGATCAGCTGGAAATGCACCTGTACAACGGCCGCGAAACCGGCTGGTGCCTGACGCAAAAGCTGGCGCTGTACGACGCGCAGGGAAAAATCATCGGCATGGCGGGTATTTCTCACGATCTGCAGGAAGCTAAGGCCAATCACCCGGCCTACCAACGGCTGGCGGCGATCGACGTGCACATCCGCCGCCACTACGCACGGCCGATCGCGCTTGAGGAGCTGACGGGGCTGACCGGCTTGTCGGTGGCGCAGATCGAACGCTACTGCAAACGTATCTTCCACCTCACCCCGCGCCAGATGATCCACAAAGTACGGTTGGAAAAGGCCACGGAACTGCTGGCCGGCGATCTGCCGATCACCGACATCGCGCTGCTGTGCGGCTACACCGATCACAGCGCCTTCAGCCGTCAATTCAAAGCGATGACCGGGTCTACACCGCGCGATTTCCGCCTGACGATTTCCGCTTAATGATCTGATTTATCTGGTTAATACTCCTCTGTTCACGGTGCGCCGGCGCCCGGTTTTTTCACGCCCGCTTTTCGGCGCCATTGTGCCAATTTCGTCGCGGCAATCGGCGAAAAGCGTCAAGCCTCCCCGCGCAATACCGGTCAATCTGTCGGTGAGCCTTACCAAAGATTCACTTTTCATTAACACTTTCGGACGACAGGACAAACACGATGAGCCATAAAGCCATAAGCTGGAGCGGCGTATTCCCGGCGGTGACGACCCAGTTCCGCAACGATTTCTCTCTTGACCTCGACGCCACTCATACGGTGATTAAAAACCTGGTGCGCGACGGCGTCTCCGGCCTGGTGGTGTGCGGCACCGTCGGTGAAAACACTTCGATGACGGTGCAAGAAAAGCTGGCGGTGATCGAAGTGGCGAGAGACGCCGCCGACGGTAAAGTACCGGTGATCGCCGGCATCGCCGAGTTCACCACCGCCTTCGCACAGAACATGGCGCGTGAAGCGCAAAAGGCCGGCGTCGACGGGATTATGGTGATGCCGGCGCTGGTCTACTCCGCCAAGCCGCACGAAACCGCCACGCACTTCCGCAGCGTCGCCGGCGCGACCGATCTGCCGATCATGGTCTACAACAATCCTCCCATTTACAAAAATGACGTCACGCCCGACATCCTGACCTCGCTGGTCGACTGCGAGAACATCGTGTGCTTCAAAGACTCGTCGGGCGACACCCGTCGCTTTATCGATCTGCGCAACGAAGTCGGCGATCGCTTCGTGCTGTTCGCCGGGTTGGACGATGTGGTGCTGGAAAGCATTGCCGTTGGTGCGCAAGGCTGGATCTCCGGCATGTCCAATGCCTTCCCGCGCGAAGGGGAAACCCTGTTCCGGCTGGCGCAGGAAAAACGCTATGAGGAAGCGTTGGCGCTGTACAGCTGGTTTATGCCGCTGCTGCACCTCGATGCCCGCCCCGATCTGGTGCAATGCATCAAGCTCTGCGAACAGCGGGTCGGCCGCGGCAGCGCCGTCACTCGTCCACCGCGCCTGGCGCTGCAGGGCGAGACGCTTACCGAGATCAACGCCGTGATTGATAAAGCGCTGGCCACTCGCCCTGCGCTGCCGAACGTCGGCCTGTAACGCCTTCGCCGCCCGGCCATGCCGGGCGTCATGCTTTCTCTACCGGGGGAACCGATGCCCAACGATCGCTCTGCCGCCATCAGCGGCCAACAATTTATCGGCGGCCAACGCCGCGCCGAAGGGGAAGCGGTGCTGCTCAGCCTGCGCGCCGACGACGGTCAGCCGACCGGCTACCGCTTCCACCAGGCCACGGCCGCTGAAACCGCCGCCGCCGCAGAAGCTGCCGCTGCGGCCTTTGCGCCTTATTCGCAGCTCAGCGCGGAACAACGCGCGAACTTTCTCGACGCTATTGCCGAGGAGCTAGACGCGTTGGATGAGGCTTTCTTCGCTTTCGCCATGCAGGAAACAGCCTTGCCGCCGGCGCGGTTGAGCGGCGAACGCACCAGAACCAGCGGCCAGATGCGGCTGTTCGCTACGCTGCTGCGGCGCGGCGACGTCGAGGGCGTGCGCATCGACTGCGCGCTGCCGCAGCGTTCCCCCCTGCCGCGCCCCGACCTACGTCAATACCGCACGGCGCTTGGCCCGGTGGCGGTATTCGGCGCCAGCAACTTCCCGCTGGCGTTTTCCACCGCGGGCGGCGATACCGCGGCCGCGCTCGCCGCCGGCTGCCCGGTCGTGTTCAAGGCGCACAGCGGCCATATGATCACGGCCGAACTGACCGCTCAGGCGATCGAGCGCGCCCGGAAACGCACAGAGATGCCCGCCGGCGTCTTCAACATGATCTTCGGCAACCGCGTGGGAGCCGACCTGGTGCAACATCCGGCGATTCAGGCCGTAGGATTCACCGGCTCGCTGCAAGGCGGCCGGGCGCTGTTCAATATAGCCATGCAACGCCCTCACCCTATCCCGGTCTTCGCCGAAATGTCGAGCATCAACCCGGTCGTGATCCTGCCACAGGCGCTGGCGCGGCGCGGGCAGCACATCGCGCAGGAACTGGTCTCTTCCTTCACGCTCGGTTGCGGTCAGTTCTGCACCAAACCCGGCGTGATCGTCGCGCTGCGTGGCGCCGCCTTCGATCGGCTGGCCGAAACGATGAGCGCCTTGGTCAACGCCGCCGAGCCGCAGCCGATGCTGAATGCCGGCACGCTTGAGCACTACCGTCACGGGCTGGCGGCCCTCGATGCGCACCCGGGTATGCGCCGTCTGGCGGGCCGCAGCGAAACGCCCCCTCATCGGGCGACGGCACAGCTGTATCACGCGGAGGAGGCACTGCTGCTGCAGGCCGATCCCCTGCTGCAACAGGAGGTCTTCGGCCCGGCCAGCATCCTGGTCGCTGTAGATAGCGAAGCACAGCTGCATGCGGCGCTGGCGGCATTGCAAGGTCAGTTGACCGCCACGCTGCTGGCGGATGACGGCGATCTCGATATGGCCGCCGGGCTGACGACACTGTTGGCACGCAAAGCCGGTCGGGTGCTGTTCAACGGGTATCCGACCGGGGTGGAAGTGTGCGACGCCATGGTGCACGGCGGTCCCTACCCGGCGACCAGCGACGCACGCGGCACCTCGGTAGGCACGTTGGCCATCGAACGTTTCCTGCGGCCGGTCTGTTTGCAAAACACGCCAGCGGCGCTGCTGCCGCCACCGCTGCAGGATGCCAACCCGCTCAACCTGCGACGGCTGGTGAACGGCGTTTTCACCCGAGCCCCCCTGGTTTCACCTGCCCAAAATTAGCCCGGCCGCATCTGCCTGCCACTCAATAACAAAAGGGTAATACCATGACAACCCAAGGCAAATTCAAGAAGCAGCTTACGCTCACCGATCTGACGTTCATCGGTCTGGGCGCCATCTTCGGCTCCGGTTGGCTGTTCGCCGCCAGCCATGTCTCCTCCATCGCCGGCCCGGCCGGCATCTATTCCTGGCTGATCGGCGGCCTGGCGGTGCTGCTGCTCGGCATCGTCTACTGCGAGCTGGGCGCCGCCCTGCCGCGCGCCGGGGGCATCATTCGCTATCCGGTGTTCTCGCACGGTGAACTGATGGGTTATCTGCTGGGGTTTATCACGCTGATCGCCTTCTCGAGCCTGATCGCCATCGAGGTCGTCGCCGCCCGGCAATACGCCGCCGCCTGGTTCCCGTTCCTCAGCCAGCCGGGTTCCGGCGACCCTACGTCGATCGGCTGGCTGGTGCAGCTGGCGCTGCTGTGCTTTTTCTTCGCGCTCAACTACTACAGCGTCAAAACCTTCGCCAAATCCAATAACCTGATCAGCGTGCTGAAGTTTCTGGTGCCGCTGCTAGTGATCGTGGTGTTGTTCAGCTTTTTCAAACCGGAAAACCTGCACAGCCAAGGCTTTGCCCCCTTCGGCTCCGCCGGGGTTGAGGCCGCCATTTCCGCCGGCGGCATCATCTTCGCCTACCTCGGCCTGACGCCGATCATTTCGGTCGCCAGTGAGGTGCAAAGGCCGCAGCGCACCATTCCCATCGCGCTGATCCTGTCGGTGGTGCTGTCCACCATCATTTATGTCCTGCTGCAGATAGCGTTTCTCGGCAGCATCCCCAGTGAGATGCTGAGCGGCGGCTGGGCCGGCATCAGCCAACAGTTCTCCCTGCCGTTCCGCGATATCGCCATCACGCTGGGCATGGGATGGCTGGCATTTCTGGTGGTCAGCGACGCGATCGTTTCACCGAGCGGCACCGGCAACATCTATATGAACGCCACGCCTCGCGTGATCTACGGTTGGGCTCGCGCCGGCACCTTCTTCAAACTGTTCACCCGGGTAGATGGCGAGTCCGGCATTCCCCGCCCGGCGCTGTGGCTGACCTTCGCCCTTTCGGTATTCTGGACGCTGCCGTTCCCGTCGTGGGAAAAGCTGATCGGCGTGGTGTCCGCCGCGCTGGTGCTGAGCTACGCCATTGCCCCGGTCACCGCCGCCGGGCTGCGGCGCAATGCGCCCGATATGCCTCGTCCGTTCCGGGTGCGCGCTTTCTGCGTGCTCGGCCCGCTGTCGTTTATCATTTCGGCGCTGATCGTCTTCTGGTCCGGCTGGGATACCGTCTCCTGGCTGCTCGGTTTGCAGATCCTGATGTTCTTCATCTACATCCTGTTCAAAAATCAGGTGCCGACCCACGCCGTTAGCCTCCGGCAACAAATTTGGTCCTCGCTGTGGCTGATCGTCTTCTATGCGCTGGTGATCGCACTCTCCTACCTCAGCAGCTTCGGCGGCATCGGTGCCATTGCCCACCCGTGGGACACCCTTACCATGGCGGTGATTGGGCTGGCGGTTTACTACTGGGGCGCCTATACCTGTTTACCTCAGGCCAATTTTATCGGTGATGAAGAAGAATGAATCCAGGGAGGACATCGAAATGACATCCATACACGTTCTGTCGCTGGAACAGGCTTATCAACTGGCATTGCGCGCATTGCGCAGCAACGGTTTCAATCAGGCGCATGCTGAGGCGGTGGCGCAAAATGTCACCCAGGGCGAACGCGACGGCTGCGCTTCGCACGGGCTGTACCGGTTGTTGGGCTGCGTGCGATCGCTGCGGGCAGGCAAAGTCTCTGCCGATGCAAAGCCCAGGCTGTTCGACCAAGCGCCGGCCATCTTGCGCGCCGATGCCGGCGGTGCGTTTTCCCTGCTGGCCTACCGCACCGCTCTGCCGGCCTTTATCGATAAGGTGCGCGCCAATGGCATCGCCGCGCTGACGATCAACCGCTGCGTGCACTTCTCCGCGCTGTGGGCCGACATCGAACCGCTGACCGAGCAGGGATTGGTGGCCTTAGCCTGCACGCCCAGCCACGCCTGGGTGACGCCGGCCGGCGGTTCGCGACCGCTGTTCGGCACCAACCCCATCGCCTTCGGCTGGCCACGACCCGATCGGCCGCCGTTTTTGTTCGACATGGCCACCAGCGCGGCGGCGCGAGGCGAAATTGAACTGCATCGCCGCGCGGGTACTCCGCTGCCCGAAGGCTGGGGTATTGATAAGGCAGGCAATCCGTCCACCGATGCCGCCAGCGTGTTGGAAGGCGCGATGCTGACCTTCGGCGGCCATAAGGGCTCGGCGCTGGCGGCGATGGTGGAATTATTGGCTGGCCCGCTGATCGGCGATATGACCAGCAAAGAGTCGCTGGCCTATGACGACGGTACCGGTTCGTCGCCCTACGGCGGTGAATTGATCATCGCGTTGGATCCCGAACGTTTTCTCGGTGCAGATAAGGCGAAATATTTCGCCAACGCAGAGGCGATGTTTGCCAGTATGCAGGCGCAAGGCGCACGCATCCCCGGCGAGCGGCGTTATCGGCAGCGGCGCCAGAGCGAACAAGACGGTGTGAAAATCCCCAGGACGTTGTACGACGAAATAGTGGCGCTGTGCGATTAGCGCCGGATTGCCCCCCCGCGCCGGCAACCCGGCGCGGGGGAGTCTTATCTTGCCTGAACCAGGTCGCTGTGCAGGCGCTTGCGCCATACCGGTTTGGTATCCCAGCGGGCAAAGTGTTTCGCCTCTTTACCCGGCTGCACCTGATGCCACATGTCTTCTTGCCACCGGATCGGTTCCTTTCCTCGCAACGTTGGGCGGGTCTGTTTAATCGTCCGTTGCAAGACGCCCGCTTCTTCCGCAGTAATGTGCGGCGCCTGTCTGGCGGCGTCCAGCGCCCGGTTTCCCAACGGCGCCATCACCAGATACAACACATTGACCTGCTGCTGCGTCGCTTGCTGATTGGTACTCATCCCCTTACCCGACCAACCGTCGAAGTTTTCACCGGGATCGTCGCCCTGAGCGCGATACTCATTACCTGGTCCCTCGACGATATTCCATCCTTGCCAGGTCACCAGAGTGTGTAATCCATCGCGATCCTGCAGGTTTTTATTTTTGATCTGTTTGAGCACCTCGGCGCGGTTTGGCACACCGATCAGGTTCTTAAACTCGTCCAGCGCGTTCCAATGCTGCCCCGCTACCAGACCATTCCAGACATTACGCAAACAGTTCCAGGGAATGGTGTGATGCCAGGTCAGCGTGATAAGCGGTTTGGTTGACGCATGTTGCCAACGGCTCGGTTCACTGCCCCGATCGCCTCTGATGATCCCATCGACTTCTAATGGCATAGCTGCCCCTCTTCTGGCTGAGATGATGAATATGCGCAAGGCCGGTGGCCCGATCGGCATAAAAACGTCAGCTAAAATCGTAGCAGCTCAGGCTGAGATGGCAATAAAACGCCAGGCACGCTCTGCAGCCGACCGACAACCGCAGAACGCACCCGAAAACGAGGGTTTAAGACGGATTATCTGACTACCATCACCGAAATATTGGCATGGCGAACGATAGCGGCAGCGTTAGACCCCAGTAGATAGGTCTTCACGCTCGGGCGGCGCGAACCGATAATGATCAGATCGGCGTCGATCTCTTCCGCCAGTTCCAGCACCTGATCGCGTGCAGAACCGAAGCTGACGGTGTAATTGAGGCGATCCAACGGCAGATCGATTTCCGACATGATTTTCTTCAGTTTATCCACCGCCTTCACTTCCGCCTGATTCTCAAATTCCTTGAGACCGAACGAATAGGCAGTAACAAAAGCCGAAGCATCCGGCAGCGCATGGAAGAAATGCACTTTAGCGCCGGACATCTTCGCTAAGTATTCCACATGCTTCAGCGCATGCTCGGTCAACAGATCCTCTTCAATATCGATCGGCACCAAAATAGTCTTGTACATATCACGTCCTTTCTATGTAAACCAGGTGCCCACAGAGTACTGCCGCGCACGGGCGCGGTGAATCGCTTTATCACGCTTTTGTGATCGGGGGTAAATACTGGTAAGGACAATTCTTAATTTAACAAAATATAAACATCGCGCCGCTAACGGATAGGCGATTAATTATTTAATACTCGAGATTAAATCAGCTGCAAATAAACCGCTTTGGCGGTAGCGGCGGTCTTATTAGCGACAGAAAGTTTTTTAATCGAGTTGCCGATATGGAAATTGACCGTGCGCTCGCTCACTCCCATCAACAGCGCGATCTCTTCCGCCGTTTTCCCTTCGCTGCACCAGCGTAAGATGTCTTTTTCGCGCAGCGTCAGCACATCTTTTATCGCGTCGTCATTCACCGATATCAAGGCTTCACGCAGCGTTTTATGGGCGGTTTGCGCCAGCCAAAGGAAAAAGGTTTCATTTGCCGCGCGCGCTTGCAGCGTTTGCTCGGGCAGCGCTTTCCCGGCAAACGTCAGGATCCCGAGGCGGCCATAGCAATCCTTGACCGACTGCGACCAACCGGCGCACAGGCCGAATTGCGCCATACGCCGCCAAAGCGTCGGCCGCTCGTGATAAAAGCTTTCGTCCCACTGAAACTGCAGCGTGGAATGGTGAGCGCGCTCAATAACCGGATCCTGCAAATACACCCGCTGCCGCCGATAATCCTCGAGATAGTTCACGGAACAATTCCCTTCGATCAGCATTTTAGGGCGGCTGGCCGGATAACAGGAAAACACGATGTAGGAGAAATAATCAAACCCCAGCGCCTCAGCGCAGGGCCCCAGCTGCGTCAGAAAGCATTCGCGATCGGCCAGGCTGCCAATCACCTCCGCCATGAGCCGTTGAGTGCGGGTATCCATAACGCAGGTTCTCCAGATAGCGATGCCAATTTATCGATAGGTCAGACTCACTATAGAATATCGTCGCCCGGGGCCAGTAACCGTTTCATATAATAAAAAATACCAACGTTATAACGAAAATAGCTATTCCCCTTAAAATAAGCCTTTTTATTGCGCCGAACAGTAAAACTACGCGAATAGCATAATCTCCTCGGCACGTAAACCTGTCATTTCTACCGTTAGACAGCCAGGACACCGCCAATTACTTTCCTCACAGGCACTCAGTGCCGCCGTAAATCCAAAGAGATAATAAGCATTTGCGAATTTCGCATGGCATACAGTGACGGGGATTTTCTATGGCAGAAAGTAATGCGGCAATTCAGTCGGCTGCGATTATCGGCGCGGGAACGATGGGCAGAGGCATCGCTTATCTTTTCGCGCAAAAAGGCATTCGCACGGTGCTTTATAATCGCAACGGCAATACCCTCAATCAGGCTCGCGACTATATCGCGCAAGACCTGAACAAAAAAGTCGAACAGGGCAAGATCGCGCCGCAGAATAAAGGCGCGGTGCTGGCCAATCTGGCGTTCACCTCGGTGTTTGAGGCCATTGCCGACAGCGAGCTGGTGATAGAAACCATCGCCGAGCAAGAGCAAACCAAACTTGAAGTGCTGGCGGCCATCGCCGCGGTGGTCAAGCCCGACACGTTGATCGCCACCAATACCTCCTCACTGTCGCTTAACAAGCTGGCAACGGCGGTGACGCACAGCGAGCGGTTTATCGGTTTGCACTTTTTCAACCCCGCACCGCTGATGAAACTGATTGAGATCATCCCGGCCTACTTTACCGCACACGCCACCACCGAACGTTGCCGTCAACTGGTGGCCACGTTGGGGAAACGCGATGTCGTCTGCCAGGCCACACCGGGGTTTATCGTCAACCGCATGGCCCGCCCCTATTACCTGGAAGGGTTCCGCCTGTTGGAAGAACACGTGGCGCGCGCGCCGCAAATCGACCGCGCCCTCAAGGCCGGCGGGCACTTTCGCATGGGGCCGCTCGAGCTGACCGATTTTATCGGCCAGGACATCAACTATCAGGTCAGCCGGCAAATCTGGCAGGACATGCAATACGACCCGCGTTATACCCCCGGGCATCTGCAGCGTTCGCTGGTCGATGCCGGTCTGTTGGGGAAAAAGAACGGCCGCTCCTACTTTGCTGCCGAAGAAACCGCCCCGCCGGTGGCGGCTGCCATCGATGCAGACGTCGAGACGCTGCGCGTCTGCGGTGAACACCCTTTTTTTACCCTGTTGCAACAGCGGGCCACGCTTCAGTGGCCACGGCTACGCGTGGAACAACGGCCGGCCTTACCGGGCCTGGGGCCGGCCGTCCAGATCAATGACGCATTCACCGTCAGCATCACCGATGGCCGCACGGCGAGCCAGTTAGCCGAGCAGACGACGGCTGACGCTTTTGTGGTCGATATCGCCCTGAACTACGCCGACACGGCGTATCTGGTGGCGGCGCACAGCCGCCACGCCTCGGCGACCAATAAGGCGCTGTTTTTACGCCTGCTGCACACGGCAATCCCACAGGTTGAATTTATCAAAGACTCCCCGGCGCTGATCGTCGCTCGCGTCCTCAGCAGCCTGATCAACGAGTCGGTGATCATGGTGGAAAGCGGCGTCTGCAGCCGGGAAGACATCGATGTCGCCGCCGTCGCGGGCGTTAACTACGCCGGCGGCATTTTCGACTGGCTCGATAGCCTGGGGGAGAAAAACGTCAGGACGACGCTGAGCAATCTGGCCCAGCTGCTGCACGCGGCGCGCTATGCGCCGCATTATACCCTTCTGCACGCCGCGCAACCGGCGCTGACGAGCACGCCTTAAGGATCCACGATGAACATTAACGATGACGGCGTTTATCTGATCGACGGCACGCGCACGGCGATCGGCGCCTATGGCGGCAGCCTGGCGCATACCCGCCCCGACGACATGGCGGCGACGATCATTCGCAGTCTGCTGCAGCGCCATCCGGCGGCGGAAGCGAATCTGGACGAAGTGGTTTTAGGCTGCGCCAACCAGGCCGGCGAGGACAACCGCAACGTCGCCCGCATGGCAACGCTGCTTTCCGGGTTGGATCCGTCGGTGCCGGCCATCACCCTCAACCGCCTTTGCGCCTCCGGGCTGGATGCGGTGATCTACGCCGCGGCGAAAATCCGCAGCGGCCTCAGCGAACTGATTCTGGCCGGCGGCGTGGAAAGCATGAGCCGCGCGCCCTATGTGCTGAGCAAGAGCGAAACGCCGTTCGACAAAGGCGTGAAGCTGTACGACACCACGCTGGGATGGCGCTTTGTCAACCCGCGGCTGGCGGAGCGCTACGGCAGCGATCCGCTCGGCATCACGGCGGAAAACGTGGCCCAACGGCAACATATCTCACGCGAGGAACAGGATCTGTTCGCGCTGGCCTCGCAGCAAAAGACTCGCCGGGCGATCGACAGCGGCCGGCTGGCGCGGGAAATCACGCCCGTAGACGTGCCGGCGGATCGTAAAACGACCCGCACATTCGCCCAGGACGAGTTTCCCCGGCTCAGCACGCTGCAACAGTTACAGGCGCTGAAACCGGCGTTCTCCGCCGGCGGCTCGGTCACGGCGGGCAACGCTTCCGGCATCAACGACGGCGCCGCCGCGCTGCTATTGGCTTCCGGTCGCTACGTAAAACGCCAGGGGTGGCAACCGCTGGCGGAGATCGGCGACAGCGCGGCCGCCGGGGTTGAACCGGCGCTGATGGGGCTGGGGCCGATCGCCTCCACCGAGCGCCTGTTGCAGCGTGGCGGGTTCACCTTGAACGACTTCGACATCATCGAGATTAACGAAGCGTTCGCCTCACAGGTTCTGGCAGCGCTGAAACACTGGCGCATCGACGCCAACGACGCACGTGTCAACCCGAACGGCGGCGCCATCGCGCTCGGTCATCCATTGGGGATGTCCGGCGCGCGCCTGGTGCTGTCGGCGGCGCTGGAATTACGCGATCGGCAGGCAAGCAACGCATTGGTGACAATGTGCGTCGGCGTCGGTCAGGGCCTGTCATTAAACCTTAAAGCCGTTTAACACAAGGAATATGCGATGAGCGTACTGAACATTCTTGAAGAAAAGCTGGCGGAAACCAAAAAACAGGGACGTTTTCGCGAGTTCCTCAACCTTGAGCGCGGCGTGCAGGACAAACCCTGGGCCACCCACCACGGGCAGCAAGGCGAGCGCCGTCTCAACGTCTGGTGCTCGAATGACTATCTGGCGATGAGCCACCACCCCAAAGTACTGCTGGCCACCACCGACGCGGTTAACCGGGTCGGGCTGGGCACCTGCGGCGCCCGCAGCATTTCCGGCACCTCGGTCTACCACAGCGAGCTGGAAACGCTGCTGGCCAGCGCCTACGGCAAAGAGTCGGCGCTGCTGTTCACCACCGGTTTCGGCGCCAACGACGCCACCTTATCCACCCTGTGCGACGCCATTCCCGATCTGATCGTGTTCTCCGACGAGCTGAATCACGCCTCGATGATTTACGGTATCCGCTACAGCAAGGCGGAGAAAAAGATCTTCCGCCACAACGATGTGGCACACCTCGCCGAGCTGCTGCAGGCCGCCGATCCGGCGCGGCCAAAGCTGATCGCTTTCGAGTCGCTGTATTCCATGGACGGTGACTTCGCTCCGCTGGCGCAGATCGTGGCGCTGGCGGAGCAGTATCAGGCGCTGACCTATCTCGACGAGATCCACTCCGCCGGCGTCTATGGCGAACGGGGGCTGGGCTACGCCGAACAGCTGGGCCTACTGGATAAAATCACCATTATTCAGGGCGGGTTCGGCAAGTCTTACGGTGCGGCGGGCGGCTATATCGCCGCGCCCCGCTCGGTGGTAGAGGCGGTGCGCAGTTGGGCTCCGGCATTCGTCTTCAGCACCTCGTCACCGGCGCCGGTGGTGGCCGCCGCGCTGGCCAGTTTTAAATACAACCTAGAGCATGACACCCAGCGCAAGCATCTGCTGGCGATCGTCGATCACCTGAAAACTGGCCTGCGCGCCGCCGGCATCCCGCTGGTGTCGGCCGACAGCCATATCCTGCCGCTGCGGGTCGGCGATCCCCATCGCAACAAACACATCAGCCAGGTGCTGCTCGATGAGCATGATATCTACGTACAGCCGGTCAATGCACCAACGGTGCCCGCAGGCAGCGAGCGGCTGCGGGTGACACCAACCTCGGCGCATTCTCATGCCGACGTAGAGACGTTCCTGGCGGCGCTGGGACGGGTATGGGCAGCGAACGATCTGCGGAGGGCGGGATGAAGTTAGCGGATTATAACGGCCATCTGGTCACGCTTTGTCTGATGGCGACCGGTACGTTCGCCATCGGCACCGACGCCTTTATCGTCGCCGGCGTGCTCAGCGACATTTCCGACACCTTTGCCGTCAGCCCCGCGCAAGCGGGGCAGTTGATATCGGTATTCGCGCTGGCTTATATGCTGTTCGCCCCCCTCACCGCCTGGCTGCTGGGTAACGTCAACCGCAAGCATATCCTGCAGTTGGCGTTGGTGCTGTTCATCGCCGGCAACCTGGCCTGCGCCTGGGCCACCAGCTACCTGCAGATCTCGTTTGGCAGAGTGCTGGCGGCATTGGGGGCGGCCTGTTACACGCCACAGGCCGCCGCCGCTGCGGTGGGGCTGGTGGCGGAAAAGCGTCGCGGCCTGGCCATTTCCATCGTCTATGGCGGTATGACGTTGGCTATTGCGCTCGGCATTCCGTTTGGTACCTTTCTCGCCAAACTGATCGGCTGGCGTGAAATCTTTCTGTTCATCGCCCTGCTGGGAGCGATTGCGCTGCTGGGCCTTTCGCTGGCGCTGCGCGCCATTGCGCCACCGGGCAAGCATTCGCTGAAAGAGCGGCTCGCTCCGCTGCGGCAAAAGGCGGTGCTGACTACGCTGCTGATCACCTTTTTTGCCGTTTGCTCGGAACACATCGTGTATAGCTACGTCAGCGTATTGCTGAAAAACACCCAGTTCGGCCCGCAGGCGATCCTGCCCCTCGCGCTGCTGGTGTTCGGCATTGGCGCGGTGATCGGCAATTTTGCCTCCGGCGCGCTAACCGATGCCTTCGGCAGCAAGTTCGTGCTGCTGTTTTCCGTGGCGATCCAGACGCTGTCCCTGTTCCTGCTGGCCTTTTACGTCACCTCACCCTGGTGGGTGCTGGCCATCTTTCTGGTCTGGGGCATCACCGGTTGGATGTACCTGGTGCCGATCCAACATCACTTGTTGTCGCTGTCGAAACGCTTTGGCGCGCTGACAGTGTCGCTCAACAGCTCGGTGCTGTACGCCGGCATCGCGGCCGGCGGCATGCTGGGCGGCCTGTCGCTCTATGCGTTGCCGGCCCATTACCTGCCGCTGTTTTCGCTGCCGCTCGGCGCCATCGCCCTGCTGCTGACGCTGCTGTTTTTCCGGGGAGAGGCCAACAATGAGTGACGCCCTCCCGGTGCTTTATGAGCGCCACGGCGAGCAGGTTGCGGTCATCACCCTCAATCGGCCGGAAAAAAAGAACGCCGTCAATCTGCAGATGGCCGAGCTGATCCGCACCTACCTGCGACAGGCGGATAACGATGACTCGGTGCGCGCGATCGTCCTGGCGGGCCAACCGGCGGTATTTTCCGCCGGTATGGATATCAACGCCTTTCGTCAGGGCGAACTGCCGATCGTCACGCCGGAGGGGTTTGGCGGGCTGATCCATGCACAGATCGCCAAGGTGATCATCGCCGCCGTTGATGGCATCGCGTACGGGGGCGGATTTGAGCTGGCGCTGGCGTGCGATCTGATCGTCGCCGGCCAGGGCGCACGCTTCAGCTTCCCCGAAACCGGGCTTGGGTTAGTCGCCGCGCAAGGCGGATGCGCGCGCTTGCCGGCGCGGATTTCTCCCTATGTCGCGCTCGACTGGCTGCTGACCGGCAGAACCGTGGATGCGCAGGAGGCACTGTCACACGGCGCCATTTCCCGCATCAGCGCGGGATCGGCCCGGGAAGAAGCACTGCGCATCGCCGAACAGATCGCCGGAAAAGACCTTGCTGCCAGCCAAGCGGTTAAGGCCATCGTGCGCCAGGGGCTGGCACGGCAAGAAGCCCCCTCATTCGATTTTCAACAAGGCCCGGTCGAGCGCCTTCGTCAGGCTGCCGCCCGCCGATAATCCCCCTGCCGGTTCGCCTGAACCGGCATTTCCGCTTTTCCGCCACAGCTCATTTTACGCAGCCCGCCTCTCGGCGCTGGGCTACACTGCCGGTAGCCCTAATGCGCTGATAAGGAAAAACAATGCGCCCTTTGCCTCTGCAGACCCCCAGACTGATCCTGCGCCCATTCACGGCCAGCGATCTGTCCCACTTTACCGCCTACCGAAACCACCCAGACGTGGCGCGCTATCAAAGCTGGAGCGACTACAGCGCCGCCGATGCGCAGGCCTTTTTCGAACAGCAACGGCAGCTCGCGTTCAACCGTGATGACAGCTGGTTTCAACTGGCGGTCGAGCGCCGTGAGGACGGTGCGTTGCTGGGCGATGTCGCGGTGCATTTCTTCGATGAGGGGCGTCAGGCTGAACTGGGCGTGACTTTCGATCCCGCTCATCAGCGACAGGGACAGGCACGCGAGGCGCTGATCGCCGTCATCGCCTTGCTGTTCGGGCCGCTGGCGAAACACCGCATTACCGCGGTGGTGGACGCGCGTAATCTTCGCGCCGCCGCGCTGTTTGGCAAGCTGGGCTTTCGTCGTGAGGCCTGCTGGCGGCAAAACGTGTTTTTCAAAGGCGCATGGGGCGACGAATTCGGTTTCGCCTTGCTGCAAAGCGAATGGCGGGAGAATGAAAAACATGGCGCTGTTGAATAAATACCTTGGGCAATACCAGTTCTCGGAACGGCATGCGATCGCCATCGCCGCACCGCAGGCTCGGATCCTGGCGGCCGTGGCCGCTTACGATCCCAAACACGATCGCTTCTTCCGCAGCATGATAGCGCTGCGCGAATTGCCCGCGCGACTGATGCCACGCGATAAGCCCGGCCAGCCGCCGTTTGGCCTGCATAACTTTTGCCTGCTTGAGCAAGATGACAACGCGTTAGTCTATGGCCTGATCGGCCGATTTTGGCAGGCTGAATACGGTCTGGAGCAGGTCGCTGACGGGGCGGGCTTTCTGGCCTTCGCTCAGCCCGGCGTCGCCAAACTCGCGCTGGGCTATGTTGTGAGTCCTCTCGAGGGCGGGCGCTGTCGTCTGGTGACGGAAACGCGCATCTTTTGCCCCGACGATGCCAGCCGGCGGCGGTTTATTCCCTATTGGTATACTATTCGCCTGGTGAGCGGGTTGATACGGCGCCGTATGTTGCACGCCATCAAAACCGCCAGCGAAGCCCCCACCTAATACATTCATTTAGTGAATGCGTTTAGGAGCATTCTCAGAGCATGCCTCAAGCAATAAGGTTATTTATTAACCATTACAAGATGCATTGAGAAGCCATTAGCCCCGCCCCCCTGCGGGGCTTTTTTCATCTAGTCAGCGTTCAAACCGGGAAATACCTGCATAAACAGGAAGGTACAAGGCTTGCGCTGATAGTGGTTGATCTGCGGCACCAGCCGGGTGAAATGCTCGGTCTGACAATGCACATCCAGGGCGGCGCGATCCGGCCAGCTTTCGATAAAAATAAAATGCCCGGGGTCCTGCTGGTCGATGCACAGTTCATAACTGATGCACAGCGGCTCTTGACGGGTTTTCTCCACCAGCTCGCGATACCATGGCATAACGGTTTCAATGTGTTCCGGGTGAATAAAATCTTCAGCGATGACCTTCAGCATGTTGCGCTCCTGCATTCTGTTTTGCCGTGCCTCACCTTATCGTCCTCCCTCCCGAGATGAAAGCGTCACTCTCGCGGTCTATCACCGGACTCTCAATTCGGTGATAGCGCACACAGATCTCGATCAAAGCGCTTGAACGCGCCATAGCCCTGTGTGAACTTTCGATTAACAAAAAAGCAACACGCCATTCACCATGGTGATATCTGCACTCACCTGCCGACCCGATAGGCGGCGTTTTTTTTCACCTTTAAAGGCCTGACCATTAGTCCTTTAGACCTTTAAAGGTCGCGAAGAAAAACCGTGGTTACCGTCGTGTTGAGGACAACGGCATCAGGACGGTCCTGTGACCGACGCTTGTCATTCTCAGAAGAGAGGTTAACGCCAGTGAATCACTCCACCTATGCCGCTCCTGCACTCAACGCCGCCATTCGCAAAACCTGGCGCAGACTGGTGCCATTGATGTTCGCTATGTACTTTGTCGCGTTTATCGACAGGGTTAACGTCGGCTTTGCCAAGGACGCGATGGCCATCGATATCGCGCTGTCCCAATCCGCTTTTGCGCTCGGCGCCGGGATATTTTTTGCCGCCTATGCACTGTTCGGCATCCCGGCCAACCTGCTGATGAACCGCTGGGGTGCCAAACGCTGGCTCAGCGCCACCACCGCACTGTGGGGGATGCTGTCGGCCTGCACCGGGCTGGTGACCAACGAACAGCAGTTTATCGCCCTGCGGTTTCTGCTGGGGATCGCCGAAGCCGGGTTTTACCCCGGCATCCTGCTGCTGGCGTCGATCTATTTTCCCAATAAGGTGCGCGCCTCGGTCATTGGCATTTTCGTGCTCGGCGTGCCGGCGGCCCTGACGCTCGGCTCCCCGCTGTCGGGGGCATTGCTGGAGATGCACGGCGTGCTGGGTAAACCCGGTTGGTTCTGGATGTTCGTGCTGGAAGGGTTGCCGGCCGTCGCCCTCGGCGTCTTCGCCTTTTTCTATCTCGACGATAGCCCGCAGCATGCCCGCTTTCTGACTGAGGACGAACGCACGGCGCTGGTCGCACAGTTGGCCACCGAACAGCAGCAGACCGAAACCAGCAGCGTCAAAGCGGCGATGAAAAGCGGCAAAGTTTGGCATCTGGCGTTGATCTACGGCACTCTGCAGATCGGCGTGTACGGCCTGATGTTTTTCCTGCCGTCGCAGGTCGCCTCGTTGATGGGCACCCATCTTGGCTTCAAAGCCTCGCTGGTGGCCGCCATTCCCTGGGCATTCTCCGCGCTGGGCGTCTATTTCCTGCCGCGCTATGCCGACAAAAAAACCGCCAGAAGATTACCGATCGCCATCGGCTGCATGATCGCGGCAGCGCTGGGGTTGGTGGTTTCTTCCTATGCCGGCCCTTTGCTCGCTATCGCCGCACTGAGCTGTTGCGCAGTCAGTTTCCTGGCGGTACAGCCATTTTCTGGACGTTTCCCGCGCAGCTGCTTACCGGCCCGGCGCTGGCGGCCGGCATCGGCTTTTGCACCACGCTCGGCGCCGCATTCAGCTTTTTAGCTCCGCTTATCCGCACCGAGGCGGAACAGCGTTTTCACAGCCCGCATGCCGGGCCGCTGGTACTGGCCGCCTTTTCGCTGCTGTGCGCGGCGCTGTTGTGGGCGCTCAGAAACCGGCGCACCGACGTGAGCAAGCAAGACGCAAAGATTACCGGATAGCGGCGCATTATTTAGTCATTATTGAACCTGCGGGTGGGACACTGGCATTCAGCCCCCTCACCCACAGGTGCTAAATGGATGAATTGACGCACATTATCGCTAAATACAGCCCGGAACCGGAGATGTTGCTGCTGCTGATTTTCCTGTTCGCGCTGGGAAAATCCGTGATCGTGGTGTCTTCCGTCCTACCGCCCGCCTCGGTGACGCTGCTGATGGGCATTCTTGCGGGCAAACATGCGCTGCCCCTCGGCGCGATTTGGGCGGCCATCGCCTTCGGCGCCGCGTTGGGATCAATCTTGTCGTTCCACTGTGGCGCACTGCTATGCCGCCGCGATCTGGGCCGCCGGCTGCCGGCACGCTTTCACGCCCCGCTGCGCAACGCGCAACGTTCCTTGCAAAAGCGCGGGCTGCCGCTGCTGTTCGCCTCGCGTTTCCTGGCAGTGATGCGTTACACCGTGCCGCTGATGGCCGGCATGCTGCAACTGCCGACGCGACACGTTTATGCCACCGCCGCGCTTTCAGCCGCCGTTTGGGCACTGCTCTTGATGTCGGCCGCGCATTTATTCCCCGTATCTTGACCTGAAAGATTCTTGGGCAAATGACCTGCCCCTACGCCGACGTTGCGCCAGCGCACAGCCTCCCTTGCCGTATAAACTCCGGTGCAACATCGCAGTTTGCGCCAGATCACCTTTCTGAACATCAGTCGAAAAATGCGAATTTTTTTGCAGAATGCGCGCTTAAAACGGCGCCATGAGGGAACAAGCAGAGAAAAGTCTGTGCGTAACACGCTGATTTGGTTGGTGGGTCGTACAGGGTTCGAACCTGTGACCAATTGATTAAGAGTCAACTGCTCTACCGACTGAGCTAACGACCCAACGCGATAAATTGTCCTCCTCGCCAGTGCCGCTGTCAAACGCTTCCACTCATTACTTTTTCTCATGCGATTTTTACAACCCTTTGTTTAATCAACGAGATAAGCCGCATAAGGTCTGTTAATCCCTCCCTTTGAAGAGTAATCTTCCGCTCCCTGAACGTCCGATTTGCCTCCTCCGTGTAAAGATTGATCGACTTTTATCCCACGTATAAATGTTGTAAACATGTTGCACAAAGGTGGCGTTATTGCACTACCTTACTAAAGCCGGACCAACCGGATAAATGTATAAAAAAGAGCCACTTCAGAGCTCACGACTTCACTAATGACAGGTAAAACAGGACATCATCAGATGGTAGATCACTCTAAAATAGCGACTGACGCGACGCCCGCCTCAGAAGATCATCTACGGCGAAACCTCACTAACCGACATATTCAACTGATCGCCATCGGTGGCGCCATCGGCACCGGTCTGTTTATGGGCTCCGGTAAAACCATCAGCCTGGCCGGCCCGTCGATCATCTTCGTGTACATGATCATCGGCTTTATGCTGTTCTTCGTGATGCGCGCCATGGGCGAGCTGCTGCTGTCCAACCTGGAATACAAATCGTTCAGCGATTTCGCCGCGGATCTGCTCGGCCCGTGGGCCGGTTTCTTCACCGGTTGGACCTACTGGTTCTGCTGGGTGGTCACCGGCATCGCCGACGTCGTGGCGATCACCGCCTATGCCCAGTTCTGGTTCCCCGGGCTGTCGCAATGGATCGCTTCACTGCTGTGCGTGCTGTTGCTGCTCGGCCTTAACCTGGCGACGGTGAAGATGTTCGGCGAAATGGAGTTTTGGTTTGCGATGATCAAAATCGTCGCCATCGTCGGGCTGATCGTCGCCGGGCTGGTGATGATCGCCATGCAGTTCCAGTCGCCGACCGGCACCGTGGCCTCATTCACCCATCTGTGGAATGACGGCGGCATGTTCCCGAAAGGCATCAGCGGCTTCTTCGCCGGCTTCCAGATCGCGGTATTCGCCTTCGTCGGCATTGAGCTGGTGGGCACCACCGCGGCGGAAACCAAGGATCCGGAGAAGTCGCTGCCGCGCGCCATCAACTCGATTCCGATCCGCATCATCATGTTCTACGTGTTCGCCCTGATCGTCATTATGTCGGTGACGCCGTGGAACTCCGTGGTGGCGGACAAGAGCCCGTTCGTGGAACTGTTCGTGCTGATCGGCCTGCCGGCCGCGGCCAGCGTGATCAACTTCGTGGTGCTGACCTCCGCCGCCTCTTCCGCCAACAGCGGCGTGTTCTCCACCAGCCGTATGCTGTTCGGGCTGGCGCAGGAAGGCGACGCGCCAAAATCGTTCGCCAATCTGTCCAAGCGCGCGGTGCCGGCCAACGGCCTCACCTTCTCCTGCATCTGCCTGCTGGGCGGTGTGGTGCTGATTTACCTGATCCCGAATGTGATGACCGTCTTCACCCTGGTGACCACCGTGTCGGCGATTCTGTTCATGTTCGTCTGGACCATCATCCTGTGCTCGTACCTGGTCTACCGTAAACAGCGTCCGGCGCTGCACCAGAAATCAATCTACAAGATGCCGGCCGGCAAACTGATGTGCTGGGTGTGCATGGCGTTCTTCGTGTTCGTGCTGGTGCTGCTGTCGCTGCGCGAAGATACCCGCCAGGCGCTGATCGTCACCCCGCTGTGGTTCATCGTGCTCGGCCTGTCTTACGTGTTCCTGCGCAAGAAGAAAACAGCATGATGCAAAAAGGGGCGGATATCTCCGCCCCTTTCTTCTTTCTAAGCCCCTGCGCTAATCCGCTTCCGTCGCCACCGCCGCTTTATCCTTGCGCCGCACGCGCAGCTCGCTGACCACCACCCCAATCACGATCAACGCGCCCCCCAATAACGCCACGCCCGGTAAACGCTCGCCGGCCAACCGCCCGACGATGCCCGCCCAGACCGGTTCGCCGGCGTAAATCACCGTGGCCCGCGTCGGCGAAACGCTGCGCTGCGCCCAGTTCATGGTCAGCTGAATCAAAGCGCTGGCCAGCCCCAGCCCAATGGCGCTGTACAGCAGGTAATCCGAGTACGGCGGCGGCGACTCGCCGGTCGGCGCCATCATCAAAAACGAAGCCAGCGAGGCGGTCGCCAGTTGCACGATGGTCACCCGGCGGATATTCACCTTACCGGCGAAAGCGCCGATCAGAATGATCTCTGCCGCCATCCCCAGGGTACCGGCCAGCGTCAGAATTTCGCCGAGGCTCAGCGTCATGTCGGTGCTGCTCGGCGCCGCCAGCAGCATCAGGCCGGTAAAGGCCAACAGAATGCCGATCCACGACATGATGCCGGGGAACCGCCCCAGCACCAGCCACTGCAACAGTGGCACGATCGGCACGTACATGGCGGTGATAAACGCCGATTGGCTGCTGGTAATCGTCTGCAGACCGACGGTTTGCATGCTGTAACCGAACATAATCGCCAACCCGATCAGCACGCCCGCCTTCAGTTCATACAGGGTCAAGCCGCGCAGGACGCGCAGCGAAAACAGGGTCAGCGCCAGCGTGGCGGTGGCGAAACGCAGGCCGACGAAAAAGAACGGCCCGCTGACCTGCATCGCGTGATGCACCGCCAAAAAGGTGCCGCCCCAGATCATGGTGATGAAAATCAACACCGCTTCCGGCAGCCTGATTTGCGGAACCACGGCGGAAATAAAGGATTTTTTTGCTGCTGACACCGGCTTGCCCTTCCTGCTGAGTGCAATATAATGCACAGATCCTGCCAGTATGAGATAAAGTCCGGCGATGAGCAATACGGCGCATAACGCAAAAACCGATCCCCCCAAGGTGCTGCAGTACCTGAGCAGCAATCTGCGCGGCTACCGCCAACAGGCGGGCCTGAGCCAGATGGCGCTGGCCGAGCTTTCCGGCGTCAGCCGCCGCATGCTGGCGGGCATCGAGGCCGGCGATCGCAACGTCAGCCTGGCGGTGCTCGACAAGATCGCCGCCGCCCTGGCGATTTCCTTCACCGATCTGATCCAGGCGCCGGAGGCGCGCGGCAGCCATATGGTCGGGGAATTGGCCTGGCAAGGCGCGCAGCCGGGCAGCCAGGCGCTGTTCGCCGCCAGCGTGCCGGCGCGGCAGCGGGCTGAGCTGTGGGAATGGACGCTGATGCCGGGCGAGCGCTATGACTCTGCGCCGGACGCCGAAGGCTGGAGCGAAATGATCTACGTGATTGCCGGTACCCTGACGCTGGAGCTGGAACAAGATACGCTGACGCTCAGCGCCGGCGCCGCGCAAACCTTCAACAGCGATCAACGCTACGCTTACGCCAACCACGGCGACCTGCCCCTGCGTTTTATCCGCAACGTCGCCTTCTGACCGCCCGCCGACCCGCACCGGCGGCGGATGTCGTGTCGCTGTCGTGCCGCTGTCGTGGCGCCGCCATCCCGCTCGCCCTACACTGAATGACAGTGACAGCGAACTCAGGAGTGCACCATGCAAAAGTACCGCATCAGGCCATTACGTCTGGAAAAAGGCTGGTCGCAGGAGCAGCTGGCGACGATCGCCGGCCTCAGCACCCGCACCGTCCAGCGGATTGAAAACGGTGAACAGGCCAGCCTGGAAACCTTGACCGCGATCGCTGCCGCGCTGGGCGTGCAGGTCAGCGATCTCAATGCGCAGCCGCAACAGGCAATGGAGGAAGAGACGCCTGACGAACAGCGCCTTCGTCGCCAGGTCGCGGCAGAAGGCAAACTGCTGAGCATGGCGCTGCGTTTCGCCGTGATTGGCGTGATGTTGTTCGTCATCAACTGGTTTACCCACCCGCAATATCTCTGGTCGCTGTGGGCGATCGGCGGCATGAGTCTCGCGCTGGTCATGCGGGCGGTGCGTACCCTGCTGCTGCGCAATGTCTTCAGCCGCTGGCAGGAACAGCGGCTGGCGCAAAAACTCAGGCGTCTGCCGTGAGCCTCAACCACTCGGCCAGCCGGGCCAGCGCGCTGCCCGGCACGATCGCCTGCGGCGACAGCAGGTAATAACCGCTGCCGTCAGGCGTAAAGCCAAAGGGTGCGCTCAACAAGCCGGCGGCCAGATCGTCTCGCACTTGCAGCCACGGGGCCATCGCGATGCCAAGACCGGCGACCGCCGCCTGCAGGCTGAAATAGAAATGATCAAAGCGCTGCTCTGGATGCCCCACCAAGGCCATCCCCTGTTGCTGCGCCCAATGCCACCAGGCATCCGGCCGGGTGGCGGCATGCAGCAGCTTCGCGCCGGGCCGCAAACTCCGCAGGCTGCCCTCAGCGATCGTCATCCTTGCCAATGCCGCAGGTTGGCACACCGGCCCAACCTTTTCACTGAACAGCGCCAGGCTATGCACCTGCTTTCCCCAATCGAAGTCATTGCGCCTGATCGCCGCCGTTATGCCGTCATGGAACGAAAACGGCCCGCCGCCGGCCACCAGCTGTAAGTTGATATCCGGGTGCGCCTGTTGAAAAGCCGGCAGGCGCGGGATCAGCCAACGCATCAATAAGGTCGGTTCACAAGACAAGACCAGCGGCGCGTCGAGCGCCTGCTGACGCAGTTCCAGCACGGTATGATCCAAAATGCCGAAGGCCTGCTGCGTCGCCTGAAACAGCTTGCGCCCCGCCGCCGTGAGCAGAACTCGCCGATGACGGCGCTCAAACAACGCCACGCCCAGTTCCTCCTCCAACGCCCGCACCGCCCGGCTGACGGCGCCATGCGTCAAATTCAGCCCCTGTGCCGCCTGCGTAAAACTTTCCAGCCGCGCAGCGGCCTCGAAGCAGCGCAGCCCGCCCAGTGGCAACGGCCTGCCGGTTTTGCGTGAGTTTTTCTCACCGATATTGTCACTATTCATCGTTTGTCACCGATAAAAATTACTCTTATAAATCAGTCACTCTATTGATAAACATCGCAAGGATTACTATGACTGAACTCATCGCTGTCGTCACCATTACTTTACTCGCCGTGATAAGCCCGGGGCCAGACTTCGCCATGGTCTCGCGCAATAGCCTGCTGCTCTCACGCCGCGCCGGCATCTTGACCGCCTGCGGCATCGGCGCCGGCGTACTGGTCCATGTCAGCTATACGCTGATTGGCGTCGGCGTGTTGATCCAACAGTCGCCCTGGTTGTTTAACCTGCTCAAAGGCATCGGCGCCGCTTATCTGATCTATCTCGGCTTTACGCTGCTGCGCAACGCGGTGCACCAGGACGCCGCGCCCAGCACCGCGCCGGCCGCCATCAGCGATTTCGGCGCACTGAAAACCGGCTTTTTCACCAACGCGTTAAACCCGAAAACCACCATTTTCATCGTCAGCCTATTCATGCAGGTCGTCTCTCCACACACCCCGCTCGGTGTACAAATCGGCTATGGCCTCTTTATTGCCGCCGTCCATGTGTTCTGGTTCGCTGCCGTTGCGCTGCTGTTTTCCGCGCCTGGCGTCAATGCGCGCTTTTTGCGCTTGCGCCGCGGCATCGACCGCACCTTTGGCGGGTTGCTGATCGCCTTTGGCGCCTTGCTGGCGATCGCCGGCATCAAGTAACGCCGCGACGCCAAGTTCGTCATTCGCTTCTATGCTTATCAAGGGTTTTTGTGAATCATCTGAGCGGGAGTACGGAACATGACGAAAGTGTTGGTGCTTTATTACTCAATGTACGGCCATATCGAACACCTGGCGCAGGCGGTGGCCGAAGGCGCAAATCGGGTTAACGGCGTGGACGTGACGATTAAACGCGTGCCGGAAACCATGACGCCGGAGGCCTTTGCCAAAGCCGGAGGCAAACAACATCAGCAGGCGCCGGTCGCCAGCCCGCAGGAACTGGCGGACTATGACGGCATTATCTTCGGCACACCGACCCGCTTCGGCAATATGGCCGGGCAGATGCGCACCTTCCTCGATCAGACCGGCGGCCTGTGGGCTTCCGGCGCGTTGTACGGCAAGGTTGGCAGCGTCTTCTCCTCCACCGGCACCGGCGGCGGACAGGAACATACCATCAGCTCGACCTGGACTACGCTGGCGCACCACGGTTTCATTATCGTGCCGATCGGCTATGCCACGCAGGAACTGTTTGACGTTTCGCAGGTGCGCGGCGGCACCCCGTATGGCGCCACCACCATCGCCGGCGCCGACGGCTCGCGGCAGCCGAGTAACGAAGAGCTGACCATTGCCCGCTACCAGGGCGAACACGTGGCAAAAATCACCGCCAAGCTGAAAAGTTAAGCACCCTCCTGCACCTGTGATTCAAAGGGCCGCGCATTCGCACGGCCCCATCTTGTTGCCAACCCGCCGCAAGGTTAGAATGCCCCTCCCCCGGCCATTCAGCGTCTGAAGGCCAGGCCCGAATTCGTTCTGCCCGTCGCTCATCCGCTTTCAGCCCGAGGACGGGCGTTCTGTTTTTTGCGCACAGCGAAGGGAATAAGTCAGTGTCTAAAGATTTTGATGAACTAATAAGAGACATGGATCTTATTATTGAAAATGTAGACAGCTTCAAGGCTCTGGCTCCGCGCGCGCCCGAGCCGGCTCCGGCCCCGCCGCCGCCGGTTCATCACTACGACTCGTTCTGCGAGAACATCGCGCTGAAAGTGGTATTGAAGGTGCTGCTGTCTTCGGTGGACAAGATAGTCAAAGTGCAGATCGCCAACAAGGTCGAGCAAGAGATCGCCCAGATCGAACAACAGGTGGTGCGCGCCGGCGGCGGCCCGGTGTCGCCGGACGATCTGGCGCAAATGACGCACTATGTGCGCCGCACGGTCAACGACCTGCTGGAATAACCCCCTTTGAAACGGCGTCTGTTGGACGCCGTTTTCATTTCTGCCGTATTTCACGTACGGCTTGGCTGTACCATGACTGACACATTCACAACATGAATATGTTGCATTGTTGTATTCGTTTCACTGCGATAAGTTTAATTCACTGTAAATATATACAGTATTTTTTAACTTATTGAGGATATGAATATGCGCTTTAACAACAAGATGTTGGCCCTGGCCGCCCTGCTGTTCGCCGCTCAGGCGTCGGCCGACACGCTCGAATCCATCGACAACTGCGCGGTCGGCTGCCCGACCGGCGGCAGCAGCAACGTGTCTATCGTGCGTCATGCTTATACGTTGAACAACAACAGCACCACCAAGTTCGCCAACTGGGTGGCCTATCACATCACCAAAGACACGCCGGCCAGCGGCAAGACGCGCAACTGGAAAACCGATCCGGCGCTCAACCCGGCGGACACGTTAGCGCCCGCCGATTACACCGGCGCCAATGCGGCGCTGAAGGTCGATCGCGGTCATCAGGCGCCGCTGGCTTCGCTGGCGGGCGTTTCCGACTGGGAATCGCTGAACTACCTGTCCAACATCACGCCGCAAAAGTCCGATCTTAACCAGGGCGCCTGGGCGCGGCTGGAAGATCAGGAACGCAAGCTGATCGATCGCGCCGATATCTCCTCGGTCTATACCGTGACCGGGCCACTGTATGAACGCGATATGGGCAAACTGCCGGGCACCCAGAAAGCGCACACCATCCCCAGCGCCTACTGGAAGGTGATTTTCATCAACAACAGCCCGGCGGTGAACCACTATGCCGCCTTCCTGTTCGATCAGAACACGCCGAAGGGCGCCGATTTCTGCCAGTTCCGCGTGACGGTGGACGAGATCGAGAAGCGTACCGGCCTGATCATCTGGGCCGGTCTGCCGGACGACGTGCAGGCTTCGCTGAAGAGCAAGCCCGGCGTCCTGCCGGAGTTGATGGGCTGCAAAAACTGACGAAAAAACCCGCCGAGGCGGGTTTATTTTTCATACGGGCGCCGGCGGTTTATTCCGTCAGCGCCTTTTGCGCGGCGGCCAACTCACGCTGCCGGGGCGACGCCACCGCATGATCGCGCGCCAACAGCGTGTACACCGTCGGCAGCACGAACAGGGTAAACAGCGTGCCCACCAACATGCCGGACACGATCACCAGCCCCAGCCCGAAGCGGCTGGCGGCACCGGCGCCGCTGGCGAACAGCAGCGGGATCAAGCCGAACACCATCGCCCCGGTGGTCATCAGCACCGGCCGCAGACGAATTTGCGCCGCCTGCAAAATCGCGGCGCGCCGCGTCAGCCCCTGATGCATCTGCAGTTCGTTGGCGAACTCCACCATCAAAATACCGTGCTTGCTAATCAGCCCGATCAGGGTCACCAGCCCAACCTGGGTATAGATATTCATCGTGGCGTAACCCAGCGCCAGCGGCAATAAGGCGCCGCAGATCGACAGCGGCACGGTGATGAGGATGATCAGCGGATCCTTCAGGCTCTCATACTGCGCCGCCAGAACCAGGTAGATGATCACCAACGCCGCCAGGAACGCGAATGCCAGCGCGCTGCCTTCCTGGGTATATTGGCGCGAATCCCCCTGCCAGTCGTGGCTAAAGTCGGCCGGCAGCGCATTGGCCTGCCGTTCGAGGAAGGCTACCGCTTCGCCCATCGAAACGCCGGGGGCGGGAATGGCCTGCAGGGTGGCGGCGTTCTGCTGGTTAAACTGGGTCAGCTTGTTCGGCTCGACCTTAACGGCCACCGATACCACGGTGGAGAGCGGCACCAGCGTATTGTCCTGCGTGCGGACGTACTGCCGCGCCAGCGTCTGCGGCGTCAGCCGCTGTTCGCGCAGGCTCTGTGGGATCACGTCATAGGCGCGCCCGTCCATGCCGAAGCGATTGAGGTAGTTCTCCCCCACCAGCACCGCCAGCGATTCGCCGATGTCGCTCATGCGGATCCCCAGACTGTTGGCCTTGGCGCGATCGATATGCACCTCCGCCAGCGGGTTGTTGTAGTCCAGATCGCTGTCCACCACCATAAACAGGCCGCTGTTTCTGGCGTTCTGCTTCACCTCTTCTAGGGTGCGGTAGAGCTGCGGGTAGTCCTGCGGCGTACGCAGCACCATCTGCACCGGCAGCCCTCCGGTGGAGCCTGGCAACGCGGGCAGTTGGAAGGCGAAAATGCTGGTGCCTTCGACGTCGTTCACCGCCCGCTGCAGATCGGCCTGCACCGCCGACGCCGAGCGCTGGCGCGCCTGCCACAGCGTCAGGTTGATGCCGCCAATGCCGGACGCCGTGCCGTCGCTGCCGTTGATGATCCAGCGGCTTTCGGTTTCCGGCATGCGGTTGTAGACCTCATCCAGCTTGTAGGCGAAGCGTTCGACATAGTTCAGGTTGGCGTGCTGCGGCGCCTTGATGGCGGTCAGTACGATGGCCTGATCCTCGGTCGGCGCCAGCTCGCGCTGCGGCATCAGGTACAACAGCGGCAGGCTGATCATCACCAGCAGCGCCAGCGTCCCAGTCAACCAACGGTGGTGCAGCGAGAAATCCAGCGCGCGAGCATAGCGCCGCGTCAGGCCGCCGAAGAACCACTCGGCGGCGTGCGCCACGCGCCCTTCGCTCTGTTTGGCCGGCAGCAGGAGCGAGCTCATCACCGGCGACAACGTCAGCGCCACCACGCCGGACACCACCACCGCCCCGGCCAGCGTCAGCGCAAACTCGCGAAACAGCGCGCCGGTCAGCCCGCCCATCAGGCCGATCGGCGCGTAAACCGCCGCCAGCGTCAGGGTCATGGCGATCACCGGCCCCGCCACCTCGCGGGCGCCGATCATCGCCGCCGCCAACGGCGTTTTCCCCTCTTCGATATGGCGATGCACGTTCTCCACTACCACAATGGCGTCGTCTACCACCAAACCGATCGCCAAAACCATCGCCAGCAGCGTCAGCAAATTGACGCTGAAGCCGAAAGCCAGCATCAGCCCTGCAGCGCCAAGGATCGACAGAGGAATGGTCACCACCGGGATCAACACGGTGCGCAGCGACCCCAGACACAGGTAGATCACCGCCACCACGATCGCCAGCGCTTCGAGCAGGGTATGCACCACTTCATCGATCGAGGCCTGAATAAAGCGCGCGGTCTCGAACGCCAGTGCCATCTTCACGCCCGGCGGCTGCATCTTGTCGATCGCCGGCATCAGGTGACGAATGCCGTCGACGATCACCAGCGGGTTGCCGGTCGGCGTAGGGAAGACGCCAAGGAACACCGCCGGTTCGCCATCCATCAGCGCACTGGTTTCGGTGGCCGCGGCGCCCAGCTCCACGGTGCCGACATCTTTCAGGCGCACCAGCCCGTTGCCATCGTTGCGCACCACCAGATTGCGAAACTCCTCCACGCTGGTGAGATCGGTATTCACCCGCACGTTGGCAACCACATACTGCCCTTTCACCTTGCCCGGCGCCGCCTGGTAGTTGTTGCGCCGCACCGCGTCGGCCACGTCGGCGGCGGTCAGGCCGCGGCCAGCCAGCCGATCGCTGTCCAGCCACAGGCGCATCGCCATTTTTTGCCCGCCAAACACTTCCACCTTGGCGACGCCGTCGATGGTGGTGAACATCGGCTCCACCACCCGCGTCAGGTATTCGCTCAGCGCCGGCGTGGACAGCGTTTTGCTGGAAAAACCGACATAGGCCACGGCAGTAGCTTCACCGGCGGAGCGCTCAATCACCGGATCGTAAGCCTGCTCCGGCAGCTTGTAGCGCACCTGGTTGACCTTGGCCATCACTTCGGTCAGCGCCTGGGTGGAATCGCGGTTCAGCGCCATGCGCACCGTCACCACGCTGCGCCCCTGCACCGACGAGGAAGAAAGGTAGTCAACGCCCTCGACGGACGACACCGCCTGGGCGATCGGCTGCGTGACAAAGCCCTGCATCAGCTCGGACGACGCGCCGGGATAGTCGGTGCTGATGGTAATGGTGGAGTTTTCCAGCAACGGGTATTGGCGGATCGGCAGTTTGCTGAGCGCCAGCGCGCCGAACAGCAGGATCAGGGTGCTGACCACCAACGCCAGCACCGGCCGGCGCACGAACAGATCGGTAAATGTCATCGGTCTCTCCTCAGGAACCGGCCGGGGCGGCGCTCAGGGTATCCTGCGCCACCGGCTCGGCCGCCATGCCGTCGCTCAGCTTGAGCTGGCCCGAAGTCACCACCCGATCGCCGGCCTGCAGGCCGTTGACGATCTCGACGCGCCCGTCGTTGCGCTCACCCACGGTGACCGAAATGCGTTTGACCGTCATGCCCTTTTCACCCTGCTGCGCCAGAAACACAGTATCGCCGTACGCCGTATAGGTCAGCGCCGTTTCCGGCACCGTCAGCACCGCCACGCGTTGCCGTTGCGTGACGCGAATGCCGGCGTACATGCCCGCCTTCAGCAACCCCTCACGGTTGGTCAACGTCGCCTGCACCTGCACGGTGCGGGATTTGCCGATCATCGGGTCGATAGCGGTAATGGTGGCGGGGAAAGCGCGATCGGGATACGCCCCAACCTGCACCGACACCGCCTGCCCCAATGCCAGCCCGGCGCTGCTTTGTTCGTCCAGCGAGAAATTGACGCGCAGCGTATCGGCGTCCACCAGGTTCGCCACCGCCTCGGCGGCGTTGAGGTATTGCCCTTCATGCACGCGGCGAATGCCGATGGTGCCGGAGAACGGTGCGCGGACCGCCTTTTGCGCAATTTTGGCCTGCGTTTCCTGCACCGCACCGAACGCCATATCCCGCTCGGCCAGCGCGTCGTCCAGCTGTTGCCGCGCGGTGGCGTTGAGGTTCATCAGCTTGCGCATGCGCGCCAACAGGATATCGGCATTGCGCAATTGCGCCTGCAGGCGCACCAGCTCAGCCTGCTCGACCGCATCGTTGAGCTGCACCAGCAGTTGCCCCTGCCGCACCGTTTGGCCGGATTCGAACAGAATGCGCGTGATACGGCCGCTGGTCTCTGCCGCCACTTCCACCTGGCTGGCCGCCTCCAGCTCGCCCACGCCGGCATAGCTGCGTGCCGCCTGCTCACGCAGGGCGGGCGCCAGCGCCACTTTGACCGGCGGATAGGCCGGCGCGCCTTCGCTTTGTCGCGCGGTGGAACGCATCGCAACGGCGGCAACGGCGAGCGCCGCCAACAGCGCGGCAATAATGAGGTATCGTTTCATCATGACTCCTCGCAGACATCTGCCAGACGTTGGCGCAATCGGCTGGCGATAGCCGTCACCCACAGGCCACCGATCACCGAGATGTGTTCCAGCGCGAAGTAGAGGGAAATTTGCATCCTGGGAGCGGACATCGTCCAGAACGTATGTACGATCGCAATGGTCAGGATCAAAAACACTGACAGCATGCCGGCGCCCAGCCAAACCCAGCGATTCAGCAGGATTAATGCCGCGCCGATCAACAGCACCGCCGCCGACGCCAGGGTGAACAACCAGTCCGGGCGCAAACCGGCGGCGCGCATCTCTGTCATGCCCCCTTCTACGTCAAGCAGCTTGGCCAGCCCCGACGAAATGAAAATCACCATCAGACACAGACGCGCGAGCAGCCAAAGCCAGCCACTGTCCAAAGCGGTATTGATATAGCGTTGCATAGCAGTTTCTTCCTGATTTTACAGCCAAAGCCATCCTTCTCCCCGGCGCGGCGGGGGCAGGTCTCGAGAGATGCCGGTTGCCAAGCCCAGCTGGCTGAACTATAAAACCTCAGGTTAACTTGAGGTCAAGCAGAGAGGTACGGAATGGCAAGAAATGAACCGATTGGCATCAATCGGCTATTGACCGTGGGAGAGGTGGCGAAGCGCAGCGGCGTGACGGTGTCCGCGTTGCACTTTTACGAAAGCAAGGGGCTGATTCAGGCGACGCGCAACGCCGGTAACCAGCGCCGCTATACGCCGGTAGTGTTGCGCTACATCGCGGTGATCAAGATCGCGCAAGGCGCGGGCATTCCGCTGGAGGAGATCCGCGCCACGCTGGGGCGTTTTCCCACCGGCAGCAAGCTAACCGCCGAACAATGGGGGATTTTGTCCTCTGCCTGGCGCAAAACGCTGGATGAGCGTATTCAACGGCTGACGGCGCTGCGCGACCATCTCGACAGCTGCATCGGCTGCGGCTGCCTGTCGCTCACCGACTGCCCGCTGCGCAACCCAAACGATATTTTGGGCCAACAGGGCGCCGGCGCGCATATTTTCGAACGCCCGGACGAGCACGGGTGAGTAGACGCACTCCTTGCGACCCAATCCCCCCGCCCGTGAGATAGCGATTACACTCGTTCATCCGCTGCCAAAATGAACTGATGAAAACGTTCAATCTCCAGCTTACGCATGGCATTCATTTTATGTTGGCTGACGGTTTTCTCGGAAATGCCTAATGCTTTGGCGATACGAGTATTGGGTTTTCCCGTCAACAGCATGGCCAACACCGCAATCTCTCTCGACGACAGGCGCTGCCCTTTGCCGCTTGCAACAAACGACGTGATTGCCTCCGTGAACGCTACCAACCCGATGCTTTTTTTTAGGCAATTAAAATTCGACAGGCGCGGCGTTTCCACACCGGTCAGCACGATAGCATGGGCAGGCATGTCTATAATATGCGACAAAAAATTCATGATCCGGCATATAGAAGAAAAAGAAACAATAACCATATCCGCATGACAATAAACGGCATGCACTCTGCCGCCGGCAGGTGAATAGAGATTAATGACCTCAATACCCTCAAAAGGCATCAAGAGCTGCGACATCCCATAAAATAAATAGTAATCGTCAGAAAAGATAGCCACTTGCATAAAGTCATTCCATTGCCATTCGTCATGGGCCATTTTTTAGACAGCCCATGAAAACGATGTGAGTTAATCGATGTTGGTTAACTTACTTCAGAGAAGTACATAATGAGCGCAACAACCCGGACAACGATGAAAGATAAAAATCATCCAGATACATAACACCTTCTTCACTGTATTTTACATTATTATCTAAAATCTCATGAATACCCTCTACCGCACATACCGCATCCTTCCAGACGACACGCTGGCCAAATGGCGAGATCCCTAGATATTGCTCATTCTGGCGGAATCCAACGACGAAATCGCGCAGTATATCGAGAATAATCAGCACCTCACCCCTGCTTACACCCTGTTTTAATTGGACTTTATCAAAAAAAACGCGAAGTGTGTTCTGTAAGGTAAATAGGCTTTTGAACAACCCTCCGGCGATGTCCTTCGGGGTTTTCACACTGGTTGATATGACAAAAGGCAGTTCACCGTGCTGCGAAATATATTGATAAAGTCCATTTATCGCCGTCGTCGGTTTAATATCCAAACCGCGAAGAATTACGTCAACCTCATCTTTTAGCGACTTTTCCACCTTAACACCGATCTGGATTTGTTCCGTCATACAGTTCATCCTCAACATAGAGATCCTGATTAAAAACCAATATTATTCAAGTGATAATATTTGCCATCAATTACCATGTTAAGATTTTTCTTATTCGTATCAACCTGTTTTTTATTATTAAAAACAACAGAAGATTTATTTATATATAATATTAAGCGTGGCGGATGTGTTAATCGTCCCGCTGCTCACGGTAACCTTGTCGTAAGGATAATAATAGGCCGCCATGCCGATGGAAAATTGTGCATCTAACGCATTACCGACGCCAGCATGAAATAATGATGTCGCCGAGCCTTGTACCGTGTTGGAAAGCGCTAACATAACGGGCGTATCCGGTGTGTTAGCATTCACCAGGCGAATACCTACACCTCTCGCCGCCCCGGCACTCTTGTCAATCAAAACCGAATTATCCGATGACAGCAGGTTGTTGCTGGATAAAAACATATTGATATCACGATCGGTCGTCCCGTCGTTTTGTCGATTCTGACAACTGAAATTGAGCGTAAAAGGCGTCAGCCCATTTTTCGCGCCCTGAGTTATCTGGGACACTCCCAGCGTCGGCAGTTTCACCGCCAAGCCGGCGTTGTCAAAAGAACAGGTCGTCATTTTAGGCGCATATTTGATAGTCATCGGCTGCCCATACATGTCGCGCTGATCGTAAGGCCAGTTGAAACCATTGAGCAGCCAGGTCAAAATCTTCAGCAACTGCTTGGCCGGCCACAAAATAATCTCCAACAACGACATTCCGCTCAGATCGGTCACGAACATCACGTCTTTAAGGCTGACAGTATCGCCGGGTATCGATGTGCCTGTCTTGCTGACCAAACTGAAGCGAATATTCATCGGCTCATTCAATTCCGAGGCGTTGTGCGTTCCCCAACCACTGAGTTTCTTGTTGGCGACATCGTTGATTATCTCTGCCCGCACCCAATACTTTCCATTACTGAACCCCAGAATGGTCGCTTTCGAGCTGTCGGTTGACAGGATGCGGGTATAACCGAATTCACTGCTCGAGGTTGAACAGCTGAATGAACCGCTATATTGCGTATAAAAACTGCCATCCCAAACCGGTGTCTTGTCGCTGAGCTTATCCGACAAGTCGACGTAGATAGGCGGCGCGTATTGGATGCCGTTGCCGTAGCATGAAGCGTAACTGTAACCACTGAACACTAAGGACAGCGCCAGTACGAGTATCCTGAGCATGGTGTAATTATCCTTTTATCGACAAATGTTGGCTGCGCTGTCCATCGAGATTTGCGGGCGTTCAATCTTGCAAACACCGTCATTCAACCGGACTTCCAGTGACATGGGTTGCTGTTCCACGCGCAGATACAGGACGCTGGCCTGCCCGACAAAGCCAATGGCGTGCCCGCTTTGATCCGTCACCTCCGCACCAAATGGCAAGGGCACATCTCCGCGCTTAAAAGCGCGAAGCGTATAAGGCCGACGCTGATCGGTTTCGAACTTCAGATAGTTGACGGCGCCGGCATAAGGCACGCTGTTGGCGATATTGCCGACGATCTCCGCCCCGGAGCTATTGCCTGAATCCGACAACGTCACGGAGTTTTGCCGGTACGGCGTGGCGTACGGCACCAAAGCCAGCCCTTCGTCGTTAGTGACGATGCTCTCGTCACCGTTCACCATCAGCCCTTTGGCCTTGGGCGCGTCCACCACCATCATGGTGTTGCCCATTTCGTTTGACGCCAACAAATGCCAAGGGATCGCCACCAGGCTACCGCGGGCGCTCATCCCCAATTGTCGATAGTCAGAGGATTCACTGTAGGAGCCGCCGACGGTCGTCGCGTTGGCACGATAGGCTGCATTCACACTCGCCATGCTGTTGCCACCGCTTTGATTACTGCCGGCAAGCGCATAACTCAATCGGTTCGATTCCAGCGCATTGCCGCTCAGGCTTAGCGTGCTTTGTTGATAATGTGAATCGGTAGCCGATAAGCCGGTACTGAGATAGGCATTATTGTCGAATACCGAAAGCGGCACGCTCAGCGAAAGATAAAACCGCGTCTCCTCTTTTCGATCGGAGTTTCTTACCCTGCTGGCGGAAACGTTATAACTGATACGTTCAAAGGCGTTTGAATACCCCAGTTGATATTCCCGGCTTTTATTCGTATTCGACCAGTAATCACGCTGGGTGCCGGAAAAATACAGCGTTCCCCATCCCTCACCGAGCCGTTGATTAAGGTTCAGATTGAAGGTATTGCGCGGACGAGCGGCGCGAACGGCATCCCAGGTATTCAAATCCAGCGGTGCAAGCTCATCGTCATCTTGGCTGTTCCCGTAGTCGTGAAAGTGTTTGTCGCGTTCTCGGTAACCTTGATGGGTATAGATGGCATCGTTGAAACTGTAATAGCCTTTCGTCGAATAACGATAAGCGGCCAGCGTGAAGTTGGTCGCGGTGGCATCCAGAAATTTGCTGTAGGCGATGCGAAAACTTTGCCCATTCTCTTTGCGATCCTGCAAAGACGTCGAGGCTTGAGTTACATCGACGGATACTGCGCCTATCGGCAAGTTCCAACCGCTGCCGAGCAGCCAGGCGCGGTAATCCTCACTGAGGATCGTGCCGGCATAGCCGGTGACCAGATTATTGAATCCATACTGCAGCGTACCCTGCACGAAAGCGGGAGAGTAGTCGGTATTTGCCTGATTGACTTTACCGGCAACCAGACCGTACTTGCTGACGCCCTGCTTCAACATATTGGGTACGGCGGAAAACGGTACGGTAAAGGACTGCTCTCGCCCGTTCGCTTCCTTAACCACCACCAGCAGATCACCCGCGGAACCGGTAGGCAGGATGTTGTCCAACGTAAAAGCGCCCGGCGGTACGTTCTCCTGATAGATAAGGTTGCCGTTTTGTAGCACTTTCACCAAGGCGTTGCTCTGCGCGACACCCCGCACTATCGGAGAAAACCCCTGCTGCGAATTGGGTCGCATATTGATGTCTGACGCTAAGGCGCCGCCCCGCACCCTGATCGAGTCGAACAAATCGCCTGGCGAGTAAAAATCGCCCATGGTCAAGTTTGATTTGATGGCAGCGAAGCCACGCTGCACATAGCGAGTATTATTTTGCCAATCATTACCTTGCCGCGAACTGCTACGGAAATTGCTGCTGTCTCTGAATTGCCAGCCTGCCAGGTTAAACCCGGACTCCAGGCCGGTATAAAAATCGTCGGCAGACGCTTTATCGCCCTGCAACGATTGCACGTGGTAATAGGTAGCGTTATAAGCCAACAACAGCGCCGGTACGCCACGATCCCAAAATTTGGCGTCAACATAGCCGGCTTCTGCGCGAATGACTCGCGACTGAGGTACCGTCAACTTCAGGCTAAGCGTCGCCACGTCAAAATCGAAACGCCCTCCTTGCACCAACTTATCAATGGGAATAAGGTCGTTGTCCGCAACAGCGAGCAATGAGTCCAGATCGATGCCCAATAAAGCGGCATCGCGACCGGCAATGCGAATATCGCCCTGGTGCTCACCGAACAGCAGCGAGAATCGGCCTTTCCAGCTTTGATTGACATAAACGTCGACAGTCTGCGTGCCCGCCGGCATATCATTGTTGAGGTAAAAGCGCGACAGGTCTGACTCGCTGGATGCTCCTGCCAATAAAGAGGTGTCAAATTTCATTGCCGATACTTTACTCGGCGAGATGAATGCAGATACGGTCAGTATCGAAAGCAATTTTATTTTAAGCTTCATTGCTATTCTTCACGTTAGCGGGCAGTAATGGCTTTAGATTTATAAGCCCCCAGGTCGTCGATATACAGCAGGGTATAAGCAACATTTCGGCTCACTCCAGATTTCGTCGCGGCAAATAGGCTGGAAAATGGCGCGACCATCACTGAATCAACCAACAGGTTTTTTTTACCTTTCTGGTCAACATTAGCCAACGTAAAAAAATAAGGGCTTTTGTTGATAATCTTAAATCCCGTCCCTGCCGCCTGTAACTCAATAAAATCCGTTATGGCATTAGCGTTGCTGCTTAATCCTGCCGGACGATAAAATAACTTGATACGCGACTTTATGGCCAACTGCAGCGTATTGACACCCTGCAAATTCTCCGGCGTGGGTGGAATATCCAACACGTTCAAATAAAATACAGACTCACGATCGCCAGGAAACGCGGCTCCCATTTTCTGTATGCGCAATTGCTGGCCATTATTTCCAGCCACTTTCACCACCGGTGGAGATAACAAGAATGGTACGTTTGCCGTCTCAGGTGTCGAGTTTATATCACCGTCATCAATCCATGCCTGCACGAGCGCCGGATCGTTACCGCTGTTCACCAACTGAACGATAACATCTTTGTTTTTTTCGGGATAAATAACACGCGTTCCATTAATTACAATGTTGGCATCGGCGAAAAAGCTGCCGAAAAATAGCCCAACAAAGATTAAGCATTGTTTCATAGTCACCTCAGAAGCCAGGCCTCTGGCACAGGCCTGGCTTAATTGCGATTACAGGTAGGAAATGGTGTAAGTCACGTTGGAGCTCAATTCCCCCACTTTCGCCTCGGTCACATTGGTCTTGTAGTAGTAGGCATCCAACGTCAGGGTCTCTGCGTCAGGTGCCGTTTTATCACCTTTGATCTTGGTGAGATAAGGCACATTCAGCGGAATCGGTGTGGACGAGCCCGGCTCAGCCAAAGAGAAACCGACGTTTTTTGCTACGGCGGCGTCGTTTTCATTAACAGAACTGTTTAACAGATACTTTCCGTCGGTAGAGATATTATTCGCCGAAGAGAAGTAGATCTTCAGTGGTGTGCCAGCCGTTCCCGCAGCCGGCGTACAACCGGAAAACGTCAGCGAGAAAGATTTCTTGTTTTTGGTGATTGGCCCGACGACTTTGCCCGCATCAGTTACGGAAATTGGGCTGAGCGCAACGGTAAAGTCAGCGCTTTTTCCGCCGTTGATGGTACAAGTGGTATCCGTAACGGCACCGCTAAACGAAATAACGCCACCGGCAGAATTATCTGCCGCCGTTGCGCTCACAGAAGCTAACGCGGCAGCCAATACCGCCAAAGAGATACCTTGATTAATCATAATAAACTCCATTACTTTCTTCGCTGAAAGAGCATATATAAAATGACCTATACCATTAAACCGTTCAGAGGCTAACGAAGCTTAGGCAATAGCAGAGCATTGACAGCATCCTGCCATCTCAAAGTTTATATTTGACGGTATATGTTTTTATATATCCAAGTGTATTTTAAAATATATCCAGCAATGGGAAAAGTCTCATTCACCGCCAGATGCAGAACATATTAATTCCAAAGACAAAAAGATTGCAACATCGAATCAAATAATTTTCATAACAATAAAAAAAACAAATCAGGTAATAGACGGGAGGCAGTGCCTCATAAAAGAGTGGGCACGGTATGCAGCTTACTACGCAGGTTAAATGCGCATACCCATTTCTGCATGAAGTATGGCGTGGGATAAAAACAAAAAACCATTGAAAATAAAAAGAAAAAATACAGGAAGAAAAATCTTAAATTTCTTAATTAGCCCTCTTAACTCCCACATAGGGCTAGCTTATTTCCACCTTAAAATACCGATATAGGAGTAGAACAGAAACGCGATGCCATCTACGTTTGGATATCTATACCTATCAAAAACAGCCCCCATTAATTTCATCCATCAGCCGACGAGGCTAAACGCGTCAGACTAGAATATATCTTCCGCAGTCACCTTTTAGGTATATTTTTTAATATACCAAGAGATAAATCACTCCAATAAAGCGCTACAGGGGCTGATCACGATGGGGAGAGAAAAAACGCAGAAAGAGAAATGGCAGGAATAAAAAACCCGAACACACCGGCTCGGGTTTATAGCAAGACAGACATTCGACGATCAGAGCTGTTTTTCAGCCCGAACGATGCCATGATTCTTCATCACCTCTTCCATGGTGAGATTTTCGTCGTACGGCTTATCGTCTACTACGACGTCTTGCGGGCGCACATAAGGCTTGGTCGCACGCTTGAACATCCACCACCACACGAACACCAGGAAAGCGCCGGACTTCAGAAAGATCATGGTCCATAAGGCGACTTGATACCAGTTCATCTCTGTCTCCATAGAGCATTAAGCGAAAATAGGTAAGGCGGCGTTAATTATCGCGCCGGTCACGCCTGACCACAGCAGGCACCCGAGCAGCCAACCTTGATGACCGCATAATCTCACCGATGCGTAGCCCTTATCAATAGCCGATCGCGTTTCCTGCAGAAACGCCTCGGTTTCTTCGCACGCAAAAGCAAAAAACCCCGTGCTCAAAGAGCACGGGGTCAAAATATATGGCGGAGGAGCAGAGATTCGAACTCTGGAACGGTTTCCCGTCGACGGTTTTCAAGACCGTTGCCTTCAGCCACTCGGCCACCCCTCCGCAACGACGCGCACTATAAACAGACCGCATGCGCTTGTAAAGCCCGGGCGCGTTCAACCGCGCGAAAAATCAGCGAAGGCGCAGCAAGCGGCGAACAAACGCACACCTCTTCCCCCCTCTGTTGCCGTAATGATAACTAAGGGTAAAGATTGGTAAACAAACTTTAATCAACCGCTTGCGCTGCCTATTATCGGGATTATTTTGTGATGGCTTGATAAGAGAGAGCATTATGGACCGCATTGTCGTCTCATCTTCTTCGCGCGACTCGCTGCTCAGCACGCATAAAGTCCTGCGCAACACCTATTTCCTGTTATCCCTGACCCTGGCCTTCTCAGCCCTGACCGCCACCGCCAGCACGATGCTGGGGCTGCCGGCGCCGGGTTTGTTGCTGATGCTGGTCGGTTTCTATGGCCTGATGTTCCTGACCCATAAACTGGCCAACAGCCCGGCGGGTATTCTGGCGGCGTTCGCGCTGACCGGTTTCATGGGATACGCCCTCGGCCCAATCCTCAGCTCGTTCCTGAACGCCGGTGCGGGCGACCTGATCATGCTGGCGCTGGGCGGCACCGCAGCCGTGTTCTTCTGCTGCTCGGCGTATGTGCTGACCACCCGTAAAGACATGTCGTTCCTGTCCGGCATGATGATGGCAGGTTTTGTGGTGCTGCTGGTGGCGGTGATCGCCAACCTGTTCCTGCAGATCCCTGCCCTGCACCTGGCTATCAGCGCGCTGTTCATCCTGTTCTCCGCCGGCGCGATCCTGTGGGAAACCAGTAACATCATTCACGGCGGCGAAACCAACTACATTCGCGCCACCGTTAGCCTGTACGTGTCGCTCTACAACATGTTCATCAGCCTGTTGAGCATTCTGGGCTTCGCCCGCAGCAACTGATCGCACGTTACGCTTGCCTTCCAGGCCCCGCTCCGGCGGGGCTTTGTTTTTTGCGGCCGAAAAAATTTGCTAAACTGGCGGCCGTTCCGAATTATCCGTTATCGAGGCAGTATGTTGGAGTTTGAAGGTCAGGTTATCGACACTGACGCGCAGGGCTATCTGAAAAACAGCGCCGACTGGCATGAGGGCCTGGCGCCGCTGTTGGCCGCGCAGGAAGAGATCGTGCTCACCGAAGCACACTGGGAAGTGGTGCGCTTCGTGCGCGACTTCTATCAGGAATTTAATACCTCACCGGCTATTCGCATGCTGGTCAAAGCGATGGCACAGAAATACGGCGAAGAAAAAGGCAACAGCCGCTATCTGTATCGCCTGTTCCCGAAAGGGCCGGCCAAACAAGCCACCAAGATAGCCGGGTTGCCGAAACCGGTAAAATGTATCTGATCGCTCTGCCCGCAGCGTTGCTGCAGGCGAACGCTTAATAGCGAATGCCGAACCCATCGTAGTCGGCTACACCCTGCGGCTCCACCAGCACCCGTTCAACGCGCGCGCTGCGCGGGCCGCCCTGTTTCAGCCACTCCACCAGCTTGTCCACCTGCGTCTGTGTGCCGCAGGCCACCACCTGAACGCTGCCGTCATCAAGGTTGCGCGCATAGCCGGTCACCCCCAGCCCCTCGGCCTGCCGCTGAGTGGAATAGCGAAACCCTACGCCCTGCACTACGCCATACACATACGCAGCAATGCAAACTTGTGTCATAATCGCCCCCTTAATTCAGTTTTCGTTATGGCATTGCCGTGCTTTTGCACCGCCATGTCACTCTTTCTATCCTAGCTGGCAGCATTATTAATTATGACCGTACGCCTGTTTCTCGCCAAAGGACGTGAAAAGTCCTTACTCCGTCGCCACCCTTGGGTGTTCTCCGGCGCCGTTCAACGCGTCGAGGGCAAAGCTCTCTCCGGTGAAACCATCGATATTCTCGACAGCCAAGGCAAATGGCTGGCTCGCGGCGCCTATTCGCCCGAGTCGCAGATCCGCGCACGCGTCTGGACCTTCCAGCAGGATGAAGAGATTAACATCGATTTCTTCATTCGCCGCCTGCAGCAAGCGCAAAGCTGGCGTGATTGGGTCGCACAGCGCGACGGTCTGGATGGGTACCGCCTGATCGCCGGCGAATCCGACGGCCTGCCGGGCATCACTATCGATCGCTTCCAGAATTTCCTGGTGCTGCAGCTGCTGTCCGCCGGTGCCGAATACCAGCGCCCAGCCCTGCTTTCCGCCCTGCAGCATTGCTACCCGGAATGCTCGATTTACGATCGCTCCGACGTTGCGGTGCGCAAAAAAGAAGGCCTGCCGCTGGCGCAGGGCCCGGTGCTGGGCGATCTGCCGCCGGAGCTGCTGCCTATTACCGAGCACGGCATGAAACTGCTGGTGGACATTCAGCAAGGGCACAAAACCGGCTTCTACCTCGATCAGCGCGACAGCCGCCTGGCGGCACGTAACTACTCCGCCGGCCGCAGGGTGCTGAACTGCTTCTCCTACACCGGCGCCTTCGCCGTTTCCGCTCTGATGGGCGGCTGCGAGCAAGTGATCAGCGTGGATACCTCACAGGCAGCGCTGGACATCGCCAAACAAAACGTCGAGCTCAACAAGCTGGACCTGAGCAAGGCAGAGTTCGTCCGCGATGACGTGTTCCAACTGCTGCGCAACTACCGTACCCAGGGCGAGAAATTCGATCTGATCATCATGGATCCGCCGAAGTTCGTCGAGAACAAAAACCAGTTGGCCAGCGCCTGCCGTGGCTACAAAGACATCAACATGCTGGCGCTGCAGCTGCTGAATCCGGGTGGCATTCTGCTCAGTTTCTCCTGCTCCGGGCTGATGCCGACCGACCTGTTCCAGAAAATTTTGGCCGATGCCGCTGTAGATGCCGGACGTGATGTACAATTTATAGAACAGTTCCGGCAGGCTGCCGATCACCCAGTGATCGCCACGTATCCTGAGGGGCTGTATCTGAAAGGATTCGCTTGTCGGGTGATGTAACTTGAAATGCGCTGCCTTGCCCCCATATATGAGTAAGGCATTGTTTCTCAGGAGGTCATCATGATTGCCAGCAAATTCGGTATCGGACAACAGGTTAGGCATAAACTGCTGGGGTATTTGGGTGTCGTGATCGATATCGACCCGGAATACTCTTTGGAACAACCCAAAGCTGACGAAATAGCGGCGAACGATGAACTGCGTTCCGCCCCTTGGTACCACGTGGTGATGGAAGACGAGGAGGGCCAACCGGTGCACACCTATCTGGCGGAAGCACAGCTGGATAGCGAAGCCCAGGAGGCACACCCCGAGCAACCATCGCTGGATGAACTGGCGGAATCCATCCGTCACCAGCTACAGGCGCCACGCTTGCGCAATTGACCGCGCCAAGACCTGAGAAACCCGAGAGGGCCTGGCATCGCGCCAGGCCCTTTTTATTCAGCGCTCCAGCCCCAAACGCGGAATGTCGATTTTCGGACAGCGATCCATCACCACGCGCAGCCCGGCCTGTTGTGCCAGCTCCGCCGCCTGATCGTTAATCACGCCGATCTGCAGCCACAGCGCCTTGGCGCCGATCGCTATCGCCTCTTGCGCCACGCCGTAAGCCGCCTCCGAATTGCGAAACACATCAACCATATCCACCGGCTGCGGTATAGCGGCCAGCGTAGCGTAAACCGGCTGCCCCAGCAGCGTCTGCCCCGCCAATTTTGGGCTGACCGGGATCACTTGATACCCTTGCGTCAACAGATACGCCATCACCCCATAGCTGGGCCGCGACGGGTTATCGCTGGCACCCACCAGCGCGATAGTTTTCACCTGCTGCAACAGCTCGACAATCTCTTGATCTTGCATCTTCAACTCCCGTTTATCACTCCGTCACTCTCCGCTTCGAGTGTAACCGATCGGCATCCGCTCAGCTAAACGCAACGCGAGGGAAACTTCAGCGCAATCTTATGGTCATAGGCTGTCGCGGTTCAGCTGCTCATGGTCGTGTCTAATCGCGATTAAATATGTAAAAATGTGAACATAATGCCCGATTGAAAAATTTTGACACAACCTATGCCGTGTTCAACACTTAGAGCTACGTCACTTTATAAGGAGATAATGATGAAATTTGGTCTGGTGGTTGCGGCGTTGCTCAGCATTAGCATGCCTGCCGCGGCTACGACCCTGAAACTCTCCCCGGACATCGACCTGCTGGTGGTCGACGGCAAGAAAATGACAGGTTCGTTGTTAAAAGGCGCCGACAGTCTTGAACTGGATGGCGGACAGCACCAACTGCTGTTTAAAGTGACCAAAAACGTCCACGCCGGCCAGCATACGCAGGCCTATGCTTCCTTGCCGCTGGTTGCCTCCTTCAATACGCAAAAAATCAGCCAGGTGGCGATCGAACTGCCGCGCATCGAGAACGACCGCGATGCGCAACGCTTTGACAAAACGTTAAATTATCTGGTGGTCGATAAAGACGGCAACGCCCTGCCGTTCCGGCATGATGTGCTGCATCCCGACAGCGTCACCTTCAATGCCGATTTGGAAAAGGTGATGACGGATTACAACCGCCAGAATCGCTCCGCCTCCGTCGCGGCCTTCGTTCAGGCGAACGCCGGTAATCCCTCAATGCCCTCGTTGGCCGGCACGCCGCTGAACGCCCCAACGGTCACGCTGAAAGGTGAAAACGTGTCGGAGCAGATGCTGCAATATTGGTTCCAGCAAGCCGACAAGGAAACACAGAAGCGTTTTCTGCGGTGGGCCAATAAACAACCGGTTCGCTGATCCTTTCCGGCGCCTTTCCCCGCAAAGGCGCCTTCTCTTCGCATTTTCAAGCGCAAACGCTAGGCAGTGAAAAACAGTTTCAGTAATCTGTCGCACATCCCCGATTAGCGAAGGACACCGAGATGGAATTGACCACCCGCACTATCGCCGCGCGCAAACACATTGCGCTGGTGGCGCACGATCACCGCAAACAGGCTCTGTTGGAGTGGGTAGAAAGCCACAAGACTATTCTGGCGCAGCACCAGCTGTACGCCACCGGCACGACCGGTAATCTGATCCAGCGCGCCAGCAGCATTCCTGTCACCAGCATGCTGAGTGGCCCGATGGGCGGCGATCAGCAGGTTGGCGCACTGATTGCGGAAGGCAAGATAGACATGCTGATCTTCTTCTGGGACCCGCTGAACGCGGTGCCGCACGATCCGGACGTGAAGGCGCTGCTGCGGCTGGCGACCGTATGGAATATTCCGGTGGCCACCAACCGCTCAACCGCGGACTTTCTGATCGACTCTCCGCTGTTCAAAAGCGAGGTGGAGATCGCCATCCCCGACTATCAGCGCTACCTGCAAGACCGCCTGAAATAGTCCTCACGGCCTGGCTGGCGCCAGGCCTGATGCCTACGGTTTTTTCTGCACCGGTACGCCAAGATCTTGCAGCTGTTCGACGAACACCGAAGGGCGTTCACGATCCTGCAACAGCCATACCTGATGTTTGGCGCGCGTCAACGCGACATACAACAGACGACGCTCTTCGGCATCCGGGAAATCCTCCGGCTGCGGCAGTAGCACCTCTTCCAACACCGACTCGCGCGCTACGGCGGGGAAGCCGTCACGCCCCTCATGCAAACCAGCAATGATGACGTATTCCGCTTGCTGCCCTTTACTGGCGTGGATGGTCATAAATTCCAGATCCAGCTTGGGCCAGCGGGTGGCCGCCTTCGCCAGCGTCTCCGGTTTCAGATGATGGTAGCGCGCCAGCACCAGGATACGCTCATCCGGTTTGGCATAGCCGCTCAGCTTATCCAGCAAGGGCTCCAGCTGCTCGTGCGGCAGGATCGCCACCGACTTTTTATTGCCCTTGCTCAGGCTGTTGAGCGGCTTTTTCAACTGGTGCGGGTTCTGCTGCACAAACCGGTTGGCTACCTCACCGATACGGTCATTGAAGCGATAAGTGGTGTCCAGCGCGCACTGCGCCCCTTCACCGAAGTGGGTGGCGAAAGCCGTGGTTAACGTCAACTCTGCACCGCTGAATCGATAAATCGCCTGCCAGTCATCCCCCACCGCAAACAGGCAGGTCTGCTTGTTTTGCCGGCGCAACGCCGCCAGCAACAGCGCACGCTGCGGCGAGATATCCTGAAACTCATCGACCAGAATATGTTTCCACGGGCTGACGAAGCGCCCCTTATCGAGAATATTGACCGCCTGATGAATAAGGCCGGAGAAGTCCACCGCCCCTTCCTCTTTCAAGGCGCTTTTCCAGGCTTTCAACAGCGGTGCCATCAGCCGGATGCGTTTTGAAAACAGATCGCGGATTTCTTCATCCGCCTGCTCAATCATTTCCGCCTGGCTGCCGCCGTGCATGCGCATCAGCCCCAGCCAGCGTTCCAGGCGGCCCGCCAGCCGATCCGCCAGACGTTGATCCTGCCAAAAATCGCCTTCCGGCACTTCCCATTCCAGCTCGTCGGTCAACCATTGACGCCACCCCTTGGCCTGGGCTTTTTTCTCAGCGCACTGTTGGCGCCAATGGGTAATCAGCAACGCTTTGCGCGCGTTGGCATCGGTTTCCAACCGGCTGATGGCCGGGGCTTTGCGGCTGCCTTGTTGAATGATCTGCAGCGCCAATGCATGGAATGTCTTGGCCTGAATACCGACATCGCCCAAACGCGCTTTGATGCGATCATTCATCTCACTCGCAGCCTGACGGCCGAACGCCAACAGCAAGATTTGGCCCGGCTCCGCTTCCTGACGGCGCAGCAGCCAGCCGGCGCGCGCCACCAGCACCGACGTTTTGCCGCTGCCGGCCCCCGCCAATACCAGAACAGAATCCTCGCCGTTGATCACCGCACGGCTCTGAGAGTCATTAAGCGGTGAGATCTCGACGGTCTGGAAGAAGTCGTGATGTTGCTCCAGCATGCGCTCGGTCCACTGCCGATTGCGTTGTTCGACGCAGCGCAGCCCCTGCTGCAGCCATTCCAGACACAGATGGTAATCGGCCCGGCAGTTATCAAACTCATCCAGACGCGCAACCGGCATCGGCAACGCGGAGAAAGCCTCGTGGATTTGCTGTTGCAGCTTGCCCAGCTCAGACTTTTTGAACCATTTATCTTGCTGCTCTATGCGCTGGATCTGAGCCACCTGCTGTTGCAACACGCCGGCGCTGACCTCGCTCATTTCGGCGCTCCACTGCTGCCACGCCTGCTGCAGATAATGATGAAAACGCTGCGTTTCCTGCCATTCGGTGCCGTGTAGCCGCACCACTTTTTCGTCCGGCAATTCAAATTCCAGCTCGCCCCAGACGATGCCGCGCTTGCACCTGACCTGAATCAATTGATTGAAGGGGATCAGGTATTCATGTTTTTCCCCGCTCACCTCAACGCCGGCGTGCAGCAACCGCACGCGGTTATAAGGGTGCTGAGCCAGGTGTTTCCCCAGCGATGTCGCTTTAAGTTCCATATCGTCGCGCCATGACTATGTTGAGATTAAATAACGGATATCTGCCAGTTTACCTGCGATAAGCAGTGGCACTCTAGCGCTAAAAAAAGGGTAGAATAGATTTTGCGTTTTTATCGTGAATACGCCCGCATCGCGGTTTGGCCATCATTAGAGCAGAATGACGTCTATGCGTACTGTACTGAATATTCTTAATTTTGTGTTGGGCGGTTTTTTCACCACGCTGGGCTGGCTCATCGCCACGGTGTTCAGCGTATTGTTGGTCATCACGCTGCCCCTCACCCGCTCCTGTTGGGAAATCACCAAACTGTCGCTGGTGCCGTTCGGCAACGAGGCAATCCACGTCGATGAACTCTACCCGGAAAAAAGCAATGCGCTGCTCTCCGCCGGCGGTTCGCTGCTCAACATTATCTGGTTGGTGCTGTTCGGCTGGTGGCTGTGCCTATCACATATCGCTGCCGGTATCGTGCAGTGCGTTTCGATCATCGGCATTCCGGTGGGCATCGCCAATTTCAAGATTGCCGCCATCGCGCTGTGGCCGGTGGGGCGCCGCGTCGTCTCGGTAGAAATGGCTCAGCAAGCGCGTATTGAGAATGCTCGCCGCCACTATCATCAGCGTTAATTTTTTCTCCGTTTGAGGAGTTTTTCGTGCTCTCTTTTGCACCCGCAGTTCGTCGTTATACTTACAACAGCAACCTGCTGTATCACTTGCGCATCCTTATTGCGCTCATCGGCACCACCGCCGTTCCCTGGTGGCTGGGCATTCCCAAGCTGACCATTCCGCTCACGCTGGGCGTCGTGGCGGCGGCCCTGACTGATTTAGATGACCGCCTGGCCGGCAGGCTACGCAACCTGCTGATCACGCTGGTGTGCTTCTTTGTCGCCTCGGCTTCAATCGAGCTGCTGTTTCCCTATCCCTGGTTGTTCGCCCTTGGCTTAACCACATCGACCTGCGGGTTTATCCTGCTCGGCGCCTTGGGGCAACGTTATGCCACCATCGCCTTCGGCGCATTGCTGATCGCGGTTTATACCATGCTCGGCACCTCCATGTACGATGCCTGGTATCAGCAACCGCTGCTGTTGGTGATCGGCGCACTGTGGTACAACCTGCTGACACTGGCGGGCCACCTGCTGTTCCCTATCCGGCCGCTGCAAGAGAACCTGGCGCGCTGCTACGATCAGCTGGCCAACTATCTGGATGCCAAAGCCAATCTGTTCGATCCCGATGCCGAGCGCGATGCCGACCTGCCATGGATGGATGTCGCAATGGCCAACAGCACGTTGGTCGCGCTGCTTAACCAAACCAAAGCCTCGCTGCTGACGCGCCTGAAAGGCGATCGCGGCCAGCGCGGCACCCGTCGCACCTTGCACTACTATTTTGTCGCGCAGGATATCCACGAACGCGCCAGCTCTTCCCACGTTCAGTACCACGCGCTCAGCCGGCAATTTCGTCACAGCGACATTTTGTTCCGCTTCCAGCGTTTGCTGAGCATGCAGGCACGCGCCTGCCGCCAATTGGCGCAATCGATCCTGCTGCGGCAAAAGTACCAGCACAACCCGCGCTTTGAACCGGCTTTCAGCCGCATTCAGGAGGCGCTGGCGCGCATCGCCGAAACCCAGGGCAACAATGAGCAGACCAAAGCGCTGGCGCATCTGTTGAAAAACCTGCATGCGATCGATGCGCAGTTGGCCAATATCGAATCAGAGCAGACGCTGGCCAGCGGGCAAGCAGAAGAGAACAGCCTGGCCGACGACCGCTTAACCGGCTGGAGCGATATCCGGCTGCGCATCAGCCGCCATTTGACGCCTCAGTCGGCCCTGTTCCGCCACGCGATCCGTATGTCGGTGGTGCTGTGCGTGGGTTACGCCTTCATTCAACTCACCGGCATGCAGCACGGTTACTGGATCCTGTTGACCAGCCTGTTCGTCTGCCAACCAAACTACAATGCTACCCGCCGACGCCTGGCATTGCGCATCATCGGCACCCTGGCCGGTATCCTGATCGGCCTGCCAATCCTCTATTTCGTGCCTTCACTGGAAGGACAGCTGGTGTTGATCGTCATCACCGGCGTTCTGTTCTTCGCTTTCCGCACCGTACAATATGCGCACGCGACGATGTTCATCACGCTGCTGGTGCTGTTGTGCTTTAACCTGTTGGGTGAAGGATTCGAAGTGGCAGCCCCGCGCGTTTACGATACCTTGCTGGGCTGCGCCATCGCCTGGGCGGCAGTCAGCTTTATCTGGCCGGACTGGCAGTTCCGCCAATTGCCGGCGGTGGTGGATAAAACGCTGAATGCCAACTGCCGTTATCTGGACGCCATTCTGGTGCAATACCACCAGGGTAAGGATAACGGCCTCGCCTACCGCATTGCGCGGAGAGATGCCCACAACAGCGATGCCGAACTGGCTTCGGTCATCTCCAACATGTCCGCCGATCCCAAGGCCGACAAGGCGCTGCAGGAAGCCGCCTTCCGCCTGCTCTGCCTGAACCACACACTCCTGAGTTATATCTCGGCGTTGGGTGCGCACCGCGAGCGGCTGAACACCCCAGCCACGCTCGATCTGCTCAATGATGCCGTGTGTTACGTGGACGGCGCCCTGCATCAGGAAGAACAGAACAGCCTGCGCATTGCACAGGCGCTGGAACAGCTGGCGGAGCGCATTCGCCAAGCCGTTCCGGAACCTGAAAGCAAAGAACAGCTGGTTTTGCAACAGGTAGGGCTGGTGCTCGAACTTCTGCCGGAACTCACCGCGCTGCACACCCAAATCAATAAGACAGCCTAATAATTCAGGGCCCGCTCGGCGGGCCCTGAATCACCGGCTCATGTCCATGGCGGCGCATCGCCATCATATGGTCGAACCAGCGCACCAATTCGTCATGCAATTCAGCCGGTAATGCCGCCTGATGATACCCGGCGATCGCCCCGCCCAGCGACAACAGGACTCGCAACCCCAGATTGGTCTGCTGTTGAAGGAGACAAAGATAGCTGCGTTTTGCGCCCTGCAACCGCAGGTCATAGGCGTTGTGGATACCCGCTCGCCACAACAATCGCTCCATATTGACATCTATATTCGGCAGCGCCTTCAATCTGCCGTGGTCGCCGGCCTTGAGCCGCTGTTCCCGGCGGGCCTCCCTGACAGCTTGCCAGGCCAGTCCCACCAATTCGTTACGTTCCCGCCACAGAGACTCGTCAACCCAGTAATAGCGCAAAGTAATGGGCACACCGCGCTTGGAATAGACCATATTGACCATGCCCCGAGCGCGAAAGGCCGGTTCCATGCTCGCCGTAGCCCGCAGATACAGCTCGCCTTCCGCTATCACCGCAAACATCACCCCCTCAGCCAGCAGCCCATAGCCGCCAAACTGTGACCGCGTGGTGATGGCGCCCAGCGCCGCAAAGCAATTTTTAGCCTGCGCGATTCTTCTCGTCGACATCCTTTTCATAGCATTCCTCCTTTTAGGTTCCGGTCGTATTATTTCTCTCATCAATGAAAAAAGTAACGTGAACAACTAATTAGAAAAATACGCACTATCCGTCTGCATGCCAATCACAAAAGACATCGGTACAAAAAATGATCGCAATTATGCGAGCCGCTACGAAAATTTGGGTTGATCTTATCCGAAATCAGGGATACTGTATAAACATACAGTAACACGACGGGCGGGAACTTTATGCGTACTCAATCACTCTACCAACCTCATTTTAGCCATGGCTCTTTTACCGCGAACAGCGTTGCGAAGAACACGAATGTCGGCAAAGAGAATGGCTTGATCAGTGAACTTGTTTACAACGAGCGCCAGCCCGCAGTGGCTCAACTGTTGTTGCCCCTGCTGCAGCAGTTGGGCAAGCAGTCTCGCTGGCTTCTGTGGCTGACGCCGCAGCAAAAGCTAAGCAAACAATGGCTGCAGCAGTCTGGCCTGCCGGTAGATAAAATGGTGCAATTGAGCCAAATCAGCCCGGTGAATACGGTTGAGGCAATGGAAAAAGCGCTGCAAACGGGGAATTACAGCGTGGTTCTCGGCTGGTTGCCCGAGCTAACGGAGGAGGATCGTCTAAAATTAAGACGTGCGGCAGAATTGGGTAATGCCTACGGATTTATCATGCGTCCTCAACGTGACATTGACCCGACTCACGGACACTGTTCCACCCTAAAAATTCACTCTTCTTTGTATCATTAAGTAAATTTAGGATTTTTCCCATCATTTTCGCACCCCGTAGAGGGAACCTTTGCGGGATAAGGCACAAAGCTAGTCCGGCCGCGGTTTGCCAAGCAAAAACGCCCGATGAATCGCCGTTTTTTTAGGCTAAGAATGTTAGCAAATATGTACGATTCTGCGTTTTTTTTTAGAGCCTTATCACATCACACTTGTAACTTTCGCGCCACGTTGTAGACTTTACATCGCCAAGGTTGCTCTATAACGTCAGAAAAACTGGCGAGTAACAAACGAGGGCTTAAACCTTGGCGAAGGAATTTAACCAAGGGCTTAAACAGCTTTAAAGCTCATTGCCTATTTGGATGATAACGAGGCGCAAAATGAAAAAGACAGCTATCGCATTAGCAGTGGCACTGGCAGGTTTCGCTACCGTAGCGCAAGCCGCTCCAAAAGATAACACCTGGTACACCGGTGCTAAACTGGGCTGGTCCCAGTACCATGACACTGGTTTCTACGGTAACGGTTACCAGAACGGTATCGGCAACGGCCCAACCCACAAAGATCAGCTGGGTGCCGGCGCGTTCCTGGGCTATCAGGCAAACCAATACCTGGGCTTCGAACTGGGCTATGACTGGCTCGGCCGTATGCCTTACAAAGGCAGCGTGAACAACGGTGCTTTCAAAGCGCAGGGCGTTCAACTGGCCGCTAAACTGAGCTACCCAATTGCTGACGATCTGGACATCTACACTCGTCTGGGTGGTATGGTATGGCGCGCAGATTCCAAAGCTAACTACAACAACGGCAGCGCTGGTCGCCTGAGCAACCACGACACCGGCGTTTCTCCGCTGGCTGCTGTTGGTGTTGAATACGCACTGACCAAAAACTGGGCTACCCGCCTGGACTACCAGTTCGTAAGCAACATCGGTGACGCAGGTACCGTTGGCGCACGTCCAGATAACACCATGCTGAGCCTGGGCGTTTCTTACCGCTTCGGTCAGGATGATGTAGTTGCTCCAGTTGCTCCAGCTCCAGCTCCGGCTCCAGTTGTTGAAACCAAGCGTTTCACTCTGAAGTCTGACGTGCTGTTCAACTTCAACAAAGCAACTCTGAAGCCACAAGGTCAACAGGCTCTGGATCAGCTGTACTCCCAGCTGAGCTCCATGGATCCTAAAGACGGTTCCGTAGTTGTTCTGGGTTACACCGACGCCGTTGGTTCTGCTCAGTACAACCAAAAACTGTCTGAAAAACGCGCACAAAGCGTTGTTGACTACCTGGTCTCCAAAGGCATCCCGTCAGACAAAATCTCTGCACGTGGCATGGGCAAAGCTGATCCAGTTACAGGCAACACCTGTGGCTACAAAGCTGGCCGCGCTACCAAAGCTCAGATCGACTGCCTGGCACCAGATCGTCGCGTAGAGATCGAAGTTAAAGGTATCAAAGACGTTGTAACTCAGCCTCAGGGCTAAGTTTACTCGCCTAATAAAAAACCCCGCATTGCGGGGTTTTTTTCGTCCTGCTGGTATCAGAACATTCAAGACTATGTGTAACTAAGGCGCTCTGCCCTGTTTACTTAGGTTCTTTACCGAGAATCGCCTTCAAGTCTTCTTTCAATGATGACATCTGATTCGCATACTTCTCTTTGCGTTCGGCATCTTCGATAAGCTGCACAACGGTTTCCGACAGCGTGACGCCGCGACGGCGCGCCAGGGCAGCCAAACGTTGCCAAACCAAAAACTCCAGATCGATAGATTTTTTGCGCGTATGCTGGTGTTCTGCGTTAAAATGACGTTTGCGGCGGGCGCGGATCGTTTGCTTCATCCGGTTATCCAGTTCCGGATTCATGTGAGCGGCAATCCATGCAAGTACCTTTACCGGCTCATTTTCCAGCTTCAGCAGCTCGTTAACCGCTTCCTGAGCAGCGCTGTTTTCAATGTAGCGGGTAATAAGCTCCCCTTCCCGGTGCTTTTTCACCAGGTACTTCCATTTCCAACCGCTCTCCAGATTTTCCAGTTGCTGATATTTCATCTTGAGCTCTTCAGTGACCGCGTAACTTCAAATAAGCATAACAGCTTTGCGCCGAATTTCCCCGGCAATTAAGCCGTCTTTTAGACTGTTTTTTGCACAGTCATCGCGTGATGTCAAACTCCCTGACGCCAACTGGCACTCCACATGTATCAAGCCGCCGTTATTCTTGTATAATCGCCCTTTCCCTTTTTGACGATTGCATCTAACACTTTGACCAATAACCGACTTGAATGGCAATCTTTATTGCCGGACGTAACGCCTTATCAGGCGATATTTGATACCGCCGCTCAGTTGGCACCCGTGCCCTTTTCCGCCATTCAGCCTCGGCTGGAAAATGCCCTGACGCTATTTTGCCACCCTCAATCGCCACCGCGTTTCATGCTGTTGAAAGCGCAAGAGACGCGAGAGTATCTGGAACTGGTTGCTAACGCCGTCAAACCGCTGCTGACGAAAGACACGGCATGCTGCGGCAGCCACTATGTCATTCAGGATGGCAAGGTCAGCGTAGAACCTGCCAGCCGTGGCGATGAACCTTTCGCCGCCGGCGGTGCTTGCCTGTTCCAGGAGTGGATTGAGCCGGAGCAGCTGTTTGGCTGCGTGCGGATCCACCACGGCGACATTACCCTGCAGCCAGGTCTGGTGCACCAGGCCAACGGCGGCGTTCTTATTCTGTCGGCCCGGGCGCTACTGGCTCAGCCGCTGCTATGGCTGCGGCTGAAGCAGATGATCGGCCAGCGTCAGTTCCATTGGGTTTCGCCAGACGAAACCCGCCCGCTGCCGGTAACCATTCCACCGATGCCGTTGGACCTAAGGCTGATTGTGGTCGGCGATCGTCACGGCCTGGCCGATTTCCACGATATCGAGCCGGAGCTGAGCGAACAAGCGGTCTACGGCGAATACGAAGACGATCTGCAACTGACCGAAGTCGATGATATGGCGCAGTGGTGCGGCTACGTCAACGGCGTGATCGCCGCTCGGCAGTTACCGATGTTGGCGGCCGATGCCTGGCTACCGCTGATCGTCCAGGCAGTGCGTTATAGCGGTGACCAGGGCGTCCTGCCACTCTCGCCGGTTTGGCTTGGCCAGCAACTGTCCGAGGCCGCACTGTACGCCGAAGAGGAGCGCATTACCGCCAAGGCGTTTGAAGCGGCGTTGAATGCCCGCGAATGGCGTGAAAGCTATCTGGCCGAGCGTATGCAGGATGAGATTGAGCTCGGCCAGATCCTGATTGAGACCGAGGGTGAAGTGGTCGGGCAGATCAACGGCCTGTCAGTCCTGGACTATCCCGGCCATCCACGCAGCTTCGGCGAGCCCTCACGCATCAGTTGCGTGGTGCATCTTGGTGACGGCGAGTTTACCGACGTCGAGCGCAAAGCCGAACTGGGCGGCAACCTGCATGCTAAAGGCATGATGATCATGCAGGCGTTCCTGATCGCCGAACTGGATCTGGATCAGCAGTTGCCTTTCTCCGCCTCGATCGTCTTTGAACAATCTTACGGCGAAGTAGATGGTGACAGCGCCTCGCTGGCTGAGCTGTGCGCCTTGATCAGTGCCCTGTCACAGCAGCCGATCACACAACAGATCGCCGTCACCGGCTCCGTCGACCAATTCGGCAACGTACAGCCGATAGGCGGCGTTAACGAAAAGGTCGAAGGTTTCTTCGAAGTTTGTGTACGCCGCGGCCTGACGGGCAAACAGGGCGTCGTACTGCCCGTGACCAACGTGCGCCACCTGTGCCTGCGTCAGGATGTCGTTGACGCGGTACGCGAAGGGCAATTCCATCTGTGGGCGGTAGAGAGCGCGGCGGAAGCCTTGCCTTTGCTCACAGGTTGCCTCTACTCTGACGAACAACAGCCGAATTTGTTGGCGGCCATACAGGAACGGATTGCGCAGGTGAACCTGCAAGAACGCCGCCGTCCGTGGCCGCTGCGCTGGCTCAACTGGTTCAACCACGGCTGATCGGACTTGTTCAGCGTACACGTGTTAGCTAACCTGCGTCCTTCATTAAAATAAGGCTTACTGAGAACATGGTAGATAAACGCGATTCCTATACGAAAGAAGACCTCGAAGCATCCGGCCGTGGCGAGCTGTTCGGCGCCGGTGGCCCACCGTTGCCGGCAGGTAACATGTTGATGATGGACCGCGTGGTCAAGATGACCGAAGACGGCGGGACTCACAACAAAGGTTATGTGGAAGCGGAGCTGGATATTAATCCGGACCTATGGTTCTTCGGTTGCCACTTTATCGGCGATCCGGTTATGCCTGGTTGCCTGGGCCTGGATGCAATGTGGCAGTTGGTCGGTTTCTATCTCGGCTGGCTGGGCGGCGAAGGCAAAGGCCGCGCGCTGGGCGTCGGTGAAGTCAAGTTCACCGGCCAGGTGCTGCCGACTGCCAAGAAGGTCACCTATCGTATTAACTTCAAGCGCGTCATCACCCGCAAGCTGATCATGGGCGTCGCCGATGGCGAAGTGCTGGTTGACGGCGAAGTGATCTATACCGCCACCGATCTGAAAGTGGGCCTGTTCAAGGATACCGCAGCGTTCTAATCACGCTGGCGAGAAGTCGGCCACTGCCTTCTTTTCCAACGCTCACCGCATGCCGTCACGTTCAACGTGATGGCATTTCTTTCTCTTAGCGCTTCAAGCCCCCCATCTCCTTTAATCGCCCGTTATCGAAACGTCTTTTCCTTCCTGTCTCTGGCCTATTCTTACCTGAAGCGGTTAAAGCAACAGACTGGCTGAACGTCGCACTCTCTCGATATCGGTACCCGCGCGATAGCGGGTTTTTTGCATCCGGTTATTCTCTTGCCCCTCAAAATCCCCTAACATGGTTCGAAAGGTAACTACAGTTAGTGTACCCAGTGAGGAATGGCATGCAAAAGACCCGCTTTAGCGATGCGCCTTGCCCCGTTGCGCGCTCATTGGATCGCGTCTGCGAGTCATGGAACATCCTGATCCTGCGCGATGCCTTTCAGGGGCTCTCCCGGTTCGACGAATTCCAACAAAGTTTGGGGATATCGCCCACGCTGCTGGCCCGACGGCTGAAGGATCTGGTGGCTCATGGCATTCTGTATAAGCAACGCTATCAAACCCGACCGGTGCGCTACCACTACCTGCTCACCGAGCGCGGCAACGATTTTTTCCCCGTGCTGGCGGCCCTCTCACAATGGGGTAACCGTCATCTGACCGACGGCGCCGTTAGCTCGCTGCTGGTCGACAGTCGCACAGATCAACCGATCCAGGTCCAGTTAATCAATCGCGAGACCCAACAGCCGGTGCCGCAACAGTTCATTACGCTGGCGCCAGGGCCGGCGGCAAGCGACGGCATCTATCAGCGCGCCGAGCTGATGCGGCGCCGGCGTCTCGCTGATTTTCCCGAATCTACCAAGGAGACATCATGAGTCATCGTCGTATCGTCATTACCGGCATGGGCGCCGTTTCGCCTTTAGGGTGCGGTGTTGAAACCATCTGGCAACGTTTGTTGAAAGGAGAATCAGGCATTCGGGCGTTGCCTGACGAGATCGTTGCGGATTTGCCGGTCAAAGTCGGAGGCCAGGTTCCGGAACTGGCACAAGATGCTGAAGCGGGCTTCAATCCCGACGCTTCTGTCGCCCCCAAGGACCAAAAGAAAATGGATCGTTTTATCCTGTTCGCCATGGCGGCGGCGGATGAAGCCATTCGCCAGTCCGGTTGGATAGCCGATACGGAGGAAAAACAAGAACGCACCGCCACCGTCATTGCCTCAGGCATTGGCGGTTTCCCGGCGATTGCCCAGGCGGTACGCACCACTGACAGCCGTGGTGCCAAGCGCCTGTCGCCGTTTACCATCCCTTCATTCCTGGTCAATCTGGCGGCCGGCCACGTTTCAATCAAACATCGCTTCAAAGGCCCGATTGGCGCACCGGTGACCGCCTGTGCGGCCGGCGTGCAGGCCATTGGCGACGCGGTGCGTCTGATCCGTAATGATGAGGCCGATATTGCGCTGTGCGGCGGTACCGAGTCCGCCATAGATACCGTCAGCCTGGGCGGCTTCGCCGCTGCACGCGCCATGTCCACCGCACCGGCCGAATTGGCGCGACAGGCCTCTCGGCCTTTCGACAGCGCCCGGGACGGATTTGTCATGGGAGAAGGCGCCGGCATGCTGGTGATTGAAACGCTGGAACACGCGCTGGCGCGCGGCGCCACACCGCTCGCGGAAATCGTCGGCTATGGTACCAGCGCCGACGCCTACCACATGACATCCGGCGCTGAAGACGGCAATGGCGCCTATCGGGCGATGAAAATTGCGTTGAAGCAGGCGAACGTCGCCCCCGAGGAAGTTCAACATTTAAACGCGCACGCAACCTCGACACCCGTAGGCGATTTGGGCGAAATCAACGCCATCAAACACCTGTTTGGCACCGCCGGGACTGTCGCCGTGACCTCGACGAAATCAGCAACCGGGCACCTGCTGGGCGCCGCCGGCGGGTTGGAAACCATCTTTACCGCCTTGGCTCTGCGCGATCAGATAGCCCCTGCAACGCTAAATCTGGATAATCCCGATCCGGCGGCGGCAGGCTTGCATCTGGTCGCGAAACAGGCGGAATCGATGAACATGACCTACGCCTTATCAAACGGCTTCGGCTTTGGCGGCGTGAATGCGAGTATTTTGCTGAAACGCTGGCAGGATAAATAAACGCCTGAAACAAAAACCTCCGCCAAAGGGCGGAGGTTATTCCTTTTATTTGACAGGGAGCCGCTTAAGCGGTCACAGCCCTGTCTTCCATGGCTTCTCGCCAACCTCCCAGCCATTGAGACCGGGCGTCCACTGATGATTGGTAGGGACAATGTTCCCTGGAACGCCCTAAAATACCTGCCTGATACCCTCTCGAATGCGCCCTTTCCAGACGATCGCGTTTCTGTCTCTTCATGCCTCGTTTCCCTCATTTTGGTCTGGTGGAAAGAAAACAATGGCTGCTTTTTGTGCAGCCACGAGTAATCAATAGCGCTAAAAGAAGAGAAGATCAATGCGCAAAATTCACGCCAATGTCATATTTGTGAGCTACGCCCGAGGAAAGTGCTAAGTGGCTGATCTGCCGGGAAAGGGTTTAACTGTTTGAAACGAAAAAGGAATCCCTGCCAGGGAGAAAAAAAGACTTTTCACGCTGACAGGGATTAGACGATTTTAGACCAAATTATGACTAAATGCCGCCCATCTGTGCTGCGATAGCCTGAGCTTCCTGCTGCCAACCCTGCGCCAGCGTGCGCACCAGGGCATCATAGCCGTCCTCACCCTGTTTCAATTCCAGGTTGAAAGGCCGTTTGATCAAGCGCCCCTGGCGGTTCAACACCCACTCGCCGCGAACGATCGCCTTGCCGTCAAAGCGGCCGTGGAAACCGCTGATAGTCACGTTCAGCACATCCTGATCGCTGCTCATCGGCTGCGAAGAGACCACCCAGCCCGGCAGCGCGCTGCTCAGGTTGGTGACCAGCGTTTGCTGCAGCTGTTGGTCGAGCGGGCTGGCCCACAGGTTGTTCTGGGCTATCACATACTGTACGTCGTTGGTTTGATACACCACGCCGCTCTGCGCCAGATAATCCGCCACGCTCACGTGTTCCAGCCACAGCTGGCGCGTGGAGGCGCCGCTGCTGCTGACCGCGGCCGGCGCACCCAACGCCGGCAACTGATAGTACGTCTTCTGTGGCGAACTGCTGCAGGCGCTGAGCAACAGCGCCAGGGCTACCGGGATCCATTTCATCATTTCGTGGCCTTCTTCGGCTGAGGGTCAGTGCTGCCGGCGGCTTCAAACACCAGCGCGTTGCTCTTCTCATTCAGGGTGCGCAGCACCGGCTGCAGCTCACGCAACACCTGGTCGAGGCGCTGCATGTCGCCCACCATCTTGTTGTAAGCCGGTGAACCAGGCTGGAACCCTTTCATGCTGCGGTTCAGCTCCAGCAGCGTTTTCTGCATGTCCTGCGGCAGCGCCTGCATCTCTTTGCTGGCGATGATGTCGTTCAACGACTTCATGGTCTGCTGCGTCGACTTCATGGTTTTCTGGCTTTCCGCCAGCGTCTTGGTCGCCTCGTTGATCATCGGATTGATCGGCATCGCATTGATCTTGTCCAGCGTCTGCATCAGTTTCTGCTGGATCTGCGCCAGCCCGCCGCTGGTGGTCGGCATCAGCGGATAACCGAACAGCTCACGCGGCCCTTTCCACGGTTTCTCCTGCGGGTAGAAGTCGAGATCGATATACAGCGAACCGGTCAGCAGGTTGGCGGACTTCATCGAGGCGCGCATACCGCGCGATTCCGCGTCCTTCAAATGCCCTTCGATATCGAAATTGCCGCCCAGCTGTTTCTGGAAGCGATCCGGCTCGATGCGGATCAGCACCGGAATGCGGTAATCGTTATCCAGACGCTGTGCCATGCCGTCTTTATAGAACGGCACCTGCGCTACCGTGCCCAGGCGGATGCCGCGGAACTCGACCGGCGCGCCCGGCTGCAGGCCGCGTACCGAATCAGAGAAGAACAGCAGGTAGTCCTTATGCACGGTATACAGCGAATCCTGTGTGCTGCGCTGGTTGTCGAACAGCTGGTACTCCGCCTTCTCTTTCGCCAGTTCGCCGCGATCCCAGCCGTCCGGCACGTCGAAGCTGACGCCGCCGCTGAACAAGGTAGTCAGCGACCCCATCTCAACCCGCATCCCCTGCGCCGACATGTCGAACGCCACGCCGCTGTCTTTCCAGAAGCGTACGTTGGTGGTGACCAGTTGGTCGTAAGGCGCGGTAATGAACAGCTGATAGCGCATGGCGCGTTCTTTCGGATCGAAGTAGCTGGTCTCTACCGACCCGACGCGATAGCCGCGGAACAGCACCGGATCGCCGGCGTTGAGCTGGCCCGATTTCTCGCTGTCCAGCACGATGCGCAGCCCTTTGGCATCCGGGGGAGCCAGCGGCGGCGCGTCGAGCAACTGATAGTTGTCTTTGCCGTCTTTGCCCTTGCTACCGGGCTGCAGTTCGATATAGGCGCCGGAGAGCAGCGTCCCCAGCCCGGAAACACCTTCACGGCCGATCTGCGGCTTCACCACCCAGAAGGCGGAGTCCTGACGCAGCAATTTCTCCATGCCGGAATTGAGGCGCGCCTGCACCATCACCTTGCTCAGATCATCGCTCAGCGTGACGGTTTCCACCACGCCGACGTCTACACTGCGGCTTTTGATTTTGGTTTTACCCGCTTCCAGCCCCTCCGCCGTCGTGGTGACCAGCGTCACCACCGGCCCCTGATGGCTGAAGTGGTAAAACAGGATCCAGGCGCCGATCAGCGCGGTCACGATGGGAATGATCCACACCGGCGACCAGCGTTTGATCTTCTCAACGTCTGCGACGCTATGATTATTTTCCGTCACCTTGCGGCTCCTTGTTGATTGTTTCATTTGCGCGATCCCAGGTCAGCCGGGGATCAAATGTCATGGCGGCGAACATGGTGAGGATCACCACCAGCGCGAACAGCACGGCGCCCGTCGCGGGGTAAATGCTCATCAACTGCCCCATTCGCACCAGCGCCGACAATACGGCGATCACAAACACGTCGATCATTGACCAGCGGCCAACGAACTCGACCACTTCATAAATCAGGTGCATGCGCTCGCTGTCGGCGCGCGGTTTCTTCCTGCCGTTGGCGTCCCAGCACAGCCAGCCGATCGCCAGCATTTTCAGCGACGGCACCATGATACTGGCGATGAAAATCACCATCGCCACCGGATAAGAGCCATCCCCCCACAGCAGGATCACCCCCGCCATGATGGTGGAGTTCATTTTGTTACCCAGCGCTTCGGTCACCATGATGGGCATCAGGTTGGCCGGGATATACAGCATGATGGAGGTCACCAGCAGCGCCAGCGTCCATTGCAAGCTGTGGCGGCGACGCACGTAGCCGTTGGTGTGGCAGCGCGGGCAGCGCACCTGGTTAGCCGGCAAGATCGCCGTGCAGCAGGCGCAGGAGCGCACGCCCTGTCGCATGCCGGTGCGCCCCACCGTCAGCGGGCGATCGAGACGCGGCGCCGGTTCGATGTCCTGCCACAGCCAGCGCCGATCCACGCATTGAAAAGCGCGCACCTGCAGCAGGCAGAACAGGCAATAAGGCACGAAGCTGCTGCCGATACCGATATCGCCATAAGCCATCAGCTTGACGAAGCTGACCAGCACCCCGGCGAGGAAAATTTCCACCATGCACCAGGTTTTGAACTGGAACAGCACCCGGGCCATCCACTCTTTGAGCCCCAGCGGCAAGCGCACTTTGGCGCACAGCAGAATGATCGCCAGCATGCAAAACGCCGGGATCAGCTGCACGAACACCATAAACAGCGTGGCCATGCTGGCGTAGTCTTCCGCCACCATGACTTCCGGGATTTGAATCAGCCGGATTTCATTGCCGAGACCGGCGACACGCATATTGATAAACGGGAAAATGTTGGCCAGCACCAGCATGAACAAGGCACTGAGCGCGTAACCGATCGGCCGCTTGCGCGGTTCGTCCCAGCGGGCGCTGAGCGTGGTTTTGCAGCGCGGGCATACCGCTTTGCTGCCATAGGCCAGCGGCGGTAGCGCCACCAGCATGTCGCACTGCGGGCACAGCATCAGGTTATCCTGCTGCTCCGCCGAAGGTGCGGAATGACTATGCTGCTGATGATTGTTGTGGGAACACACCATATTCCTCCTCAATAACGTTGCTCACCGGCACGTCGATACCGCCCGCGCGCTGCTGCGGGCGGTATCGATCGCAACGGTCAGCCGTTTTTCATCGCTTCCAGCTCTTCCCAACGGGCGAAGGCCTGCTCGAGCGCCTGCTCGGCGTTAGTCAGCGCCGTCAGCACTTGCTGCGTTTCGCTGTGCGGCCGCGTGAAGAAGTCGGCATCGCTCATTTGCGCCTGCAACGCTTCGATTTCCGCCTCCAGCTGTTCGAGCCGCTGCGGCAACTGTTCCAGTTCGCGCAGCAGGTTGTAACTCAGCTTCGCCGCCGCTTTCTTCGGCTGTTCGGCCTTTTTCTCCGCCGCCGGTTTGCTCGCGCTCGGCGCCGCCTGGCGAATCGGTTTCGCCGTGGCGCGCTGGTGATGCGCATCGTAGTAACCGCCGACGAAGGCGTTGATCACGCCATTACCTTCGAAGATCCAGCACTCGGTCACCGAGTTGTCGACGAACTGACGATCGTGGCTTACCAGCAGCACGGTGCCCTGATAGCCGTCGATCAGCTCTTCCAGCAACTCCAGCGTTTCGACGTCGAGATCGTTGGTTGGTTCATCGAGGATCAGCAGATTGCTCGGTTTCAGAAACAGCTTAGCCAACAGCAGGCGGTTACGCTCACCGCCCGACAGCGCCTTCACCGGCGTCATCGCACGTTTCGGGTGGAAGAGGAAGTCCTGCAGGTAGCCCAACACATGGCGAGGGCGGCCGTTGACCATTACTTCCTGTTTGCCTTCCGCCAGGTTGTCCATCACCGTGCGCTCCGGATCGAGATCGGCGCGGTGCTGGTCGAAATAAGCCACTTCCAGCTTGGTGCCGCAGTGCACGCGGCCGCTATCGGCTTTCAGCTGACCGAGCATCAGTTTCAGCAGCGTGGTTTTGCCACAGCCGTTCGGCCCCACCAGCGCAATCTTGTCGCCGCGCTGCACCTGAGCGGAGAAACCGCGCACCAAAACTTTTTCGCCAACCTGATAATTGACGTCTTCCAGCTCGAATACGATTTTGCCGGAGCGGGTCGCCTCTTCCACCTGCATCTTGGCGGTGCCCATCACTTCACGGCGCTCTGAACGCTCGACGCGCAACGCCTTCAGCGCGCGAACGCGGCCTTCGTTACGGGTACGGCGCGCTTTGATGCCCTGACGGATCCAGACCTCTTCCTGCGCCAGTTTGCGATCGAACTCGGCGTTTTGCAGCTCTTCCACCCGCAGCGCTTCTTCTTTGCTCTGCAGATACAGATCGTAGTTGCCCGGCCAGGAAACCAGCTTGCCGCGATCCAGATCGACGATGCGCGTCGCCATGTTGCGAATAAACGAACGGTCGTGCGAGATGAAGACGATGCTGCCGTCGAACTCTTTCAGGAAACCTTCCAGCCAGTCGATGGTTTCGATATCCAGGTGGTTGGTCGGTTCGTCGAGCAGCAACACGCGCGGCGAGCTCACCAGCGCGCGGCCCAGCGCCGCTTTACGCAGCCAGCCGCCGGACAGCGAGGAAAGTTCTGCGTCGCCGTTCAGCCCCAGCTGCAGCAGCACTTCGCTGATGCGGCTGTCGAGCTGCCAGAGCCCCTGGTGGTCGAGGATCTCCATGATTTGCGCCATGCGCGCCAGGTTTTTCTCGCTCGGATCGCTCTCCACCAGGTGGGAAATCGCATGATACGCTTTCAGGTGTTCCGCCTGCTCTGCGACGCCTTCGGCCACGAAGTCGAACACGCTACCGCCGATATTGCGCGGCGGATCCTGTTGCAGGCGCGCCACGATCAGATCCTGTTCGTAGATCACCCGGCCGTCGTCCAGCGGGATCTCTTTGCCGAGGATCTTCAGCAGCGTGGACTTACCGGCGCCGTTGCGCCCGACCAGACACACGCGTTCGTTGTCTTCGATATGAATTTCGGTGTTGTCTAAAAGCGGCGCATCGCTGAAAGAAAGCCAGGCGCCGGACATGCTGATTAACGACATAGTAATTATTTTCCTTCGCCGGCGTGAGTCACCAGCCAGCAGTTGTGGATCTGACGGTTACGGGCAAAGTCCTGCGACAGCGTCTTGGCGGTGATCTCTTTCGCCTCCAGGCCCAGCGCGCTCAGCCCTGCCATATCCATTTGGAAACCGCGCTTGTTGTTCGAGAACATGATGGTTCCGTTGCGGCGCAGCAACCGTTTCAAATCTTTCATCAGCGCCAGATGATCGCGCTGCACGTCAAAAGTGTTCTCCATCCGCTTGGAGTTGGAGAAGGTCGGCGGATCGATGAAGATCACGTCGAACTGTTCGTTGGCGTTGCTCAACCACGACAGGCAGTCGGCCTGGATCAGCCGGTGCTGGCGGCCGGTCAGGCCGTTGGCGCGCAGGTTCTTCTCCGCCCATTCCAGATAGGTACGCGACATGTCCACCGTGGTGGTGCTGCGCGCGCCGCCCAGCCCGGCGTGCACGCTGGCGGTGCCGGTATAGGCGAACAGGTTGAGGAAGTCCTTGCCGTTGCTCATCTCGCCCAGCATACGGCGCGCGATGCGGTGATCGAGGAACAGGCCGGTATCGAGATAGTCGGTCAGATTGACCCACAGCTTGGCGTTATACTCTTCCACCAGCAGGAACTCGCCTTTCTGCGCCAGTTTCTCGTACTGGTTTTTGCCCTTCTGCCGCTCGCGCGTTTTCAGGATCAGCTGATTCGACGGTAATTCCAGTACCGACAGCGTCGCGTTGATCACATCGAACAGGCGCTGACGCGCTTTTTGCGCATCGATGGTTTTCGGCGGCGCATACTCCTGCACCACCACCTTGCTGCCGTAGCGGTCCACCGCGACGTTGTATTCTGGCAGATCGGCATCGTACAGGCGGTAGCATTCAATGCCCTGCTGTTTCGCCCACTTGTCGAGCTTCTTCAAGTTCTTGCGCAGACGGTTGGCGAAATCTTCCGCCACCTGCACGCCGCCGGTAGCGGTACCGGCCGGGTTCGCCGCCAGCTGATAGTTTTTCTGCACGCACTCCAGCGGGCCGTTCTTCGCCTTGAACTGGCGCTCGGCGCGCAGCTGCAGACAGCTCAACAGCTCCGGCGAGGCGCTGAACAGCGAAAGCTGCCAGCCACCGAAGGCGCTTTTCATCACGCGGCCCAGCATGTTGTGCAGCGCGATCAGCGCCGGTTCGCTTTCCAGACGCTCACCGTACGGCGGGTTGCTGATCACGGTGCCGTGCGGGCCTTCCGGCAGCGGATTGGTCAAGCGCGCCACGTCACCGACGTTGAAGGTGATCAGCTCGGCGACGCCGGCGCGGCGGGCGTTGCCGCGCGCCATCTCAATCACCCGGCGATCGATATCGGAGCCGAAGAAGCGAGAGGCGGTTTCCTGCAGGCCGCGGCGTGCGCGCACCTGCGCTTCGGTGGTGACTTCACGCCACAGTTCGGCGTTGTGGCCGTTCCAGGCGCTGAAGCCCCAGTGTTGGCGGTGCAGGCCCGGCGCACGATCGGCGGCGATCATCGCCGCTTCGATCAAGAGCGTGCCGGAGCCGCACATCGGATCGAGCATCGGCGTGCCCGGCTGCCAGCCGGAACGCAGCACAATGGCGGCCGCCAGGTTTTCCTTCAGCGGCGCCTGGCCGGTAAGATCGCGGTAGCCGCGCTGGTGCAGGCCTTCGCCGCTCAGATCGAGCGCCACGCTGGCCATATCGCGCTGCAGGAAGACGTTAACGCGAATATCCGGCTGCTGCTTGGCAACCGTTGGGCGTTGGTCAAGTTTACGGGTGAAGCTGTCGACGATGGCGTCTTTCACCTTCAGTGCGCCATATTGGCTGTTGCGGATCTCTTCGTTCACGCCGCTGAAATGCACGGCAAAGGTTTTATCCACGCCAAAAATACTCGGCCAGTCGATCGCCTGCACCCCAAGGTACAGATCCAGATCGCTGTGCACGCGGAATTCGTTCAGCGGCAACAGAATGCGCGAAGCCAGGCGGCTCCACAGCAGGCTTTGGTACAGAAGACGATCGTCACCCTGAAAATGTACCCCACCCTGCACCACTTTGCAGTCGTGAGCGCCAAGCGCTTCCAGCTCGCTTTTTAACAGTTCTTCCAATCCACGCGCCGTGCTGGCAAACAGAGAGTTCATATCGTACTTATCACCAAAAAGAAAATTGTTGCGCATTATAGCTAATCCGCACCGCTTGTCATAAAGTTGCTCCCTTCTATTTAATAATCGCACGGAGATAAGGGTGATCACGCTTTCCAGACTCTACGTCCATCCGGTTAAATCACTGCGCGGTCTGCAGCTTTCTTACGCCCAGGTCGGCAGCAGCGGTCTGGCCTTCGACCGCAACTTTATGATCACCGAGCCGGATGGCACCTTTATTACCGCGCGCCAATACCCGCAGATGGTGCTGTTCACGCCGGCGCTGCTGCCAGACGGGCTATTCCTGACCGCACCGGACGGCGAAAGCGCCGCCATTCGCTTCAGCGACTTCGCCGTCGCGCCGCAGCCGACCGAGGTATGGGGCAACCATTTCACCGCGCTGATCGCGCCGGATGAGATCAACCGCTGGCTGAGCGGCTATTTCCAGCGTGACGTACAGCTGCGCTGGCTGGGGCCGGAGTTGACCCGCCGGGTGAAGAAGCACCCCGAAATCCCGCTGACGTTTGCCGACGGCTATCCTTATTTGCTGATTAACCAGGCTTCGTTCAACGATCTGCAGCAGCGTTGCCCCGGCAGCATCAAGCTGGAGCAGTTCCGCCCCAATCTGGTGGTGAGCGGCGCAACCGCCTGGGCCGAGGACGGCTGGCAGGTGATCCGCGTCGGCGACGTCATGTTCGATCTGGTGAAACCCTGCAGCCGCTGCGTGCTCACCACCGTCAGCACCGAGCGCGGCCGCAAGCACCCGAGCGGCGAACCGCTGAGCACGCTGCAAAAATTCCGTTCCGCCGACAACGGCGACATCGATTTTGGCCAGAATATGATCGCGCGTAACAGCGGCATCATTCGCGTGGGCGATACGGTGGAAGTGCTGTCGACCAAGCCGCCGCGCCCTTATGGCGCCGGGAAAGTGGTGGAGAGCGTGCAAGCGCCGCAAGACAGCGAGCACAGCGTCACTATCGAATACGAAGGAAAGGTGTTTACCGGCAACAACCAGCAGATCCTGCTCGAACAGCTGGAACAGCAAGGCATTCGCGTCCCTTACTCCTGCCGCGCCGGGATTTGCGGCAGCTGCCGCATTACGTTGCTGAGCGGTGACGTCGCGCCCCTGAAGAAAAGCGCGCTGGGCGACAACGGCACCATCCTGTGCTGCAGCTGCATCCCGAAAAGTGATTTGACGTTGGCGTAATCCGCCTTATACCGCCCTGTCGTAAGCCGGGGCGGCGCTTTCATCCTGCGCGCAGGGTTTCAACCGATCGTGCATCACCTTGATGGCATCGCCCAATACCATGGTGCGGCCGGCGACCGTCAGCTGATTTTGCGCCAGCAGGCACAGGCTGGCGTTATCCCCGGCCTCTACCACCAGCAAGCGCGCTTCTGCGCCGCTTTCCATCACTTTCACCGCCGCCAGCTCGCCGTTTTTCGGCTGTAACGGGTAGTGTTGCTGCGAGAAATGCCAGCTCTTTGGCATCAGCGGTTTCAGGAAGCGGTAGGCGACCAGCGCATTCAACACCAGCTCGGCCCGCTGTTCATGGCTAAGCTTGACCTGTTTGCACTGTTCTTCATAAGTGAAATAAAGGGCGGCGTCATCCACGCAAAAAGCACATTCATCAAAGGCGTCCGGCGTTAACATTTTGGCCGGGAAACGTGAACGGAAGATCATACCATTAGCTAAATCCAGCATTAGCCGATCGTGTTCGGCATCAAAATACCAACGCCAATTATCGTCAGGTTTTATCTTCATTTCGTATCCTTCTCGCTGCCTATGCCAACACCGCACTCACCCTAAAAGGCGATTTTATCACCGATAAAATAGCTTAAACATCGGATAATTCCGCGAACGATATTTATGCTAACGAACAAAATATAGACGAGCCGGGGGCAGAAATAAACCCCCGGAATAAAATGAGAGGAAAAATATTAGATATGGGTAACGATATCTTTAATCAAACGCGGGCCGTGATAGATAAATCCGGAATAAATTTGCAGTAGGCTCGCGCCGGCCTCCATTTTTTCGCGTGCCGCCGTCAGCGAATCGATGCCGCCCACGCCGATAATCGGTAGACGCCCTTGCAGTTCAGTGGAGAGACGACGGATCACTTCGGTGCTGCGTGATTGCAACGGACGCCCGCTTAACCCGCCCGCTTGTTCGCAGTAATTTAACCCCTGGATCAATTTTCGATCCAACGTGGTATTGGTGGCGATCACGCCGTCGATATTATGCCGCACCAGGCTGTCGGCAATTTGGATCAATTCTTCTTCTGAAAGATCCGGCGCGATCTTTACCGCCACCGGCACATATTTGTGATGTCGCGCATGTAATTCCTGCTGCTTATTTTTAATCGCAGCCAAAAGATCGTCCAGCGCTTCACCATACTGTAAGGATCGTAACCCCGGCGTATTCGGTGAAGAGATGTTAATCGCGATATAACCGGCATACGGATAAACTTTATCCATGCAGATCAAATAATCGTCTTTACCCTGTTCAACCGGGGTGTCTTTATTCTTGCCGATATTGATCCCAAGAATGCCGCCAAAATGGGATTTCTTAACGTTTTCAACCAGATTGTCCACGCCGTGGTTATTGAACCCCATGCGGTTGATCAGGCCTTCCGCCTCAACCACGCGGAACAAGCGCGGCTTGTCGTTGCCCGGCTGCGGGCGCGGCGTCACGGTGCCGACTTCCACATGGCCGAAGCCCATCGCGCCGAACGCATCGATACACTCGCCGTTTTTATCCAGACCGGCGGCCAATCCCAGCGGGTTTTTAAACGACAGCCCCATGCAGCTGACCGGTTTGGTCGGCACGGACTGACGGACAAGAAACGCTAATGGGGTGCCGGTAATACGGCTGAGCTGACGAAAGGTCACTTCGTGCGCACGCTCCGGATCGAGCTGGAACAACGCTTTCCTGATGAGGGGGTAGTACATGGACTCTCCTGATTTCCCGGTTGCAAACCGGGGGCGTATTATCCGGTATCCCCCGCCTAATTGGAATTGATTAAAGGCAAAAAAAGCCGTTTTTACGCAATCGTTTTCCCGCTTCACCGCCAAATCGGCGCCAATCCGCTTTTGCGCATATCCAAATCAAAAAATGAGATTTAAAAAACGCGCCCGGTTGCTGGTAGGTTTAAAACACTTCTCATTGATTTTCTAATTAAACCTAACTTTTAGTTATAAGGAGTGGCAATGCGCGTTATATCACTGGCCGGCAGCCCACGCATCCCATCACGTTCCGCCGCGCTGCTCTCGCTGAGTCAGAACTGGCTGCGGCAGCAAGGGGTGGAAGTGACGGCTTATACCCTGCACGACTTCGATGCCGAAGATCTGCTGTACGCCAACTTCAACAGTCCGGCGATCAAGGCGTTTGCCGACCAGCTGGCGCTGGCCGACGGCCTGCTGATTTCCACACCGGTTTATAAAGCGTCGTTCTCCGGGGCGCTGAAAACCCTGCTGGATCTGCTGCCGGAGCGCGCACTGGATCATAAGGTGGTGCTGCCGCTGGCAACCGGCGGTTCTGTCGGCCACATGCTGGCGGTGGACTATGCGCTCAAGCCGGTGCTGGCGGCGCTGAAAGCACAGGAAGTGCTGCACGGCGTGTTCGCCGACGACAGCCAGATCCAACTGACCGGCGAAGGCGCCACGCTCACCGACGCCGTGGCCGCCCGATTAGACGAGGCGCTCGCCAGTTTCTATCTGGCGCTGGGCCGCCGCAAACCGCCCGCGCTGCGCGTCGCCTCGCCGCTGGCGGTGCGTCAGACCGCCTGAAACGCCTGGAAAAGGAGAGCCTGAATGAAAGAACGTATCGCTTTACGGCGCTGGCTGAACGCTGCGGCCCTCACCGGCCTGCTGTCGCTGGTCTGGGCCAATGCCGCCGCTGCGCAAGATCCGGCGCAGTTCCGCATCGGCTACCAAAAAGGGTCGGTCAGCCTGGTGCTGGCGAAGAGCCACCGGCTGCTGGAGGAACGTTTTCCCACCACCCGTATCAGCTGGATCGAGTTTCCCGCCGGCCCACAGATGCTGGAAGCCTTGAACGTCGGCAGCATCGATCTGGGCAGCACCGGCGATATTCCCCCGATCTTCGCGCAGGCTGCCGGCGCGGACCTGCTGTATGTCGGCGTTGAGCCGCCCAAACCCAAGGCCGAAGTGATCCTGGTGCCGGAAAACAGCCCGATCAAAACCGTCGCCGATCTGAAAGGCCATAAGGTCGCCTTCCAGAAAGGATCCAGCTCGCACAATCTGTTGCTGCGATCGCTGCAAAAGGCCGGCCTGCAGTTCACCGATATCCAGCCCGCCTATCTGACCCCCGCCGATGCACGTGCCGCTTTCCAACAGGGCAACGTCGACGCCTGGGCCATCTGGGATCCCTATTATTCCGCCGCGCTGCTGCAGGGCGGCGTGCGGGTGCTCGGCGACGGCACCGATCTGAACCAGACCGGTTCCTTCTATCTGGCGGCGCGCCCCTATGCCGAAGCCAACGGCGCCTTTATCAGCCAGGTCTTGACGGTGCTGACCCAGGCCGATGCGCTCACCCGCAGCGACCGGGCGCAAAGCGTGACCCTGCTGGCCAATGCCATGGGTCTGCCGGAACCGGTGATCGCCAGCTATCTGGATCACCGCCCGCCGACCGCCATCACACCGCTCGATGCGCATACGATCGCCGCGCAGCAGCAAACCGCCGACCTGTTTTACGCCAACCGGCTGGTGCCGGTGAAGGTTGACATCTCGCAACGCATCTGGCGCCCAAGCGCGCAATAACTCATGGGAGAACATTGACGATGAGCCTGAACGTTTTCTGGTTTTTACCCACCCACGGCGACGGCCACTATCTTGGCAGCGCACAGGGGGCGCGCAGCGTCGATCACGGTTATTTGCAGCAGATCGCCCAGGCGGCGGATCGGCTGGGATTTGGCGGAGTACTGATCCCCACCGGCCGCTCGTGCGAAGACTCCTGGCTGGTGGCCGCCTCGCTGATCCCGGTTACCCAGCGGCTGAAGTTTTTGGTCGCGCTGCGGCCGGGCATCATCTCCCCTACGCTGGCGGCGCGCCAGGCGGCGACGCTGGATCGCCTGTCCAACGGGCGTGCGCTGTTCAATCTGGTCACCGGCGGCGATCCGGAAGAGCTGGCGGCCGAGGGGCTGCACCTGAGCCATGAAGAGCGCTACGAAGCCTCAACCGAGTTCACCCATATCTGGCGCCGGGTGCTGGAAGGCGAAACCGTCGATTTCGACGGCAAGCATATTCAGGTGAAAGGCGCCAAACTGCTGTTCCCGCCGGTGCAGCAGCCGCGCCCGCCGCTCTATTTCGGCGGATCCTCCGCCGCCGCGCAGGATCTGGCCGCCGACCAGGTAGAACTGTATCTGACCTGGGGAGAGCCGCCGGCGCAGGTTAAAGAGAAGATCGAAGAGGTTCGCGCCAAAGCAGCGGCGAAAGGCCGCCAGGTACGCTTCGGTATCCGCCTGCATGTCATCGTGCGGGAAACCACCGAAGAGGCCTGGCGCGCCGCCGACCGGCTGATCGCGCACCTCGATGAGGAAACCATCGCCAACGCGCAGCAGGCCTTTGCGCGCTTCGACTCCGTCGGCCAACGGCGCATGGCGGCGCTGCACGGCGGCAAAAAGGATAACCTGGAGATCAGCCCGAACCTGTGGGCCGGCATCGGCCTGGTGCGCGGCGGCGCCGGCACCGCGCTGGTGGGCGATGGCCCGACGGTCGCGGCGCGCATGCAGGAATACGCCGATCTGGGCATCGATACCTTTATTCTCTCCGGCTATCCGCATCTGGAAGAGGCCTACCGCGTCGGCGAACTGCTGTTCCCTCACCTCGATCTGGCGCAGGAAGAAACGCCTGCGCGCCTTCAGCCGGTGCGTCCGCAGGGCGAAGTGGTGGCCAACATCTATGTTCCGCAAAAAGTGTCGCAGAGCTGAGGAGGCCCCGATGGCTAAGAACGCGCAACGCATCCTGTATCGGCTGGCCCCCTGGGCACTGCCGCTGGCGCTGGTGCTCCTCTGGCAGGTCGCCGTCGAAACCGGTTGGCTGTCCAACCGCATTTTGCCGGCGCCGAGCGCGGTGCTGGCCGCCTTCTGGAGCCTGAGCAAAAGCGGCGAACTGTGGCAGCACTTGAGTATCAGCAGCCAGCGCGCGTTGATCGGCTTTGGCATCGGCGGCAGCATCGGACTGATCCTCGGTTTTATTACCGGGCTTTCGCGCTGGGGCGAACGCCTGCTGGACAGCTCGGTGCAAATGATCCGCAACGTGCCGCACCTGGCGCTGATCCCGTTGGTGATCCTGTGGTTCGGCATCGATGAATCCGCCAAGATCTTTTTGGTGGCGCTCGGTACGCTGTTCCCGATTTATCTCAATACCTATCACGGCATCAAGAACATCGATCGCGGCCTGTTGGAGATGGCCCGCAGCTACGGCCTGAGCGGTTTCCGCCTGTTTACACAGGTGGTGCTGCCGGGCGCACTGCCGTCGATTATGGTCGGCGTGCGTTTCGCTCTTGGCTTCATGTGGCTGACGCTGATCGTCGCCGAAACCATTTCGGCCAACTCAGGCATCGGCTACCTGGCGATGAACGCGCGTGAATTCCTGCAAACCGACGTGGTGGTGGTGGCGATCGTGCTGTACGCCCTGCTCGGCAAGCTGGCGGACGTGGGCGCGCAGCTGCTGGAGCGCGTCTGGTTGCGCTGGCATCCGGCCTATCAACTGAAACAGGGAGAAGCGCTATGACCCTTCCCGCTCGCCTTGCCCAAGGCACACCGGTGACGCTGGAGTCCATCGGCAAAGGTTACGGCAACCGTACGGTGCTGGACAATATTCAGCTGCGCATTCCCGCCGGGCAGTTCGTGGCGGTGGTCGGCCGCAGCGGCTGCGGCAAAAGCACCCTGCTGCGCCTGTTGGCCGGCCTGGAACAGGCCAGCAGCGGCGCTCTGCTCAGCGGCACCGCGCCGCTTGCCGCCGCTAAAGAAGATACTCGGCTGATGTTTCAGGATGCGCGCCTGCTGCCGTGGAAAACGGTAATCGACAACGTGGGGCTGGGGTTGCGCGGCCAGTGGCGCGACGCGGCGTTGCAGGCGCTGGACGCGGTCGGCTTGGCGGATCGCGCCCATGACTGGCCGGCGGCGTTGTCCGGCGGGCAAAAACAACGGGTCGCCCTGGCGCGCGCCCTGATCCACCGCCCTCGCCTGCTGCTGCTGGACGAACCGCTCGGAGCGCTGGATGCCCTGACGCGTATCGAGATGCAGGGGTTGATAGAAACGCTGTGGCAACAGCACGGTTTTACCGTGCTGCTGGTCACGCACGACGTTAGCGAAGCCATCGCGCTGGCGGATCGGGTGATCCTGATCGAAGAGGGACGCATCGGGCTGGATCTCACCCTCGACCTGCCGCGGCCGCGCCGCAAGGGGTCAGCCCGGCTGGCTGAGCTGGAGGCCGAAGTGCTGGAACGGGTATTATCGCCACCGGTTATCGGGGCCAGCCCGCGCCAGGCGGCAAATTGAACGGATAAAAAAGGGACGGCGCAGGCCGTCCCTTATCTATATCAGCATCAGCGCGAGAAGATCAGGCGTCGAGCGCCTTGCTGATCTTCTCGTACAGATCGCCGGACAGGTTTTCCAACCCTTTCAGCTGTTCCAGCGCCTTGCGCATCAGCGCCTGGCGACCCGCGTCGTAACGCTTCAGGCGAATCAGCGGTTCAATCAGGCGCGCGGCGATCTGCGGGTTGCGCTGGTTGAGATCGCTGAGGATCTCCGCCAGGAACTGATAGCCGCTGCCGTCCGCAGCATGGAACGCCGCCGGGTTGCCGGAAGCGAAGCCGCCAATCAACGAGCGGGTGCGGTTCGGGTTGCTCAGGCTGAACGAACGGTGTTGCAGCAGCGCACGCACCTTGCTCAGCACGTCTGCCGCCGGGCTGCTGCCCTGCAGCACGAACCATTTGTCCATCACCAGGCCATCCTGATGCCAGCGCTCGTCGAACGCCGCCAGCAGCGTATCGCGGCACGGCAGCTGGGCCGCGACCGCAGCAGACAGCGCCGCCAGCGAGTCGGTCATGTTGTCCGCCTGGCGATACTGTTCGCTCACCAGCGCGTCCGCCAGCGCGACATCTTCGCCGAACGCCAGGTAGCCCAGGCATACATTGCGCAAGGCGCGCTTGGCGATCTCGGCGTGCTCCACGCGGTAGCCGTCAGTCTTGTTGGCGTGATACACCGCCAGCCACTCATCGGCCAACTCACGCGCCAGGCAGCTTACTATCGCTTCGTGCACCGCAGCGATCGCTTCCGGATCGATGGTGGCGAACAGCTCGGCGATTTCGTTCTCCGACGGCAGCGTCAGGATCTGCGCCGCCAGCGCCGGATCCAGCTTTTCGTCCAGCAACACCGCGCGGAACGCATCGGCCACGTGCAGCGGCAGCGACAGCGGCTGCTTCTGCTGGTGCCGCGCCACGTTCAGCTTAATATAGGTCGCCAGCAGGCTCTGTGCCGCATCCCAACGCGCAAATTCATTGCGTGCGTGCTGCATCAGGAAGGTCAGCTGCTGGTCGCTGTACGGATAGTCCAGCTTCACCGGCGCGGAGAATTCGCGCAGCAGCGACGGCACCGGCTTGTGCGCCACGCCGTCGAACACGAAGGTCTGCTCCGCTTCGGTGACGTTCAGCACGTTGTTGACCGGCAGGCCGCCCTTTTGCAATGGAATGACGTTGCCTTCGCTGTCGTACAGTTCGATATCCAGCGGGATATGCAGCGGTAACTTCTCCGGCTGATCGGCGGTCGGCGCGGTTTTCTGGCTGACATGCAGGCGATACTGCTGGGTTTGTGCGTCGTATTCGTCGCGCACCGTCAACAGCGGCGTGCCGGACTGGCTATACCAACGACGGAAGCGCGACAGATCGACGTTGGACGCATCCTCCATCGCCTGCACGAAATCGTCGCAGGTGGCGGCGCTGCCGTCGTGGCGTTCGAAATAGAGCTGCATCCCTTTCTGGAAGTTCGCTTCCCCCAGCAGGGTGTGCATCATGCGGATCACTTCGGAACCCTTTTCATACACCGTCAGGGTGTAGAAGTTGTTCATCTCGATCACTTTGTCCGGGCGGATGGCATGCGCCATCGGGCTGGCGTCTTCGGCGAACTGCGCGCCGCGCATCACACGCACGTTGTCGATGCGGTTGACCGAGCGCGATCCCAGATCGGAGCTGAACTCCTGATCGCGGAACACCGTCAGCCCCTCTTTCAGACTGAGCTGGAACCAGTCGCGGCAGGTCACGCGGTTACCGGTCCAGTTGTGGAAATATTCGTGGCCGATCACCGCTTCGATGTTCAGGTAATCCTTGTCGGTGGCGGTTTCCGCCTTCGCCAGCACATATTTGGAGTTAAAGATATTTAACCCTTTGTTCTCCATCGCGCCCATATTGAAGAAATCGACCGCCACAATCATATAAATGTCGAGATCGTATTCCAGGCCGAAGCGGGTCTCGTCCCACTTCATCGAGTTCTTCAGCGAAGTCATCGCCCAGTCGGCGCGATCCAGGTTGCCGCGATCGACGAACAGCTCCAGCGCGACCTTACGGCCGGAACGGGTGGTGAAGCTGTCGCGCAGCACGTCGAAGTCCCCCGCCACCAGCGCGAACAGGTAGCAGGGTTTCGGGAACGGATCCTGCCATTGCACCCAGTGGCGGCCATCGGCCAATTCGCCCTGGCCGATGCGGTTGCCGTTAGACAGCAGGAACGGATAGCGCGCCTTGTCGGCCACGATGCGGGTAGTAAAGCGCGCCAGCACGTCCGGGCGATCCTGGTAATAGGTAATATGGTGGAAGCCTTCGGCTTCGCATTGCGTGCACAGCGCATCGCCGGACAGGTACAGCCCTTCCAGCGCGGTGTTTTTCGCCGGGTGAATATCGTTGACGATGGTAAGAGTGAATTGTGCCGGCAGCTCTTCGATGATCAGCTGGTTATCCTGCTGACGATAGGCACTCCACGGTTGCCCGTCGACCTGAATGCTCACCAGCGTCAGATCTTCGCCATCCAGCACCAGCGGGGCGCCGGCCGCGCCCTGACGTTTGATTTTACTGACGGCGGTCACGCGCGTGGTTTCCGCGTCCAGACTGAAGTCCAAATCGATATCGGTCGTGGTGTAATCAGGCGCGCGATAATCGTGGCGATATTTTGCCTGTGGCTGTTGTGTCATAAAAACCCTTAAACGTCTCAGTGAGTTATAGGTGCAGGCCGCTCTTCTCCTCCGCGCCACAGCCGGTGTGTTCCCCTGCGGCGCGCGGCGGACCTGATTGTGAATAAACTGTATCACAGCTGGCCGAAAAGCCCAGAGCCGCCGGGTGACCACGAGAGAGAAATCAGAGGCAAATCATAAATCGCCCGCCAGACGACAGCGCGGGTGACCAATGGCCAAATAAAAATCAGCATTTAATGCTAAAAAACCGCCGTCCGAGCGAGCCGGCATAGTTGAGGCGGCACAGGCGGCATAGTGGTATAATTGCCGAATCAGGCCCAGGGATGACTCGCACTATGAAAATCAAATACGTAATCTATTTTTTTACCCTGTGCCTGATGACCTCCTTCTCGCTGTTCATCGTCGAGGAGCTGCTCGAAGCCCATACCGACTACCGCGATAACCAGCTCAACCTGTATAAGATCGATCGCGCCAAAGAAATCTCCGAGGCCTTCCAGGCCTCGCTGCAGGCTCACCGCCTCAAACGATTGAGCCTGATCGATTCGCAAATCACCCGCGCGCAATGTTTGGCCGCCGATCGGATGGCGCGCGAGAAAATTACCCGGATCCGCGAGCATCTGAACGATCCGGTCGCCAGGCAGCTCGGGGTACGGCAAAAAATCGCTGCGCTGTCGATGATCGGTCTGATGGAACAGCTGTTGGATAACGACAACCTGCAGCTTTCGCAGGTCAACAACGCCAATGCCAATCTGTTCAACATCAACAGCGCCTATTACATCTCGCAAACCAGCAAGAGCTATTACCGCTACACCTACGATACCCGGATGGTGGATACCGATTCCTTTATGTTTCTCGAGGCCATTCGCCTCAACAACCGGCTGAATATGTCACTGACGGAGTTAAGCGATCAGATTATCGACGTCAACGTCAACCCGCTCGATCGCAAAGACGCCTATCTGAAGTCCATTCAGTTGACCGGCGTGCTGAACGCGCTGAGCACCCGATTGATCTTCATGAAGATCAACTACGACGACGTGCAAACCACCGACATCGTCAATCAGTTGCTCACCCTGGTGTCGGCCGAACGTCTCAAGCAGATCACCGATGGGTTATACACCGCCATCAATACCCAAAAACCCTATCCCGCAGCGCTTATTTCGCGCTATGTCGATGAGCTGAGCGGGCTTTCGCAGGCGCTGTATCAACATAGCTTCGAGCTGGAAACCGTCGCTTCGCGTCACAAAATTTACGATAGCCAGACCACCATTTACGGCATGATCGCGCTCGCCGGCCTGGGGGTGTTATTGTTCATTTTGCCGGCGCTGGTGTTCTGTACCAGCATTAACCGTTGGCTGACCAAGACCCACAACAATATTGTCCGGCTGTCGCGTGGCGAGATGGACATCGATCGCAACGACGCCTTCTATAGCCGGGAACTGATCGCCATCAGCGACGCTATTCAGCAGCTCAGACAATACCAGTTGGACAAGGTCTCGCTGGAAAGTGAGAAGCAACTGCTGATTAAAGAGCTCGAGGCCTCTTCCTTCCTCGATCCGCTCACCAATATTTATAACCGCCGTAAATTCTTCCTTGAATGTCAGCTGCTGGGCGACGGCAGCTATCCACAGGCCTTTTGCCTGATCGATATCGACAACTTCAAACAGCTCAACGACAGCTACGGCCACGACGTGGGGGACCGGGCGCTGGTAGCATTCGGCCACCTGCTGCAACGTGCGTTCCGCGCCAGCGACATTTTCTGCCGCTACGGCGGCGAAGAATTCGCGGTGCTGCTGGGCAACTGTTCGTTGGACAACGCGCGGGACATCATGGAGCAATTGCGCACCCGTACTCATCGCCTGACGCTAAATCTGGCCGATGGACGGCAAGTGCGTTTCACTACCAGCTGCGGCATTGCGCCGGTCAACGCGTTCACCGCGCTGCAGGCCGCAATCAAACAGGCGGATGAAGCACTCTATTTTTGCAAAAAGAACGGCAAGGATCGGGTCAGCGTACACACTCAGGTCGGGTTTATCTGATTCGCTGTTTAAAATAATTAACATTATAATTTTTATGACTAATTAGGCTAAGTCATTCACCTTACAGACATATCTGGCTTTTTTTCCTCCCCGCTGCCGCCAGGCCGCCATAAAGGCACGTTTAATCCTCGACCCGCTTTGGTGATTTATGGTGTGATGCAGCTTCAATAACAGGATAATCCGGGTATACTCCACCCCCACTTTTATGATTATCCGGATTTGGACACGCGCCTGACGAGGATGCTGTAACGCGCTATGACTCAATACGCTTCCCCGATTTTGACATCACTGCTTGATACCGATGCTTATAAGCTTCATATGCAGCAAGCAGTGTTCCATCGCTATCCCGCGATCAGCGTGGCGGCGGAATTCCGCTGCCGCAGCGACGAACTGCTGGGCGAATATGCCGACGAGATCCGCGCCCAGGTGGCGCTGATGAGCCGGCTGGCGCTGACCGACGCCGAATTCGCTTATCTCTCGGGCCTGCCCTTCTTCCGCCAGGATTACCTGAGCTGGCTGCGGACGTTCCGCTACGATCCGCAGCAGGTGATCGTCGAGAACCGCGACGGCAAGCTGCATATCCGCATCGCCGGGCCGTGGCGCGAAGTGATCATGTGGGAAGTGCCGCTGCTGGCGGTGATCAGCGAAGTGGTGCACCGCCGGCGTTCGCCGCTGGCGACGCCGGAACAGGCGGTAGCACATCTACAAACCAAGCTGGCGCAGTTCAAAACGCTGGCGGGCGATCTGGACCTTTCGCGCTTCAAGCTGATGGACTTCGGCACCCGTCGCCGTTTCTCTCAGGGCGTTCAGCAGGCCATCGTCAGCACCTTGCAGACCGAATTCCCGTACCTGTCGGGCACCAGCAATTACGATCTTGCGCACCAGCTCGGCCTGGCGCCGGTCGGCACGCAGGCGCATGAATGGTTCCAGGCGCACCAGCAGATAAGCCCGGTGCTGGCCAACAGCCAGCGCGCCGCATTGCAGGCCTGGTTGGACGAATACCCGGATCAGCTCGGCATCGCGCTCACCGACTGCATTACCATGGATGCCTTCCTGCGCGACTTCGGCCCGCAGTTCGCCGAGCGTTATCAGGGGCTGCGCCACGATTCGGGCGATCCCGTCGAGTGGGGTGAAAAAGCCATTGCCCACTACGAAAAACTGGGCATCGATCCGATGAGCAAAACGCTGGTGTTCTCGGACAATCTGGATCTGGAAAAAGCACTGGCGCTCTACCGCCACTTCTATCAGCGCATCAATCTCGGCTTCGGCATCGGTACGCGACTGACCTGCGATATTCCCGGCGTCAAGCCATTGAATATCGTGATCAAGCTGGTCGAATGCAAAGGCAAACCGGTGGCCAAGCTCTCCGATAGCCCCGGCAAAACCATTTGTCAGGATCAGGCGTTCGTCAGGGCCCTGCGCAAAGCCTTCGATCTGCCGCTGGTGAAGAAAGCCAGCTGATCCTTCTTTATATAGAGAGAAAGCCGGCCCGGTTCACGCGCCGGCTTTTTTGTTTTTATCCCGACCGCCCTCTTTTCAGCCAGCCGCGATAAATGTTGCGCCAATCCGATGATTTCTGCTTGTGCTCTGCACCGCGGCAAGTAACATAGCCATTACCCCCATATTCTTGGGTTGTAAGCTATTTCTAAACCAAATTATTAAAGAGAGAAATCTATGAGCGTAGTGCCTGTAGTCGACGTACTGCAAGGTCGTGCTGCGGTTGACAGTGAAGTCACCGTACGCGGCTGGGTACGTACCCGGAGAGATTCAAAAGCTGGTATCTCCTTCCTGGCCGTCTATGACGGTTCCTGCTTTGATCCGTTACAGGCCGTCGTTAATAATTCTCTGCCGAATTATCAGGATGAAGTGCTGCATCTGACCACCGGTTGTTCGATTGAAGTCACCGGCAAGGTCGTCGCTTCACCGGGCGAAGGCCAGAGCTTCGAACTGCAGGCCACCGCGATCAAAGTGGTCGGTTGGGTCGACGATCCGGACACTTACCCGATGGCGGCCAAACGCCACAGCATCGAATACCTGCGCGAAGTGGCCCACCTGCGCCCGCGCACCAACCTGATTGGCGCCGTAGCGCGCGTGCGTCATACCCTGGCGCAGGCGATCCACCGCTTCTTCCATGAAAACGGTTATTTCTGGGTCTCCACCCCACTGATCACCGCCTCCGATACCGAAGGCGCCGGCGAGATGTTCCGCGTGTCCACGCTGGATCTGGAAAACCTGCCACGCACCGACAAAGGCACCGTCGACTTCAGCGAAGACTTCTTCGGTAAAGAAGCCTTCCTTACCGTTTCCGGCCAGCTGAACGGCGAAACCTACGCCTGCGCGCTGTCCAAGGTTTACACCTTCGGCCCAACCTTCCGCGCCGAAAACTCCAACACCAGCCGCCACCTGGCGGAATTCTGGATGATCGAGCCGGAAGTGGCCTTCGCGACGCTGGACGACGTTGCCGGCCTGGCCGAAAGCATGTTGAAGTATGTGTTCCAGGCGGTGCTGGATGAGCGTGCCGATGACCTGAAATTCTTCGCCGAGCGCGTGGATAAAGACGCAATCTCTCGTCTGGAGCGTTTCGTTTCTTCCGATTTCGCCCAAGTGGACTACACCGACGCCATCGAGATCCTGCTGGCCTCGGGCCAAACCTTCGAAAACCCGGTTTCCTGGGGCATCGATCTCTCTTCCGAGCATGAACGTTACCTGGCGGAGAAACACTTCCAGGCGCCGGTGGTGGTGAAAAACTACCCGAAAGACATCAAAGCGTTCTATATGCGCATGAACGAAGACGGCAAAACCGTCGCGGCCATGGACGTGCTGGCACCGGGCATCGGCGAAATCATCGGCGGCTCGCAGCGTGAAGAACGCCTCGACGTGCTCGATCAGCGTCTGGAAGAGATGGGGCTGAATAAAGAAGACTACTGGTGGTATCGCGATCTGCGCCGCTACGGCACCGTGCCGCATTCCGGTTTCGGCCTGGGCTTTGAACGTTTAATCGCCTATGTCACCGGCGTGCAAAACGTGCGCGATGTGATCCCGTTCCCACGCACGCCACGTAACGCAAGCTTCTAATTTATACGATCAAACGTTTTTTAAACGATTTCGTTACAAAACAAAGGCCAGCATCGCTGGCCTTTCGCATTTTTTAATATTGACGCACGTCACAAAGTTCCCTAAAAATTACATTTAGTTACACATACTTTCCTTTTGCAACCTGATTGGGACATTGGTATCATTTTCGTCCTAGATTAACCCGCCTGTGAATGGAACACTGCGTTCAGACACAGGACGACACCAATCTATCAACAATAGTTCCCAAAGAATTATTGGCGGCAGTGGCAAAAGGTGTCCGAATAACACCAATGAGGGTAATAATGATGAAGCGCAACATTCTTGCAGTGGTTATCCCGGCTCTGTTGGCTGCTGGTGCAGCAAACGCAGCTGAAATCTACAACAAAGACGGCAACAAGCTGGATCTGTACGGCAAAGTTGACGGTCTGCACTACTTCTCCAAAGACAAAGGTAATGACGGCGATCAGACCTATGTTCGTTTTGGCTTCAAAGGTGAAACCCAGATTACTGACCAACTGACCGGTTACGGCCAGTGGGAATACAACGTTCAGTCCAACCACTCCGAGTCTCAGGGCACCGAAGGCACCAAAACCCGTCTGGGCTTTGCTGGTCTGAAATTCGCTGACTACGGCTCCTTCGACTACGGCCGTAACTACGGCGTACTGTACGACGTGGAAGGCTGGACCGATATGCTGCCAGAGTTCGGTGGCGATACCTACACCTACACCGACAACTTCATGACCGGCCGTACCAACGGCGTTGCGACCTATCGTAACAACAACTTCTTCGGTCTGGTTGACGGTCTGAACTTCGCTCTGCAATACCAGGGCAAGAACCAGAACGACGGTCGTGACGTTAAGAAACAGAACGGCGACGGCTGGGGTATCTCCTCTACTTATGACATCGGCGAAGGCGTAAGCTTCGGCGCTGCATACGCTTCTTCCAACCGTACCGACGATCAGAAACTGCGTTCCAACGAGCGTGGTGACAAGGCTGACGCATGGACCGTGGGCGCGAAATACGACGCCAACAACGTTTACCTGGCAGCCATGTACGCGGAAACCCGTAACATGACTCCATTCGGTGGCGGTAACTTTGCCAACACTTGCGCAACTTCTGAAAACTGCGGCGGCTTCGCCAGCAAAACTCAGAACTTCGAAGTGACTGCTCAGTACCAGTTCGACTTCGGCCTGCGTCCAGAAGTGTCTTACCTGCAGTCTAAAGGCAAGAACCTGAACGTCCCAGGCGCAAGCTCTGACCAGGATCTGGTTAAATATGTTTCTGTTGGTACCACTTACTACTTCAACAAAAACATGTCTACCTACGTTGATTACAAAATCAACCTGCTGGATGACAACGCGTTCACCAAAGCAACCGGCACCGCTACTGACGATATCGTAGCTGTTGGTCTGGTGTACCAGTTCTAAGTTGTCTCGCTTAACGGCGGTTTACCGTCGGCTAAGTTAAAAAACAGGGCTTCGGCCCTGTTTTTGTTTGTGTCTTCCGGTAACGTTTTATCCTGCAGATTTCCCCTTCCCCATCATTTTTTCTGTTTAACTCCCCCCCTTCACAAGATCGCGGTGTTTTTGTCGCAAACGGTTGGCAAAGCCGGTCACTGGCGTTACCCTGATGTTTCTGTCTGCTTAACTCCGAGATTTGGAAGCACCTGACATGTTTGAAAAAATCACCGCCGCACCCGCCGACCCGATCCTGGGTCTGACCGACATTTTCCGCGCCGACGCCCGCCCGAATAAAATCAATTTAGGGATTGGCGTTTATAAAGACGAAACCGGTAAAACCCCGGTGCTGACCAGCGTAAAAAAAGCTGAACAGTATCTGCTGGAAAATGAGACCACCAAAAACTATCTCGGTATTGAGGGCATTCCGGCGTTCGCCAGCTGCACTCAAGAGCTATTGTTCGGTAAAGAGAGCCCGATCGTCGCCGATCGTCGCGCGCGCACCGCACAGACGCCAGGCGGCACCGGCGGCCTGCGCGTGGCGGCAGACTTTATCGCTAACCAAACCAGCGCCAAACGCATCTGGATTAGCAACCCAAGCTGGCCGAACCACAAGAACGTCTTTAGCGCCGTGGGCCTGGAAGTGCTGGAATACGCCTACTACGACGCCGCCAACCACGCGTTGGATTTCGACGGCCTGCTGAACAGCCTGAAACAGGCCCAGGCCGGTGATGTCGTGCTGTTCCACGGCTGCTGCCATAACCCGACCGGTATCGATCCAACGGCAGAACAGTGGGCGCAGCTGGCCGAACTTTCCGTCGCCAATGGCTGGCTGCCGCTGTTCGACTTCGCTTATCAGGGCTTCGCCAACGGCCTGGAAGAGGATGCTCAAGGCCTGCGTATTTTCGCCGCCAAACATCAAGAGCTGATCGTCGCCAGTTCCTACTCGAAAAACTTCGGTCTGTACAATGAGCGCGTCGGCGCTTGCACCATTGTAGCCGCCGATGCCGAAACCGCCGACCGCGCCTTTAGCCAGGTGAAAGCGGCGATTCGCGCCAACTACTCCAACCCGCCGTCACACGGCGCCGCCGTGGTCGCTACCATTCTGGGCAACGACGCTCTGCGCGCGATGTGGGAACAAGAGCTGACCGATATGCGCCAGCGTATTCACCGCATGCGTCAGCTGTTCGTGAATACTCTGCAGGAGAAAGGCGCGCAGCAGGACTTCAGCTTCATCATACAGCAGAACGGCATGTTCTCGTTCAGCGGCCTGACCAAAGAACAGGTGCTGCGTCTGCGCGAAGAGTTCGGCGTCTACGCCGTGAACTCAGGCCGGGTGAACGTGGCCGGCATGACGCCGGACAACATGGCGCCGCTGTGTGAAGCCATCGTCGCCGTGCTCTAAAAGCATCGACGCAGGTCATAAAAAAAGGGGCGCTCTATGCGCCCCTTGATTATTTCTGCCGGGAAATCATCGTTACCACACCGCCGGCTCTTCGCGCAGGAACGGGTTGGTCTGGCGCTCGTGGCCGAAGGTCGACATCGGACCGTGGCCGGGAATAAAGCGCATGTCGTCGCCCAACGGCAGCAGTTTGGTACGAATAGAGGCAATCAGCGCCTGATGGTCACCGCGCGGGAAATCGCTGCGCCCCACGCCGCCGTTAAACAGCACGTCGCCCACCAGCGCCAAACGCGCCTGCTCATTGATAAAGACGATGTGGCCCGGCGTATGCCCTGGACAGTGCAGCACCTTGAGCGTCATCTCGCCCACCTGCATCTCATCGCCTTCCGACAGCCAGCGGGTCGGCGTCAGCGGCGCGCACTCTTCCAGTCCAAACATCCGGCTCTGCGCCGGCAAACCATCGAGCCAAAACGCGTCTTCTTTATCCGGGCCATAGATCGGCACCTGATAATGGTCCGCCAACTCTGCCGCCGCGCCGACGTGATCCAAATGGCCGTGCGTCAGCAAGATCTGAGTGATCGTCACCCCCTGCCGCGCGACTTCCGCTTTGATTTTTTCCGCTTCACCACCGGGATCGACCAACGCCGCCTGCTGCGTGTTTTCGCACCAGATCAGGCTGCAGTTCTGGCTAAAGGCGGTAACGGGAATAAGATGGTATTTCATAAGGCTCCAACGACAATAACGCCGCGTCCGCAAGGGGCGGCGTTATTCACTGATGGCACAGCGATTACCAGGTCCGAACCGGGCCGGTATCGATGTGTACGAAGTTGCTACGTGGGTAATATCCTACACCACCGGCGCGCATTTTTAACGCCGCTTTACGGATATTACTCAATTGGATACCTTCGATGTGGAAATCCATCGCCTGGCCTTTGGTGTGGTAGCTGTGCTTGGCCACGCCGCGGCTATGCGCACGCAGTTCGTTGTTGGTGTCTACGGAGCGGTATCCGGAGATCAGCTGCACCGGCTTGCTGGTGCCCAGCAGCCCCTGCAGGCGATAGAGGTGATCAAACAAGCGGGGATCGATCGATTTAACCTTGTTGGCGCGATAATCGCGGAACAGATGATTTAGCCGCACCAACTCTTCTTTATTGTAACCTTTGCCGTCAAAGAACTCGGCTTTAATAGATTCACCGGTATTCAGGTTATTCAGCACTAAAATACGCGGTCGAGCGGTGGAAAGACTGGCAAACGCCTGCCCTGGAAGCAGCGCTATGCCCATAGCGGCGCCACCTAGCGCCAGCCATTTACGGCGGTGATGATCAATTTTGTCCATGACTCTGTTAAACCCGGCAAGAATGTCAAAATAAATGCACAAAGCAGCGCACTGTCCGAACCATAACCGCCTGCGTATGCTGAGTCAACCCGCGATACGCCTAGGTTTACAGGCCCCCGGCGACGAGGGCCTGCGGTATAGCCAAACATTCTGACCGTTATTTATTTATAATTACTGCATTTACTGCATTAATTTTTTGGCCTGAGCCAAAATTTGTGCGCCCGATCGCACCGTATTATCATAATTGTAAATATCTGTGCGGAATTGCGGTTGGCCGTCATCCGAAACCCAGGCGGTCAGATAATACAGTTTTACGGGAATACGCTGGCGAATATTCACATAAGTGGTATTCCCCTCTTTCAGCGTGGAAGACACGCGGCTGTTGTTCCAGCCGGCGTCCTGCAGCAGCATATTCGCCAAATCGGAAGCCTTATTCACCCGCACGCAGCCGGAGCTGAGCGCGCGGATATCTTTCTGGAACAGGCTGTGGTTCGGGGTATCGTGCAGGTAGATGGCGTCTGAGCTCGGCATATTGAACTTGAAGCGCCCCAGCGAGTTGGTGGCCCCCGGCGCCTGACGGACGCGGTACGGGAAGTTGCGCGCAGAAACCATGTTCCAGTCGATCATCGCCGGGTTGATCACTTCCGCATCGTTGCTCCAGCCCGACAGCACGGTATAGCCGTGTTTCTGGAAGTAGTTACCGTCGCGCATCGCCTTCGGCACAATGTCCTCGCGCACCAGCGTCGTCGGCACGTTCCACGGCGGGTTGACCACCACGTTGTTCAACGCGCTGCTCATCAGCGGCGTCTTACGGCTCGGCCGCCCGACGATCACGCGGGAAGACAGCACTTCATTGCCGTTCTGGTAGTAGGTCAGCGAGTAGTTGGGAATATTCACCATAATGCCGGTGCCGACGTGCCCCGGTAAAATTCGCAGACGTTGGATATTCAACGCCAACAGCGCGGCACGGGTTTTCGGTGACACATTGAGCCACTCACGGGTGCGCACGCCGATCACGCCGTCCGCCGTCAACCCCTGCCATTTCTGGAAGCGCTTGACGCCCTCCACCAGTTCATTGGTATAAAGATTGTCGCTCACCACGCTGCCAACCTGCGGCGGCGTCTGCTCCGCAGTCAACTCCGTTACCGGCGCCGCCGATGGGCTGACCGTCACGCGGCTTTTCTCTTCGTCTACCGTCAGCCCGCCGTCGTCGGGCTCATTGCTCTTCGCCGAGACTACCGCAGGTTCCTGCTCCGCTTCCGGCGCCGAGGCGGCCAGCATGCCGGTACGCGTCAGGATCTCACGCAGCGCCGGGATATCGTTGCTCATTTGGCCTGGGCGCAGGCTCGGGCCGCTGCCCACCTGTGGCCAGGGGCGATTGTCCGCCAGCATGTCGCGCAGCGCCTGATGCATCTTGGCGTATTGCGGATGCTGCGGCGCGAGCGAATTCACATAGCTCAGGGTACGTGCCTGGCGCACCGCCAGTTGCCATTGGTTGATCACCGCGGTGGGCGGTAAGCCAAGCTTGTAGGGAATATTGCTGTACAGCCAGTTGTTGCCGTTGGCACCGATGGCGGAGACGAACTGCAAATAGCCCAGCATCGCATCGGACAGCACCGCATCGCGGCCCGCTTCACTGAGCGCCGGATCGGTCAACATCTTCACCCATTGGGTGAACTGCGGCTGCACGCCGGACATCGCCAGCTCGGCCAGCTGCTGCTGAAACTGCTGAACGGCTTCGCGATCCTGCCACATCGGCTGCATGTGATTCGCCGCATACAGCGGCGCCAGCGTGGAAAGGTAGTGCAAATCCATGCCGCGCGGCAACGCGGCCAGCAGCTCAGAACGGCTCTGCGCAACGGACATGCCTGCTGATGCCACCGGCAACGCCGTGACGGTGGCCGATGCGGAAAACGACGACACAAGACTACAGGCGATAGCGCCACTCAGCGCCAAACGTCGTAGAGAGTTTCCCTTTTTAAGCAACATCCCTTGCCCCCTGTATGCTCACAAAAAAAACGTCAAAAACTGCATATAGTTTCAGTATACAAACAGAAAGGCCGTTTCGCCCTGCGGGCGTCGAATAACTGTTTATGTGATTAAACTAACCGCTTTTCAACGGATAAAAAAGCAGGACTTATCATCCACGCGCACAAAAAAATAGCCACCCTGCGGCGGCTATTTTCAGATTTTTAGGGCGTTTTTCTGCGTTACGGCGTTTCAACCTGGGCAGTACCCAGCGCCGGTGGCTCGCCGGCGAAACCGCGCAGCCCCACCACGTGCACATGTTCGTGGTTCTGGAACACCTTACGCACCAGTTTATAGGTGGTGCCTTTCTCCGGACTGATGTTTTCCGGCGCGGCAATGATCAGCTGCATCTCCAGACGGTCGCACAGCTCGAACAGCGTAGCGATCGACTTGGCATCCAGACGCGCCGCTTCATCGAGGAACAGCAGACGACACGGCGAGATGTCTTTACCGCGCAGGCGACGGGATTCTTCTTCCCAGCTCTGCACCACCATCACCAGGATCGACATCCCGGTACCGATGGCCTCACCGGTAGACAACGCGCCGCTTTCCGCACGCAGCCAACCGTCGGAACCACGATACACTTCCACTTCCATCTCCAGGTAGTTACGGTAGTCCAGCAACTCCTCACCGATGGTCTGCGGCGTGCGCTGCCCCATGTCGATCTGCGGATTCAGGCGCTGATACAGCTTGGCCAACGCTTCGGAGAAGGTCAGGCGGTTGCTGTTGAACAGATCCTGATGCTGTTCCTGCTGCTCGGAGAGCACATCCAGCAGGGTAGCGTGCGCTTCGCGCACATTGACGTTCAGGCGTACGCTCTTCACCTGGCCGAAGGAAACGGCCTGCAGACCCTGGTTCAACATGCGAATGCGGTTCTGTTCGCGCTGAATGGTTTTGCGAATGATGTTAGCCACGCTTTTCGAACTGATCGCCAGCTTCTGCTCGCGCGCGGTCAGCTCTTCGGTCAGACGGCCCAGCTCGATCTCCATCTGTTCGATCGCCTCGACCGGATCGTCGGTACGGATGATGTCCTGGCGGATACGCTCGCGCAGGTGTTGGTAGACCGCGATATAGAACTGAATTTTACGCTCAGGCCGCTTCGGATCTTCTGACAGGCGCAACACGTCGCGCAGGTGTTCGTTATCCGCCACGGCCAGACGCAGCGCACCGAGCGCCTTATCCGACATCGAGCGCAGCTCGTCGCCATCCATATACGCCAGCTCGCGGCGGTGCAGGCGGCGTTCCACGCCGTTGTCTTTCACCAGGCGCATCACCGCGCACCAGCCCGCCTTGGCGGTCACCACCTGTTCGCGCAGCTGATGATAATCGCGTTCCAGCTTGCGCAGTTTCTTCTGCAGGCCGTCCATTTCGGCTTCGCAGAAGGTCAGCTGTTTCTCCAACTGATTGCGGCGAGCGCGGTTGTTGCTCAGCGCCGCATGCAGTTCGTCGCGACGCGCGCGCGCGCGCGCTTCGGCGTTGGCATCGGCCTGCACGCCGATATCCACCAGCTCCTGGCTCAGCTCTTTCAGCATGTCGCGCTTGGCGTCATACGAGCTTTTCAGCGAAGCCAGCACCTGGCTGTACTGGGTGAACTGGGTTTGATACTGACGCAGTTGCTCACGGGCGCGGGCGCGTTCGGCTTCCGCCTGCTCCAGACGCTGGCGCAGCTTATCGTTCAGATCGTTGTTGGCATTCTGCATGCCGGCAGAATCGGTGTAGCTGAAGTGCGCACGACGCTGCACCACTTCAGTCAGCGCGAACGCCTGCTGTTTAGCCTGACGCTGCACGCTTTGCGCCTGCGCGTAGTCCTGCTGCAGCTGTTCATGCTGCTGCGGATCGCTCTGCAGCACCGACAGCAGCGGCTCCAGCTTGGTCAGCGACACACCGTGCTGTTGGATATGACGCGCGGCGTCCTGCGCTTCTTCCAGCTCTTCGCGGATCTCGTCGACACGGTCCTGCAACGTTTCATCGTTCAGCAACGACACCAGCGGCATCAGGCGGTTGAGCGCAGAAATGCCCTCTTTGGCCTGTTCGTACTGCTGACGCTGCTGCTGGTTCTGCGCTTCGTGATTGTTCAGCGCACGTTCGATCTCGCCACGACGGGCGCTCAGGCCGCGGATCTCCGCTTCCGGATCGGCATCGAACGCCACCGCCAGATGGGTGCCGATAAAGCGGCTGAAGGCCTGGTGTGAACGCTGGGTTTTCTGCACGTCGAACGACAGCGTAGCATAGCGCTCCGCCAGCGTTTCACGCTCGGCATGCAGCACTTCCAGACGGTTTTCGCGCGCCGCGCGGCCGAACAACGGCACTTCCGGGTAACGGGAATAACGCCACTGGCGATCGGCGATCTTCACCACCACCGCTTTGTCCTGCTCTTCGACGGCGAACACGCTGTCATCGAACGACTGCGGATCCCCTTCGATCAGGTAGAGATCTTCCGGGCAATCTTCCAGCCCTTCCAGCATCTCGCGCACCAGCGACAGATCCGGCACCACGATGGCGTGGCGCGAAGGGCCATACAGCGCCGAGAAGTAAGGCGCATCGTCGATGGTGACGTCATCGTAAATTTCCGACAGCAGCACGCCGCCGAAACGTTCGGCCAGCGTGACCAGGCGTTGATCTTCCGCGCCCCCCGGCTGGCTGAGACGCTCGATCTGCGCTTCCACTTCACGCTTGCGGGCCGCCACTTCGTCGCGCTCGACGGTGGTTTCACGCTCGCGCTCCAGCAGCTGCTGCATGTATTCGGTCACCTGCTGGCTGTTTTCCAGCGGTTCTCCGCTCTGATCGCTGAGCTGGCCCAGGGCGTCCTGCGCCGCCAGCCACACCGGCGCGCGCGCCGTCAGCTCACGGATGCGCTGCTGGATTTGCTCCAGTTCCTGGCGCATCTCCATGCGGCGTTCGCCGGCTTCGCTGACGTTCTGCGACAGCGATTCCAGGCGCTCTTCCAGCTCCTGTTGCAGCATGTCGAGATCGTCCGGCTGGTACTCTTGGCCATGGCGTTTGCAAAACTCTTGCAGCAGGCGCTCGGCGTCCTGCTGCGAGCGCAGGCGCTGTTCCAGCTCGCTCAGGCGCAGACGCAGCGGCTGAACGCGCTCGGCGAGGTGTTGCTGCGAAGGCCAGTCGCGCAGCAATTCGCGCGCGCACTGCCAGGCTTCGCTGCGGCTGACCTGGCCGGCGATTTTACCCACCAGCTGATAGGCCTGTTCGAACTGGCCGTGTGCGGCGTCGGCCACGCTCAGCTTCTGTTCCAGCATCAGCAACGCTTCGGTCGCTTCCTGCTCGCGGGCCTGGAAGGTGTCCAGCCACTGTTCGGCGTTGTCGGCGGTCAGATCCGGCAGTTGGCACAGCGCGCGCGCGCGCTCCAATGCCTGCAGCGCCTGCTGGTACTGAATGGCGCGGGTCTGTTGCACGTCGAGCGCCTGCTGGTAATCGGCCAGCTGACTCTTCAGCTCATCCACTTCCAGCTCGGCCGCTTCGGCCCGCGCTTCGTTTTCGGCCTGCTGCTCGCTCGCCTCGGCCACCACTTCGTTCTGCTCTTCCAGACGGTAGGTCAGCTCTTCCAGATCGGCTTCATAGCGTTCGATCTTCTCTTGCTGACGCATCGCCGTCTGCACCAGATTCAGGTGGTCGCTGGCGGCCTGGTAATCGGTTTCCAGATCGGATTCGGCACCGCTCTGCTCGCCCAGCTCACGCGCCATTTCCACATGACGATACTGTTCGGCGGCCAGTTGCTTGCGGCTGCCCAACAGATCGCTGCGCAGCGCCAACGCGCCGTCCAGATGGATGCGGCGTTCGTTGGCGTGGCGCATATAGTCCGCCGCCACATAGGAAGTGGCCTCGGAGATCAAATGCTTGAACAGGTCGCGATCCGACTGGGTGACGCGGATCGCTTCCAGCGTCATGCGGTTTTCGCGCAGCGCCGCTTCCATGTCCTGGAACGCCTTGCGCACGCCGCTGTTTTCCGGCAGCAGGTAATCGCGCAGCGAGCGGGTGATGGCGCTGGAGATACCACCGTACAGCGACGCTTCAATCAGACGGTAGAATTTGCTGCGATCGGCGGACGAACGCAGGCGTTTCGGGATCACGCCCAGATCGAACATCAGCGAGTGGTAATCGGTGATGGAGTTGAACTGCTTGAACTGCACGCCTTCCATCTCTTCCACGCGCTCTTTCAGCTCTTGCAGCGACAGCACGCGCGCCTGGCGATCACCCACGGTCTGGGTCAGCAGTTCGGTCGGCTGTACCGCGGTCGGCAGGCCCTGGATGGTGAAAGGTTTGATGTCGACCTTACGATCGCGCCCTGCCACCTGCTGCAGGCGCACACCGACCACCACGCGCTGGTGGCGCGAGTTGACGACGTCGAGGGTGGAGTAACACACGCCGGCGCGCAGCTTGCCGTGCAAGCCTTTGTCGCGCGAACCGCTGGTGGCGCCCGCTTCGGTGGTGTTACGGAAGTGCAGCAGCGTCAGGTCGGGGATCAGTGCGGTGACGAAGGCCGCCATGGTGGTGGACTTCCCCGCCCCATTACCGCCGGACAGCGTGGTCACCAGCTCATCCAGATCAAAGGTACGGGCGAAGAAACCGTTCCAGTTAACCAGCGTCAGCGAGCGAAATTTACCGCGTTCAATCATTCCTGTTCATCCTCTGCACCGTCAGGAGCGTTATCAACCTGCTGATCCTCAGCGTCATTCTCATCGTTCAGCGACAGGCTGGTTTCAACCGGCATCGCCTCGCCGTCGCGAATCATACGCAGCTGCGCTTCACGCGGATCGTCGCCGCTGCGCACGTCGGCGCCAAAGCGGAACACCGCCTCGGTAATGCGGAACTTGCTGCTGTCATTGCCCATGAAGTAGACCATGCCGAGGCGGCGCAGGCGGTTCAGCGAGGTGCGCACTTTTTCGTGCAGCTTCTGCCGATCGAGATCCGAACCGGTGGAACGCTGGTTGACGAACTTCAGCAGCTTGTTCTCATCAGCCAGGCTCAGCAGCTCGTCGTACAGCTCCTGATGGCTGAAAATTCCCTCATGCGCCAGGCGTTCGGGGCTGAGATACAGGTAGCACAAGATTTTACCGACCATCATATCCAGCTCGGACAGCACCGAACGCGGGATCAGCGTGGTGGAGCGCGGACGCAAATAGAAGAAACCTTCCGGCGCCCGAATCAGCTCGACGCTGTAACGGTTGTAAAACTCTTCCAGCTCATCCTGGAAATCCATTAAAAAGGCGTGGTTGTCCAGCTCATCGATACCGATGTGACGACCCGCGCGCAGTTGGCTATCCAGCGCCGGGAACAGCGAGTTGGACAGCGCTTTAGCCAGCTTGACTGGCATTACTTGTTCAATATTTGTCGATGACATGGGCCTGGACCTTGGCTCCGTAATCATTGATTGCCTGCCATTCCGCCGGCAACCCTGAGAAATCTGCTTCAGCCACACCGAGGCGCACCGCCTGGTCGACCACTAAACGTGCCACGTCGAAATGACGCGCACGCGGATATTGCGCCAGGTAATCGCGCATCACCGCTGCAAGGTTGAGCGGCATTTGCTGTTCCTGATACACCTTCAGCGCCTCTTCGATCATCGCCGCCAGCTGTTCGCGAATTTCGCTGAACTCTTCGAACTCCAGATCCGGCGGCAGTTCCCCGGTCACTTCCTCGCTGCGCAGCGCCAGTTCCTCGTCGCGCATGTCCAGCAGACGATCGGCATTGGCATGGGTCAGCGCCCAAGGGTGGTCGAAATAGGTTTGCACCGACTGGCGCAAGCGTTGGGCGAATACGCGGTTTTTATCCATATCGATAGCGGTACGGATAAATTTGTGTACGTGGCGATCGTAGCCGATCCACAGGTCGATCGCCTGCTGCCCCCAGCTGATGATGCGATCCAGCTTGCTTTGCAGATCGAACACCAGCTTGTCGACGAAGCCGAGCTCCACATTGTCGAGGGTCGCGTCCTGGATGCGCAGCAGATTGGCCTGCAGCTTATCGCCTGCCGCATCCAGCGTATCCTGCAGCTCGCGCAGGGTGCCAGAGGTTTCCGACAGCAGCATCTCGCAGCTGGAGATCGCCGCCCGCCAGTCTTTGCTCAGCAGCGCCGCGATGTCGTTCTTTACGCTCTGCTGCTGCTCGTCCATCACGCGTTGCGTCATGTCGATGCTGTCGAAAATTTCCGCCACCGAATATTTCAACGGCGCGAACACGTTGCGGTGCCAATGGAAATCGTCGCCACCCTCGTCGGCAGCATCGGCGGCACGCTTGAGTTCCTGCGCCACGATCGACAGCTGCATCGACAGACGCAGCGTGGAGAATTCGCGTTGGCGAATATAGTAATCGGTAATGCCGATACCCAGCGGCGTGAGGCGGTAGATCGCGTTGCCGTCCGCCAGTTCGCTGGTAAAGCGGTTCAACAGGCGCTGGCGCACCATGTCGTTGATCGCATTGTTGGCGCGCATCGCCACCGTTTCATGCGTCTGTTCAAAACCCTTGCTGACATGGCGAAATGCATCAACCAGCTCACCTTCGCTCATCTCGCCGTCCAACCGTTCGCCGTTCAGGGTGGCGATGGCGAGCAGAAATGCGAGACGCTCCGTAGGGAGCGAAATAGAGAAATCATTTTTCCGTGCCCAGGCGACCAGTTCGGGTACTGTCTGGGAAAATTCACTCATAGTTCGTCCTTCAGGTTTGGTTTATGCGCCATGACGTGAATATAGCGCCCCAAACTCACGTACGGCTCCTGCCGGCAATAGTGCTGTTCAAGCGCCAGTAACTCTTCAAATTTTTGTGTTTGCAGCTGTCTGCTCTGCAGATAGTCATGGAACACCCGCACGCCGGTTTTGCCGCCGATGCGCATGCCCAGCTGTTCCAGCCAACCGTAGACCAATCGCGGATCGTGCGGATATTGCGGCGACAGCGAACGCTTGCGGCGCCGCCTGATCTCGGGATCCACCAGTTGGAAATTACCCAACACCACGTTGCGCATCAAGAGGCCGTTGGCGTTGAAGAACATCAGCGACAGCGCGCCGCCCGGCGTCAGGCAATCATACAACGCCTGCAGCGCCGCTTCGGGCTCGGCGATCCATTCAAGCACTGCATGAAACAATATCAGATCAACCGGCTGTTCCAAATGTTGAGCGATATCCTGCGCAGAACTTTGTACGAATTGCATGTTCTGGCTCACACCTTTCTGCTCCGCCAGCTGCGCGGCGCGCTGGATCATCTCACCAGAAAGATCGCACAACAACACCTGATGTCCTAATTCTGCCAGTTGGCAGGCCATATGGCCTTCACCGCCCCCGGCGTCGAGGATGCGCAGCGGCCGCTGCGGCAACTGCGCCAGCAGCCCGGTCAGATCCTGCCAAACCACCGCCTGGCGGATTTTTCCTTTCGTGGTGCCGTAAATATTACGCGCAAATTTTTCAGCAATATCGTCAAAATTGCGATCCTGCATGGACAACGGCTCCGCTGAACTCATTATTGTCGGCGGCAAAGCGCACGCCTATTCAAACCTGCTATTTTGGCACAGACTGGCTTAGAATGTATCTTCTTGCGGCCTGTTTATGCCTGGATGCCGCTTTTTCACCCAAAAGGATCTGATTTTCGATGCTGTTCAACCTGAAAAAGTTCTTTGGTGCCCTGCTGATGCCGCTGCCGTTGTTGATGCTGCTGATGGGGCTGGCGCTGCTGCTGCTGTGGTTCACCCGCTGGCAAAAAAGCGGTAAGACGATTTTTACGCTGAGCTGGCTGTTTTTACTGCTTTTCAGCCTGCAACCGGTGGCCGACCGGCTGCTGCGGCCAATCGAAGCGGAGTACCAGACTTATCGCGGCAACGATCCGGTCAGCTACATCGTGGTGTTGGGCGGGGGCTATACCTACAATCCCGATTGGGCGCCCAGTTCGAATTTGCTCGGCAACAGCCTGCCGCGCGTGACGGAAGGCGTGCGGCTCTACCTTGCGCATCCCGGCGCCAGGATGGTGTTTACCGGCGCGTCCGCCGGAAGCATGCAAAGCAACGCCGCCACGGCGGCGCTGGTGGCAGAAAGCCTGGGCGTGCCGCGCAGCAATATGGTGATTCTGGGGGAACCGCGCGATACCGAGGAAGAAGCCGCTCAGGTCGCCAAGTTGGTCGGCGAGCAACCGTTCATTCTGGTGACCTCCGCCAACCATTTGCCGCGCGCCATGCGCTTCTTCGAGGCTAAAGGCCTGCACCCGATCCCGGCGCCGGCCAACCAGTTGGCGATCGACTCTCCGCTGAATATCTGGGATCGCGCCACACCGTCGTCGATGTTCCTCGGCCATACCGAGCGCGCCTGGTATGAAACGCTGGGCAGCCTGTGGCAATGGCTGAAAGGCGCGGATCGCGCCGGCGCCGAGTAAGGCCCGTTCAACCGGCCAGCCAGGGCAGCAGTTGTTGCGACGCATAGTCGAACGGCCGCCGCTCCAGCTTGCCGGTATGAACCAAGCGCCCTACCGCTTCCCACACCACATACAGCCAGCGCCGAGCCAGGAAAGCGTCGGCGACCGGCGCGCGCTGTAGATAGTTGAACAACAGTTGACTGGGCATACCCGCCTCGCAAAGGCGGAAAAGATCGTATTCGCGCGGCGCCCACAGCACCACGCCGGGATTGAGCATCGCCAGCAGCTGATCGCTTTTGGGATCTTTCAGCATGCTGCGCAGCGATAAGTTACCGTGCACCAGAACACAGGGATCGTCGAAGCCGACGAAGAAATGGGTTAGCGCTTCGCGCGTGCGATACAGCAAACGCCGATCCGCCATGGTCAGCTGCGGGGTGGTGAGATTGACCACCGTCGCCCACAGCACTTCGACCCGCTGTTGATACCAGCAAAACCAGTCGTTCTCCTGCGTGCTGTCAACGCTGCCGACGCTGCCGTGGCTGTCGATGCGATGCCAGGCCAATACCCCGTCAACGATCTGTTCCATCAGCATGTTCCAGCGATCCGGCGAGCGCGTCGGCGCTTCAGCCGACACGCCGCGCAGGCGCTCGATCAGCAGAATTTCCTTATACGGCGCCTGGTGGGTACACACCACGCCGTACACCGTGGGCAGCCGAATATCCCCGTCGCGCGCCAGCATCGACAGCTTGTAAGCCTCCTGCTGGGCGATGCCTTGACAGATAAAGCTTTTCGCCATCAGCGGGATCGCGTTGCCCTGCCGATCGTACAGCGAATACATATGCGCATAAGGTTGCTCGCTCACCCGCTCCAGCCGGCTGATGGACTCACCCAGCACAATGCTCAGTTCGGCGCGTAACTGCTCCATAAGGCATTCACCTCAGGCTAATAAGGGGGGATGTAACATCATCGAACGGTGAGCGGAAAATTTCTTCAACGCAGATCAACAAAACGGGGATCAATAATGGGGGTATTGCATCGTCGGCGCGTTGCGCGGCGCGCCGACGAACTCAGGCTCAGGGTTGGATGCTGTCGCGCACGCGCTGGAGATCTTCCGGCGTATCGACGCCCACGCTCGGGATCGCTTTCGCGACCGCAACGTGGATTTTTTCACCGTACCACAGCACGCGCAGCTGTTCCAACAGCTCGATCTGTTCCAGTTGGCTCGGCGCCCAGCTGACGTAGCGACGCACGAAGCCGGCGCGGTACGCGTAGATGCCGATATGACGCAGCAGGCTGTCGCCGATGCTCTCTTTCGACGCCGCGAAACGCTCGCGATCCCACGGAATGGTCGCGCGTGAGAAATAGAGCGCGTAGCCCTGCGCGTCCATCACGACCTTCACCGCGTTGGGGTTAAAAGCCTCTTCGGCGCTCTCGATCGGCACTGCCAACGTCGCCATGCCGGCCTGGCTGCCCGCCAGATTCTCTGCGACCTGACGCACGATCACCGGTGGGATCAGCGGTTCGTCGCCCTGCACGTTAACGATGATCTGGTCGTCGGCAAAACCGTAATGCGCGATCACTTCCGCCAACCGCTCGGTGCCGGAATGGTGATCCGGGCTGGTCATGCACACTTCGCCACCGGCGGCTTCCACCGCTTTGGCGACTTCAGGGTGATCGGTCGCCACGATGACGCGGCTGGCGCCGGACTCGCGTGCGCGCTCCATCACGTGTACCACCATCGGCTTGCCATGAATATCAGCCAGCGGTTTACCCGGCAAACGGGTCGAGGCGTAGCGGGCGGGAATAATAGCGATAAAACTCATGCGTGTTTCTCATCCAGCGACAGCGCACGCGCTTCATTTTCCAACAGCACCGGAATGCCGTCGCGCAGCGGGTAAGCCAACCCGTCCGCTTTGCACACCAGTTCCTGGTTTTCTTTATTGAAATAGAGTTTGCCGTTGCATACCGGGCAGGCAACGATTTCGAGTAAACGGTGGTCCATGCATCCTCCGCAAGGGGATAGGTCATCTGGGAAAGGCAGTGAGGATAGCATAACGCCCACCCTCAGGTTAATCACCGGCGGCGCCAACCCACCGATATTTCCTCACCGCGCGGGGGCAATAGCTTGAACTGCGGCGCATCCCGGCGTAGAATTTTGTGATTCAAATCACAAAAAAAAGGCCGTAATACGTGATCAAACGTCTGCATAAAATCATCGCTCTGTTCGCTAACTTCAGCCACTGAGCCCCTTTGTAACGAGCGACGCTGAACTTCGTTTTACCCCACCGACGGCGTCGCTCGTTATCCCACTTCCCAACCGGCCCCCCATTCAGCGGCCAATGCCGCAGGAATGTCGCCCAACGCTACGCGTTGCGCGCCGTGCCATTTGGCCGTACGCGCTATGGCCTGCCGGATATCCTGCGCCCGCTGTTTGCCGAAGCGCACCTGCGGCTCCGCATGGAAGCTGATGATCTCGAACACCCCCTGGCGACGGTGCGCCTTGGCGTCAATGCGCCCCACCAGCTCACCGCGGTGCAGCACCGGCAGGGTGAAGTATCCATAGCGGCGTTTTACTTTCGGCGTATAACACTCCAGCCGATAGTCAAAGTTGAACAGCTCCAGCGCCCGCCGCCGATCCCAAACCACCGGATCAAAGGGGGACAACAGGCTGGTGACCGTCGATTTGAGTTTGCCCTGTTCCGCCAGCGGCAGCAGTCCCGCCAGAGATTCATGTACATAGAACGGCCCTTCCAGCCCCTCTACCTGCACTGGCGTAATCTCCCCCTGCTCCTGCAGCTCTGCCAGCAAGGCTTTTGGCGCCACGCGTTTCAGCCGATAGTAATCTGCCAACCATTCGGCGCGGAAGATGCCCAGATAGCGGCAGGTGCGCTGCAGCATTTGCCGGCGCGCCCGCTCCGCAGGCAGCGTATGACGCGCATCGTCCCAGGCAGGCAGCAACCTTTCGGTCAGATCGTAAACCCGGTGGAAGTTGCGGCGTTCGGCCACCATCAGCTTGCCGGCGGTAAACAGGATCTCCAGATGACGTTTCTCCGGTTTCCAGTCCCACCATCCGCTGTTGCCCTTTTTCTCGGCGCTGAAATCGGCGGAGCGCACCGGGCCCTGTTGTTCGATGTGCCGCAGCAGGCTGTCCATCGCCGCCTGGTGTTGCTGTACCCAGTCGGCGGAATATTTCCAGCCCATATCATGAGGCGCCAACATGCGGTGCCGCAGCAGACCAAAATCCTCAATCGGCAGGAAACAGGCTTCGTGCGCCCAATACTCAAACAGCTTGCGACCGGCAAGCGCCTGCTCCAGCCACTCCGACGGATAGGCCCCCAAGCGGCTGAACAGTACCAGATACGGGCTGCGGGCGACGACGCTAATGGTATCGATTTGTAACAGCCCCATGCGCTGGATCGCACTCACGACGTCATCGGGCTTGGCCTGGCGTTTAAGCGGAGAAAGCAGCCCCTGGGCGGCAAGGTGCAGCGCGCGAGCGGCGGTAAGGGAAATCATCGGGGTGGTCATCCTGATATCCGTGGCAAGTAGGCAATGGCCTGATAATAGTGGATATCGAGGGATTTATCTTCGCCAGTGCTTGCGGGTGGCGACACCGGCACTGGCGAGGAAGGAGGGTGCAATCAGAACGCGATAACGTCTGCCGCGGACAGCCCATGCGAGCTGCGATAGATCGAGAACTCAACGTTCTGACCTTCGTTCAACGACTTATTTTTGGTGTTGGCGATAGCGTTGCGATTGACATAGATTTCGTCGCTGCCATCTACCGGTGAAATAAAACCATAGCCTTCGGCCTGATTAAACCATTTCACGCGGCCCATTTTTAACACAGTATTTTTAAACATAACTTATATCCTTTTACTTGAGCATCCTTGACAACGTCATTTTTTATATTGTCTGGACGCTACCAGCCCATCCTAAAGTTTTTCGTAACAAACCTCTCGTGAGCAAAAAAATAAAAAACCCGCACTAAGGCGGGCTTGTTGAACTTAATATCTTCCGCATGACTCGGCGCTAAAGCCTCACCATGGTTGTATTAAGATCTCTTATACGCGTTCCCTGTATTCTTACAGAGCAACTACGTTAGCGGCAGCCGGCCCGCGCGGGCTGTCCTGGATGGTGTACTCGACGCGCTGGCCTTCAGCCAGGGTCTTGAAACCGTCGGTCATGATTGCGGAGAAGTGTACGAATACATCTTTGCCGCCGTCGTGCTGCTCAATGAAACCAAAACCTTTGCTTTCGTTGAACCACTTAACCTGACCAGTCTTCTTAGACATTACATTTACCTTTAAATATATTTACAAAACCTGCCATAAGAGGCAATTGGGGCCATTTCAGAAACATTACTTATGGGAGGTACTTAGAAGGTTCGTCTTTGAAGCGGAATCGGATGATAACGTTTTTGGAGGAACTGCTTAACTCTAAACTCGAACATAAATAGGTCTGGATTACAGGCCGACTTGCATTTACTCATAAAACTGGTGAATGCACAAGAGGTTTATGGCATTAAATTCACTATTACAGCGAAATTATTTTTATCTCTCTGAATATGCATACATTAATTTACCGTTCACTGCGGTCAATCCTCTGACGGTCCTCCTCACTCAGGTACCGTTTGCCCGTCTGTGCGCTGCAAATGAGAGCTAACGCATAAAACTCTAATATGCTTGGCGCGTCTATAACAAATCCCAAATCAGATGGCTAAACTTGAGGGGAAAACAAGGCAGACGGCTTTTTCGCCAGCACTTTTGCCGCTAAAAACACGATTTTTCAGATTATGCTGAATCAAGGAGCTATGCGCATGACCGCCCAGCAGTTCGTTTCACCTAATGAAATCCGCGCCAGATTCTCTCACGCGATGTCGGACATGTACCAAAAGGAGGTACCGCTGTACGGCGATCTGCTGGAGCTGGTGGCGGAAACCAATCGACAGGTTCTGCGCGAAGACGCCGCACTGGCTCATCAGTTGCAAATCACCGGCGAGATCGAACGCCTCGCCATGGAGCGCCATGGCGCGATCCGGGTCGGCACCGCGGACGAACTGGCCACCCTGCGCCGCCTGTTCCGGGTGATGGGCATGGCGCCGGTCGGTTACTATGACCTGTCGGTAGCGGGCGTTCCGGTGCACTCCACCGCTTTTCGCGCCGTACATGAAGACGCGCTGCAGATCAGTCCTTTCCGCGTGTTCACCTCCCTGCTACGCCTGGAACTGATAGAAGACCCCGCGCTGCGTGAGCTGGCCGAGCGCTTGCTGGCGTGCCGCCGCATCTTTACCGATCGCGCGTTGAAACTGATCGCGCTGCAAGAAGCGCAAGGCGGATTGAATGCGGCGCAGGCGCAAGAATTTGTCGAACAAGCGCTGGAAACCTTCCGGTGGCACAATCAGGCGACGGTCAGCGCCGAAGAATACCGACAGCTGCACGATCAGCATCGCCTGATCGCCGACGTGGTGGCGTTTAAAGGGCCGCATATCAACCACCTGACACCGCGCACGCTGGATATCGATCGCGTTCAGCAGGCGATGCCCGGCCGCGGTATTACGCCCAAAGCGGTCATTGAGGGGCCGCCTCGACGCCGTCGCGCGATCCTGCTGCGCCAGACCAGCTTCAAAGCGTTGGAAGAAAGCGTCGATTTCGTTGAACACGACGGCCACGCCATCGCCGGTCACCATACCGCACGCTTCGGCGAGATCGAACAGCGTGGTGTAGCGCTGACGACCAAAGGACGCGAACTTTACGACCGTCTGCTGCAGGCCACCAACGATGCGCTGCAGGCACCGCCGAGCGAGAAGAATGCCGAACGCTACTATCAGCTGTTGGAAGAAAATTTCCGGGCGTTTCCGGACGATTACGCCACGCTGCGCGAGCAGCAGCTGGCCTGGTTCCGCTATTTCCCGACCGAATGCGGCCTGGCGGCCAAAGAGTCGCTGGATAAGCACAGCACCCTGGAGCAACTGATCGAGAAAGAACACGTTCGCTTCCAGCCGCTGGTGTATGAAGATTTTCTGCCGGTCAGCGCGGCGGGAATTTTCCAGTCAAATCTGGGAGACAGCCGCCACGCGCAGTACAACGCCGCTTCCAGCCGGGCTGCGTTTGAACACGCGTTGGGCAGTGAGGTGATCGACGAGCTGGCGCTGTATCAGCAAACCCAGCAGCGTTCGCTGGAAGCCTGCGCGCAGGCCCTGGGGCTTGCCACGCTGGCATCCTGAGATTACTTGGTCAGCAGAGATTCGATATCCTGCAGCAGTTGCTCAGCCTGAGCGGAGGGTAGCACCGCATCAACCGGCAAATACCACCAATTAGGCTGGGCAAAGGCGCGGCATTTTACCGCGTCCTTCTCCGTCATCAGCAGCGTTTGCTCTGCGGTAACCAACGCCGCCAGCTGCGGCTGCTGATATTCCTGATGATCGGCAAACGCCACTTCCTGCACCACCTCGACGTTCAGCTTTTCCAACGTCGCGAAGAAACGCGGCGGATGACCAATGCCCGCCATCGCCACCACGCGCGTCAGCTCGGCCGCCGGACGACGTTCACCGCTCAGCAGGTTCACCGCGTCACGCGCCTGCAGGCGCATGGCAATTTCCCCCGCCTGCGCCACGCCGCCATTGGCGACGCGCGCATCGACGCTGCCAAGCCGCGCGGCGCGCTCGCGCATCGGCCCTGCCGGTAACCACCAGCCGTTGCCGAAACGGCGTACGCCGTCGATGACCACCAGCTCGAAGTCACGCTGTAAGGCATAGTGCTGCAAGCCGTCGTCGGTGATGATCGCATCCAGCGGCTGTTGTTGCAGCAAGGCCTGCACCGCCTCAGCTCGCTTGGGCGCGATCGCCACGGGCGCGCCGGTGCGCTGATAAATCAGCACCGGCTCATCCCCCGCCTCGCGGGTCGAGGTGCTCTGATTGAGCACCAGGGGATAGACCGCCGACTTGCCGCCGTAACCGCGCGAGACCACGCCAACGCGATAGCCCCGCTGCTGCAGGTGTTCCACCAGCCAGATCACCATCGGCGTTTTGCCGTTGCCGCCGGCAGTGAGATTGCCCACCACCACCACCGGCACCGGCGCGCGCCAGCTTTTGCGCAGGCCACAGCGATAGCTTAGGCGAATCAGCCAACTGAGCAGGCCATACAGCCAGGAGAGCGGCAGCAGCGCCAGATAAAGCAGCGAACCGCCGGACCAGATGCGCTCAATCATTATTGACCAAACTGCATGCGGTGCAGTTGCGCATAGGCGCCCTGGCGTTCAAGCAACTCGGTGTGTTCGCCGCGTTCAACAATGCGACCATCTTCCACCACCAGGATCTCGTCCGCCTTCTCAATCGTCGACAGACGGTGCGCGATCACCAGCGAAGTACGGTCTTTCTGCAACTCGTCCAGCGCAGCCTGGATGGCACGTTCGGACTCGGTATCCAGCGCAGACGTCGCCTCATCCAGGATCAGGATCGGGCAGTCGCGCAGCAACGCACGCGCGATGGCGATACGCTGACGTTGGCCGCCGGACAGCATTACGCCGTTCTCACCGATCACCGTATCCAGGCCGTTCTCCATCTTGTTGATGAAGTCCATTGCGTACGCCATTTCGGCCGCTTTCTCAATCTGCTCGCGGCTGTATTCACTCTCGCGTGCATAGGCAATGTTGTTGGCGATGGTGTCGTTGAACAGGTGCACGTTTTGCGAGACCAGCGCTACCTGATTGCGCAGCGAGGCCAGGGTATATTCGCGCAAATCGTGGCCATCCATCAGGATTTCGCCTTCCTGGATATCGTAGAAACGCGTCAACAGGTTGGCGATGGTGGATTTACCCGAACCGGAACGGCCCACCAAGGCGACGGTCTTGCCTTCGGCGATTTTCAGGTTGATATCACGCAGCGCCGGCGTTTCCTTGGACGGGTAGTAGAAAGTGACGTTGCGGAATTCGATATCGCCTTTCGCACGCTTCACTTCGCGGGTGCCGGTGTCTTTTTCCTGTTCCATATCCAAAATGGAGAACAGCGTCTGGCATGCCGCCATCCCGCGTTGGAACTGGGCATTGACGTTGGTCAGCGACTTCAGCGGGCGCATCAGCGCGATCATCGACGAGAACACCACGGTAATGGTACCGGCGGTCAGGGTTGCCATCACGCTTGGGAAGCTGGCGGCAAACAGCACGAACGCCAGCGCCAGCGAAGCGATCAGCTGAATGATCGGATCGGAAATCGAAGACGCGGAGACCAGCTTCATGCCCTGTTGACGCATGCGGTTGCTGACCGAGTTAAAGCGCTCGGTTTCCACCTGCTGGCCACCGAAGATCAGCACTTCTTTATGGCCTTTCAGCATCTGCTCGGCGCTGGTGGTCACCTGCCCCATCGTGTTCTGCATGTTCTTGCTGATGTTGCGAAAACGCTTGGACACCAGGCGAATGGCGATGGAGACGATCGGCGCCAGCACGATCAGGATCACCGACAGCTGCCAGCTGTAGTAGAACATCATGATGAACAGGCCAATAATCGAAGCCCCTTCACGCACCACGGTCACCAGGGCGCTGGACGAGGAGGAAGCCACCTGCTCGGAATCATAGGTAATGCGCGACAGCAAAGTCCCGGTGGACTGCTGATCGAAGAAGGCCACCGGCATTCTCATCATATGGCCAAACAGGCGGCGGCGCATCTGCATCACCACCATGCCGGAAACCCAGGAAATGCAGTAGCTTGAAACAAAGCTGGTCACGCCGCGCATCAGCATCAGCGCAATGACCGCCAACGGCATCCACACCAGCACGCTGCTGTCGGTTTTTCCAAACCCATCGTCCAATAGCGGTTTAAGCAGAGACAGCATCAGCGTGTCACCCGCTGCGTTCATAATCAACGCAATGGCGGCCACAATCAGCCCGGTCTTAAAAGGAGTGATCATCGGCCAGAGTCGACGGAATGTCTGCCAGGTCGAGAGATCTTTATCATTCATCATGCAAATACCAGCATCGGAAGAAATAGCGGCCTATTTTACTCATTATCACCCTCTACGCCAAACCGCTGATGGTACCAACGGGGCATTAATTGTTCGCGAAAGCCTTTAATTTGCCAATCGTTGTCGAAAAAAAGTACCGATAACTGGCCAGAGCGTGTCGTATCGCGCCATGTAATGCCATTTGCCCGGTATCTGGCGACCACTTTACGCGCCGGTAATCGCCACTTGTTGTAACGTGATGCTGACGCCAATGCCGCCTCAGGATTGACCGCGCGCAGAAACGGCGGCGTCGAAGAGGTTCTGCTGCCATGATGCCCCACCTGCAATACCGTGGCGGCTAAACGGTCGCGCCGCAATCGAATCAGCTGCGCCTCTGCTTTCTTTTCGGCGTCGCCGGTGAGCAGCAGACTGTATTTCCCGTCGTCGATACGGATCACGCAGGAGTCGTCATTGCCCGGCCTTTTGAGCGTTTTCGGTGGCCACAGCACTTCGAATTGCAACGACTGCCAGCGCCAACGCTCACCGGCGACGCAGGGCAAATGCCCCTCCCCGCGTATCGGGCTGCGCACCGTCGCCTGTGGAAACGCACTCTGTACCGTCGGCAGCCCGCCGATATGATCGAGATGAGCATGGCTGATAATGATCTGTTCCAGTTCAATGCTCCGCCAGTTCAGCATCGGCAAAATATGGCGCTCGGCGGCGCTTCCCGCAGGCCAACGATCGCCGGTGTCATACAATATTCCTTTACCGTTCTGCTCAATCACTATCGCCAGACCGTGCCCGACATCGAGCATATCGACACGCCAGCGGTGTTCCGGCTCTTTTCCTCGCCACAGCACACAGCATATCGCAACCGTCGCCAGGCCCGGCGCATAGCGCCACCACCAATGAAAGCGCCAACAGATAACGATAAGCCATCCCGCTATGCTGGCCAGCAGCGATGCGGCCCCCAAATCCACCCAACCGCGCTGCAGGTAATTTAACGGCACAAACACCCCGCTCAACGTGAAATCGGCCAACCACCAAAGCCCGTAACTTAGCGAAGGGGAGGCGCCGCCGATCACCGCCAGCAAAATCAACGGCACCGTCACCAATGAAACAATAGGCACCGCCCAAAGATTGGCCGGCAACGAGGTCAGCGTCAGGCCTAAAAACAGCGCGACCTGCATCGGCACCAGCAGCAGCGTCATGCCGAGCTGAATATGCAGCCAGCGTACCGGCGCCCAATACCAGGCCGAACGAAATCGCTCGCCGAGCGGCGCCCATTCGAACCAAAAAATCAAACATCCCACCGCCAGCACAGACAGCCAGAAACTGTCTGACAATACCGCCAGCGGATCGCACAGCAAAATCAGCCCGACGCACCATAGCCACACCTGCCAGGAGGAACAATGAACGCCGCGCAAGCGCAGCAGCATCCACAGCGTCATCGCCAACGCGGTACGCACCGCCGGCGGCTGGGCGCCCACCAACCAGACATAGATCAGCGTCGCCACCCAGCCCGCGACCAGCGGAAAGCGATAACCAATCAGATGGGCGGGAAGAAAAAACTGCAGCGCACGCAGCACCGCCCAGAACAAGATGGCAACCATCGCCACATGTAGCCCCGAAATAGCCATCAGGTGCGCAATGCCGGTTTTCAGCATCAGCGTGCGCAAAGCCTGTTCCAGTGCGGTTCGTTCCCCAAACGCCAGCGCCAGCAATACCGCCTTGTAACGCAATTCACCCATGTTGGTTTCCGCATGGCTGATTATGCGCTGGCGCAGGCTACAATCGCCATCCAGCAAACGAGCCTGCCTGACCTGCGCGGTCAAGGGTTGGCGCTGCGCGATTGCCCAACGCTGGCTGTCAAAGCCGCCTTCATTGAGCTTGCCGTGCACCGGCCGCAAACGCAGTTTCAATTGCCAACGCTGCCCGGCGCACAGCCGCTGCTGTTCTGGAGCCCACGTCGTGGTAAACGCCACCGCCGGCACCAACCAATGGCCGTCGCCCCGCTCGATGCGCATCAGCGTCTGCTTACTGACGGCAGGCTCCAGCGCGACGCTGCTCACCTGCACCACCGCCATCATGTCCGGCATGCGGCTTAGGCGCTCCATTTGCCCGAGCAGGCTTCCGGCGTTGAAAACCGCCCATATGAATCCCAATCCCAGGCAGGCCAAATAACGGCAGAACGGCCAACGGGTGCGCAGCAGTAAACAGGCGACAAACAGCATCGGCCACAGCAGCCATGGCTCTGGCAACCGTGGTAAAACCAGCAGCGGCAGGATGCCGCAGATAACGGCGAGTATCGCCAGATCCAGCGAAATTTTGATCGCTCTTCTCCCATCGGCTCCACCATGAGCAAAAACGCGTCACGGCAAGCAAGCAGGATCGTTCAGGCGACATGTCGCCGCCAGCGGGCTTTAACGAAGATGCGGTGAACATGGCAGGATAAGAGAGGGCTATGTTGCAGCCACACCGCAAATGCGGCGCAGTACGCAATTCACGAGCGTATCGTGGAGAAATCGCAGGCGAAAAAAAACGGCGCCTTAAAGGCACCGTTTTATATTCTTTACAAGCAACAACGCAATGAGCAGTCAGCGACTAGCCATAGATATTGGCGCGGTCACGCAACTCTTTGCCTGGTTTGAAGTGAGGAACGTACTTGCCGTCCAGCTCAACTTTGTCACCGGTTTTCGGGTTGCGGCCTACACGCGGGGCACGGTAGTGAAGAGAAAAACTGCCGAATCCGCGGATCTCAATGCGTTCGCCCTCGGCCAGCGTTGCGGCCATGTGCTCAAGCATCTCTTTCACTGCATCCTCAACGGCCTTCGCCGGAATATGAGATTGCTGGCCAGCAAGTCTTTCAATAAGTTCAGACTTGGTCATAGTACCTCCAAGCTTTGCAGCTAAACTACCGTATCGGGGCGGTCAGAAACCGCCCCCCGTCATTACTCGCCTTTAGCCGCTTTGAAAGCTTCAGCCATTGCGTTAGAGAAGTTGCCTTCTTCCTGTTTGTTGTTAACAGTAGCGATGGCGTCTTTCTCGTCAGCTTCGTCCTTAGCACGTACGGACAGGCTTACAACGCGGTTCTTACGGTCAACGCCGGTGAATTTAGCTTCAACTTCGTCACCTACGTTCAGAACCAGAGTTGCATCTTCAATGCGGTCGCGAGAGGCTTCAGATGCACGCAGGTAACCTTCTACGCCGCCTGCCAATTCAACTGTAGCACCTTTGGCGTCAACTGCAGTGACTTTACCAGTAACAATAGCACCTTTCTTGTTCATAGACAGGTAGTTATTGAACGGGTCTTCAGCCAGTTGCTTCACGCCCAGGGAGATACGCTCGCGCTCTGCGTCAACTTGCAGAACAACCGCAGCGATTTCGTCGCCTTTCTTGTATTCACGTACTGCTTCTTCGCCTGCAACGTTCCAGGAGATGTCAGACAGGTGAACCAGGCCGTCGATGCCGCCGTCCAGGCCGATGAAGATACCGAAGTCAGTGATAGACTTGATTTTACCTTCAACGCGGTCGCCCTTGTTGTGGGTTTCTGCGAACTGCTGCCATGGGTTGGATTTGCACTGCTTCAGGCCCAGGGAGATACGACGACGTTCTTCATCGATGTCCAGAACCATCACTTCCACTACATCGCCCACGTTAACAACTTTGGACGGATGGATGTTTTTGTTGGTCCAATCCATTTCAGAAACGTGTACCAGACCTTCAACGCCTTCTTCGATTTCTACGAAGCAGCCGTAATCAGTCAGGTTGGTTACACGACCAGTCAGCTTGGTGCCTTCTGGGTAACGTTTCGCGATAGCAACCCATGGATCTTCGCCCAGCTGTTTCAGGCCCAGGGAGACACGAGTACGCTCGCGGTCGAACTTCAGCACTTTAACAGTGATTTCATCGCCAACATTGACGATTTCGCTTGGGTGCTTAACGCGTTTCCAAGCCATGTCAGTGATGTGCAGCAGGCCGTCTACGCCGCCCAGATCAACGAATGCACCGTAGTCAGTGAGGTTCTTAACGATACCTTTAACTTCCATGCCTTCCTGCAGGTTTTCCAGCAGTTGATCGCGCTCAGCGCTGTTCTCGGATTCGATAACCGCACGGCGAGAAACGACAACGTTGTTGCGCTTCTGATCCAGCTTGATGACTTTGAACTCAAGCTCTTTGCCTTCCAGGTGCAGAGTGTCACGTACCGGACGCACGTCAACCAGGGAACCTGGCAGGAACGCGCGGATGCCGTTCAGCTCGACGGTGAAGCCACCCTTCACTTTGCCGTTGATAACACCGGTTACAGTCTCAGCTTCTTCGTAGGCTTTTTCCAGCGTGATCCAAGCTTCGTGACGCTTAGCTTTCTCACGGGACAGCAGGGTTTCACCGAAGCCGTCTTCAACAGCATCCAGAGCAACGTCAACTTCGTCACCAACCTGGATTTCCAGCTCGCCTTGGGCGTTTTTGAATTGCTCAGCCGGGATGGCAGACTCAGATTTCAGACCGGCGTCAACCAGTACGATATCTTTGTCGATAGCAACAACGACGCCACGAACGATGGAACCCGGGCGGGTTTCGATTTCTTTTAAGGATTCTTCAAAGAGTTGAGCGAAAGATTCAGTCATGTTGTTAATCTTCAGGGTTCTTTAGTTTAACGTCCATTTAGCGTCCCGCCGAATGGGGTTGTTTCACATACCCCGCCATTGGCTCCATGCCGACAGGGTTTAAGGTTACAGGGGTAAAATTTTACCCGATATATTGCGTTACCGCTATGACAAATATGACAAAAAGCCAATAGCGCCGCCGCGCTTATTGCTGCGGCAACGCCAACACTTTCTGTGCATACGTCAACGCCTGCCGGATCACTTCTTCGATCGACATGCTGGTAGAATCCAGCACGAGGGCGTCAGAAGCGGGCACCAGAGGCGCGATAGGCCGATTACGGTCACGGTCGTCCCGTTCCTTTATCTCGGCTAAAAGACGTTCAAAGTTAACATTAAAGCCCTTCTCCTGCAACTGCAGCATGCGGCGGTGCGCGCGCTCCTCCGAGCTGGCGTCGAGGAAAATCTTGACCGGCGCGTCCGGGAACACCACCGTGCCCATATCGCGACCATCGGCAATCAGGCCGGGCGCCTCGCGGAATGCGCGCTGGCGGCGCAGCAACGCCTCGCGCACGCGCGGGAACGCCGCCGCTTGCGACGCGGTGTTGCCGACGGTTTCGGTGCGGATCTCATTGCTGACGTCCTCACCTTCCAAAATCACCTGCAGCTTGCCGTCCTGGGCAACGAAGCGAACATCGAGATGTGCGGCCAGCGGAACCAGCGCTTCCTCAGAAGTGATATCCACCTGATGATGCAACGCCGCCAGCGCCAGCACACGATAGATCGCACCGGAATCCAGCAAACGCCAACCAAGGGACTCGGCCAACGCTTTACACAGCGTGCCTTTGCCTGCGCCACTTGGTCCATCAACGGTTATCACCGGGGCTGTAGCCGTCATTTCTCTCTCCTTCAGGTAGAAAACCTCACAGAGACACGGCAGGCCACAGCGTGAAGCCTGCGCGCCGTCCTCTCTGTCACCTGCCCAATCAGGGGCAAATACGGTGGCGTATTATACGCTGCCCTACGGCGATCTGTTACCCTGGAACTGTCCGGTTGTTGAAAATAAGCGCACAACCGCGAAAAAGTATAGAAGAAACGCCGGTCGCCGAAGGTTAAAAACGATAAAGGCCCACAAAGGGGCCTTAAAAGAAATGATTTGGCGGTTACGCCGGCTGACTGATGCGGCCCAGCTGTTCGAAATAGTCCGGGAAGGTTTTCGCGGTGCATTTCGGGTCGAGAATGGTGACCGGGGTATCCGACAGCGCCACCAGCGAGAAGCACATCGCCATGCGGTGATCGTTGTAGGTGCCGATCTCGGCGAACTGCAGTTTGGCCGGCGGCACGACGTGAATATAGTCTTCGCCCTCGTCCACTTCCGCTCCCACCTTACGCAGCTCGGTTGCCATCGCCGCCAGACGGTCGGTCTCCTTCACCCGCCAGTTGTAGATATTGCGGATGGTGGTCGGCCCCTCGGCGAACAGCGCCGCGGTGGCGATGGTCATCGCCGCGTCCGGAATGTGGTTCATGTCCATGTCGATGCCGCGCAGTTCACCGCGGCTGCACTCGATGAAATCGTCGCCCCAGGTAATGCGCGCGCCCATTTTCTCCAGCACGTCGGCAAACTTGGTGTCGCCCTGCACGCTTTTGCGGCCGATGCCGGTCACGCGCACGGTGCCGCCCTTGATAGCCGCCGCCGCCAGGAAGTAAGAGGCGGAAGAAGCGTCGCCCTCAACCAGGTAATCGCCCGGCGCGATATACGTCTGGCGCCCCTGGATATGGAACACCCGGTAGTTATCGTGACTCACCGATACGCCGAAGGTGCGCATCAGATGCAGCGTGATGTCGATGTACGGCTTGGAAACCAGCTCGCCCTTGATGTGGATCTGCGTATCCTGCGGCGCCAGCGGCGCAGTCATCAGCAACGCGGTCAGGAACTGGCTGGAGACGCTGCCGTCAACGGTGACGTCGCCGCCCTGGAAGCCGCCGCGCAGGCGAATCGGCGGGTAATCGGTCTGCTCGAGATAATCAATCTGCGCCCCGCCCTGGCGCAACGCGTCCACCAGATGGCCGATCGGGCGCTCTTTCATGCGCGGTTCGCCGGTCAACACCACGTCGCCTTCGCCGAGGCACAGCGCCGCCGCCAATGGGCGCATCGCCGTCCCGGCGTTGCCGAGGAACAGTTCCAACGGCTGCTCGGCCACCAGCGGCCCGGCCACGCCGGTCACTTCGCATACGGTGCGATCGGCGGAAAGCTGATAGTTCACGCCCAACGCCTGCAGGGCGTTCAGCATATGACGCACGTCGTCGCTGTCCAGCAGGTTGGTCAGCCGGGTCGTGCCTTTCGCCAGCGCAGCCAGCAACAGAGCGCGGTTAGAAACGCTCTTGGAGCCGGGTAAGTTGACGGTGCCATTGACCAGGGCGACCGGGTGTAACGTCAGGGAATCCACCATGTGAACAAAACTCTCCAATTCTGATAAACGAAACGGCTCCGGAATAATGCCGGAGCCGCTTTAATGCAAAAGGACAACAGCCTGAGCAGCCCGCGCCGGGCGGGCTGACGGTATCAACCGTGACGACGTTCGAAGTCGGTCATGAAGTCGGTCAGCGCCTGCACGCCGGCCAGCGGCATGGCATTGTAAATAGAAGCGCGCATGCCGCCAACTACCCGGTGGCCTTTCAGCGCCTGCAGGCCGATAGCCTCGGCTTCGCTGAGGAACACCTTGTCCAGCGCCGCATCGGCCAGCTGGAACGGCACGTTCATCCAGGAACGGTTGGCAATCGCCACCTGGCTGCGGTAGAAGTCAGATTTATCGATGGTCGCGTACAGCAGCTCGGCCTTGGCCTGATTGCGTTTTTGCATCTCCACCAGGCCACCCTGCTCTTTCAGCCATTTGAACACCAGCCCGGACAGGTACCAAGCGAAGGTTGGCGGGGTGTTGAACATCGAGTCGTTCTCGGCCAGCACGGTGTAATCGAGGATAGACGGCACTTCTTTACGCGCCTTGCCCAGCAGATCGTCACGTACGATCACCAGCGTCAGGCCGGCCGGGCCGATATTTTTCTGCGCGCCGGCGTAAATCACGCCGAAACGGCTGACGTCGAGCGGGCGGGACAGGATGGTCGAGGAGTAATCGCCGATCACCACCTTGTCGCCGAAGTCCGGCGTTTCATCGATGGCCACGCCGTCGATGGTCTCATTCGGGCAATAGTGCACATAAGCCGCGTCGTCGCTGAGCTGCCACGCTTTCATCGGCTTGATGCCGCTCAGGCCATCAATACGGGTTTTCACGTCGATGACGTTCGGGGTGCAATACTTTTCCGCTTCCTTGATGGCGCTGTGCGCCCAATAGCCGCCGTCGATATAGTCGGCGGTGGCCTTGTCGCCCAACAGGTTCAGCGGCAGCGCGGCGAACTGCCCGCGGGCGCCGCCGTGGCAAAACAGCACTTTATAGTTGGAGGGGACTTTCAGCAGATCGCGCAGATCCTGTTCCGCCTGCTCGGCAACGGCGATGAATTCTTTGCTGCGGTGACTGATCTCCATCACTGACGTGCCCAGCCCGTGCCAGTTGCACAGTTCCTGTTCCGCACGACGCAACACTTCTACCGGCAGCATCGCCGGGCCAGAGCTAAAATTATAAACCTGAGTCATTTCCCCTCACCACATTCACTGTTCGCCGCAGAAAAGCGACCTGTCGAAAAGACGCCCGAAGTTAACGCTCGCGTTAACCAACCCATCGGTTTTATCACTCACGCCCCATGGCTGCAACGCTTATTCGCCCGTCGGCGGCAAACGGCCGCGCCGGGTGATGACAGGCTCTGCGGCCGTCGCGATTATTTGGACGATAAAACCCTGCGACATGGGGAAATTCAGCGGGTTAACGCGGTGTTTTATGCTGTATTCAGCCAAGATGGCTGCGGAAGCCCGGTCGGCCCCCGCAGAAGAGAAAGCGATCAGTACTGATTGAACATCTGCTGGATTTGCTTCGCATCTTTGGTTTGCGTCAGCGCCAGCTGCAGCAGAATGCGCGCTTTTTGCGGATTCAGCGTGCCGGCGGCGACGAAGCCGTACTTGGCGTCGTCCACTTCCGCATCTTCGGTGGTGGCGCCGGTCGGCACGCGCGATGAACGCACCACCGCCACACCGTTGTGTGCCGCCGTCGCCAGGGTGTCGAACACCGTTTTATACAGGTTGCCGTTGCCGACTCCGGCGCTGACGATGCCCTGGTAGCCTTCGGCGATCAGCGCCTTGGCCGGCGCATCGGAAGCGTTGGCATAGCTGTAGACGATGCCGACCTTCGGCAGTTCGTTCAGCTTGCTGATATCGAACGGCGTATCCCGGGTATGCTTGCGCTGCGGCGATCGCTGGTAATCGACCTTGCCGTTATGGATATACCCGAGCGGGCCGAAGTTTGGCGACTGGAAGGTCTGCACGGCGGTGGTGTTGATCTTGGTG
>NZ_VOSN01000005.1:214582-412830 GCF_020858655.1 Serratia montpellierensis
CCCGCGGTTGGCCGATTGAGGATCCGCCGCCGTCACCACTGCGTTATACAAGTTGAACGGGCCGTCGGCGCTCATCGCCGTCGCCGGCCGCATCGCCCCCACCACCACCACCGGTTTGTCGCACTTCACCGTCAGATCGAGGAAATAGGCCGTCTCTTCCAGCGTATCGGTGCCGTGGGTGATGACGAAGCCGTCGGTCTTGCCGCAGTCGGCGTCAATTTTCTTCGCCAGCGTCAGCCAGACCCGATCGTTCATGTCCTGCGAACCGATGTTCACCACCTGCTCCCCCTGCACGTTGGCGATGTTTTTCAGCGCCGGCACCGCATCGACCAACGCCTCGACGCCCAGCTTGCCCGCCGTATAGTTGGACTTCGTCGCCGAATCGCCGCCGCCGGCGATGGTGCCGCCGGTCGCCAGCAGAGTGATGTTGGGCAGCGCCAGCGCCGAGGCGCTGAAGCCGGTCAACAGGAGGGTTAACGCGCTGAGTTTCACTGATTTCATTAGATTTCTCCGTGACAGATAACTCGCTGAATTATGGCCTTTATCCTTAAAAAAACTGTGACTTTGCCGCCGCTTTAGGAATACGTGGAGCTCCAGCGTAAAACCCCGTATCATTGCGCGTTTTTAGTACGCGCAAAAAGTGAAGACAATGACGCAAACTTTTATCCCCGGTAAAGACGCCGCCCTGGAAGACTCCATCGCCCGTTTCCAGCAGAAACTGAGCGATCTCGGTTTCAACATCGAAGAGGCCTCCTGGCTGAACCCGGTGCCGCACGTGTGGTCGGTGCACATTCGCGATCGCGATTGCCCGCTGTGCTTCACCAACGGCAAAGGCGCCAGCAAAAAAGCCGCGCTGGCCTCCGCGCTGGGTGAATATTTCGAGCGCCTGTCCACCAACTACTTCTTCGCCGATTTCTATTTGGGCCGGCAGATCGCCGAAGGCGACTTCGTGCACTACCCGAATGAGAAATGGTTCCCAATCCCTGAAGACGACGCGCTGCCGACCGGCATCCTCGACGAACGCCTGCACGCCTTCTACGATCCGCAGCAAGAGCTGAGCGCCAGCGATCTTGTCGATCTGCAATCCGGCAATGCCGATCGCGGCGTGTGCGCGCTGCCGTTTACCCGTCAGTCCGACCAGCAAACCGTGTACATCCCGATGAATATCATCGGTAACCTGTATGTTTCCAACGGCATGTCCGCCGGCAATACCGCCAACGAAGCGCGCGTGCAGGGCCTGTCGGAAGTGTTCGAGCGCTATGTGAAAAACCGCATCATCGCCGAATCCATCAGCCTGCCGGCGATCCCGGACGAGGTGCTGAACCGTTACCCGGGCGTGGTGGAAGCCATCGCCAAGCTGGAAGAGGAAGGTTTCCCGATCCTCTCCTATGACGCCTCGCTGGGCGGCAACTACCCGGTCATTTGCGTGGTGCTGTTCAACCCGACCAACGGCACCTGCTTCGCCTCGTTCGGCGCGCACCCGGACTTCGGCGTGGCGCTGGAGCGCACGGTAACCGAACTGCTGCAGGGCCGCAGCCTGAAAGATCTCGACGTGTTCACCGCGCCGACCTTCGATGACGAAGAAGTGGCGGAACACACCAACCTGGAAACGCACTTCATCGACTCCAGCGGCCTGATCTCCTGGGATCTGTTCAAACAGGACGCGGACTATCCGTTCGTTGACTGGAGCTTCAGCGGCAGCACGCAGGAAGAGTTCGCCACCCTGATGAGCATCTTCGACAAAGAAGACGCGGAAGTGTACATCGCCGACTACGAGCACCTGGGCGTCTATGCTTGCCGCATCATCGTGCCGGGTATGTCCGACATTTACCCGGCAGAAGATCTGCTGCTGGCCAACAACAGCATGGGCGCGCACCTGCGCGATACTCTGCTGGCGCTGCCGGGCAGCGAGTGGCAACCGGAAGAGTACCTGGCGCTGATCGAGCAACTGGACGACGAAGGGCTGGACGATTTCACCCGCGTACGCGAACTGCTGGGCATTGCCAGCGGCAAAGACAACGCCTGGCATACCCTGCGCGTGGGCGAGCTGAAGTCGATGCTGGCGCTGGCGGGCGGCGATCTGGATCAGGCGCTGATCTGGACCGAATGGACGCAGGACTTCAATGCCTCGGTGCTGAGCCCGGCGCGCAGCAACTACTACCGCTGCCTGCAAACGCTGCTGCTGCTGGCGCAGGAGCCTGAACGCGAAGCGGCGCAGTACTACACCGCGTTCGTGAAGATGTACGGCCAGGAAGCGGTCGACGCCGCCTCCGCCGCCATCAGCGGTGAAGCGCGCTTCAACGGGCTGTTCGCCGTCGATGCCGATCTGAAGGCGCTGCCGGCCCATCAGGCGCTGCTGGCGGCCTACGAGAAGCTGCAGGCGGCCAAACGCCGCCACTGGGCCAAAGCCTAAGCATCGTCAGGGGATACTGCCACGTTGGGAGTACCCCTTGTTGCCAAACGCCGCACTCCGTTGCGGCGTTTTCATTTCTGCGGTTTATTTCAACGCTTTCGGTTTTATTTTCTCGCCGGAAAATAGGCGGTTAAACGACCATAAAAATAAATAAACCGTCAATTGTTGCCGGACGGTGAAATAATAATTAACCGATAATTAAACTTTCAGCGCTGCGCGGCGACAAAACGCCTAAAAATTTAACTTTACTTCATCCCCTCCACTCAGTGAATTCAAAAAAAATTGCAAACATTAAAAAAATGTTTTTATATAAAAATCAATAAATTAACCACAAAAACCACACAAAAAACACGTCATTTTGCCGCTCTACTTCCCCGCCTTATGATCCAAATCAAATTTTCCCCTATACTGCTTTGCTAGTATCTCATTGCGTTGTTTTAACCCTTAAGAGCGAGAGTTAGTTTGAAAACTGACAGCCCCTTCGATCTGATTTTACCTGCGGCCACGGCGAAAATCGCTGAAGATGCCGGCGTGTATAAAGCCACCAAACATCCGCTGAAAACGTTTTATTTGGCGATCACCGCCGGTGTCTTCATTTCCATCGCCTTCGTCTTCTACATCACGGCGACCACCGGCACCGCCGGCGTGCCTTTCGGGCTGGCGAAACTGGTCGGCGGCATCTGCTTCTCTCTCGGGTTAATGCTGGTGGTGGTGTCGGGCGCCGACCTGTTCACCTCTACCGTACTTATCGTCATCGCCAAGGCCAGCGGCCGCATCAGCTGGGGCCAGCTGGGCGCCAACTGGCTGAACGTTTATCTCGGCAACCTGGTCGGCGCGCTGTTCTTCGTGGCGCTGATCTGGTTCTCCGGCGAGTATATGGTCGCTAATGGCCAGTGGGGCCTGAATGTCCTGCAAACCGCAGACCACAAGCTGCATCACACCTTTATCGAAGCCGTGTGCCTCGGCATTCTGGCTAATCTGATGGTCTGCCTGGCGGTCTGGATGAGCTACTCCGGCCGCACCCTGACCGATAAGATGTTCGCCATGGTGCTGCCGGTCGGGATGTTTGTCGCCAGCGGTTTCGAACACAGCATCGCCAACATGTTTATGATCCCTATGGGCATCGTGGTCAAACACTTCGCCACGCCGGAGTTCTGGCAAGCCGTAGGGGCGGTACCTGAGCAATTCGCTCATCTGACAGTAAGCAATTTCATCATCGACAACCTGATTCCGGTCACCATCGGCAACATCATCGGCGGCGGCCTGCTGGTTGGGTTGACTTACTGGGTAATTTATCTGCGCGGGGGCCGCGAACAGCACTAAGCTGTGAGTTACCGCGTGCAGAGTTAGAAATCCACAATCAAAGGTAGGTGTACAATGACCGAACTTAACGAGAAATTAGCCAACGCTTGGGAAGGTTTCAGCAAGGGTGACTGGCAGAATGAAGTCAACGTTCGTGACTTCATCCAGAAAAACTACACGCCTTATGAGGGTGACGAATCCTTCCTGGCTGGCGCAACTCAAGCCACCACCACCTTGTGGGACAAGGTTATGGAAGGGATCAAACTGGAAAACCGCACTCACGCGCCGGTTGATTTCGACACCAACGTTGCTGCAACCATCACTTCTCACGACGCGGGTTACATCGCCAAAGAGCTGGAAACCATCGTCGGTCTGCAGACCGACGCCCCTCTGAAACGCGCGCTGATCCCGTTCGGCGGCATCAAAATGGTCGAAGGTTCGTGCAAAGTGTACGGCCGCGAGCTGGATCCGCAGCTGAAAAAAGTGTTCACCGAATACCGTAAAACCCACAACCAGGGCGTATTCGACGTTTACACCAAAGACATCCTGAACTGCCGTAAGTCCGGCGTGCTGACCGGTCTGCCAGATGCCTACGGCCGCGGCCGCATCATCGGCGACTACCGCCGCGTGGCGCTGTACGGTATCGACTTCCTGATGGCCGACAAGCTGAACCAGTTCAAATCGCTGCAGGAAAAACTGGAAAACGGCGAAGATCTGGAAATGACCATCCAGCTGCGCGAAGAGATCGCTGAACAGCACCGCGCTCTGGCTCAGATCAAAGAGATGGCCGCCAAATACGGTTACGACATCTCCGGCCCGGCCACTAACGCGCAAGAAGCGGTACAGTGGACCTACTTCGGCTACCTGGCCGCGGTGAAATCCCAGAACGGCGCCGCCATGTCCTTCGGCCGCGTGTCCACCTTCCTCGACGTGTTCATCGAGCGCGACATCAAGGCGGGCAAACTGACCGAAGAACAAGCGCAGGAACTGATCGACCACCTGGTGATGAAACTGCGTATGGTGCGCTTCCTGCGTACCCCTGAGTACGATGAACTGTTCTCCGGCGACCCAATCTGGGCGACAGAATCCCTGGCCGGCATGGGCGTCGACGGCCGCACCCTGGTCACCAAAAACAGCTTCCGCTTCCTGAACACCCTGTACACCATGGGGCCGTCTCCGGAGCCGAACATGACCATCCTGTGGTCTGAGAAGCTGCCGCTGAACTTCAAGAAATTCGCGGCCAAAGTGTCCATCGACACCTCTTCCGTTCAGTACGAAAACGACGACCTGATGCGTCCTGACTTCAACAACGATGACTACGCCATCGCTTGCTGCGTCAGCCCGATGATCGTCGGCAAACAAATGCAGTTCTTCGGCGCCCGCGCCAACCTGGCGAAAACCATGCTGTATGCCATCAACGGCGGCGTTGACGAAAAACTGAAAATGCAGGTCGGCCCGAAAGAAGCGCCGATGATGGACGAAGTGCTGGACTATGACAAAGTCATGGCGCGCATGGACCACTTTATGGATTGGCTGGCCAAGCAGTACGTGACCGCGCTGAACATCATTCACTACATGCACGACAAGTACAGCTACGAAGCTGCGCTGATGGCGCTGCATGACCGTGACGTTTATCGCACCATGGCTTGCGGCATCGCCGGCCTGTCCGTTGCGGCCGACTCCCTGTCCGCCATCAAGTACGCGAAAGTCACCACCATTCGCGACGAAGACGGCCTGGCTATCGACTTCAAAGTGGAAGGCGAGTATCCGCAGTTCGGTAACAACGACGCCCGCGTCGATGACATCGCCTGCGACCTGGTGGAACGTTTCATGAAGAAAATTCAGAAACTGCGCACCTACCGCAATGCGGTACCGACTCAGTCCGTACTGACCATCACCTCCAACGTGGTGTACGGTAAGAAAACCGGTAACACCCCGGATGGCCGCCGCGCAGGCGCACCGTTCGGCCCAGGTGCCAACCCGATGCACGGCCGCGACCAGAAAGGCGCAGTAGCCTCCCTGACCTCGGTAGCCAAACTGCCGTTTGCCTACGCGAAAGACGGGATCTCCTACACCTTCTCCATCGTGCCTAACGCGCTGGGTAAAGACGACGACGTGCGTAAAGCCAACCTGGCGGGCCTGATGGATGGTTACTTCCACCATGAAGCCTCCATCGAAGGCGGCCAGCACCTGAACGTCAACGTAATGAACCGCGAAATGCTGCTGGACGCGATGGAAAACCCTGAGAAATACCCTCAGCTGACCATCCGTGTTTCCGGTTACGCCGTGCGCTTCAACTCGCTGACCAAAGAGCAACAGCAGGACGTCATTACTCGTACCTTCACTCAAACGATGTAATACGCCAACCGGGTGGGAAACCGCCCGGTGCCAACGTCAGGGCCGGTTCTGCCGGCCCTTTTCTCCCACCGCTCTCCCCTGACTCTGTAGAGTCTGTTTTGCCGGACATCTATACTGAATGGATAGCCGGCAAAACAGTTATCCGGCAACTGACCGGCCGACAGGCATCATTACCCCCGGCGGCGGTTCCACCCGCTGCTGCATCGCAGATACCTGGCCGGCGGCCACGCGCCTATTTTTAGACTGCGTTTGACAGTCAATATTGGAGAAAACCCCGCAATGTCAGTAACTGGTCGCATCCACTCCTTCGAATCCTGCGGCACCGTCGATGGGCCCGGGATCCGCTTTATCGTCTTCTTCCAGGGCTGCCTGATGCGCTGCCTCTATTGCCATAACCGCGATACCTGGGACACCCACGGCGGCAAAGAAGTGACCGTCGAAGAGCTGATGAAAGACGCGGTGGCCTATCGCCACTTCATGAATGCCTCCGGCGGCGGCGTGACCGCGTCTGGCGGCGAGGCGATCCTGCAGGCTGAATTCGTGCGCGACTGGTTCCGCGCCTGCCATGCCGAAGGCATCAACACCTGCCTGGACACCAATGGCTTCGTGCGCCGCTACGATCCGGTGATTGACGAGCTGCTGGACACCACCGATCTGGTGATGCTGGATCTGAAACAGATGAACGACGAGATCCACCAGAACCTGGTCGGCGTCTCCAATCACCGCACGCTGGAATTCGCCCGCTACCTGGCGAAACGCAATCAGCGCACCTGGATCCGCTATGTGGTGGTGCCGGGTTGGTCAGACGACGATAAGTCGGCACACCTGCTGGGCGAGTTCACCAAGGACATGACCAACATCGAGAAAATCGAGCTGCTGCCCTACCACGAACTGGGCAAGCATAAATGGATAGCGATGGGGGAAGAGTACAAACTGGACGGCGTACATCCGCCGAAGGCCGAGACCATGGATCGCGTCAAAGGCATCCTGGAAAGTTACGGCCACAAAGTGATTTACTGATTGGCGCACGCCAAAAGAAAAAACCGGCTCAAGGCCGGTTTTTTTATGTTCAGGCGGCGGCGAATGGCGTGTGATGGTGATCCGGCTTCTGCTTTTTCAGCAGCATCAGCAGGTAAACCAGCGCCACAGCGGCGATCATCACGAACAGCACGCGGTCGGAGTAGTTTTGCATCAGCAGCGCCGTCATCGATGGCCCCAGCAGGCTGCCGATGGTGTAGCTCATCAACAGCGCCTGGTTCATCGCCACCAACTCATGCGGCAGCGCCTTCTCACAGGCCCAGGACATCGCCACCGGATACAGGGTAAAGCCGGCGCAGCCGAGGATGAACAGCGAAGGTGCCATGGCGTAGTTGCCGAGCATCGCCACGCTGGCGAGGATCACCACGAACACCTGAATGCGCAGCACCAGCAGGCGCCCGTAGCGATCGGCCAGGCGCCCGACCGGCCATTGCCCGACGATGCCGGAGCTGACCAGCAGCGCCATCCAATAACCGACGTTGGCGTCGCTCATGCCCTGATGGGAGAGGTACAGCGGCATCAGGCCATACAGTGAACCGAGCACGATGCCGGAGATGATGCAGCCATTGATGCCGAGGCGCGCGCTGCGGCGTCTCAGCATTGTCCACACCGCCGCCTGCTGCGGCTCGTCTTCATGGCGGTTGACCCGCGCAAACAGCATCGGCAACATCGCGCTGATCACAATGGCGGTCACCCACGGCACCACGTGCAGCAATTCCGTCGACGTCATACTCAACAGCAATTGGCCGGTCACCGTACCGAGGTAATAGACGATCATATAGGCCGCCAGCAGCTGGCCGCGGTTGCTCAGGTTGCCGCTGCGCAACAGCGCGCTCTCCACGATCACCCAGATCCAGGCGCAGCCGACACCGGCGAAGAAACGCCAGCCCAGCCAGCTCCAAAAATCGATCGACAGCACCATGCCGGCGGTCGCGGCGGCAAACACCAGGCAAGAAAGATGATAGCTGCGGGTAAAGCCGACGCGCTGAATCAGTTTGCCCGCCACCAGCGTGCCCAACAGGTTGCCGCTGAAATAAGAGGAGCTGACCATTCCCACCTGCCAGGTTGACAGCTGAGCATGCGTTAACCAAAGAGGCACGAGCGTATTCAAAACGGCAATGGATACCGTGAGCAGCAAGAGGCCGCAGAGCAATAAGAGCACTGGGCGGGAGTATGCGGACATAGTGAAATTGTGACCGAACGCGCAATGAGAGTGCGCGCATCATGCCACTGGCGATAAAAAAGTCAATCGCCTCTTATCATTTCACCGCACGATTTGTTTCCGGCTAACCGGCTGAAAAAGCGCTATGCTGAGCGCAGAGCGGATTTGACGATGGAGAGACAGGATGAATCAGGCAAATGATGCGGCGGTAGAGGCCCTGCTGGCGGACATCGGCAGCACGCACGGTGAGCTATTGGCCATCGTGCAGCAGGTGCGCCGGATCGCGGCGGCGAGCGGCAACGGCGTCACCGAATCGGTCAAATACGGCGGCATCATGTTCTCGCATAGCCAATTTTTCTGCGGCGTTTTCGCCTATCGCCACCACGTCACGGTGGAGTTCGGCCACGGCTACCGATTGGAAGATCGTTATCACCAGCTCGAAGGCAGCGGCCAGTATCGGCGGCACATCAAACTCCACTCGCCCGACGAGGTGAAAAGCAAGCATCTGGCGGACTACATTCAACAGGCTTATACGCTGGCGACGGGCTGAATTCTCGACATAAAAAAAGCGCCCGCAGGCGCTTTTTTCGTGGTTTTCCGTTTAGCCGATGTATTCCAGGCCGCCCATATAAGGACGCAGCACTTCAGGCACCTGAATACGCCCGTCGGCCTGCTGGTAGTTTTCCAGCACCGCCACCAGCGTACGACCAACCGCCAGGCCGGAGCCGTTCAGCGTGTGAACCAAACGCGGTTTCTTGTCGGCTTTGCTACGGCAGCGCGCCTGCATGCGACGCGCCTGGAAATCCCACATGTTGGAGCAGGACGAGATCTCGCGGTAGGTATCCTGCGCCGGCAGCCACACTTCCAGATCGTAGGTTTTGCATGCGCCGAAGCCCATGTCGCCGGTGCACAGCAGCACCTTGCGGTAAGGCAGGTTCAGCAGCTGCAGCACTTTTTCCGCGTGGCCGGTCAGCTCTTCCAGGGCATCCATCGAATCTTCCGGACGAACTACCTGCACCATCTCAACCTTGTCGAACTGGTGCATGCGGATCAAACCGCGGGTGTCGCGGCCGTAAGAACCGGCTTCCGCACGGAAGCATGGCGTGTGCGCGGTCATCTTCAGCGGCAGAGATTCCTCTTCCACGATCTCGTCGCGCACCAGGTTGGTCAACGGCACTTCCGCCGTTGGGATCAGCGCGTAGTTGCTGCTGTCGGCTTCTTCTTCCAGCGGACGGGTATGGAACAGGTCTTCGCCGAACTTCGGCAACTGGCCGGTGCCGTACAGCGTGGCGTGGTTGACCAGGTAAGGCACATAGGCCTCCAGGTAGCCGTGCTGCTCGGTGTGCAGATCCAGCATGAACTGGGACAGCGCACGGTGCATGCGGGCGATTTGCCCTTTCATGACCACGAAGCGCGAGCCGGTCAGCTTAACCGCGGCGGCAAAATCCAGCCCGCCGGCCATTTCGCCCAGATCGACGTGATCGCGCACCGCGAAGTCGTACTGGCGCGGTTCGCCCCAGCGGGTCACTTCCAGGTTTTCGCTGTCGTCTTTACCATCCGGCACGGCGTCGTCCGGCAGGTTAGGCAGCGTCAGGGCGTAATCGCGGATCTCGCTCTGCAGCGTGTCCAGCTCTGCCTTAGCGGCATCCAGCTTGTCACCCAGCTCGTTCACTTCGCGACGCAGCGGCTCGATGTCTTCCCCACGCGCTTTGGCCGCGCCGATGGATTTCGATCGGGAGTTGCGTTCCGCTTGCAGCGTTTCAGTTTCTACCTGCAGAACTTTGCGACGTTCTTCCTGCGAACGCAGCAGATCCAGATCGAGTTTAAAGCCTCGGCGAGCCAGTTTGACGGCGACTGCGTCTAGCTCATTACGCAGCAGATTGGGATCGAGCATGCTAATCCTGTGCTTGTTGTTATTGAAAGAAGTGTTGTTGTTCTATGCGGCTGATTTATAGCCGCATAAAAGAAGAGTGATACCCGCTAACCTTACCGCAACGGCCTCGCTAGCGGTAGCGTTTTGTCGGGCTATTTTGATCCTGCTCAGCCAGCCATGCCAACTTTTCGCCGATTTTCCCTTCAAGCCCGCGCGAGGTCGGTTGATAGTAGCGCGTCTTGGCCATTTCGGGCGGGAAATAGTTCTCGCCGGCGGCGTAGGCGTTGGGTTCGTCGTGGGCGTAACGGTACTCCGCCCCCAGCCCCATCTCCTTCATCAGCTTGGTCGGCGCATTGCGCAGGTGCTCTGGCACGTCATAATCGGCCTGCTCTTTGGCGTCGCGCATGGCGGCCTTGAACGCGGTATAGACCGCGTTGCTCTTCGGCGCGCAGGCCAGGTAGACGATCGCCTGCGCGATGGCGCGCTCGCCCTCCGCCGGCCCCACGCGGGTGAAGCAATCCCAGGCGGCGATCGCCACCTGCATGCCGCGCGGATCGGCGTTGCCCACGTCTTCAGAGGCAATCGCCAACAGACGGCGCGCCACGTAGAGCGGATCGCCGCCGGCGGTAATGATGCGCGCATACCAATACAGCGCCGCGTCCGGCGCCGAGCCGCGCACCGATTTATGCAGCGCGGAAATCAGATCGTAATAACGGTCGCCCTTGTTATCGAAGCGCGCGCTGCGCTCGCCTGACACCTCTTTCAGCAGCTCCGGCGTCAGCACCCGCACGCCTTTGGCATCGATCTCCGCCATGTCCGCCATCATTTCCAGGCTGTTCAGCGCCCGGCGTGCATCGCCGCCCACCAGCTCGGACAGCAGGCGGCGCGTTTCCGCGGGCAGCTCGACGTTCTGATTGCCAAAGCCGCGCGCCTTGTCGCTCATCGCCTGATCCAGCACCTGGCCGATATCTTCGGCGGTCAGCGCCTTCAACAGGTAAACGCGGGCGCGGGACAACAGCGCCGAGTTCAGCTCGAACGACGGATTTTCGGTGGTGGCGCCGATAAAGGTGATGGTGCCGTCTTCGATGTGCGGCAGGAAAGCGTCCTGCTGGCTCTTATTGAAACGGTGCACTTCGTCGACGAACAGGATGGTGCGGCGGCCGGCGTCGCGATTTTGCCGCGCCCGCTCGATCGCCTCGCGGATCTCCTTGATACCGGAGGTCACGGCGGAGATCCGTTCGACATCCGCCTGACCGTAACGGCCGATCAGCTCTGCCAGCGTCGTCTTCCCGGTGCCCGGCGGCCCCCATAAAATCATCGAGTGCAGCTGCCCGGCCTCGATGGCGCGCGGCAGCGGCTTGCCGGCGGCCAGCAGGTGCTGCTGGCCGATATACTGCGCCAGCGTGGTCGGCCGCATACGCGCGGCCAACGGCTGGAACTCATTCTGGGAAAAATCGAGCGACAGATTATTACTCACTTGCACCTCACTGGCGCTGGTCGTCCAGCGTCACCCCCTTCGGCGGGGTAAATTTGAATTTGGCCGGATCGGCGGCGACGTTCTGCTGGCTTTTCAGCGTGTAGGAACTGCGCTGGCCGTCCTGCTCCACCGCAGCGAAGCTGCGAATGGTACCGCTGTTGGTCACGCTGATGGCGAACTGCTTCAGGTTGCCGCTGGCAGACTTCGGCGTCAGCTCGAAATCATCGCCCTTTTGCTTCACGTTGTACTGTTTCCAGTCGCTGGCATTATTGCGGGTGATCAGCATAAACGGCGTATTGCCGGTGGCGTTCTTCAGCCAGGTCGCCGTCACCTGCTCGACGAACGGATTATAGAACCACAGGGTCTGGCCATCAGAGACCAGCACGCTCTCATCGGGCGACGTCATGTGCCAGTTGAAGAGGTTTGGCCGCTTCACCCACAGCTCGCCTTCCCCCTGTTGCACCGCAGCGCCGTCGGCGCTGGTCACGGTTTGTGAGAAGCTGGCGTGGAAACTGTTCACCTTCGCCAGGCGACTTTGCAGATCCTGTGCGGCATCGGCCAGCACGGAGGTAGAAGCGAATCCCGAAAGCAGACAGCAGGCAACTAACAGTTTTTTCATTATTCCAGATACCTTATGAAATGCGTTAACCGCAGGGCGACGCCGTGCGGGTCAAATCAACCCTATACCCGCTTACTTTACCCGAAGCCGGCGATCGGCCGGTAGGCCAATGTTCCGAGAAGAAACGGGTTTACGCTTCTTTGCACAAGGGCCGCTTAAGCGGCCCTTTCTTATTGAATTGCAATGGCTAAACGACCATCAATCGTGCCGAGGCGGCGCCAGCACCTCGCGGTTGCCGTTGTGCCCCTGCTCGCTGACGATGCCCTGCGCTTCCATCTGTTCGATGATGCGCGCCGCGCGGTTATAACCGATACGGAACTGGCGCTGCACGCCGGAGATGGAGGCGCGGCGTTTATCCACCACGAAATCCACCGCCTGGTCAAACAACGGATCCAGCTCTTCGTCACCGTCCATACCGCCGCCGGCACCGCCCTCACCGTCTTCGCCGCCGCTGAGAATGCCCTCTTTATATTGGGGCCGCTCGCGCGCTTTCCAATCCTTAACCACCGCGTGCACTTCCTGATCGCGCACGAATGCGCCATGTACGCGCACCGGAATCGAGGAGTTCGGCGCCAGATAGAGCATGTCACCCATACCCAGCAAGGACTCGGCGCCCCCCTGATCGAGGATGGTGCGGGAGTCGATCTTGCTCGACACGGTAAAGGCGATACGCGTCGGGATGTTGGCCTTGATAAGACCCGTGATCACATCCACCGACGGACGCTGGGTCGCCAGCACCAGGTGGATACCCGCCGCACGCGCTTTCTGCGCCAGGCGAGCGATCAACTCTTCGACCTTTTTGCCGACCGTCATGATCAGATCGGCGAATTCGTCGACCATTACCACGATGTACGGCTCTTTCTCCAACACCGGCGGCGTGATGTCCATGCTGTCGGTCGGTTTCCAGAACGGATCCGGGATCGGGCGCCCCATCGCTTCGGCCTGATCGACGCGCTCGTTGTAGCCGGCCAGGTTACGCACGCCCAGGGCAGACATCAGCTTGTAGCGACGTTCCATTTCGCCCACGCACCAGCGCAGCGCATTGGCAGCGTCTTTCATGTCGGTGACCACATCGGTCAACAGGTGCGGAATACCTTCGTAAACCGACAGTTCCAGCATTTTCGGGTCGATCATGATAAAGCGCACTTCTTTCGGCGTGGCTTTATACAGGATGCTCAGGATCATGGCGTTGACCCCGACCGACTTACCGGAACCTGTGGTACCGGCGACCAGCAAGTGCGGCATTTTGCCCAGATCGGCCACCACCGGTTCGCCGGAGATGTCCTTACCCAATACGATGGACAGCGGCGACGGGTTGTCGCGGAAGGCCGGGCAGTCCAGCACTTCGCGCAGGTACACCGTTTGACGCTTGGCGTTCGGCAGCTCCAGACCGACGTAAGGCTTACCGGGGATCACTTCCACCACGCGCACCGCCGAAGTCGACAGCGAGCGCGCCAGATCGCGCGACAGGTTGGAAATGCGCGCCGCTTTAACGCCCGGCGCCAGATCCAGCTCGAAGCGGGTGATGACCGGCCCCGGCAGGATGTCCACCACGTCGGCTTTCACGCGGTAATCGGCCAGGCTGGCCTCCACCAGGCGCGCCTTCTGTTCCAGCGCGAAGGAGTCGACCGGCTCCACCTCTTTCGGCGCTTCGGTCAGCAGATCCAGCGTCGGCAAGGGCGTGGTCGGCTTCTGCAGCGGCTGATCGTTGCGCATCAGGAACGGGTGAATCAGGCTGTCCATCGCCGGATGTTGCTCGGCCTGAGATTGCTGAGGCTGCTGCACCGGTTGTTGTGGCTGCTGATATTGCTGCTGCGACGGCGGTTGATACTGCTGTTGCTGCGGCTGTTGATACGGTTGAGAGTGCGGTTGCTGAGGTTGGGCAGCCGGCGCCGCAGGCTCAAACTGGCCAAACGGCACGTCGTCCTCTTGCTCGCTTTGCTGTTCAATGCGCTCTTCAAGCTGTGGGGACAGCGTGAACATCGGCTCGCTCGGGCCATCGTCCACTAAATCCGCCATCGGCGAGAAGCTGAAAGCATTGCGGGTATCGACCGGGCTGGCGGCCGGCGCCTGCGGGGCAGTCTCTTGCTGGCCATAACGTGCCTGCTGTTGCTCGGCGAACGCCTGACGCAGCGCAGCCTCTTGCCGCGCCTCTTCATCGTCCTGTTGGACTTCACCGTAACGTTGATTCTGTTGTTCGGCGAACGCCTTGCTCAGCTCGGCTTCCTGCTGAGCATTTTCATCATCCTGCTCCGGCTCGTAGCTTTCGCCATAGCGCTCGCTTTGCTGCGTAGCGAACGCCTGGCGCAGCGCGGCTTCCTGCAGCGCCTCTTCTTCCTGCGGATTTATCGCCGTCGGCTGTTGAGGCTCCGCCTGGCGCTGTTCCTGCTCGGCCGCGCGCTGCGAAGGCAGCTTGATGCCGTAGGAAGCCAGCTCGCGGCGGGTCGGAATACGCACCGGATTCGGCCGCGGCAACTCAGGGCCGATACCCTGTTTAACCTGCGAATTGCCGTCGCTGGTGGCCGTGAAGGCCGGCATAAAGGTCGCCGCTGCGGCGCCCGCCGCGGCAGCGGCTGCCGTATCCAGCTGCGGCTTGGCGCCGGTGGCGCTGAAACCACCTGCTCCGCTGACGTCGGCACTGTCGCGCTGCGCGGCGGTAAAATCAAAGGGAGAACGTGCCGGCGGCTGCGGTGCTGTCGGCTCTTGCCAATTGCCGAGGCGCGGCTCATCATCGTCCCGATAAGGATCGGCAGGGCGCGTCGCCTTAGGCGCTGGCGTTTCTTCCGGGATTTCGAAGGAATACAGCGGCGGCGTGGCGTCTTGCGCCGGGGCGCTCACCGGGTGCTGATTGACCGAGGCCGGCGCTGTCGGTGCCACCGTTATCGACGGCGCCTGTGTGGCGATCGGTGCAGCAACGGGCTCGTGGATCTCTGCCGTCACCGCCGGTGCAGGCGAAGCCGCCGGCGCGATTGGCGCGGCGTCGGCTTCAACCTCACTATCGTCGGCTCGCAGGCCGCTGAGCAACGGATCGGCGGCGTCTTCCGCCGCCTCTTTGGCGCTTTCGGTGACCGAGGGTGCGGAGAACAGCACGTCGTCATCGGCAGCCGCGGCTCCGGCGGCGGTCGCCGCAGCCGCGGCGCCCTTCCCTGCCTGCTCAGGCTCGTCATCAACGTAACGCTCGTCATCCTCGAAATAGCGATCTTCGCGACGTGAGCGATTGGTCATCACCGTCGCGACGCCCAACACCGCACCGCCAATCTTCTCGGCGATCACCAGCCAGGACCAGCCGGTAAACAACGTCAGCCCCGCCGCCCACACGCACAACAGCGCCAGCGTAGCGCCGATGCCGTTGAACCACGGCAACATGGCGTTGCTCAGCAGGCTGCCGATCACGCCGCCGGAAGCGAAGTAATAGAGATCGTCAACGTTCAGCGCCGCCAACCCACAGGAGGTAAGCACTAACGCCAAGGTGCCGATCAGGCGCAGGGAGAGCGCGAAATAGTCGATGTAGTCTCTGTTGCCGCGCTGGCGATAGGCCGCCCAGCACAGGACCAGCATGATCGGCGGTATCGCGTAGGCGAGCACCCCGAAGGTGAAGAACAGCGTGTCGGCCAACCAGGCCCCAACACCGCCACCCAAGTTGTGAATCGGCTCATGCCACGCGGTCTGCGACCAGCTTGGGTCAGACGGGTTGAAACTGACCAGCGCAGCCATGAGGTAAACGGCAAAAATCGCTACCACGATAAGCGCAGCTTCCAGCAAACGCCGGCCACTGCTGAGTCTTTTCAGGGTAACTTCTTTATCTTCTGTATATTCCTGGCTCAAGAAAGGCTCTCCAGGTTCCTGTTAGCTGACATAGCAACAGCGCCGAGAAGCTTCCCCGGCGCCGAAACTGTATGAATAAACAGGAGTGTAACCAATTTAATCAGGTTTTGCACCTGCACCTTACCGTGTTTTGATAACCAGACGGTTACTCTGTTTCACTTCTTCCATCACTACGTAGGTACGGGTGTCGTTAACCCCCGGCAAACGCAGCAACGTTTCGCCCAGCAGTTTGCGGTAAGCCGACATGTCCGGTACGCGGGTTTTCAACAGGTAGTCGAAATCACCGGAAACCAGATGACACTCCTGAATCTCTTCAAGCTTCTGCACTGCCGAGTTGAATTGCTCAAACACGTCCGGCGCGCCGCGGTTCAACGTGATCTCCACGAAAACCAGCAGGGACGCATCCAGATAATGCGGGTTGAGCAATGCGGTATAGCCATGAATGAAACCCTGGCGCTCGAGACGGCGCACGCGTTCTAAACATGGAGTCGGGGATAACCCCACGCGCTTCGAAAGCTCGACGTTCGAAATACGCCCATCCTTCTGCAGCTCATTCAGGATGTTGCGGTCGATACGGTCAAGATCTTTACCCGGGCGTTTCTTGTTGTCTGCCATTATTATTGTCTCTCTTATTTTCTTCCGTGCACTTGCCACACCCTAGCCAACGTCAATGTGTAAGGGTTCGTTCCAAGCGAAGACCCGATGCCTGTCATATGCTTCTTCACTACCATCATTCCACGCCGCGCAGCCTGTCTGTCCAACCCCGCGCAACGCCGGTAACGACGTTTCGGTCGAGAAAAAATCAGCAAACGCTTGCGCGCCCTGCTCCGCACATCCACCGCGTATTGTCGCCTTGCGGCGTAAATACGTACGATTTGCTGGTGTTACGGGGATAATTTCTTCTTCCTATGATGTTTTCGCAAATGCGCAGCGGATTGTCAAAGTAAAAGAAGCAAAATCAGAACAACGTACCGTCATGAAAAGTCTGCATCCCATTTTTGGTTATGAATCGCTGGCAGATAAACCCCGGCAGGGAGCGGCTGAAGTCGCAGAATGCGCCGTTTTTGCGCGGTTGGCGATTCGGTAGCCGAATGCGGCTTTGATAAGGTAAATTTCTGCGTTCGGCGTACGATTTGCCGACAGCGGGTGCATTAATAGGCGACAACTATCATACAAATCGTTAACAACGTCGCCCGGCGCTTTTTTTACTGCGCCATTTTCCCTACAATCGGCTTCATTGTCCGCCATTGTGGAATAAAGAGGTTATTCATGGGCACGGCTAAACATAGCAAATTACTGATTCTGGGCTCCGGCCCGGCCGGTTACACCGCCGCCGTCTACGCGGCGCGCGCCAACCTGAACCCGGTGCTGATCACCGGTCTGGAGCAAGGCGGCCAGCTGACCACCACCACTGAAGTGGAAAACTGGCCGGGCGACGCCGAAGGCCTGACCGGTCCGGCGCTGATGGAGCGCATGCGCGAGCACGCGGAGAAGTTCCAGACTGAGATCGTCTTCGATCATATCAACAACGTCGATCTGCAGCAGCGTCCGTTCCGCCTGTTCGGCGACAGCGGTGAATACAGCTGCGACGCGCTGATCATCGCGACCGGCGCCTCCGCCCGCTACCTTGGCCTGCCTTCCGAAGACGCCTTCAAGGGCAAAGGCGTTTCCGCCTGCGCGACCTGCGACGGTTTCTTCTACCGCAACCAGAAAGTCGCCGTGGTCGGCGGCGGCAACACCGCCGTTGAAGAAGCGCTGTACCTGTCCAACATCGCCGCCGAGGTTCACCTGATCCACCGCCGCGACAGCTTCCGTTCGGAGAAGATCCTGATCGACCGGCTGATGGAAAAAGTGAAAAGCGGCAACATCGTGCTGCACACCGACCATACGCTGGACGAAGTGCTGGGCGATGAAATGGGCGTGACCGGCGTGCGTATCCGCAGCACCAAAGCGGAAAACGAAACCCGTGAGCTGGAGCTGGCCGGCGTGTTCATCGCCATCGGCCACAGCCCGAACACCGGCATCTTCGGCGGCCAGCTGGAGCTGGAAAACGGCTACATCAAGGTGCAGTCCGGCATTCACGGCAATGCGACCCAAACCACCATCCCCGGCGTCTTCGCCGCAGGCGACGTGATGGATCACATTTACCGCCAGGCGATCACTTCCGCCGGCACCGGTTGTATGGCGGCGCTGGACGCAGAGCGTTACCTGGACGGCATCGCCGGCGCAGAAGTCTGCTAAGACGTTCTCTTCATCAGCAAAAAGCGGCTCTCGAGCCGCTTTTTTTGTCTTCAGCCCCCAGGAGGATGCACGCCGATGCATAATCTTCTTCACTGGCGCCTGCTGGTTGCCGTCGCCGACAGCGGCACCATCACTCAGGCTGCGGCGATCTGCGGTATGACGCAGTCTGCCGCCAGCCAGTCCATCGCTCAACTGGAGACGATGCTGAGCACCCGGCTTTTGGTGCGCCAGCCACACAATGTCGTCCTGACCCAAAGCGGCCTGCAGATCGTCGCCCATGCCCGCTCGATGTTGGCAGGGCTACGGGCCATTCAACAATGCGCGCAGCAAGCCGGTAACGCGCACGCGGGCAAAATACGCCTGGCCAGTTTCCCGTCGGCATTCAGCACGCTGTTGCCGCCGCTGCTGCGCAAATTTCGCCGTCTGTACCCCGACATTGAGCTGATTACGCTCGAGGGCACCGACCACGAAGTGGAGAGCTGGTTAACATCGGCAACGGCAGACATCGGCGTGGTGCTCAATCCGGCACCGGAGCGGCTGTGTTTCCCCTTAGGGGGAGGATGCCTGGTTGGCTGTCGTGCCCAGCGCGCACCCGCTGGCGCGAGAACGGCGGCCGGTGGTGCTGGATGCCCTGTTCCGGCTGCCTTTCATCCTGGCGACCGGCGGATGCGATGTGAATGCGCAAAGTTTGGCGCAGCAGTCGGGCCTGGCGCTAGCCGATGTCCGCGCCACCGTCAGCGACTGGCAAACGGCGTTGACGCTGGTCAAGGAAGGCACGGGCGTCGCGCTGATGCCCGCGTCCGTGATCCCGCCCGATGCGCTCGGAGTTTGCGCTCTGCCGCTCGTTGCGCCGGTTTATCGCCGTTTCGGCCTGGCCTGCTCATCCGAGGCGGTGACCCAGCCCCCCGTCCAAACCCTGCTGAATTACCTGCGCGAACAGGAGCAAACCCTGGCCAGTCGCTGAGTTAATAGCAGCTTTCTGAAATTTCCATTTCCCCGCCGGTGCCCGCATCGGCATGCTGTGGCAAGCGTTCTCATTGACCCACAAGGAAATAGCATGAAGCTGTATTTTGCTCCCGATGCCTGCTCGCTGGCCCCACATATCGTCCTGCGGGAATTAGCGATCCCTTTCACCCTGATCAGGGTGAACAATCGCAGCAAGCGGTGCGCCGACGGTGAGGATTTCTATCGCATCAACCCTAAAGGTTACGTCGCCGCCCTGCAGCTCGACGACGGCAACGTGATCACCGAAGGCCCCGCCATCGTTCAATTCCTCGCCGACCTGCGCCCAGAATACCGGCTGGCGCCGCCACCGACGGCCTTTGAGCGGGTACGGCTGCAGGAGTGGCTTAATTTCATCACCAGCGAGATCCATGCCGGCGCCGCCCCTTTATTCAATGACGCCCTGCCCGACGACGCCAAGGCGTTGCTGCGCGACAAGTTGAGACGGCGATTGGGTTATCTCGCGCAAGCGTTGGCACAGCAAATCTATCTGTTGGGAGCGCATTTCAGCGTCGCTGACGCTTATCTGTTTACCGTGTTGCGCTGGATGGCGCGCTTCGAGATTTCGCTGAGCGAGTGGCCGGCGCTCCAGCATTATGTGGCGCGGATCGCAGAGCGAGCGTCGGTGCGCGCCGCTCTGGAAGCCGAGGCCGCGAGTGAGGAAGTCAAATAGTCGGTAACGCGTCTGTTATAGCCACATTTGGCCGCTTTATTATTTTCAGTCTGCCGGGTGACGAGGTAACATGGGACCTCGCTTGTTTGTCGCCGATTGCGCCAAACACTATTATTTAACAGTACGTTAACCCAGTCCGTAACAAACGGGCACCGGCGACGCAGACGCATATCTGATGAAAAAAACCAGACAGCAACAGTTAACCCGTTGGCTTAAAACCCAGAGTTCGTTGGCGCAGCGTTGGCTGCGCCTTTCCATGCTGTTGGGGCTGTTCAGCGGCCTGCTGATCGTGGCGCAGGCATGGCTGCTGGCCAGCCTGCTGCACGCCCTGATCATCGAGCATACCCCGCGCGAACAGCTGATCCCTTCGTTTATCTGGCTGGCCGCCGCGTTCGCGCTGCGGGCGCTGTTAAGCTGGTTGCGGGAACGGATCGGTTTCCTGTGTGGGCAGGTGATCCGCCAGCGTATGCGCCAACAGGTACTGGATAAGCTGCAGCAGCTTGGCCCGGCCTGGATCCAGGGCAAACCGGCGGGCAGCTGGGCCAGCATCATCGTCGAGCAGATCGAGGATATGCAGGATTATTACTCGCGCTATCTGCCGCAGATGTATTTGGCGGTCTTCATCCCGCTGCTGATCCTGATCGCCGTCTTCCCGATCAATTGGGCTGCGGGCATCATTCTGCTGGCGACCGCGCCGCTGATCCCGCTGTTTATGGCGCTGGTCGGCATGGGAGCCGCCGACGCCAACCGCCGCAACTTCGTGGCGCTGGCGCGATTGAGCGGCAATTTCCTCGACCGCCTGCGCGGCCTGGACACCCTGCGGCTGTTCGACCGCGCGCAGGCCGAAACGGCGCAGATCGCCAAATCCTCCGAAGACTTCCGCAGCCGCACCATGGAAGTGCTGCGCCTGGCTTTCCTCTCTTCCGGCGTGCTGGAGTTCTTCGCCTCGATTTCCATCGCCGTGGTGGCGGTGTACTTCGGCTTTTCCTACCTCGGCGAACTCAACTTCGGCAGCTACGGCCTCGGCGTGACGCTGTTTTCCGGTTTTCTGGTGTTGATTCTGGCGCCGGAGTTTTTCCAACCGCTGCGCGATCTCGGCACCTTCTACCATGCCAAAGCGCAGGCGATCGGCGCGGCAGAAGCGCTGGAAACCTTCCTCAGCGCCGAAGGCGAGCAGATGGGCAACGGCACGCGGCAACTGCCCGCCGAGCAACCGCTGACGCTGCAGGCCAATGCGTTGGAAATTCTGTCGCCGAACGGCGTGCTGCTGGCCGGGCCGCTGAGCTTCACCCTGCAACCTCAGCAGCGCGTGGCGTTGGTCGGGCTGAGCGGCGCCGGCAAAAGTTCGCTGCTGAATCTGCTGCTCGGCTTCCTGCCCTATCGCGGGTCATTGACCGTCAACGGCATTGAGCTGCGTGAGCTGTCCGCAGAAAACTGGAGGCAACAGCTGAGCTGGGTCGGCCAAAACCCGCACCTGCCGGCGCAAACCTTGCGCGCCAATATCCTGCTGGGCTGCCCGCGGGCCGACGAAGCGCAGCTGCAGCAGGCGGTGGAACACGCCTACGTCAGCGAACTGCTCCCTTATCTGCCGCAGGGGCTCGACACCGAAGTGGGTGACAACGCCGCTCGCCTGTCGGTCGGCCAGGCGCAGCGCGTGGCGGTCGCCCGGGCGTTGATCGGCCCGCGCCGCCTGCTGCTGCTGGATGAACCGGCCGCCAGCCTCGATGCCCACAGCGAACAGTGGGTCATGCAGGCGTTGAGTGCCGCTTCGCATCAGCAAACCACCCTGCTGGTAACGCACCAGTTGGAAGACACCGAAGACTACGATCAGATCTGGGTGATGGATAACGGGCGCATCGTGCAACAGGGCGATTACGCCACCCTCAGCGCCCAGCCGGGCCTGTTTGCCACTCTGATCGCCCATCGCCGCGGGGAGCTTTAATCATGCGCGTTTTGCTGCCGTTTTTGGCGTTGTATCGCCGCCATAGCCTGCTGATTAGCCTGGGCATCCTTTTAGCGATCGTCACTCTGTTGGCCAGCATCGGCCTGCTGGCGCTCTCCGGCTGGTTCCTGGCCGCCTCGTCGCTGGCCGGATTGGCGGGCCTGTTGACCTTCAACTACATGCTGCCGGCCGCCGGCGTGCGCGGCGCGGCCGATCTTCCGCACCGCCGGGCGCTACGCCGAGCGCGTCGTCAGCCACGACGCCACCTTCCGCGTGCTGTCGCATCTGCGGGTATTCACCTTCAGCAAGATCCTGCCGCTGACGCCGGGCGGCATCGCCCGTTTCCGCCAGGCCGATCTGCTCAATCGCCTGGTGGCGGACGTGGACACGCTGGATCATCTTTATCTGCGGGTGATCTCGCCGCTGATCAGCGCAGCGGCGGTGATCCTGGTGGTCACCTATGGCCTGAGCTGGCTCGATCCTGCGCTCGCCCTGACGCTGGGCGGCATTCTGTTGCTGCTGTTGCTGTTGGTGCCGCCGGTGTTCTATCGCGCCGGCAAACCGATCGGCGGCCAACTCACCGCGCTGCGCGGCCAATACCGTACCGACCTGACCGCCTGGCTACAGGGGCAGGCAGAGCTGGTGGTATTCGGTGCCGTCAACGATTTCCGCCAGACGCTGAACGCCACCGAACAGCGGTGGCAACGCCGCCAGTGGCAGCAGGCCTCGCTGAGCGGCAAGGCGCAGGCGCTGATGATCCTCGCCAGCGGGCTGACGGTGACGCTGCTGCTGTGGCTGACCGCCGCCGGCATCGGCGGCGATACCCAGCCCGGCGCGCTGATCGCGCTGTTTGTCTTCGCCGCGCTGGCGTCGTTCGAAGCGCTGATGCCGGTCGCCGGTGCCTTCCAGCACCTCGGCCAGGTGATCGCCTCCGCGACGCGGGTCAAACAGATCATCGATCGTCAGCCGGAGGTCACCTTCCCGGCCGCCGGCCCGGCCGCCGCCAATCGGGCTCAGCTTAGCCTGCGGCAGTTGAGTTTCACCTACCCCGACCAGCCGCAGCCGGTGCTGCGCGACGTCACGCTCGAGGTGGCGGCCGGCGAACACATTGCCTTGCTCGGCCGCACCGGCTGCGGCAAGTCCACCCTGCTGCAGCTGCTGACCCGCGCCTGGCGCACCGACGGCGGCAACATTCTGCTCAACGGCGAACCGCTGGAGGAATATGATGAAACCACGCTGCGTCAAATGACCACGGTCGTCAGCCAGCGGGTGCATATCTTCAGCGATACGCTGCGGGAAAACCTGCGCCTGGCTGCGCCGGATGCCGACGACGCTCGCCTGAGTGACGTGCTGCAGCAGGTGGGGCTCGGCAAATTGCTGGGCAGCGACGGCGGGCTGAACGCCTGGCTCGGCGAAGGCGGCCGGCAGCTCTCCGGCGGCGAACAGCGCCGTCTGGGCATCGCCCGTGCGCTGCTGCACCCAGCCCCGCTGCTGCTGCTTGACGAACCGACCGAAGGCCTGGACGCCGAGACCGAGCAGCAGATCCTGGCGCTGCTGCGCCGGCATTGTCAGGGCAAGACGCTGATCCTGGTGACGCACCGTTTGTATGGCCTGGAGCATCTCGACCGCATTTGCGTGATGGATGACGGCCGGATTGTCGAACAGGGCGATCACGCCACCCTGATGCGCCAGCAGGGCCGCTATGCCCGCTTTCGCAACCGTATCAGCAACCTGGCGCCGTAATCGGCCCGTAGAGGACGCAGAGACCCTGTATGCGCATCGTTAAGCTTTCCCCCCAGTCGCTGGCGTTTCCCTCGCCTGAGGGCGCCCTGCGCGATCCCAACGGCCTGCTGGCTATCGGCGGCGACCTGACGGCGCCGCGGCTGCTGGCGGCCTACGAGCGCGGTATCTTCCCCTGGTACTCGCCGGGGGAAGCGATTCTGTGGTGGTCACCCGATCCGCGTGCAGTGCTGTTCCCGGCCGAGTTCCATCTCAACCGCAGTCTGAAACGCTTTTTGCGCCACGATCCGTTTCGCATCACGCTCAATCATGATTTCGCCGCGGTGATCGCCGCCTGCGCCCACCGGCCGGATGAAGGCACCTGGATCGGCCCGGAAGTACAGCGTGCCTATCAGCATCTGCATCGCCTCGGCTACGCACACTCGGTGGAGGTGTGGCAGGATGATCAACTGGTCGGCGGCATGTACGGCGTGGCGCAGGGCGCGTTGTTCTGCGGCGAATCGATGTTCAGCCGCGTCACCAACGCCTCAAAATGCGCATTGATGGCCTTTTGCCGCCATTTTGCCGCTTATGGCGGGGAATTGATTGACTGCCAGGTGCTGAACGCTCACACTGCCCGCCTTGGCGCGCGTGAAATTCCGCGCCGTCAATTTTTGCAGCAGCTCAGCACCCTTCAACGGCGGCCTTTGGCGCCGGCGTGCTGGGAGCCGCAAGTCATATCCCCACAGCCGGCTGAACCGCCCTCTCCAGTAAACTAATTGGTGGAAACGGTGCAATGTTCACCGACGCATCTTTACATAATGGGGGTTTTTCGGCATTATCTTGCCGGTTAAAAACTAAGGTAGTTAGACCTAGAGGATTCGATGGCCAAAGAAGACAATATTGAAATGCAGGGCACCGTTCTTGATACGCTGCCGAACACCATGTTCCGCGTTGAATTGGAAAACGGGCACGTGGTAACCGCACACATCTCCGGTAAAATGCGTAAAAACTATATCCGCATCCTGACGGGCGACAAAGTCACTGTAGAGCTGACCCCGTACGACCTGAGCAAAGGCCGCATTGTCTTCCGTAGCCGTTAATCGGCTCACCGCGCGCCACACGCTGGCGGCATCGAGGATGTAATCCCTCGGGAGCCCTTTCCGTTTACCCCCGCAGCGACGTTACACAACGGGTTGCAGGTGCGCAGGTAAACTGAGAGGGCTCACTCGTTTCTGTTGTACGGTGAATCTCACCCATAAAAAAAGCGATGCCGAAGCATCGCTTTTTCTTTGCCTGAAGGCGGCCTTAGTGCACCGCGCCCTCGTCCGCCTTGCGTTTGGCGGCGCTGAGGAAGTGATAGGTCAGCTGTTTCTTGTCCTTGTCCAGCTCGACCTTCACGGAACCGCCGTCCACCAGCGAGCCGAACAGCAGTTCGTTGGCCAACGGTTTCTTCAGGTTCTCCTGCATGACGCGCGCCATCGGCCGAGCGCCCATCGCACGGTCGTAGCCCTTCACCGACAGCCAGTCGCGCGCTTCGTCGCTCACTTCCAGCGAGACGCCCTTCGCATCCAGCTGCGCCTGCAGTTCGACGATAAACTTGTCGACCACCTGCTGGATCACCTCGGTAGAGAGATGGTTGAACCAGATGATGTTGTCCAGACGGTTGCGGAACTCCGGCGTAAACACCTTCTTGATCTCTTCCATCGCGTCGGTGCTGTTGTCCTGTTGCACCAGGCCGATCGACTTGCGTTCGGTTTCCCGCACCCCGGCGTTGGTGGTCATCACCAGGATCACGTTGCGGAAGTCCGCCTTGCGGCCGTTGTTGTCGGTCAGCGTCCCGTTGTCCATCACCTGCAGCAGCAGGTTGAACACGTCCGGATGCGCCTTCTCGATCTCATCGAGCAGCACCACCGCATGCGGATGCTTGATCACCGCATCGGTCAGCAGCCCGCCCTGATCGTAACCGACATAGCCCGGAGGCGCGCCGATCAGACGGCTGACGGTATGCCGCTCCATGTACTCGGACATGTCGAAACGCAGCAGCTCGATATCCATCGCCTTGGCCAACTGTACGGTGACCTCGGTTTTCCCGACCCCGGTCGGCCCGGCGAACAGGAAGGAACCGACCGGCTTGCGCTCGTGGCCCAGACCGGCGCGGCTCATCTTGATGGCTTCCGTCAACGCTTCGATCGCCTGATCCTGGCCGAACACCAGCATCTTCAAGCGATCGCCCAGGTTTCTCAGCACGTCGCGATCGCTGGCCGACACGGTTTTCTCCGGGATGCGAGCGATGCGCGCCACCACGGATTCGATATCGGCCACGTTGACGGTTTTCTTGCGCTTGCTGGCCGGCATCAACCGGCTGCGGGCGCCCGCCTCGTCGATCACGTCGATCGCCTTGTCCGGCAGATGACGATCGTTGATGTATTTCACCGACAGCTCCACCGCGGCGCGGATCGCCTTGGCGGTATAACGCACGTCGTGGTGCGCTTCATACTTGGTCTTCAGGCCGTTGATGATCTGAACGGTCTCTTCCGCCGTCGGCTCGGTGATATCGATCTTCTGGAAACGGCGCGCCAGAGCGCGATCCTTTTCGAAGATGTTGCTGAACTCCTGGTAGGTGGTCGAGCCGATCACCCGGATTTTTCCGCTCGACAGCAGCGGTTTGATCAGGTTGGCGGCATCCACCTGCCCACCGGAAGCCGCGCCGGCGCCGATGATGGTGTGAATTTCATCGATGAACAGGATGCTGTTCTGATCCTGCTCCAGCTGCTTGAGCAGCGCTTTGAAGCGCTTCTCGAAGTCGCCGCGGTATTTGGTGCCGGCCAGCAGTGAGCCGATATCCAGCGAATACAGCGTGCAGTCCGCCATCACTTCCGGCACGTCGCCCTGCACGATACGCCAGGCCAGCCCTTCGGCGATGGCGGTCTTGCCGACGCCGGATTCGCCGACCAGCAGCGGGTTGTTTTTACGACGGCGGCACAGCACCTGAATCGCGCGCTCCAGCTCACGATCGCGACCGATCAACGGATCGATGCCGCCCACACGGGCCAACTGATTGAGGTTGGTGGTGAAGTTTTCCATACGGTCTTCCCCTCCGGACTGCTCTTCGTTCACCGGGTTTTCCGCATTCGGTGCTTGGCCCGGCTCGTCTTTACGCGTGCCATGTGAAATGAAGTTCACCACGTCGAGACGGCTGACGTCGTGTTTGCGCAGCAGATAGGCCGCCTGCGACTCCTGCTCGCTGAAGATGGCCACCAACACGTTGGCGCCGGACACTTCGCTGCGGCCGGAAGATTGCACATGGAAGACCGCGCGCTGCAGCACGCGCTGGAAGCTGAGCGTCGGCTGAGTGTCGCGCTCTTCTTCGCCGGCGGGCAGCGTCGGTGTGGTTTGTTCGATGAAGGCTTCCAGCTCCTGGCGCAACGCGGCCAGATCCACCGTACATGCCTCAAGCGCTTCTCGCGCGGCAGGGTTGCTCAGCAACGCCAGCAACAGGTGCTCCACGGTCATAAACTCGTGTCTGTGCTCACGCGCCCTGGCGAAAGCCATGTTGAGACTGAGTTCCAGTTCTTGATTGAGCATAAGCACCTCCCCAATAGATTGCCTTATTCAGGCTTTTTCCAGCGTACAAAGCAACGGATGCTCGTTCTCCCTTGCGTACCGGTTCACATGGACGACTTTGGTTTCCGCCACCTCGGCGGTAAAAACACCACAGATCGCCTTGCCTTGATAGTGGACCGTGAGCATCAGTTGCGTTGCGCGTTCAATATCATAAGAAAAGAACTTTTGCAGAACGTCAATCACAAATTCCATCGGTGTGTAATCGTCGTTGTTAAGTATAACTTTATACATAGACGGCGGTTTTACCGCATCGATTTGTTTTTCTTCGGCCAAGTGTTCAAAGTTTAGCCAATCGTTGTTATTGCCCATCGCTGCTCATCTTCTCTGCTCTGCCCTCTTATATGGGGACAGGTTTCGGTTATTCAAAGTGGGGATAGTTACTATTTTATCATCTTCGGCATCGTCCCGCCGCACTGTAACGTGCGCAAAAAAACGGGCCAATTGTGACTGAATCGTGGCAATAGCGTTACCTGCTTCAAACTTTGGTGAACTGCTCCCCGCCGACAAAAGCCGATCGCTTGACGCCCCGATCATTTGCTCTAGAGTGTAAATTCGTGGCTGGTGGTCTTTTAACCACCCCTTGTCCACCCTGCTACTCGCCTACGGCGAGTGCGAAATCAGTTATTCATCTCACTTAAAATAGCGTTGCGAGGGATGTAAAAGCATGGAGACGGGTACTGTTAAATGGTTTAACAACGCCAAAGGGTTTGGCTTCATCTGCCCAGCCGGCGGTGGCGAAGATATTTTCGCGCATTATTCCACAATCAAGATGGATGGTTACAGAACGTTGAAGGCGGGCCAGCAGGTCAGCTTCGACGTGCATCAAGGGCCCAAAGGGAACCATGCCAGTCTTATTGTGCCGGTGGAAAGCGAGGCGCTGTCCTAAACGCTTCCGGCAGCGTCGCGCTGCACTGACCATGACTGCGATAAAAATGCCAGCCGCCGTGTGACTGGCATTTTTTATGCTTTTTACTTACTCGCGCGCCAGCGCATCGATAGGATTCAACCGCGCGGCATTGCGCGCCGGCAGATAGCCGAACACCACGCCGATGCCGGTGGAACAGAGGAACGCGCTCAGCAACGCCGCCGGCGGGAAGCTGATCTGCCAGCCCGGCAACACCAACTGCACCGCCAGCCCGATGGCAAACGACAGCGTAATCCCCAGCGCGCCCCCCACCAGACAAACCAATACCGCCTCGATCAGAAACTGCTGCAACACGTCGCCGGAACGGGCGCCCACCGCCATGCGAATGCCGATCTCTCGCGTGCGTTCGGTCACCGACACCAGCATGATGTTCATCACGCCGATGCCACCGACCACCAGCGAAATCACCGCCACCAGCGTCAGGAACAGCTGCAGCGTGCGGGTGGTTTTCTCGGCGGTTTGCACCAGGCTGTCCATGTTATAGGTGAAGAAGTCCTTCTTGCCATGGCGCAGCGTCAACAGGCGCGACAGCTGCTGTTCCGCTTCCTTACTGTCGTAGCCGTCGCGGATGCGCACAGTGATCGAGTCGAAATAATTGTTGCCCATCAGCCGGTTGGCCATGGTGCTGTAAGGCACCCATACGTTCAGCGTCTTGCTGCTGCCAAACATCGACTGCTTCTCCTTGGCCACGCCGACCACCGTCGCCGGCATGTTACCCACCAGGATCACCTCGCCCACCACGTTCTTCTGGTGCGGGAACAGCCGCCGTTGGGTATTGGCGTCGATCACCACCGTCTGCGCCTGTGACTGCACCTGCAGCGGATCGATGCCGACGCCCTGGGTAAAGCTCATGCCGAACACGCGGAAAAACTGCTCGCTGACGCCGTTGACGTTGGCCGCCGCATCGACGTTGCCCAGCCGCAGCCGCATGCTGCTGCTGATGCTCGGCGACAGCGCGCTGATGTAAGGCTGTTCGCGCAACGCATCAAGATCGCCGTATTTCAACGATTGCCGGTAGGTCGGATCGTCGTCGCCGAAATCCTTGCCGGGATAGATGTCGATGGTGTTGGTGCCGATGGATTTGATGTCCGCCAGCACCATCTGCTTGGCGGCGTCGCCGATCACCAGGATCGATACCACCGAGGCGATGCCGATAATGATACCGAGCATGGTCAGCGCGGTGCGCATCTTGTTGGCCGCCATCGCGCGCCAGGCCATGACCAGCGCTTCGCGGAAGCGGCCCCCCACCTGCCGCCAGGAAGCCGCCGCGGCGGCCAGCGCCAGCGGCTCGGCCTGCGCATTCTCCTGCGGTGCCGGACGCGAATCGGCGATAATCTCACCGTCGCGGATCTCGATAATGCGCTCAGCCTGGCGCGCTACCGCCGGATCGTGAGTCACCAGAATCACCGTGTGGCCTTGGGCGCACAGCTGTTTGAGGATCGCCATCACCTCTTCGCCGGAATGGCTGTCGAGCGCGCCGGTCGGTTCATCCGCCAGGATCACCTGCCCGCCGTTCATCAGCGCGCGGGCGATGCTGACCCGCTGCTGCTGCCCGCCGGAAAGCTGGCTCGGCCGGTAGTTGACGCGCTCCCCCAGCCCCAGGCGCCGCAACAGCGCCTCCGCCCGTTCGCGCCGCGCCGCTTTTCCCAGCCCCGCGTACACCGCCGGCACTTCGACGTTGTGCGCCGCGCTCAGGTGCGGCAGCAGATGATAGCGCTGAAAGATAAAGCCGAAATGCTCGCGCCGCAGCTGCGCCAGCGCATCGTCGCTCAGCGTCGCCACATCCTGCCCGGCCACCCGATACACGCCGGCGCTCGGCTTGTCCAGACAGCCGAGAATGTTCATCAGCGTCGATTTGCCGGAGCCGGAGGCCCCCATGATCGCCACCATTTCACCGGCGTCGATGCTCAGGCTGATCCCCTTCAGCACCTCCACCGTCTGCTCGCCGGAGCGGTAGCTGCGGCGAATGCCGCTCAGCTGCAACAACGCCGCCATCAGCCGGCCTCCACGCCGCCACGGCTGACGATCACCTCATCGCCCGCCTCGAGGCCGCTGAGGATCTGCACGTCGATATTGTTGCGCAGGCCGATAGCTACCTCGCGCTTCTCTTCCTTGCCCTGTTTCAGCACCGAGACATGGTAACGATTGTCGGCGATCTGATCGCCCAGCGCCGCCAGCGGGATCACCAGCGCCTGCTCGACGCCGGCCAGCTGAATATGCACCTGCGCCGTCATTTGCAAGCGCAACAGCCTTTCCGGGTTGGGCACTTCGAAACGCGCATAATAGAAGATGGCGTTGTTGACCTTTTCCGGCGTCGGCTGAATGTCTTTCAGCACGCCGTCGAAGCGCCGGGTCGGATCGCCCAGCACCGTGAACCAGGCCTTTTGACCCGGCTTGAGGTTAATGACGTCGGCCTCCGATACTTGGGCCTTCACCAGCATGGTGCCAAGATCCGCCAACGTCAGAATGTTCGGTGCCTGCTGCGCCGCGATCATCGTCTGGCCCTGCAGCGTGGTGATCTGCACCACGTCGCCATCCATCGGCGCTTCGATGCGGGTATAGGCCAGGTTGATCTTGGCGGTATCCAGGCTGGCCTGGTTCCGGGCGATCTGCGCATTGATGGTGCCCACCTGCGCTTTCTTCACCGCCAGCTGCGTCGCCGCCTGATCCAGATCCTGACGCGATACCGCCTGCAGTTTGGCCAGCGCCTGGTTGCGCTGCAGCGTGACAGCCGCCAATTGCTGCTCGGCCTGTGCCTGCAGCAGTTGCGCATGCAGTTCGCGCAGCGTCGCCTCGCCTTCGCGAATGCTGTTCTGTGCCTGTTGCGGATCGATAACCCCCAGCAACTGGCCTTTTTTCACCTTGTCGCCGATCTCGACATACAGCTTTTCCAACTGCCCGCTAACCTGCGCGCCGACGTCGACCTTGCGCACCGCGTCCAGCTGGCCGGTCGCCAACACGTTCTGCTGCAGATCGCGTTTGCTGGCTTTCACCGTTTTGAAATCGGTTGGCGCCGGATGGCGAAAGTGCCAAACGGCCGCCGCGGCAATCGCCGCAATGACCGCCAGAACGAGTATCCAGCGGCGTTTATGTCCTTTAAACCCTGTCAAAATTGACCTGCCTGTGCTTGTGAATATCGGCCGCCCCTTGCGGCGGCGGAGCTAAATTAGCATGCAACGTAGGGAATAACTAAACCTTAGCTCAACACAATGTGGAGACACGCTTGGTTACAGTTCGGCATTGAACTCCCGTTTAGTGAAGCCTTGATGAAATAGCGCCATTCAACACAAGCCAAGGATTTCATCATGTCACAGCTCAGCTACCCACTCGCCTCCGCCCAGTCGCTTAACGGCTGGCAACTGATGACGGCGCTGATCAATGGCGAAATGGCGCCGAGCAATGCCTGGAAAAAAACCTCGTTTCGCCTGAAGTTTCTCGGCCGTTCGCTGCTCAACTGGCGCACCACCAGCGGCCTGCTCAACACCCTGGCCAGCAACCCGCTGCTGGAAGAGATCCTGAGCGCGCAGCCGAACCTGCCGTGCAAACTGCATCGCCCCTACCTGGCGGCCAACATGAGCAAGATCGAATGCCTGTTCGCCCTGCGCGATCATTACGATCTTATCGTACAGCGCATGCCGCTGAAGATGCGCCTCGGCCACCTCGGCCCGCAATCTTTCGTGTTGGCCAGCGCAATGGGCAAGAACGAAGCGCCGATCACGCTGGAACTGGCGGCGATCGACAAGCTGAATAAGGAAGGGGAAGCCACGCTGCTGCTGCGCAACGCCAACGGCGTGATGCTGGCGGAGATCACCTTTGCGCTGATGCATTATCAGCAGCAGCCGACGCTGTTCATCGGCGGCCTGCAGGGCGCAAACCATGAGGTGCCGCACGCAGAGATCCAGCACACCACCAAAGAGTGCCACGGCCTGTTCCCTAAACGGCTGGTGCTGGAAGGCATCTGCACGCTGGCGCGGCACCTCGGCATTCGCCAGGTCGTGGCGGTCGGCAACGCCACCCATATCTATCAAAACTGGCGTTACCAGAGTAAGAAGAAGGACAAGCTGCACGCCGATTACGATCAGTTCTGGCTGTCGATGGGCGCCAAACCGCTCGACAGCGGCTATTTCCTGCTGCCCGAACGCATCGCCCGCAAGCCGATCGAAGAGATTGCCAGCAAGAAGCGCGCCGAGTATCGCCGCCGTTATCAACTGCTGGACGAGCTGGAACAGGGATTGGCGGCGCATTTCTGCGCCCGATAACGCCCGGCGGGCCGTCAGTCCGCCCGGCCGCGCGCCAGCCAGATCACCCGTGAGAACATTTTCTTCAGCAGCGGCGGCACCGAATCCGTGCCCCATTCGCCGGCCTGCATCGCGACCTCGATCGCCAGATCCGGCTTCGACGAGTGATGAACCGCTTTCAGGATCACCTTGCGCACCGGCATCTGCGCGTTGAGCGGCACCGACGCCATCCGGTGATAGACCGGGCCGAACCCTTCGCGGAACATGAAGTGCTCCATGTCCGGCGCCGGCAGCGCGGTCAGCCGATCGCGTTCGTTGTCTTCATGATTGTCCAGCAGGCTGCGTACGGTGTTGGCGTATTTTTTACCCGCCTCATCGCCGTCCACCAGCGCATGCCACTCGATGCCCATGCGGCGGGCGAAGCGCAACAGCGGCTTCAGGCCGCACTGGGCGAATTCGATGACCCTCACCCCTTCCGCCTCAAAATGGTAGCCGCATTGGCGCGCCAGCTCGTTCAGCAGCCACACTTCGGTCTCGCCTTCCACCAGCAGCCAGCAGCGGGCGAACAGCGACGACGGCCGATTGAAACGGATGTGAAACGCGATACGCCGTCCGTCTTCGGCGCTCAGCCCGCGCGGCCCGAGACGATAGGTTGCGACCCGCCCCGACTCACGCACCAGCCGGCACACGTGCTCCACCGGTACCAGCGACACCAGTTCGCTGGAGTTGGTGGTGGTGATGCGCTGCAATGGCAGCTGATTGAGCAGCCCCCAGGCCACCGACAGCATGATCGGGTGCAGGCGAGTTTCCGGGTCCTCCACCAGCAGCAGCGGGCGGGCATGGGGATCCAGCTTGACGTCGCCCTTCGCCTGCAACAGGGTGGAAAACATCCCCAGCAGGATCAGACGCATGCTGCGGCTGTTCGGTTCGGCCACCATGCGGTTGATGCCATCCAGCGCACGCCACGCATCCTGCTCCGGTTCGCCGCCGCGACGGCGCGGCCGCGCCACCTGCGAACTCTGCTCGGCGAAGTAGTGCTCCAGCAACTGCTGCATGGCCGCCAGCCCCTGACGCAGCTCGCCGTTGGTCAGCTTCTGCGGATTGCGCACCAGCTCGCGCGTCAGCTGATCCAACTGCTGCGCCAGCGCTTGGGTATCGGGTTTGCGTTCATCCCCGAGGCTGCTGGGGCGCAGGCGGCGAATAAAGCGCGCGTCGCGCAGGCGCAGTACCGGGTGGATGCGGATGATGGCGTGCGCCAGCTGTTCGATATGGTGCAGTTGAAAGGCATTGCCGTCTGCGTCGAGAAAACCGCGCCAGGTGCACACCGTGCCGTCGTCTTCCAGCTCGCCCTCGCAGCGGTAATGAATGCGGCTCAGGCCATCTTCGCCCTTGACCCACAGCGGCGTCAGGTGGCGATAGCGCGGCAGGTGCGCATGGCCGATGTCTTTTTCGCAGAAGGTGAACACCACCTGCAGGTGGCGCTCTTTGGCCGACTCTTCACCGGGGGGGAAATGGAAATCGTGCGCTTCAAACCGGTACAGCTTCTGCTCCGGCGCCAGCAACAGCGTCAGCGCATCCAGCAAGCTGGATTTACCCCAGGCGTTTTCACCGAGCAACAGCGTGTTGTCGTCCAGCATCAGGGACAGCCGGTTAATGCCGCGAAAACCTACAATTTCGATACGCTCCAAGAACATCCGCCGCCTCCCGTGCGCGCCGTCGCCTCTTCAATGAGGTGACCTTCACAGAGCATGGTCAAAAAACCCCTTGCAGGTCAAGCGGCCAACGTCAAATCTGCCGCTTTACTCCGGCCGGGCTTTTGGTTAGCGTGTGCTCCTCGCCGCCGTTCGGCGCGTTTCAAAACTCAAGGACACAAGCTGCACCATGTATTCAGGACTGTTGATTATTCTGTTACCGCTGATTGTCGGTTACCTCATTCCCTTACGCCATCGCCCGCTGCTGGTGCTGATCAACCGGCTGCTCAGCTGGATGGTGTACGTGATCCTGTTTTTCATGGGTATCAGCCTGGCGTTTATGGAGGATCTCAGCAGCAACCTGGTGCTGATCTTCCAGTACAGCGCGGTGTTCTTCTTCTGTATTCTCTGCGCCAACCTGCTGTTGCTGGCGCTGCTGGAGCGGCGCATGCCGTGGCGCAGCAGCCATAAACAGGAAAAGTTGCCTTCACGCGTGCACATGGCGCTGGAGTCGCTCAAGCTGTGCGGCGTGGTGCTCGGCGGCTTCCTGCTCGGCCTGACGCAATGGCAATGGCTGCAGTTCGCCCATAAAGGCAGCGAATATGCGCTGATCTTCCTGCTGTTGCTGGTCGGCATTCAGCTGCGTAACAGCGGCATGACGCTGCGCCAGATCGTGCTCAACCGCCGCGGCACGCTGGTGGCGCTGGTGGTGACCGTCGCGTCGCTGGCCGGCGGCGCGCTGGCGGCTCAGCTGCTGGGGCTGCCGGTCAAGGCCGGGCTGGCGATGGCCTCCGGCTTCGGCTGGTATTCGCTATCGGGTATTCTGATTACCGACGCCTACGGCCCGGTGATGGGCAGCGCCGCATTCTTCAACGATCTGGCGCGCGAGCTGGTGGCGATCATGCTGATCCCGACGCTGGTGCGCCGCAGCCGTTCCACCGCCCTCGGCCTGTGCGGCGCCACCTCGATGGACTTCACCCTGCCGGTGCTGCAGCGCAGCGGCGGGCTGGACATGGTGCCGCCCGCCATCGTACACGGCTTCCTGCTGAGCCTGCTGGCGCCGGTGCTGATCGCCCTGTTCTCCTGATCCTTTTCCCTGGGGGCCGGCCGGCCCCCAAAGCGTAATAATTCCCATCCGCACGGCAAAATTGCGCTAAATCAAACTTGCCCGCAGTAGTCGCACAAAAGCCTTTTGCAACCCCGATCGCCGATCTATGCTTTTAAACAAGCATTATAAATGCAACTTTAAAAATAAAAGGAAGCGACTATGTTCTGTGTGCAATGTGAACAAACCATCCGTACCCCGTCAGGCAACGGCTGCGCGTATGCTCAGGGCATGTGCGGCAAGACGGCGGAAACCTCCGATCTGCAGGATCTGCTGGTGGCGGCGCTGCAGGGGCTCTCCGCCTGGGCGCTGCAGGCGCGTTCGCTGGGCATCGTCGACCACGAGATCGACAGCTTCGCCCCGCGCGCCTTCTTCTCCACCCTGACCAACGTCAACTTCGACTCCCAGCGCATCATCGGCTACGCGCGCGAAACCTTGCTGCTGCGCGATTCGCTGGCCGCCCGTTGCCGGCTGCTGGACGCCGGCGTACGCGTCGATCACCCGATGGCGGCGCTGCAGCTGGCCGGTGACGATATGCCTGCGCTGCTGCAACAGGCAGCGCAGTTTGCCCTCAACAGCGACAAGGCCGAGGTAGGTGACGACGTACACGGTTTGCGCATGCTGTGCCTGTACGGCCTGAAAGGCGCGGCGGCCTATATGGAACACGCGCACGTGCTCGGCCAGTTCGACGAGCAACTCTATGCCGACTACCACGCCTTTATGGCCTGGCTCGGCACCCAGCCGCGCGACGTCGACACCCTGCTGAACAACGCCATGGGCATCGGCAAGATGAACTTCAACGTGATGGCGATCCTCGATCGCGGTGAAACCCAAGCCTACGGCGATCCGCAGCCCAGCGCGGTCAACGTGCGCCCGGTGGCCGGGAAAGCCATTCTGATTTCCGGCCACGATCTGAAAGATCTGCGCATGCTGCTCGAGCAAACCGAAGGGCAAAACGTCAACGTCTACACCCACGGCGAAATGCTGCCGGCGCACGGCTATCCGGAACTGAAAAAATTCAAGCATCTGGTGGGCAACTACGGCAGCGGCTGGCAAAACCAGCAAACGGAATTCGCCAAATTCCCCGGCCCGATCGTGATGACCTCCAACTGCATCATCGATCCTAACGTCGGCAACTACGGCGATCGCATCTGGACCCGCAGCATCGTCGGCTGGCCAGGCGTCAATCATCTGGAAGGCGACGACTTCGGCGCCGTGATCCGCCAGGCGCAGGGCATGAACGGTTTCCCTTATACCGAGATCGAGCATCTGATCACCGTCGGTTTCGGCCGCCAGACGCTGCTGAACGCCGCCGACACGGTGATCGACCTGGTGTCGCAGAAAAAACTGCGCCACGTCTTCCTGGTCGGCGGCTGCGACGGCAGCCGCGACGAGCGCAGCTACTTCACCGACTTCGCCCGCAGCGTGCCGCAAGACTGCCTGATCATGACGCTGGCCTGCGGCAAGTACCGTTTCAACAAGCTGGACTTCGGCACGCTGGAAGGGCTGCCGCGCCTGCTGGACGTCGGCCAGTGCAACGACGCCTACTCCGCCATCATGTTGGCGGTCAAGCTGGCGGATACGCTCGGCTGCAGCGTCAACGAGCTGCCGCTCAGCCTGGTGCTGTCGTGGTTTGAACAGAAGGCGATCGTCATTCTGCTGACGCTGCTGTCGCTGGGGGTGAAAAACATCGTCACCGGCCCGACCGCGCCGGGCTTCCTGACCGACAACCTGATGGCGATCCTCAACGAGAAATTCGGCCTGCGTCCGATCACCACCGTCGAGCAGGATATTGCAGCGCTGCTCGCCTGATGCCGTTACGTTATGGGGCCGCCTGCGCCGGCCCCTTTGTTTTTTGAGGTGCCCCGATGACTCAACCCACACCGCTTTGCCCGAACCGCATGCAGGTGCATTCCATCCAGCGTGAAACCGCAGACGTCTGGACGCTGAACCTGATCTGCGACGTTTTCTACCCTTACCAGGCTGGCCAGTTCGCGCTGGTCAGCATTCGCAACAGCGAGGAGACGTTGCGCGCCTATACGCTCTCCTCCTCGCCTGGTCAGAGCCGCTTTCTCAGCATCAGCGTGCGCTGCCTGCCGGACGGCGTCGGATCGCGCTGGCTGACGCAAGAGGTCAAGCCCGGCAACACGCTGTGGCTGTCCGACGCGCAGGGCGAATTCAGCTGCGAGCGCCACCCGGCCGATCGTTATCTGATGCTGGCCGCCGGCTGCGGCGTGACGCCGATCGTCTCGATGTGCCGCTGGCTGACCGCCAACCGTCCGGCCTGCGATATCGCCGTGATCTTTAACGTACGCACCCCCGCTGACACGATTTTCGCCGATCAATGGCGCGTGCTGTGTGCCGCCCATCCGCAGCTGCGCCTGACGCTGATGGCCGAGCAGGATCTGCAACCCGGCTACCTCAGCGGCCGTATCGATGAACAGACGCTGCGGCAGGCGGCACCGGATATCGCCGAACGCACGGTGATGACCTGCGGCCCTGCGCCCTACATGGATCAGGTGGAGCAGCTTTGTCGCCGGCTCGGCGTGCCGGCCGAGCATTTCCATAAAGAGCAGTTCCACACGCCGACGGCGCAGGCCGACGCCACCGAAGGGCTGACGCTGCGCGCCGCGCGCCCGCTGCGTGAATTCCGCGTGCCGGTCGGCAGCACGCTGCTGGCGGCGATGGAGGCCAATGCCCTGCCGGTCAACGCCGCCTGCCGCGCCGGGGTGTGCGGCTCGTGCAAAACCCGCATCCTCGAGGGCGACTACACCACCACCAGCACCATGACGCTAAGCGCAGAAGAGATAGCGCAAGGCTACGTGCTGGCCTGCAGTTGCCAGCTGCAGGGTGACGTCACCCTGGCGTGATCCCCTGGCCCCATCGCCGCGATGGGGCATTTATCGGCAAGTTCCCCGTGGCCAGCCCGGTTACACTGCTTCCCGTCCTACGCTCTTTACCCTTCCTGACCGCATCTCGTCCACAGCCGGTAAGCTATGCTTGCAGTTGTTCTGCTGACACTCACCGGATCGAGTACACATCGTTTTTCAAACCATGTTTGGGGGAACCATGAAGCAAACCGTAGCCACACTGATCGCCAAAACGCTGGATCAAGCCGGCGTAAAACGCATTTGGGGCGTAACCGGCGATTCGCTCAACGGCCTGAGCGACAGCCTGCACCGCATGGGCACCATCGAATGGCTGGGCACCCGCCATGAAGAGGTGGCCGCCTTCGCCGCCGGTGCCGAAGCCCAGCTCACCGGCCAGTTGGCGGTGTGCGCCGGTTCCTGCGGCCCCGGCAACCTGCATCTGATCAACGGCCTGTTCGACTGTCACCGCAACCATGTGCCGGTGCTGGCGATCGCCGCACACATTCCTTCCAGCGAAATCGGCAGCGGCTACTTCCAGGAAACCCATCCGCAGGAGTTGTTCCGCGAATGCAGCCACTATTGCGAATTGGTCTCCAACCCGGAACAGCTGCCGCGCGTGCTGGAGATCGCCATGCGCAAGGCGATCCTCAACCGCGGCGTTTCAGTGGTCGTCTTGCCGGGCGACGTGGCGCTGCGCATGGCGCCGGAAGACGCGACGCTGACCTGGCATACCCCGGCGCTGCCGCTGGTGCAGCCGCCGATGAGCGAGTTGAACAAGCTGGCGGAAACGCTGAACAAGGCGAAGAACATCACCCTGATGTGCGGCAGCGGCTGCGCCGGCGCGCACGATGAAGTGGTCAAGCTGGCCGAGCTGCTGCAAGCACCGGTGGTGCACGCGCTGCGCGGCAAAGAACATATCGAGTGGGATAACCCCTACAGCGTCGGCATGACCGGGCTGATCGGTTTCTCCTCCGGCTACCACGCGATGATGAACGCCGACACGCTGGTGCTGCTCGGCACCCAGTTCCCCTATCGCGCGTTCTACCCCACCAACGCCAACATCATTCAGATCGACATCAACCCCGGCAGCATCGGCGCGCACTGCCCGGTCAACATGGCGCTGGTGGGAGATATCCACACCACCCTCACCGCCCTGCTGCCGCAGCTGGAGCCCAAGCGCGACCGGGCATTCCTCGACAAGGCGCTGGAGCACTACCGCAACGCGCGCAAGGAGCTCGACGGGCTGGCGACCGCCAACGATGACCAGCCGATCCATCCGCAATATCTGGCGCAGCAGCTCAGCCACTACGCCAGCGACGACGCCATCTTCACCTGCGACGTCGGCACGCCGACGGTGTGGGCCGCCCGCTACGTGAAAATGAACGGCAAGCGCCGCCTGCTCGGTTCGTTCAACCACGGTTCGATGGCCAACGCCATGCCGCAGGCGATCGGCGCCCAGGCCACCGCGCCGGATAAACAGGTGATCGCCATGTGCGGCGATGGCGGCTTCACCATGCTGATGGGGGATTTCCTGTCGCTGGCGCAGCTCAAGCTGCCGGTGAAGATCGTGGTGTTCAACAACAGCGTGCTGGGGTTCGTGGCGATGGAGATGAAGGCGGGCGGCTACCTGACCGACGGCACCGATCTGCATAATCCGGACTTCGCGGCGATCGCCAACGCCGCAGGCATCAAGGGCATCCGCGTGGAAAAAGCGTCGGATCTGGACGGCGCGCTGCAGGAGATGTTGGCGCATCCCGGCCCGGCGCTGCTGGACGTGGTCACCGCCAAGCAAGAGTTGGCGATGCCGCCGCAGATCAAGTTCGAACAGGCGAAAGGCTTCAGCCTGTACATGCTGCGCGCCATCATCAACGGCCGCGGCGACGAAGTGGTCGAGCTGGCGAAAACCAACTGGCTGCGCTAAGCAAGCTGCCCCGGTGAAATAAAGGGTATATGATGCCATGTACCCTTTTCCTCTCCCTTATATTCCAGGAACCCTATGCTTATCGATCTACGCAGCGACACCGTCACCCGCCCCAGCGCCGCCATGCGCCAGGCGATGGCTCAGGCAGAGGTCGGCGACGACGTCTACGGCGATGACCCGACGGTCAACGCGCTGGAGGCCGAGGCGGTGCGCCTGTCAGGCAAAGAAGCGGCGTTGTTTTTGCCCAGCGGCACCCAGGCCAACCTGGTGGCGCTGCTGAGCCACTGTCAGCGCGGCGACGAGTATCTGGTCGGCCAACAGGCACACAACTATAAATACGAGGCCGGCGGCGCGGCGGTGCTGGGCAGCATCCAGCCGCAGCCGATCGAGGCTGACGCGGACGGCACGCTGCCGCTGGACAAGCTCGCCGCCGCCATCAAACCCGACGATATCCACTTCGCCCGTACCCGGCTGCTGAGCCTGGAAAACACCATCAGCGGCCGAGTTTTGCCGCAGGCCTACCTGCAGCAGGCGTGGCAATTTACCCGCGAGCGGCAGCTGGCGCTGCATATCGACGGCGCACGCATCTTTAATGCCGCCGTGGCGCTGAACCTGCCGCTGAAAGAGATCGTGCAATACTGCGACACGTTCACCATTTGCCTGTCAAAAGGATTGGGCGCGCCGGTCGGATCGCTGCTGTGCGGCAGCGAAGCCTTCATTCAGCGCGCGCTGCGTTGGCGCAAGATGACGGGCGGCGGGCTGCGTCAGGCCGGCATCCTGGCGGCGGCCGGTCTTTACGCGTTGGAGCATAACGTCGCGCGGCTGTGCGAAGACCATGACAACGCGGTCTGGCTGGAGCAACAGCTGCGGCAGATCGGCGTAGAGATCGCCGAACCCGGCGCGCAGACCAACGTGCTGTACCTGCGCCAACCGCCGGCGCTGGCGGCCAAACTCGGTCCGTGGATGCGCGAACGTGGCGTGCTGATCAGCAGCGGCCCGCTGACGCGCATTCTGACCCACCTCGACGTCAGCCGTCAGGATCTGCAGCGGGTAGTTGAGCTGTGGCGGGAATTCCTCCGGCAGCACGCCTGATCGCCAGGGGCGCCGGCCGCGCCCCACCATCAGAAAATCCAGCGGCCATAAACCCAGTACCACAACCCCAGCACCACCGCCAGATTGAGCGCCACGCTGAGGATGAACCAGGTTTTAAACGGCTGCTTCTGGGTCTTATGGCGAAACAGCTGCTGTGCCGCCAGTGCGCCCAACCATCCGCCCAGCGCGCCGAACAGCAACAGCGTCGCCTCCGGTACCCGCCACCACCCTTTACGCGCTGCCAGCTTATCGCCGCCGTAGATCAGAAACGTCAACAGGTTGGCCAACAGCAACCACATCCACACCGGATGCAGCGAGAACAGGCTGGCGACCAGCGCCAGGCCCAGCAGGGCGTAACAAATCACATTGAGCTTCATGGCAACCGGTTTTTCGTTCGATAAGGGGCGCGTAGTGTGAACCTGTGCCAGGATGGATGCAACCGGCTTATACCCATACAAAAAGTGCATTTAAACCCTGAATTTGGCATCCTGTCGTTCAGCCAATCCTCTACCGCACAAGGCGGCCCGATGACACCCCAACGCGTACTGGTTCTTGGAGCCAGCGGCTATATAGGCCAGAACCTGATCCCGCACCTGATCGAACAGGGGCACCAGATTACCGCCGCCGCGCGGCGCATCGAGTGGCTGCAGGAGCGGAACTGGCCGCAGGTCAACTGCCTGTATGCCGATCTGTATCGCCCGGAAACTCTGAGCGCGGCGCTGTGGGAAATCGATACGCTTTACTATCTGGTGCATGCGATGGGCGACGGCGACGATTTTATCGAGAAGGAGCGCCAGGCGGCGGAAAACCTGCGCGACGCGCTGCGCCATGCCAGCGTTAAACAGGTGATCTTTCTCGGCGCGCTGCAGCCTAACGACGACAGCTCACCGCACCTGGCGGCCCGCCGCCTGACCGGCGAGATCTTGCGCCAGAGCGGCGTGCCGGTCACCGAGCTGCGCGCCGGCATCATCGTCGGCCCCGGCTCGGCGGCGTTCGAAGTGATGCGCGACATGGTCTATAACCTGCCGGTGCTGACGCCGCCGCGCTGGGTGCGTTCGAAGTCGTCGCCGGTGGCGCTGGAGAACCTGCTGGTTTATCTGGCCGATCTGCTGGCACACCCGGCGCAGGAGCACCGCATCTTCGACGTTGCCGGGCCGGAATACCTCAGCTATCAGGATATGTTCAAACGCTTTATCGCCATCAGCGGCAAGCGGCGCTGGCTGATCCCGATCCCTCTGCCGACGCGGCTGATTTCGGTGTGGTTCATCAGCCTGATCACCTCGGTGCCGACGCCGATCGCTCGCGCGCTGATCCAGGGGCTGAAGCACGATCTGCCCGCCGACGGCCGGCCGCTGCAGGCCCTGATCCCGCAGCGGCTGCACACCTTTGATCAAGCGGTCACCGCCACGCTGCAGCGCGAACAGGAGGTGGTCGATTCCGCCGACTGGGGCTACGATCCGGCGGCGCGGGCCCGCTGGCGCCCCGGCTACGGTTACTATCCGAAACAGGCCGGTTGTTCGCTGGACACCGCCGCCACCCGCGAGGCCCTGTGGCAAACGGTGCAGCAGTTGGGGGGCGAAGAAGGCTATTTCTACGCCAATATTCTGTGGCGCATCCGCGCCCGTATGGACGACATGATCGGCAACGGGGTGGTCTATGGCCGCCCGGCGCGCGCGACCCTGGCGCTGGGCGACGAGATCGACGGTTGGAAAGTCATCACGCTGAAGCCGCTGCGGCAACTGGCGCTGCTGTTCGGCATGAAGGCGCCGGGGCTGGGGCGGCTGAGCTTCACCATCACCGATCACGGCGATCGCCGCACGCTGGATGTGCGCGCCTGGTGGCATCCGGCCGGCTTCAGCGGGCTGCTGTATTGGTTCGCCATGATGCCCGCACACCTGTTCATTTTTCGCGGCATGGCGAAGCGCATCGCGACGCTGGCCGAGAGCCTGGACCGCCAACAGCGCTGAACGCCGTTCATTTGTCGATCAACCGCACAGTTTGCCGCTGTGCTTCGGGGCTTTCCGATTGCATAGCGCACGAAATCACGGAAGAATGGCATCTTATTTGCTGGGAGCGCCGTAAGCGCCCGCCGGTATTCCGATTTTGGGTGAGAATAGAGTCCGTTATGAAGGTATTGGTCACCGGTGCAACCAGTGGGTTAGGCCGTAACGCCGTTGAATATCTGCGTCGCCAGGGCATCAAAGTGCGCGCCACCGGTCGCAACCAGGCGATGGGCAGCCTGCTGGAAAAAATGGGCGCGGAGTTCATTCATGCCGATCTCACCAACCTGATCTCTTCGCAGGCCAAGGCGATGCTGGCCGACGTCGACGTACTGTGGCACTGCTCCAGCTTTACCTCCCCCTGGGGCACCGAAGAAGCCTTCGAACTGGCCAACGTCCGCGCCACCCGCCGCCTCGGCGAATGGGCGGCGGCCTACGGCGTGGCGCAGTTCATTCACATCTCTTCCCCGGCGATCTATTTCGATTACCATCATCACCGCAACGTGACCGAAGACTTTCGCCCGCAGCGCTACGCCAACGAGTTCGCGCGCAGCAAGGCCGCCGGCGAGCAGGTGATCCAGCAATTGGCGCTGTCCAATCCGCAGACCCATTTCACCATTCTGCGCCCACAGGGGCTGTTCGGGCCGCACGACAAAGTGATGCTGCCGCGGCTGTTGCAGATGATCAAACGCTACGGCAACCTGCTGCTGCCGCGCGGCGGCGCGGCAATGGTGGACATGACCTATCTGGAGAATGCGGTGCACGCCATGTGGCTGGCGACGCTAAAAGAAGATACGCCGTCCGGCCGTGCCTACAACATCACCAACCAGCAGCCGCGCCCGCTACGCACCGTGGTGCAGCAGCTGATCGACGATTTGGGCATGAAGTGCCATATCCGCTCCGTCCCCTATCCGATGCTCGATATGATGGCGCGCGGCATGGAGCGTCTGGGCAGCAAAAGCGAAAAGGAGCCGGTGCTGACCCACTACGGCGTCGCCAAACTCAACTTCGACCTCACGCTCGATACCACTCGTGCACAGCAAGAGCTGGGCTATCAGCCCATCGTCTCGCTGGAAGAAGGCATCGCGCGCACCGCCCGCTGGCTGAAAGACCACGGTAAGCTGCACGGCCTGTAATCAACGCGCCGCGCCGTACTTCACCAGCAGCGCATCGACAATCGCTTCACTTTCTGCATCCGGCTCGCCGCGCACATCGTCGGGCCGAAAATGCATCTGAAACGCCGCCAGCACGTTGCGCTGCTGCCGCGCATCCCACAACGGGTCTATCGCGTAACCGTAACGCGCCAGCTTTTCGAGCAGCGGCGCCATCGGTACCGGCGCATGGCGATCGCGCCCCGCCAGCAAACGCTGCACGTCCCGTTCATCCGGCCAGGCGCCGATGCCGGCCTGCGCCAGCTGCCGCCAGGGGAACAGCGGGCCGGGATCCTGTTTGCGCTGCGGCGCGATATCGCTGTGCCCCACCACGTCCTGCGGCTGGATGCCATAGCGTTGGATAATGTCGCTGCTCAGCGGGATCAGCACGGCGATCTGCTCCGCCGTATAAGGTTGCCAGTGGGTGAACAGCATGCTGCGGGTGAAGCCCTTGTTGACGATTTCGATGCCGATCGAGGTGTCGTTGAGGTTGTTGCGGCCGCGCCAGGCGCTGGTGCCGGCATGCCAGGCACGCATCGCCTCCGGCACCAACCGGTACACCGTCGGTTTGCTGTGCTCGCGCTGTGGGTGCGCCGGCAGCAGATAATGGGCGCTGACGTGCTCGTCGGTCAGCGTTTTCAGCGATGAATGGAAGTCTTCCGCCGTGTAGTGCATCACCAAAAACCGGATGCGCTGATCGGCGCCCTGTGCCTGATGCAGGGTTTCGAGCTGGTAAGCGCCGCGATCGACGAGCGTATCCTGCTGTGGATTTTGGCACCCCGCCAACAGCGCGGCGGCGATAATCCCTGGCCAAATTTTCACTTATCCTCCTGATTATCGTCCGTGAAAGATGTAACGTAACGCGATTAACCTGTATCCAATCATCACGCTCATCGAGAAATGATGACAGATAGCGCCGATATGCAAGCGAGTATTTCTCCCGACTGGCGGCCTCTCCCGCCCATGATAGTCTCAAAGTATCATCTGCGCTGAAAGAGCGGAGTCGAACATGTTCACGCCACGCTATCTGTCCTGGTTGCTCTGTGCCGCCATGCTGCCGCTCAGTGGCTGCGATCAGCAAAAAGTCGCCGGTGCGATGGGCGGGAGCACACCGCCCCCGGCCGCTCCCGCCGCCAATGCCAGTACACCGGCCTATACGCCGCTGACCGCCGATCAGCTTTACCAATTGGTCAGCCCGGTGGCGCTGTTCCCCGACAAACTGCTGGCGCAAGTGTTGGCCGGCGCGGGTTACCCTGACCAAATCAGCGCCGCGGATGCCTGGCTGGCGCAAAACCGCGGATTGCAACCTGCGGCGCTCAGCTCGGCGGCCGACGCTCAGCCCTGGGATCCCAGCGTACGCGGCCTGGTACAATTCCCCGACGTGCTCGATCAGATGGCGAAGAACATCCCCTGGACCACCGCCCTGGGCAGCGCCTACCTCAACGATCCCACCGACGTGATGAACGCCATTCAGGTGATGCGTCAGCGGGCGGCCAGCCAGGGTACGCTGAAAAACACCCCGCAGCAGCGCATCGTCGTGGCTCCCACCACCCGTTACGTTGAGCAGCAGTCCTATCGCCAGAGCGTGGTGGCGGCGCCGGGCGAAACCATCGTCATCGAGCCCAGCCAGCCGGATACGGTTTACGTTCCGCATTACGATCCCTGGGTGGCCTACGGCACGCCGATCCAGGCTTATCCAAGCTATCAGTATCAGCCTTCGGGCTACAGCGGCGGCGACATGCTGGCAGCCGGCGTGATCAGCTTCGGCGTCGGCATCGCGGTCGCCTCTTTGCTCAACCAACACAACAGCGGCTGGCACAACTGGGATATGCGCTGGGACGATCGGCGCCAGCCGGTGGTCTACCGCAATGCGCCCTACGTGTCGCATTCCACCACCGTGGTGAATCGCGTCACCAACATCAACCAATATAACAACGTCAATAATGTGAATCGCAGCACCACCAGCACGGTGAACAACTACAATACGACCCCCGCCGCGCCGACGCCGCGCTTCAATCAATCGACGCCGAACGCGGCGCCGCAACAGCCGCGCGTCGCGCCTGCAGCCCATGCGCCGATGACCATGCCGAACTTTGCGCATACCCAGCCGGTAGCGGCCGCGCCGCACGTGCAACAATCGGTCAACGCGCCCCATGTACAGCAGCCGATGAGCATGCCAACGTTCACGCATGCCGCACCTGCGGCGCCCCACGCGCAGCAGCCGATGGCCGTGCATTCAGCCCCGGTACAGACGCATCCGATGCAGACCGTCGCGCCGGTGCATCAATCCGCCGTGCGGCCACCGCTTCAGGTCGTGCCGCACGTCGCTCAGCCGGCGGTGCACGAAGCGGCCGTAGCGCCGCACCCGGCGGTAGTGCGCCCGACGCCGATGCCGCAAGAACGCGTCATGCCGCATCCGGCCCCGGCGCCGCAGATCCGCCCGTCGTTCGTTCAGCCGATACAGCATCGCCAGGAGCCGGCGCCGGTAAAACCGCAGGAGCACCGCCCGATCGTCGAGCAGCACAAGGTGGGGTAAAGCAAGAGAACGTCGCCCCGGCGTAACGGCCGGGGCGCGAGAATGGCGTTAGCGGCTGACTTTCACCGCGGTGCCGCTGACGGTCACCATCAGCATGCTGCCGTCTTTGCCAACGGTTTCATAATCGATATCAATGCCGACCACCGCGTTGGCGCCCAGCTCTTTCGCCTGATCTTCCAGCTCTTCGAACGCGATCAAGCGCGCCTTGCGCAGCTCTTTCTCGTAGGCGCCCGAACGGCCGCCGACGATATCGCGCACGCCGGCGAAGAAATCACGAAAAATGTTGGCGCCGAGGATCGCTTCGCCGGTCACGACGCCGCAGTATTCGGTGATGGTAAACCCTTCCAGGGTCGGGGTAGTTGAAAGCTGCATCAGAATTCCTTGTTTGATTAATTCAACGTATCTATGACCAGAAGATTGGCGTTATGTTCGCTTAATCAATGGCACGCAGTACGAATGCAAGGCCAAAAAACGCATTTATACTGTAAGCTATCGGTCTTCATGGTAGAGACTTTCACATAAGGTAATAAGATGAAAACAAAAACGATTGCGGCTGTTTTACCCTTAGCGCTGCTGCTGAGTGCCTGTACCACGGTGGAACCGGCATACAAGGATATCGGCACTCGCAGCGGCAGCTGTGTGGAAGGCGGCCCGGATACGGTCGCGCAAAAGTTCTATGATCTGCGCATCCAGCAGGGCGCCGGCCTGCCGGACAGCAACCGCCTGGCGCAGCTGCAACCTTACCTGAGCAAAGTGCTGTATCAGGATCTGGTCAGCGCCGGCCAGAACCCGGGCAAGTATCGGATAACCGGCGATCTGTTCTCCGGCAATGCGCAGGGGCCAAGCAGCGCGTCCGTCGCCAGCGCCTCGACCATTCCTAACACCGATGCGAAAAACATCCCGTTGCGCGTTGACTTGAGCTACCAGAAAGACGCCAACAGCACCGTGAACTGGCAGGACGAAGTGCTGATGGTGCGCGAAGGCACCTGCTGGGTGGTTGATGATATTCGCTACCTGAATGTTCCAGCGCACGCCACCAACGGCAGCGTACGCCAGGTGCTGGAAAACCAGTAACCCGCGATACCCCGGCCGACGCGGGCTTGCCGCGTCGGTCATCCCCGCTGCCGCCAGCCGCTCAAATTTCGTCCAATAGAAAAAATTTCGCTACCGATCTCACAGCCTGCACCACAAATCCCCTCCCTCGGCTTGAGTCGCGGTATCTTGTGCTAATCTTTTACTGTCCCGCCGCACACTCATAAATTTTAACGCACAAAGATTGCATAAGTATTCTGTGGAAGTTAACATTTGCGGCATCAATGTCTATTCAATTCTGGCGCATGAGTATTCAACTTAACGGTATCAATTGCTATTACGGCGCTCACCAGGCGCTGTTTGACATCACGCTGGATTGTCCAGCCGGGGAAACCCTGGTGCTGCTTGGCCCAAGCGGCGCCGGGAAAAGTTCATTGCTGCGGGTGCTGAACCTGCTGGAAATGCCGCGTTCGGGCCAACTGCAGATCGCCGGCAACCAATTCGACTTCAAGCAGGCGCCGGGCGAGAAAGCCATCCGCGAACTGCGCCAAAACGTCGGCATGGTCTTCCAGCAATACAACCTGTGGCCTCACCTCACCGTGGTTCAGAACCTGATCGAAGCGCCTTGCCGCGTGCTGGGTCTGACCAAGGCTCAGGCGATGGAGCGCGCCGACAAGCTGCTCAAGCGTCTGCGCCTGACCGACTTCGCCGATCGCTTCCCGCTGCACCTTTCCGGCGGCCAGCAGCAGCGCGTGGCGATCGCCCGCGCCCTGATGATGGAACCGCAGGTGCTGCTGTTCGATGAACCGACCGCGGCCCTAGATCCGGAAATCACCGCTCAGATCGTCAGCATCATTCGCGAACTGGCCGGCACCGGCATCACTCAGGTGATCGTCACCCACGAAGTGGAAGTGGCGCGCAAAACCGCCAGCCGCGTGGTGTACATGGAAAACGGCCACGTGGTGGAGCAAGGCGACAGCAGCCACTTTACGCAGCCGCGGACCACCGAGTTTGCCAACTACTTATCACACTAACAATTAACTTGCTGTAATTTGGGGATTTTGCGATGAAAAAACTAATAATCGCCGCCGTTCTGGCCGGCATCAGCGTTTCCGCCTCCGCAGCCGAAACCATCCGTTTCGCTACCGAAGCCTCCTATCCTCCATTTGAATTTATTGACGCCGGCAACAAGATTCAGGGTTTTGACGTCGATCTGGCCAACGCCCTGTGCAAAGAGATGCAGGCCGAGTGCACCTTCACCAACCAGGCGTTCGACAGCCTGATCCCGAGCCTGAAATTCAAGCGTTTCGATGCGGTCATGGCCGGTATGGACATCACGCCGGAGCGTGAAAAGCAGGTGCTGTTCACCAAGCCGTACTACGATAACTCGGCGCTGTTCATCGCGCAGAAAGGCAAAATCGCCGACGTGGCGGCGCTGAAAGGCAAGAAAGTGGGCGTGCAAAACGGCACCACCCACCAGAAATACCTGACCGACAAGCACCCGGAAATCACCACCGTGCCTTACGACAGCTACCAGAACGCCATTTTGGATCTGAAGAACGGCCGCGTTGATGCGGTGTTCGGCGATACCGCGGTGGTCAACGAATGGCTGAAGCAGAATGACGCGCTGGCGGCAGTGGGCGCCAAAGTGACGGATAAAGACTACTTCGGCACCGGCCTCGGCATCGCGGTGCGCCAGAAGAACACCGATCTGCAGGGCAAGTTCAACGCCGCTCTGGACAAGATCAAGCAGGATGGGACCTATGAAACCATCTACAAAAAATGGTTCCAGCAGTAATACGCCCCGATGAATGAATTACAACCTTTAGCAAGCGCCGCCGGCATGACCGTCGGCCTTGCCGTTTGCGCCCTGATCCTCGGGCTGATTCTGGCGATGCTGTTCGCCGTATGGGAATCGTCCCGCTGGAAAGCGGTCAGCTGGCTCGGCACCGCCTGGGTGACCGTGCTGCGCGGCCTGCCGGAAATCCTGGTGGTGCTGTTTATCTATTTCGGCTCGTCGCAGCTGCTGCTGATGCTCTCCGACGGCTTTACCCTCAACCTCGGTCTGTTCCAGCTGCCGATTCAGTTGGCGATAGACAATTTCGAAGTCAGTCCGTTCCTGTGCGGGGTGATCGCTCTGGCCCTGCTCTATTCCGCCTACGCTTCGCAGACGCTGCGCGGCGCGCTCAAAGCGGTGCCGCAGGGGCAGTGGGAATCCGGCCAGGCGCTGGGACTCGGCAAGGCAGCGATCTTCTTTCGCCTGATCATGCCGCAGATGTGGCGCCACGCCCTGCCCGGCCTCGGCAACCAGTGGCTGGTGTTGCTGAAAGACACCGCGCTGGTGTCGCTGATCAGCGTGAACGATCTGATGCTGCAAACCAAGAGCATCGCCACCCGCACCCAGGAGCCTTTTACCTGGTATGTGATCGCGGCGGCCATCTACCTGCTGGTGACGCTGTTCAGCCAATACGTCATCAAACGCATTGAGCTGCGCGCCACGCGCTTTGAGCGGGGGCCGGTCTGATGATTGAGTATTTACCGGAGATCCTCAAAGGGTTGCACACCAGCCTGACGCTGACCGTCGCCGCGCTGATCGTCGCGCTGCTGCTGTCGCTGCTGCTGACGGTGATCCTGACGCTAAAAACGCCAATCCTGACGCCGCTGGTCAAGATCTACGTGACGCTGTTCACCGGCACGCCGCTGCTGGTGCAGATCTTCCTGATCTACTATGGCCCCGGCCAGTTCCCGGCGATCCGCGACTACCCGTGGTTGTGGAACCTGCTGTCGCAGCCCTGGCTGTGCGCGATGATAGCGCTGGCGCTGAACAGCGCGGCCTACACCACGCAGCTGTTCTATGGCGCGGTACGCGCCATTCCCGCCGGGCAGTGGCAGTCGTGCGAAGCGCTGGGCATGTCGCGCCGGCAGACGCTGCGCATCCTGCTGCCATTCGCCTTCAAGCGCGCGCTGTCGTCTTATTCCAACGAAGTGGTGCTGGTGTTCAAAAGCACCTCGCTGGCTTACACCATCACGCTGATGGAGGTGATGGGCTGTAGCCAGCTGATGTATGGCCGTACCTACGACGTCATGGTATTCGGCGCCGCGGGCCTGGTGTACCTGTGCGTTAACGGCCTGCTGACGCTGCTGATGCGGCTGGTGGAGCGCCGCGCGCTGGCATTTGAACGCCGCAACTGAGGCCGCCTCCCCCTATGAGCCCCGCCATCGTGCGGGGCTTTTTTTTATCTCCACGCAATATTTAATCATTCATATTGCATTTTAATTCACTCAGTGGCAGGGTTATCAGCAGACGCACGCGCAAAAACCTCTGGCGATTACCAGTAAAAACAAACGATAGCGAATAATCACTTTCAGGATTCAGACAGGAGCTCTACGCATGAAAAAACTGCTGCTTGCCGCGACGATGTTGGCCGGGATCACCTTTAACGCCACCGCGGCCGAGACCATCCGCTTTGCCGCTTCCGCCACCTACCCGCCGTTCGAATCGCTGGACGCCAACAACCAGATCGTCGGCTTCGATATCGATCTGGCCAACGCGCTGTGCAAGCAGATGCAGGCGCAGTGCACCTTCACCAACCAGGCATTCGACAGCCTGATCGCCGCGCTGAAATTCAAGAAATACGATGCGGTGATTTCCGGTATGGACATCACGCCGGAACGCAGCAAACAGGTCGCTTTCACCCAGCCTTACTACGCCAACTCGGCGATCGTGATCGCGCAAAAAGGCAAGTTCAGCTCGCTGGCGGATCTGAAAGGCAAAAAGCTCGGCATGGAAAACGGCACCACCCACCAGAAATACATGCAGGACAAGCACCCGGAGATTAACACCGTCTCTTACGACAGCTACCAGAACGCCATTCTGGAGCTGAAAAACGGCCGTATCGACGGCGTGTTCGGCGACACCGCCGTGGTGAACGAGTGGCTGAAAACCAACCCGCAGCTGGCGCCGGTCGGCGAGCACATCACCGATGCGCAATACTTCGGCACCGGTCTCGGCATCGCGGTGCGCCCGGACAACCAGGCGCTGCTGGCCAAGCTGAACGCCGCGCTGGACGCCATCAAGGCCGACGGCACCTACAAGGCCATCAACGACAAGTGGTTCCCGCAATAAACAATTAAGGCCCGGTTATCCGGGCCTTATGTTTTATAAACGCCGCACCAACAGCGTCAGCACTTCGTAGTGCGCGGTATGCGGGAACATGTCAAACAGCTGCACCCGTTCGATGCGATACCCCGGCAACATCTCGATATCTTTCGCCATGCTCTCGGCGTTGCAGCTGGAATAGAGAATATAGTCCGGCGCCATTCGGCTCAGATAGTCGCACAGCGCCTGGCCGATGCCGCGCCGCGGCGGATTGACCAGCACCAGCTGCGGCACCTGGCCTTCGGCGGTGGCGAAGCGGGTGGAATCGAGCGCCTGAAAATCGACGTGCAACAGCCCTAACCGCTGCGCCGACTGGCGGGCGCAGGCGATCGCTTCTGCACTGATTTCGATGCCGGTCAGCCGCGTTTGCGGCTGCGCGCAGTGCAGGCCGAAACCGCCGACGCCGCAGAACAGATCCCACATGCTGTCGATACCCAGCGCCCGCACCCAGTCGCGGGCGGTGGCATACAGATCGGCGGCCACCTGCGGGTTGGTCTGGAAGAAGCTTTGCGGGCGGATGAACAGCGGCACCTGATTGAACCGTTCCTCCAGCGCCTGCTGTTCGGTCAGCGCGATCTCGCGCTCCCCTTCCATGATCGCCATGTGCACCGGCTGAATATTGGCGGAGATCACCTTGAGCTGCGGCAGCTGCTGCTGCAGCCACGGCAGCGCGGCGCGCAGCTGCGCCAGCTTGGTTTCCGAGCGCAGCACGAAGCGCAGCATCACGCCGCCGTCGAGCGTGCTTTCGGTCAGCAGCAGGTACTTCAGCTCGCCGCGTTTGCGCGCCACGTTATACGGCGTCAGGCCCGCACGGGCGATAAAGCTTTTCAGCACCGCAAACATCGGCGCAAAGGCGGCGGGATACAGCGGGCAGTCGCTCAGATCGACCGGCGTGCCGTCGCGGTGCAGCATGCCGAGCAGCGGGCGCTCCACGCTGCCGCTGACCACCATCTTGGCTTTATTGCGAAATGCGCTCAGCTCTCCTGCCACCGGCTGCAGCCACTGCGCGACGTCGCGCCCGGCCAGCAGCGATTGCAGGTGATGCTGTTTGTCGGCCAGTTGCTGCGGATAGGGCTTTTCCAGCCACTGACAGGAACGGCAGGTGCCCGCCGTATACAAAGCGCAATGCATGAAGATTACCGTGAAGTTCAGGATGACGAATTAAGGGCGCAGAGTTTACCACTCCGCGCGCCTAAAATCTCACTTGCGCGCGGCGAAGAAGCGGCGGCTGGCGGCAGGAACGAACAGCAACGCCAGGATCACCGCGTCGGGGATCTTTTGCAGGATCAGAACGTGCAGAATCTGGCCGCTGGTTTCCCCTTCCACGGTAAACACCTCGGGGAAGACGCTGCCGATGGTGGCCAACAGCAGATAAAGTACCACGATGCACTGGCAGGCCACGTAACCCCAGCGCCCCCAGTTGCGCCCGCGCATCACCGCAAAGCCGCAGCTGATTTGCAGGCACAGCAGCATCAGGCCGGCCAGAAAAATAAGGGTAGAATCCCACGCCTGCGCGCTGGTGCTGACAAACTCCTGCGCACCGTCGACGCCCAGTTCGCCCAACAGCAGCACCACGCTGATACACTTGATCGCGACCATGGCGGTACCCGCCACCATCACCGGCACCGGCGCATCCGAAGTCGATCTCATTCCCTGCCCGCTTTTCAGCATGTCTGACATATCCGTGTTCCGCTACGACGCGCCACCAATACAGATGGCGCATGTAAAGTCAGGTAGTTAGTTGCAATACTTATTGATTGCAAAAATAGCAGGTTTGTTACGATTCAGCTACGGGCCGCCCGCTGTAATTCACGCGATCGTTGTTTTTCCGAGCGCGCCATAAACCACCAGGCGATCAGGCCGAGAATGCCCACCACCAGCAGGATCAGGCTGGCCAGCGCGTTAATTTCCGGATTCACCCCCATACGCACGCTGGAGAACACCAGCATCGGCAGCGTGGTGGCACCCGGCCCGGAGACGAAGCTGGCGATCACCATATCGTCCAGCGACAGGGTGAACGCCAGCATCCAGCCGGAGATCAGCGCCGGCGCGATCATCGGCCAAGGTGATAACGAAGAACACCTTCAGCGGCGGCGCCCCCAGATCCATTGCCGCCTCTTCAATCGAGCGATCCACCTCGCGCAGGCGCGAGCTGATCACCACCGCCACATACGCGGTACAGAAGGTGACATGCGCCAGCCAGATAGTGAACATGCCGCGCTCCGACGGCCAGCCGAAAGCGTGTCCCATCGCCACGAACAGCAGCAACAGCGACAGGCCGGTGATCACGTCCGGCATCACCAGCGGCGCGGTCAGCATAAACGCAAAGCCGGTCGAACCGCGAAAGCGGCCGAAGCGCACCATCACCACGGCGGCGATGGCGCCCAGAACCACCGCGGCAGTGGCAGAAGCGGCGGCGATGGTCAGGCTGAGCCCCACCGCGCTGATCATCGCCGAGTCGTGGAACAGTTCGGTATACCAGCGCGTGGACCAGCCGGCCCACACCGTCACCAGCTTGGAGCTGTTGAAGGAGTAGATCACCAACATCAGCATCGGCGCATACAGGAAGGTAAAGCCGACAGTCAGAATGGCGATACGCCACGGTGAACGTACTACCGGCAAGTTGTTCATTCCTGCCCCCCCATTTCCTTGTTCTGGTGTTTGTGGAACCACAAAATTGGCACGATCAGCAACAACAGCATGATGGTAGCGACCGCCGAGGCTACCGGCCAGTCGCGGTTATTGAAGAACTCCTGCCACAGCACGCGGCCGATCATGATGCTGTCCGGCCCACCGAGCAGTTCCGGGATCACGAACTCCCCCACTGCCGGAATGAACACCAGCATCGAACCGGCGATGATGCCGCCGCGCGTCAGCGGCACAATCACGCTGAAGAAGGTTTTCAGCGGCCGGGCGCCCAGATCCAGCGACGCCTCCACCAGCGAGTAATCCAGCCGGATCAGCGCCGTGTAGATCGGCAGCACCATAAACGGCAGATAGGAATAAACGATGCCGATATACACCGCCAGGTTGGTGTGCAGGATCACCAGCGGCTGATCGATCACCCCCAGCCACATCAGAAAGTTATTCAGAATGCCGTTGTTTTTCAGAATGCCCATCCAGGCGTAGACGCGGATCAGGAACGAGGTCCAGGAAGGCAGGATCACCAGCAGCAGCAGAATGTTGCGGGTTGACGCCTTGCTGTGGGCCACCGCCCAGGCCAGCGGATAGCCGATGATCAGGCAACACAGCGTCGAAACCGCCGCCACACGCAGCGACTGCAGATAGGCGTCGATATACAGCGGATCGTCGGTCAGCTGCAGGTAGTTGGCGAAGTTGAGCGCGATGTTCAGCTTGCCGTCCGCCCAGCTCAGCAGCTCGGTGTAGGGTGGCACCGCCAACGCCAGCTCCGCCAGGCTGATCTTGAACACGATCAGGAACGGCAGCATGAACAGCAGCGTCAGCCATAAATACGGCAGCGCGATCACCAGCTTGCGGCCGTGAGCCATCAGCAGGCGGTGGAACAGCGCCTTTAAGGTGCCGGGCGTTTTGGCCGGCGGTTCCGGCGTGCGTTCAGAAAGCAGGGTCATACGGGTTTCTCCTCACCGGCTCCACTACACCGTCAACACGACGCAGCTGTCGGTTTCCCAGCACAGACGCACTTCATCGCCCCAGGTCGGCATCCCCTTGCGGAAACGGTGGCCGTTTTGCAGCTGGGCGCTGATAATCTGCCCGCTGTGCAGCTTCACGTGATAGATGGACAGATCGCCCAGGTAGGCAATGTGCGCCACTTCCCCCACCGCGAAGTTGCAGCCGTCTTCCGGCACCTGTTCGCACAGCAGGATCTTCTCCGGCCGCAGCGCCACCTGGATCGGTACGCCATCCACCACCGAGGCGTCCGGATCGACCTTGATCGCATGGCGCAATCCGGGGCTTTGCAGGATCAGCGCGTCGTCGTGCCGCGCCTGCAATACGCAGTCGAAGACGTTGACCGAGCCGATAAATTCGGCGCTGAAGCGGCTGTTCGGATGCTCGTAGATCTCTTCCGGCTCGCCGATCTGCACGAACTTGCCGCGGTTCATGATAGCGATACGCCCCGCCATGGTCATCGCCTCTTCCTGATCGTGCGTCACCATCACGCAGGTCACGCCGACGCGCTCGAGAATATCGGTCACTTCCAGCTGCATGCGATCGCGCAGCTTCTTGTCCAGCGCGCCCATCGGCTCATCCAGCAGCAGCAGCTTCGGCCGCTTGGCCAGGCTGCGCGCCAGCGCCACCCGCTGCCGCTGGCCGCCGGAAAGCTGGTGCGGCTTGCGCCTGGCGTACTCCTGCATGTGCACCAGCGCCAGCATTTCCGCCACCCGTTCGGCGATTTCCGCCCGCGGCATTTTGTCCTGCTTCAGGCCGAAGGCGATGTTCTGCTCTACCGTCATGTGCGGGAACAGCGCGTAAGACTGAAACATCATGTTGATCGGCCGCTGGTACGGCGGCACGTGCGACATATCCTGCCCATCGAGCACGATCTGCCCTTCCGACGGCTGTTCGAAACCGGCCAGCATGCGCAGCAAGGTGGACTTGCCGCAGCCGGACGGGCCGAGCAGCGCAAAGATTTCGCCCTTATAGATGGTAAGGCTGACGTCTTCGACCGCGTTCTGCCCGTCGAAGGTTTTGGTGAGGTTACGGATTTCCAGCAGAGGGGTGAAAACCTTCTGCGACTTGGCTTGAGGGCGAGGGATGGCGTCGTTCAATCGGGGTGCTCTCCGGCATAAAGCGGCACAAAACCACGGCGAGCGCCGTGGCCCAAAACGGCAATGCAGGCGGGGCACCCGCCTGCCGGTTTAACGACGATGGGGGACTATCCCCCATCATCACTTCCCGCTTTTAACTTTAGTCCATGCGCGGGTAATGACACGGTCCAGCTTCGGCGACTGCACGTTGAGCGTGAACAGCTTGGCGCGAATATCGGCCGGCGGATAGACGTTCGGGTTATCGCGCACCTCGGCGTTCACCAACGGCGTAGCGTCCTTCACCGCATTGGCGTAGTAAACGTGATTGCTGATGTCCGCCATCACGTCCGGCTTCAGCAGGAAGTTCAGGAACTGGTAGGCGGCGTCCTTGTTCTTGGCATCTGCCGGCATGGCGAACATGTCGAAGTAGGTCAGTGCCCCTTCTTTCGGGATCGCATAGGCCACGTTCACGCCGTTCTTCGCCTCTTTGGCGCGATTGGCCGCCTGCATCACGTCGCCAGACCAGCCGATCGCTACGCAGATGTCACCGTTCGCCAGATCGTTGATGTACTGGGAAGAGTGGAAATAGCGGATATTCGGCCGCAGCTTCAACAGCAGATCGTTGGCCGCGCCGGTATAATCCGCCGCGTTGGTGCTGTTGGGGTCTTTACCCAGGTAGTGCAGCACGGTGGCGTAGACTTCGCTTGGCGCATCAAGGAAGGAAACCCCGCAGCTTTTCAGCTTCTCGAGGTTTTCCGGCTTGAAGATCAGATCCCAGCTGTTGACCGGCGCGTCTTTGCCCAGCGCCGCCTTCACCTTGTCGACGTTATAGCCAATGCCGGTGGTCACCATCATGTAAGGGATGCCGTATTTGTTGTCCTTGTCGTTATGCGCCACCAGCTTCAGCATCTCGGGATCGAGATTTTTGTAATTGGGGATTTTGCTCTTGTCGAGCGGCTCGAAAATGCCGGCCTGCGACTGACGCTCGAGGAAGTTGGACGAAGGAACCACCAAATCGTAACCGGTGCTGCCCGCCATCAGTTTGCCTTCCAACACTTCGTTGGAGTCAAAGACGTCGTACACCACTTTGATACCGGTTTCTTTCTGGAATTTGGCCAGGGTATCCGGCGCGATATAGTCGGACCAGTTATACACGTGCAGCGTTTTATCTTCGGCTGACGCCGTGACGGACGCGGCCATCAGCAGGCCGGCAACCACACCCGATAACCACTTTTTACGTTGGGTGACCATCCGTAACTTCCTCCAAAACAGGGTGAATCATAGAATTGAACTTGTATCTGCAGCGATACAAAACCTTTCCTGATTGAGCGCAATCGTTGCAACCGCGAACTGAATGGCTATGCATATGATTGCATGCGCCTTTTCTCACTGCCCTGCTCGCGTGGTCACAAGGGAAATCGCAAGCCCTTTGCAGAATCAGCAGCATAGCCGCTGCCACCGCAACCCGCCAGCCCCCAGGGTAAAAAACGCCTTTTATCGATTTTTTATGCAGTTTTTCTCTATGTGATACGCCATTAACGGCACAAAAGGCGAGAAAGATCGGGCGGCCAAGGCCAAAATGCAGAATATTTTATTGCGGAGGGGAATAACGGCAGCATGCCGCCGGAGCGACGGCATGCTTAAGGTACAGCGAGGATCAGTGCAGCATCGGCTGACGCGCGGCGCCAGCGGGGATCTCTTCTTCGTCCCCCATAAACAGCAGATCGTTCGCCCGCGCCTCGAGGATCACCATCGAGACCTGCTCTTCACCCTGCTGCATGAAGTGGGTGAACTGCTCGTAGGTGATGCCGACCGCCACGCTCAACGACTGGCAGACGATCAGCTTCGGCAGGTTGTCGTCCTGAATGTCGACAAAGGCTTTGATGGTCAGCGAACTGGCGTTGATTTGGCTCAGGTCCGCCACCAGCGGGATCAGGGCGGTCGGCTTCACCTCGGCCAGCGCGGAGAACAGGATGACGTTGTCCACCAGATCTATCTTGGCGTCGAACACGCCGTCGAAGTTCTGCATGTGCGGCAGGTGCAGCGCCTGGCAGGAATCGCACTCAAAGAAAGAAATGCCCGACTGATCCAGCCAGCGCCGCAACAGCGCCAAATCGGGGACAATGAGTGAATCCATAATAACCAGCCTCACAATATTCAATACGCGAAAAGGCGCATAGCTTACGGAATATTCACCCGATACGCCACGATCAATGCGGCTTAATTCACTAATTAAGATATTGCTCGGCGGGAAAAGCGCGCCGACCGCTCCGTTAACCGCCGGATTTCAGGCGAAAGCCAGGCCGGCCGCGCTGCTCGATGTATTCGATCATCATGCCGGCGATATCCAGCCCGGTGGTGGTTTCCACCCCTTCCAGCCCCGGCGACGCGTTGACCTCCATCACCAGCGGGCCGCGCTCGGCGCGCAGGATATCCACCCCGGCGACGTCCAGCCCCAGCGTGCTCGCCGCTTTCACCGCGATCGCCCGTTCTCTGGCGGTGATGGTCACCTTGCGGGCGGTACCGCCGCGGTGCAGGTTGGAGCGAAATTCGCCGGGCTTGGCCTGCCGTTCGATGGCGGCCACCACCCGGCCGCCCACCACCAGGCAGCGCACATCGCTGCCCTGCGCTTCGCGCACGTATTCCTGCACCAGGATATGGGCGTTCAGGCCGCGAAAGGCATCGATCACGCTTTCCGCCGCCTGGCGGGTTTCCGCCAGCACCACGCCGATGCCCTGCGTGCCCTCCACCAGCTTGACCACCAGCGGCGCGCCGCCGACCAGCTCGATCAGATCGCCGGTGTCGTCCGGCGAATGGGCGAAGCCGGTGATCGGCAGATCGATGCCCTGGCGCGCCAGCAGTTGCAGCGAACGCAGCTTGTCGCGGGCGCGGGTAATGGCCACGGATTCGTTTAACGGGTAGCTGCCGAGCAGCTCGAACTGGCGCAGCACCGCGGTGCCGTAAAAGGTGATGGCGGAGCCGATGCGCGGGATCACCGCGTCATAGCGTTCCAGCTGGCGGCCGCGATAGTGAATGGTCGGCGCCGCTGGATTGATGTTCATGTAGCAGGAGAGCGGATCGATGATATCGATGCTGTGCCCGCGATCTTCCGCCGCGTCACGCAGACGCTTGCATGAGTAGAGCGTTCCGTCGCGAGAAAGAATGGCAATTTTCACTCGTCACTCCAAAAGCCAACGCCTGCCCGGCAGGCGGGTTAGCGGCCGCGGCACTCAGGCGCGCGGATCGCTGTCCTGATTATCTTTCGATTGCGGTTTACGGCGATCGTTTTCCGGCGGCAACCCACCGCGCATCAGCGGCCCAAACCCCTGCACCACGCGCCACACCAGAAACGCCGCCGCCGGCACCATCAGCGCCACGCCGAGGAAAATCATGCCGACCGCCGCCTGCTGCGACGCCAGCCAGCCCGGCAGCTGCAGGTGGCCGTGAATGCTGAGGTAGGCCAACACCAGCATCACGATGCCCAGCCCTTCCAACACCAGCACCGGGCGCGGTAAGTCACCGAATGAACGCATATTTTTCTTCTCCAGAAGGTCTGCCCCCAGTGTAGTGAATTCCCGTCGGCGGCGACAGCCCCGGCAGACTAATTGGTTACATGAATCAGATTAACAGGTAATTCCTGCTTTTTTTTCATGGCCTCAACGGGCATAGTAGGCGCCATCTGACGCAGGTAATGACTTTTTCGGTGACGGGATGTCGTTGCAATAGCGAACCATTTATTGAAAATCCAATTAAGGAGCGTTGCATGTTTGCAGTAATCTTCGGGCGTCCTGGCTGTCCTTATTGTGTCCGCGCTAAAGAACTGGCGGAAAAACTGACTGAAGAACGCGACGATTTCAACTTCCGTTACGTTGACATCCACGCGGAAGGCATCACCAAGGCCGATCTGGAAAAAACCGTCGGCAAACCGGTTGAAACCGTGCCGCAGATCTTCCTGGATGAGAAGCACATCGGCGGTTGCACCGATTTCGAAGCTTACGCCAAAAACACCTGAACCTGTTCCAGTAAGTTTTTGAACGACAAAAAAGGCGCTTAACGCGCCTTTTTTTATTGCCGCTGCCGCCGGTGCAGACGCTGCAGCAGCTGCAACAGGCCGAGGGCGAACAGCATCAGCATCGCGCCGAACACGCACCAGAACACCGCGCTGGTGGCATAGGCCAGCTCCTGCCAGAACGAAGAGGACGGCGTCAGCCAGAAGTGGCGGATCAGCAGGCACAGCGGCAATGCATACAGCGCGCCCAGCAACGGGCAAAGCAGCCGCTTGCGGCTCGACAGATAGCTGGCGATCGCACCGGGGACCACGAACAGCAGCAGGCCGGTTTCACCGTGGTGCTCATGATCCGTGCTGCCGAACAGGCCGGTTTGCTGGCCGAGAAACACCAGGCTGAACAACAGAAAACAGCTGAGAATGCCCAGCCAATATCTATAACTCGTCATGCGAATTCTCCCCCGCCCAATTACTGCATCAATAGAAATCAGTCCGATCACCCGTGCGGTGACGCTGAACCGAATTTTTTCCTTGGTCAAAAGAGAGTTAAATGCGCACGGCGGCGCAGGAAATCAGCTTTCTGTGCTGGCTGTCATCGGTCATAGCGTCTAGAATGAACGCCGCCGAACGATGGTTCGCTTCGCCTTACGCTGGTGGTGATTTATGACGTCGTTTTAAGGCTGAATTTATCTCTTATAGTTATCTATATCAAGCACTTACTGGTAAACAATAAGTTATCCTCCGTGAACATAAACGTCGCTAGTTTGTTAAACGGTAACTACATTCTGTTACTGTTCGTGGTACTCGCACTGGGGCTGTGCCTCGGTAAACTCCGTCTGGGCTCCGTCCAACTCGGTAATTCCATTGGCGTTTTGGTGGTTTCGCTGCTGCTCGGCCAGCAACACTTCGCCATTAACACCGAGGCGCTGAATCTCGGCTTTATGCTGTTTATTTTCTGCGTCGGCGTGGAAGCCGGACCCAACTTTTTCTCGATTTTCTTCCGCGACGGTAAAAATTACCTGATGCTGGCGCTGGTGATGGTCGGCTCGGCGATGGTGCTCGCCATCGGTCTCGGCAAGCTGTTCCACTGGGACATCGGCCTGACCGCCGGCATGCTGGCCGGCTCGATGACCTCGACACCGGTGCTGGTGGGCGCCGGCGACACGCTGCGTAACACCATCGTCAACGGCCCGGCGCTGCTGGCGGCGCAGGATCATCTGAGCCTCGGCTACGCCCTCACCTACCTGATCGGTCTGGTCAGCCTGATCTTCGGCGCGCGCTACCTGCCGAAGCTGCAGCACCAGGACCTGTCCACCTCTGCCCAGCAGATCGCCCGCGAACGCGGCCTGGACACCGACAGCCAGCGCAAGGTCTACCTGCCGGTGATCCGCGCCTACCGCGTCGGCCCCGAGCTGGTGGCCTGGGCCGACGGCAAGAACCTGCGTGAACTGGGCATCTACCGTCAAACCGGCTGTTACATCGAACGCATCCGCCGCAACGGCATTCTGGCCAACCCGGACGGTGACGCGGTGCTGCAGGTGGGCGACGAGATCTCGCTGGTCGGCTACCCGGACGCCCACGCGCGGCTGGACCCGAGCTTCCGCAACGGCAAGGAAGTGTTCGATCGCGATCTGCTCGACATGCGCATCGTCACCGAAGAGATCGTGGTGAAGAACAGCAACGCGGTGAACAAACGCCTGAGCCAGCTGAAGCTGACCGACCACGGCTGCTTCCTCAACCGCGTGATCCGCAGCCAGATCGAAATGCCGATCGACGACAGCATCGTGCTCAACAAGGGCGACGTGCTGCAGGTGAGCGGCGACGCACGCCGGGTGAAGAGCGTGGCGGAGAAGATTGGCTTTATCTCGATCCACAGCCAGGTGACCGACCTGCTGGCATTCTGCGCCTTCTTCATCATCGGCCTGCTGATCGGCCAGATCACCATTCAGTTCAGCAACTTCTCGTTCGGCATCGGTAACGCCGCCGGCCTGCTGATGTCCGGCATCATGCTCGGCTTCCTGCGCGCCAACCACCCGACCTTCGGCTACATTCCGCAGGGCGCGCTGAACATGGTGAAAGAATTCGGCCTGATGGTGTTTATGGCGGGCGTGGGCCTGAGCGCTGGCGCCGGCATTGGCCACAGCCTGGGTGCGGTCGGCGGCCAGATGCTGATCGCCGGGCTTATCGTCAGCCTGGTGCCGGTGGTTATCTGCTTCCTGTTCGGCGCCTACGTGCTGCGCATGAACCGCGCCCTGCTGTTCGGTGCCATTATGGGCGCCCGCACCTGCGCGCCGGCGATGGAGATCATCAGTGACACCGCTCGCAGCAACATCCCGGCATTGGGCTACGCCGGCACCTATGCCATCGCTAACGTGCTGTTAACGCTGGCGGGTTCACTCATCGTGGTGCTATGGCCGGGCATACTCGGCTGATCGATTAGCGGGAGAGATGGATCGGCGATAAAAATATTTTGATTTTTTTGTCGCCGGCCAGAACTTTCGTGGGGGGCCGCAGTCTGAATTAGTGCCACTGCTTTTCTTTGATGTCCCCATTTTGTGGAGCCCGATAATCCCGCCTTTTAGGTTCAAGATTATCGGGTTTTTTGTTGCCTGAAACGGCCCACATACCTACTGTCGCTGCCTCGTCGTCAGGCATAAAGCATCCTGCCTCTGGGTGTCGCTTACGCCAGCATCCCTATCAATGTGCAGGTTTCAACATAGAAACGCTGCTTGTGGGTTCGCCACTGTTCAAAGAGACGGCGTCAAAAACGGTACTTAACAACAGCACTCTCGTCGCCGTCGACTGGGTGCTCTTTGGTGGCTCATCCTATCATCTTCCTGTATGCCATCACGTCATGGTAGTGCACTGGGGGAAGTGCCAGCATTGTCCCCCATGAGAGTCGAGGCGAACTAATCCACCTGTTTTATTTTTTCTTTAATTTTAATTAGCTTTTTTATATACGCATTGCTCTTATCCCCTTTGGCTATTTCCGCAGAAATCAGCGAGAGGAAGCTGTCATTAAAGTCATCTTTGGCTAATGGATTAGCGCCATGAGCCAAAAGAACCTCAATGTGTTCTGGGCAACTGTTATACAGGGCATTAATTAATGGCATTCGGTTCATAGCGCCTTTGATGTCAACATCAACTTGGTATGCAATTAACATCTTTAATGTTTCGGTGTTCGCCGCATCAAAACTTTCAAATATAATGGGTTGATTATGAACCTTATCTCTGGCATTTGGAGAGAGCCCGCCCTCTAACATAGCTTGTATCCATACACCTTTATTCGCCTTCATAACAAATTCAGCCGGGCTACTCCCCCCCTCAGCTCTTGGCTGAAGTGGATCTGCCCCCGCCTTGACCAAATCCGTAATGATCTTGAGCCGCTCTGGCGTGTTCTTGTCAAAGATTGCGTTGTTTATCGCCCAAAATAGCAACGTCATCTCCGCCTTGGCCGGCCGATTTAACGTTTCTTTGCTGACCGTCGGTAAAACCTTATCCAGCTTTTGCCTGTCACCCTCGTAGATGATGTTGGCGATGTCCAGCTGCGTCCCTTCAAAATAATCCTGCGGTTGTAGATCCCTACCTTGTTCGCATCCCTGCATCATGAGCATCGACAGCAACATGATAATGATAAGAGTGCTGTGCCTCATGCCATCTCCATTTTTAACATAACCACGGCCCAACTTTGCTTTATTACCGTATCAGTATCCCTCTACACCCTTGGGATACTGAGAACGGCTTATTTACTGACAGGGAGAGGTGGCCATTTCCCACCACGCTTAATTAGCTCGTCTTTGATGCGCTCAAGAGACTCTTTCGCCTCACTGCCGTCCGGACTCCTATTAATCAGCCGTTGTAGTTGATTACCCATCGTCCAACCCGAGTTGCCTCTTATATCGCTATCGGCGCCTTTTTCTAATAAAAGAATGACGTGGTCATAGGAGTGATAGTCTAAAGCATCGATGAGCAGCGTATCACCCAGTGAATTTCTTATATTTATATCAGCACCATGCTCCAACATGACCTCTAATGTTTCTGTGTTTTTTGCAAAGATGCTATTAAATATAATGGGTTGATTATGAACCTTATCCCTAGCATTTGGAGAAAGTCCGCCCTCTAACATAGCCTGTATCCAGATGCCTTTATCCGCTTTCATAACAAATTCAGCTGGGCTACCTGGCGTGTTGGGTTGAGGCTGTAAAGGATCTGCGCCGGCTTTTACCAAATCAGTGATAATTTTCAGCCTTTCAGGTGTGGTTTTATCATAGATGGCATTGTTTATTGCCCAGAACAATAAGGTCATTTCTTCCTTAGCTGGACGATTTAAGATCTCTTTGTTTACTGATGATAACTGTTTATCCAACTGCGGCCTATCACCATCATAAATGGCTTTGGCAATGTCCAATTGCTGACCGTCAAAATAATCCTGCGGTTGTAAATCCATACCTTTTTCGCACCCCTGCATGATGAGCGTAGACACTACCATCGTGATAATGAGAATAAGTTTTTTCATATTCTTCCCTTGATTGTGGCAATGTCATCGTCTTTTTCATTTTCAATGCATTGTATCGCCTGGTCTATACCGTGCTTATCCAGCAGTGAGCCTGTTCCACCGGAAAGCGTGTGTTTTACTCCCACGGCGTCAGGCGCCAACATGGACAACCGTTCTTTCGCCATCACCGCCGGCGGATAAAATTTGAGGTCTTTGGCATCCTCCCACAAATCAACCTCCTGCAGCTTGGTCAACAGCTCCCCTTTCACGCGATACGCCTGAATATTATCGACGCTTCCTATTATAGAGCCGCCGTATTTTTCGACGGTTCCCGCATGCAATCCAGCGGCATTAAACGTCCAAGCTGGCTTGCCGCTGGCCATGGAGGCAGCAGACGCCATGCCACCGCCTAATGAGTGACCCGCAACGTCGATATTGGATACCTTTGAAATTTTATCGCCAATACCAACCGCTTTTTTGTAGTATTCAGAATTAAGCCCTATTCCCTGAGCACCGTTGTTTTTCCAGTCACTGAGATTTTTAATGCCTGATAAGTCACCCCTTATTAAGGCTTTTTGGGTTGCGCGGCTTATTCCCTCCGGGAATTCTGGTGCCCGCGATCCGCGGAATACCACCGTCGGGTTCATCGCCTTGCCAAAGACACTTTCGTCTGGCTGATAAACTCGGGCTAAAAAGTCAGGATTCATTGGTTTGTCATAAAGCATGTTACTGCTCAAACCAAGCCGGCCCAGCGCTCCATCGTTGTTACTGATGTCCTTCCAGCCTTCAGGGATGTCTATCGTGTCCTTGAGTGGGTTAGTGGTCTTGTAAACATTCTCAGCCAGCTTCGCCTTTTCGACCGCAACGTTGTTCTCTGCCAGGCGCTGTGCCGCCATGCGCGCATCCGGATAAATGCTGCGGTTGCCTCGCCCTATCAGATACTGGCGTTCTTGCCAGCGTTCTGCCTTGGTCATCGGACGGATAGCCTGCACCGTGGTGGCAACGGTTGCCACTGCGGTCGCGATGGCTTGCTGCAGAGGGGGATTGCGGGTCGTATTCTGCCTCGGCGGCAGCACCGTCGGTTTTGCCCGGTGACCATAGCGGCTGACCATTTCTTCATAGCGGGCTATCACGCGCCCGGTAGGATAAAAGGCGGGAAGAGAGCTGCCGGGATAGCGCTGCAATCGGCCTTCCGCATCGACGTAAAAAGCGTATTTTGTCGGTGACCAGGCGCCCATTCCCTTATCAATCGCCAGCAAGCCGCCCCGGTTGATCTCATCGAGCACGCTGCGCTTCATAGCCACGTCCTCACGATAACCGGTGACGCCAATCCCGGATTGAGCATTGCGGGTAATCGGATACCGGCTGCTTATCGATATGCCGGCTGCGCCGCCGAACAGATAATGCCGTTCCAGCTCATACCGCGCTGCTGTTGGGTTAAGTATCCTGGAAAAGCTTTCCGGCGCCGTGTGTTCAGAGGAGAAATGAATCAGTTTCATGCGGTGCCTGCCCACTCGTAAGGTTCCGTGGTCGGCACAGGCGCACCATCATCAAGCAACTCGCCAGGTGTGCGGCTGTTACGGGTCTCGTCGAGCGTTAGCGAACGATAACGCATTGGATATCCTTATCTTCTGTGTCACGCCTAAATAGGGTATGGGCAAAATTATCACAATTCAGTAAAGATTTCTTTGCTCTATTTCTATACGCGCGCATCCTCTCCCATCCATGCAGCTGCGTGCTTCCTGTGCCCATGTGAAGAGCGTATTTCGTTGCCATGTTGCGGCTAAAAGCCACGTCCGAAAGCAATCAGTCGAGTGTCAAAGATGCGGGAATGATAAGGAGACAGGAAGGAGAAAGGCTCCGCCAACCAGGAATGGCCAGCGGAGCGGCGTCAGGCAGCGGTTACTTCTGCTCAGCCTGACTTACGGTATCTTCGGCTTTCCAGATGCGGTATTTCACTTCCGCGTCTTTCGGCGCGTACACCACGATCGGCAGGCGGCTGTTGTAGCGCTGCATCGCAGCATCACCCAGGTTGGCGGCGATGAATTGCTTGGTCTTGGTGTTGTCCGGGCAGCCCATCAGCGTGGAGGCCGGATCGGACAGCTTCTCCAACACCAGATAGTCATAGCCCCAGCCGGAAAGGGTTTTGGTCTCCAGCGTGCCGCCAATCATGTGGCGGTTGCAGTCCACTTCCAGCGTCTTGCCGATCAGCAGCTCCACCTTGTAGTTCTCTTCGTGCTCTTGCTTCGGCAGGTAGATCACCTGGCGGTTCATGCCCTTCTCGGCTTTCGGGTAAGGCGCGATCTTTTCCAGCGGCTGTTTGCTCATGTCCGCGTCATCGCCAGAGGTCGCCGCCATTGCGCCGGCGGAAACGGCCATCAGCAGGCCAGAAAATACAACGGATGCCTTGTTCATGTTTTATCCCTACACGTTGTCAAATAATCCGCCTATAAACTAATACACTACAGCCAAGCTCGCTACAGGTTTAATCTTCTTTACAATAGGCGATGAATAGTGACAATCGCCTAATATCGCCGATTAGCCGGAGTAATAACTCAGTGTTTCTTCAGGTTGGCAACATAGGCCTTCACCACCTGATAGACATAATCCTGGCATGCCAGCCCGGTTTGCGGATCGTACTTGCCCTGATTGGTGATGTTGTTGGACAACACGCGAATGCCGACGAACGGCACCTTGAACTCGGCGGCGATCTGCGCGGCGGAGGCGGTCTCCATCTCTTCGACCGACGTCCGGTAGCTGTCGTGGAAATAGCGAATGCGATCCAGCTCGCTGTTCCATACGTCGGCCGAGCCGATCACCCCTTCCACTACCTTGCCCTGTCGGTAATCGCTCTTAACGCTTTGCGCAATCGCCAGCAGTTTGGGGTCGGCGGGAAACTGGCGCAGGCTGTGCGCCTTTTGGTCCTCGCCGGCGCTGCCCTTGGAAGCCAACAGATCCATCGGCTGCCACTGACGCGAGTCGCTGCCTTCCCCCAACGCCTTGGCCGGTGTTTTGAACGCCCCGAGATTGACCGAATATTTGCCCAGCACGATGTCATATACTTTCAGTGCCGGGTCATGGCCGCCGGCGGTGCCCTGATTAATGATCGCCACCGGGTGAAACTGCGTGGCGGCGATCGCCGTGGCCGCCGCGGCGTTGGACATGCCCTTCAGCGTCTCCGACACCACCACCGGGTAGCCGTCTACGGTACCGTGCCAAAAGCGCCAGCCGCCAACCTGCTCCTCACGCGGGTTTTCCAACCGCTGGGCGAAACGTTCCGCCTCCACCGGCATGGCGCCCTGTACCACGATCGGCCCGGCCGCCGCAGGTTGGCCAAAGCTCAGCGGAGAAAAGGCCGCACCGGCGGCTGCCAACAGTAAGACACGCGCTTTATTCTGCATCACCACACTCTCATCCCGAAAAAAAGCAAACGATCACCTTAGCCGAAGGCGGTGGCCTCGGATAGGGTTTTCTTACCGGGGGACTAAGGTTTTCTTAAGACAGAATTATTACAGTGGCGTTATTCAATCCTGTCACCGAGCCTGCGCGTGAATCCAGAATCATCATTAAATCAATCCTCAACGACACCGCAAATTAAGACAACCGCCCTTTACTCCCTGCCGGCATCCTTTTACCGTTGGCAAGTTTTTGGCCTGCTGATCAGCGGGTTGGTGTTCCTGTGGCTCTCCCGCAACGAACAGCTGGACTGGGCGATCAGTAACGCTTGGTACGATGCCGCCAGCGGGCATTTCCCGTGGCAAAACAATTATTGGCTGGACCTGATCAACCACCGCCTGCTGAAGCAAATAGTGATCGTCGGGGCGGTGCTGACGCTGTTTTGGGGTATCTATCGCCGCAGCGCACGCCTGATCGTGGCCATGTTGTTGATCGGTATCGGCCCATTGGTGGTGGGCATTCTCAAGGCCACCAGTGCGCACTCCTGCCCGTGGGATCTGATCGAGTATGGCGGCAAGGCGATGTCTTTCCCGCTGTTCGGCACGGTACCGGCGCTGCCAGGCCCCGGCCGCTGCTTCCCCGGCGGGCACGCCTCAAGCGGTTTCGCGATCATGGCGTTGTTTTTCCTGTTTTATCCGCAGCGTCCGCGCTTGGCCTGGTGGTGCTGGTGGGGCGGCATTGCGCTCGGCATGCTGATGGGCTTTGGCCAGATCATGCGCGGCGCACATTTTCTTACCCATAACCTGTGGGCAGGTTGGTGGGTTTGGTTAAGCCAGTTGGCTATTTATTGGACGGTTAGCGGCTATTGGCGCCGCAAAACGAGGTAACGGTTATGGAACAGTTAAACCATTTTCTTTTCGCCTGGATCAATGCGACCCCGGCGTCTCCCGAATGGATGATCGATTTCGCCACCTTTTTGGCACGCGATCTGATCATCATCGTGCCGCTGCTGATCGTCGGCCTGTGGCTGTGGGGGCCGCAAAGCCAGCTGGTTTCGCAGCGCCAGGTGGTAGCGAAAACCACTATCGCGCTGCTGTTCGCCATGCTCGCCGCCGCCACCATCGGCGCGCTGCTGCCGCATGAGCGCCCGTTCGTCGCCGGCGTCGGCTATACCTTCCTGGCACATGCGCCGGACAGCTCGTTCCCGAGCGATCACGGCACCGCCATCTTTACCTTTGCGCTGGCGTTCCTGTTCTGGCACCGGGTCTGGTCCGGCGTGCTGCTGATGATCGTCGCCATCGGTATCGCCTGGTCACGCGTTTACCTCGGCGTGCACTGGCCGCTGGATATGGTCGGCGGTTTCCTGCTCGGCCTGGTCGGCTGCCTGTTCGCCCAGCTGGTGTGGAATCTGTTCGGCGATGTCATCGCCGACAAGCTGTCGCGCCTGTATCGTTTCCTGTTCGCCTTCGCCATTCGCCGTGGCTGGGTGAAAGAGTAACTGCACAACATGACCGGGGCGTTACCGCCCCGTTATTTCAGACCACGCCGGTGGTCACGCAAAACGCCCGCGTTTTTCCCGCCCCCAGCATCATTCCTGCCTCTTCCTCCGGCGCATTCGGGCGACAGTTCGCCGGCTGGATAAAAGCCAGCAACCGCCGGTTGCCCTGAACGGCGATGCGCCGCAGGCCATAGTTGAATTGCCCGGTGGCGAAGCGCGTCACATAGCGCCGGCCTTGCGGCGCCAGCATAAAGAACTCGGCCTGATCCACATAGCGCGACAGATCGTCGGAGCACAGCAGTTCCTGCCCGAGCGCATCCCCCAACAGCGCCGGCGTCGGCAGGTTCTGACGGAATACCGCATCGGGAATGCAGTCGTAGTTGAGATGACACACATAGCGCAGCGGCTGCGGCCGCTCAGCCAGGTTGGTGACCGTCATCTCAATGGCGAACTGCGCGCTCTGCGCCGCCAGACGCAGCGCCGGGCCGATGCGCCAACGCCCACCCGCCCGCTCCCCCTCGCCGTGCAATGTCAGCTCATCGCCCGCCAGCTGGATCCACACGCGTTGCATCTGCAGCGGCTCACCGTCCTGATGCGGCCAGGCGGGGCAGAATGCGGCGTCGTCGGCGCGCTTTCTTCCGGCGCCCTTTACGCTGCGCCGGCCCGACTTCAGCGAATAACCGTCAAACTCAGCGTCCCAGATCGTGAGGCCCTGATACGGCAAAACCGTCAGTGCGCCACGGTGATTTGCCAACGTCAGCATCGGCCCGCGTTCTGTGCAGCGATGCGTGCTCACCGCGAAATCCGCATTGCGGAACAGTTCCTGCCGATGCGCCCCGAAAGCTTCAGGAGCCAGATCGATGTTGATCTTCATCTTTTTTCCCTCGACGTTTCGCCCGCGCAGGCCGCGAGCCCTGAAATGTTATTTAAATAACAAATAAAACGCCTTTAAGTTATACCTATAACAGCCTGATAGCGACGATCTGGCCGACATTTTTTAAACATCGCTAGGTTTATCGGCATCTGAATGTTATTATTTTCACATTACCCATCCCGCTTACTGTCTTAACCTCACTAAGGAATCGCGATGACCACCGAAACCATCGATTACGCCAGCTACGTTGACCACACCCTGCTGGCGATGGACGCCACCGAACTGCAGATCGCCAAGCTGTGCGAAGAAGCGCAGCAGCACAACTTCTATGCGGTGTGCGTCAACTCCGGCTACGTGCCGCTGGCAGCCCAACTGCTGCAGGAAAGCACCGTGAAAGTCTGCTCGGTGATCGGTTTCCCGCTGGGCGCCGGCCTGACCGTTGCCAAAGCCTTTGAAGCCAAAGCGGCGATCGCCGCCGGCGCGCAAGAGATCGATATGGTGATCAACGTCGGTTGGTTGAAAAGCGGCCTGCTGGACGAGGTGAAAGCCGACATCGCCGCCGTGCGCGAGGTTTGCGCGGCGATCCCGTTGAAGGTAATATTGGAAACCTGCCTGCTCAGCGATGCGCAGATCGTCCAGGTTTGTGAAATGTGTCGCGAACTCGATGTGGCCTTCGTGAAAACTTCCACCGGCTTCAGCACCGGCGGCGCTCGGGAAGAGCACGTCAAACTGATGCGCGAGACCGTGGGCAGCGAGATGGGCGTGAAAGCTTCCGGCGCCGTGCGCGATCGCGCCACCGCCGAGAAGATGATCAACGCCGGCGCCACGCGTATCGGCACCAGCTCCGGCGTCGCCATCGTGTCCGGCGCTCAGCCGGCGGCAGGCAGCTACTGATCGTCGGCATGCCCTGACGGGCACAGCCAATACACTCCGATGCGGGACAATACGGGCGGCCAAGGCGGCCCGATATTGCCCCGCATTGTTGTGTTTAGCGCCGGACACGCCGGCACGCCCTTTACCTCTACTACCTGTGGGAAGACGGACCTATGGAAACGCGGCGCGAAGAACGTATCAACCGGCTAGTTCAGGCGTTAAAACGCGCTGACAAGATCCACCTGAAAGAAGCCGCCGTGCTGCTGGGGGTCTCGGAGATGACCATTCGCCGCGATCTGAGCGCCGAACCGGCGGCGGTGGTACTGCTCGGCGGCTATGTGGTGACCGATCCGCGCAGCAACGGCGTGACCAACTACTTCGTTTCCGATCAAAAAGCCAAGCAGGTGACGGAGAAACGGCGCATCGGCCTGCTGGCAGCACCGCTGATCAATGAAAACGATACGGTGTTTTTCGACTGCGGCACCACCACCCCCGCGATCATCGATGCCATCGCCGACGAGCTGACCTTCACCGCCGTCTGTCATTCGCTGAACACCTTCCTGGCGCTGCAGGACAAACCGAACTGCAAAGTGATCCTGTGCGGCGGTGAGTTCAAGCCGAACAACTACATCTTTTCCAGCGTCAGCGGCCGTAACGAGCTCGATCACATCTGCCCGAACATCGCCTTTATCTCCGCCGCCGGCCTCAGCCTGCAGCACGGCGCCACCTGCTTCAACTTTGACGAGCTGGAGATGAAGCATCGCGCCATGGCGATGGCGCAGCAAAAGATCCTGGTGGCAGACCACAGTAAGTTCGGCAAAACCAAACCGGCCTGTATCGGCCCCCTGACGCAGTTCGATCGGGTGATCAGCGACCGCCAACCGGACGCCGACTTCATGGCGTTCTTCAACGACAACGCCATCGCTACCCGCTATTAATCCGCCTTCTGCGCCGTCGAAACCGGCGGCGCACCCCTGCAATCCCCCTCTTTCCTTGCTCTAAAATGAACAAATAATGCGCAATCGATTCGCGTTTTTCGCTTATCCGCACGCAACATCAGGTTAATAAAATGCAACAGGTTACTCCAGTGATTATTTTCTCGTAGGCAAAACACGCTGTCGGCTGCGTGAATTAACGACTATTTATGGCTTTTATATGATAAATCGCGCCAAAGGCCGGGATGTTTAAATAAACGGCGTTTTAAGCGATTGCAGCAAATCTCGCCAATACCTGTTAGTTATCTGTTATTTATATGATGAATGGTTACGCATTTTTATCCGCTAACCACGTAAGTAATTTCCCTTCGTTATTAGCGGTGATTTTTAATTAAAAATCATTAAAAACAAATAGATAAATTGAATTTTACTTAAAAACACAATGTGATCTACGTCACTAAAACTGCTTAATCCGGGTTTTTCGCTAGATCCAAAACCACGCATAAAATATATTGCTCGGCTTGCTGCTGAGCACAGCGCTTTATCCGGCTGATTATTGTACAACCCGCATAATCGCAGAAAGTTTTATGAGAGCGTTCTCAGCACAAAATCTTACACAAATGTGCAACAAATGCGCGAAAAATCGATAAAAAAGCGGATAACTGCACATATTGCGCATTTGAGAGCAGGATCACGGTTGTTTCTACTGTAAATCGTTATCTTGCCGCCAACAAAAATCGACAGGCAAAGACCTGTCGGCAGCGGTAACGACTTTTATCACCCGTGACGGTGGAAAGTCTTTAGTGAATTACCCGGCGCTGTGCCTTGGTAATGAACACAATAAACAACCAGGGGGACGCCAAAACATCCCCGCAAGCAACACCTGATTCTTACCGCAAGCGTTGCCTGAATAGGACGTTTGACGGTTTAACCTTAAGTTTTGCCTTTTAATTTTAAATTCGTGTTCACTTCGGAGATATTTATGGACACTACACAGACCGGCACAATTGCCTCTGCGGCCTCGGGCTCCAGCAGTACCTGGCGTAAAACGGATACCATGTGGATGTTGGGCCTGTACGGCACCGCCATCGGCGCAGGCGTCCTGTTCTTGCCCATCAACGCCGGCATCGGCGGTTTGATTCCTCTGATCATCATGGCCATCATCGCTTTCCCGATGACCTTCTTTGCCCACCGCGGCCTGTGCCGTTTCGTTCTGTCCGGCAAAAATCCCGGTGAAGACATCACCGCCGTGGTAGAAGAGCACTTCGGCATCACCGCCGGTAAACTGATTACCCTGCTGTACTTCTTCGCCATCTACCCGATTCTGCTGGTTTACAGCGTGGCGATCACCAACACCGTCGACAGCTTCATCACCCACCAGTTGGGCATGACGTCGCCACCGCGCGCCATCCTGTCGCTGATCCTGATCGTCGGCCTGATGACCATCGTGCGCTTCGGCGAGCAGGCCATCGTGAAAACCATGAGCATCCTGGTCTTCCCGTTCGTCGCGGTGCTGATGCTGCTGGCCGTCTATCTGATCCCTAACTGGACCGGCGCCATCTTCGAAAACGTGTCGCTGTCCGGCAGCGGTACCGGCATGGGCCACGGCCTGATCATGACCCTGTGGCTGGCGATCCCGGTAATGGTGTTCTCCTTCAACCACTCGCCGATCATCTCCGCCTTCGCCGTCGCCAAACGCGAGGAGTACGGCGCAGACGCCGAGAAGAAATGCTCCCGCATTCTGGCTTATGCACACATCATGATGGTGCTGACCGTGATGTTCTTCGTGTTCAGCTGCGTGCTGAGCCTGACGCCGGAAAACCTGGCGGAAGCCAAAGCGCAGAACATCTCGATTCTGTCTTACCTGGCTAACCACTTTAACAACCCGATGATCGCGTACATCGCGCCGGTTATCGCCTTCGTCGCCATCACCAAATCGTTCCTGGGCCACTACCTGGGCGCCCGTGAAGGCTTCAACGGCCTGGTTGCCAAGTCGATGAAGAGCCGCGGCAAAACCGTCAGCACCGCCAAACTGAACCGCATGACCGCTATCTTCATGCTGGTGACCACCTGGATTGTCGCCACCCTGAACCCAAGCATCCTGGGCATGATCGAAACCCTGGGTGGCCCAATCATCGCCATGCTGCTGTTCCTGATGCCGATGTATGCCATCCGTAAAGTGCCTGCCATGCGCAAGTACAGCGGCCACATCAGCAACGTGTTCGTGGTTGTGATGGGTCTGATCGCCATCTCTGCTATCGTGTTCAGCCTGATCGGCTAATCACGTCCGGCCGGCGCCGCTGTGCGCCGGCCCTCCCGCACTCCCCCATTTCCCGTATTCACCGCCTGAAACCTGAAGAAGGAGGCGAGACCATGGTCAGCGTTTTCGATATTTTCAAAATTGGCATCGGCCCATCCAGCTCCCACACCGTTGGCCCGATGAAAGCCGGCAAACAGTTCGTCGACGATCTGATCGCCCACCAGCAGCTGCAGGACACCACCCGCGTGGTGGTCGACGTGTACGGTTCGCTGTCGTTGACCGGTAAAGGCCACCACACCGATATCGCCATCATCATGGGCCTGGCCGGCAACCTGCCGCACGACGTGGACATCGACAGCATCCCGGGCTTTATCCGCGACGTCGAACAGCGCGGCCGCCTGCCGCTGGCCAACGGCCACCACGAGGTGGATTTTCCGCTGCACGGCGGCATGAACTTCCACAGCGACAACCTGCCGCTGCACGAAAACGGCATGCGCATCCGCGCCTTCGCCGGTGAACGCCTGCTTCACAGCAAAACCTATTACTCGATCGGTGGCGGTTTCATCGTCGACGAAGAGCACTTCGGCCAATCCGCCGAGGGCGCCACGCCGGTGCCCTACCCGTTCAAATCGGCGCACGATCTGCAGCAGCATTGCAAAGACACCGGGCTGTCGTTGTCCGGCCTGGTGATGCAGAACGAGCTGGCGCTGCGCAGCAAAGCGGATATCGACGCGCACTTCGCCGACGTCTGGCAGGTGATGAGCGCCGGTATCGAGCGCGGCATTAACACCGAAGGCTTGCTGCCCGGCCCGATGAAAGTGCCACGCCGCGCCGCCGCGCTGCGCCGCATTCTGGTGACCGGCGACAAGAACAATATCGATCCGATGAACGTGGTCGATTGGATCAACATGTTCGCGCTGGCGGTCAACGAAGAGAACGCCGCCGGTGGCCGCGTGGTCACCGCGCCGACCAACGGCGCCTGCGGCATCATCCCTGCGGTGCTGGCTTACTACGACAAGTTCATCCGACCGGTCAACGCCAACTCCTACACCCGCTACTTCCTGGCGTCTGGGGTGATTGGCGCGCTGTACAAAATGAACGCCTCGATCTCCGGCGCCGAAGTGGGCTGTCAGGGGGAAGTGGGCGTAGCCTGTTCGATGGCGGCGGCCGGGTTGACCGAGCTGCTGGGCGGCAGCCCGGCGCAGGTGTGCATCGCGGCGGAGATCGCCATGGAGCACCATTTGGGGCTGACCTGCGATCCGCTTGCCGGCCAGGTTCAGGTGCCCTGCATCGAACGCAACGCTATTTCCGCCGTCAAGGCGGTCAACGCCGCACGCATGGCGATGCGCCGCACCAGCGAACCGCGAGTTTGTCTGGATAAGGTGATCGAAACCATGTACGAAACCGGCAAAGACATGAACGCCAAATACCGCGAAACCTCCCAGGGCGGGCTGGCGATCAAGGTCGTGGCCTGCAATTGACCGCCACGGCGAATCACTAAAGGCGCCGGCCGTTCCGATCTGGCCGGCGCCGTTTCAATGCCGCTCTTTCCCTGCCGCAACGCCCGGCTGAATGCCGGCCCGAGCCCCCACGGCGCCGGGGCGGGCGCTGTGCCGCAGCCAGCCGTAAAGTTCGGCATTACGCCGGAATCCCATCTTGCGCATAACGCTCATCTTGTGATTGCTGACGGTTTTCACACTGATGTCCAGCATCCGTGCAATTTGCGTTACCCCCATCTCCCGCGTCATGCAGCGCATGATCTCCTGTTCGCGCAGCGTCAGGCCGCGGTGCTGGCATACGCAGTTCATGCCACAACCCGGCCTGCCCGGCCATTTGCTGCGCCGCTCCAGTTCGGCGCTCACCTGATACAATGCCGATACCAGCGGCGTATCGTGATAAATGACGCCGGCCTCCAGCGAGCAGCGGGTGCCCACGGTGCGTTTATACCGCCCCTCCGGCGTTCGCAACGAGAAATACAGCGTTTTGCGCCCTGCGGTCTGTGCCTCAAAAAAGTGACAAAAACAGCTTTGCACGCCGGGAGGAAAATAGCAGAACACCAGATCGGCTTCGTGAACCTGCTGCGCATCCAATAACAGCGTGCGCTTGCCGTAAGTGCTGAAATGCAGCGCCAGGGCCTCCTGCCAACCGGCGCTGAAGTAACGGTTTTCATCAAATAGCGCGATTTTTATCATGGTGTTCATCCCTGCCCTCCCGCCGTTCCGGCTTCCCGTTTAACCGCCTGGGCCCCCTTTGTCGGAGCCTGACTGTTGTCGATGCGTAATTCATAAATCATGGTGGCGTTAGGTGGTACTTTCGGCGGATAGCCGGTTTCGCCGTAGGCCAGCGCCGGCGGCACGACCATCGTCAGCGAACCGTGGTTATGCAGATGGCTTATCGCCTCCCTGAACAGCGGCGGATACTCAGACAGCGGTTGCGACAGCACCTTGCCGCTCAGCTCCATATCCTGGATCACCGTGCCGTCGGTCAATTTCTCCTTCACGACCACATCGACCACCGCCGTTGGCGCCAGCGCGCCCTCCCCGGCGTAATCCACCCGATACCAAAAGCCCATCGCCGACTGCTTTACGCCCTTTTGTTGACTGAACTGCGCCAGATAATCTTCATCACGCCGCCGCTGTTCGTTAACGCGTTTCTCACGCGCGGCCATGGCGGCGGCATCCGCCTGCGCCGTCAGCGTATTCAGTTCATCCGGCGGCAGCTGCAAACGCCCCGACACGCTATCGATGACGCCCGCCAACAGGCTGTCGCGGTCCACCGGTACGCCCCAGCTTTGACGCTCCGTCACTACCCCCTGAATATCCCGCCCCAGCGCACTGCCCGCCGCATAGGACAAACGCTTGCGTTCATCCTTCAACTGCTCCGGCGTCATCTCCCATTGCAGCCGCTTATGCAGCGCCAACAGCGCTTCGCGCGCCTGCTGGGTCACTTTCTGCTCATCGGCCCGCTTCTGCTCACTCGCCTCCAGCGCGGTACGCAGAGCGTGCAGTTCCTCCTGGTGCTCGCGCTGGCGTTGTGCAAGCGTCTGCGCCGATGCCTGCGCGGCGGACTCCAGCTCGGTGACGCGCCGTTCGGCCTGCATCGCCGTCGCTTTGGTTTTGGCGGTTTCCTGCGTCGCCTGCCGCAGCAGCGCCTCGGCGCGCTGCGCATCGGGCGAGCCGCGCCAGGCGGCGCCCAGCCCGGCGATCCACTGCTGCAGCGTTGACGAATCAGGCAACGTCGCGACGGGTGGCGCCGCTTTCTCAGCCCGCAGCGCAGTAAGTTCCTGGCGCAACATCGTCAGTTCCATTCGCTGGCGCGCCAGCTGTTGGTCACGCGCCAATAATTCCTGGCTCAGCGTAAAAGCTTTGGCCGGTGAAGCAGGCTGGTGGGTGTCCGGCGGACGCTTTGCCGGCTCACGCTTTTTTTGCCCCGCCCCGCGGTCGGCGGGCGCCGCGTTTTCGCTCTTCGGCGCGGTGTTCTGCCGTTGATACTGCTCGGCAAACTGCAGCAGCGCTGGCACGCCGTCGTCCGCCTGCGCGACGCCGGTGAAAAGCAGAGCCGCACAGCCCAGCAGGCGCAGCCTCATTTAACCTGCTCCCCGCGATCCGCCAAGCCGGTCAACACCGCCTGATTCACCCCGGCGCACAGATAGTTGACCTTGTAGCGATACAGCGCATCCACCGTCTCCTGCGTGTCGCCGTTTACCCGTGCACGCAGGTTGGCGTACTGCGAAGCGCCGCTCATCAGGCTGTCGAAGGCCTGTTTATAGCGCTGATACTGTTTCTCGTCGATCGTGCGCAATGCACCCAGTTGCTGCTGGCACTGCTGCAGCTGCTCGGCCTCACGCTGCTTGCGCAAAGCCTCTTCTGACGGAGCTTGCACAGCCTGATTTTTGGTGTTCACAGCCGGCTTGCCCGACTTTTGGTTTTGACAGGCGGCGGCGCTCAACGCCAACAGGCACAGCAGGCCCATGCGCAGGGCGCGATTGAGGGGCTTTATCATCATTGCGTTTTTTGTCCTTGTAGACGCTTATTCGTATTCCAACGTAAAAGTGGCCACCGCGCTGAAGGTGCCGCGGCCGATGGACTTCGTTTGGATGGCCTCCGGCTCCCCCTGCACATAGGCCTGCAGCGTGAGCGTGGTGTTGCCGGCATTCAGGCGGAATTTATCGCTGGCGCGATTGAGCGGCAGCGCCTTGCCGGTGCTGTCCTCCAGCCCGATGCCGATCCCCGAGGCCAGGCTGCCGGCATCCAGCGCCAACAGACCGGGCAGTTTGGCGTTCTCGGTGCCGGTAAACGTAATGGCCACCGTATTGCCCAGGCTGAGATCGCACTCGGTCAGGTGCAACGCGAAGCTTTGGCTATGGGTGCGGGTGTTCAGATACAGGTATTTGTCGACGATGGTGCCGAAATCCAGTTGGATATCCTCATCTCCCGGCTGAATGACGCACGGCTCGGCCACCAGCGTACCGTGAAAGCGCATGTTTTCCGCCGCAGCCGCCGGCGGCGCCATCATGCCGGCCGCCATGACCATGCCGGCCCCCAACAGCGCGCTCCGGCGCCGGTTCGTCTCTGTCGCGCGCATGACGCCACTCCCTTTGGTTGTGCTTGCGCCGCTCCGGCACAAGCGGCGTATTAGTCGTAATAAAGGCGGAAATCGATCGCCGCACGGTAGGCGCCGGCGCTCAGCGTCGCTGGGGTGCGCACCGGCGTCACCGTATACGTCAGGGTGTTTTGCCCCGGCGTCAGCAAGATCGGTTTGTTACGCGCGCCGAGGCGCACCGGCAGGCCGCTGGCATCCGCCAACTGCAGCCCCAAGCCGGTGACGCCGGCGACCCTGACCAAACCCGGCGCGTCGTCATCCGTCGGCGCGGCAAACGCCACCGACACAGCAGGCTGACTGCCGCTCCAGGCCAGAACTCCGGTCCAGGCGTCGCGATTGCTCGCCGGCGCCCGCAGACAGTCTTTCAGCGTCAGCTCGAACGCCACCGGCGTGCCGCGATCGCCCGGACGCTGAAAGTGCGCCGTTCCGGTCTCCCCCAGCCAAACCTCCTGACGAGCGGTGGTCATTTCCAGACTGCAGGCGCTTTCCGTCAACGCACCGTAGACGTGGAGCGTGCCGTTCGCGCCCTCCACGTCCCAGTTGTCCACCGCGCGGGCCGACGGCATCAGCATCAGCATCGTGCCTGCCGTCAGCGGTACCATCAGCGCGGCCAACACCGTCAGGCCGATAGTGCGTCGCTGATGACGTTCATAGGCCTTTCCCAACAGCATGGGGATCTTTCGTTGCATGATTCGTTCACTCCGCTGTGTTCACTCTGTCTTCCCTGCTTGCGCGCGGATCGTCATTTGGCGACCGGCACGACCTGGCAGGCATTGCCGGCGCAGCGGAAGTTCAACTGCGGCCGCCCACCGTAATCGTTGATGTATGCCAGCGACGGACCGTTGCCGAGGCTCGCGGCAGAGACGTTCAGCGGGGCACTGGCCTTCGGCGCCACCATCAGCGGTTCAAAGCCCGCCGCCCCTTTTCCGCCCTTGCCGGCGCTCGCCTCAACGATCGTCACGTAATAAGGGGTCGGGTTATTCACCACGTACTTATCACCCTGCCGGGTCAGCGTCAGCTGCTCCTGCCACGGCGCGGCGTTCTTTTTCGGGGCGAGCGCCGCCGGGCGATAAAACATTTTGATGCGCGTCTGCAGCGCTATCTGCAGCGTATTCGGCTTATTGCTGCGCGGCGGGATCTCGCGCAGGTTGAAGTAATACAGCGTCTCCCTGTCCTGCGGCAGCTGACGCGCGGCCGGCAGCGACTGGATCTTCACCTGGCTCGGTTTGCCCGGTTCCACCCGCTGCACCGGCGGCAGCACGGTGAAAGGACTTTGAATCTTGTTGCCGCGATCGTCTTCGATCCATCCCTGCGCCAGATACGGCAACTGTTTGTTCTGGTTGCTGATGTTGAGACTGACCGTTTTCAGGTCGCCGTCGAAAATCACGCGCGTGCGATCCAGCGCGATAGCCGCATGAGCGGGCAGGCTGACCGCGCCGATCGTCAACGCGGCGGCGAGCGGGCCCACAAGGAAAACGGTCTTTCTGGTCATAGTCAGATTCATCATGTCTTCACGGTTCCAGTCGGCCGGGAGCGGACGAGCCCGCCCCGGCGGTTTAGCAGCGGAGCGGGCTCCGCCGGGTGTATGTCAGTTGGCGTCAGCCGCCGACTTGCTGCCGGCAAGAGGACGGCAAGGCAGCAGCAACGTGTTCATCAACATTTCGGCCGACAGCGGCGACGGCAACTGGATTTCACACTGCGCCGCGCCGTTCCAGTGCACGCTCATGCGCTCGCCGGGGTTAAGGCCGGACAGGTAAACGCTGCCGCCGTCATTGATGATGCCGGTCTCCTGTTTGCGGGCATTCAGCACCGTGGCACCAAACGGCGGCTCGCTGCCGTCCGCCAGCTTGACGATCGCCATCGCCTTCTCGCCGGCAATCACTTCAAACTTGCGGTAGCCGATGGCCCCCTCGGTCAACGTGGCCTGCACCACGGAACGCGTCGCCTCGACGTTGTCGCTCAGGCTGTTGAGATCGATACTGGCCTTGTTGCGGTAGTAGCTGTTTACATCCGCCACCACCGCCTTGCCGTAACGGTTGGTCAGCACCGTACTGCCGTAGCCGCGCACCGGCACACCGGCGACGCCTTCGGTATCGAGCAGCAAACGCGTACCGCCCGGCGTATTGACGCGGTGCAGCACCGCCCCTTCCGCCGCCATCGTCAGGCCGCCCTGCGCGCCGATGCCGACGGCGCTGTAGCGGCCGGCCTGGTAGCTGGCGTTGGCGTTGATCTGCGCCATGTCGCCCTGATGGCTGTAATAACCGCTGGCCGTCGCTCCGCTGCGTGCGGCGCCGGCGCTGATCTGATAGTTGTTGTGTTCATCGACCCGGTTGTAGTACCCGACCCGGTGAGCGTTCTCTTCGCGATCGAGCGTCATGTTGTAACTGAGCGTGCCTGCACTGCCCCAGGGCAGCGACAGCGACAGATACATCCCGTCGTCGTTGCGCTCGTTGTAACGGTTGCGATAGGCCGACAGCGACACGCTGACGTTCTTGAAATCGCCGATGTCGAAATAGCGCGATACCATCAGGTTGTAACGATCGTTCGGCGCCCGATCCCAGTAGGTTTGGTGGCTGTAGTTGAGATAGGTGCTCAGCCCCAGCTCGCGGAACTGCTTGTTGAAGGTGATGGTGTACATCTCCTTGCTCTTGCCGCTGCGCCCCCCTTCGTAACGCGCATCCAGGTAGTCCCCCATGCTCATGAAATCTTCCTGGGAGAAGCGGTAACCGGCAAAGGTGACCTGGCTGTCGTATTCATCGAAGTTCTTCGAATAGCTCAGCCGGTACGAACCGCCGGTCAGCGTGCCATCCTGCGGCAAACGCGCACGCGACTGCGTGGCATCGAACGACAGCGCCCCCAGCGCCATCAGATCGCGCCCGATCCCCAGCGACAGCGCGTTGTAATCGCCGCCGGCGATGCCCCCACCGTACAGCGACCAGCCGTTGCTGATCCCCCAGGAGAACTCGCCGGTGCCGAACATCGGCCCGCGCAGATGGTGCCCCCACTCTGACGGTTTGCCCGTCGCCAGCTTGTAACGCACCGTACCCGGCCGCGTCAGATAAGGAATGTTGGCGGTGTTCATCTTGAACTCCTGCACGCTACCGTCTTGCTCTTCGACACGCACGTCCAGCTCGCCGGAAACCGCATCATTGATGTCCTGAATGCGGAACGGCCCCGCCGCTACCTGCGTTTCATACAGCACGCGCCCCTGCTGGCTGACCACCACCTTGGCGTTGGTTTTCGCCACGCCGGTCACTTCCGGCGCATAGCCGCGCAGATTGGGCGGCAACATGCTGTCGTCGGATCGCAGACTGACGCCGGTAAAGCGCAGGCTGTCGAAAATGTCGGAGTTCAGGTAATCCTCACCCATCGTCAGCCGCGAACGCAGCGCCGGGATCGCCCGGTAGGCGTAATAGCGGCTCCAGTCGAACTGCTTATCGGTAGGCTGAGAAGAACCGGTCTGATGGTTGAGGTTGGCCTGCCAGTCGGCGCGCAGACGCCAGGCGCCCAGGTTGGCGCCGCCGGTGCCGTTGCCGCTCAGACTGTAACTGCTGCCGCCTTTCTGATGCTTTTGCGTTTGGGCGTTGACGTTATAGTCAAACAGCAGCCCAGGAATACCGTCATCCCAGCGCGAAGGCGGGTCCCAGTTTTCCGAGCTGTATTCCAGATAGGCCTGAGGAATGTTGAGATACAGTGAGGAGCTGGCAAGATCGCCGCGGGCTTCCATCCCCGCCAGACTGGAGGCGTCAAGGCAACGGCCGCCGTGCGTCCAGTTCAGCGTGCTTAACAGTTTTTCTTTCAGCCCCAGTTGGTTGACCAATTCCGGCGAAAGACAGGCTTCGCTGCCTTTAGGATCGTTCTCGGGCGCCATAAACGTCACCGGCTGTTCCGGCAGATCGTTCTTATTGACGTGCACCACCATGGTATAAACGCCCGGCATGATGTAGCCGCTGCGCGTGAATTGGCTCAGATCGATATTTTTACGATCGTTGATGTCCAATACGTCGGTATTGAATTGAATAACGTCGGCGGCATAGACCAACGCGATTGGATTTCCCAGAGAAAGGGCAACGCAAAGCCCCAAGGCCTGAAGACGAAATAACTTCCCTGCCGGTGAAAGCATAATAAAGTCCTTTCAATAACGAATTAACCGTCAGTACGAGAAAAAATCAAAAATAATCCAGCTTAAAACGCACTGTGGAAAAATACGCTCCCACCTTCAACGGCTGGTGATTCGGCATCAACGTCATGGAATAATTCAGCACTCGGTTTCCCGGTATTATTCCCTCCATCGGTAAAGGTTTCCCTGGAATAACCGCCGTGCCGCTGCTGTCTTTTATCTCCAATGCAACGCCGCGCGCATCGCCCTGTACGCCAAACAGAGCGCCTTCCGCATAACCATCAAACGTGACCTGAAAGAATTTCCAGTCAGGCTTGTTTTCCGGTCGTTCCAAAATGCAATTGACCAATTCGATACTGAAAGGTTTGGTCATCCCCTGGCCGTCACGAATGATCTGCCCGAGAGGAATAGTGTCCATATCGATCGTCTGATCGCGGCTGCCGGCGGCAATGGCGCAGGCGGTGTCGATAATGGCGCCGTGCATGTTGACTTTGCCCCACCCCTGCGCGGCGGAAGTTGCATAGCCGGGCACAAACGCCAACGACGCCAAAAGAACGGCACCCGCTCGATTCCTTGGTAAAAACATCGCGACATTCCTTTGACAGGGAGATTCACCAGGCATGCGGCGAACCCCATGCCTGGTTGATTAAGCCTTCGGACTCACTTACTGATAAGCCAGGGTGAAATCGGCTACGGCAGTGAAATCGCCCGGAACGATGGCGGCGGAAGCGCCTTCGCCCTGCAGGTAGGCGGCGAAATGCAGGGTATTGTTGCCGGTGTTCAGGGTCTGTGCGGTAGTCGCTTCACCCAGTTTGATCGGCTGACCATTGTAAGAGATGGCTACGCCGGCGCCGCTGGCGGTGCCCGCGATACCCAACAGATCCTTGTCGGTGGACGACGCTACGCCGCTGAAGGTGGTTTTAACGGTTTTCAGCGTGGTGATATCACACTGCTCCAGTTTGATTTCAAACGGACGCGGGTTGGATTTGCCGCCGTTTTTCAACGCCACGTTGGAAACCTGGCCCAGATCTACGGTCTGATCGATCGACTCGGGCGCAATAGAGCATGGCGCATCAATAATAGAACCCGTGAAGGTGACCTTACCGTGTCCCTGATCGGCTGCCTGTGCAAAAGAACTTGCGCCAAATGCAATCACTGCAGCCATCATGATTTTGTTAAGTTTCATAGAACCTATATTCCTTATAAGAAAAAATGCATATTCCAATCAAGAAAAAGAGCAACAGGAAACCCGCTCGCGCTTATATATGCGCAGCCCTGATTCTTTAGCATCTTGCTGGTTGGTTAACTGCCAAAACCCAAAGGCACCGACAATAAACATGTCGATCACGGCAAGTTCGCAGCGGCCCACCCATTAATGAATTCGTCATATAAAAATAAACGAAATCACAACAAGCAGAGGCCAATACTTTCTAATCCGCCCTTCTTGTCCGGCGATGAATATTCTGGCAAATGCCTCCAAGCAAAAAAAGGCTTTTTTTGATCAAGGCGAACATTCGCAATTTATTTCCTAATTGAAGTTAATTTACTGTTATTTTTAGGCTCATAGATCGTAAAAGATGCTTTTATAGAGCAATATCCTGTTTTTCTGGGATTACCAAGTAATCAGATCGCAAAGTGGCACTTTGTGAATATAATAAACCAAAATTTTAGGTTTCAGCGTGACGCCTCCCCTGCCTTGCTATAGGTAAAAACGGGGCGGGCAACGCCTTTTTTTTCAATCCTGATAAATAGATAGGATTTTTCTTTGTTCGCGTTTTACCTCGTTGTTGGTAGGCAGCGAAAGTTTGTTTTTTCTTAGGAATACGGCAATCGGAATACAGAGGAAGTGCTATGGAAGCGTTATCTCCGAAACAAAAGGAAATACGGCAATTGCAGCACGATCTGCTGCAAACATTATTTGCGCAGTCGCCCCGCAAGTGCCCCGTCGCCGGGCTGCCGCCGCAGCAGCAATGGCTATCGACGCGGCAACTGGCCAATGCTGTCAACGTCGGTGTTTACCGGGCTCGGCGGCTGTTGTTGGATCTTGTCGTTCGGCAAAAAGTGATTGTGACGGACGGCTCTATCAACAACTCGTTGAGGTGGTATCCCACCGCGTTGCTGAACGGTGATAACGACGGCATCCCCAACAGAGATGCCCTCACTCCCCTTTAACGGAATAAATATGGCCAACCGGCCTGATTGGCGATATTTCATTGCGGAGTAATGCCGCACACTATTTATATATATTGGGATATTATCGTGAGAAAAACAGCCCTGCTATTTTTACGTTGCTGCCTGGCATTATCTTTCTTCATGCTGCTTGGCAATGCCAACGCATTTACCTGCCGCACGTCCGATGGCGGACTGATTCCACCCGGGGGCTCGGCCACGCCGGTTGACGTCCGGGTACGCATCGGGCCACAGCTTTCTTATGGCAAAAACGAAATCGTCAACGTCAGCCAGGTCACCTGTAAAAACGACGTCGCGAGCTGGTATGACTATCTCAAAACCGACAGCCCGGCGCTGTCGATGAACAGTGCGATTTTTGGCACCATCGGCAGCGGTACCACCATCAACGGCAGCGATTACAACTCTCCGGTGCCATCAGGCATCAGCGTACTCAGCCTGACCAACCTGCAAACTCAGTCGGTCGCCATCCGGGTCTATATCGTGTTGAACCGTTTCCCAACGCCGGACATCAAGGTGAACAAGGGCGACGTCATCGGTCAAATCAACTTTATTCAGACTAACGATCAGCCGGGTTGCCCACAGTGCGGCGTTTATCGCTGGCGCCTGATCGCCGACAATGACGCTTACTTCGTCACCACCAGTTGCACCATCAACAACGGCCAGCAGATTAACGTCGACTTCGGCCAGATCCGTCAGGACTTTCTGACTCAGAGCGCCAGCGATGCCCAGATAAAACAGGATAAAGCGCTCAGCTACCAATGCGACGACCAGAGCGCGACGCAGGATATTCTGATCCGTATGGTCAGCGACGCCAGCGGCTTCTCCAGCGATTTTATCAAGACCAGCAACCCTAACGTCGGCGTGGCCATGGTGTACAACGGGGCGGTGGTAAAGCCCAACAATGCCTTCAGAACGCGCATCGTCAACGGACTGGGCAACGACACCGTAACCTTTGTGCCGGTGAAGAACAATGTGCCTTACACCAGCATCGCCACCGGCCCGCTGTCAGGCTCGGCCACGCTGATCTTCAGCGCACCTTGAAACGGGAGTCAGAATGAACATGACGAAAAAAACGCGCTGCGCTCTGCTGTGGTCACTGAGCCTGATTAGCGCCGCCGCCCAGGCCGCCGACCAGGGCACCAAGGTCAACATCACCGCCACCGTGGTGGCGCCTCCGCCTTGCGTGATCAATGACGGGCGCACCATCGATATCGACTTCGGCAAGGTCGGTATTAAGCGCATCGACGGCAATCGCTATATGCAACGCATCGATTACAGCATCAAATGCGAGTTTCTGGATAACAGCCGCCAGCTGAAAATGAAGATCATGGGCGGCGCGGCGGCCTTCGACGGCAGCGTGTTAACCAGCAGCGTCAATGGATTGGGCATCAAGCTGCTGGCCAACGGTAAGGCCTTTGCCATCAATACGCCGCTGAACATCGATTACGCCAATCCGCCGACGCTTGATGCAGTACCGGTGAAAAACAGCGCCGTCACCCTGGCGGAAGGCGATTTCACCAGCGGCGCCACCATGCTGGTGGACTACTTTTAAACACCCCGCATCCCAGAAACTTGCGAAAAAAAAGCCGCAACGTCTCCGTTGCGGCTTGGTCGAGAATCTTGCGCCCGGGGCGCGCGCCTCACATCAGGGTATTTAGCCGAAGATCCCGCCGAACCACTGGCTCAGCTTCATCATCACCATATCCCAGATGCGGCTGAAGAAGTTGCCCTCTTTCACCTCTTGCATCACCACCAGCGGGTGCTGCTCGATGGTCTTGCCGTCCAGTTGGAAATCGATGGTGCCGACCACCTGGTTTTTCGCCAGCGGCGCTTCCAGCGTCGGTTGGGTCAGCTTGTAGCTGGCCTTCAGGTTTTTCATCTGCCCTTTCGGAATGGTGACCGAGGCGTCTTTCGCCACGCCGAGCGGCACTTCGCTGACGTCGCCGAACCACACTTTCTGGGTGACGAACGGCTTATCGGCCTTGATCGGCGTCGCGGTTTCATAGAAACGGAAGCCCCAGGTCAGCAGCTTTTCGCTTTCGCTGAAGCGCACGCGATCGCTCGGCGCGCCCAGCACCACCGAGATCAGGCGCATCGGGCCGTCGGTGGCGGACGCCACCAGGTTGTGGCCTGCACCGCTGGTGTAACCGGTCTTGATGCCGTCGACGTTCAGGTTGCTGCTCCACAGCAGACGGTTACGGTTAATCTGGCGGATCTTGTTAAAGGTGAACTCTTTCTCTTTATGCAGCGCGTATTCGTCCGGCACGTCGCGGATCAGCGCCTGGCTCAGCAGCGCCATGTCGCGCGCGGTGCTGTACTGCCCTTCCGCATCCAGACCGTGCACCGTCAGGAAGTGGGTATTCTGCAGCCCCAGAGATTTGGCGTAGTTGTTCATCAGGCCGACGAACGAATCTTGGCTGCCCGCCACGTAATCCGCCAGCGCGATGCTGGCATCGTTGCCCGACTGGATCACGATGCCTTTATTCAGCTCCAGCACCGGCACCTGATCGCCCGGCTTGATGAACATCAGTGAAGAACCGCGCAGCGCCGGGTTACCGGGCGCCCAGGCATCTTTACCGACGGTGACCAGGTCGTCCGGCTTGATCTTGCCGGCCTTGATCGCTTGGCCGATCACGTAGCTGGACATGATCTTGGTCAGGCTGGCGGGATCGAGACGCGTATCGGAATTACCTTCGGTCAGCACCTTGCCGCTGTTGTAATCCATCAGAATGTAGGCCTTGGCGTCTACCTGCGGCGGCGCCGGCGGCTCGGCAGCGCGCACGGCCGGTGCGGCCAGCAACAGGATGCCTACGCTGAAGGTCAGTTTTTTCAGGGAAGTGGATAAGTTTTTTTTCATCATGACGTCGCCAGAGTGTCCATTCAAACCATTGAAATAGCGTTAACTTTCAAACATGTTCACGTTTTAAGCCAACCAGCGAGAGTGGCCCGGTGCGCGCATGCCGGCCGCAACCCCCTGCGGCGCCCATAGCGGGTAACACAACGCACCGAAAATGCCCTTGCTGTGAGTTTATGTGATTTATCTTATTTTTGCAGGGTTTAGCGTGAATTTTCAGCATTTTTACATAACTGTACGCAGGCCCCTGCTGATCGTTTAAAAAAACATCGCGACGCGCATTTTTGCACCCATCCACGGCCACACGGCCAAGCATCTGCACTGCTAAACATCTGCGCATCCATACGTCTAAAAAAGATTAATATATTCCATAATGGCATATAGAACCGTTATTTGTTCTTTTTAAAGCGCTTATCCTCAGCGCTATCATCCATACAAAGACTTTTATACCGAATAATCCTGGAGATGAGTCATGGCGATCCCCCATTCCGTCATCGAGATGATTGGCAATACCCCGATGCTGGAACTGACCCAGTTCGATACCGGCCCGTGCCGGCTGTTCGTCAAGCTGGAGAACCAAAACCCCGGCGGTTCGATCAAAGACCGCGTGGCGCTGTCGATGATCGAACAGGCCGAGCGCGACGGCAAGCTGCAGCCGGGCGGCACCATCATCGAAGCCACCGCCGGCAATACCGGCCTGGGATTGGCGCTGGTGGCGGCGCTGAAAGGCTATAAGCTGCTGCTGGTGGTGCCGGACAAGATGAGCCGCGAGAAGATCTTCCACCTGCGCGCGCTGGGCGTGGAAGTGCTGTTGACCCGCTCGGACGTCGGCAAGGGGCATCCGGCTTACTATCAGGATTACGCCAAACGCCTCGCCGGGGAGATCCCCGGCGCCTTTTATATCGATCAGTTCAACAACCCGGCCAATCCGGCGGCCCATACCACCACTACCGCGCCCGAACTGTGGCGGCAGATGGAGCACGACGTGGACGCTATCGTGGTCGGCGTCGGCTCCGGCGGCACGCTGGGCGGGCTGAGCCGCTATTTCGCCGACGTTTCGCCGCAGACGGAATTTGTGCTGGCCGACCCTGCCGGTTCTATTCTGGCGGACTATCTCGACAACGGTCACATCGGCGAAGCGGGCAGTTGGTTAGTCGAGGGCATCGGCGAAGACTTTGTCCCGCCGCTCAGCGACTTTGACCAGGTCCGCAACGCTTACCGCATCGGCGACGCGGAGGCCTTCACTACCGCGCGCGATCTACTGCGCAAGGAAGGCGTGCTGGCGGGATCGTCCACCGGCACCCTGCTGGCCGCCGCATTGCGTTACTGCCGCGCACAGACCGAACCCAAGCGAGTGGTGACCTTCGTCTGCGACAGCGGCAACAAATACCTGTCTAAAATGTATAACGACCACTGGATGCTGGAACAGGGCCTGCTGAGCAAGCCGCAGCACGGCGATCTGCGCGATCTGATCGCCTACCGCCACGACGAAGGTGCGGCCGTTTCTGCCGCGCCGGATGACACGCTGGCGATCGTGCACGCCCGCATGCGGCTGTACGACATCTCGCAGCTGCCGGTGCTGGAAGGCGATCGGGTGGTCGGTTTGATCGATGAGTGGGATCTGCTGAACGCCGTCCAGGCCGACGCCGCCCACTTCAGCCTGCCGGCCGGCAGCGCGATGACCAAGCAAGTCCATACGCTGCAAAAAGAAGCCGGCTACGACGAATTACAGGCCACCTTCAACCATGGCCACGTCGCGGTAGTGCTCGACGGCGAGCGCTTCCTCGGCCTGATTACCCGCACAGACGTACTTAACGCCTGGCGCCAAAAATTACGTTAATAAGGACCCATTATGGCCAAGTTTGATACGTTGACCGTTCACGCCGGTTACACCCCGGACGCGACCGGCGCAGTGATGCCGGCGATTTACGCCACCTCCACCTACGCCCAACCGGCACCGGGCGAGCATACCGGCTACGAATACTCCCGCAGCGCCAACCCGACGCGCACCGCGCTGGAAAGCGCCATCGCCGAACTGGAAGGTGGCAGCCGCGGCTACGCCTTCGCCTCCGGTCTGGCGGCCTGCTCCACGGTGCTGGAGCTGCTCGATAAAGACAGCCACCTGATCGCGGTAGACGACCTGTACGGCGGCACCTATCGCCTGCTGGAAAAGGTGCGCAGCCGCACCGCCGGCCTGCGCGTCACCTACGTGTCACCGGCGGATCTCGCCGGGCTGGAACAGGCGATCGAGCCGGATACCAAAATGATCTGGGTGGAAACCCCGACCAACCCATTGCTGAAACTGGCGGATCTGAGCGCCATCGCCGCGATCGCCAAAAAGCATCAGCTTATCAGCGTGGCGGACAATACCTTCGCTTCGCCGTATCTGCAGCGTCCGCTGGATCTGGGCTTTGACGTGGTGGTGCACTCCGCCACCAAATACCTCAACGGTCACTCCGACGTGGTGGCCGGCGTCGCTGCGGTGGGGGATAACCCGGCGCTGGCGGAGCAGCTCGGTTTCCTGCAAAACGCGGTCGGCGGCATTCTCGATCCGTTCAGCAGCTTCCTGACGCTGCGCGGCATTCGCACCCTGGCCCTGCGCATGCAGCGCCACAGCGACAGCGCGCTGCGCATCGCCCAGTGGCTGGAGAGCCAGCCGCAGGTGGAAAACGTCTATTATCCCGGCCTGCCGAGCCACCCGCAGCATGAACTGGCGGCGCGCCAGATGACGCGCTTCGGCGGCATGATCTCGGTGCGGCTGAAAGGCGACGACGCCTATGCGCGCCGGGTCATCCAGCGCTCGCACCTGTTCACCCTGGCGGAAAGCCTGGGCGGCGTGGAAAGCCTGATCAGCCAACCGTTCAGCATGACGCACGCCTCCATTCCGCTGGAACAGCGCCTGGCAACCGGCATCACACCGCAGCTGGTGCGCCTGTCGGTGGGGATTGAGGATGTGGAAGATCTGATCGCCGATCTGCAGCAGGCGCTGGCGGAATAATCGCCGAATCAATCGCCATCAGCCCGGCCGGCGTGCCGGGCTTTTTTGTGCCTGGTGTTCAGACGCCGATGACGTCCCGATAAAAGCGCTGTGCCACATCGGGGTGGGAACGGATGCGGCCTTTCAGGTAGTTATACCCCACGTCGCGCAGCAGCGGGTTGAGCGGATCGCTGGCCGGGCCGGGCGCCTGCGCCGCCAGCGGCGGCGGCAGTTGATACAACGGCACCACCGCGTCCAAGCGCGCGCCGAGGAAGAAGGCGATCGACAGCCTGTCGTACCCCGCCGGCGGCGTTTCCACCCGATGCACCGTGGCGCGCAGATAGCCGTTGGTCGCCAGCTCCAGCAGCTCGCCGATGTTCACCACGAAGGTGTCTTCACGCGGCTGCGCGTCTATCCATTGCCCTTCGCTTACCTCCACCTGCAGCCCTTTTTGCGCGTCCTGCAGCAGGAAGCTGAGAAAGCCGGAGTCCTTGTGCGCACCGACGCCCTGTGCACTGTCGGTAGCCTCCCGCCCCGGATAGCGGATCAGTTTGATGTGCTCGTTGGGCTTCTCGCCGTACAAGCGATCGAAAGCCTGCTCCGGCAGCGACAGCGCCAAAGCGAAAGTGCGCAGCAGCCGCAGCGACATGGCGGTCATCGCCTGTTGCCACTGCAGCAGCAGCGGTTTCAGCGTCGGCAGCGCCGCCGGCCACTGGTTTGGCCCCTGCAGGCGCGCCCAGCGCGGCGTGTCGTCAGACAACGTCAGCGCCGGGCGTTCGGCGCCGATATCGAACTGCTCGCGCCAGTCCGGCTGCCCGCGCGTCAGCTCCGCCGCCGCCCGGTTGTAACCGCGAAAGTGCGGCGAATGCACCATCTGCACCGCCAATTTGTCGGCTTCCGACAGCGCGAAAAATTGCCGCGCGGCGTGCTGCAGCCGCGCATTCAACGCGCCGTCCACGCCGTGGCCGCGCAGATAGAAAAAGCCGACGTCGCGGGCCGCCGCGCGCAGATCGTCGAGAAAGACGCGCCGCCGGCGCGCATCGCCGTCAAGCTGCGAAAGATCCAGCAGCGGCAGCGTCTTCAGCGTCGTCAGGTGCGTCATCATGCGGTTCCTCTTGTTCCCCGATCACGATCGGGCTGCCATACAGGCGAATAATCAACATTGTCTCTCTCCAGCGGGTAGCTGCGTTTGCCTCATAGTTATCACCGCGCTCCCCGGGGCGGCCAATATTGTTGCGTTCTAAGTTATGCAAACGTTCAACAAACTGTCGCAAAACCGTCATCAATGTTTCTTATGCTCTGCGCAATTTCGCCGACGCCGCTGGCTGGCGATGGGCGCTATCCGCTATCCTGTAAACGACCTCATACCCTGCCTGCCGGAGAAATACTGATGGATTTAGCCTTATTCGACCTGGATGAAACCCTGATTGACGATGACAGCGCCAGCCTGTGGATCCGCTGGCTGGTCGGCCAGGGCTTCGCGCCGGCGGAGCTGGAACTGCAGGAGCAGCAGCTGATGCAGCTCTATTATCAGGGCAAGCTGTCGATGGAGGACTACATGCAGGCCACGCTGGCACCGCTGACCGGCCTGAGCGTGCAAACCGTGGCCGGCTGGGTGCAACGCTACATTCGCCGCGATATCCTGCCGCGCGTCTATCCCGCCGCCCGTGAGCGCCTGCAGTGGCACCGCGAGCGCGGCGACTGCATCCTGGTGATCTCCGCCACCGGCGAACACCTGGTGGCGCCGATCGCCGAACAGCTCGGCGCCGACGATGCGCTGGCGATCGGCGTGGAAATCAGCGACGGCCGCTTCACCGGCAACACCTACGGCACCATGACCTACCAACAGGGCAAGGTGATCCGCCTGCAGCACTGGCTGACGCAGCATCCACACCTGAAGTTCGAGCACAGCCATGGCTACAGCGACTCTCTCAACGATAAGGCGATGCTGCAATTCGTCGACAGCGCCACGGTGATCAACCCAGACAGCGAACTGAGCGCGCTGGCGGCGGAGCACGGCTGGGAAGTGTGCCGCTGGGAGCGTTGATCGGCAGACAAAAAATGCCCTGCGGTGTGACAAAAAGCGCATTGTGGCGTAGGTATTAAGGGTCTTTAATCCGCTAACGGAGTTATCCCATGCTGACCATTTGGGGTCGTGAGAATTCGAACAACGTCAGGAAGGTGCTGTGGTGCGCCGCCGAACTGGGGCTGAGCTATACCCACATCAACGCCGGCGGCGCGTTCGGCAAGGTCAACGAAGAGAGTTACCGCGCGCTGAACCCGAACGGCCTGGTGCCGTTGCTGCAGGACGATGACTTCGTGCTGTGGGAGTCCAACACCATCGTGCGCTACCTGGCGGCGAAATTCGGCGACGCGACGTTCTATCCGCAAGATCTGCAGGCGCGCGCCGCCGCCGAGAAATGGATGGACTGGACCACCTCGACCATCGTTCCGGCCTTCACCATCGTCTTTTGGGGCCTGATCCGCACCGCGCCGGAGCTGCGCGACATGGCGAAAATCGAAGCGGCGATCGCCACGCTGGAAAAACACTTCGACGTCATTGAACAGACGCTGGCGCACCAGCCTTACCTCTCCGGCGACGCATTCGGCTTCGGCGATATTCCGCTCGGCAGCTTCGCCTACGGCTGGTTCGAGATGCCGATCGCCCGCCGCTCGCGGCCGAATATGGAACGCTGGTATCAGCAGCTGCGCGATCGCCCGGCCTATCAGCGCGGCGTGATGAGCGAACTCACCTGATGCGTGCGGGGCGTTACGACGCCCCGACCTTCAGCAGCTTGCCGTCCCGTTCGTCCGTCAGCAGATACAGGTAGCCGTCCGGCCCGCTGCGCACCTCGCGGATGCGTTCGCCGCGATCGCCCAGCAGCCGCTCTTCCGCCACCACCTTGTCACCTTCCAGCGTCAGACGAATCAATTCCTTTTGCGCCAGTGCGCCGATGAACAGCGAGTGCCGCCAGGCGGGGAAGCGCTGCCCGTCATAAAATGCCATGCCGCTGAGGCCGGGCGAAACCCGCCAATAGTGCAGCGGCTGTTCGGTGCCGGGCACCCGTTCTCCTTTGGCCTCCGGGATCGGCTGGCCGGAATAGTTGATGCCGTAGGTGGCCAGCGGCCAGCCGTAGTTTTTACCCGGCAGCGGGATGTTGAGCTCATCGCCGCCGCGCGGGCCGTGCTCATGTTCCCAGATCGCGCCGCTCCACGGGTTCAACGCCAGCCCTTGCGGATTGCGGTGGCCGTAAGACCAGACCTCCGGCCGTTTGCCGGCCTGGCCGACCCAGGGATTGTCCGGCGGTACCGCGCCCTCGGCGGTCAGCCGCACCAGCTTGCCCTGCAGCTTGCCAGTCTCCTGCGCCGTCGGCCGCTGGTTGTTTTCGCCCAGCGCAATAAACAGGTAGCCCTGCCTGTCGAACGCCAGCTTGCCGCCGAAGTGATTGCCGACCGACAGCTTGGGCAGTTGGCGGAAGATCACCTTGAAATTTTCCAGCCGCGCGCCGTCGTCGCTCAAACGGCCGTAGCCGACCGCCGTGCCGGCTTTGCCGCCCTCGCCCGGTTCGGCGAAGCTGAGGTACACCCGGCGGCTGGCGGCGAAGTCGGGGGCCGGCAACACCTCCAGCAGGCCGCCCTGCCCCTCGGCGTAAACCTGCGGCACGCCGGCGATCGGCGGCGACAGGCCTTTGCCCTGCTGCCACAGCCGCAGCCGGCCGGGCCGTTCGGTGATAAGCAGGCCTTGTTCCGCCGGCAAGAAGGCCAGCGACCACGGGTGTTCCAGGCCGTCCTGCAGTTGGCTGACCGTCGGCGCAGCGTGCAGCAGGCCGCTGCACAGCAGCAAACCGGCCAGCAAAGTCAATCGGGGCATGGCGTCCTCCTGGGGTGAAATGACCCGTTTAGTGTAGCCCACTCAGCGGATGTGGTCGTTTGCATTACATTTCAATAGGTTGCCTTTTGGCCGTAGTGTGCTTAAGTTAACGCATCACCCAGGAGGAATCATGGACATTACCGTTACCGACGCGATTGACGAACACACCCTCGATGCGATCAGGCAAGGCCTGCGCGCTTACAACCTGCCCCATATCGACGCCCGTCACCGCAAGCCGCTCAGCGTCTATGCGCGCGACGAGGCCGGCACGGTGATCGGCGGGCTGACCGCCGAAACCTGGGGCAACTGGCTGAGCGTCGAGTGGCTGTGGGTGGCCGACTCCCAGCGCGGCAGCGGCCTCGGCGGCCGGCTGATGCGCGCCGCCGAACGCGAGGCGCAGGCGCGCGGCTGCCGCTACGCTCGCCTGGACACCTTCAGCTTCCAGGCGCGGCCGTTCTACGAAAAACTCGGCTATCAGCTGCAAATGACGCTGAAAGATTATCCGGTGGAACATGAGTGTTATTTTCTCACCAAAACCCTGACTGATTAATGGATGGACGGATGGACAGCAAAAGCATGGTGGTGAACTGTGTGGCGTACAAAGCCGGACAACGGCTGGGCGAAGTGACCATCGACGATATCAGCGAGGAGGTCAAACAGCCGGACACCTTCGTCTGGCTGGGGCTGCGGCAGCCGGAGCCGGCGTTTATGCGCAAGGTGCAGGAGGAGTTTGGCCTGCACGATCTGGCGATCGAAGACGCGCTGTGCGCACATCAGCGGCCGAAGCTGGAAACCTACGGCGACTCGCTGTTCATCGTGGTGAAAACCGCGCAGTGGGGCGAACACGACGAAATCGAATACGGCGAAACCCACTTCTTCGTCGGCAAAAACTTTCTGGTGACGGTGCGCCACGGCGCCTCGCCCAGCTACGCGCCGATCCGCGCCAAGGCGGAAGAGAACCACAAGCAGATGTGCCGCGGGCCGGGCTTCGCCCTCTATTCGGTGTTGGACTTCGTGGTGGACAACTACCGCAGCGTGGTGACGCGCTTCGAGAGCACCATCGAGAACATCGAAGCCAACATGTTCCAGTCGGACTTCGATCAGGCGGCGATCGAGAACGTCTATACCCTGCGCCGCCACCTGTTGGCGCTGCGCAACGCCGCGCTGCCGATGGATGAAATCTGCAACCAGCTGATCCGCCTGCACGAAGAGGTGATTCCGAAAGAGCTGCGCGCCTACGTGCGCGACGTGCAGGATCACGCGCATCAAGTGGTCAGCAACATCGACGACATGCGCGAAATGCTGACCAATGCCATGCACGTCAACCTGGCGCTGGTGACGGTCAAACAAAACGAAGTGGTGAAACGGCTGGCGGGCTGGGGCGCGATTTTGGCCATCCCGACGGTGATCTTCAGCCTGTACGGCATGAACTTCGCCGACATGCCGGAGCTGAAGTTCCCGTGGGCCTATCACGCCACGCTGGGAGTGACCGCCGTCGGCTGCATTTTCCTGTATCAGAAGCTGAAGAAATCGGGCTGGCTGTAGCGCCAAAACGGCGGCTTTTCCCGCCGGCAAAGACGCTCTGCGAGGCAGCCGGATCCACCGGCCGCCCCGTTGCTTCAGTACAGCATCGGCCGTCGATCGCGATGCACGTGATTGTGGCGGCCGATGTGCTTGTCATCGGCTGCGCCGATATCCATCGATGCCAGCACCATGCCTTCGCCCTCCAGGCTCTGCGTCAACGGATAACCATCGGCGTCGACAATCACCGATCCGCCGATCCACGCAACGCCGCGCTCCGTTTCGCAGCGATCGCACACCGCGATGAACAGCCGATTGACGGCGGCGTTGGCCTGCGCCTTCACCATCTCCGCCGGCCGTTCACCCTGCGGGCGCGGCGCCAGCGGCCAGTTGACCGGCGCGCACAGCAGCTGAGCGCCGGCCAGCGCCGGCAGCCGCACCCACTCTGGGAATTCGAGATCGTAACAGATCATCACCGCCAAGCGGCCGAAGCGGGTCTCGATGACCGGCGGCGGCCGATCGCCGGCGGTAAAAATGGTGCTCTCTTCATGCCACAGGTGCGCTTTGCGATAAATCGCCCTCACCCCCTGCGCATCGATCAATGCCGCGCTGTTGGCCACCTCGCCATCAGGCAGGCGTTCGCAAAAACCGGCGACGATCGCCACATCCAACTCGCGCGCCAGGCCCCGCCACAGGCTGAGGCTAGGCCCGTCTTCGGCCTCGGCCAACGCGCGCGCCTCTGCCTTATCACGCAGCACGTAGCCGCTGTTCACCAACTCCGGCAACACGATGACGTTGGCGCCGCGCTGCGCCGCCCGGCGGATAGCCTGGGCGGACAGCGCCCGATTGTGTTCCGCTTCCCCGACCCGCAACGCTAACTGGCAGCATGCGACGCTGATTTTTTCCTTCACTCCCGTTCTCCTTCCAATAAACCCTCGCAGCGCAACGCCACCCGCCGTTCGGCTTCGAGATCGAGCTTTCGGCACATTACGATATAAACGCTCCCGGCCACCAGCAGGCCGATCAGAAAAGCGATATCCGCGCCGCCCAGTAAAACAGCAAAGGGGCCGGTGTAAAAGCCCAACGTCATGAACGGCACCATCGCCAGCAGGCCGATCGCATAAGCCGTCAGGCCAGGGCGCCCCCAGCGGCCGTAGATCCCCGCCGGGTTGAAGATTTCACCGATCGCGTAATGCCCGCCGCGCACCACGTAAAAGTCCATCAGATTCACCGCCGTCCAGGGCACCAGGAAATACAGCATCAGCAGCACGAAGGTATTGAAGCTGGCGAGGTAGCTCGCCGGGATGGCCATCGCCACCGCAAACACCGTCAGGGCGACGACGCCAATGCCGATCATGCGTAATCTCAACGTCGGCGTCACTTTGCAAAACGCGTCAATCGCGCTGAGGCTGGTCAGCATTGCGCCATAACAGTTGACCGCCATGATGCCGACCAGCGAGGGTACGGCGATCAGCACGGCCAGCGTGCCAAACCCCGGATAAACGGCATTACCCACCGCCTGTACGCTGCCGATCGCATCGGGGACCGGTATGGCTGAAGCCAGAAATGCGCCCAGCGACATCAGCCAAAGCGCCGATCCGGCCGCCCCCAGGTAAGTCCAAAAGATCACGTTGGCAGACGGCGTTTCATGCGGTAAATAACGCGAGTAGTCGGAAACATACACCGCGTAGCTGATCTGGTAGCCGGCGGCGGCCGACAGCTGAATCAAAAAGGCCGCCCACGAGAAATGCCCGGCGCCGGCGGCGGCATCCATCCGCAACGACAACACGGCGCCGACCGTCAGCACGCCGAACACTGCCATCATCACATAGGTCAGCCAGCGCTGCACCGCATGCAGCATGTCGTGGCCGACGATCGCCAACAGCACGGCCACCGCAATCAGCAACGCATACCAAGGCAGACGGTGGCCCGGCAACACCGTGTTGATCGCATCGGTCGCGAGAATAACGTTGAACACGTTGAAACCGATGTAAACAAACACCACGGCGGTAAAGGGAACGATGGCGCCACGCAGGCCGAATTGGGCCCGCGACTGGATCATCTGCGGCAGTCCCATGCGCGGCCCCTGATTAGCATGACACGCCATGAAGAACGTGCCGAACCCTACGCCGACGGCAATGGCCAGCATCGAATAAAGCGCGCCCAATCCCAACGCCGGGCCGGTGAAACCGACCACCATCGTCGTCAAAACGAAATTGCCGGTGAACCAAAACGGCGCCTGATGCCAAACCTTGCCATGCCGCTCGTGACGGGGCACATAGTCTATCGAGCGCACTTCAATTTTTGGGCGTGACGCCACATTGCGATTGTTCATGTTCCACCTCGTCGCGGTCATTAGCCTCGTCGTCTCAACGTTCGGTTTGCGGCTGCAGCTGCGGCGTCGGGCGGCTCAACAGGCTGCCCAACACGAAGGCGACGCCGCCGCCCAGCAGGCCGCCGTAGATTGGGCTGTTGGCGTCGATGCCGTGCCAGGCCATCAGCCCCACCACGCACAGGCTGCCGGTCAGCATGCTGGCAATCGCGCCGGCGCTGGTGGCGCGCGGCCAGAAGATCGCCCCCACCAGCGGGATCAGCATGCCGCCCACCAGCAGGTTGTAAGCCAGCGTCAGCGCCGCCAGCACGTCCCGCACCACGAACGCCAGCCCCAGCATGACCACGCCCATGAAAAGCGTGGTGAAGCGCCCGGCGGCCAACCCGCCGGAAGGTTTCCGCCGGATGGCCGGCAATACGTCCTCCAGCGCGATGGTGGAAGAGGCCAGCAGGCAGGCGCTGGCAGTGGACATCAGCGCCGCCAACGCCGCGGCGGCCACCAGCCCGCTGACGCCGACCGGCAACACCGCCTGCGCGATAGCGGCAAAGGCGCCGTCGGTGTTGCTGAGCGACGGCAGCACGATCTTGCCGGCCATGCCGATCAGCGCGCCGGTCACGCCGTACAGCACGCAATAGACGCCCGCCCCCAGCCCGGCGAAGCGCGCCACGTTGGCGCTGCGGGCGGTAAACACCCGCTGCCAGATGTCCTGGCCGATCAGAATGCCGAAGAAGTAGATCAGGAAGAACACCAGAATGGTGTCCAATCCGATCGACGACAGCTGGTAGTAACCAGCGGGCAGCTGGCTGGTGAAGGCTTCCCAGCCGCCGGCCTTGACGATACTCATCGGCATCAGCACCAGCATCATGCCGACGGTCATGATGATGAACTGAATGATGTCGGTCAGCGTCAGCGACCACATGCCCCCCAGCGTCGAATACAGCACCACCAGCCCGCCGCCGAGCAGGATAGACGCACTGAACGACAGGCCGAACATCACCTGCATCACGCTGCCGATGGCGATGATCGAGGTCACCGCCACCATCAGGTCATACGCCAGCATGATCGCGCCGCTGGTGACCCGCGCCGCCGGGTGATAGCGTCGCGACAGCACCTGGCTGACGGTATACAGCTTCAGCTTGAGCAGCGGCTTGGCCAGTACTAGGCTCAGCACCACGATGCCCAACCCGAGCGCGCCGCACAGCCAGGCGCCGGAGATGCCGTAGGTGTAGCCGAGCTTGACGCTGCCGATGGTTGACGCGCCGCCGAGCACCACCGCCGACAGCGTGCCCAGATACAGCCCCGGCCCCAGGTTGCGCCCGGCGACCAGATACGCCTCTTTGGAATTGGCGCGGCGAATGCCCATCCACCCCACCGCGCCTATCACCAGAAAGTAAAACACCACGACCAGCAGATCGAGATTCATGGGTACCTCCACTCCGTTGTTATTGTTATCAGGGGCCCCGACGCAACCGCTCCGCCGGTAGGGTCAGCGCACCGGCCTCAGCGGGCCGGCAGCACGCACAACATTTCAAACAGCAGGTTGGCGGCCAGCAGCGCCGTGTTGCCGGAGCGATCGTAAGGTGGCGACACCTCCACCACGTCGCCGCCCACCAGGTTCAGCCCACGGCAGCCGCGCACGATCTCCAGCCCCTGCCAGACCGACAGCCCGCCGACTTCCGGCGTGCCGGTGCCCGGTGCGAAGGCCGGATCCAGTCCGTCGATATCGAAGCTGAGGTAAACCGGCGCATCGCCCATCTGTTCGCGGATCTCCGCCATCAGCGGCGTCAGCGACCGGTGCCAGCAGGCCTCGGCCGGCACCACGCGGAAGCCCTGGCGGCGCGACCAGTCAAAATCGTCCGCCGCATAGCCGCTGCCGCGCAGGCCAATCTGCACCACCTTTTCCGGCGCCAGCAGCCCCTCCTCGAACGCGCGGCGGAAGGTGGTGCCGTGCGCCAGCTGTTCGCCGAACATCTCCTCGTTGGTGTCGGAATGCGCATCGACGTGGATCAGCCCGACCGGACCATGCCGACGGGCGACGGCGCGCAGCACCGGCAACGTCAGGGTGTGGTCGCCGCCGAGCGTCAACGGCATGCAACCGTGCGCCAGGATCTCGTGGTAAGCCGCCTCGATACGCTGCACGCTGTCCGCCAGGCTGTAAGGGTTGATGGCGACATCCCCCAGATCGGCCACCTGCAGCCGTTCGAACGGGGCGGAGCCGGTGCCCATGTTGTAAGGGCGGATCATCACCGACTCCTGACGGATCTGGCGCGGGCCATAGCGGGTGCCGCTGCGGTTGGAGGTGCCGATATCCAGCGGAATGCCGACAAAGGCAGCATCCAGACCGTGCGCCTGATCGGCGGCGGGCAGGCGCATCATGGTGGGAATACCGGCAAAGCGCGGCATGTCGTTACCGCTTTGGGGTTGGTTCAGCATGGCGTTTCCTTGTCTTTATCTGCGATGAATTGAAACATTTGAGCAACATTCGCAGACTACCCCGTTGGCCACCCCGGCTACCATTCCCGCTTTTGCATGTAAACATCGAAAAACGCGATGCAACTAACTTATTGAAGTATTGATTTTTATTTCCACTTCATGCCATAAGGAAGGCCATATCTTTAGCGTCGCCCCTATTTCTTTGATGTTAAAAATGGGTTAACCGGCCGACGTTCTGCGGAGGGGGAATGCTCACCAACCTAAGCGATATCGATCTGAAACTGCTGCGGGTGTTCGTCGCGGTGGCGGAAGCCCAGGGCGTCAGCGCCGCACAGGAAACCCTGCTGATGAACCAATCCACCATCAGCACCCACCTGGCCTCGCTGGAAACCCGGCTGGGTTTTCGCCTGTGCCAACGCGGCCGCTCCGGCTTCCGACTGACGCCCAAGGGCGAACGCATGCTGATCGCCTGCCGCTCGCTGTTCAACGCCGCCCGCGACTTCACCCGAGTCAGTCAGTCGCTGAACGGCTTGCTGACCGGCGATCTGCAGATAGGTCTGGTGGATAACCTGGTTTCGCTGCCGGGCAATCCGTTCAGCCAGGCCATCCAGCACTTCCAACGTCGACATCAGGACGTGCAATTGCAGTGCCGCATCTGTTCGCCGAACGAGATTGAGCAAGGGCTGCTGCACCGGCAGCTCGATCTGGGCATCGGCTACTTTGGCCAACAGTTGGAGGCGTTGTGTTATCAGCCGTGGCTGGAGGAAACGCAGGCGATTTACTGCAGCGCGGATCACCCGCTGTTCGCGGTGGAAGCCCCCGATCGCGAACAGATTGAAAACGCGCGCTGGGTCAAGCGCGGCTACCTGCTGGCGCAGCAGCTGTGCCCGATCGCACCGCCTCACTTGGCGGCGGTGGCCCATCATATGGAAAGCGTCGCCCATCTGGTGCTGAGCGGCACCTGTCTCGGCTATCTGCCCACCCACTACGCGGCGCGCTGGGTGGAACAGGGATTGCTGCGGCAGTTGGGCGGCGCGGCGCTCTCTTACCGCGCCACGCTCAGCCTGGTCAGGCGCCCCGTTCAGCCCGACGAGGCGTTGAACGCGCTGCTGGAGGATTTGGCGCGCGCCGCACGCCAATCGCCTCATCGCTGAGAGGCCAGCGCCCGATTCATGGCAAACAGCGTGCCGGTTAAAGACAGGATGAGGAGCCCGATAATGGCCCAGGCGAAAGAGGCCGCTCCGCCCTTGTCGAGCAGCATGCCGCCGATCGCGCCACCGGCGGCCACGGCGGTATTCCAGCCCGTCGTATACATGGACTGCGCCATATCGGCCGCGCGGCCGGAAAGGCGTGACAATGCCGTCTGAGTGAGGGTGGCGAAACCGCCGAAAGCCACGCCCCACAATGCGACCGCGAGATAAACCATCGGGGCTATCCGTCCCCCACTCCCCAGCAGCACGGCGGCGAGGGCAAAGGTGACGATGCTCATTACCGTAAGAGATTGGACTCGTCGATCGACCAGCATCCCGGCGACGCCCAATCCGGCAATCGCGCCCAGCCCGAAGATAAACAGCACGATATCGACCCGCTCGGATAACCCCGACGGCGTGAGGAAAGGCTCCAGGTAGATATACAGAATGTTGTGGGCAACGATGAAGGTGAACACCACGAACAGCACGGCGCGGATCCCGCATTGCAAGAATACGCCGCTCAGAGACGGGCGATGCGCCTTAGCCTGGCCGGGGAAATCCGGCACGATGGCGATGATCCACACCACGAGCATCACCGCCATCAACGTCATCAGGCCAAAGGCGCCCTGCCAGCCGATGGCTCGGCCAAGCAACGTGCCGAGCGGTACGCCGAGCACCAGCGCCAGGGTGGCGCCGGCGCCGGAGATCGCAATAGCGCGGCCGCCAAGATGGGCCGGCGACATGCGCACGGCGTAACCGGCCAGCAAGGACCAAACGATGCCGCCGAAAACGCCGGCGAAGAAACGCGTCGCCAATGAGACGTGGTAATCATGCGACAGCGCCGTGACGAGGTTGACGATGGCAAAACCGCCGATCGCACTCAAGAGCAAGGGGCGCCGCCGCATGCCCTGCGTCAATGCGGTGAGCGGAATGGCGGCGACCAACGCGCCCACCGCATAGGCGGTGATGAACTGCCCCGCCAGGCTTTCAGACACGCTCAAATCGCCCGCGATCGAAGACAGCACGCCCGCCGGCATGATCTCGGTCAGCAGCGTGATGAAAGCGGCCATCGCCAACGCCAGCAGGCCGCCCAGCGGCAACCGCTCGATGCCCCCGGCAGGCGCAGATATCGTCGTTTGATTCATTAATCACTCCCCATTCAAAGATGTTTCCGCCCATCGCGGATGACGTTTGCATCATGCTGCCCACTCGCTGATAAAAGAAAAACAGGCTAAAGTGAACAACACTCATGACATAAAGTTCATCAATAGAATGGAAGCCTATGGAAAGTCTGGGTTCTCTCGACGTTTTCGTGCGGGTCAGTGAAAGCCGCAGTTTCACGGCAGCCGGGCAACAGCTGGGGATCTCCGCGTCGGCGGTCAGCAAAACCATCGCCCGGCTGGAGGAGCGGCTCAGCGTGCGCCTGTTTCACCGTTCCACCCGCACGGTCAACCTGACGCCGGAAGGCGCCTTGTTCCTGGAAAGGTGCCGACGCATTTTGAGTGAGGTGAAAGAGGCAGAAGCCGAACTGTTGCAAACGCGGGGAACGCCTCAGGGCAAGCTGCGTATCAGTCTCCCGTCGCTGGGCACGCTTTTCATGCCAAAACTGGGGGACTTCAAGCGCCGCTATCCTGAGATCGAGCTGGATATTGATTATTCGGATCGGCTGGTTGACGTGATTGAGGAAGGTTTCGATGCCGTTATCCGCAGCGGCACTCCGAGCGATTCACGGCTGGTTGCCCGCCGGTTGGGGACCTGCCGCAAGGTTTTCGTTGGCGCGCCAAGCTATTTCAGCCAAGCGGGTATACCGCGCAAGCCCGAGGATCTGACAAGCCATGCCCGTTTGCATTATCGCTTTCCCCGCACAGGAAAACTGGATGTTTGGCCGCTGGGAGACAAGACGGAGATGATCCCCGAACGGCCGGCCAGCATGGTGACAAATACCCTCGATCCGCAGGTGTGCTTCGCCGAACAAGGGCTGGGCATCGCTTATTTGCCGGAGATCGCCGTACGCAGACAGCTGGAACAGGGCAGCCTGGTGACGGTTCTGGATGAATACGACCGCGAGAACATGGTTTTTCATGTCCTCTGGCCGTCGGGCCGCCACCTGTCAGTCAAAATCAGGCTGTTCGTCGACTTTGTGACGAGCCACCTTTTCCCGCTTTAAACGACGTATGCCGCCTTAACTGACCGGCATACGCGCCGGATCGGGATACTGGTACTCAAAACCCAGCTCGTTGCAGATGCGGTTGCCGTCCACCAGCCGCTCATCCTGTTCCGTTTCGTCGGCGAACTGCGGCGGCGCCAGGTGCAGCTGTTCGGCCAGCGCCGGATAAAATTCGCGTTTGGCCGGATGATGCGGCGCGCACAGGTTGTACACATGGCCGCCCTTCGGCAGCTTCAGCAACAGTTGGATGGCGGCGATGACGTCGTCCTGGTGCACCAGATTCACCCCCTGCGATCCGCCCTTCACGTCGAGTTTGCCCGCCAGGAAGCGGCCGGGGTGACGATCGGCGCCCACCAGCCCCGCCAGCCGCAGAATGTCCACCGAGGTGTTCGGCAATTCATGCAGCCAGCGCTCCAGCTCGGCCAACACCCGGCCCGACGGCGAGACCGGCCGCAGCGGCGACTCTTCACGCAGCGTGCCGGCGGTTTCGCCGTACACCGAGGTGGAACTGGTGAAGATCACCCGCGGCACGCCGAAGGCCATCGCGCTGTCCACCAGCATGCGCACCGCATTAAAATAGTTCTCGCTGCCTTCGACGGTGCGGCGCGCGGGCAGCGTCACCACCAGCGCATCCACGCGCAGCAGCGATTCCAGATCGTCCGGATCGCACACCAGCTCCGGCGTCAGCTCCAGTTGATAGCATTCGATGCCGCTCATGCGCGCGGCCTCGACGCCGTCCGGCGTGGTTTTGCTGCCGACCACATCATACCCGCGCCCCATCAGCGACAGCGCCAACGGCATGCCCAGCCAACCCAAACCAATAATGGCTACCTTTTTCATCCTCTTCCTCTCCTGAAGATCGCAGCGCCCTACCCCTAAGGCTACGCCACTGTGCACGGCGATACAATCTGCCCGGCTTAAGGTTAGGTAAAGCCGTCTGTGGCTAATAACCTAACCTGTTTCAATAAATTAAATTTATGACGTTAAAAAAGGGTTGCGCGGTGGACAGCGGATAGTTTAGCTTAATTGGCATACGGTTTTTACCGGCTTTTGATTAGAGAAAAACACCATGACACGCGTTCAGTTCAACCACCATCATCACCATCACCCTGACTAGTCTTTCAGGCGATGAGTGCTGGAAGACGGTTTGTTAATCTTCCAGTGGCGCGCAGAACGCAAGAGAGAGCCCTCGGAAGATTTCTTCCGAGGGTTTTTTTTTGGCTCCGGACAGACAGAAAAGAATAGCTTTTACAATAAATTCATATAATTACAGATTAAACAGAGGTTACCATGCTGGACAAGACACGTTTACGGATCGCAATGCAGAAGTCGGGTCGCCTGAGCGATGAATCCCAGGAGCTGCTGGCGCGCTGCGGCATCAAGATCAACCTGCAGCAGCAGCGCCTGATCGCCTTCGCGGAAAACATGCCGATCGATATCCTGCGCGTGCGCGATGACGACATTCCGGGCCTGGTGATGGACGGCGTGGTCGATCTGGGCATCATCGGCGAAAACGTGCTGGAAGAAGAGCTGCTCAGCCGCCGCGCTCAAGGCGAAGACCCGCGCTACTTTACCCTGCGCCGCCTCGATTTCGGCGGCTGCCGCCTGTCGCTGGCCACCCCGCTCGACGCCGAATATACCGGTCCGCAAAACCTGCAGGACGCCCGCATCGCCACCTCTTACCCGCACCTGCTGAAGCAATACCTCGACAAGCAGGGCGTGCGCTTTAAATCTTGCCTGCTGAACGGCTCGGTGGAAGTGGCGCCGCGCGCCGGCCTGGCCGACGCCATCTGCGATCTGGTCTCTACCGGCGCCACGCTGGAGGCCAACGGCCTGCGCGAAGTGGAAGTGATCTACCGCTCCAAGGCCTGCCTGATTCAGCGCGACGGCGAAATGCCGGAAGCCAAGCAGCAGCTGATCGACCGCCTGATGACCCGCATTCAGGGCGTGATCCAGGCGCGCGAATCCAAATACATCATGCTGCACGCGCCGAGCGAGAAGCTGGACGAGATCGTCGCGCTGCTGCCGGGCGCCGAGCGCCCGACCATTCTGCCGCTGGCCGGCGCGCAGAACCGCGTGGCGATGCACATGGTGAGCAGCGAAACCCTGTTCTGGGAAACCATGGAAAAACTGAAAGCGCTCGGCGCCAGCTCGATTCTGGTGCTGCCGATTGAAAAGATGATGGAGTAACGCCATGTCGACCTTCAACACGCCGATCGATTGGGCAACGTGCAGCGCCGAACGCCAGGCCGAACTGCTGATGCGCCCGGCCATCGCCGCTTCCGACAGCATCACCCGCACGGTGAGCGAGATCCTCGACAACGTGAAGGCCAACGGCGATCGGGCGCTGCGTGACTACAGCGCCCGTTTCGACAAGGCGGACGTCGCCGCGCTGCGCGTCAGCGCCGAGCAGATCGCCGCCGCCTGCGCCCGACTGGGCGATGACATCAAACAGGCGATGGCGGTGGCCGTCGCCAACGTGGACACCTTCCACAACGCACAGCGACTGCCGCCGGTGGACGTCGAAACGCAGCCGGGCGTGCGCTGCCAGCAGGTGACCCGCCCAATCGACTCGGTGGGCCTGTATATTCCCGGCGGATCGGCGCCGCTGTTCTCCACCGTGCTGATGCTGGCGACGCCGGCGCGCATCGCCGGTTGCCGCCGGGTGGTGCTGTGCTCGCCGCCGCCGATCGCCGATGAGATCCTGTATGCGGCACAGCTGTGCGGCGTGCAGGAAGTGTTTCAGGTCGGGGGCGCGCAGGCGATCGCCGCCCTGGCGTTCGGCACCGAAAGCGTGCCGCGCGTGGCGAAAATTTTCGGGCCGGGCAACGCCTTCGTGACCGAAGCCAAGCGGCAGGTCAGCCAGCGCCTCGACGGCGCGGCCATCGACATGCCGGCCGGCCCTTCGGAAGTGCTGGTGATCGCCGATGCCGGCGCTACCCCGGCATTCGTCGCTTCCGATCTGCTGTCGCAGGCCGAACACGGCCCGGATTCGCAGGTGATCCTGCTGACGCCGGACGCGGCAATGGCGCAGGCGGTGGCCGAAGCGGTGGAAAGCCAGCTGGCCGAGCTGCCGCGCGCCGACACCGCCCGTCAGGCGCTGGCGAGCAGCCGCCTTATCGTGGCGCGCGATCTGCCTGAGTGCGTGGCCATCAGCAACCGCTACGGCCCGGAGCACCTGATCATTCAGACCCGCAATGCGCGTGAGCTGGTGGACGGCATCACCAGCGCCGGTTCGGTGTTCCTCGGCGACTGGTCGCCGGAGTCCGCCGGCGATTACGCCTCCGGCACCAACCACGTGCTGCCGACCTACGGCTACACCGCCACCTGCTCCAGCCTGGGGCTGGCCGATTTTCAAAAACGCATGACGGTGCAGGAGCTGACGCCGCAGGGCTTCAGCAACCTGGCCGCCACCATCGAGACGCTGGCTGCCGCCGAGCAGCTGATCGCCCACAAGAACGCCGTGACCCTGCGCGTCGCCGCCCTGAAGGAGCAAGCATGAGCATCGAAAAACTGGCGCGCGCCAACGTTCGCGAGCTGACCCCTTATCAATCGGCGCGCCGCCTCGGCGGTAAGGGCGATGTGTGGCTCAACGCCAACGAATACCCGATCGCGCCCGAGTTCCAGCTGACCGCGCAAACCTTCAACCGCTATCCGGAGTGCCAGCCGGCGTTGGTGATCGAACGCTACGCCGCCTACGCCGGGGTGAAGAAGGAGCAGGTGCTGGTCAGCCGCGGCGCCGATGAAGGCATCGAGCTGCTGATCCGCGCCTTCTGCGAGCCGGGTAAAGACGCCATTCTGTTCTGCCCGCCGACCTACGGCATGTACGCCGTCAGCGCCGAAACCTTCGGCGTGGAGCGCCGCACCGTAGCCGCCAAAGAGGACTGGCAGCTGGATCTGCCGGCCATCGCAGACAGCATGGACAGCGTGAAGCTGATCTACGTCTGCAGCCCGAACAACCCGACCGGCAATCTGATCGACCCTGACTCTCTGCGCAGCCTGCTGGAGCTGGCCAAAGGCAAGGCGATCGTCGCGGTGGACGAAGCCTACATCGAGTTTTGCCCGCAGGCCTCGGTGGCCGGCTGGCTGAGCGACTATCCGCACCTGGCTATCCTGCGCACGCTGTCGAAGGCCTTTGCGCTGGCCGGTCTGCGCTGCGGCTTTACGCTCGCCAACGAAGATCTGATCGCCCTGCTGCTGAAAGTGATCGCGCCTTACCCGCTTTCGACGCCGGTGGCGGATATCGCCGCGCAGGCGCTGAGCGAAGAAGGTATCCGCACCATGCGCCAGCGCGTCACCGATATCGCCGCCACCCGCAGCTGGCTGCAGCAACAGCTGGAGAAATGCGCCTGCGTCGAGCAGGTTTTCGCCAGCGACAGCAATTACCTGCTGGCTCGCTTCACCGCCTCAAGTAATGTGTTTAAAAGCTTGTGGGATCAGGGCATTATCTTACGAGACCAAAACAAACAGCCCGGATTGTCCGGCTGCCTGCGCATCACTATAGGCACCCGCGACGAATGTCAACGCGTGGTGGACGCTTTGTCCGCCCTGCCCGGCGCCAACCCGACTCGCCAGGAGCCAATGTGAGCCAAAAAATCCTCTTTATCGATCGTGACGGCACGCTGATCGCCGAGCCACCGGAAGATTTCCAGGTTGACCGCCTGGACAAGCTGGCGCTCGAGCCGGACGTGATCCCTTCCCTGCTGGCGCTGCAACAGGCGGGGTATCAGCTGGTGATGATCACCAATCAGGATGGGCTCGGCACCGCCAGTTTCCCGCAGGAAACCTTCGATCCGCCGCACAACCTGATGATGCAGATCCTCAGCTCGCAGGGCATTCAGTTCGCCGATGTGCTGATCTGCCCGCACCTGCCGGCGGACAACTGCGACTGCCGCAAGCCGAAAACCGCGCTGGTGAAAGGTTACCTCGAACCCGGCGTGCTGAATGCCGCCCACAGCTACGTGATCGGCGATCGGCCGACCGATGTGCAACTGGCGGAAAACATGGGCATCCAGGGGCTGCGTTACCAGCGCGGCGTGCTGGGCTGGAAAGAGATCGTGCGCCAGCTGACCCTGCGTGACCGTCATGCGCGAGTTAACCGCGTGACCAAAGAGACGCAGATCGACGTCAACGTCTGGCTGGATCGCGAAGGCGGCAGCAAGATCAAAACCGGCGTCGGCTTCTTCGATCACATGCTGGATCAGATCGCCACCCACGGCGGCTTCCGCATGGAGATCGACGTCAAAGGCGATCTGTATATCGACGATCACCACACGGTGGAAGACACCGGTCTGGCGCTGGGTGAAGCGCTGAACAAGGCATTGGGCGACAAGCGCGGCATCGCCCGCTTCGGCTTCGTGTTGCCGATGGACGAATGCCTGGCGCGCTGCGCGCTGGATATCTCCGGCCGCCCGCACCTGGAATACAAGGCCGAGTTCAACTATCAGCGCGTCGGCGATCTCAGCACCGAAATGGTTGAGCACTTCTTCCGTTCGCTCTCTTACACCATGGGCTGCACGCTGCACCTGAAGACCAAGGGCAAAAACGACCACCACCGGGTCGAGAGCCTATTCAAAGTGTTTGGCCGCACGCTGCGCCAGGCGATCCGCGTCGAGGGCAATACCCTGCCGAGCTCGAAAGGAGTGCTGTGATGAACGTGGTGATTTTGGATACCGGCTGCGCCAACCTGGCCTCCGTCACCTACGCGGTGCGGCGCCTGGGTTATCAGCCGGAGGTGAGCCGCGATCCGGAGATCGTGCTGCGCGCCGACAAGCTGTTCCTGCCGGGCGTCGGCACCGCACAGGCGGCGATGGATCAACTGCGCGAGCGCGATCTGATCGAACTGATCAAGGCCTGCACGCAGCCCGTGCTGGGCATCTGCCTCGGCATGCAGCTGCTGGCGGCCAGCAGCGAAGAGAACGGCGGCGTGACTACGCTCGGCCTCATCGATACGCCGGTCAAGCAGATGACCGACTTCGGCCTGCCGCTGCCGCACATGGGCTGGAACCAGGTGTCCGCGCAGGCGGGCCACCATCTGTTCCGCGGCATCGATGACGGCGCCTACTTCTATTTCGTTCACAGCTATGCGATGCCGATATGCCCCAGCACCATCGCCCAGGCGAACTACGGCGAGCCCTTCACCGCCGCCGTGCAAAAAGACAACTTCTTCGGCGTGCAGTTTCATCCAGAACGTTCTGGAGCGGCCGGCGCGCAACTGTTGAAAAACTTTCTGGAGATGTAGGCAGCATGATTATTCCGGCTTTGGATTTGATCGACGGCAACGTGGTGCGTTTGCATCAGGGCGATTACGGCCAGCAGCGCGACTACGGCAACGATCCGCTGTTGCGCCTGCAGGACTATCAACAACAGGGCGCACAGGTGCTGCACCTGGTCGATTTGACCGGCGCCAAGGATCCGACGGCGCGCCAGATCCCGCTGCTGCGCAAGCTGCTGGCGGGGGTTGACGTGCCGGTGCAGGTCGGCGGCGGCATCCGCAACGAGCAAGACGTCAGCGCCCTGCTGGAGGCCGGCGCCACGCGCGTGGTGATCGGCTCCACCGCGGTGAAACAGCCGCAGTTGGTGCAGAGTTGGTTCGAGCGCTACGGCGCCGACGCGCTGGTGCTGGCGCTGGACGTGCGCATCGACGCGCAGGGCGTGAAACGCGTGGCCATCAGCGGCTGGCAGGAAGAGTCCGACGCCACGCTGGAACAGGTGGTGGAGCAGTTCCTGCCCTATGGGCTCAAGCACGTGCTGTGCACCGACATTTCGCGCGACGGTACGCTGGCCGGGTCCAACGTGGCGCTGTATCAGGCGATCAGCCGCCGCTATCCGCAGGTGGCCTTCCAGGCCTCGGGCGGCATCGGCAATCTGGACGACATCGCCCAGCTGCGCGGCAGCGGCGTTGCTGGCGTGATCGTGGGGCGCGCCCTGCTGGAAGGTAAATTTAGCGTTGAGGAGGCGATCGCATGCTGGCAAAACGGATAATCCCGTGCCTGGATGTTAAAGACGGGCAAGTGGTGAAAGGCGTGCAGTTCCGCAACCACGAAATCATCGGCGACATCGTGCCGCTGGCGCAGCGCTATGCGCAAGAAGGTGCGGACGAGCTGGTGTTTTACGATATCACCGCCTCGAGCGACGGCCGGGTGGTGGACAAAAGCTGGGTATCGCGCGTGGCGGAGGTGATTGATATTCCGTTCTGCGTCGCCGGCGGCATTAAAAGCGCCGAAGACGCCAGCCAGATCCTGTCTTTCGGCGCCGACAAGATTTCGATCAACTCGCCGGCGCTGGCCGATCCTGAGTTGATTAGCCGCCTGGCGGAACGCTTCGGCGTGCAGTGCATCGTGGTGGGCATCGATACCTGGTTCGACAGTGAAACCGGCAAGTATCACGTCAACCAATATACCGGTGACGAGAGCCGCACCCGCATCACCCAGTGGGAAACCCTCGACTGGGTACAGGAAGTGCAGCGCCGCGGCGCCGGTGAGATCGTGCTGAACATGATGAACCAGGACGGCGTGCGCAACGGTTACGATCTGCAGCAGCTGCGCCTGGTGCGCGAGGCCTGCAAGGTGCCGCTGATCGCCTCCGGCGGCGCGGGCACCATGGAGCACTTCCTGGAAGCGTTCCGCGATACGGACGTCGACGGCGCGCTGGCGGCATCGGTGTTCCACAAACAAATCATCAATATCGGCGAACTGAAAAGGTTCCTGGTTGAACAAGGCGTGGAGATTCGCGTGTGCTGACAGAACAACAGAGAAACCAGCTGGACTGGGAAAAAACCGACGGCCTGATGCCGGCTATCGTGCAGCACGCCGTTTCCGGCGAAGTGCTGATGCTGGGTTACATGACACCGAAAGCGCTGGCGACCACCGAGCAGAGCGGTAACGTCACCTTCTTCTCGCGCACCAAGCAGCGCCTGTGGACCAAGGGTGAAAGTTCCGGCCACTTCCTCAAGGTGGTCAGCATTACGCCGGACTGCGATAACGACACGCTGCTGGTATTGGCCACTCCGATCGGCCCGACCTGCCACCTGGGCAACAGCAGCTGCTTCCACCCGGCTGCCAGCGACTGGACGTTCCTCTATCAGTTGGAGCAGCTGTTGGCGGAGCGCAAGCACGCCAGCCCGGACAGCTCGTACACCGCCAGCCTGTACGCCAGCGGCACCAAGCGCATCGCGCAGAAGGTCGGGGAAGAAGGCGTGGAAACCGCGCTGGCCGCCACGGTCAACGATCGCGAAGAGCTGACCAACGAAGCTTCGGACCTGATCTATCACCTGCTGGTGCTGCTGCAGGACCAGGATCTGGATCTGAGCGCGGTGATTGGCCGGCTGCGCGAGCGGCATAGGAAATAAAATCGCGATATAATGCCATAACATCACTCACTTAACATTTTTGGCCATAAAAAAACCGGCAATAAATATCATGACTTGACATTTATTGCCGGCAAATTGAACCCTAAATTAATATGATTAGATGTATTTCTTCCAGAATTTCTTCCTATTTATGCGCCGATAACCTTCTTTCCAATAGCTCTGTTCAAACATTTCGTAATACTTATTTCCCTGAAGCAAACGATCTTTCAGATTTAACTTTTTCGCCAAAGCAATACGCCCACTATTAGCCCCTGCAGCCTCAGAGTGAGTGATACCAACTAAGACGTCCAACTGGTGACTGCTTGGTTCAGAAACAAGCGTAAAGAAAGGTTCAGACAACAAACGACTGCTCATAGCCTCTGCCGGTACGACCGCAAGAATGGAAGAGACATATTCAAAGAAGGACAAAATACCCTTTTGTAAAAGCTGCGCCTTTTTTAGGTATTCCAATTCTTCGTCACCGACAATTTCTTTTACAGGCTGCGTTTTACCATTAATTTTCTCATAACCCTTAGTCGAACCCGTGTTGTCTGCCATAGCAAACTCCAACAGTTCTACCCCACCAGAGAGAATCAAGTCATGATGACTTCTTGGTTCGCCATAATTGGTCAACCAACCTTTCATATCATTATAATATGATTTGTTATCCTTAGCCCCTTCAAAAGTCGCTAGATATAGCCCACTTATTTTCTTATCTGCCCATACGTCACCTAGAGCACGACTAAATACAGATTGAATGTTGCCCATCCAACCAATATCAACTAACGCAACTGACTTATAGTCACCCACTGCTTCTCTGAAGTAATCTGAGAATTCATCTCGACACTTCTTATTTTGCAATAATGCATGCGTGAACAACTTATTAATCAGCCAGTGAACTCTATCGCGCTCGCGATGACTCGGAACATAATTTTCGTCTGGGAAACCAACATCGTGAATATCAGAAAGATGGTTTTCAGCATTTAATCCAATAACAGAAAGAATGCTTTTTATACTTTTCCTATTCTTACCCCCAAAAAGATGCCAAATACGATGCATGGGCCAGTCAGTCATTCCCATTTTGTAAGTCGAGGCACGGGAAAGATAAACATATTGATAGTCAAATTGACGATCTTTATTGTAGAAATTCAGGAAAATATCGCGAATTAAATGTGCATCACGAGCTAAAAACAAGAGTTTTTCAACATTTAGTTTTTTTGCCGTAGCGTAGATCCAAGATGTATAGCCCAACATCAATGGGCCAAAAATTTTGAAACCAATCTCAGTAAGCGGGTCATCAGCGAAAAATTGCTTTGCTTGGATATTCGTTACAGAGAGATTAATAGACTCGCCGATAACATCCTTAATCTGCCAATGCCGCGAAACACCACCATCATATTGTGACCAATCAGCATGTAATCCATCAATCGAATGACACTTCGCCATTTCAATATCAGAATGCTTATTATCACCAATATGCAACCAACGTTTTCCTGTTAGCCCAAGTTTTTCTCTAACCCTAGGGTATAATTTCCCCGAGTGTTTAGATACGCCCTCCTCGCCTGATGAGAAAATAGCCACATCATCAAGATCTTTATAACCAGAGTTTTCCAGCAGTTCGCGCAACACTTTAGATGGTAAATACATATCGCTTATGACGATAATCTTACACCCTGCTGCCCTAGCTTGATCAAAAATGGTTTCCGCAGCAGAACTTTTAAAAAGGACGGCTTTCTCCATCTCTATTTCTAAAGCAATCAATATGTCAATTATATTACTGGGTAATGCGGGAACCCTCTCTCTTACTTGATCATAGATATCCGAAATCAAAATCTCAGGCTCACCGCCGTACAGTTCAACCTTATTTTTTCTAGCTTTTTCCTCTGCTTTTTCTCGGATAACAGAAAAATTATCGACTAGTTCAGGCCATGCAACATATTTATTATCATACGACAAATTAGCCTGAATCAGCGAAAACAAATCCTTAGGCCGTGCAATTTTTCGACTTAAAAGCGTATCAAAAATGTCGAAACTAACAAAATCGTAATTATTAAAATTCATAGTTCCCTCTACTGAGCAGGAATCATTTATTGATCTACGAGGCGTGAAATTTTGTTATCAATCGAGGTTACTCGATGAAAAATAGCCTCATTAAAGATGAAACTAGAAATAAACCGACATGTGTAGTCATCGGAAGCATTTCTAGCCATGCTATTTAGAATAATTTTAGATGAAAAAGCATAGTCTTCTGCATGAATAATACTATAGTTACCCAGATTGAAATCATCTTCCCTACGAAAGTGATAGAAAGATAACGATTCAGGAATGAACCAAACATCATTTCTGCTCATAAATGATATTAAGAACACCCAGAAAAATGCCGGCTCTAGAATATTATAGGACTTAACATCATGCATAAATGCACTATATTCAAAGATGCATGATGATATAGGAATACTGTTCCTATAATACAATGCATCGATGCAAACTGGCCCCGCAGAAAAATAATGATTCCACGGCTCTGTTTTATCTATTTTTATTCTATTGCCTTCAGCTATTTCAGAAACCCTATTTACATGGCATGCCACAGCACCAATGGATGGGTATTTATCTTTACTTTTTTCAAAAATAGAAAGGCAGCGTGTTAAATATTCAGGAGCCCAAGTATCATCATCGTCAAGAAAACATACATACTCAAATTGGATGCTGTGTAGTTTATTAATAAGTTCATCCTGGGAGGCTACAACATTAACATTGTCACACCCAGAAATTAAAACCAAGTCCTCAATGTCAGACGATATGTTAAATTTACTCATCATGACAAAAACTTCATATTTTTTATATGATTGATTCTTCACGGACTCAAGGGCTCGTAAAAGCAAGCGCTTCCTAGTCTCGTGGTGTCTCAAAATAATAGCAACTGAGCCTTTCATATTTCCTCTATGAATACTATTCAGGCAAATGAATCAATATTGACTTATATTAACTACTATAATAATTTTTTATTTTCTGAAAAATATAGAAATCAGAAATCAAAACTTATGACAGTAAAGCCGGACATAGTCCGGCTATTTAGTGTAATGAATTTATTCCATCCATTCGGTATGGAACACGCCTTCCTTGTCGATACGTTTATAGGTGTGCGCACCGAAGTAGTCGCGCTGCGCCTGGATCAGGTTCGCCGGCAGCACCGCGGAGCGGTAGCTGTCGTAGTAGGCGATCGCAGCAGAGAAGGTCGGCGTAGGAATACCGTTCTGCACGGCGTAAGCCACCACGTCACGCAGCGCCTGCTGGTACTCGTCGGCGATTTGCTTGAAGTATGGCGCCAACAGCAGGTTGGCGATATCGGCATCCGCCGCGTAAGCGTCGGTGATCTTCTGCAGGAACTGGGCGCGGATGATGCAGCCGGCGCGGAAGATCTTGGCGATTTCGCCATAGTGCAGATCCCAGTTGTTTTCTTTAGACGCGGCTTTCAGCTGAGAGAAGCCCTGCGCGTATGACACGATCTTGCCCAAATACAGCGCGCGACGCACTTTCTCGATGAACTCAGCTTTGTCGCCGGTGAACGGCGCCACTTTCGGGCCGGTCAGCACTTTAGACGCGGCAACGCGCTGGTCTTTCAGCGAGGACAGGTAGCGTGCGAACACCGACTCGGTGATCAGCGACAGCGGTTCGCCCAGATCCAGCGAGCTCTGGCTGGTCCACTTGCCGGTGCCTTTGTTGGCGGCTTCGTCCAGGATCACATCGACCAGGTATTTACCCTCTTCGTCTTTCTTGGTGAAGATATCTTTGGTGATGTCGATCAGGTAGCTGTTCAGTTCGCCCTTGTTCCACTCGGCGAAGGTTTCGGCCAACTGCTCGTTGCTCAGGTTCAGCGCCTGCTTCAGCAGAGAATAGGCTTCGGCAATCAGCTGCATGTCGCCGTATTCGATGCCGTTGTGCACCATCTTCACATAGTGGCCGGCACCGTCAGCACCGATATAGGTCACGCAAGGCTCGCCTTCCGCAACCGCAGCGATTTTCTCCAAGATTGGCGCCACCAGCTCGTAAGCTTCTTTCTGGCCACCAGGCATGATGGAAGGCCCTTTAAGCGCGCCCTCTTCACCGCCGGAAACGCCAGTGCCGATGAAGTTGAAGCCCTGGTCGGACAGTTCACGATTACGACGAATGGTGTCCTGATAGTAGGTGTTGCCACCGTCGATCAGAATATCGCCCTTGTCCAGGTGCGGAGTCAACGAGGCAATGGTTTTATCCGTTGCTTCGCCCGCTTTCACCATCAGCAGGATGCGGCGCGGTTTTTCCAGCGATTCGACAAACTCTTCAACGGTGTAATACGGCGCCAGATTCTTGCCCGGGTTCTCAGCGATCACTTCGTCAGTTTTGTCGCCAGAACGATTGAAAATGGAAACGGTGTAACCACGGCTCTCGATGTTCAGCGCGAGGTTGCGGCCCATTACCGCCATGCCGACAACGCCGATTTGTTGCTTGGACATTTAGGAACTCCTGTCTGAGGATGACCCTGCCAGCAACGTCGGCCAGCAGGTTTTGTGATGTGGCACACATGTTAACTCAGGATTGAGCCGGGTGGGTAGTGATTGGTGCGATAGGCTTTGCAACAGATTACAAAGCGTTAAAAATTGTACAGCTGCGCCAATAACAGCTGCTTAGCCTGTTGAATTTGTTCCAGACCCTGTTGGCGGTCGCCACGCGAAAATGACAATAAGATAGCCCGTAACTCTTCCTGGTTGATATCCGGTCGAATCATTGGCCAGTCTGACATGCGTTGCAGACTGGAGAACTTGTTGTCGTAGTAATCGGACCACGAAAGCGCGACCCCTGGAATGCCAAGGCTGGCTGCGATAACCTGAAAATGGAAACGCGAGCTGATACAAAAATCATGTGGTGCAAATTTCAAGCCATCATGCCAAACCTGCTCAAATGACACAAACTCAGCCTGGGGGAAAAACTCGAGGATTTGACGGAAGAAAACACCATCTGAGCCAGGGCGAAACTCATAAAACTTGATTATCGCGTTCGGATGCTTTTCCAGGAATAGCGCTGTTGTTTGCCCCAACAACCCCAATAAACTCTCAGTGAGAACATCATCTTCCGATAACTCGGTATGAATGCACAGGTGTAAAGTGAACTGCTCATTCTCAGCAATGTATCCTACAGGATAAGACGAAAAAGCAAAATAATCGTCTCCTGTAAAACCGAGCGGTGGCAGTTCAAACGGCGCTAAAACGTCGTAACTCGCCTGATCCCGGACATCAAACTGGTCAAACTGGCGAATATAAGGTGCTAGTTGCTCGGCCTTTTCAGAAGAGAGCGGCTGCAATCCCAGCCCTGTAGCATAACAAGCGAGCTGGTATTTTTGGGCAAAAGAGGCAACCACTTCAATTAGCCGCGAGTTGGCGCCCCAGAGCTCATTGATGTATCCCCCACCCAGTAGATGAATACTTTCGGCGGAGATAAATGCCTTGGACATCAAACGCTCACGAAACGGTAGCGTGTAAGGATCGGCAAGCTTTTCTTCCAAAGAGCCATCATTGCCCAGTGCTTGAACCAATCGCCACAGATAATCCACGCATCGCACTCCGGGAAATAACCGTGAAGCAACGACGGCGTCAACTGCATCCAGATAAATGGTGCAGCCCGGGAACCGCCGTTGCAATTCAGTGACCCAAAATCGCGTCAGCATATCATCGCCAAAATTAGGCATACCTGCAGCAGACACTAAATAGAATACTTTCACTGGCGGAACCGGAACGTCCTTTTCACATTTTCTCGTCCATAGTTTCGCGAAGAAAGTCAAAATAACCCCCTAAAAATCAATACGTTCCATTAGCAATGGCGCGTTGATAGAGTTTCAACGTGTCATCGATAACTAATGATGAGGCGAATTTGCTTTCGATGCGCTCTCGGCTGCGCACCCCCATCTCGACACGCTTGGTAGGGCTGGTGAGCAGCTGTTCCAACTTCTCTGCCAAGACTTCGATATTGCGCATCTCAACCAAGCTGCCGGTATATTCATCAATAATCAGACTTTGGCACCCGCCCACGTCGTAAGCGATGCAAGCACGCCCAACCGAGGACGCTTCAAGCAAAATACGCGGGATGCCTTCCGAATACGTAGAAGGCAGAGCGACAACGTTAGAGGCCTCAATCAGACTGTAAACATCGCTGCAGCGGCCCAGCCAGTTAATAAGCCCTTGCTGGTGCCATTCTTCTATTTGCGACAGCGGGATGGCATCTGGATCGTCAACAATCGAAATCCCAGCCACATTAAGCACAAAATCCACACCTTTACTCGCCAACCGTTTTTTCACCTCAACCAGATCGCCCAATCCTTTGCTCCACAGCAAACGGCTGGCGAACAAGACGACCGGTTTTTCGCGGTTGATTTCTAGCGAGTAGTGATAAATATCGGGGTTAATGCCAGCACCATCGATCACAACCGTTTGGCTTTTTTTCGCTTCAGTCAGCGCCAGAAGTCGATCGCGGTCGTGTTCATGCTCAAAGGCCAGCAAGCATTTTTTGTTCTTAAAGATATGATTGTACGAATGTAACGTCAGATAACGAATGACGTTCATTGACAATTTATCCTCCATAAAGACGCGCCCAAGCCCGACAAAGCCGAGAATAATCGGCTTGTTGTAAAAACGCGCAAAGAACCCGCCCATCAAGCAAGGTTTGATAGTGATGCAATGCAGTACGTCAGGGTTGATTTTTTTGAGTAACGTCCAAACTTTGGCCAGTGAACCAAAGAAGTTAATCGGATTGATAGACAATTCAGATACAGATGAGTCATGGCAGATAAAACCCTTATCCGCCAGCTTTTGCTGAATGTCGTCGCCCACAAAGTGACTAACAACGTGGATCTCATAGCCTGCGGCCTGAGCCGCCAGCGCTCTTTCAACCCAGTGCAGTTCAAAGTACCAATCTGAGTTGATAAAATAACAAATCTTTTTCATTTAACTCTTACCGGCTAATGTTGTTTACCATTTTTACGTGATATACCGTCAACAATACCGCGCACTACGTATTTAATATATTCGCCTTTTCTGCCTTGAGAGGTAAAAGAAAGTAAATATTTAGCAATACGTAACACGATAGCTCCGAGTGAGTAGGGTCTTTCATGTTTTTCGAAAAGCATCCTTGAAAGGAGCAAGTTTCTGACCAGATAGTACACTTTCCAGGGCGGCGTTATCTCACCCTGGCTAGCAGGTACATCATGCAGAAACATCAGCTCCGGTGAGTATCGGAACCGATACCCTTGTTGACTCAACCTGTAAGAGAAGTAAAGATCATCATAATAAATAAAAAGCTCTGGCCAGATGTACTCGATGTTAGCGGCTAAAACGTCTTTGCGTATTATTGCGCCAACAAATGAGAGAGTAACAACATCCGCGGGTTTATGCTCCGCGGGGGTGTAACGTCCGGGCTCAGTTATGTAGTCCAATGTTTGTAACAGCGACGTTGGCATCTTGCTGAAAGGCACGTTCATTTTGCATAACGCCCCTTGCTTGTCCAGTACCCGACTACAGTAGGCCGCATAGTCGAACCGTTGCGCCAAATCGCAAAAACGCGTCAGCAATGCGCTATCAGGATAGGCATCGTCATCGAACATAAACACCCAGTCGGTATCTATCTTGCTCGCAATATACTCTGCACCGAGCCTGAAACCACCTGCACCACCATCGTTTTGCGTAGCGCGTATGACGTGCAAACGGCTATCTTCGATGCTATTCAGCCACGGCTGAGTTTCGTCGGTCGATGCATTATCAACAATGATAATCTCTTCAAACGGCAACGCAGAGGTTGTCGCCCAACATTGTTTCAATTTTTCCAGGCGATTGAATGTAACAATTAACGCCGAGCTTTTCATCTGATGCTGACCGTAAATACCGGCATGGCGTTTTCTTGTTCCAGGCCTGCCAGGTAGGTTTCAGCCGTTTTCAGCGCTTCGGCGATGGTCACATCCATATCCAGGTAGCGATACGTTCCTAAGCGGCCGATGAAAGTAATGTCATGCTCTTTTTCAGCCAAATCGACATACTTCTCCAACAACGCCATTTCGCCGACCTGGCGAATCGGGTAATAAGGAATATCGTTTTCTTCACAGGCGCGACTGTACTCTTTATAACAAACCGACCCTTCGTGTTGCTCCCACGGGGAGAAGTACTTATGTTCGGTGATACGGGTATATGGTACCGACTGTTCACAATAGTTCATCACCGCGCAACCTTGATAATCCCCTTCCACGGTGAATTTTTCAAAGTCCAGAGTGCGGTATCCCAGGCGCCCATACTGGAAATCATAAAACGCATCCAATGGACCACTGTAAAACACATGATCGTAGCCTTCACGATCCTGCATTTGGAATTGGGTATCCAACGCCACCGAGATATTCGGGTGATCTAAAATACCTTCCACCATTTTGGTATACCCGTCTTTCGGCATCCCCTGGAACTTATGATTGAAATAGTTATCATCATAATTAAAGCGGATAGGCAGGCGTTTGAGAATAGAAGCCGGCAACTGTGCCGGGGACATTCCCCACTGCTTGATAGTATAGCCTTTGAAGAAGGCTTCATACAGCTCTTTGCCGACAAAGCGTAGCGCCTGCTCTTCGAACGATTGCGGGTCAGTAATACTGGAATCGCCTTTCTCGGCGATCAAGGCTTTCGCCTCCGTTGGCGAGCAGGTCTTTTTGAAGAACTGGTTAATGGTGTGCAGATTAATCGGCAGCGAGAAAACCTGGCCATTCACCGTCGCTTTTACACGGTTAACATATGGCATCATCGTGGCGTACTGATTCACAAAGTTCCATACTTGCTCGTTGTCTGTGTGGAAAATATGCGGACCATAGGTATGCACCATCACGTCTGTCTTTTCGTCCCGAGCGTCGTAGCAGTTGCCTGCGATATGAGTACGACGATCGATGATATGAATTTGATGACCTTGCTCAGCCAATTTCCGCCCGATGACCGCACCGGAAAAACCTGCACCTACAATTAAAATTTTTCTACTTTTCATCATCAAATCATCCAATAATTGCACGTCTAACTTTGTAATAATACTTAGTCATAAAATTGCGACGTGAAGTGCCTTTAGGTGCCATCTTGTTAACCATGGGCATCAAGGCTCGTTTCACTTTGGTTTGAAACAGCACGACCGGTGCACTTACAACTTGCGGCACAGTACGCGAGGAGATGCTCGAACCAACCAAACGCTCATAAGCCTCCAGAGCCCAAGGTGTTTCTACGACATTTTTGTGGTAATTATCGAAGAAATCCACATGACGCGTGTTCCATGGTTTGTTCTCACCTGCGAAATGGATCATTTTAGGCTTGCTGCGCGCATCGAGAAAACGCATATAGGTCGAAAATGGCAAGTTCGGGAAGAAATCATCTGTATTTCCATTGCCATGATAAACATTCCACTCCAGTGGCAAATAATGGACACGACCATGGAAGACTTTATTCATTATGTCTTGGTCGAGGAACCAATAGGTTTTGCTTTTCATTGCATCCATCAGGCTGGAGAACGTCTTCTCCTGGTTCATCTGCTTAATGTTAAACACTAAGATGCCCGCCTGGAAATAACCGTTCGGATCCGTCATTCCCAATGAAGTTGACAGATATTCCTTCGCCGGCATCACGCCATCGCTGGACTGCGACATTGCGCCAAACAAGACAAATCCTTCCATCACGATGTCTTTAACCGCCGCGACCAGGTTATCGCCTAGCGGTACAGCCAGCAATTCGGAGAGATCACTTTCCACTACGGTATCCGAGTCGATAAAAATAACTTTGTCAAACTCGGCAAAAAGCTTAGGAATAAACAGGCGTGCATAGGTCGCTGCACTGAAATGTGCTCGTGTAAAGACGCTTTTTATCTCGGAAAACGCATTAACATCAAAGAAGCGAAGCTTAATATTATTATGCTCAGATACCATCGAGAAGAAGCGTTTTTTGCTCGCCAGCGAAACGCCGTTCTCTAACACTACCACGTCATAATTCAGCTCTGGATTGGCATGCTTGATAATAGAGTTAATCAATGCTGCGCCACTAATTGCGTAGTTATCATCAAAGCAGATGACTACCGGCACATTGTTCTCGGCAAAGGCCGGTTTCAGTGTGGCGGTAAAAGTTTCTTGTTGAATGAAGGTTCGCTGTAATTCTTTTATTTTGAAGTTGCGTTTACTAGCTTGATATTCAACATAAATGTTCAGTAAGCGTTCGGAAATATGCCCAACCACCCGTTTCTCTTGAGCATTGTAGTTTTTGAACCTAAGTTTCGACTCAAGCTTCTCTAAAATAGAAAACAACCAAGAGGAGTAGTCATCAAACATGTCCTTTTTCATCACGAACATATTTGTATAATAACCATCCGATGCATTATTAAATTTATCAGCTGCAGCTTTATACTCTGGATAGAATTCATCAATAATTTTTAAAGCTGCATCGTAATCTTCAATATGCAAATAATTAGATACTTTGTAATGCTGATAGTTATTTTTGCTACCTGCCGCACTGACATCCCATTTTTTTGGCAAGATAATATCAACATCAGTTAAACACTGAGCGATATCCTCATCATTCAGACCAAACTGTTTATGATAAGTTTCGTCAATTTTCTCATAGTTGACAACCCCCCAATTATCTTCTTGGAGGTTTTGATCTTTTGAGAAATTAAAATGGCGGCGATAATGCATAAACCCAACATAATCAGCCGGTTCTGCATTTTTCCACGCCCAATAATGTGCAGTCAGTTCGCAATAAAATGGATTCTTGAACGAGATGTTATCGCCAGTATCGTCACCTGGACAGCCAATTTCATTGAGACTATTCGCTTTTCCAACATGGATGGGCTGAACCAACGTGGAGTCAAGAAAAGCACTTGGTTTATGGTGACAAGTGTATATCTTAATACTTTTCATTTGAATTACCTAGTAGTCATATTTATAAATTTAGGCCATTGCTGTCTTATACTGAGAGATAATAGAGTGAGCATCACCCATGGCTTTCATTTTATGGTTTTCAATCCAAATGACCTTATCACAAATTTTCTCGACATCTTCAAGATTGTGGCTAACAAAAAGAATAGTAACGCCCTTGCTCTTAAATTCGTTGATCGTTTTTATACATTTGCGTTGAAACGCAATATCCCCTACAGCCAACACTTCATCAATAATCAGGATATCCGGATCAACTTGCGTAATGACTGAGAACCCCAGCTTCGCCAGCATACCGCTGGAGTATACTCGGATTGGTTCATCGATAAATTCCCCCAACTCGGAGAACTCGATAATCTTATCCAGGCGTTGTTTTAATTCTTTACGACGAAGGCCCAACAGCGTGGCATTCAATCGGATATTCTCTCTGCCGGTCAGTTCCGGATGGAACCCACCGCCCAATTCCAGCATGGAAGCCACCCGGCCAACGACATGAACAGAACCGGAAGACGGTTTCATCACGCCAGCGACCAAACCAAGCGACGTACTTTTCCCCGCGCCGTTTCGGCCAATGAGAGCAACGGACTCTCCTTTTTGCACCTGGAAACAGATATCCTCGATCGCCAAATAACTGCGCCCACTGAGCAAACTCAGCGCCCGACGAGGATTAAAAATCAGCTCCTTAATGCCAGATCCAATATGATGGTATAATGGATAGCGCTTAGTGACATTTTTAAATTCTATAGCTACGCTCATTATAATATCTCTGCAAATCTGTACTTCAACTTATTGAAAATGCTGACACCAACGATAATGAACAGCAGCGCATATCCGTAGAGCATACCGATTTGTTGATAATCAATAACCCCATTCATAAACAGATCGCGCCAACTCAGTATCATGTTAGCCAACGGATTGTAATCAACCATAAAGCGATATTCTTGGGGAATCATATCACCGGAGTACAGAATTGGCGTGCAATAAAACATCAACATGATACCCAGCGTAATGAAACGCTCCAGATCGCGGAAGAAAAGGTTCAGCGTTGACAGCATCATCGCGATCCCGAAAGTCATCATCATCTGCGCAATACCGATAAGTGGGACTCCCCACAGCCAATCAATCGATGGACGCATATCATAAACATAGAGGAAAACAATAATAACCGGAATCGTACAAAGGAAATGCAGGCACTCCATCAGAACATTACTAAAAGGAATGACCGAGCGTGGAAATACGGTTTTTTTGATAATCTGCGCGTTAGCAATAAACGAATATAAAGAGTTAGTCGTTGAACTGGCAAACCACTGCCAAGGGAACAGACCTGTAATAATAAAAACGGTATAGTTTGGTATTTGAACCCGCATGACCAATTTAAAAATAAAATAGTAGATCATAGCAAAGAGTAATGGATTAGCAATTGACCATAAATAGCCAAAGAAGCTGCTTTTATATCTTACTTTTAATTCTTTCTCTGTGATGACCGAAGCCAAATCCCAAAGATAACCTAAGCTATACTTCATATAAAAACTCGATTTAAGATTGAAATTCCCTGACAGATGAAACATGGCCGCACGTCTTCAGGTCTAACCTAGCCTGGGTAGCAAGACGGGTAGAATGCGTTTCTCAACTAATCGCAACCACGCTACCGCCCCTGGCGTTGTGGCAACCAGAGCACACTTAAAACAACCTGTTGATTTTACTTCATAACCGGGAAAACTTCCTGCCCCCAGTTCGCTACACACCTCGGTGAGCCCGTGTAGCCTGCCCTCAAGCTACATCCAGCCGGTCCATTTTACTTTAGGAATCGGCTGGATTCGTCAGGTACAGCAGGCGCTTAAGCCTGCAACATCCCCTTTAACCACTCAGAAAATGCTTCACCCTGCGTTGGATGACGAAGACCATACTCAACAAAGGCCTTCATGTAACCTAATTTATCGCCACAGTCATGCGAACGCCCAACCATGGCGAAAGCCTCAACCGGTTTTTGCTCCATCAGCATGGCGATGGCATCGGTAAGCTGGATCTCACCGCCTGCGCCATAAGGCGTTTTTTCCAGCAGCGGCCAGATATCCTCAGCTAAAACATAGCGGCCAACGACGGCCAAATTTGAAGGAGCCTCTTCTTGAGAAGGTTTTTCGACGATCGCATGCATCGGCACGCTTTGGCCTGGCGCCACGGTCACACCGCGACAATCGACCACGCCGTATTTGGACACGTCCTTTTCTGGCACAGGTTCTACCATGATCTGGCTGCGACCGTGCGCTTCGAATTGGGCAATCATGCAGGCGAGGTTATCTTTCGTCAGATCAGAGGCAATATCGTCCATCAGCACGTCCGGCAGCAATACGGCAAAAGGCGCATCACCGATCAGGGGTCTGGCACAGAGTACCGCATGGCCCAATCCTTTAGATTGCCCCTGCCGTACATGCATCAGGGTCACGCCTTTCGGACAGATAGACTGAACCTCTTCCAGCAGTTGGCGCTTAACGCGTGACTCCAGCATGCTTTCCAATTCAAACGAGGTGTCAAAGTGGTTTTCAATCGCATTTTTTGACGAGTGCGTGACAAGAATAATCTCTTTAATACCAGCAGCAACGCATTCATTTACGATGTATTGGATAAGAGGTTTGTCTACAACCGGCAGCATTTCCTTAGGAATTGCCTTTGTGGCCGGTAACATGCGGGTACCAAGACCGGCAACTGGGATGACAGCTTTCAGCATATCTGTGGGGGCTCCCAACGACTTCAGTTTCATTAATGCAACATGTCAAAATTATCGCGATAACACTCAACGTTATCACCGCCCTCTGTTATGCAACCAAGGGGCCTCTATTTTCTTCGGGCTGAATTATACACCCATGTGGGAAGTTAATACATTAACGCCACATAGACAAAACGTCATTTGTCTACGCAGTAACCGCCAGTCACCAAGAAAAATCTCAATGCATTGAATAACAATAAAAAAAGCGAAATCCTGCACGCTTTCTCACTAACCCTAAGAGTCTTCTGGCCCTTGGCACTTTTTGCACCTGCAGGGTTGGAGGGGACCACAAAAGGAAAATATAATTAGCACACTAACAAAAACATCAAGTTATTGAGAATGATTGCTAATTACTAAAGCTACGTTTCCCTCTTTCGCCACAGATAACAACGAAAAAGCCCACAGCTTAATGTGGGCTTTTCATTGTTTAACTTTATATCAGTATTCTTACTTATACCCTTGCGGATTTTTTTTCTGCCAGTTCCAGGTGTCGCGCATCATGTCATCGATACCCCGACGAACTTTCCAGCCCAACTCCTGATAAGCCAGATCGGCGTTCGCCCAGAAAGCAGGCAGATCGCCGTCGCGGCGAGGCAGTATCTGGTAAGGGATCGTTACGCCGGACGCTTTTTCAAATGCCTGAACCATCGCCAGCACCGAATGCCCTACACCGGCCCCCAGATTATAAGCTTTAAATCCGTTGATCTTCGCCAAATGGTCCATCGCTTTCAGATGGCCCTCGGCCAGATCCATGACATGAATGTAATCACGCTCTCCCGTCCCATCGTTCGTCGGGTAATCCCCGCCGAAAATGCCCAGCCTCTCCAGCTTGCCGATCGCCACCTGAGAGATGTACGGCAGTAGGTTATTGGGAATACCGTTGGGGTCTTCACCAATCAAACCCGATTCATGGGCACCCACCGGGTTAAAGTAACGCAAGGCAATGATCGAAAATTGCGGTTCTGCCTTAGCGAAATCTTGCAGGATCTGCTCTACCATCAGCTTGGACGTACCATAAGGGCTGGTCGTGCCGCCGATCGGTGTCGTCTCGACGTAAGGCACCGGCGAATTGGCCCCATAAACGGTGGCGGAGGAACTGAAGATGAAATCATGTACGCCGGCACGGCGCATCGCATCCAACAGCACCAGCGTGCCGGTGACGTTATTCTGATAATATTCGAGAGGTTTGCGCGTTGACTCCCCGACGGCCTTGAGGCCGGCGAAGTGGATCACGGCAGTGATCTCATGCGCACCAAAGATGCGATGCAGGCATTCAGCATCCTGGACGTCCCCCTGATAGAACACGGCGGATTTCCCCGTAAGCTTTTCCACGCGGCTTAATGACTCGGCAGAAGAGTTCGACAAATTGTCCAATACCACCACGTCTTCGCCACGTTCCAACAGAGATAAAACGGTGTGAGACCCAATGTAACCGGCACCACCGGTAACTAGAATTGCCATATCAACCCCTTATACTTCGGCAACACCCTTGGTTTGCCAAAAACACCCCATTGATAATGGATGTATCGTACAACCTTCTGAGCGCACCATGAAGAGAGAGCGGCAAAAGCCGCCCTCATCCTGGACTCTTCAATATGCTAAACGTTAAATTTTTGCAGCGAGCAGCGCAAGAATTTCATCAGTTTTCTCTTGCATCAGCGCAACATCAGCACGCGATTCGACATTAAGACGCACCACCGGTTCCGTATTGGAGGAACGCAGATTGAAACGCCAGTTTGCAAACGTCATGCTGATGCCATCGGTATAGTCCACCTCGTCGGCATGCGCTAAATAGTGTTGCTTAACGCTTTCGATAGACACGGCCGGCTGAGCCAGTTTAATATTGATCTCACCGGAAGACGGATAGGCGGCAATGCGATCCTGTACCAGCTGCCCCAGAGTTTGTCCTTTCACACAGACCAATTCAGCGACCAATAACCACGGGATCATGCCGCTGTCACAATAAGCAAAATCGCGGAAATAGTGGTGGGCGCTCATCTCGCCGCCATAAATGGCGTCTTCCGCACGCATGCGTTCCTTAATGAAGGCATGGCCGGTTTTCGACATCACAGGCACCCCCCCCGCATCGGTAACCACATCGATGGTGTTCCAGCTCAGACGCGGATCGTGAATGATCTTCGCGCCCGGTTGTTTCTGCAAGAAGGCCTCCGCCAGCAGGCCGACGATATAATAGCCCTCAATGAAATCGCCTTTTTCATCAAACAGGAAGCAGCGATCGAAATCGCCGTCGAACGCAATGCCCATATCAGCGCCATGCTCACGCACCGCATCGGCGGTATCCGCACGACACTCAGGCAGCAATGGGTTAGGAATACCGTTAGGGAAAGTGCCGTCCGGCTGGTGATGCACCTTGATAAACTCCAGCGGGATACCCTGCGCCTTCAGTGTTGCTTCAATGGCATCGATCACATGCCCCGCCGCCCCGTTGCCCGAGTTGATCACCAACTTTAACGGTTTGAAGTTTTTTACATCGACATAGGAGAGAATATGCTCAACGTAAGCCCCCAACACATCCTGGCGGGCATAGCTGCCGCGCGTTGCTGCTGGTGCATCAAATTGGTTGTTCTCCGCCAGTTCTTGAATAGCCCGTAATCCGGTATCGCCGCTAATCGGGCGAGATCCTTCGCGCACCAGCTTCATGCCATTGTAATCGATAGGGTTATGGCTGGCGGTCACCTCCACGCCACCATCCGTTTTCAAATAAGTCGTGGCGAAATAGATTTCTTCGGTACCGGTTAAGCCGATGTCGATCACGTCGGTACCCGCATCCTGCAAGCCTCTCGCCAACGCCAGCTTCAAACTTTCGCTGGTCAACCGCACGTCACTGCCCAATACGATAGTTTTAGGCTGCAAAAACTCGCCGTAGGCGCGCCCAATACGGTACGCGATGTCATCGTTAAGCTCTTCGCCCAATTTCCCCCGGATGTCGTACGCCTTAAAACACGTCAACTTTTGCATTGCCCAACCCTTTTTTAAACTCTGCCATAGCGATCTTGTAAGCGTTCAATATCATCTTCTTCCAAATAGCGGCCTGATCTGACCTCAATCATTTCCAAATCGATTTTGCCGGGGTTTTCCAACGTATGGACACTCCCCGCAGGAATAAAGGTGGACTGATTTTCCGATAAGAAGAACTCTTTATCATCAACGTTAACTTTTGCTGTCCCGCTCACGACCACCCAATGTTCAGCACGGTGGAGATGGCGTTGTACTGACAAACCTTCACCTGGGCGAACAATGATCTTTTTCACCTGGAAATGCGAGCCGCTGTCGATGTCGCAGATTTTTCCCCAGGGGCGATAAGAGGCTGAATGCTGGCGGAAATGGTGAAGATTTCGCTTTTTAAGCTCATCAACGACTTTCTTAACATCCTGCACTTTGTCTTTATGAGCAATCAGTAGAGCATCACTGGTGTTAACCACAACAAGGTTTTCCAACCCTATGGTCGCCACCAACGCAGACTCAGAGGAAATGTAGTTGTCATTAGAATCGATCGAGATAATTTCACCCACGTTGACATTACCCAAATGATCCTTCTTTGACACTTCCCACAATGAGGACCAAGAGCCGACGTCGCTCCAACCCGCATCGATAGGAATAACCACCGCATCATGCGTCTTTTCCATCACCGCATAGTCGATGGAGTCACTCGGACAATGTTTGAAGATGTCTTGCTCAACCCGGATAAAATTCATGTCGCGCTGACTATTGATCACAGACTGCTGCGTTGTGCTGAAAATTTCAGGACTGAACTGCCGCAGTTCCTGCAGGAACTTAGCGGTCTTGAACATAAACATACCGCTGTTCCAGCTGTAATCACCGCTGGCGAGGTATTCGACCGCTTTCTCCAAACGCGGCTTTTCAACGAACGAATCAACTTTGAAACACGCATCGGAAAGGTGCTCGCCACGCTTAATGTAGCCGTAGCCTGTTTCAGGATGCTCCGGAATAATGCCAAACGTCACCAGTTGATTATTGTCTGCAAATGAGATAGCTGTCTGGATAGCCGCGTGAAAATTATCCACTTTGGTGATCAGATGGTCTGCTGCCAACACCAGAAGCATACTGTCTTCGTCTTCCTCAGCAGCAAGATGAGCGGCTAACGCCACTGCCGGTGCGGTATTACGCCCTACGGGCTCTAAAATAATATTGGTCGCTAATTGTCCAATTTCGCGTAATTGTTCAGCAACTAAAAAACGATGTTCCTCGTTGCAGATGACCAGAGGGGCGGCAACTTCAATGCCTGCCAGGCCTGACAAACGCTGTAACGTCTGTTGCAGTAGGCTTACGCCACTGTCATCAATAGACAAAAACTGTTTAGGAAACGATTCTCGCGACATCGGCCATAGACGACTCCCAGTACCGCCGGCCATAACCACAGGAATTAGTTTGGACATTATCTACCCTTTACTCAGCCATCGTTCTGATAAGGATAACACCACACATCAGCAGCATTATTCTAAACTTCGTACGTTAATTAACCAATTATTGCATTTTACGAAAAGTATGCATCCCTCTAACTTACCGTTCCTTAAAAGAAATTTATGTATAGAAATAAACCAGGCAAGTATAAATACTGAAGGAAGCACCGGCCGATAACATAACGTATTAACGCAAAAAAGAGCAGCGCAGTGCTGCTCTTTCAGATTAATGCTCATAGTGAATATGCTGTTAGCGACTGTGGGCGAAATACTGCGCTACGCGCAGCACATCCTTCTCGTCCAACGTGCCGGAGTCGCTCAGCAGGGTAATCCAGGACTTGATGTAGGTGTACTTGGCAGAAGCCAGATCCCGCTGGGCGCTATAGAGCTGCTGTTCGGCGTTGAGCACATCGACGTTGACGCGCTGCCCCGCCAAGACGCTCTGCCGGGTCGCCGTCACCTGCGTGGTCGCCGACTTCACCGCCAGCTCGTAGGCCGCCAGCTTGGCGCGGCTGCTGATGCACAGATTGAACTGTTTGCGCAAATCGTTCAGCGTCGAGCCAACCTGCGTGTCCATCTCAGCCATCGCCTGGCCGTAACGTGCCGCCGCCTGCCGCGTTGAGGCCGCCACGCCGCCGCCGGAATAAATCGGCAAACTCACCTGCACCCCGATACTGTCGGTGCGGTATTTCTGGTTAACCGTGTTGTCGCTGCTAGAATCGTTCTCCGAATGCGAAGCATAGAGCTGCACGTTCGGCATAAAGCCGGCGCGGTTTCTCTCCACCTCGTATTTCGCCGCATCGACGCCGTGGCGCGAGGCGGCCAGCACCGGGTTATTCTCCAGGGCAATCTTTTGCCACTCTTCGAACTTCGACGGGATCAGCGGCGCCACCTGAAACTTGCCCGGCCGTAAGACCTGCAGCTCATCCAGTTGATTCAACGGCACGCCGATGATCACCTCCAGCTCGCGCTGCGCGGCATCCAGCGCGTCGCGCGCCTCTATTACCTGTGCCTCGGCCAGGCTGTAGCGCGCCTGCGTTTCGGAAACGTCGGTCAACGTCCCCTCACCCGCGCTCATCAGCCGATCGTTCAACGCCAGCTGCTCTTTATAGGCTGTTTTTTGCGCCTCGGCCAGGGCGATTTGATCTTTGGAATAGGCCACTTCGACATAGGCGCTGATCACCCTCACCGCCAGGTCGAGCAGTTTGCCGCGATAGCGTTCATCCGACATCATCGTCTGCGCCACGCCGCCTTTGTAGCGCGCATAGGCCTCATAATCGAACAGCGGCTGCGTCAACGTCACCGAGCTGGAGTAGCTGCGGTACTGCTGACGCCGCGTCGCTTCCGTAATGTTGCCAAAGAAATCGCTTTGCGGGTATTTCTGCGTTTGCCAGTTGCGCGGCGAATTCTGGTAGTTCAGCGATACCTTCGGCAGCAGCCCCGCCCTGCCGATATTTTCGTTCTCATCTCCCGCGTCTTTTTCTTTTATAGCCGCCCGGAAGGTCGGGTCCTTTTCTAATGCCAGCGAATATGCGTCTAAAATCCCTATCGAATAAACCGGCGCAGACATCGCAAACAAAAGGGTGCCGATAACCAGACCGGCAGCCTGTCGTTTTGAATGAATCAAAATTATTCCTCGGTTAATGAAGTATGAGCGCGATCCAAAATAGGTTTAAACAGATAGCTCAGCAGCGAGCGTGACCCCGTTTTCACGAACACCTCCACCGGCATCCCCGGCTTGATGTCCTCGCCACTGAGCATTTTCATGCCCTCCGGCGAGACCGTGACCTGCATCTGGTAATAAGGTTCGCCATTGGTTTTGTCGACCAGACGATCGGCGGAAACCAGCGTGACCGTTCCCGGAATTTTCGGGGTTTTGTTTTGGTTGAAGGCGGTAAACATCAGATCCACCGGCAACCCGTTGTACACCTTATCGATCAGGTCGACTTTGAGGCGAGAATCCACCACCAATGTCGCCTGGCTGGGTACCACGTCCATCAGGTGGTCACCCGCTCCCACGACGCCCCCCTGAGTGAAGATATTCAATCCGACCACGGTGCCGTCCACCGGTGAGGTGATGGCGGTGTTGCCCAGATCGAAATCGGCCATTTGCAGCTTGTTGCGGAACTCGCTGGCGTCCATTTGGGTTTGCGCCAGCTGCGTTCTGACCTCGCGCTGATAGTCGGCGAAGCGTTGATCGATGCGTTGCTGAGATTCCTGCAGCTGCTTTTGCAGTTGGCCAATCCGCCCGACGGTTTCATCGATGCTGCTGTTCACCTCGGCGAACTGGCGCTGAATTTCCAGATAGCGGTTGCGCGGCAGGTAACCGTCCGCCGCCAGCTGTTTCATGCTGTTCATCTGCTCACGCAGGCTGGAGAGCTGGATCTGTTTGTTGGCGCGTGAGTCCTGCAGGCCTTTCAATTGGAAACGGATCCCGTCCATCGACTGCTTATAACCGTCAATTTCACTTTGCAGCCCTTGGCGACGGGAGGCGAACAGCTGCGTCTGCAGCGCAATGATCTCCGCAACACGCGGCTGATCCTTAACCTGAGCGAAAACAGGGGAAAAAGTGACCTTGCTCAGACCGTCCCGTTCAGCCAGTAAGCGCCCTTCGGTCGCCAGCGTGGTGTAATACTGATCGCGCAGCGAATCGACCTGCGCCTGTGCCTGCACCTGGCTCAGCTGCACCAGGACTTCGCCGGCTTTCACCTTGTCGCCGTCTTTCACCACGATATTTTTGATGATGCCGCTGGCCGGTGCCTGCACCGTTTTACGGTTGCCGGAAACGGTTACCGATCCCGGCGACGCGACCCCTTTGTCCAAAGGTGCAAACGCCGCCCAGGCCAAGAAACCGAACACGCCCACACCCAGCGCCAACCACCCGAGACGGGTATAACGGCGCTCATCCAGCGGGATCTGTTCTGAGTACGAGTCATTCGGCTCGCCAATATGCGTAGACATACCAACTCCTTTGACTGCCGGCGGCGCAACGGCGCCGCCAGGCCAGTTCACGGCTTAATTAATTTGAGTTTTAGGAACATCGCCTTCATCCGGCTCGGAGTTCACCGCACGCACCGCCTGCGTAGGCACCTGCGCTTTTTGCGCATTCGCCAAGGCCTGCAGCACCTGCTGCGTTGGGCCAAACGCATTGACGTTCCCGTTAACCAGCAGCAACAGCTTGTTGGTCATCGCCAGCAGATTGGTGCGGTGCGTAATCAGGATCACCGTCTTATTCCGCTGTTTAAGGAACGTAATGGCCTGGTTCAACGCCCGCTCGCCGGCATCGTCCAGATTGGAGTTGGGTTCATCCAGCACGATAAGAGAGGGATCGCCATACAGCGCGCGCGCCAAACCGATACGCTGTTTCTGTCCGCCGGAAAGCCCGGCGCCTCCGCTGCCAATAACCGAATCATAGCCATTGGGGAAGCGCAGAATCAGCTCATGCACCCCGGCCAACTTGGCGGCCTCGATCACTTTCTCCGAGTCCAGCTCGTTGAAGCGGGCGATGTTCTCCGCGATGCTGCCGGCGAACAGCTCAATATCCTGCGGCAGATAGCCGATGTAAGGCCCCAGTTCGTCCTTGTTCCACTGGTAGATGTCGGCATTGTCCAGCCGCACGATGCCTTCGCTGACCGGCCAGATGCCGACCAGCAGGCGCGCCAACGTCGACTTGCCGGAGGCGCTTGGCCCGATAATCCCCAGCACGTCTCCCGGCTGAATGGCGAAGCTGACGTTATGCAACACCGCGCTCCCCTTCGAGCCGGGCGGCGTCGCGGTCACCCCTTCAACGGAAATCACCCCTTCCGGGCGCGGCAGCGACATGGCGGTACCGCGCGGCGGATGCTGCTCCAACAAACGCACCAGGCGCTGGTAAGCCAGTTTGGCGGAGCTCCAGCTTTTCCAAACGTTGATCACCTGCTCGATAGGTGCCAAAGTGCGCCCCATCAAAATGGAACCGGCGATCATCATGCCCGGCGTGATGTGCCCATCGATCGCCAGCCAGCCCCCTAGGCCCAAAACCAGCGACTGGAGCGACAGACGCACAAACTTCGTGATCGACGTCACCCGCGATGCCCGTTCGCTGGCGATGCGTTGGCTGTTCAGGAAGCGCTGATGCAAACTGAACCAGCGCCCCTTCAGGTTGGGTAACATCCCCAACGCTTCAATCACTTCGGCATTGCGCAAGTTGGTGCTGGCCAGATTGCCCGACATGATTGAAAGCCGGCTGGCATCCGCCAACGGTTTCTTCGACACCACTTCGTTGATCACCGCCAGGGCGATCAACAGCAAGGAGCCCACCAGTGCGAACAACCCCAGCCAAGGGTTAAACAGGAAAATCACCAGCAGATAAATAGGGAACCAGGGCGCATCGAAGAAGGCGAACAGCGCACTGCCGGTCAGGAATTGACGCACGTTGGTCAGATCGCTCAGCATCTGGCCGGCATCGGAAGAGCCGTTCTTTAAATTCGCCTCGTAAGCCGCCGTATAGATACGCGTATTGAGGCGCATATCCAGCTGGCTGCCGATGCGGATCACCACCATGCTGCGCACGTATTCCAGCAAAGACATCATGCCGAACATACCCAGCATGATCAGCGTCAGCATTAACAGCGTGATTTCATTGCGCGAAGGAAGCACCCGGTCATAAACCTGGAGCATGTAAATGGAAGGCACCAGCATTAACAGGTTGATAAAAGCGGTGAAGATGCCTAAGGTCCAGAACACTTTACTACGTGCACGGACCACTGCAGCGATCTCATTATGTGGTAGTAATGGGGTCACGTTAATCCCTCTAAACCTGCGGTTATTGGTTTAAACCGGCAGCGACTTCCTTATCAGGTAGTAGAATCACCTGAAAGTAGGCGTGCAAGAACTGGGATCAACTATGGTAGAGGGTTGGCGATGTGGCAAGGGTAAATCGAAATTAAAGGGTAAGCATCAAACATCGATTAGCAACGTATTATCCTCCTTGGTTTAATAGAACCCAGCCAGAACCATCATTAATAATCTTAGCATAAAGACCTTTTGATTTATTAATCAAGAAAGCCTCATTTTTAGATCTAATAGCAACTTCATTTCCAAGAACAGAACGAACTGCAGAGATAATACATGTGAATCGTGAGTTAAGCCGTATTAGCTCAGACCTGACCTGACAGTTACCGATTATTTATAAAGGCATCTGTCAGATTACATCTGGTTTATATTCCTCTCAGCCCAGATGCGTTTTCCATCAAGTAATGTTTCCATCGATGTCCGGCCACAGTACATTCCCCCTGATGAGTTCGCTCATTATTATAGTGAGCCAGCCATTCATCAAGATCCGATTGTAATGTATCAAGATCGCCATATAACTTTTTGCGGAACGTCACTTGATAAAACTCGTTCATTTGGACTGACCCCACCCCGGTAGACGATCCTGCCCTATAGTTGGACTGACCCCACCCCGGTAGACGATCCTGCCCTATAGTTTGAGCATAGGAGGAGCGTATGGGCACACCACGATTTACACCTGAATTTAAGGAAGAAGCCGTCCGTCAGATAACGGAACGCGGTTATTCCGTTGCCGAAGTATCTGACCGTCTGGGTGTTTCTGCACACAGCCTCTACAAGTGGCTACGGGCTATCAAACCTGATAACAGCGAACAGCATGTTAGGGATTTACTGGAAGCCAAAAGCGAGATCCTGAAACTACGGGCACAGCTAAAACGTACCGAAGAAGAACGGGATATCCTGAAAAAGGCCGCGCGGTACTTTGCAAGGGAGCCCGACTGAAGTACCGCTTTATCAATGAGCACCGCACTGTATGGGGTGTGATGACGATGTGTCGGGTACTGCATGTCGCCCGGGCCGGGTTCTACGCGTGGCTGCACAACCCGGTTTCGGCGCGTGATAAAGATAACCAGCGTCTGCTGACGCTTATCCGTGATTCATATTCACTGAGCGGAGGCGTATACGGTTACCGGCGGGTTCATGGCGATCTGAACGAAATCGGGGAAACCTGCGGCAAAAACCGGGTGGGCCGTATTATGCAACTGAACCGGATTAAAGCCGTGCGGGGCTATAAAGCACCACGGCGTATCGCCGGCCGACCTTCGGTGGTTGCCCCTAATCGCGTACAGCGACAGTTTACCGTTGTCCGGGCCAATCAGGTCTGGGTCACCGACATCACTTATATCCGGACCTGGCAGGGATGGTTGTATCTGGCGGTGGTTATCGACCTCTTTGCCCGTAACGTGGTGGGTTGGTCGATGAAGCCGACCCTCTCACGCGAACTGGCACTGGATGCGCTGATGATGGCAGTCTGGCGACGTAAACCGGACAGCGAGGTCATCGTGCACTCAGACCAGGGCAGCCAGTACGGCAGCGACGACTGGCAACGGTTCTGTCGGGCCAATAACCTGGCACCCAGTATGAGCCGGCGTGGCAACTGTTGGGATAATGCGGTGGCCGAATCGTTCTTCAGTTCACTGAAAAAAGAACGCATCAGGAAGAGAATATACAAAACCCGGGATCTGGCCCGGGCGGATATCTTCGATTACATTGAAGTGTTCTACAACCGGGCCCGGCGTCACAGTCACCTTGGCGGCGTCAGTCCGGAGGCCTTTGAACGGGCCTCGTCGTGAGGACAGGATATGTCTACGGTCGTGGGGTCAGTCCAGGATGTTACGAAAAATCGCCATAATAAAACCCAGTTTAATACTATGCAACAAGTGATATGAGCTTAACCTATTAATAAACAACACTTTTCTTTTCTTTAAATAGAGAGTATTTATTATCTACATATTGCTCAATTTCTTTTTTAAACCTAGACGAAGAGAACCTTAGGGCATTGTTTCTGCAAGCATCAGGAGTGAGAGAGTCACTGTTATTCTCAAAAAATAAAACAGCGCCAACAATAGACTCAACGGTTTGTTCTTTGAAGAAATAACCTGTAGCATTCTCGACACCATAAGGACGGATTGTTTCTAGCGCTCCGCCTTTTCCATAAGCTATCACAGGCGTACCGCACGCTTGGGCCTCAACCGGTGTAATGCCAAAGTCTTCCTCTGCAGCAAAAACAAATGCTTTAGCATTCTGCATATATTCTTGCATAACGGCATTGCTTTGGTACCCCAAAATTTCAACATTACTACTCGCCTTAGACTTCACTTTTCTCATCTCTGAGCCATCACCAATAACAACTAATTTTTTATCCGGCATATGGCTAAAGGCTTCAACAATGAGATCCATACGCTTATACGGCACCATACGAGAAGCAGTGAAGTAGTAGTCATCTTTCTGGCTCACCAAAGAGAAACGCTCTACATCTACCGGCGGATATATAACATCAGCTTCACGCCCGTAGACCTTTTTAATTCTCCTTGCAATGAAGTGAGAGTTGGCAATGAAATGATCAACTCCATTCGCTGTTCGATAGTCCCACAACCTTATTTTATGTAGAAGAAAGCGAGCGAGCATACCTTTAACGCCGCTGCTCAAACCAGACTCCCTTAAATACTGATGTTGAAGATCCCAAGCATAACGAATTGGTGAATGGACATAACTGATATGTAACTGATCTGGCCCAGTCAGTACTCCTTTGGAAACAGCATGACTGCTAGATAAAATTACATCATGTGAAGAAACATCTAATTGTTCAATAGCAACCGGCATTAGCGGTAAATAACTTTGATATTTTTTTCTCGCGAAAGGCAGATTTTGAATAAAAGTTGTTTTAGCCTTTTTATTATTAAAAAACTCTCTCGACGAACTTGAAAGAAAGTCGACAACAGAATAAAGTTCAGAATCTGGAAACACATCAATAAACTCTGAAATAACCTTTTCAGCACCGGCATAACTTACCAACCAATCGGCAACAATACCAACATTTAAATTTCTTGACATAAAAAACCTTAAATCCATATTCAGTTGATTTTAAGATGCAAACTCAGCATCAAGAAATTACCATTAATTCCGCACATCAAGCTTAAAGGGGATGATGCGCTAATTAAAAACACCGAGAAACTCAAAAAAACTTATAAGAGAAATAATATTCACCTGGAATTATCACAAAAAATCTTAAATATCAAAAAATCAGAAAACGTCGCCAGCAACAGAAAAAGAAACCATAATTAACTAGCAAACTCACATCCAAAAACAATCCTCAATTGGTTGGTTAATTGCTCATATGAGAAATTATTCTTTATGTTAACATGGTTATTTTCTTTTTCCTCCTCACTTATGAACTTTATGGAGAAATCATCAACATCAAACACCTTTATATTTTTATCTTCAAATAATTCCCACTGAGTTGTTTTTTTATTTATAAAAACTGTTTTCTTTAGGCCTAAAAGAGAAATGGTATTCCCCATTGCTTGTTGCCTATCATGGTTAAAAACAGCTATATCTACTTTGGATAGAATATCAAAATATTGTTCTCTAGGCATGAAATCAGTGATGGGAATGAAGCTATCACCAAAAATAGCCACTCCCTTTTCTATAACTTCTTCAGCATATTCTTTTTTTCCATATGAAAGCGGTGAAATTATTTTAATTTTTGAGTTTTTAAATTTCGCTATCCTATCAAAAGCACTAATATGGTTATTACTTGGGTCTGCGGAATTTCCTAGTAGGATTGTAATGTAATCATCATTTCTATCGTCTAAATGCAACTCATTATATATATTGCTTGTATACATTAAGCATTCTAGATAGTTACCTAAGCAGCCATACCATATTTTAGCTAATTCATAGTCTCCCTTAATATATGTAACGAGATACCCAAATCGCTTAATAACTGGTCGTCTAAAAAACTCTCTAACATACCACTTTAAGTTCCGTCGCCCTTTATAACTATATAAATCCCCTCCCCAAATAAACCAGTAACATTTTTTCAACACCCATGGTGTAAAGAAAAAAAGTAAGGCTAATTGAAGCCCAAGAAAACTATGAAGTATAATTTTGTCACAATAATGAATGTCTTTAATAAGGTGAAAAATATTTTTTGCCTTACTTACCTTACTCTTCCCCAAAAAGTTTATATTATTATATGTGTCTAATTCTTTATCTTTCCTTTCACCGAGGATCCAGTAAACATGCTGTTTCGAATCGAAATTTTCATCCACATGTTTTATAAATGGAGGAATAAATTTGTCCAACGAACATATGTGTACAATTTTCATACAATCAACCTAATTTAATCATTTATACGTTAGCCCGCCATTTTAGCCGGGTTTATCTTTAAAGCGAATAGTAGACAGTCTTCCTTAATTTTCTCAGCGTTTAAAAGTCAACGAAACTTGGCTTGCACATGTAACCGCAGTTTTAATTATCTTCATGTACCGTTACGTAATGAGACGATGCTCTGTTAATATTCGAAAATGATAACATCCCTTGCGAAAATTAGAGTCATCGAGTGTCCTAGCCGACGTCTTATTATAAACCCAGAAAATAATGGGCTATTCCCCCACATACATCCCAAAATAGATCACATTTCAAGCAGTTATATGTTTTTAGTCACTATTTTTATTTTACTTTAACCGCAGTACTCTCTTGGATATTTGTCACATTTAAAACGCCTGTATTTGAAGATTTAAACTCTCCTTTAATATTATCACATTTAAAAATATCGACACCGAAAAACCTTTTTGTATTTGCCTTACCAAACACGGAAAAGCCAACAATATTTGATGAATTAACGATATATACTCCATGTTGCTGAATTGAGCTCACATTTATATCTGTAAGATTAAGTCCCTTGACACCCGAAACGAATACCCCGTGGTTCACGGCCGTTCCTGATACATTTTTTATCGTAATATTTGAAATATTACTTGACTCATTATACTTAAATATTCTGACAATATTTTTGGGAGCTCGGCTTTCTATTGTAGAAATGTTTTCAACGATAATATCTCTCATATTATGAAAGGAGTAACCTCCACTTGCCAACTTTTCCTCATTACAGATGACAATACTTCCGATCTCAGATGAACCAACAATGTTCCCAATATAGCCATTATATGAATCATCATTTTCAGTTGTAATTCCTATGCAATCATCTCCAGAGTTTATATTGGCCTTATCAACCGTAAAATAATTACAATCCAAGAAGTGAATACCATCACGCCCACCAGGCAGACCACGTCCGCCGCCATAAATATTAATATCTTTCACAAGAACATCTGAACATTGCTCAAAGGACACGCACCAATCTGCATTATTACCAGCAGAGATCGAATCCAATAAAACCTTCTTACAATTTATAAATCTAATCACCCTTGTATAATTTTTTTCCAAAATGTCAAATACATTACCATCAAAATTAACACCTTGGATAGAAATATTATTACAACCTTCTGCTTTAATCAGAGTGATTGGATTATTTTTATCACATGTTAATGAGGATCCTTTCCCACCAATAATAGTACAATTGCTAGACAGTTCAATAGTTTTTGAAATTACATAATTCCGAGACAGGTAAACTCCCAAGCCTTTTATTTTGGCACTATTTAAAGCAGCATTTATACATCGCGTATAATCATTCCCATCGCTATTTTGATAGAATTCCTCAGGCTTAACACAATTACGAGCATTGAAATTAACTAAGGTTTTATTGTGACTAGCTAATGTATTAGTTGTTTTAAGAAAAAATGGGAACATGGCAAATTTTAAAAAAACTCTTCGCGAGATACCTATTGGATACGTCATAAATGCCCCTTACCGAATTTCAGTACCATCTCGAACGATATCCTTAAATGCTTCTGTTCCACTATATCTGCATCTGCTAATAAGGTGCCCGTCACCGTGTACCACCTGCAGTGAGCGGAAGAAGCCCTCATACCAGTATTATCTAGCAGCCTCTTCAACCCTATGACAAGAACTATCCCAATAGGCTCACTGTCATATTGTGTTGCATACACCAGATATGCTCACGCCCCACTAGCTCGACTCTGCATCAACAGTCCCCCACCAAAGTATTGACACGGTTTAACCCAAGGGAAAGGATTCCGTCTGACGCCTACCGCTTCTGAGACAAGCTGAGAATTGTTGTTTCAGTATCTCCCGCAGCAGCATCCCGCTTTTACAGTCGCTGACTTTGCTGCTTCCGTCATCACAACTCAGGCTCAAACGGCAATTTTCCCTTACAGTCAGGGAAAATAACCGTTTCCTCTGTAACTTTTTTCAGGGGAAGGAACCTTAGTTCTACCGAGAGAAACTGTAAAAATTCATCTCACTCATTTTATCCTAATACCTTCCTGAATCTGACTCTAGAAAAAAAAGCTAGTAATAGAGAAACTGATATTAGCGTGATGATTATCCCCTGAAAGAAAAGGAAAATACGCCAAAACTCAGCAATTGAATAAAAAACAGCAATATTACAGTATATATATTTTCCAGATTTGAGTTTTTCAAAGAAAGAAATATACAACCCAGAAAAAAACAATATTACTGCGGCAAAGAGCAATCCTTGTACTCCGAACATCCGAATCACATCTAAAATAGCGGAGTTTGTTGTCAATGCAGACTCAATAGTACTTTCGTTATAAAACTGCATGTAGCTTTGTTTGCCAACATCAGGATTGGATATTGCATAAAGAGCGCCTTGAACAGGAGTGCCTACATAAGCCAGTATTTCAGAAAATCCAGCAGACATAAACCCCAATCCCTTCTCCTCATAAAAGTTAGAATTCCTACTCCAATTTAATGCAGAAAGTACTAAGAACACTACCCCCCCAATAAATATGATCTTAAAGCTCTTGATGCGAATAGTTTTCTTGGTGTATATGTATAAATACAGCCCACCAAAAACACCCGCAATCAATGTTAGTCTACTTGATATCATAGATACAACAATTAGCGATGACAGCGAGAAAATATCAATACCCAAGTTTTTCTCACCCATTAAGCGTCTATAAATAGCAAAGCTTCCTGATAATATGACACAATATCGTAGACTAACCAGTCCTAACGAATAATCCTCGTATAATCCCTCTTTAATCGCATTTGCCTTACCCGCAGAATAAATACTTATTATATCAGATACCGATATTGATTTTGAAATAATGAAAGTCGTTGCAAGAATACCAAAGAATGAAATAATCGCGCTAGCGAAATATACATTATAATTAACCAATAGGGCGCTACTAGTGTCTTTTTGATTATCATTTACAACGGGAATAATATGATAACCAACCCATATCACACCATAGAAAAAAAATATAATCACTGGATAAGCTAACCCACTTAATGACAGAAGTGGGTATGGCTCAGAGAACCCTTTCCTTAAAAAATCTAGACTGGGGAATACCCAAGCCAGAAATGAAACACAGCTAGTGAAGAGAAAAACATTTTGTGGCGTAAAATTTTTTCGCGTAATATACATATCGCCCCTAAAAAATTAAATCATGAAAATCAATAGTTTATCCTAATAGAATTTCACTCCAAACAATAATGTAAGGGGAAATAGCATACTCATAACCTCACCCTCTTTCTCCCTCAAATCAGGAGATGGTACAAGAGCGTCACCTTTTGAACTTATCACGATGTTTTTATCATACCACTTGCCCAGGTATCATCACCGACCGGCCACTTGCTTCCTGCCATAATTTATCAGAAGTTGCAGCGACAGGTTCCCTTAATTGAAATAAACCCTAAATAGCATTTAAAAAATCAGATTACTCAATTCTATAACCTTTCCTCTCCATGAGTTATTTTCTAAAATATCTTTTTTTATTTCACTAGTAACTTCATTAGCGAGCTTAAATTTTGATATCATGTCCGCATGAGTATCGTACCTAAATAACATCTCGCTCAATTCTACATTGTCTATATTCGCATAGAGGACATTTAATCCACTTGCTAAATACTCCCACAGCTTCATTGGGCTTCGACCAAAGTTTGAATTTGTTTTCTTTAATAATAGCAAACCCACCTTATATTTATTCATCAACTCATTAGTTACCGAATAATTTATTTTCCCATGAAAGAATACATTTCCAACATCTCGAAACTTTAAAATCTCCGCTTTATATCTTCTTTCTACTGGCCCATAGATGTCGAATATAATTCCTTTATTTCCCTCAGCAAGTACCATAAGTGCATCAAAATCAAACCTGTAATCCAAGGCGCCGATATATATTGCATTCTTTCTATTTTCGTCGCTGTCGTTAATTTTAAAAAAGTGTTCTGAATCATATCCATTCGTTATGGTTTTTACTCTACTCCTACAAACACCGTAACTTCTTACTATATTATCGGAAACCGCCTGTGATGTGCATATTACCATTTTACTTTCACCACACATTCTTTTCTCGTAAGCAATAGCTTTTTCACCAACCATTGCCACATAGTTATCAGTCGGTCTATAATAAAGATTTTCAAATTTAATATTTTTCAGTAATGGGTAAAAAAATGGACTATCACATATTACGGCCCGATATCTCATTCCTTTAACCATTCTATTCGCTTCAAAAAAAGAGAAAATAAATGGGTTCACGACTGACGTAAAAAAACCCATAGGCATAGTTAATGGAAATATTGCTGATAATTGAATGTTAGACACCGTTTCATTCAACTTATATGGGCTACTATTTTTTTTTCTCAATAACTTATGAAATATCGTTCTTGGTATTCCGGAGTAAAAAACATCACATCCAATTTTTGATAAACCATTTGCATAGTGATGGCTTCCAATTTTAAAATCAGAATATCCTTGAGTGTGACTTAAAATTAAAACCTTCTCCATTATATCCCTCACCTAGCATATACGTATTTTGCCGACAATACCATACTCTACATATGTTTTAATGTATAGCTTCTGGTTTCCAGACCCTATCATAGCTATAGTTACCGCTACTACTGCTCTAGAGAACTATTGATTCCGTACATTGAATGTAATAATCCTCCGAATGAAAATTTAACTCAACACAGTTATTATTTTAGGTGATAATTACTGATAGTTAAGTTATGATACTCTATTCAAAACATCATCAATTCGTTTAGCTGTTATATCCCATGAGTATTTTTTAACTCGCTCCAGGCCATTGTCTTTCATTTGAGCCCGCAAACTTTCATTACTGTTTACATTAACAATAGCATTAGCTATCTCATCAATATTTGATGGATCAACCAATTGCGCTGCGTCACCCGCAACCTCCCCCAAAGAGGTATTATTCGATGTAATTACTGGTACGCCGCTTGCCATTGCCTCAATAACCGGAAGCCCAAAACCCTCGTAGAACGAAACAAAAAGCAGTGCCCGAGCCCCGCGATAGAGTTTTGGTAGATCCTCATCCTTGATATACCCAGTGAAAACGACCTGTTCTCTTAGTCCCAGATTTATAATTCTCTGTTCGATCTCGGGAGAGATCTTTCCAGTAAAGAGCAACTTGACATTTTTCGTAAGGTTCGCCCTCTTAAACGCCTCAATGGTACCAAACTCATTTTTGTGGGCCTTGCGATTACTGACACAAAGAAAATAATCAAATGGAAGATCCATAGTATGCCCTACCGGAGTGAAATCTTCCGATACTCCATTGCCTACATTAATAACCTTGTTTATATCAACACCGGACCATTCCACAATTCTTTTCTTAGAAAACTCTGAAACAGTAAAAATATACCTTGCTCTTCTACAACCATTTAATATAACAAACCGATAAAAAATCCTTTTAATAAAACTGGAGTTCTCCGGTCTATCTATATGATTTAAGTCATGAATAGTGAATGCATAAGGCTCGCGTGAAAATATCGGTGGAATGTAGCCTGGGAAAAACACCACCCGTTTCTTTTTTAAAAGCAACGTTAATGTTGTTTTAATGCAATCTAGGGGACTGTATGGCGCACCATGAAAACCGGCATCTGGATAGTTATTAATAGCATTTACTCTCGCTGAAAATGTTCCTATCCCTCCCGTACCACTCCAGCGGTTATCAATAACAATTCGTTTCATTTTTATCCCATTATACATTAAATATAGAATCGAACCCTAGCATAAATCCAAACCAGAATTTACACCTAGCAATAAAACTTAATATGCTCCATCCCTTTTTAAAACTACATTTATAGTTTTAAAAAGAATTGCTATATCATTCCATAATGACCAATTCTTGACATACCACGCATCAAAGTAAACACGTTTGTCATAATCTACGTCATTCCTTCCACTCACTTGCCACAACCCTGTCATTCCAGGCTTAACCATCAGGTAATAATCCACATCACCTGCATAACGTTCCAACTCAGCTTCTATGACTGGGCGAGGCCCGACAAGACTCATTTCGCCCCGTAATACATTGAATAACTGAGGTAACTCATCAAGACTAGTTTTTCTGATAAAATGACCAATACGGGTAATTCTCGGATCATTTTTCAATTTAAAATCTTTATTCCACTTCTCCCTGGCTTCAGAATCATTTTTTAACAAATTTTGTAAAACTTCCTGCGAGTTAGTTACCATAGAGCGAAATTTTAGACATTTAAACTTATGTCCATTCCGCCCAATTCGCTCATGGCCATAAATAACATTTCCACCGTCTTTACCTACTAAGTAAATAAGAGTAATTAAGACAGGTGATATTAAAGTAATAATGCATGCCGAACCTACAATATCAAACATTCGTTTTAAAAAACGGGATGTTCTTTTCGCCAGATTATTATTAACTCTCAATATCATTACTTCATGGCTAAAAATAAACGACATGTCGGTTCCATATAGTGGAACACCACGTAGCGTAGGTATCACAGATACCGATCGACAGTGATGTTTGGCCAATTTTTTTAACCACTCATCGCGTAGTACATTCTGCCCAAATTCCAGTGCAATGATGAACTGTGTGGTTCCAGGATCACATTGCTTCCATAGCTCGGCCTCATCGGAAATAACCGGTTCTCCAAACAACATATCATCGTCTGACTTATCAATAGAAAAGAATCCACAGATCGCTAATCCCAAGAACTCTTCGCTTTGCAGCGCGGCATATGCATCGCGTGCATTATTACCCGAACCGATGATTATCGTATGTTTTTTCCACAAGTTTAATTTGTTTAAAGCTCGCTTTGTCGTTGCCCGAGCTAATGGCACTAGTAATAGTGCAATCCCCCAAGTTAATACCCAGATATAACGTGAAAACTGCCACTTTGAGAATGCAACCAATGCCAAATCCATGACAGCGAAGATAAGTAATGTGCGGAGTATTTCCTTGAGTTCAAACCAAAAAGGTTTTCTGTACGTGTAATGACGTAAGCGAATCCAGAACCAACCCACGCATATTGAAGCTAGCGTAATATGAGTAAAGAAACGTGCTGACATCTCCGATTTAGGAATGAAATCATTGATATCCCAACCAAAGAGGCTAATAAGATAGATTGCTATATTCAACGATAGCGTGAAAAAGATAAAATCAGACAAAGCCAGCAACAACTTTATTAAGTTAATTTTTTTTGAGTAAGCTAACGCACTCATGTTCTTTCCTTTATTAATAGTAACCTTACCTCAGAAAACCATAGAAATTCTAAGTACAAATATATTAATGATTTATAAAAAGGATATTGCATCCTATAAAATCACGTTCGAACTACCATCTAATTAATTGTAGTTACCGTCGGGCAGTAAGAGTGGGAATCCCCTGATTTTTTAAATCAGTAGCTATGGTGAAAAACCTACTAAAAATACACTTGAATGCATCCAGCAGTAATCAACTGCCTTGCAAAGGATTAATTCAGTGAAAACACCAAGTAATGCTAAGCTATCAATAGCAGTGAACTTAACTAATTAGAAATCGTGATAATAGACCAAGAAGCTATTAATGGCCTCTTGGTCTGATTTTATTTTTCAGTTTTATAGCTATACTCGTAATAATCATAACCGTAGTTATAATAATTAGAGGCTTTCTTCACCACTGCGTTCAAAATGACGCCTTTTATCTCAATCCCATTTTGCGCAAAACGTCTGATACTAACCTCAACCTCTTTCGGGGTACTCAATTCAAAGCGAGCAACAACTAAAGATGTGCCCACATGCTTACCAATAATTGCAGCATCAGTAACGGCCAGAATTGGCGGAGTATCGACCAATACCAGATCGTAATTCTCTGATGCCCAGTTCAGAAGCTCTGAGAACCTGCAATGCATCAGTAACTCCGACGGATTCGGTGGGATTTGTCCACGTGAAATGAAATCAAAACTACCATGCTTCGTGGTCTTCACTGCAGCAACAGCATCAATTCGGCCAGAAAGAATATCCGACAAACCATCCTTGGGTGACACCCCCATCACGTCATGCATATACCCTTTACGCATATCGCTGTCAATGAACAACACACGTTGACCAGCCTGTGCTACAACAGCAGCCAGGTTAGCACTGATAAAGGTCTTACCAATACCCGGGCTGGAGCCGGAGATCATCAATACATTATTTTTAGCTTCCATCATGGCAAAATGAAGGCTGGTTCGCAGACTGCGAATCGCTTCAACAGCCAGATCTGCAGGATTACCGTCGGCAAGTAGAGAATTAGAATCACTACTCAACTTACGTCCTTTATTGCTCAAAACAAATTCTTGGTCTTTCTTCCTCTGCCACTCTGAAAGTGGAACGCTGGCATATACGTTGATACCCAATACTTCCAGTTGCTCTGCGCTTTCAATGCCCCGATGCAGGAAAGAGCGCAACAAGACATAACCTATAGACAACATCCCGCCAATCATAATGCTTAAGAGAATAATGATACTACTCTTCGGCTCTACAGGTTTTGACTGAGTGATAGCACGATCGATAATCCTAACGTTGCCCACAGTACTGGCCTTTGAAATACCAAGCTCTTGCTCTTTATTCAACAGTTGCATATAAACTTCTTGGCCTGACTGTACATCGCGACTTAAACGCACAATCTCTTGCTGTGTTTTCGGCATAGAGCTAACACGTTTATTAAGTTTATCTCGCTCGGTTTCAAGTGTTTTACGTTTCTCAAGCAATGCTCGATATGACGGGTGCTGTTTAGTATAAAGCTTTGAAATCTCCGCTTCTTTAAAGGTTAACTCATTTAATTGAGAGTCAACAGCAACAATCGAATCCAACACTGATTTCGCTTCAAGCGTTAAATCAACGGAATCTTTTTGTTGCCGGTATTGATTAAGTTTATTTTCAGCCGAGTCAAGTGAATTACGAATCTTAGGCAATTGCTCCTTCAGGAAGCTCAGGCTTTTCGCATCTTCTTCCGATTTTCTTACAATATTTTGCTCAAGGTAATTTCTTGATATGGAGTCCAAAATCGATCTGATAAGAACCGGATCTTCTCCTGTCAACCCCAATCCCAGCACACCAGTATTTTTACCTTTATCAGCGACGTCAAATTTTTCCAGCAGATTGTTCGTAGCTTGTATCTCACTGACCTTAGTAATTTTAAACTTTGTTCCTTGCGGCGCTTCGATATCACTCACCAAGATAGTTATACCTTTGCTCTCCAGCAAATGCCCGACACTACCCTTGGCAATATCTTTACCATCATAGGTGATGGAAAAGTTTTTCCCGTCATCAACTATTAATGTCACCGAAGAATCTTCTGCCGAAGTCCCCGGTAGTTCAAACTTGGAAACCACTATCTTTCCTGGAATCTGCTTGGTCAATCGAGCAAATCCTTTACCAAATAGTGGGAAGTATTTCTGTTCAACAACCGTTTGTAGATTAAGATCTTCTACTGTTTTGTTTAGAATCATTCGGGACTTCAATAACTCTATTTCAGGCCCCGACTCAGGTTGCCCATTGGGTAAAATCTGACTGATATTATCAAGCAGTGCATTCCCAACATTTTGTTCAACCTGCACCATAGCATCAGCACGGTAGATTGGCGTTGCAAATAAGCAATACAAAATGCCTATGGTTAGGGTTAATGTCGTTATTCCAATGATCAACCAGCGGTTATCGATTAACTCACCTAGCAGGCGTCCCAGATCGATCTCATCTGACTTATCACTTCCTGAATTGCTTATCCTATTTTTCTCTGACATTGGTAGTCCTGACTGATTATCGGCTTAAGGCTTGTGCCCATTTCTGGGAGGCTTCTGCAAGGGTGTGGTAGACAAACTCGAATGCTTCACGGCTTTGACGATAGGGATCTGCAATTTCCCGCTGTCCAAGCCAATGACCAAACAGCATTGTTTTCCCTCTTACCTCTGGAGCTAATCGACAAACCGCATCTATGTGCCCTTTTTCCATAACCAGAATTAAGTCATAGTCACGGCACATAGATGCTGTCAATTGTTTCCCTAAATGCCCTTCTAACGATAAACCGTTCTGCCGAGCAACCTCAACCGCCATGTTGTCGGCCGATTTTCCAACCAAAGCCCCCAACCCCGCAGAATCTAATTTCTTTCCTGGCAGCAGCTGCTTCAACATCCGTTCACCCGTAGGAGAACGGCATATATTACCTACGCAAACCACTAAAATTGAATCAAACATCTTGGTTAGCCTCAACTACCAGTTATGAATACGCTGAGTACCTTCGGTAAGATTATTATAACCAGAGATAGTCGGCAGTAACTGAGTGACTACGCGGTTCCAGCGTGCGATCGGCGCGGTAGTGACGTAAACAATATCGTAAGGTTGCAGCTGGAATTCGGTCCCCATAACCATAGCCGTTGCATCTGAGGCATTTAACTGATAAATGTTCGCCAGCTTTTTGCCTTCAGCACCACGCAGTGGACGGATAACAAAGACTCCTGTTGCATCGGCAAAATTCTGATCCATGCCTTCAGCATTACCAAGTGCTTCCGTTAAAGTCATACCGCTACGATCCATTTTTAAGGTAGCTTGCTTCTTCACCTCCCCCATAACGAAAACTTTAAGATCGTCATTTCGCGGAACATAAAGAATATCCCCCGGATAAAGCAGATGGTTTTGTGTCAAATCACCACGCTGCATCAACGCCTGCAAAGAAATACGCTGTTCTCTACCATTGTGCGTTAACACCACGTTGCGCCAGTCCGCATTTTCGGAAAGCCCACCTGCAGCGTTAATCGCATCCATGATAGTCAATGGTACGTTCGTAATAGGTTGCTGACCGGATTTTGCTACTTCACCAGTGATATACGTTTTTTGCGAACGGAAAGCAGCGATGCTGACATCAACCTGCGGGCTTTCGATATATTGTGCCAACCTGTTGGCTATTTCGCTCCGAACCTGTGCCATGGTTTTGCCGACAACTTTCACTTTACCGATATAAGGATAGAAAATGGTTCCATCGGAATTTACCCAGTTACCCGTGTCGCTAGCGCTGCGATATTGGCCGGCCGGCGTAGTCAGCTCAGGATGATCCCAAACGGTTACCATCAAGACATCACCAATACCGATACGGTATTCATAGTTCTGCAGTTCGCGTTCTAAAGAGGAGTTAGGTTGTGCAACCACAGGTTTGGGGCGCATTTTCTCAACCAGACTAGGGGTCAGTGGATAGATATTCACCAGCTTATCGATGTCGAAATCGCTATCTTGCTGTTTTACGACGTCTTTACCACTGGTTGAAAGATGAGAGCCCGGTACGATAGTACAGCCGCTAACCACACTGATAGATACCAGAAGCGGTATCAATTTCCATTGTCTTTTTGCCATCGAGTTATCATCACTTTCAAAGTAAAAAATGCATGTAATGCCAAGCCCCAGGCCAACCATGGCGCCTACCGCGGTACTTAGCGAAATGAGTTATCAATGCTCCCATGAATACATCCTAAAATGCGCGGTCATTGAGCAAGCGTTGAATGCAAATTTGTTAGACTTAAGGCCTAGGAGTATTATTGCATAGTTCTTAAATAAAAAGAGCAACATCAGCACCGTCGTTTTTGCCTATACATGGCGGAGGCCGGCCGCGTATCGCTCCAAACCAGACTCATAGGGGCAATTGATGAACTCTACAGAGAGAGTTGCTCCGCCCACTCACGGAAGGCCTTCCCCTGCGTTGGATGGCGTAAGCCATACGTCACGAATGCCCGCAAGTAGCCCATCTTCTCACCGCAGTTAAACGACTCGCCAACCAACTCAGTGGCCTCTACCGTCTGATGTTTCAGCAATTCGGCAATCGCGTCCGTCAACTGAATGCGCCCCCAGGCACCCGGCTCGGTTTTTTCCAAAATGGGCCAGATAGCGGCTGAAAGCACGTAGCGCCCAACGGCTGAATAGTTGGATTTCAGTTGAACACCGCTGTCCGGTTTTTCGATAATCGCGGTAATGGGTGAGGATTCACCTTGTCGCAACGCATTGTTCTGGCACTCCACAACAGAATAGTCGCGCAAAACATGCTCATCCACGGGTTGGATCAATACCTGACTCAAACCCGTCTCTTCGAAGCGGGAAATGAGGTGAGCCAGGTTATCTTTTTTCAGATCAGCTTTGGCATCGTCAAGCAGCACATCCGGCAACAGCACCACGAAAGGAGAGTCTCCGATCAATGGTTTGGCACAAAGTACCGCATGACCCAGCCCTTTAGGTTGCCCTTGCCTAATATGCATCAACGTTACGCCTTTCGGCGTTATCGATTGGACTTCATCCAACAACTGGCGCTTAACGCGTGCCTCGAGCATCGCTTCCAATTCAAAGGACGTATCGAAATGGTTTTCTATTGCATTTTTAGATGAATGCGTAACCAGAATGATCTCTTTGATACCTGCCGCTACGCACTCATTAACAATATATTGAATCAAAGGCTTATCGACGATCGGCAACATCTCTTTAGGAATCGCTTTGGTCGCCGGTAGCATATGCATGCCAAGGCCAGCGACAGGAATGACAGCTTTCAACTTCGTCATGCTCGTCCTCTTCAATCTCGTGAACGTACTCAGCCACATGTTAGTTGTTATTCAAGGCCAGCTTCAACCATCGCGAGAAATCTTCACCTTCTGTGGCATGGCGTAGACCGTATTGCACAAAGGCCTTCATATAACCAAGTTTATCGCCGCAGTCGTGTGATTTACCGCTCATATGGAAGGCTTCCACTCTTTGCTCATCCATCAGCATGGCGATAGCGTCGGTCAACTGGATCTCATCGCCCGCGCCTGGAGGCGTCTTCTCGAGCAACGGCCAAATAGCGGCGGAAAGCACGTAGCGCCCCACTACCGCCAGGTTAGAAGGCGCTTCCTCGCGTGAGGGTTTTTCAACCACGGCAGACATCGGTGCACTTTCTCCCGCAGCAATCGTCGCACCTGCACAGTCAACCACGCCGTATTTTGACACATCCTGCTCTGGCACCGGTTCAACCATGATTTGGCTGCACCCTGTTGCCTCAAAGCGTTGGATCATTTTAGCCAGGTTTTCTGTACGAAGATCCGCGGTTGCATCATCCAACAACACATCTGGCAGCAAGACGACAAAAGGGGAATCCCCTACCATGGGTTTCGCGCACAATACCGCATGCCCGAGCCCTTTCGCTTGCCCCTGACGCACCTGCATCACGGTCACATCCGGCGGACAAATGTTTTGCACTTCAGCCAGCAGCTGGCGTTTTACACGCGCTTCCAGCACGGCTTCCAACTCGAAAGAAGTGTCAAAATGATTTTCAATCGCATTCTTCGAAGAGTGGGTGACCAGCACGATATCCTTAATGCCGGCGGCGACACACTCACCGACAATGTATTGGATAAGTGGCTTATCGACCACCGGCAACATTTCTTTAGGAATCGCCTTGGTTGCCGGCAACATACGAGTGCCCAAACCCGCCACTGGGATCACAGCTTTCAGTCTTTTTTGCATTTCTACTTCCACAATCAATTAACTGATTTATATAGTATAAACAGCGAATTTCAGGCAAAGCATGGCAGCGCAAGCAATGCTATCAGACACGCTACCGCCCTTGGCTTATAGCTGCCAAAACGCTGTTATGAAAAATTCCTGTACGCAATCCAATGAACGCTAAGCACGCTTCTGTACATGACAAAGAGCCCGCATCACACGTTGGTATTTCGCAGCTTGAAGAACAAGGAGAACCTATGCCCTTATAACCAAAAAACGCGAGTTATCTTCGCTTATATGGCTAAGATTCTTATACTATTGACTTGCTGATACAAGCCTTAGATACCCATGGCTAGGTGTTTTCAGAATAAGACTACTAACGTGCTGGAGCCATGCAAATAATAGCATAAGAAACCTATTTCAATACGTTGATATTATTGATGTTTAAGGCATGTGTCTTTTATGAACAGCCCAGTTGGCATTCTCATACACCGTTTCCCCGTGATGCCAGATACACCTGAATGTGCTTTAAATTATTGGATGCTTTTTCTGCCGAAATACCCCGTTTTCATTCACTTCCTCTGATTAAAGTTGAATTTTGCCGCCTCAGCGCCCATCATTCCCGTGCGGCATAAGCCGTAGAACTTACAGGTGAAATTGGGCGTATGGAATGGATCGCTGATCCAACAATTTGGGCCGGCCTGGCCACATTGGTCGTGCTGGAAATCGTTCTGGGTATAGACAACCTTGTCTTCATCGCCATTCTGGCGGATAAACTACCAAAACAACAAAGAGATAAGGCTCGAGTCGTCGGTCTGTTGCTGGCGTTGGTGATGCGTCTGGCGCTGCTCGCCTCCATCTCGTGGCTGGCGACGCTGACCAAGCCGATGTTCATCGTTGCGGAGCACCCCTTCAGCGGCCGCGATCTGATCATGCTGGTCGGCGGGATATTCCTGCTGTTCAAAGCCACCATGGAGCTGAACGAGCGGCTGGAAGGCAAGGATGAAGAGCAGCACGGCACACGCAAAGGCGCGCGTTTCTGGCCGGTAGTGGCGCAGATCGTGGTGCTGGACGCCGTCTTCTCGCTCGACTCGGTGATCACCGCAGTCGGCATGGTCGACCACCTGGCGGTGATGATGATCGCGGTCTGTATCGCCATCGGTCTGATGCTGCTGGCCAGCAAGCCGTTGACGCGCTTCGTCAATGCTCACCCGACTATCGTCATCCTGTGCCTGAGCTTCCTGCTGATGATCGGCTTCAGCCTGGTGGCGGAGGGCTTCGGCTATCACATTCCGAAAGGCTACCTCTACGCGGCGATCGGCTTCTCGGTGATGATCGAAGCCTTGAACCAACTGGCGCAGTTCAACCGCCGCCGCTTCCTGTCGAAGGTGCGGCCGCTGCGTGAACGTACCGCCGAGGCGGTGTTGCGCATGCTGAGCGGTAAACACGAAGAAGCGGAGGTCGACAGCCACTCCGCCAACCTGCTGGCGGACAGCGACAGCGAAAACGGCGAGATCTTCAATCAGCAAGAACGGCGCATGATCGAACGCGTGCTGGGCATGGCTCAGCGCACGGTCAGCAGCATCATGACTTCGCGTCACGACGTCGAATACCTCGAGCTGAACGATCCGCAGGAGAAACTGACGCAATTGCTGGAGCGTAATCAGCACACGCGTATCGTGGTGGTGGAAAGCAGCGCCAGCGACGAACCGCTGGGCGTTATCCATACTATCGACGTCCTCAAACAGCAGTTGGCGCAGGCGCCGCTGGATCTGCGCGCGCTGATACGCCAACCGCTGATCTTCCCGGAACAGCTCACGCTGTTAAGCGCCCTGGAGCAGTTCCGCCAGGCGCAGACACACTTTGCCTTTGTGGTCGACGAGTTCGGCTCCGTCGAAGGTATCGTCACCCTGACGGACGTGATGGAAACCATCGCCGGCAATCTGCCGGAGGCTGGCGAAGAGGTGGACGCACGCCATGACATTCAGCAAAACGAAGACGGTAGCTGGATTGCCAACGGCTATATGCCGCTGGAAGATCTGGTGCTGTACCTGCCGATGCCGCTGGAAGACAAGCGCGAATACCACACGCTGGCGGGGCTGCTGATGGAGCACAGCCAGCGTGTGCCGCAAGAAGGCGAGCAAATCAAGATCGGTGACTATCTGTTCGAACCGCTGGAGGTCAACAGCCACCGCATCCTGAAAGTGAAGATCACCCCGCCTCCCCCACCGGAGGACTACGAGGTTTAGCATTGAGGCCGGGCATCGCCCGGCCTTTCTTTTACTGGGGAACCAACAGCTCGGTCGCCACGATCACGACTACCAACCCGACAATCACCGGCACCGACGTGCGTTTCACCACGTCGAACGGCGAGATTTTCGCCATGCCGGAAACCGCCACCACCACGCCGGAGACCGGCGACAGCGTGCGGCCGAGGTTAGACGCCTGCAGCATCGGGATCACCAGATAGGCCGGATTCACGCCCATCTGCGCCGCCAGTTTCGGGATCAGTTCGACAAACGCATAGAACGGCGCATTGCCGGAACCGGTGGTCATGGCCGCCAGCATGGTGATCACCACCAGCACCAACATCATGATCAAACCGCCGGTGCCGAACGACTGCGCCAGCCCGATCAATCCGCTGATAAAGCCGACGGTGCTCAACCCCTGCGCGAACACACCCGCGGCCACCAGCAACATCACCACGCTGGCGAAAGCGTCCGCCATGCCGCGATAGGCCACTTCCAGGCCGCTGAACACCTGTTTGGCGCTGAAGCTGCGCACAAACTCGATCACGGCCGCCAACAGTATGCACCCGACCAGTACGGTAATGATGTGCAGCTCCGGCCCCCATTTTCCGTCGAAAATCAGCACGCCGAGGATCGGCGTAAACGGCAAAATCGCATAGAACCCCGGCGCGTGGGTGTTGATTTCGCTGACGTCCATGATGTGATGCTGTTCATTGTTCTTTTTGTCGAGATAGCGCTGCCAGAAAAAGTGCGCCACGGCCATGCAGACGATGGCGGCAATCGAGATCGGCAGCGTGGTTTTGAACGCGAAGTCCACCAGCGGCATCTCCGCCGCCTTGGCCGCCAACACCACGTCGCCGGAGGTCGGCGCCAGAATAATCGCCGCCGGCGAAGCGCAAATGGCTGCCGCCGCACCACGGCTGATGCCAACGTTCACCATCAACGGGAACAGCGTCGCCATCAGCAATACGCCGAGGCCGGTGGCGGAAGAGACCGCCAATGACATCAGGCAAGCGACAAAATAGGCCGCCACCATCAGCAGATAAGGCGAGTTGATCATCTGCAAAGGGCGCGAGGCCAGCTTGACGACCACGTCGTTGGCGCCGATATGCGTCATATAGGCGGCAAAGCCGCACAGCATCATGATCATCATGCCGAGATCGCCACCGCGGCTCATCAGCAAGATCTTGACGTACTCGATCATGTCGGTCGCGCGCCAGCCGGTAGACGCCGCGCCGGATGGCAACAGCGTTTTCCCCATCAGGGCGCTAATACCGAGCAGCAGTAACCCGCCCACCATCAAAACGCCGGTGGCGGAATACCCCTTGATGATGTAACGGCCCACGCCCGCCGCTACTACGGCGCCAATAAGAAGCTCTATCATGTTTCCTCAACTCGTCATGTTTTCGCGCTCAGGCGCATAGCCTTAGCAGAACAGGCTCTTACTCTGCACAAACTGCGCGCGAGTCTTCATGACCTTCATCAAGGTAACGGAGAGAAATTATCGTGGGAAACATCGATATTGACGCGGGCCCCAATGCGGCCCGCGTCAGGAGGAATTACAGCTTGTCGAGCAACTTCTTCAGATCCTGGCCTTCGCGCGAATCCTTGTTCTTTTCAGCCCATTTGTTCAACGCATCTTTTGCGCGATCCTGCAGCGTTTTGCGCAGCACTTGATCGACCTGCAGTTGATAATTCAGCTGTTGCCAAGGCCCATAGACCCGCAGCGGGATCGGCGTTTTTTGCAGTTGCTCAATCAGCTCGCCGCGCCCTTGCCAACCGCCGGTGACGCGCACGTTGAGTGCCATGTCGCACTGTTTGCCCGGCATATTGATGCTACCGGCGCCGGTCAGCGCCAGCAATGGCGAATCCGCCGTCAGGCCGCTGAGTTTGACCGTGCCCTGATTCAGGCTGGCCTGCGCCGAGACGCTTTTGACTTCGGTATAGCGCTGATAGCTATCTTGCCCGCGCACGCTGTTATCATTACGCGCCACCGCCTGCTGTATCAGCTGCTGAATATTCAAACCGTGCAGCTGGGCATCCTGCATCGCCAGCTGCGCCGTACCGCGCCAGCGGCGCTCAAATGCCTGTGAAGAGAGGCGATCGCCGGTCAGATCCCCGTTCATGCTGAACTTGCCGGTGAGCATCTGCGGCATATCGAATGCCTTGAGCACCGTGCCAAGCTCAACCTGATTCAGCACCGGTTGCACGCTTATCACCGGTTTATTGCCGCGCGCGTCGAGCGTTCCCGGCAAGGAGAAATCTCCGCCGGCCAGTTGCCCGGCAAGCTTGCGCAACGTCAGCAGGCCGCGTTGGTTATCCGCCGCAACGGCCAACTGGGTAACGTTCATACCGCGATAGGTTACCTGTGCCGCCTGCAGGTTCAACTGTGCAGTGAAATCGCGCAGCGCCTCCAGGTTTTGCTGCCGATCGTCAACCTGGCTGGCGATCACCGGCGCGGAAGTCACGGCGGGCTGCTCGGCGGTAGTGGTGCTGGATTGCCAGCCGGAAAGCGCGTCGAGATCGAGGTTAGCCGAATTGAGGTTCACCACATAGCCGGGCACTGGTCCCAGCGTGGCGCTGATATCGCCGGTCAACTGACTGTTATTGGCGCTGACGTTCAGCTGACTGACGGCAATCTGCGCCGGCGTCTGCTGATAGACCACCTGCGCATTACCCTCTCCCTGAATACCGCCGTTCAGAATATCCGCGCCCGCCAGTTGGTAATTGAACTGGGTCACTTTGGCGCCAATCTGGCGTGGGAACTGCTGCAGATCGACATCGGCCGCCATGCTGAAGGTCAGGTCACGCTGATCGCGGTTGACCCGGCTGGAAAGTTCCAGCTGCGCCTGGCGTTTCTCCGTTTGTTGCAGGGTGAGATTGATATCCCGGACATTGATTTGTTCGTTATCGGCACGCTGCCAAATCAGCAGGCTGTCCACCACCCGAAGGTTATCGATATCGAACTTCCAGGCCGCGTCTGCCGCGTCAGTACCGCTACCGGCGGGTGCGATCGGGGCGTCCACCTGCGAGTGCTCTTCGCTGTCGGGCGTGAGGCGAATAACCGCGTTTTTCAACATCACCTGCTTCACAAACAGCTGATGCGACAGCAGCGGCAACAGTTTGACATCGAGGCGCATGTTTTCCGCACTCACCACCGGCGCTTTGGCACCCGGTGCAGTTAGCGTCATGCGGCCGGCCAGGATGCTGAGCTGCGGCCAGATATGCCACCGCAGGTCGCCTTCGAGCGTCAGCTGGTAGCCGCTCTTCTGCTCGACCTTTTTGACCATGTAGCCGCGAAAATCATTCGGATTGACCAGCAGTACCAGCGCGGACATCCCCGCCACCACGACCACCAGTAAAATCGCCAATGTCGTCAGTAATCTTCTCATGCCACCCTCTTGTCAGCGCCACACCGACGGTGCATTCCGCGCCGTTAGTCCTTGTCGATTCGACTGGCTACTGCGCCCTGCTGATCGCGATATTTTGCGTCCTGGCGGCTGTTGTATGGCCGGGCCGCCGGGCCGGACAATGGCTCAAAGCTCAAGGCTCCGATCAGCATCCCCGGCCGCAGCGCCAGCGGCAGCTTGCCGGAGTTGTAAAATTCCAGCACGATGCGGCCGTGCCAACCCGGATCGATACGGTGCGCAGTGACGTGCACCATCAGCCCCAGGCGCGCCAAAGAAGAACGGCCGTCGAGCCAACCCACCAGATCGTCCGGCAGCGTCACGGATTCGAACGTCACCGCCAGGGCCAGCTCGCCAGGATGAAGGAAGAACGCCTCGCCTTCCGGCAGGACAATCTCGTCGCTCATCACGCGATCCAGCGCGGCGCTGACTTCGTCTTTCGGCCCGCTAAGATCGATAAAAGGCGCGGTATGGCCACTGAACACGCGGAACTGATTGCCCAAACGGACATCTACTGTGGCCCCGTTGATGCGTTCGAGCGGCGGGCGCGGGGAAATCACCAGTTTCTCGCTATCCAGCCAGGCTTCTATATCGCGGTCGCACAGTCTCATGTCTTTCTTCTCCATCAAAACGCATAACTAAACAAAAATTGCCACACAACGGGCGAAAGGTCTACGCCGGGGTGCAAATAGTTGGCCACCGGCCGGAAATACACATTTCCGGCCATTAAGCGGCATTATTCAAAGAATTGGCTGATTTTGGCTTTCAGAATATCGATCGCGATGCGGTTTTTGCCACCGCGCGGGACGATGATATCGGCGTATTGTTTGGAAGGTTCGATAAACTGTAGGAACATCGGGCGCACGGTCTTCTGGTATTGCGCCATCACCGAATCCATCGAGCGGCCGCGCTCGTTGACGTCGCGCTTCATGCGGCGCATCAGGCAGATATCGAGCGGCGTATCGACAAAGATAGAGAAGTTCATTTCCTGGCGCAGGCGGATATCCGTCAGCAGCAAGATCCCTTCCAGAATGATCACTTTTTTAGGTTCGAGATGGATGGTTTCTTTCTTGCGCGTGTGTTCGGTGTAGCTGTACAGCGGCAGCTCGATCGCCTTGCCGGCCTTCAGCATTTGCAGATGCTGAAACAGCAGGTTGTGGTCCATGGCGCTCGGGTGGTCATAGTTGGTTTTGACCCGTTCTTCCATGGTCAGGTGAGTCTGGTCTTTGTAGTAACTGTCTTCTGGAATAACGCCGATGTGCTCATCGCCGACCTGCTCGCGGAGTTCGCGGTACAACGTGCTGGCAATAAGGCTTTTTCCGGAGGCAGATGCGCCAGCTATACCAATAATGACGCACTGATGCGGATTGTCAGTCATAAAATTAAAGACCTGATTTCATAGTGTGAAGGGGGGAACTAAAACGCGACAATTATAGGGAGTCGTCAGGGTTTGCGCCACTGTATATTGCGCGACGGCGGGCGAATTCGGGCTATCTCGTCTTATCGGTACTGCCGTATTTTAAGAATCTCACGGCTAGGGCAACGCGCGCTAACAAGATACACTCCTGCGCTGACTTATGCTCCCCCATGCCCCTTCATCGGAGATTGATGTGCTGGATTGGTATTTTTTGACTTTTTTCGGCGACAGCATGCTGCTGCTGCCCTGCGCGCTGATTCTGTTTTTATTGCTGCTCACGTCTTCCACCACCCGCGCGGCAGGCTGGCAGTGGGCGCTGATCTTCGGATTCACCGGCGGGCTGGTCTGCCTGTCCAAACTGGCCTTTATGGGCTGGGGTATTGGTAACGCAAGTTATGATTTCACCGGATTCAGCGGCCATTCGGCCCTCGCCGCCAGCATCTGGCCGCCGTTACTCTGGGCGTTGACCGGCCGTTTTTCCCATCCAGTGCGTAGCCTCGCGCTGCTGACCGGATGGATATTGCCTTTCACCATCGGCGTGTCACGGCTGGAAATTCGCGTTCATTCGGTATCCGAGGTGATCAGCGGGCTGATTTTAGGCTACCTGGCCAGCGCCCTGTTCCTGTGGCTGCAACGCGCTAAGGCTCGTCCACGCCTTTCCTGGCCACACTTGGCCATCGCGCTGGCCTTGCCGCTGGCACTGATGGGGCAGCGGCAGCCGGCCCCCACCCAGGGGTTGCTGGAACATATCGCCAAAACGCTGGCGCAAATCGAACGTCCTTATACCCGCGCGGATTTGCATAACCCTGCCCGTATCCCATAAAAAAACCCGGCGTTTAAGCCGGGTTCTTGCATTGCCATAGGCCGATTACAGCGCGCGGAACGCAATCTCCGTCGGGATCGTCTCGCCCTGCCAATACATCTGCGCGGTCACGCGGCCGGCGAGCTGGCGATACATCTCGGCAAATTCGCTGTCCGGGCGGCTGATCACCGTCGGCGTACCGCGATCCAGATCTTCGCGCAGCGAGATATGCAGCGGCATCTGCCCCAGCAGACGGCTGTGGTATTTCTGCACCAGCTTCTCGGCGCCGCCGGTGCCGAAGATCGGCTCATGGTGACCGCAGTTGCTGCAGATGTGCACGCTCATGTTCTCCACGATGCCCAGCACCGGCACATGCACTTTCTCGAACATCACGATGCCCTTGGCGGCATCCAGCAAAGCGATATCCTGCGGGGTGGTAACCACCAGCGCGCCGGTCACCGGAATGTTCTGCGACAGCGTCAGCTGAATGTCGCCGGTGCCCGGTGGCATGTCCAGCACCAGATAATCCAGATCCGGCCACAGCGTATCCTGCAACAGCTGCATCAGCGCCTTGCTGGCCATCGGGCCGCGCCACACCATGGCATTGTCGTCGGTCACCAGATAGCCGATGGAGTTGGTCGCCAGGCCATGCGCCATGATTGGCGCCATATGCTGACCGTCCGGCGAAGTCGGCCGCTCATGTTCGGTGCCCAGCATATTGGGGATCGACGGGCCGTAAATGTCGGCGTCCAGAATGCCGACCTTGGCCCCTTCGGCGGCCAACGCCAGCGCCAGGTTGACGGCGGTGGTGGATTTCCCCACCCCGCCTTTGCCGGAGCTGACGGCAATGATATTGCGCACGCCTTTGATACCGGCCTGGCCGTTGGCACGCTTCAGCGTCGTAATATCGTGTTTCAGCTTCCAATCGATGGCCGCGGCACCGGTCACGCGCAACAGCTCGGGGCCGACGCTCGCCTGCAGCGCCTCAAAACCGCTCTGCCAGGCAAACGGCATCGCCAGTTCGATATGCAGTACATCGTCCAGTAACGCGCAGTGATGAATGGCCTTCAATGCGGTCAGGTTGTTTTTCAACGTCGGGTGTTCAAAGGCGGCCAGTACACCGGTCACCAGGGCGCGCAGAACTTCGGGGTTGGTCTGCTCAGGGGATTTTGCGTTCATCCCGGCTCCTTGATTTTGAATGGGTAGCTTCCGGCTAAGCATATCAGAACTGCCCGGCGGCTGGCGCGTATAACCTGCAAGAAACCGCCCTAGCAGCGAAGGGCGCGATCGGTTAACATCGAAGGCCCTTTTATTCATTACAGAAAGCAAGTTCTCACTATGGCTCAAGTCGCGAAAAAATTATTGGTGACGTGCGCGCTACCGTACGCAAATGGTTCCATCCATCTCGGCCACATGCTCGAGCACATCCAGGCGGATATCTGGGTGCGTTACCAACGAATGCGCGGCCACGAAGTGCATTTCATCTGCGCGGACGACGCGCACGGCACGCCGATCATGCTGAAAGCGCAGCAACTGGGCGTGAAACCGGAAGAAATGATCGCGGAGATGAGCCAGGAGCACCAACAGGATTTCGCCGGCTTTGGCATCAGCTATGACAACTACCATTCGACCCATAGCGATGAAAACCGTGAGCTGTCCACCCTGATTTATAGCCGCCTGAAAGAAAACGGTTTTATCAAGAACCGCACCATTTCCCAGCTGTACGATCCGGAGAAAGGCATGTTCCTGCCGGACCGTTTCGTGAAGGGCACCTGCCCGAAATGCAAATCACCGGATCAGTACGGCGACAACTGCGAAGTGTGCGGCGCCACCTACAGCCCGACGGAACTGATCGATCCGAAGTCCGTGGTTTCAGGCGCGACGCCGGTGATGCGCGACTCCGAACACTTCTTCTTCGACCTGCCGGCCTTCAGCGAAATGCTGCAGGCGTGGACGCGCTCCGGCGCGCTGCAAGAGCAGGTGGCGAACAAGATGCAGGAGTGGTTCGAATCCGGCCTGCAGCAGTGGGACATCTCCCGCGATGCGCCTTACTTCGGCTTCGAGATCCCGGATGCGCCGGGCAAGTACTTCTACGTCTGGCTGGACGCGCCGATCGGCTACATGGGCTCCTTCAAGAACCTGTGCGACAAGCGCGGCGATCTGGACTTCGACGAATTCTGGCGCAAAGACTCCACCACCGAGCTGTATCACTTCATCGGTAAGGACATCGTCTACTTCCACAGCCTGTTCTGGCCGGCGATGCTGGAAGGCAGCAACTTCCGCAAACCGACCAACCTGTTCGTGCACGGCTACGTGACGGTGAACGGCGCTAAAATGTCCAAGTCGCGCGGCACCTTCATCAAGGCCGGCACCTACCTGCAGCATCTGGATGCCGACTGCCTGCGCTATTACTACGCCGCCAAGCTCTCTTCACGCATTGATGACATCGATCTCAACCTGGAAGACTTCGTGCAGCGCGTAAACGCCGACATCGTCAACAAGGTGGTGAACCTGGCGTCGCGCAACGCCGGCTTTATCAACAAACGCTTCGGCGGCAAGCTGGCCGACAGCCTGGCCGATCCGGCGCTGTACCAGACCTTCGTCGACGCGGCGCAGAGCATCGCCGAAGCTTACGCCGGCCGCGAGTTCAGCCGCGCGATCCGCGAAATCATGGCGCTGGCCGATTTGGCCAACCGTTACGTGGATGAGCAGGCACCGTGGGTGGTGGCGAAGGAAGAAGGCCGCGATGCCGACCTGCAGGCCATCTGCTCGATGGGCATCAACCTGTTCCGTGTGCTGATGACTTACCTGAAGCCGGTGCTGCCTTCGCTGACCGAACGCGCCGAAGCGTTCCTCAACGCCGAGCTGAGCTGGGACGCGATCCCGCAACCGCTGCTGGGCCACCAGGTGAACGCATTCAAAGCGCTGTTCAACCGCATCGATCTGGACAAGGTCAGCGAAATGGTCAACGCCTCGAAGGAAGACATGGCCGCCGCCAAGCCGGTGACCGGTCCATTGGCCGATGATCCTATTCAGGAAACCATCACCTTCGACGACTTCGCCAAGGTAGACATGCGCATCGCCCTGATAAAAAGCGCCGACTTTGTCGAAGGCTCCGACAAGCTGCTGAAACTGCAGCTGGATCTGGGCGGCGAATCGCGCCAGATCTTCTCCGGCATTCGCTCCGCTTACCCGGATCCGAAAGCGCTGGAAGGCCGACTGACCATCATGGTCGCCAACCTGGCGCCGCGCAAAATGCGTTTCGGCGTTTCGGAAGGCATGGTGATGGCGGCGGGCCCTGGCGGGAAAGAAATCTTCCTGCTGAGCCCGGATAGCGGCGCGCAGCCTGGCATGCAGGTCAAGTAACTGCGCCGGCGTGTCACATCGAGGGTCGAGCTTGCTCGGCCCTTTTTTAATGCCTCAAACCCGGCGTTATAAGCAGTAAGAAAAAGTCATAACCGCTCTGATTCCCTCGCCCGCCGCATCTCGCTATGATGCTCCGCAACAACAAATAGACGTCCAGACAGAAAGACTGCTATAACAGACCTTCACCGGGATCGTTTCCCTGCTTTTTTGGAGCCTATAATAATGAAAAACTTCAAGACTTCGCTGCTCGCCCTCAGCCTGCTGGCCGCCCTGCCGCTGCAGGCGGCGGAAAACGCCGCCGTGCCGGCCGCCATCGCTCAGCATCAGGGGCCGGTGCGTATCGCGGTGATCCGTAACCTCGGATCCGACGACAACACCACGCAATTTTTAGCGGGCGCCATTCAGGAAGGGCGCAAGCTGGGCTTCAAGGTGGACACCTTCCTCAGCAACGGCGCCGACGCGCGCTTCCAGGACTTCGTCAACCAGGCTATCAGCCAGAAATATGACGGCATCATTCTTTCGCAGGGGCGAGCCCCCTATTCCACCGATCTGGTCAAACGCATCGCGGCGGCCGGCATCGCCGTCGCGGCTTTCGATACCGACGTCAGCGGCAGCATTCCCGGCGTTACCGTCTCGCAGCAGGACGACGCTTCACTGGCCAACGCCTCCTTCGGCCAGCTGGTGAAGGATTTCAACGGCCAGGCCAACATCATCAAACTCTGGGTGGCCGGCTTCCCGCCGATGGAACGCCGCCAGGCCGCCTATCAGCAGCTGCTGAAACAGCATCCGGGCATTCATGAGCTGGAATCGATCGGCGCGGTCTCATCCGACGTACAGGGCGATACCGCCAACAAGGTGGGCGCGGTGCTGGCTAAATACCCGAAAGGCAAGATAGACGCCATCTGGGGCACCTGGGACGCCTTCACCCAAGGCGCTTACAAAGCGTTGAAAGAGAACGGCCGCACCGAAATCAAACTGTACAGCATCGATATCTCCAACCAGGACTTGCAGCTGATGCGCGAAGCCGGCAGCCCGTGGCAGGTCAGCGTGGCGGTGGATCCGAAGCTTATCGGCGCAGTCAACCTGCGCCTGGTGGCCAACAAGATCGCCGGGGAAAGTACGCCGGACAGCTATCAGTTCAAAGCGACGGTCATTCCGCAGGCGCTGTTGCTGGCGCAGCCGGGGCCGGTCAACGTCGCCGGGCTGGCGAAGATCATCCCCGGCTGGGGCAGCAGCAGCGACTTCGTGCAGCCGTGGTTCGCCACGCTGCAGGCCGAACACGGTAAATAATGCTGTTTTTGACGAGGCTGCCGACGCAGCCTCTGTTTTTAAACTAATTTTCGGCTTCCCCCTTCCGTCCTCGCCAAAATACGCTATGTTATCTGCATTGCCCAATAACTGTATGCATAAACAGGCTTCGAATGAAGGGATTCCCCTCGCTGATTAACACGCTGCTGGCCAGTTCGCTGGTGTTGACCATCGGCCGCGGCGTGACGCTGCCGTTCATTACCATCTATCTCACCGAGCATTTCCATCTGCTGCCGAAGAGCGTGGGCGTGATCCTGGGCGTCAGCCTGACCCTCGGCATCCTTGCCAGCCTGTACGGCGGCTATCTGGTGGACAAATTCAGCAAGAACCGCCTGATCCTGCTGTCGATTTTATTGTTTGCGCTGAGCTTCTTCGCCCTTCCCTGGATCCCGCGCCCCGGCGGCGTGATCGTGGTGCTGGCGATCCTGCATACCTGTTATTCGGTGCTGAGCATCACCATTAAAGCCTGCTTCGCCGACTGGCTGCCGGTTGAGCAGCGCATCAAGGCTTTTTCAATCAACTACACGCTGGTCAACGTCGGCTGGGCGATCGGTTCTGCACTCGGCGTTCTGGTGGCCGGGCTTAGCCCGCTGCTGCCGTTTTACCTGTCGGGCGGGTTGGCGCTGGTGACGGTGGCGACGCTAAGCCTGCGCTTGCGCGGTCGGGAACAGCGCGCAACGCCAGCCGCCGCCCCCACAGCGCTCCCCAACTTCCGCCAGACGGTGACTATCCTGCGCAGCGATCGGCGGCTGATTTACTTCACCCTCGGCAGCACCCTGGGCGCCGTCGTGTTCGGTCAGTTCACCGGCTATCTGTCGCAATACCTGATCACCGTCTCCAGCGCCGAGTTCGCCTACAAAATCATCGGGCTGGTGATGATCGTCAACGCCAGCATCGTCATCGCTCTGCAATACCTGCTCAGCCGCGGCATGCGTCAGGAAAACATGCTGCGCTGGCTGGCGCTGGGCACGCTGTTTTTCATCGTCGGGCTGCTCGGTTTTATGATGGCCGGCCAGGCGGTCTGGCTGTGGCTGGCGGCGATGGCGGTGTTTACCCTCGGCGAAATCATCGTGATCCCGGTGGAATACATGTTCATCGACTTTATCGCGCCGCCGCACCTGAAAGGCAGCTACTATGGGGTACAGAACCTCAGCGCGCTGGGCGGTGCCATCAACCCGGTGCTGTGCGGGGTGCTGCTCAGCTATGCCGCGCCGCCGCTGATGTTCGTGATGCTGATCGTCGCCGCACTGCTCAGCCTGCTGTTTTTCTTCCTCGGCCACCGGCTGGCAGAACACGCGGCGGCAGCGGCCGAAGACACGCGCTGAACCCGCGCGTGGCAGCCATTGCGGGCTGTCAACCCGCCGATCGGGTATGGCACCCATAGCGATAATTCATGGTGCGATCTGTGGCATGGCTCACAGTTTAATTGTATGATGAATGCAGCAATTAAACGGGGAAAGACAATGGCCAACGTGCTCACACTGTGCTGGAAATACCTGAGAGCCCTGCTCCTCATCTACCTGTGTCTGTTCGTCGGCAATGCAGTGGCGGCGCTGCTGCCGTTCGCCATTCCCGGCAGCATTCTCGGCATGCTGCTGCTGTTCGCCCTGCTCTCGACCCAGATTATGCCGGCCAAATGGGTTAAACCCGGCTGCCATTTGCTGATCCGCTATATGGTGCTGCTGTTCGTGCCTATCGGCGTCGGGGTGATGAAATACTACGATCAGATCGTCGCGCATCTTGGCCCGCTGGTCATCTCTTGCCTCATCAGCACGCTGATGGTGCTGGTGGTAGTCGGCTATACCTCACACTATTTTCACCGCGAGCGCCGCATCGCCGGTAAGCCCGACGACACGGAGGGCAACCCATGATCCATGAAATCTGGTGGTCGCTGCCGCTGACGCTGGCGGTCTATTTCGCCGCGCGCTGGCTGGCGCGCAAGCTGAACATGCCGCTGCTCAATCCGCTGCTGGTTTCCATGGCGGTGATCATCCCGCTGCTGCTGCTCACCGGCATCCCCTATGAGCGCTACTTTCAGGGCAGCAAAATCCTCAACGATCTGCTGCAGCCGGCGGTCGTCGCGCTGGCCTTCCCGCTGTATGAACAGCTGCACCAGATCCGCGCGCGCTGGAAGTCGATTATCGCGGTGTGCTTCATCGGCAGCCTGACCGCCATGATCAGCGGCGGCGCCATCGCCCTGTGGCTGGGCGCCACGCCGGAAATCGCCGCCTCTATCCTGCCGAAATCGGTCACTACGCCAATCGCCATGGCCGTCGCGGACTCGCTCGGCGGTATTCCGGCGATCAGCGCGGTCTGCGTCATTTTCGTCGGTATCCTCGGCGCCGTGTTCGGCCATACGTTGTTCAACCTGCTGAAAATCACCACCCACTCGGCGCGTGGCCTGGCGATGGGCACCGCATCCCACGCGCTGGGCACCGCACGCTGCGCGGAGATGGACTACCAGGAAGGCGCTTTCGGCTCGCTGGCGCTGGTAATCTGCGGCATCATCACCTCGCTGCTGGCACCTTTCCTGTTCCCGGTGCTGCTGCACCTGTTCGGTTGAACAGGGTGAAACTTGCGATACATCTCGCATTTATGTATCTCATTGCATTAATTTCATCAATTAAGAGACATAAGTCACAATTTAATGTCTCTGGCCTGCCTAGAATGTCATCCCGTTAACCTGTAGAGAGACCTTCTATGCATCCGCGTTTTCACACCGCTTTCAGCGCACTGCCCGCGACACTGCAATCCGCCCTGCTGCCCTATCTGGACGCGCCTGACTTCCCGGCAATGTTCACGGCCGAGCAAGCGGCGGCGATCCGCTCAGGCTGCGAGTTGGACGATGACGCGCTGGCATTCGCGCTGCTGCCGCTGGCGGCGGCCTGCTCGTTAACCCCAATATCACACTTCCACGTCGGCGCCATCGCACGCGGGCAAAGCGGCAACCTCTATTTTGGCGCCAATATGGAATTCAGCGGCGCGCCGCTGCAGCAATCCGTGCATGCGGAACAAAGTGCGGTGACGCACGCCTGGCTGCGCGGCGAAAAAGCGCTGGCCTCGGTCACCGTCAACTACACGCCGTGCGGCCACTGCCGCCAGTTTATGAATGAGCTGAACAGCGGCGGCGAGCTGCAAATCCGTTTGCCGGGCCGCGCGCCGGCCACGCTGGCGGACTATCTGCCGGACGCCTTCGGCCCGAAAGATCTGGATGTCGCTTCGCTGCTGATGGATGAAGTCAATCACGGCCACCAGCTGGCGCTGAACGATGCGCTGACGCAGGCGGCGCTGGCGGCGGCCAACCGGAGTCACGCGCCTTACAGCAACGCCCACAGCGGCGTGGCGCTGGAAACGACAGACGGCATTATCTATGCCGGCCGCTATGCGGAAAACGCCGCCTTCAACCCTAGCCTGCCGCCGCTGCAGGCCGCGCTGATCTTGCTGAACCTCTCCGGTGGCGATTGCCTGAACATCCGCCGCGCCGTGCTGGCCGAACCGCAGGACGCGATCGTCAGCCAGTGGGACGCCACCCGCGCGACCCTGGCGTCGCTGGGCTGCCAGAACGTCAGCCGCGCCGCTTTCTAAGCGCACCACGGCGGGGCCATCCGGTTCCGCCGTTAACAGCCCCGCCCGCCAAATACAATGCCCCAACGCCGCCAGAGAAACTTTCTTTAGTTAAAAAATCATTTGATTGTCGATAATTACGCCAACCTGGTTCATCATCTGGCAACAAATGCTGTACATCTTCTCTTTATCTCTTAGGATCGTCGGCAATAAAGTTATCTGATACGTGAAGAGTAAAACTGATGGAACTAGAATACGAAAGCAAACGCCCGCTCTACATCCCTTACGCCGGCCCGATTCTGCTGGAATTTCCGCTGCTGAACAAAGGCAGCGCTTTCACCGAGGAAGAACGTAGCCACTTCAACCTGCACGGCCTGCTGCCGGAAGCGGTGGAAACCATCGAAGAACAGGTGGAACGCGCCTACCGCCAGTACCAGGATTTCAAGAACGATAACGACAAGCACATCTATCTGCGCAACATTCAGGACACCAACGAAACCCTGTTCTATCGCTTGCTGGACTCGCACCTGAGCGAGATGATGCCGATCATCTACACCCCGACCGTCGGCGAGGCCTGCGAACACTTCTCCGATATCTATCGCCGCGCGCGCGGGCTGTTCATTTCCTACCCGAACCGCGATCGCATCGATGACATGCTGCAAAACGCCACCAAGCAGAACGTCAAAGTGATCGTTGTCACCGACGGCGAGCGTATCCTCGGCCTGGGTGACCAGGGCATCGGCGGCATGGGTATCCCCATCGGCAAGCTGTCGCTGTACACCGCCTGCGGCGGCATCAGCCCGGCCTACACCCTGCCGGTGGTGCTGGACGTCGGCACCAACAACCCGCAGCGCCTCAACGATCCGCTGTACATGGGCTGGCGCCATCCGCGCATTTCCGGCGAGGAGTACCACGCCTTCGTCGAAGAGTTTATTCAGGCGGTCAAACGCCGCTGGCCGAACGTTCTGCTGCAGTTCGAAGACTTCGCGCAGAACAACGCCACCCCATTGTTGAACCGCTATCGCGACGAGATCTGCTGCTTCAACGATGACATTCAGGGCACCGCCGCGGTGACCCTCGGCAGCCTGATCGCCGCCAGCCGCGCCGCCGGCAGCCAGCTGCGCGATCAGACCGTCACCTTCCTCGGTGCCGGTTCCGCCGGCTGTGGCATCGCCGAGCAGATCATCGCGCAGATGAAGTCCGAAGGGTTGAGCGAAGACGAAGCGCGCGCCCGCGTATTCATGGTCGACCGTTTCGGCCTGCTGACCGACAAACTGCCTAACCTGCTCGATTTCCAGAGCAAGCTGGTACAGAAGAGCGACAACCTGACCGGTTGGAAAACCGCTAGCGACGCCATCTCGCTGCTGGACGTGGTGCGCAACGCCAAGCCGACCATTCTGATCGGGGTGTCCGGCCAGCCGGGGCTGTTTACCGAAGAGCTGATCCGCGAAATGCACAAGCACTGCGAACGCCCTATCGTGATGCCGCTGTCCAACCCGACTTCGCGCGTGGAAGCCCGTCCGGAAGACATCATCAACTGGACCGACGGCGCCGCCCTGGTGGCGACCGGCAGCCCGTTCGCACCGGTGAGCTATAAAGAGCAGCTGTATCCGATCGCCCAGTGCAACAACTCCTACATCTTCCCGGGGATTGGCCTCGGCGTGCTGGCCTCCGGCGCCACCCGCGTCACCGACGCCATGCTGATGGCCGCCAGCCGCGCGCTGGCGGACTGTTCGCCGCTGGCCACCGACGGTCACGGCGCACTGCTGCCGAATATCGACGATATTCAGGGCGTGTCGAAGTGCATCGCCATGGAAGTGGGTAAAGCGGCGCAGCTGCAGGGCGTGGCAATCGTCACCTCCGAAGACGCGCTGTCGAAAGCCATCGAGCACAACTTCTGGCGGCCGCAGTACCGCAGCTACAAGCGCACCTCGTTCTGATTGACGCGCTGAAATGACCCAGCCCGGCTCCGCCGGGCTTTTTTGTGCGGCAAAACCGCCTAAAAATGCGGCGTTGCGCGTGCTTCAGGCGGTTCGCGTCTTGCGTCGATCGGTCAGGTAAAGTAGCCTTGATCCATCTTTTTCAGCCCGGCGCGCGTAAGGCAACAACATGTGGAAACGCCTGATCATCAGCCTGTTCATCATCATTGCGGTGTTGATGGGTTCGGCTATTGCGCTCGATCGCTGGATCAGCTGGAAAACCGCGCCTTACGTCTACGACGAACTGCAGGAGCTGCCGCACCGCCAGGTTGGCGTGGTGCTCGGCACGGCCAAGTATTACCGCACCGGGGTGATCAACCAGTACTACCGTTACCGCATTCAGGGGGCGATCAACGCCTATAACAGCGGCAAGGTGAAATACCTGCTGCTGAGCGGCGACAACGCCCAGCAAAGCTACAACGAACCGATGACCATGCGCCGCGATCTGATCGCCGCCGGCGTGGCGCCGAGCGATATCGTGCTGGATTACGCCGGCTTCCGCACCCTGGATTCCATCGTGCGCACCCGCAAGGTATTCGACACCAACGACTTCATCATCATCACCCAGCGCTTCCACTGCGAACGGGCGCTGTTCATCGCCCTGCACATGGGCATTCAGGCGCAGTGCTATGCGGTGCCGTCGCCGAAAGACATGATGACGGTGCGGGTCCGCGAGATTTTCGCCCGTCTGGGCGCGCTGACCGATCTGTACATCCTCAAGCGCGAGCCGCGCTTCCTTGGCCCGCTGATCCCGATCTCCGCCATGCACACCGTGCCGGAAGACGCCCAGGGCTATCCCGCCGTGTCACCGGAACAGCTGGTGGAGCTGGAGCACAAGCTGAAAGAAGAGAAGCAGAAAGCCAAACAGCCCTGACGCGGCAAACCCCCAAAAAGAAAGGCCGGCAAAATAGGCCGGCCTTGTTGTCTGTGCTGCGGGAAATCTACTTCTTCTTGGCGTATTTCAACGAGTCCAGCGCCACGGCGAAGATGATGATGCTGCCCTTGATGATGTACTGCCAGTACGGGTTGATACCGATATAAGTCAGGCCGTAGTTGATGACGGTAAAGATGATCACCCCGGTCACCACGCCCCACACCGTACCCACCCCGCCGGCGAAGGAGACGCCCCCCACCACGCAGGCGGCGATGGCGTCCAGCTCATACATAAAGCCAAGGTTGTTGGTGGCGCTGCCGATGCGCCCCGCTTCCAGCAAGCCGCCGAAGGCGTAGAACACGCCGGACAGCGCATAGATCATGATCAGGTTCAGCGGCACGTTGATGCCGGACACCTTGGCCGCTTCCGGGTTGCCGCCGATGGCGAAGATGTTCTTGCCGAAGCGGGTCTTGGTCCACAGGATCCAGACGAATATGATGGCGATCAGCGCATAGAAGGTAATGTACGACAGCTTAAAGTCGCCGAAGCGCAAGAAGCCCTGGGCAAAGGTGGAAAACTTCGGATCGAAACCCGCGACCGGCGAAGCGCCGACCGAATCGTAATACAGCGAGTTGATGCCGTAGACGATGATCATGGTGCCCAAGGTGGTGATGAAGGGCGTTACGTTGAGATAGGCGATAATCAGGCCGTTAACCAGACCGATCACCGCGCCGACCGCACACACCAGCAAGATGACCAGGGGAATCGACCAGGTTTCCATGTGCGGGAATACCTTGTTGACGTTATCCATCGATTGCAGCAGCGTGGCCGCCACCACTGCCGCCAGCCCCACCTGCCGCCCGGCGGACAGGTCGGTGCCCTGAGTCACGATCAGCCCCGCCACGCCCAGCGCGATGATGATGCGCACCGAAGACTGTGTCAGGATGTTGCTCAAGTTCATCAGGCTGAGGAAGGTAGGATCCTGAATGATGATGATGGCCAACAGCACCAGCAACACCACGTAAATGCCGCCTTCCTTGAAATAGGTAAATAAGGTTTTTTTATTTAGCGCGTTCATAATTCCGATCCTTAAAGGTGCAGGGAGGCGAGACGTAAGATTTCATTTTGCGAGGTCTGTTTGGTATTAACGATGCCCGCAACCTGACCATTGCTCATCACCAAAATACGGTCGGTGATCCCCAAAAGCTCCGGCATTTCGGACGAGACGATAATGATCCCCTTGCCCTTCTTCGCCAGTTCGGTCATCAGCTGATAAATCTCGAACTTGGCGCCCACGTCGATGCCGCGCGTCGGTTCATCCAGCATCAGGATCTCCGGCTGCGTCAGCAGCCAGCGGCCGATGATCACCTTCTGCTGATTGCCGCCGGACAGCGAGCCGATATGGGTGTGATGCCCCGGCGTTTTCACCCGCATGGCGTCGATCACCCACTGGGTGTCGCTCTTCATCCGCGCGTTATCCAGCAGGCCGAGCTTGTTTTTATAGTTGCGGATATTGGAGATCAGCGAGTTGAAGCCCACGTCGAGGTAAGCATAAATCCCGGTGGATCGGCGCTCTTCGGTCACCAACGCAAAACCGTGGTTGATTGCTTCGTTGGCGCTGTGGTTATCGATCGCTTTACCGTGCAGCTTGATAGTGCCCGCCACCTTTTCGCGAATGCCGAACAGCGTCTCGACGATATCGGTGCGTTTGGCGCCCACCAGCCCGGCGATGCCGAGGATCTCGCCCTGATGCAGATCGAAGGACACATCGCGGATCGAGGGCTGGCGCAGCGACGTCAGGTTCTTCACCTCAAGGATCACTTCGCCCGGCGTGTTTTGCCTGTCGGGGAAACGCTGGCTCAGCGAGCGGCCGACCATCATGGCGATGATCTTGTCCATATCCAGCCCTTCCAGCGGCTGGGTGGCGATCCACTGACCATCGCGCAGCACCGTTATCTCGTCGCACAGCTGGAAGATCTCTTCCATCTTGTGCGAGATATAGACGATGCCGCAGCCGCGCTCTTTCAGCTTGCGGATGATGGTGAACAGGTGATTGACCTCTTTTTCCGTCAGCGAAGAGGTCGGTTCATCCATGATGACGATTTTGGCGTCGTAGGAGAACGCCTTGGCGATTTCGATCATCTGCATCTGCGACACCGACAGGTTGCCCACCTTTTCGCGCGGGTTGATGTCGATATCCAGCTCGTCGAAGATCGCCTGGGTGTCTTTGAGCATTTTTTCCTGATCGACGAACAGGCCTTTGGTCGGGTAACGCCCCAGCCACATGTTGTCCATCACGGTGCGTTGCAGCACCAGGTTCAGCTCCTGATGCACCATGGATACGCCGTGTTCCAGCGCTTCCTTCGAGCTCTTGAAATCGATTTCCCGGCCCTGAAACACAATGCTGCCGCTGTCTTTTTTGTAAATGCCGAACAGGCATTTCAGCAACGTCGATTTCCCCGCGCCGTTCTCCCCCATCAGGGCGTGAATAGAGTGCGGACGGACGCGTAAATTGACATTGTCCAAGGCTTTGACGCCGGGAAACGACTTACAGATATCCGTCATTTCCAGCAAAAATTCGCGTGAGCTATCGGCCATAAATACACCTGGCTTAACGATCTTGCAGTCGTAAACATCCCCGCCGGCGGTATTCCTGGTGTTGGCGCCGCCGGCGGGGTCTTAGCGGGATCTCAATTCTTATTTAACAAACTGAGACAGGTTGTCTTTATCTACGCCGACGTAAGGAATACGCACGACTTTATTTTCGACTTTATATTGGGTGCCTTCGGTGGCCGGTTTGCCCGCCGCCAGGTTTTTCGCCAGCTCGAAGGTGGCTTTCGCCTGGTTGTCGGCATCGTTCAGCACCGTGCCCGCCATCGCGCCGGATTTCACCAGCGCCAGCGCTTCAGGCAACGCATCGACGCCAAACACCGGGATACTGGTCTTGTTGTGCGCTTTCAGCGCTTCCACCGCGCCCATCGCCATGGCGTCGTTGTTGGCGATCACCACTTCAATCTTGTTGGCATTCGGGCCGGAGAGCCAGGCGTCCATCTTGTCTTTCGCCTGCGCGGTATCCCACATCGCGGTATCCATCTGCAGCTGCTGGGTCTTGATACCCTTTTCATTCAGCGTTTTCACCACGTAGGTGGTGCGCGCTTCGGCATCCGGGTGGCCCGGTTCGCCCTTCAGCAGCACGTACTGGATCTGGCCGTCTTTGTTCAGGTCCCAGGCCGGGTTGGCTTTCCAGTGTTTGGCGATCAGCTCGCCCTGGATCACGCCGGACTCTTTGGAGTCGGTGCCGACGTAATACGCCTTGTCGTAGCTGTCCAGCGCCTTGCGGGAAGGTTCTTTGTTGTAGAACACCACAGGGATATCGTTTGCGCGCGCCTTATCGATAACCACCGGCGCCGCGGCCGGATCGACCAGGTTGATCGCCAGCGCTTTCACGCCCTTGGCCAGCAGCACGTCGATCTGATCGTTCTGTTTGGACTGGTCGTTCTGCGAGTCATTCATCAGCAGGGTAACGTCCGGGGAGGCTTTAGCGTCTTTCTCAATCGCCTTGCGCACCACCGACATAAAGTTGTCGTCGTATTTGTAAATCGTGACGCCAATACGGGTATCAGCATGGGCTGCGGCGCCAAACATCATGGCTGCGGCCATGGCGGCCAGGGTGAAAACCTTCTTATTCATTGTCAGTCTCCGGTTCTGTGTAGGGTATTACTCGTCTTTGAGCCAATGGTCACCGGCAGTGCGCACACCCCAGGCCAGGCGATTTCCACTCAACACCTGTCGTCCGTGGATCTTGTTATTTCCGAGAAATGCTGTGTCAGCGCGAGATAAAGGTTGCAGCGGCAAGGGCCTTTGCGCCGGAAAACGCCTAGAGCATAGACGGCGTGATGTTAATATTCTGTGAATTTTCTCACAGATTGAAAACGGTTACACAAGATTAAATCGTCAGAGAGTGACCGTCACCTCACTTTGCCAGGGGGCGACAGAATGGCGCCGCACCAGCGTCGGCATGAACAGATGAGCGGCCTGCGGCTCCGCCAGGCCTGCTGCGCCCTGCAATGCCAGCTCGGTGGCCAGCGTGGCCATCGAGACGATCGGGTAGCGCACCGTGGTGAGTTTGGGGCTGGTGTAACGCGCAATGGGAATGTCGTCGAAGCCGATCAGCGAGAAATGCTGCGGCACCGTGATACCGTTTTCTTTCAGCACCGCCATGGCGCCGGCGGCCATGGCGTCGTTGTAGGCGAACACCGCGCTCAGCTGTAGGTTACGCCCCAACAGTTCCACCATCGCCGCCTCGCCGCCCTGCAGATCCGGCGAACCGTAGGCGCGCCAGTTGTCCGATGTGGCCAGCCCGGCGGCGGCCATCGCCTGCGCATAGCCCTGCTGGCGCAGCGGCCCGTCTTCGATCGGGTGATTGGAGCCCAGATAGCCGATGCGCCTATGGCCCTGCGACAGCAAAAGACGCATCGCCATTTCCGCGCCGCAGACGTTATCCAGCCCGACGCAGCGCGGCTCATAGCCGGGGATAATCCGGTTGATCAGCACCATGCCCGGCACCTGCTCCAGAAAGCCGATCAGCTCGGCGTCGCTCAGGGCTTTGGCATGAACAATCAGGGCATTACAGCGCTGGCGGATCAGCACTTCGATCGCGTGGCGCTCTTTGTCCGCCTGATGATAGCTGTTGCCGATCAGCAGATACTTGTGGTGTTTCTGCGCCACCGTGTCTACCGCTTTCACCAGCGCACCGAAGAACGGATCGGAGACGTCCATCACCACCACGCCCAGGGTATCGCTGCTTTGGGTCGCCAGCGCCTGCGCGTTGGCATTGGGCCGGTAGCCCAGTTCCGCCACCGCCTGCAACACCTGCTCGCGCGTCTCCTTGCTGGTCAGCGCGCTGTGGTTCAGCACGCGGGAGACGGTCGCCACGGAAACCCCGGCGCGTTTCGCCACGTCGCGAATGGTGATCGGATGAACTGGAGGCATGCGGGATCCTGAAATCGGGGTAGTGGCCGGTGGCGCTATCCTACCCCGATTGGCTCGCTGCTCGCGTGAATTACGTCACAGGAAAGAAAACGTTTACATACATTTTTTTAACCTGCCGGCAGACGCTCACTTCAGCGCTTTGGGTTCCGCTTCGCCGGCGGCCAGCTGCGTCAGCTTGCGCCACAGCCACTCCATCGGCCCCTGTTCGAAGTAACGCAGCCACAGTGCGGAAAACGCCAGGTTGGCCAGCCAGACCAGCGGCACGAACGCCAACAGCTGCAGCCGGTCGAACTGCTCATAGAGGCCAAAGCGATAAAACAACGTGGTGCAGATCAGCGTTTGCAGCAGGTAGTTGCTCAACGCCATACGCCCCACCAGGGTCAACCAGTGGGCGATGCGCATGCGCGACAGCGTGGGCCAGAAACCGTAACACAGCGCCAGATAGCCCATCGCCTGCAGCGGGGCGCCCAGCTCACGCGGTACCTGCAGCAGGAAACCGCTCCAGCGATAATCCCAATGGACCTGCCATTGCAGCGCCACCGCCGGCAGTTGAATCAGCACCGAAAGCGGCAGCAGCCACGCCGCCTGCCGCAGGTAATAGCCTGAGGAATAACTGCCGCGCAGCCAGCCGCTGCGCATCAGCCCGGCGCCGAACAGCATCAGACCCGCCAGTTCCCAGCCATACTGCGCGCCGATGGCCAGCAGGCTGGACGAGAGCAGATCGGTGCGGCTGCGCCAGGCTTCGAAACCGCCCTGCAGCTTCCAGAACTTCTCGTACTGCAGCTCCGCCACGCCCGGCTGCCAGAAGCTGCCCGGCTCACCGTGCGAGACGAAGCCAAGCAGCAGCAGCACCGCCACGCCGATCATGTAGAGCACCACGCCGGTTTTCAGCAGCTGGAAAGTTTCTTTGGCCTCGCGGATCATACGCCAGCACACCAGGCCGATCAGCCCGTAGTCCAGCAGAATATCGCCGTCCCACAGGAAGATGGCGTGGGCAAGGCCGAACAGCACCAGCCACGACAGCCGCGCGCGGATCCAGCTTTTGCCGCGCCGCAGCAGCATGTGCAGCCCGGCGCCGAACAACAGCGCGAACATCGCCAGGAACTTGGCCTGGGCGAAGAGATCGAGCAGCGCCCAGGTCCAGGCGTCGCGCGATGACGGCATGCCCAGATAGGCCGGGTTGAGGTAGGCGGCCTTCGGCAAACCGAAGGCGCTGATGTTCAGCAATAAAATGCCGAGGATGGCGATACCGCGCACGCAGTCCAGCGTGGCGATGCGCGGCAGAGGGTGACTGTTCATTTTTTATCGCTGTCTTCCGCTCATGAAAAAGGCGCCCGCAGGCGCCTGTTGTCGTCTTGCGGGTTGCCCCGCAACGCCATCACCCCTGGTGATGACGCACCGCGCGCAGGAACTCCTGGCGGGTGTTCTGGCTGGACTTGAACAGCCCCCCCAACGAGGTGGTCGTGGTGGCGCTGGTCGCGTCGCGGATGCCGCGCGCTTTGACACAATAATGGACCGCATCGATCGATACCGCCACGTTATTGGTACCGAGCAGAGTCTGCAGCGCCACCAGGATCTGCTGGGTCAGGCGCTCTTGCACCTGCGGACGCTGGGAGAAGAACTGCACGATGCGGTTGATCTTCGACAGGCCGATCACCGAGTCTTTCGGGATATAGGCCACGGTGGCCTTGCCGTCGATGGTTACGAAGTGGTGCTCGCAGGTGCTGGTCAGCGTGATATCGCGCACCGTCACCATCTCATCCACCTTCATCTTGTTCTCGATGACGGTGATTTTCGGGAAGTTGGCGTAATCCAGCCCGGAGAAGATCTCGTCGACATACATTTTGGCGATGCGATGCGGCGTCTCCGCCAGGCTGTCGTCGGACAGATCGAGATTCAGCAGCTGCATGATTTCGGTCATGTGCTCTTTGATGCGGCGCTTGCGCGTTTCGCGATCCAGCACTTCCCCGCGCAGCGGTGTCTCCAGACCACGCTCTTCCAGTGCCGCATGCACCAGCGCGGCTTCTTTACTTAATGATGTCATGTACTTGTTCTCCTGCGGACGGAACCCGCCGGCGGCCTGGTAGGGCGTGCGGCCGGCGAATTGCTTGCTCTCGTGACGGCAGAGTTTTCGTGATGGATAACGTGAACCCGGTCAAGATTTTGCCCCCACTGTAGATGAGAGCGCGGCGATTATCCAGTGATTGTGCTTCATCCGCAGGTGAAATATTCGCATTTAGCACAATCAGGCCGGCTGCGGGATTCCACGCTTTTTGTATGGATTTTAATCAGCGCATCGCCGTTTTTTGCGCCAACCGCCGCGCCGGGGTATTCATCACCAACGCACCGGCCACCAACAGCGCCGCCACCGCCACGTACAACGCCGGCTCCAGCCGATGGGTCATGGCGGTCGACAGCGCCGACAGCATCGGCCCGACCAGTTGGCCGATCGCATAACCGGTGGTCAGCAATCCGGCCATGTAGCGCGCATGGCGCGGCGCCAGTTCACGGCCGTGCTGAAGGGCGAGCTGCACCACGCAGAGGAAACCGCCGCCGGTCAGCAACGCCCCCAACGCCAGGCCGGTCACACCCGGCACCACTTCGGCGCTCAGCACGCCCAGCGCCTGTATCCACAGCGTGATCGCCAGCCGGGTCTGGGTGGTCAGCCGATGACGGGTCAAAATGCCGATCACAATCCCCAGCACCGCCGCGCCGCCGAACACCGGCCAGACGAACTGCGCGAACAGGCTACCGGGAAAGCGCGCGGCCGCCATCTGCGACAAGAACGTCGCCGGCAGGATGTAGCCAAAGCCGGCCAGGCTGTAGCTCCACACCAGGCGTTTGAGCGCCGGCGTCAGCAGCAGCGGCTCCGGGGCCACATCCGGGCGATGCAGCTCGCCGCTGCGCGGCAGAAAGGCGCTAATTCCCCCGACCAACACCAGCGCCAGCCCGCCATACACCAGCCAGGCCTGCGCCGCCGTCAGCCCCAGCGTGTTGATGCCCACCGCCAGCATGCCGCTGAGGAAGATACCGGCGCCCGGCCCGGCGAACACCGCCGCGCTCAGCGCCGGCCGGCCGTAGTGCGCCAACCGCTCGTTGGTCCAGGCCGCCACCAGCACCATCGCCCAGCCGCTGGCCCAGCCGATGACGAAGCGCAGCGCACCGTGCATCCATTCATCCTGCGCCAGCGCCGACAGCAGCGTCAGCGCCATCGCGCCCCATACGCCCAGCCACAGGCGCCGCTCGACGTGGCGCGTGGCGCGCATCGCGTCGTAGGCGCCGCACAGGTAGCCCAAATAGTTGATCGCCGCCACCAGTCCAGCGCCGGTGAGGCTGAACTGGTGTTCCGCGATCATCAGCGGCACCTGGGGAGTGAAAGCGAAGCGGCCAATGCCCATCGCGACGATCAGCGCGGCAAAACCGCTCAAGGCAATACGTAAAGCCATACCGGTATCCAAAAGGTTAAAAGAAAGTTGCCAGTATCATGCCGCAGTATTAAACTCACAAAAACTGAATAATAGTTATCAAGTTCATCACGAAACGAGAATATTATGGATCTGACCCAGCTTCGCATGTTCTGCTGCGTAGCGGAAACCGGCTCGGTCGCCCGCGCCGCCGAGCAGCTGCACCGCGTGCCGTCGAACCTGACCACCCGGCTGCGCCAGCTTGAGCAGGAGCTGGGCGCCGATCTGTTTATCCGCGAAAAACAGCGCCTGCGCCTGTCGCCGATGGGCCATAACTTTCTGTGCTACGCCAACCGCATCCTGGCGCTCAGCGACGAGGCGATGAGCATCACCCATGCCGGTGAACCGGCGGGCAACTTCGCCCTCGGCTCGATGGAAAGCACCGCCGCCACCCGCCTGCCCTCGCTGCTGGCGGCTTACCACCAACGTTTCTCGCAGGTTTCGCTGTCGCTGACCACCGGCACCTCCGGCGAAATCGCCGATCGGGTGCGCGCCGGCACGCTGGCGGCGGCGCTGGTCGATGGCCCGGTACCTTATGACGAGTTGAACGGCTGCATCGCCTATCCTGAACATATGGTGGTGATCTCCTGCCTCGATCACGCGAAGATCCACAGCGCCAAAGACGCCAATGGCGAAACGCTGTTCGCCTTTCGCGCCAGCTGCTCCTATCGCCTGCGGCTGGAGGCCTGGTTCAAGCGCGAAGGCGCGCGGCCGGGGCAAATTATGGAGATCCAGTCCTATCACGCCATGCTGGCCTGCGTCGCCAGCGGCGCCGGGCTGGCGATGATCCCGCATTCGGTGCTCAGCCTGCTGCCGGGTCATGAGCGGGTTCGAGTTCACACCCTGCCGCCTGAAGTCGCCGACACCGCCACCTGGCTGCTGTGGCGCCGCGACGCGTTCGGGCCGAACGTGCGCGCGCTGAAAGAGTTGATTATTGAACAGACGGAAACCGCCGCTGTTGATGAAAGCACCCCCAACGATTTATCAGACGTTATCGATATCGTCTGATTTAAAAGAAAACCACTGAGGAGACTATGATGGAGATGATCAAAACCCGCGCCGCCGTTGCCTGGGGCCCGAACCAGCCGCTGAAGATCGAAGAAGTCGAGCTGATGCCACCGCAAAAAGGCGAAGTGCTGGTGCGGATCGTCGCCACCGGCGTTTGTCACACCGACGCCTACACCCTGTCCGGCAAAGATCCGGAGGGCGTGTTCCCGGCGATCCTCGGCCACGAGGGCGGCGGCGTGGTGGAAGCGGTCGGTGAAGGCGTCACCAGCGTGGCGGTCGGCGACCACGTGATCCCGCTCTACACCCCGGAGTGCGGCGAGTGCAAATTCTGTAAATCCGGCAGGACTAACCTGTGCCAGGCGATCCGCGCCACCCAGGGCAAAGGGCTGATGCCGGACGGCACCACCCGCTTCTTCAAGGACGGCAAGCCGATCTTCCACTACATGGGCACCTCCACCTTCTCCGAATACACCGTGGTGCCGGAGATTTCACTGGCGAAAATCAACAAGGAAGCGCCGCTGGAAGAAGTGTGCCTGCTGGGTTGCGGCGTCACCACCGGCATGGGCGCGGTGATGAACACCGCCAAAGTACAACCGGGCGACACCGTGGCGATCTTCGGTCTGGGCGGCATCGGCCTGTCGGCGATCATCGGCGCGCAGATGGCCGGCGCAGGCCGCATCATCGGCATCGACATCAACACCAGCAAGTTCGATCTGGCGCGCAAGCTGGGCGCCACCGATCTGATCAACCCGAAAGACTATGACAAGCCGATTCAGGACGTAATCGTCGAGCTGACTGACGGCGGCGTCGACTTCTCCTTCGAGTGCATCGGCAACGTCAACGTGATGCGTTCCGCGCTGGAGTGCTGCCACAAGGGCTGGGGCGAATCGGTGATCATCGGCGTCGCGGGCGCCGGCGAAGAGATCTCGACCCGGCCGTTCCAGCTGGTCACCGGCCGCGTCTGGCGCGGTTCGGCATTCGGCGGCGTCAAGGGCCGTTCACAGCTGCCGGGCATCGTCGAGCGCTATCTGGACGGCGAATTCGCGCTGAACGACTTTATCACCCACACCATGGGGCTGGAGCAGATCAACGAAGCGTTCGATTTGATGCACGAAGGCAAATCGATCCGTTCCGTCATCCACTTCGACAAATAAGCCAGGAGGCAGAGATGACGCTGTCATTGGAACTTCTCGAAGAGCACCGCATGTTCGGCGGCTGGCAACAGCGTTATCGCCACGCGGCGCAGAGCCTGAATTGCAACATGACATTCAGCATCTACCTGCCGCCGCCGCGCGATGACAACCCGCCGCCGGTGCTGTACTGGCTATCGGGGCTGACCTGCAACGACGAGAACTTCACGTTGAAAGCCGGCGCGCAGCGCATCGCCGCCGAGCTGGGCCTGGTGCTGGTGATGCCGGACACCAGCCCGCGCGGCGACGAGGTGCCGAACGACGAAGGTTACGACCTGGGCCAGGGCGCCGGGTTTTACCTGAACGCCACCCAGGCGCCATGGGATCGCCACTTCCGCATGTACGACTACATCAGCGCCGAACTGCCGGCGCTGATCGAACAGCACTTCAGCGTCAGCGATCGTCAGTCGATCTTCGGTCACTCGATGGGCGGCCACGGCGCGCTGATGATGGCGTTTCGCAATCCGCAGCGCTTCCGCTCGGTATCGGCCTTCGCGCCGATCGTCAACCCGTGCCAGGTGCCGTGGGGCCGTAAGGCCTTCACCGCCTATCTGGGCAGCGACGAAAGCCAGTGGCTGCAGTACGACAGCTGCCATCTGCTGGCCAGCGGCGCGGAAAAAATGCCGGTGCTTATCGACCAGGGCGACGACGACCAGTTCCTGGCCGATCAGCTGCAGCCGGCGCGGCTGGCCGAGCTGGCGCGCCAGCGCGACTGGCCGCTGACGCTGCGCATTCAGCCGGGGTACGATCACAGCTACTTCACCATCGCCACCTTCGTGGAAGATCACCTGCGCTTCCACGCCGAGCACCTGTTCCGCTGATAAAAAAATCCGGGTGGTTAAAGCGCCCGGATTTCTTCAGATTCCGGTGATAAAAAATCGATAATTATCCTCCCATTTGCGTGGGCTGAGCGAGTGCCCAGAGATCGGCGGGCAGCCTGATACTATTTGAAAAATCAATAAAACAGGGAAAACACAAAAAATAAAAACAGCGTGATATAACGAGCAAACCTCATGACAACTAACTAATTATCTGCAATCCCCACATCTAATATTATTCCAATTAATTAAATAGCCATCATTTCACCCTGATTTAAGCGACTCCTAATTATTATCATTTTATATCCTTTGATTAGCTCAGCAATTAAATAATTTAATATCCAGGCTTGTTGTGGGAATAAATTACTCTGATACGATTAAGTGTAAGGCCAGGATTAAACCCCATGCCGACGCACAGGTAAATAACGCTTTTTATTACACAGTGAATATTAAAGGAAAATACCATGAGACAAGTTCAGAAAATCACCGTAAATAATAAAGGTGGCTATGTATTTAATTTCTCAGTTCAATGGTTAGGAAGCGACGGAAAATGGAATACCACTGACTGGAACAGTGGGAATTATCCTGTCGCGCAGTCCAGAACAACACCTCCGCTTAATGAAATTGGTGTCCCGGATGATGCTTTGGCTGTAACGCCATATGGACATGCAGTGCTCGGCACTTCGGGCCAGGGAACACCGTTTGTTTCCTCTGCCTCCAACGGACAGATTGCGACCTATGATGCCGTTGGCACGACGTTAATCGGTTTTGCCATTGTGCTGATCGAGTAGCTTGGATAAAGGGAATTGCAGGCCTGAAATACCGGCAATTCCCAAAAGAGCGCGTTCAACAGCGGCAGAAGATTTTTAATGACACGATTATCAGTAAAAACTGGCCGTACCTAACCCTGGTCAAAAAGACCTGCAACAAACCACAGCCAAAATAAAATACAAACACAGAGAAATAGGAATAAAATAACACGCCAGGACACATCATCAGAAGTAAAAGCAATTTATTGGCAAAACAGCTTTAACGGCATTAGCATATTGAACCCACTCATCGCGCGACGGGCAACCAAAAGTAAAGAAGAACGTGGATTTCACTTTTCCTCCCTTAATCGCGATAACAAAAAGCGAGCACGCAAAAAATTTGCAATGGTCTGAATATCCGGCAGAAACAGGCTATTCGCCATGCAGAATACCCACATGGCAATAGCTTTCTCCATCACCCCTTCAGCTTAGGATCGAGCGCGTCGCGCAATCCGTCACCCAACAGGTTGAACGCCAGCACGGTGATGAATATCGCCAGGCTGGGGAAGATCGCCACGTGCGGCGCGATCACCATATCGGCACGCGCTTCGTTGAGCATCGCCCCCCACTCCGGCGTCGGCGGCTGGGCGCCCAGGCCCAGAAACGACAGGCTGGCGGCGGTGATGATCGAGGTGCCGATGCGCAGGGTGAAATAGACCACGATCGAAGACAGGGTGCCCGGCAGAATGTGTCGCAGGATGATGGTCCAGTCCGAGGCGCCGATGCTGCGCGCCGATTCGATATAGGTCAGGTGCTTCAGCACCAGCGTGTTGCCGCGCACCAGGCGGGCGAAGGCCGGAATGCTGAAGATCGCCACCGCGACGATCACGTTGGCCATGCCGCTGCCCATGATCGCCACCACGCCAATCGCCAGCAGAATGCCGGGAAACGCGAACAGCACGTCGCAGACGCGCATGGTGAGGCGATCCCACCAGCCCTCATAGTAACCGGCCAGCAGCCCCAGCAGGGTGCCGATCGCCCCGCCCGCCAGCACCGAGAACACCCCGGCCGCCAGCGAAATGCGCGTGCCCATCAGGATACGGCTGAAGATATCGCGCCCGAGGGAATCCACGCCCAGCCAGTGCATCAGCGAAGGCCCTTCGTTCAGCCGATCGTAATCGAAATAGTTTTCCGCATCGAACGGTGCCAAATAAGGCGCCAGCAGCGCCGCCGCAATCAGCAGCAGCACGAACAGGCCGGCGACCAGCGCCGCCCGCTGGCGGCGAAAACGCCGCCAAAACTCGTCCCACGGCGTGCGTACCGCGTTGGGATCGATAAGCGGCATCGCCTTCAGTGCGGCGTTGCGCCGCCAGTGCTTAATCATGCCGCCTCCTCATTGGTAACGAATCGCCGGGTTGATCGCCGCGTACAGCATATCCACCAGCAAATTGATCAGGATGAACTCCAGCGAGAACAGCAGCACCTCGGCCTGGATCACCGGGTAATCGCGCATCTCCACCGAGTCCACCAGCAACCGCCCCAGCCCCGGCCAGTTGAACACTTTCTCCACCACGATCGAACCGCCGAGCAGGAAGCCGAACTGCAGCCCCATCATGGTCACCACCGGGATCATCGCGTTGCGCAGGCCGTGCTTCATCACCACCACGCTTTCCCGCACGCCCTTGGCGCGCGCGGTGCGCATGTAGTCTTCCTGCAACACCTCGACGAACGAAGCGCGGGTGAAGCGCGCCATCACCGCCGCCACCGCCGCCCCCAGAGTGATCGAAGGCAGAATGTAGTGCCGCCAGCTGTCGGCGCCCACCGTCGGCAGCCACCCCAGCTCGACCGAGAACACCTGCATCAACAGCATGCCGAGCGCAAAGGCCGGGAACGAGATCCCCGACACCGCCAGCGTCATGCCGAGGCGATCCGGCCAACGATTGCGCCACACCGCCGACACCACGCCGATCGCCAGACCAAACGCCACCGCCCACAGCATGCTGGTGACGGTCAGCCAGAAAGTCGGCATAAAGCGCGAGGCGATCTCTTCGCTCACCGGGCGTTTGGACACCATCGAAATGCCGAAGTCGCCCCGCAGCGCGTTGACGAAGAAGTGCGCGAACTGCTGCGGCAGCGGCTTATCCAACCCCAGATCCTTGCGCACCAGCTGCACCACCGCCTCGTCGGCCTCCGGCCCCGCCGCCAGCCGCGCCGGATCGCCCGGCAGCAGGTGGACGAACAGGAACACCAGCACCGCCACGATCAGCAGCGTCGGGATCAGGCCCAGCAGTCGTTTCAGAAAATAATTGAGCATCTCATTCCTTCCCCCACCTGCCGCCGTCTGGCCGCAGGCGGGGATGGGCGCCTTATTTCAGATCGGCGTTATCAAAGTTGAACGAGGTATCCGGCATCACGTAGAAGCCGCTCAGCTGTTTGCTGTTGGCCGACAACAGACGTTCGGTCGCCAGGAAGATCCAGGGCGCGTCGGCCCAGATGCGATCCTGTGCGTCCTGATACAGTTTCTGCTTCTCGGCGCGATCGGTGGTCGCCAGCGCGTCGGTCAGATCCTTGTCCACCTGCGGGTTGCTGTAGAACGCGGTGTTGAACTGCTTCGGCGGTGCCGCCTGGGTAGAGAACAGCGGCGACAGCGCCCAGTCCGCTTCCCCGGTCGAGGCCGACCAGCCGGTGTAGAACATCCGCACGCCGGTGTCTTTCACCCCGACGCTCTCTACCTGCGCCGCGCGCTGCCCGGCATCCATCGCCGTCACCGTCACTTTCACCCCCACCTGCGCCAGTTGCTGTTGAGTGAACTGCAGCACTTTCTGCGCGGTGCTGTGGTTGTGGGAAGACCACAACGTGGTGGTGAAGCCGTTCGGGTAGCCGGCCTCTTTCAGCAGCTCGCGCGCCTTGGCCGGATCGTACGGCCACGGCTTGTAACGGGCGGCGAAATCGATGGCCGGCGGCACCGGCCCTTCCGCCGGCACCGCGTAACCGGCGAACGCCACTTTGATCAGCGCGTCCTTATTGATGGCGTAGTTCAGCGCCTGACGCACCTTCGGGTTGTCGAACGGCTTTTGGGTGACGTTCATGCTGATGTAACGCTGCAGAATGGACGGCGCGGCCACCACGTCCAGCTTGGCGTTGCCTTCCAGCACCTTGGCCTGCTCGTAAGGGATCGGGAAGGCGAAGGTCGCCTCGCCGGTCTGCAGCATCGCCGCGCGGGTGTTGTTATCCACCACCGGGCGCCAGGTGATGCTGTCGAGCTTCGGCAGCCCCGGCTGCCAGTAGCCGTCGAACTTCTTCACCTTGACGAAGTCGGTCTGGTTCCAGGTCACGAACTGGTACGGCCCGGTGCCCACCGGGTGGAAACCGATCTCTTTGCCGTATTGCTTCAGCGCCGCCGGCGAGATGATCGCCGCCGCCGGGTGCGCCAGGTTGTTGACGAACGCCGAGAACGGCGCCTTCAGCACGATCTTCACCGTATTGGCGTCCACCGCTTCGGTTTTGTCGATCATCTTGAACAGGTTGTAGCGCTTGAGGTGGCTGTCCGGGTTACTGGCGCGATCGAGGTTGGCCTTCACCGCCTCGGCGTTGAACGCGGTGCCGTCGTGGAATTTAATGCCCTGGCGCAGTTTGACGGTATAGGTCAGGCCGTCTTTGCTGACCTCATAGCTGTCCGCCAGTACGTTCACCAGCTTCATGTCCTTGTCGAAGCCGAACAGCCCCTGATAGAAAGACTTGGCCACCGCCTGCGACAGCGTGTCGTTGGCGTCGTAAGGATCGAGAGTGGTGAAATTGGACGCCACGGCGATCACCGCGTCCTTCGCCGCCCAAACCGGGCCGGTTCCCGCCGCCAGCAGTATGGCGGCCAACAGCGCATTGCGTTTGAATGTGTGCTTCATGTCGCTTGTCTCTCCTGAGGTCTTTAAAAAGCACCGGCGATCGGGTGGCGGGCGACAAAGTGCCCGGCGCCAACCTGCACCAGCGGTGCGGTAACGGGTTCATCGCCCAGCGCGCGCACTGGGCTCGGGATCTCATCGGCCGGCAGCGGCTGCCGTTTGTGGGCATGAGCGGGATCGGCCACCGGCACCGCCGCCATCAGTTTGCGGGTATAGGGGTGCTGCGGATTGTCGAACACCGCCTGCCGCGGGCCGATCTCGACAATTTGCCCGAGGTACATCACCGCCACCCGGTGGCTGATGCGCTCCACCACCGCCATGTCGTGTGAAATGAACAGAAAAGCAATGCCGAACTCGCGCTGCAGATCGAGCAGCAGATTGACGATCTGCGCCTGAATCGACACGTCCAGCGCCGAGACCGCCTCGTCGGCGATCACCACTTTCGGGTTCAGCGCCAGCGCGCGCGCGATGCAGATACGCTGGCGCTGGCCGCCGGAAAATTCGTGCGGGTAGCGGCGCGCATGCTCCGGCAACAGGCCGACGCGTTCCAATAGCCAGGCCACCCGTTGCTCCGCCTCCCGGCCGCGCATCACGTTGTGCACCAGCAGCGGCTCCATGATGGAAAAACCGACCGTCAGGCGCGGATCGAGCGAGGCGTAAGGATCTTGAAAGATGAACTGAATATCGCGCCGCAGGTGCTGCAGCGCCGGCCCCTTCAATTGGTCTATCCGCCGCCCGGCGAAGGTGATGGTGCCGCTCTGGCTGTCCACCAGCTTCAGCAAAGCGCGCCCGGTGGTGGACTTGCCGCAGCCGGACTCGCCCACCAGCCCCAGCGTCTCGCCGGGGTAAAGATCGAAGCTGACGTTTTCTACCGCGTGCACCCGGCGAGTGACCCGATTAAACAACCCGCCGCGCAGATCAAAACGCGTGACCAGATGCTCTACCCGCAGGATCGGCGCAGCGTCTGGCGGTACGGTATCCTGCGGCGCCGTATCCCCCTCGCCGTCCGGCAGCGGAAACTTCGCCGGCAGCGGCAGTGCGGCCATCGCCCCCAGCTTCGGCACCGCCGCCAGCAGCGCCCGGGTATAGGCCTGCTGCGGCGCGGCGAATAACTCACGCACCCGATTCTGTTCCACCTGCTCCCCACGGCGCATCACCAGCACGCGGTCGGCTATCTCTGCCACCACGCCCATGTCGTGAGTGATGAAGATCACCCCCATCTGCATCTCCTGTTGCAGCACGCGGATCAGCTGCAGGATCTGCGCCTGAATGGTGACGTCGAGGGCGGTAGTGGGTTCATCGGCAATCAGCAACGCCGGCTTGCAGGAGAGCGCCATAGCGATCATCACCCGCTGGCGCATGCCGCCGGAAAGCTGGTGCGGGTAGCGCCCCAGCACCTCTTTGGCCTCCGGAATGCGCACCAGATCGAGCATGCGCAGCGCCTCCTGACGCGCGCTGCGGTGGTCCATGCCCTGATGCAGGCGCAGCGATTCGGCGATCTGCTCGCCGACCGGAAATACCGGGTTGAGCGAGGTCATCGGCTCCTGGAAGATCATCGCCATGTCGGCGCCGCGCACCGTGCGCAGCGTGCTCTGCGAGGCGTGCGCCAGATCGAGCAACGCGCCGTCGCGCCGGCGCAGCGTCATGGCGCCGCTGGCGATGCGCCCACCGCCCTGCTCCACCAACCGCATCAGCCCCAGCGAAGTCACCGATTTGCCAGAGCCGGACTCACCGACGATCGCCAGCGTCTCGCCGCGATCGAGATCGAACGACAGGTTGCGCACCGCTTCCACGGCGCCGTCCACTTGAGGAAAACTGATGCTCAGATCGCGCACCGTCAGCACCCGCTGCGGCGGCAATGACAATTCGTCGCCGGCGGGCCGGAATGAAACGTCGGTCATACACCCTCCCGGTGAACGCTTAGCGATAAATTCCGACGGACGGCGCATCGCCGACATAACCAAAACCGCGATACATCCCCTCGCAGTTAAACGGCAGCGCGATATTGCCGTGGCGATCGACGGCGATCATGCCGCCGCTGCCGCCCAGTGCAGGCAGTTTCTCCATCACCACCCGATCGCTGGCCGCCTGCAGACTGAGGCCGCCGTATTCGATCAGGGCGGAGACGTCATAGGCCGCCACGCCGCGCATGAAAATCTCGCCGGTGCCGGTGCTGGAGACCGCCACGGTGGCGTTGTTGGCATAGCAACCGGCGCCGATAATCGGCGTGTCGCCCACTCGCCCTGCCTGCTTGTTGGTCATGCCGCCGGTGGAGGTGGCGGCGGCAAGGTTGCCCAGCGCATCCAGCGCCACCGCGCCGACGGTGCCGAATTTGCGATCGGGATCGAGCGGATCACCGGCCTGTGCCGCGCCGTCGTGATCGAGCAATACCCGGCCCTGCTCCGCCTGGGCGCGGTGCAGCTGATCAAAGCGTTCTTGGGTAAAGAAGAAGTCGGGGGTAACCATTTCCAGACCGTGGGCGGCGGCAAACTTCTCGGCGCCTTCGGCGGCAAACAGCACGTGTTCGCTGTTTTCCAGCACCGCGCGCGCCGCCAGCACCGGGTTGCGGACGCGGCTGACGCCGGCGACGGCACCGGCATCGCAGGTGCGGCCGTCCATCACGCAGGCATCCAGTTCGTGGGTGCCCTGATGGGTGAACACCGAGCCTTTGCCGGCGTTGAACAGCGGGCACTCTTCGAGTAGTCGCACCGCTTCGGTCACCGCGTCCAGCGCGCTGCCACCCTGTGCCAATATCGCCTGCCCGGCAGCCACGATCTCGGACAGCGCCTGGATATACTGCCGTTCTTTTTCCGCACTCAGCGCCGCCCGGGTAATTGCGCCCGCGCCGCCATGAATGGCAATCACTGGTTTGCTCATTTGCCTGACACCCTGTGTTAATCCCGCCGTTGCACAGCGAATAAGCTGAGCGCGGTATCATTATTATTCAGTCTTTTTCGACTCTATTTAGTCCTACAGTGGAAGTACAGCATAACGTCCACGCCCCGCTTTTAGCGTAGCGCGCTTAGACCGTTTCGCACCTTAAAATAGCTTATTGGAATAAAAACAGCAGGTTATAAAAAGCAGCAAACCGCTGATAGTGCGGCCGGGATTATTGGTAATTTCGCGGGAGGAAATAGCGGTAGAGCGTAATGAAATAAACGTTCGCGCTGAGTCACGCTTATTGTGGCGCCCGGCCTGCGTTTTGTCCTCCGGCCGGGCACAGATTATCCAACGATTAAAAACCCGATCCAGGCTGCTGCAAAAAGGCCTCTTCTTCCGGCGTGCTGGTGCGCCCCAATATCGCATTGCGATGCGGGTAGCGGCCGAAACGATCGATGATCGCCTTATGCCGCAGCTCGAATTCCAGCTGGTCGCCGTTATTGAGCTCGGTATACAGAACCAGCGCCTGTTGGTGGATCAACGGCGATTCCGAGTGCATGAACGGCAGATAAAGGAAGCCGCGCTGCTCGCGGCTCAGCCGTTCGCACTCGCCGCTGCGGATCGCCTCCTGCGCCAGGATCAGCGCCATGCCGTCGCAGGCGAAGGACTGCGGCGTGCCGCGGAACAGATTGCGGCTGAACTGATCGAGCACGATCACCTCCGCCAAGCGCCCTTCGATGGTGTCGCGCCAGTGCGCCAGCTCCCCCGCCGCCGCCGCCCGCCAGATTTCGCCGAAACGGCTGTGCAGCAGACGATCGAAATCGTCGTCCTTTTTGAACCACATCACCGGTTCGATTTCGTCGAACCAGAACTCGATCACCTGTTTATGCATCATGATTCTCCTCTGTTTTTCGCAGTTTATACCCGTTCGCCCCGGCGCCACAGTACGAAAGATGGCAAGCATAACCCGTTCTCCCTCCCGGCGTTCTCTGCCATAATACCCGCACTTTGTCGCTATTTTAGCGCACCCTGATTACGGAGTTCCCTTTATGGATCATTGCCATACTTCCGATCTCATCTCCCTGGAGCAAGCGCTGGAAAAAATGCTCGGGCAGATCGCCCCGCTGCAGCAGACCGAATTCGTCGCCCTGACCGCCGCCGCCGGCCGCATCACCGCCGCCCCGGTGGTCTCGCCGCTCGACGTGCCGCCGTTCGCCAACTCGGCGATGGACGGCTATGCGCTGCGCCTCGCCGATCTGGCGGCCAATGCGCCACTGCCCGTCGCCGGTAAGGCCTTCGCCGGTGCGCCGTTCGACGGCCAATGGCCGGCCAACAGCTGCGTGCGCATCATGACCGGCGCCCCGATCCCGGCCGGGGCGGACGCGGTGGTCATGCAGGAGCAGGCCGAGGTGAGCGACCAGGGCGTGCGTTTTACCGCGCCGGTTGAAGCCGGCCAGAATATCCGTCTGGCGGGTGAAGATATTCGCCGAGGCGCGAGCGTATTGCCGGCCGGCGTGAAGCTGGGCGCCGCGCAGCTGCCGCTGCTGGCTTCGCTTGGCGTCGCCGAAGTGCAGGTAATGCGTAAGCTGAAGGTAGCGGTGTTCTCCACCGGCGACGAACTGCAGCCGGTCGGCCAGCCGCTGCAGGCGGGCCAAATCTACGACACCAACCGTTTCGCGGTGCGCCTGATGCTGGAACAGCTGGGCTGCGAGGTGCTCGATCTCGGCATTATCCGCGACGATCGCGATGCGCTGCGCGCCGCTTTCGAACGGGCGGACAGCCAGGCCGACGTGGTCATCAGCAGCGGCGGCGTCTCGGTCGGCGAGGCCGACTATACCAAACAGATGCTCGACGAACTGGGCCAGGTCAGCTTCTGGAAGCTGGCGATCAAACCCGGCAAACCCTTCGCCTTCGGCAAACTGGGCCACGCCTGGTTCTGCGGCCTGCCGGGCAACCCGGTTTCCGCCGCCCTGACCTTCTATCAGCTGGTGCAACCGCTGCTGGCGAAGCTGGCCGGCCACAGCGACTGGCGCCTGCCGCCGCGTCTGCGGGCGCGCGCATTGACGCCGCTGAAGAAATCGCCGGGCCGCCTCGATTTCCAGCGCGGCGTGTTCAGCAGCAACGCCGCGGGCGAACTGGAGGTCAGCACCACCGGCCACCAGGGCTCGCACGTCTTCAGCTCCTACAGCCAGGGCAACTGTTTCATCGTGCTGGAGCGCGAACGCGGTTCGGTGGCGGTAGGCGAAACGGTGGAGATCGAGCCGTTCAATTCCCTGCTGAGGAGCTAAACATGCTGCCGGAATTGACCGACGCCGAAGCGCTGCGCTACAACCGCCAGATCGTGCTGCGCGGCTTTGACTTCGACGGCCAGGAGAAGCTGAAGGCCGCCCGCGTGCTGATCGCCGGGCTGGGCGGGCTGGGCTGCGCCGCTGCGCCATATCTGGCGGCGGCCGGCGTCGGCCATCTGGTGCTGGTGGATTTCGACACCGTCTCGCTCTCCAACTTGCAGCGCCAGATCCTGCACCGCGACGATCGCATCGGCCAGAGCAAAGTCGCCTCTGCCAGGCGGGAACTGAGCGCCATCAATCCGCATATCCGCATCGATGCCATCGACGGCCGTCTGGAAGATGACGCGGTTGCGGCAGAGATCGCCGCCTGCGATCTGGTGCTGGACTGCACCGACAACGTGGCGGCGCGCGACGCCCTGAACCGCCTGTGCCACGCGCAGCGCAAGCCGCTGGTTTCCGGTGCGGCGATCCGCATGGAGGGCCAGCTCAGCGTGTTCACCTATCAGCCGGGCGAGCCCTGCTACCGCTGCCTGAGCCGGCTGTTCGGCGACAGCGCCCTCACCTGCGTCGAAGCAGGTGTGATGGCGCCGCTGGTCGGCACCATCGGCACCCTGCAGGCGATGGAAGCCATCAAGCTGCTGGCCGACTATGGTCAGCCGCTGCGCGGCAAGCTGTTGATGTTCGATGCGATGAGCATGCAGTTCCGCGAGATGAAACTGCCGAAGGATCCGCACTGCGAGGTGTGCGGCGGGGCGTGACGGATAAAAAAAGGGCGGGATAATTCCCGCCCTGATGCGTTGCCGCGAGGGTTATACGATGCCCTGGCTGCGCAGATAGTCTTCGTAGTTGCCGGTAAAGTCGATCACCTTGTTCGGGGTGATTTCCAGAATCCGGGTCGCCAGCGAACTGACGAATTCACGGTCGTGGGAGACGAAGATCAGAGTGCCTTCGTACATCTCCAGCGCCATGTTCAGCGATTCGATGGATTCCATATCCAGGTGGTTGGTCGGTTCGTCCATCACCAGAATATTCGGGCGCTGCATCATCAACTTACCGAACAGCATGCGGCCCTTCTCACCACCGGACAGCACCTTCACGCGCTTCTTGATATCGTCCTGGCTGAAGAGCAAACGGCCCAGCACGCTGCGCACCGCCTGCTCGTCGTCTTTTTCCTGCTTCCACTGGCTCATCCAGTCGAACACGGTCAGGGTGTCGTCGAACTCGTATTCGTGATCCTGTGCGTAATAACCGATACGGGCGTTTTCCGACCACTTCACGGTACCGCTGTCGGGCTGCGCGTCACCCACCAGCGTTTTCAGCAGGGTAGTTTTACCGATGCCGTTGGCGCCCAGCACCGCGACCTTCTCACCCACTTCCACCATCAGGTTCAGCTTGTTGAACAGCGGGCCTTCGTCGAAGCCCTTGGTGAGCGCTTCCACTTCCAACGCGTTACGGAACAGCTTCTTATCCTGCTCGAAACGGATGAACGGGTTCTGGCGGCTGGAGGCTTTCACCTCTTCCAGCTGGATCTTGTCAATCTGGCGGGCGCGCGACGTGGCCTGCTTGGATTTGGAGGCGTTGGCGCTGAAGCGGCTGACGAACGACTGCAGCTCGCTGATCTGCGCTTTCTTCTTGGCGTTGTCCGCCATCAAACGCTCACGCGCCTGGGTGGCGGCGGTCATGTATTCGTCGTAGTTGCCCGGGTAAACGCGCAGCTCACCGTAGTCCAGATCCGCCATGTGGGTGCAGACCATGTTCAGGAAGTGACGGTCGTGCGAGATGATGATCATGGTGCTGTTGCGCTCGTTCAGCACCTGCTCCAGCCAACGAATGGTGTCGATGTCCAGGTTGTTGGTCGGTTCGTCGAGCAGCAGGATTTCCGGATCGGAGAACAGCGCCTGCGCCAGCAACACACGCAGCTTGAAGCCCGGCGCGATTTCGCTCATCGGGCCATAGTGCTGTTCCACCGGAATGCCCACGCCAAGCAGCAGTTCGCCGGCACGCGCTTCGGCGGTATAACCGTCCATTTCGCCGTAGGCCACTTCCAGGTCGGCTACTTTATAGCCGTCTTCTTCGCTCATCTCCGCCAATGCGTAGATGCGGTCGCGCTCTTCCTTCACCGCCCACAGTTCGGTGTGACCCATGATCACGGTGTCCAGCACGCTGTACTGCTCGAAGGCGAACTGATCCTGACGCAGTTTACCCAGGCGCTCGTTCGGATCGAGGAACACGTTGCCGCCGCTCGGCACCAGATCGCCGCCGAGGATTTTCATAAAGGTGGACTTGCCGCAGCCGTTGGCGCCGATCAGGCCGTAACGGTTGCCGCCGCCGAATTTGACAGAGATGTTTTCAAACAACGGCTTACTGCCGAACTGCATGGTGATGTTGTTAGTGCTTAACACAGCGCTCGCTCTTTATACATAGGGAATGTGATTTGGCGCGCATTATGCCACAACGGGGTGCAGAGATCGCGGGAAGTTTTGGTGACATTTTGAGCGGCAGGGTAAAGCTCACACCAGGCAGGCAATGGATTGCGTGCAAAAAGTCTACACATTAGTAATATGTACCAGACACTTCCAGTGTGCTAGATGACTGCAGCCTAGAAGGCTAGGACCGAAAACCCAGAACTATCAAAACTAAAACGACTTGCTTACAACTGTTCTCTCCCTATTTAAATATGCGTAGTTTCATAAAACCTCCTCACTATAGAAATAAAGAGATATAACAGTGATTTTATCGTTAGCAGTAGAGAAAATTTAGGCACCACCGACTGAGTACTACAATGAAACTAGAATTATCATATGGTAAGATATTAGATGATAATTAGCTCGCATATTAACCATCAGAGTCAGAGGAATGAAAGTGAATAATAAACTAACTATAATTTCACTTGCGTTATTATTAGCAAGTTGCGATTCTAAAAACACAAACACAATAGAATGTTCTAGTGATATAAGTTCTCAAACACTCACTGAATCCCTAAAAAAGTCAGCACTCGAACAGATTTCAGAACAAACATCAAAATATGAAGATGTCACCAATGCAATCAAACGTTCAACTCTTGATAAGATAATTTTTGACATCAAAGACATAACTACAACAAGTAAAGATCCAAATAGTTCGATGCGAACATGTTCAGCAACTGTCGGCATAAAAATAGAACCAGAACAATACAGTGAACTTTCTGATTTTTACAGATTAAATTATAATAAAAATTTAGATAAAGTTATGGAGCGATTCAACTTAGAACGAAATGCAAACATATTCTCAACTAGAATAGACTACACGATACAACCTACAGATGATAATAAAACAATTTTTGTTAAAACATCTATTAATAATAGCATTTCCTCTGGTTCAGCCTTCATTTCCACATTAGCAATAGTAAAACCATATAGAGAACAGGAAAGATTACTACTAGAAAAGAAAAACCAAGAAAAAATACAGGCACAGGCACAGGCACAGGCACAGGC
>NZ_VOSN01000005.1:412840-444039 GCF_020858655.1 Serratia montpellierensis
TATAAAATAGAACCTCAAGACCCAGCACTTCAACGTGACAATCAATTATCCAATCCATCACTTACAGATTCTCGTGATAACTTTATGGCGATTGATAAAAAACTTAGTGACGTTTGGCATTCACTTGGGCAAGAAAAACAAAAAAGACTTATTACTGTACAGCGCCAATGGATAAAAAATAAAGAAGCAATTTGCGGAAAAATATCGATCAAGGGTACAGACCAAGAGGTCATTAAAATGTTTAAGTGTCAATATGATATGACAAAAATTAGAATTTCAGAATTGATGACTGAGTAACTGTAGAGATATAAATAGTCATTAACCGAATACTAAATTGCATGCATAGTATTCGGTTTATCTTTTACATATGAAACAACACTGTGATGTTGTTGGTGCTTAACACAGCGCTCGCTCTTTATACATAGGGAATGTGATTTGGCGCGCATTATGCCACAACGGGGTGCAGAGATCGCGGGAAGTTTTGGTGACATTTTGAGCGGTTGCGGGCAAATCCGCCCGCAGGCGGTTTAGCAGAAAATCCCCAGGCGAAACGCCCCAACGAACGCACCGCCTTATTAGCATGAATATTTTTTGCACGCATGAGTGGAATGGCCGGTCAGCGCAGCTGCTTCTCCAGCCACGCGCGCATGTCCGCCACCACCCGCGCCATCTCGCTGGCGCCATTTTCGCGCCGCATCACATGGTCCAATCCAGCGTAATTGACATAGGTAATGTTCGTTTTGCCGGCGGCCCGCAATTCGTCGATCATATTGTCGACCGCCCCCGGCGAAACGGCGCGATCCTGGTCGCCCTGCACGATCAGCACCGGCGTCTTGATGCTGCGCAGGGTGGCGAGCTGATCGATGTTCAGCATGCCATGCCACCAGTCATAGCCATGATCGCTGGCGTTTAGGACAAACGGCGGCGCCGTCATCACCTGCTGCAAAAATGCGTTCAGCCCGGCCACCTCTTCTTTCGGCGCGTCGGCAGCGCTGTGGCGCACGTCGTCGATAAACCAGCGCCCGCCACCGCTGAACGCGAGGGTGGCGTCAATCCGGCCCGAGGAGGCCGTCACCAGATTGGCGATCACCGCCCCTTCGCTGCCCCCCAGCACCGCGACCTTTTGATAGCCGTTGCGCGCAATCACCGCCTGCAGCACCTGGGTGACATCGCTCACCCGCCGCTGCGGCGTGTCATGCTGCACAAAAGCGTCCGGGCAATCCTGTCTTGGGACTTCTTCGCGGTACGGCAAGGTGTCGTCGATGCCGTATTTCTCCACCGTCAGCAGGTCTGCGGCGGGGAGCACCTGCTGCATCGGCGCCACCAGGCGGATATGCCGCACGCTGTTGCAATCCGATCCTTGCAGGATCACCAGCAGCGCCGCCGACGATTGCCCGGGCACCGCGGCGTCCAGATAGTAATGAATACTCGAACCGTCTTCCCTGGGCAGCGTCAGCGCCGCAGGTTGCGCCATCGCCAGCCCGCTCCACAGCGCCAATGCGCTCAGCATACCCGTCGCCAGTCTCATTACTTGCTCCTCTTCCCTGTTACGTTCGGTTAATTCGCCTTTTCTGGTCTACGCTTCATGCCAATCACGTTTCTGACAGGGAAGCCTTACCATGCCACACCTCTATAACACCGCGCTGCTGATCGGCGCCGCGCTGAGCACCATCGCCGCCCTGTTGCATATTTGGGTGATCGCCGCCGGGCCGCGCGGCTATCGGCTGTGCGGCGCCGGCGATCGCTTCATTAAGGCGGCGGAAGCGGGTAAAAAGTTCCCGGCCGTCGTCACCGCCGGTATCGCGCTGATGCTGTTTATTTGGGCGCTGTATGCGCTTTCCGGCGCGGGCCTGATCGCGCCGCTGCCACTGCTGCGGCCCGCGCTGTTTATCATTACCTTCATCTACCTGTTGCGCGGCGTCGCCGGCCCCTTCGCCCTGCGCGATACCGGCCGCAGCCAGCGTTTTATCGTCGTCAGCTCGCTGATTTGCCTCGGCTTCGGGCTGGTCCATCTGCTGGGGATGACGCAGCGCTGGAGTGCGTTGGCGTAACGCCCTGTTGCTGCAAAACGGCGATAAACGCCTGCGCGGCGGCGCTGCGGTAAGCGCCTTTGCGCTGCAGCCATACCGCCTGCCGCACCGGCATGGCGTTGGCCAACGCCACTTTTTTCAACTGCCGGTTCTCGCGCGCAATGGCGGCCGGCAGCAGCGTGGCGAGCTGCCCGCGCCGCACGATCTCGACGATAGCGCCCAGCGCATTGGCCTCCACCGCCACCTGCGGCCGAAATCCCAACTGTGTGCAGTAACGATCGATAAACTGTCGCGTGGCGAAGTCGCCACTCAGCAAAGCCAGCGGCAGATGTTGCCACTCCGCCAGCGTCAGCGGCCGGCGATGCGCCGCCAGGGGATGATCGGCGCCGACCATCAGCTCCAGCGTCTCGCTGAACAACGGCGTGGCTTCTACCTCCGCCGACTGCGCCATCTCGAAGGCGATCCCCAGGTCCAGCCGATCCTGCGCCAGCAGCGCCTCAATTCGCTCTTGCGCCATCTCCTCAATGCTCAGGGTAATCCCCGGGTAGCGGCGATAGAACGCATCGATCGTCGGCCCCACCAGATAGGCGGTGAAGGTTGGCGTCATCGCCAGCCGCAAATGGCCGCGCGCCAGCGTCGCCACGTCATGGATCGCCCGCGCGCCGGCGTCCAAATCCTGCAGCGCCAACCGCGCATAGCGCATCCACGCCTCACCGGCGTCGGTCAGGCGCACGGCTCTGCCGCTGCGATCGAACAACGGCGCCCCCAGTGCGTCTTCCAACTGCTTGATCTGCTGGGACAACGTCGGTTGCGAGACGTGCAGCGCTTCGGCGGCGCGGGTGAAGTTGCCCTGTTCGGCAACGGCCAGAAAATAACGGATGTGTCGCAGCAGCATAGCGCCCCAACTATTAGTAAAACCTATAGCCAGCATTATAAATGGGTCTTAGACCCTATAGCCAGAAGCGTTCATCATGTCGCCATCGCATAACGACACCCAATGGAGAAACGGATGAAAGAGGTGATTGAAGGCTTCCTGAAGTTCCAGCGCGAAGCCTTTGTTGAACGCACGGCGCTGTTTCAGCAGTTGGCGACCCGCCAAAACCCGCGCACCCTGTTTATCTCATGTTCCGACAGCCGCCTGGTGCCGGAGCTGGTCACCCAGCGCGAGCCGGGCGATCTGTTCGTGATCCGCAACGCCGGTAACATCGTGCCTTCTTTTGGCTCCGAACCCGGCGGGGTTACCGCCTCGGTCGAGTACGCCGTCGCTGCGCTGGGCGTGGAAGACATCGTGATCTGCGGCCATTCCGACTGCGGCGCGATGACCGCCATCGCCACCTGCCAGTGTCTGGATCACCTGCCGACGGTCGCCGGCTGGCTGCGTTACGCCGATTCCGCCAAGGCGGTCAACCAGGCTTATCCGCACGTCTCCGACGCTGCCCGGGTCGCGTCGATGGTGCGCGAAAACGTCATCGCCCAGCTCAACAACATCAAAACGCACCCTTCCGTCGCCCTGGCGCTGGATCAGGGCCGCCTGGCGCTGCACGGCTGGGTCTATGATATCGCCAGCGGCGCTATCGAGGCGCTGGACGGCGAAACCCGCCGCTTCGTGCCACTCGCCACCCATCCCGACGTGACCGCCATCCCGGCGATCGCCCGTTTTTAAGTCAACAAAAGGAGCTAACATGACACACTCTCTGCACAACGCCGCCCCGCGCGAAGCGCTCACCGACACCATCATGGACGCCAAGATCCGCCATAACCTGACTTTCGACGCACTGGCCGAGGGCACCGGTCTCAGCCTGGCGTTCGTCACCGCCGCGCTGCTGGGGCAGCATGCGCTGCCGGAACCGGCGGCGCGCACGGTAGCGGCCAAGCTGGGGCTGGACGAAGAGGCGGTGCTGCTGCTGCAAACCATCCCGCTGCGCGGCAGCATTCCCGGCGGCGTGCCGACCGATCCGACCATTTATCGCTTCTATGAAATGCTGCAGGTTTACGGCTCCACGCTGAAAGCGCTGGTGCACGAGCAGTTCGGCGACGGCATCATCAGCGCCATCAACTTCAAGCTGGATATCAAAAAGGTCGCCGATCCCGAAGGCGGCGAACGCGCGGTGATCACCCTGGACGGCAAATACCTGCCGACCAAGCCTTTCTAATTGGCCTTTCGCCGGCGGCCCGCGCCGCCGGCAAATTGACAGCCAACCGGCCATTGGCTACATTATCTGCGCTGAAACGCCGCCCTGGCGTTTTTCACTGCCCGAGGCCTGTATGTTGGAGATTGTAACCACCCGATAGTCGCTTCCTTGCCGTATGGCGAGGGACTCTGACGTATCCGACGCGCGTTTGCGCGGGGATGCGCGTATCTGGGGTTATTACAGGATCTCCCAACATGAACATTTCCAAAGCGGAACAACGCGTGCTGCACGTGTTGGCCAAAGGCGGCTATATCGCCTTCACCCGCAACGACGCCGGTCGCGTCACCCACGTCGAATGCTACACCCGCGAAGGGCTCGGCCTGGCCGACTGCTCGCTGGCCGTCTTCACCAAGCTCAAAACCAAACGCCTGATCCTCTCTCGCCAGGGGCGCCCTTATCGCGTCACCTTTGCCGGGCTCAAGGCCGTGCGTGCGCAGCTGGATAACCGTTAATCATCGATACCGGCCGGGCAGCCCGGTCGGCACAGCCTTATTTAATCAGGATACAACCATGAACATCACTTTACGCCACGAAACGCCGACCGACGTCGGCGCCATCGCCACCCTGACCGCCGCTGCGTTCCTGCATGCCGAACACAGCAGCCACACCGAGCAGTTTATCGTCAACGCGCTGCGCGCGGCGGGAGCCCTTACCCTGTCGCTGGTCGCCGAGCACAATGGCACACCGATCGGGCACGCGTCCGTCTCGCCGGTCGTACTCAGCAACGGCGCCGCCGGGTGGTACGGGCTGGCGCCGGTGTCGGTGCTGCCGGCCTGTCAGAGCCAGGGGATCGGCAGCCGGCTGATCCGCCAGCTATTGGCCGAACTGCAAGAACGGCACGCCGCAGGCTGCGTGGTGCTGGGCGATCCGAACTATTACGGCCGTTTCGGCTTCCAGGCGCAGACCGCGCTGACCTTGCCGGGCGTGCCGCAAGACTACTTCCGCGCCATCGCCTTCCAGGGCGTGCTGCCGTGCGCGGAGGTCACCTTCCACAACGCGTTTAACGCCGAAGCCTAACCGTTGCCGGCGCCGTCATGGCGCCGGTTTTCAGTCCTGTTCGCCATAACGCCAGACGGTCATCCCTTCCTCTTCCGCCGGGGGAACAAAGTACTGCGCCAGGCGCTCAAACTCCGCTTCGCTCAGGGCAAATGGGTGCTCGCCGCGCGCATTTCTCAGCGTTATCCTGCTCAGGCACTGCGCATGGCTGACATCGAGAAAGTGCAGGCAGTGTGCGACGCCGGCCTCCTCCGCCAACGCTTTGGCCCAACGCCGCCTGTCCGGCGTATTCATCGGAAAATCGAGCGCCACGGACCAACCGCCGCGCAGCAGCTGCACGAGGTGCCCGCCCAGCGCCCGCCGTAACCGGTCGGAACAGCGCGCATAGTCTTGCAGGCTGGCCATCTCCTGTCCATACAGCGTCGCCAGCCACGCATCTTCGACCAGCAACAGCGTTTGCGGTTGCTGCGCCAAACGCTGCGCCAGCGTCGATTTGCCTGCGCCGGCCTTGCCGCACATCAGGTGTAAAACTGCAGGGTAGGTTTGCATGACGTTCTCCGGTCGTTGCCGGAAGGGGATAATAAAAACCCGCCTGCCGGCGGGTTTTTATTGGCGACACTCGCGCTATCCCACCCTTTGGAGACGGGTGATAATAATTAGCGCGAATGAGCGGTAGGATTTTTTCATAGCTAATGAATATGACAACCGTGCGCCGTTGTCAATTCGCCGCCATCAATCCCTGTTCTCGCACAAACTCGGTGAATAAACTCACTTTCTGCTGCAGATGCCGGCGCGTCGGGTAAACCGCGAAAATCTGATGCACGTCGGCAATCTGTTCAGGGAACAGCCGCACCAGCCTGCCGGCGGCGATCTCGGGATCCGCCACGAACGACGGCAGCGAACCGATACCCAGTCCCGCCACCAGCATATCCCGCAGCATCAGACTGTTGTTGGCGATCAGCCGGGGAGTGAACGCCACGCTCAGGCTCTCCTCGCCGGCGGTGAACTGCCATTGCCCCGGCTTTTCCGCCAGGGAATAGGCCAGACAGCTGTGCCGCTGCAATTCATTGGGCGTTTGCGGCACGCCGTGCTGCGCCAAATAGCCGGGCGCGGCGCAAATTCGCTGGTGCACGTCACCCAGCGCCCGGGCGCTGAGGGAAGAATCCGGCAGCCGTCGGCGAATGCGCAAGGAAATATCGAAACCGGCCGCCACTACGTCCAATACCCTGTCGTCCAGCGTCAGTTCCACCTGCAGCTGCGGGTAGCGTTGCATAAACGGCGGCAGCAGCGGCGACAGCACCGTCAGGCCGAACGAGAGCGGCGCATTGACCCGCAGCGTGCCGGAGACCTGCTGCGCGCTGGCGGCAACCGTCTGCTCCAAGGCGTCGAACTCGCCGAGCAGCCGACAGGCTTCCTGGTAATAGAGCTGCCCGGCTTCGGTCAGGCTCATGCTGCGGGTGGTGCGCACCAGCAACAACGTACCCAACCGGCTCTCCAACTGCTTAATCTGCTTGCTCAACGCCGCCGGCGTGATCGCCAGATCCTCCGCCGCCTTATAGAAACTGTTGCGCTCAACCACGCGGCGAAAGGCGCGCATCGTCAGTAGCACGTCCATATTATGTCCTATTGGTTAATTATAAATTCAATAAAACACAGATTATTAACCTCAACAACCTCAGTAGACTTTATTCAACCGCTTCCCTGAGTGGGAAGTGAATTTAATCTACTGATAATCATGGAGTTAATAATGAAAAAGACCCTAATCGCCCTGATGCTCGGCCTGAGCGCCGCCGCCGCCCCCGTGGCCGCGCTGGCGCAATCCCCCGCCGCCGATAGCCGCCAGGCGGGTTATGTGCAACCGCTGACCGCCGACAACAGCCTGTTGCTGCTGGTCGATCTGCAGGACATGTTCGGCATGACCATTTCCTCTATCGATCAAACCAATCTGGTGAATAACGCCGCCGGCATCGCCAAGGCCGCCAAGGTGTTCAACGTGCCGACCATTCTGGCCTCGGCCAACGCCAAAAGCTTCGCCGGGCCGGTATTCCAGCAAGTGACGCAGGCACGCCCGGACCTGCAGGTGTACGATCGCACCGCCATCAACGTCTGGCAGGATCGGCGCGTGGTGGATCTGATTAAACAATCCGGCCGCAAGAAAATCATCATCGGCGGGCTGTGGACCGCCAGCTGCGTGATGCTGCCGGCGCTGTCAGCCCTGGGCGAGGGGTATGAGGTTTATATTCTGTCGGACGTCACCGGCGACATTACGCCAGATAGCCAAAACAACGCCATGCAGCGCCTGATACAGGCGGGCGCCACCCCTATCAACTGGGTGGCGTTGATGCTGGAATGGCAGCAGGACTGGAGCCGCAAGGCCACGGCGGGGGGCGTATTGCAGATCGCCCGCGACCACGGCGCCGCCTGGGGAATGGGCGCCAGCTACGCCGGAGCGATGAAGGTGGGCAGCGAAGCGAAATAGCGGACGAAAGCCCGCCGCCGGCGGGCTTTTTTCAGGTGCGATGATAGCAACGGCTATCCTGCGGCGCCTGGTCGCGTCTCTCCAGCCCGTAGTCCCGCACCACCTCCGCCACCCGCAGCCGGTACTGCGCCAGCACCTCGCCACGGCCGCGCGCCTGTGCCGCGCGATGCTGCTCGAGATTGCGCCACTGCTGCACCGCCGCCTCGTCACGCCAGAAAGAGAGCGACAGCAGGCGCGCAGGATCGGCCAGGCTTTGAAAGCGCTCGATGGAAATGAATCCGTCGATCTGCGCCAACAGCGGCTTCAGCTCCGCCGCCAGCGCCAGATAGGTATCGCGCTGCCCATCGGCGGCCTGCAGTTCAAAAATCACGGCGATCATTATCGTCTCCTCTCAACGGTAAAATTCCGGTACGCGCGCATTGTAAGAATGGCGCCACCGCACCGATTTCAACGCCCGCTCATCAATATCCAGCGAACACAGATGCGCCACGCCACAGCGCGCGATAATCCTCGCCCAGCGTTCGCCCGGGCAGCGGTGTGCCCCCGCGCCGAAGGCCAGTTCGCCGTCCGCGCCGAGCAACAGCAAGACGGTCTGCCCCACGCGCAGCGTATAACCGCCAAGCTGCGTCTCGCGCAAGACGAAACGGCGCGTGTTTTGGATAGGTGGCGTTAGCGCCCGCACCCGATCCAGCGCGGTGTCCACTTCACCGTTCTGCCGCGCCAGCAAATACGCCTGCCCGATCCAGCCCGCCGTCGCCTCACAGGCCTGAAACAGCAGACCGAGCGCATTGGCCAACTCAAGCCGGATGTCGCCAATCTCCCGCGCTAATGCCTGGCGCAGCACGCCCTTTCCCGTCGCCAGCCGGGCACAGAGCCGCTGCGCCGCCACAATGCCGTGCGCCAGCTGCTGCGGCGTGCCGCCGGGCGCGATACAGCGGACAAAGTCCAGGCTGTCGTCGATAAGATGTTGCCATTGCGCTTCGGGCACGCCCAGCAATGCGCCGAGGGTGCAGACCGGCAATCCGTAGTTAAAGCGGGTGATCGCTGCCGCCTCGGGCGCTTTTGGCGCTAAACGCACCGCGCACTGTGTCGCGGTTTGCTGCATCAGGATATCGTCGCAGGAAGCGAACGCCCGCTGCAGCGCCGCCTTAAGCGTGCGGTGCTCCTCGCCGTCGCGCATCCGCGCCAGCCCGGCGAACAGCGGCGCCATCGGCGTCTCCAGCAAGACCGTCGGCACCGGCTCATCGGCCGGCCGCACGCCGAGATCGGCATTGAGCAGCGCTTCCCTCACCCACTGCGGCGCCGCGGCCACCCAACATTGCCATGCGCTATCCCAGCTTAGGGGCGGCAAGGCGCGATAGCGCATCTGCGGCTCGGCGGCCAGCGCGGCGGCATAAGGACATACGGACATGGTTTTCTCCCTCGGTACCAGATGGCGATAATCACAGGTTAGCAATGGACGCGCAGTCATACTTCGTCTAACCTCGAAGTATGCATAACATCGACATCGAAGATCGTTTAGCGGCGCTGAGCGCCGCCATCGCCGACCGCACCCGGGCACGCATGCTGTGCCTGTTGATGGACGGGCGTGCCTACACCGCCACCGAGCTCAGCGCGGCGGTCGAGGTCGCCCCGTCCACCGCCAGCGCGCATCTGGCGAAACTGCTGGAGCAGCGGCTGATCGCCTGCGTCAAACAGGGGCGCTACCGCTATTTTCGGCTGGCCGGTCAGCCGGTGGCCGACGCGCTGGAAGGCCTGATGGCGCTGGCGGGCGTACCGCGCCCGTCGGTGAAAAGCAGCACGCCCACCACGCTGCAATATGCCCGCACCTGCTACGACCACATGGCGGGCGAGGTGGCGGTGAAGCTGCACGATCGGCTGCATGCGCTGAACTGGCTGAGCGGTGAGGAAGACTACCGGTTAAGCGACGCCGGCCAGGCCGCGCTGGCGCGGCTGGGCGTCGATTGCTCCCCCGCCCCCACCCGCCGCCGCTTCGCCTGCGGCTGCCTGGACTGGAGCGAACGCCGCTCTCACCTCGGTGGCGCACTGGGCGCCGCGCTGTTGACCGCCTTTATTCAACGCGGCTGGATCGTCCGCCGGCTCGACAGCCGCGAGCTGCAGCTGACCCCCGCCGGTAAAAAAGCGCTGGCCGCACATTTTGACCTCACGGTGTAACCCGGCGGCGGGGTAGTTTTACTGCAATACTCAAGGGGGTACGCTTAAGCGCCCCCGTCAACCCGAGGAGTTTCCATGCTCGATTCCACTCAATTCCCGATCGTCAAACGCTGGCCGGCTCAGCATCCGGAACGGCTGCAGCTCTACTCTCTGCCGACGCCGAACGGCGTCAAAGTGTCCATCATGCTGGAAGAGATCGGCCTGCCCTATGAGGCGCACCTGATCGACATCGGCAACAACGAAACCTGGACGCCGGAATTCCTGGCGCTGAACCCGAACGGCAAGATCCCGGCGATCATCGATCCCGATGGCCCAGGCGGCCGGCCGCTGCCGCTGTTCGAATCCGGCGCTATTCTGCTCTACCTGGCGGAAAAGAGCGGCCGTTTCCTGCCGCAGGATCCGGCGCAGCGCTATGAGACCATTCAGTGGGTGTTCTTCCAGATGGCCGCCGTCGGCCCAATGTTCGGCCAGCTCGGTTTCTTCCACAAGTTTGCCGGGCGCGAATATGAAGACAAGCGGCCCCTGGAACGTTACAAAAACGAATCGAAACGCCTGCTTGGCGTGTTGGAAACGCGCCTGGAGGGCCGTGACTGGATCATGGGCGCAGACTACACCATCGCCGATATCTCGCTGCTGGGCTGGGTGCGCAACCTGATCGGCTTCTATGAAGCGCGCGAACTGGTCGAGTTCGACAGTTTCCCGCGCGTCGCGCAGTGGTTGGAGCGCGGTTTGGCGCGGCCGGCGGTGCAGCGTGGGCTCGCTATCCCGGCGCGCGCGGCCTGATCGTCAAACGGGATGGCCGCCGGGCCGTCCCGTCTTTCATTGTCATAAAATTGTCATCCCTCTGTTCTACTCTCCTTTCGTAACAATTTGATGTTATTTACATTGTTGTATTACGACAAGGAGCTTACCCATGCAACCTGCTGTATCCCTGATCGCCGGCGCCGTGCTGTCCGCCCTGCTCTGTTCCTCCGCCATCGCGGCGGAAACCTCGGCCAATGCCGATGGCCTGACCGAGCGCGCCGCGCGCGGCACCCTCACCGAGCCGGGCGGCGCCCGTCGTCTGGCCGGCGATCAGACCGCCGCGCTGAAGGCGTCGCTGTCGGACAAAACGGTGAAAAACGTGATCCTGCTGATCGGCGACGGCATGGGGGATTCCGAGATCACCGCCGCGCGTAACTACGCCGAAGGCGCAGGCGGTTACTTCAAGGGCATCGATGCCCTGCCGCTGACCGGGCAATACACCCACTACTCACTGGACAAGAAAACCCACAAACCGGATTACGTGACCGACTCCGCCGCCTCGGCCACCGCCTGGGCCACCGGGGTGAAAACCTATAACGGCGCGCTCGGCGTAGACGTGAACGGCAAAGACCAGCCAACGCTGCTGGAGATAGCCAAGGCGGCCGGCAAGGCCACCGGCAACGTCTCCACCGCCGAACTGCAAGACGCCACGCCGGCGGCGCTGGTGTCGCACGTCACCTCGCGCAAATGCTACGGCCCGGAGGAAACCAGCGAAAAATGTGCCGCTAACGCGCTGGAAAACGGCGGCCGCGGCTCGATCACCGAGCAACTGCTGAAAACCCGCGCCGACGTCACGCTCGGCGGCGGCGCGAAGTCTTTCAACCAACTGGCGAAAAGCGGCGAATGGCAAGGAAAATCGCTGAAGGACCAGGCGGCGGCGCAGGGTTATCAGTGGGTGAGCAACGCGGATGAACTGCAGGCCGTTACCCTGGCCAATCAGCAAAAACCGCTGCTGGGCCTGTTCGCCGACGGCAACATGCCGGTGCGCTGGCTGGGGCCGAAAGCCAGCTACCACGGCAACCTCGATAAACCGGCAGTAACCTGTGAAAACAACCCGGCGCGCACCGCAGCCACGCCAACGCTGGCAGCGATGACCGACAAAGCGATCGCGCTGCTGAAAGACAACCCGAATGGCTTCTTCCTGCAGGTAGAGGGTGCGTCGATCGATAAGCAGGATCACGCCGCCAACCCGTGTGGGCAGATTGGCGAAACCGTCGATCTGGACGAAGCGGTGCAAAAAGCGCTGGCCTTCGCTCGCGCCGACGGCAACACGCTGGTGATCGTCACCGCCGACCACGCGCACTCCAGCCAGATCGTCGCCGCCGACGCCAAAGCGCCGGGCCTGACCCAGATGCTGACCACCAAAGACGGTGCGCCGATGACCCTCAGCTACGGCAACTCGGAAGAGGAATCGCAGGGGCACACCGGCACCCAACTGCGCGTCGCGGCCTACGGCCCGCATGCCGCCAACGTGGTGGGGTTGACCGATCAGACCGATCTGTTCTTCACCATGCGCGATGCGATGGGCATCAAGTAACCGTCTTCTGCACGATGGCCGCCCGCCACGGCGGCCATTTATTATTGGTTACCGATAGGTATTTGCCATTTAACCGCAATTATTGTGTGATAACGAAATAACGTTTAATTGCACGACAATTAACCCCTGAAAATAACGCGGTTATATGGCCTTTCTTCGCTCTCTGTTTATTCCTGCGACAACAACCGACCGATTTTTGCTTATATTCATTTTTTTTAGTTACAAAAGTAGTTTTTAACATTCTCGCAAACAATAATACCCCGCCAGTAACGTGAACCGATCAATTTGCATCCGGACGGCCTGCAATAGTTCACTTTTCGTTAAATACCCTATTAACAAAAAGGCATTATCGCTGCCTATCGGCTCACGCCGGGCGGTCGGCTTCATTATTTTCCAGGGTAACTCCCGCTAAATTCTTTCACCTGCAATGAGTAGAATTTACACACAAGAGATTTAATTCAATGAGAAAATTACTCGTCCTGATTTTCAGTCTCAGCCTGTTTAGCGTTACGCAACAGGCGGCGGCTGAAGAGAAGAATAAAACCGTCGACGTGGTGTTGATCGGCGGCGGCATCATGAGTGCCACCTTGGGTACCTATCTGCATGAGCTGGAGCCGACCTGGACCATCGACATGTACGAACGCATGAACGGCGTAGCGGAAGAGAGCTCCAACGGCTGGAACAACGCCGGTACCGGCCACTCCGCCTTCAGTGAAATGAACTACACGCCGGAAAAAGCCGATGGCACCATCGACATCAGCAAGGCGGTGAAGGTCAACGAGTCTTTCGAAATCTCTCGCCAATTCTGGTCTTATCAGGTGAAAAACGATGTCCTGAAAGATCCGAAATCCTTCATTAACAGCGTGCCGCACATGAGCTTCGTGTGGGGCGACGACAACGTCAACTTCCTGCGTAAACGCTACGCGGCGCTGCAGCACAGCACCCTGTTCCGCGGCATGGAATACTCCGAAGATCCTGCGCAAATCAAACAGTGGGCCCCGCTGGTGATGAACGGCCGCGATCCGGCGCAGAAAATCGCCGCGACCCGCATGCCGTTGGGTACCGACGTCAACTTCGGCGTGATCACCCACCAGCTGGTTGACGCGCTGAGCACCAGCGACAAGTTCAAGCTGAACCTGAGCCACGAAGTGCGCGACATCAAGCGCAACGCCGACCAGACCTGGAGCGTGACCGTTGCCGATCTGAACCGCGACGGTAAAGAAACCACCGTTAACGCCAAGTTCGTGTTCATCGGCGCCGGCGGCGCGTCCCTGACCCTGCTGCAGAAATCCGGCATCCCAGAAGCCGACGGCTACGGCGGCTTCCCGGTCGGCGGCCAGTTCCTGGTCACCACCAACCCGGAGATCGCCAACCAGCACCTGGCCAAAGTGTATGGCCTGGCCAGCGTAGGTTCGCCGCCGATGTCCGTGCCGCACCTGGATACCCGCATGCTGGACGGCAAGCGCGTGCTGCTGTTCGGGCCGTTCGCCACCTTCTCCAGCAAGTTCCTGAAGAACGGTTCGCTGTTCGATCTGATGCACTCGCTGAGCACCTCGAACCTGATGCCGATGACCCACGTTGGTCTGGATAACTTCGATCTGGTGAAATACCTGGTCGGCCAGCTGATGATGAACGACGACGATCGCTTCGCCGCGTTGAAAGAGTACTTCCCGGACGCCAAGCAGGCAGACTGGAAGCTGTGGACCGCAGGCCAGCGCGTGCAGATCATCAAGAAAGACGCGGATAAAGGCGGCGTGCTGCAGTTCGGCACCGAAGTCGTCAGCTCTGAAGACGGCAGCATCGCCGCTCTGCTGGGCGCTTCGCCGGGCGCTTCCACCGCTGCGCCAATCATGCTGCACCTGATGGAAACCGTGTTCAAAGACAAAGTGGCGACGCCGGAATGGCAGAGTAAGCTGAAAGAAATCATCCCGTCCTACGGCCACAAGCTGAACGGCGATATCGAGATGACCAACAAGATCCGCGGCTACACCAGCAGCGTACTGGGTCTGAACTACATTGAAGTGAAGCCGGAAACCAACTGATTTTCCACTCGTTTCCTGCTGAAAAGGCCGCTTTATGCGGCCTTTCTTTTATCCCCCTGCCGTTCAAAGAGCATTTTTGGCCACCTTTTTACCCCCGGTTTACCCTTGCGTAACGGCGCACTCACGCCTATTATCAAAGCATATTCTTGGATAATTAAGCTAAGTCACTGTGACCTGAATGTCGTTTTTGCGGGAGAACTAAAACCATGGATCGCGTCAATATCATTCACGATTTACTAGACTGGATTGAAACTCATCTGGACCAGCCGCTGCTGCTGGATAACGTCGCCGCCAAGTCGGGCTACTCCAAATGGCACCTGCAGCGCATGTTCCGCAGCACCACCGGCCACGCGCTCGGCAGCTATATTCGCGAGCGGCGCCTGTCGCAGGCGGCGCAGGCGCTGCGTTCCAGCCCACGCCCGATCCTGGATATCGCCCTGCAATACCACTTCGATTCTCAGCCTTCGTTCTCGCGCGCCTTCAAGAAACAGTTTGGCAAAACCCCGGCGGTCTATCGCCGCACCACCCGCTGGGACGTCGCGGAATGGCCGGCCCAGCCGGTAGAGGCGGAGGCCGAACCGCGCCACGATGCCCCCGCGCTGCCTCGTTGGTATGCGGGCAAACCGCCGGAAGGCGTCTGCACCAGCTGGATGGGGCTGCGTTAATCCTCACGGTATAAGGCACAAAAAAGGGTTCAGTTCGCGAGAACTGAACCCTTTCTTTATTGACGAGACACCGAATTATTTGAAGGTGACGTCAATATTCGCCGAGGCGCTGAACGGCCCCACTTTCGGGTTGGTGCTCAACCATTTCAGGCTGGCCATGAAGTTCTTTTCAACGATGGTGCCGTTAACCAGACCCAGATCGACCGGGCTGTTCATCATGATCGGCGTATTCGGCGTCGCCGCTTGCGAGATCAAAATACCGAAACCGCTGTCGCTGGTCGGCAGGATCACGCTGTTATCCTGCAGCGGATAGGTGCTGCTGAAGCTGGCCTGCAGCGTCTCTCCCTGGCAGTCCTGTCCGGTCGTCGGATCGGACATGTTGGCGGCAACCGAGAATGGCACCTGTTTCTCGATTTTGCCCACCACCGCATTCTGACGCGGGATAGTGCCGAAATTCACCGTCGAACCGTTGTTGGCCACCACGGTAATTTTTGGGTTGCAGGAAATAAACTGAATGTTGCCCAGCCCGGAAATATAGGCGTTAAAGTTACTGTTCGGCGTGCCGTTCAAGCCGCCGACGCCATCAACCTGAAATACCGAGTACGAGTTGTTATCGTTGATCTTGCCGCCGGCCGGCGGCGCCTTGCCGGTTGCTTTAATGTAGATGGCGTAAGACACGGTTACCGTCAGCGATCTGGCCGGAGACAAACAACGGCTGCCCGAACGGCGGCACTCCGTGCCGGGACCGACGTCCTGACGCGCACCTTTAGTTGGTTTGACATCGATCCCCTGATAAGTGACACCCACTTCGATCGAATTATGGATCTGACTCATCCGGGACTGCGGATCCCAGTACAGGTAGGCATTTTCCCCTTTCGGGTTGTTCCAGTCATCCGTACATTGGAAGGTCGAGGTAAAGGTCTGCGAACGCCACAGCAACGCGCCCGGCGCGGTATTGGCAGTCGACACCTTGATGGCTTTATCCAGCACGATATCCTGGCGAATACTGCCATTCTGCTTACATGACAGCGCATAGCTACTCTGCGAAAACGCGCCCAGCGTGACCAGTAGCCCAGCCGCCAACCCGAGATTCTTGTGCTTTAACAAAGAAGACATATCCTTTCCTTTTACGGTTTTCCGCAGGTCAGCGAAAGTTCCTGATAACCCATCAACTGTTCGGTCGCCGCTTTCAATTCCGGCACCACCAGTGAGCAGCTTTCGCCCGCGTCGTTGCCCCATTTCACCAGCAGGCGATCCCCTGCAGAAGCCCCTGAAATATAAATATCGCCGTTGGTACCAACAGTACCGTTATTCTTACCGTCCGCACTGAAGACGTTGGCGCCAATCGGCGGTACGCTGCCGTCGGCCATCTTGCTGTGTACCAACAGGCTTTGGCCCGTGTGCGTTTCAAACTTCACGCGGGTGATTGCGCCGTAAGTCGGCACCACGTCTCTCGCCGCCATCGGGATATCCAGGCCGTTGCCGATATCCTCGGTGCGCAGCGCCACACGGTTATGGCGGTATGGCGACGCAGAGGTCATCACCGCGTAACCGAAGCGGTCAATGGCCACACCCGGTTGGTTTTCGATACGAACGCCCTTGGCGTCTTTCGCTTCCACCAGCACAAACGTATTCTGCAGCGGCTGGGTCAGCGTCACGCCGCCGGAGTGTGCGACGATGCCGCCCGCCACACCCAACGAAGACTGCTGATAATCTTTGCTGTAGCTATAACCAGCATTGATGGTCCCCATGCTGCCCTGATAGCCGACGTTGGCCGAGCTGGTTTGGCCCGAATAACGATCATGACCGCTTTGCACCGCATAATTCAAGCGGTTGTCATCCAGTGCGGTTCCGCTCAGGCCGGCGCTGTAAGTATTGCCGCTCTGCTTGCTGTGGCCGGCATTGAAGCTGGCTGTCATGTCCGACGAATCCTTGCTGAAGAAGCTGAACGGAATCGATACGGTCAGGTTGACGCTGCGGTCTTTATAACCGTAGTTGCTGCGGCTGTCCTGATAGAAGACCCCATAGCTGATATTTTTATAGCTGCTGTTGAAACCGGTTTGTACGGTACGGTCTTCGCCGGATCCGCCCCAGTAAGACTGGTTGCTGAGGTTGGCGTACAGCGTCGAGCTACCGGCGATGCGCTGGTTGACAGACAGCTCAACGCGCTGACGTTTGTTGTTGAACCGGCTGGTGTAATAGCTGCGACGACGCGATTCCGCCCAGTCCGGCACGCCCAGATTGCGATCGTTTTGATCGTAGTAATCGTTACGGTAATAACCGTTCTCATAGCGTTCGCGCTCGGCCACCGCATCGGAAAAATCATAATATCCGGAGGTCGAGTAACGGTAACCAGCAATGCGGAATTCCGTCCCCCAATCGTTGAGCGACTTGGAATACAGGAAACGGAAACTCTCCCCTTGTTTGTCATCGCCGTTCACCAGGTTGGTGTCGGAATAGGACATATCAAAGGAGACGGCGCCCCAGTTCCCCAGGTTTTTACCGAGGCCCACGACCGCGGAACGATAATTTTCCGCCACCAGCACGCCGCCGTAAGGCGTAATGTCATACGCCATGCCGTGCGACAAGGTGCCTTGTACAAACTTGGGCTGATAGTGGCTGGTGCCGTCGTGATATTTACCGGCGGTCAGCTGATAGTTCCAAATCCCTTCGCGCAGCATGTTCGGCACCGAGGAGAATGGCACGACGAAAGAGGTTCTCGAACCGTTGGCTTCGATGACCGTCACGTCCAGGTTACCGCTCAGGGTGCTTGGGAAAATGTCCGTCAGCGCAAACGGCCCTGGCGGAACGTTGGTGCTGTAAATGGTATAGCCGTTCTGACGCACTTCAACGCGTGCGTTGGTCGTCGCCACGCCGCGCACCACCGGTGCATAGCCGCGCTGGCTTTCCGGCAGCATATCGTCGGCGCTGGACATCTGCACACCGCGGAACTGGATGCTGTCGAAAACGTTGTTATTGGTGTTGGTCTGGCCGATCACCAGACGGCTGCGCAGAGAAACGATGTCCGTTTCCGCCCAGCTGGAAATATTCTTCCAATGCGTGCCAGCGCCCGACTGTTGGTTCAGCGTTGAGTTGTTGCGCAGGCGCCAATCACCCAGATTCAGGCCGTTGTTGAGACTCAGGAAGTAATAGTCAGAGGTCTTGTCGTTCTGGTTGTTACCGTAGCGGTTATGAGTGCCGCTAAAGTTATAGTTAACAAAGCCGGCATTAATGCCGCGATCGTAAACTTTCGGCGAAATGGCGCCTTGCGGACGCGGGATAAGAAACACCTGCGGCACTTCCAGATCCATACGCTGTACGGCGGCGTCATAGCTCAGCTTGGCGCCGGAGATCTGTTGCGGCAATGCGTAGCATTGCGCAGCACCTGCGGTGGTCAGATCGCCGGGCAGCTTTACGCCGTAATCCTGATAGTCCGCCGCCGTCAGGCACGGCGCTACCGGGGAGTCTTTGGATTCTTTCTTGAACTCGATCTCGCGGTGATCGATACGCTGCCCGTTGAGATAGATATCAAACGGATATTTACCCGGCAGAATATCATCCCCGCTGGCCAACGACGCCACCTGGGCGATATTGTCATCGCCATGGATGAAGGAGGTGTTGAACTGCTCCTCCGCCATGGCCATCTGTGAGAATGAAAAAGGCACAGCAGAAAAATAAATTACACCATTAATCAGCTTCACCAAACGTTTTGGCGCGAGGGTTGTTATTCTTTTGTGTGCCATTTCTTTCATTCCTTGAAGTGCTTCAAATCAATTCAGTGCGACGTTTTTAATCTCGGTGTGACCGCCATAGTCGTTGATATAGGTAAACGACATATTGTTGGCTGATTGCGCCCCCTGAGGCAGGGAGATACGCAGGCTGTCATGTGGTTTGACCATGTCAGCGTTCACTTTCCAGCTCTTGCCGCCGCTCTTCAGGTTCAGCACGCCCAGCGTGACGAACAGCGGGCCATCGTTAGTCACGACTAAGTTGCCGCCCTGGCGCTTCCACTTCAGCGCTTCCGCCTGCTGTTGCAGGTTGGTTTTCAACGAATCTGGGCGATAGAACAGTTTGATACGGGTACGGATCGCCACCTGCAGCACGTTATCTTGCTTAGGCGTTGGCGGAATTTCCTGTACGTTGACCCAGAGCAGAGATTCTCTGTCCTGCGGTAAACCGCTGCCGGAATAGATAAAACGCAAAATGGCGTCTTTCTTGGCAGCCAGCTTCAAAATGGGGGGCGTCACCACGATCGGCAAATTCTTAGGCATCTGGCTTGCGTCGCCAGTATCCAGCCAGGTTTGCACCATGTAGGTATCGTCGCTGTCATTGCTGATTGAGAGCGATGCGGATTTACTTGCACTGTTATAAATGACACGCGTCGCATCAACCTGGATGCCGGCGAAGGCATTAACAGAGAATGCGAATAAAATACCAGTCAGAATTTTTTTCATCGGAATGTCTCAACTCTCAAAATTTAGCCATCCTTGGCCAATAACTCTATCTATCCTGCCAGCGAATTATTTGTATTCGATGGTGAAGGTAGCGTTAGAGTTTGCCTGACCGGCAGTTACCAGATCCTGGAAGGATTTGTAACGAGCGCGCAGGTTGAAAGTCGCAGCGCCTGGGTTATCGCCATCAGCAGCAACAGTTACGGTAGCTGGGGTAGCCACTTCCTGAGAGATTGGCAGAGTAGAGCCGTTGTTATCCAGAATTTCAACGCCAACGCCAGCTGCGCCGCCAGTTACAGCCAACAGCTCTGGGTGGCCAGCTGGGGTGTTACCGTCGAAACGCAGGGTGTAGTTACCCGCTTCACATTTCTCCAGGCTAATATCGAAAGCTTTAGCACCGCTGGTAGAACCGGCAGTTGGGAAAGCGGTAGTAGGATATTTACCCAGGTAAACTTCTTTATTCTGGTCTTTATCAACAACTTTACAGGTGGACTGTACAATTTCACCGGTGAATTTAACGTTGCCGTTTGCTGCCATTGCGTTGGAAGCAGTTGCAGACAATACCAGGGCAGCCAAAGGCAATAATACTTTTTTCATTTCCAGCTCCATAGAACAATAAAATAATCGATTCAGTGGCGGGCTTATATATATATTGCCGCCACTGAGCATACACTCAGCGATAGCACTCCCTTGCTGAAAAGGAGCGTTGCCTCGATGAACTCATTGCCGGACGAAATATAGACTAAGCATATTCTTAATGTTAAATCGTTTAAAACATTCATAAGGCCCCTCTTGATAGGAATAAACTATCGGCGGATACCTATCGATCGATGTTGACGATTCATATGAATAGGAATAATCTGTGTTTGGGAAAGCTGCAGAGTTCAAGATTTTGCATTAAGGCCTGAAAATCAGAATATTATCCCGAATATTTACATTTAGTAACAGATTGCGACGTTTGGACTTTGGCACAAATTACGCGTTAAATGGTCTGTCGACACGCTTCGGCCATCCTGACGCTTTAAATAAGAAATTTACCAATAAGCCTGGAGTAACTTTCTTTTTAACCATTTAAAATCAACAAGTTAAATATCAATCCAAGGATTGGGAAATGAGCAGTTCTTTCAGAGAGAAAAATAACGGCATTAATTATGTTTTTCAGCCAATGTTCGCGAAATCGGGACAATTGCTGGCCGTTGAATGTCTGTCTCGCTTTACGTTTAATAGCGAATATGCCCATTTTTCTCCTGAACAGTTCTTTCGCCACGCCGACAGCGCCACCCGGATTGAGATTTTGATGGATCAGATCAATCTGATCGATAAATACAAACACTGGTTTCATGAAAACCAAGTGATAGCCACTTTGAATGTTGACGATTATTCCCTGCAATCGCTGGCGAATACTCACTTTGCCGAAAGAATTAATGCTATGCGCTGTATTCATTTCGAGATCAGCGAGAATTCAACCCGGCTGGTGAAAGATCGCGTGCACGGCGATCCGTCATTGAATAGTTATTCATTTTGGCTCGATGATTTTGGTTCTGGCTATGCGGGTTTTTCCGCGTTGTACAACAGCCAGTTCCGCTTCGTTAAGCTCGACCGTTTTCTGCTTTGGGACTTCATGAAAAAGTCCGGCGGTGAGGGCTTGATGCGCGCGTTACTGCGCTTCTTTTACCTTAATCATTACAAGGTAATTATCGAAGGAGTTGAAACTCCCGAACACAAGAAATGGCTGGATGAAATGCCATATTACGCACTGCAGGGAAAGCTGTGGAAGGAATCCAGCATCAAGGATTTGAACTCGCTTCTTACAGCTGAATACTTTTAACTCGGTATTGGTGTTTGCCCTATGTCTAAAAACAACGTTCTTGTGATTAGTGAGTGTAAGTACAGCTATGTTGGCCTGTCGGTGCTGCTTAAGAAACACTACGGCGCGTACGATATCCGCCTGTTTTCCGATTTCATGCACGGTGGCGCCAAAGCAGAGAAGATCACCAAGCACGATATCGCGCTGATTTTCACCTCGCAAAACCTCGAACAGAGCGTCAACGTGATCGAAAGCCTGGTGTCCCTGCACCAGCAGTACAACAGCAAAACGCGCCTGTTGGTGTTCTATGACGACGAGCGCGTAGTGAAACTGTTGTCGATCCTGGGGATTTCCGTCGAGTTGGTCTCCACCCGCATTCCGCTTTATTCGCTGCAGGAAAAAATCCAGCGGCTGCTGGAAAGCAAAGAACCGGGCGGCATCAGGGTGCAGAAAACCCGCGAGCTCAGCCCGGCGGAAAGCGATGTGATCTTCAATCTGCTGCGCGGCGACAGCCTGCTGCACATTGCGGAAAAGCGCGGCACGCATCCGAAAACCATCTTTTCGCAGAAATACAGCGCGATGAAAAAGCTGCGGCTGCGCAGCATGAGCACCATCTTCGTCGCCGGAAAATAACCTGCCCTGGCTTGTTGCGCGGTACGCCGCGCGGCAACCCGCCTTCTCCCGCCAAGTTAAATTAATGTAACAACCGGCGACAAAGCAGCAACAGACACACAACATCCTCTCCTGTTGGTTACGATTTGCACACGGATTATCCGTGAGTCATGTCGTGTGGATTAAAATAAACATCAGGAGATGTTATGAAGTCGTCCTTATTCAGCCGCTATACCTGCTTTGTGCTGAGCATCTTGCTCACCCTGGTTTTCTTGATCATGATGCACAACCATCCGTGGTTCTGGCTGCCGGCCCTGGCCTGCGGTTGCCTGATGGTGCTGGGTATCTACGATCTCACGCAGCAACGCCACGCCATCTGCCGCAACTACCCGATCATCGGCCGCCTGCGCTTCTTCTTCGAATTCATCCGCCCGGAACTGCGCCAATATTTCCTCGAGCAGGATAATGAAGAGATTCCGTTTTCACGCACCCAGCGCACGCTGGTGTATCGCCGGGCGAAAAACGAGATGGGCGACAAGCCGTTCGGCACCCTGCTGGATGTGTACCAAACCGGCTATGAGTGCATCGGCCACTCCATGCGGCCGGTGGAAGCCGCCGACCCGACCAGTTTTCGCATCACCATCGGCGGCGCCGACTGCCGCCAGCCCTACTCTGCGTCGATCTTCAACATTTCGGCCATGAGCTTCGGCGCGCTCTCCGCCAATGCCATTCGCGCACTCAACCTCGGTGCGGCCAAGGGCAATTTCTACCACGACACCGGCGAGGGCAGCATCAGCCGCTATCACCGTGAAAACAACGGCGATCTGGTGTGGGAGCTGGGCAGCGGCTATTTCGGCTGTCGCACCGCCGACGGCCATTTCGATCCGCGCCGCTTTGCCGAACAGGCGCAAAGCCCGCAGGTCAAAATGATTGAAATCAAGCTCAGCCAGGGCGCCAAACCCGGCCACGGCGGCATTCTGCCGGCGAAAAAGGTGGATGCGGAAATTGCCGCCACCCGCGGCGTGCCGGAAGGCGTCGACTGCATCTCGCCGGCCTCGCACAGCGCCTTCACCACCCCGCTGGAAATGATGCATTTCATCCAGCAGCTGCGCGAGCTGTCAGGCGGCAAACCGGTCGGTTTCAAGCTGTGCATCGGCCACCCGTGGGAGTTCGTCGCCATCGTCAAGGCGATGCTGCACACCCGCATCCTGCCGGATTTCATCGTGGTGGACGGTAAGGAAGGCGGCACCGGCGCCGCGCCGCTCGAGCTCTCCAACTATATGGGCATGCCGCTGCGCGAAGGGCTGCTGTTCGTGCATAACACGCTGGTGGGCTGCGGCCTGCGCGACCAAATCAAGGTAGGCGCCAGTGGCAAGATCATCAGCGCCTTCGACATCGCCAGCGTGCTGGTGCTCGGCGCCGATTGGGTGAACTCGGCGCGCGGCTTTATGTTCGCCGTCGGCTGCATCCAGTCGCAAAGCTGCCACACCAACCACTGCCCGACCGGCGTGGCGACGCAAGATCCGCTGCGGCAGAAGGCGCTGGTGGTGCCGAACAAGGCGGAGCGCGTCTACCACTTCCATCAAAATACGGTGAAAGCGCTGGCGGACATGCTGGCGGCGGCCGGCGTCAGCCGCCCGGAACAACTGACCTCGCACCATATGCTGCGCCGCATCACGCCGACCGAGATCAAAGTGTACGCCGATATCTATTACTACCTGGAGCCGGGCGCGCTGCTGCAACCGGAGATCAAAAGCGAGTTCTACGCCCGCATGTGGCGTATGGCGACGCCCACCAGTTTCGATCAGGCGATCTCGCTGCCGGCGGCATGAGGGGATAAAAAAGAGTTGCCCCCTCGCCTTGGGGAAGAGCATATGGAGAGGGGTTGCTTGCTACGGCGGCCCTCCCCCTCAACGGCGAGAGGGCGTGTTGGTTACTGCTTGCGCACCGGCGCATCGCCGGCGACGTAATAGTCGGCGGTGCTGCGCGGCAGTGGCGCGCGCTGGCGAATGCGATCGGCTAACTTCTCGGCGATCATGATGGTGGTGGCGTTCAGGTTGCCGGTGATGATCAGCGGCATGATCGACGCATCCACCACCCGCAATCCTTCCATGCCGTGTACCCGGCCCTGGCCGTCGACCACTGCCATCTCATCCTCGCCCATCTTGCACGAGCAGGACGGGTGGAACGCGGTTTCGGCATGCTCGCGCACGAAGGCATCCAACTGCTCATCGGTCTGCACGTCCGGCCCAGGGCTTATCTCGCGGCCACGGTATTCGTCCAGCGCCGGCTGCGCCATGATCTCGCGCGTGATGCGAATAGCGTCGCGGAACTCCTGCCAATCCTGTTCGGTCGCCATGTAGTTGAACAGAATGCTCGGGTGCTGACGAGGATCTTTCGATTTCACCTGTACCCGGCCGCGGCTCGGCGAACGCATCGAGCCGACGTGCGCCTGGAAGCCGTGCTCTTTCACCGCGTTGCTGCCGTTGTAGTTAATCGCCACCGGCAGGAAGTGATACTGAATGTTCGGCCAGGCGAACTCTGCACGGCTGCGGATGAAGCCACCGGCCTCGAACTGGTTGCTGGCGCCGACGCCGGTGCCGTTGAACAGCCATTCCGCGCCGATCTTCGGCTGGTTGAACCATTGCAGCGCCGGGTACAGCGATACCGGTTTCTTACAGGCGTATTGCAGGTACATCTCCAGGTGGTCCTGCAGGTTTTCCCCGACGCCCGGCAGATCGTGTACCACATTAATATCCAGACTTTTCAGCAGCGCAGCCGGGCCAACGCCCGAACGCTGCAGGATCTGCGGCGAGGCGATGGCGCCGGCGCACAGCAGCACTTCGCGCCGTGCTGTGGCGTGGGTCAGCTGATTGCTGTCGCCCTGCAAATACTTGACGCCCACCGCACGCTTGCCGTCGAATACGATATGGTCGGTCAGCGCATGGGTGACGATTTTCAGGTTCGGCCGCGAACGCGCCTGATCCAGATAACCGCGGGCGGTGCTGGCGCGGCGCCCTTTCGGCGTCACGGTGCGATCCATCGGGCCAAAGCCTTCTTGTTGGTAACCGTTCAGATCGTCGGTACGCGGGTAACCCGCCTGCACGCCGGCTTCCACCATCGCGTGGAACAGTTCGTTGTTACCGGCTTTCGGCGTGGTGACGCTCACCGGGCCCTCGCCGCCGTGGTAATCGTTCGGGCCGATATCGCGGGTTTCCGCCTTGCGGAAATACGGCAGGCAGTCCAGATAGGTCCAGTCTTCCAGACCCGGCGCCTTGGCCCAGTTATCGAAGTCCATCGCGTTGCCGCGAATGTAACACATGCCGTTAATCAGGGACGAACCGCCCAGCCCTTTGCCGCGGCCGCATTCCATCCGGCGGTTGTTCATGTGCGGCTCAGGATCGGTTTCATACGCCCAGTTATAGCGGCGACCCTGCAGCGGAAACGCCAGCGCGGCCGGCATCTGGGTACGGAAATCCATCCGGTAGTCCGGGCCGCCGGCTTCCAGCAGCAGGACGCTGACGTCGGCGTCCTCGGTCAATCGGGTGGCTAACACGTTGCCGGCGGAACCGGCACCGATAATGATGTAGTCAAATTCCATTCATTATCTCCTTACTTTATAGAGGCCTGGTCAGGCAAAGACGCGAAGCGCGACTCGGCAACAGGCTGTGTATTTTGGCTCTCTAGAGATTGTCGGCCGCAGCCAACGCGGCTGCGGCTCGAAAGACGGCGGGAAGATCAGAATACCGAGGCGTATTCGCCCAGCTCGACCTGCACCGATTTGATCTGGGTGTAGTGTTCCAGCGTCGTCAGGCCGTTCTCGCGGCCGACGCCGGACTGCTTGTAGCCGCCGACCGGCATTTCCGCCGCCGACTCGCCCCAGGTGTTGATCCAGCAAATGCCGGCTTCCAGCTGGTGGATCACGCGGTGCGCGCGGGCCAGATCGTTGGTCACCACACCGGCGGCCAGGCCGAAGGTGGTATCATTGGCGCGGCGCACCACTTCCTCTTCGCTCTGGTAGCTGAGAATGCTCATCACCGGCCCGAAGATCTCCTCACGCACGATTTCCATGTCGTCGCGGCAGTCGCTGAATACCGTCGGCGCCACGTAAGCGCCCTTGCCGAATTCGCCGTGGGTGACGCGTTCGCCGCCGCACAGCAGGCGCGCGCCGCTGTTCTTGCCGCTCTCGATAAAGCGCAGCACCGACTCCATGTGCGCGAAGCTGACCAGCGGCCCGAAGTTGGTCTGCGGATCGGTCGGATCGCCGAGGCGAATGCGCTTCACGCGCTCAAGGATCTTCGCCTCAAACTGCGCCTGCAGCGCCGCCGGCACGAAGACGCGGGTACCGTTGGTGCACACCTGGCCGGAACTGTAGAAGTTGGCCATCATGGCGATATCGGCAGCGCGATCCAGATCGGCATCGTCGAAGATAATCAGCGGCGACTTACCGCCCAGTTCCATGGTGACTTCTTTCAGCGTCGATCCCGACGCGTTGGCCATCACCTTCTTGCCGGTTTTCACCCCGCCGGTGAAAGAGACTTTGGCAATGCCCGGATGATCGGTCAGGTACTGCCCCACCTCCGCGCCGCTGCCGGTCACCACGTTGAATACGCCGTCCGGCAGGCCGGCTTCGGTGTAAATTTCCGCCAGCTTCAGCGCCGTCAACGACGTGACTTCACTCGGCTTGAAGATCATCGCGTTGCCCGCCGCCAGCGCCGGCGCGGACTTCCACAGCGCGATTTGAATCGGGTAGTTCCAGGCGCCGATGCCGGCCACCACGCCCAGCGGTTCGCGGCGGGTGTAAACGAATGAGGTTTCGCGCAGCGGGATCTGTTCGCCTTCAATGGCCGGGATCAGGCCGGCGTAATACTCCAGCACGTCGGCGCCGGTGACGATGTCCACCGCGGTGGTTTCCGACATCGCTTTGCCGGTATCCAGCGTTTCCAGCGCCGCCAGCTCATCGTTGCGCTCGCGCAGAATATCCACCGCGCGACGCAGGATGCGCGAACGCGCCATCGCCGTCATCGCCGCCCACACCTTCTGCCCGCTGGCCGCGCTGGCCACCGCACGATCGACGTCTTCAGCGCCGGCGGACTGGACTTCAGCCAGAACTTCGCCGTTCGCCGGGTTAATGGCGTTGAAGGTTTTTCCAGCGGTGCTGTCTACATAGGCGCCATGAATATAGAGCTTCTGCAAGCCAAAACGGGACATAGGATCTCCTTGGGTTATCCTCCGGGCGGCGTTTGCCCCCGGAGTTGGAACGTGATGTATTCGGTCGTGAGCGCCAACGCCTGCGACTGATTGAACGCTGAGCCGCGCAGCGCGCTGCGCAGCCACAGTCCGTCGATCAGTGCCGCCAGCCCCTTGGCCGCCAACCGCGCCTGCGGCTGCGGCATAACGCGACGAAACTCGGCGCACAGGTTGGAATAAAGCCGGCGGCCGTTCACCTGCTGCAGCCGGTTGAGCTGCGGCTGGTGCAGACTGCTGGCCCAAAAGGCCAGCCAGGTCTTCATCGCCGCGCTGTTGATCTGGCTGTCGTCGAAGTTGCCGGCGACGATCGCCTGCAGCCGCGCCGCCGGGCTGTTATCGGTCAGCGCCTGCAAGCGCAGCTTCACCGCCTCGCCCAGATGGCTGATCAGATAGCGCATCGTGGCTTCCAGCAGGCCATTCTTATCCTTGAAATAATGGCTGATGATGCCGTTGGAAACGCCGGCCCGCCGCGCGATCTGCGCGATGGTGGCGTCATGCATTCCCACTTCGTTTACCGCGGCGAGCGTGGCATCAATCAACTGCTGCCTTCTGATTGGCTGCATTCCTACCTTTGGCATATTTCGACTCTCACAAAACCGACTTCGGCCTTATCTCAGCGGGCAAATTTCACTGCCGTTTCGCCCGTGATTCAGGTCATCATGAGGACTATTAAACTTTTTTTGATTGAACGTTCAATAAAAATTGCATATATTTTATTGCCGCCTGGTTAAAAATTTGTACTATCTGGTTGTGGAACTGGCTGATTTTTGTGAGGTAATTAACGAATCTGACCAAAATCAGTGGCTGTAAGCGGTTCCCGCCGCGAAGCGCTCCGGCGCTTCAGCAACAGGCGAAAGCGGCATCATTCAGGCCCTCCTCTGCGGAGACGGCCGCCGCCTTCATTCGCCCGTTTTTCAGAGGCCAACGCGCCCCGGAATACGGAGCGGCACGATTTTCTCAGTTCAGAGGATGACGATGACAACCCACGAAACCTCCTCCAAACCGCAGCAGGACCGCCTCAACCCTGTGGTTTTCTTCACCTCGGCGGGGCTGATCCTGGCCTTCTCGCTGATGACCATCTTTTTCACCGACTTCTCCGGGCAGTGGATCACCCGCACGCTGAATTGGGTGTCAGCCACCTTCGGTTGGTACTACCTGCTGGCGGCGACGCTGTACATCGTGTTCGTGGTGTTTATCGCCGCTTCGCGCTTCGGTTCGATCAAGCTCGGGCCGGAACAGTCCAAGCCGGAGTTCAGCCTGATGAGCTGGGCGGCAATGCTGTTCGCCGCCGGCATCGGCATCGACCTGATGTTCTTCTCAGTCGCCGAGCCGGTGACCCAGTACATGATGCCGCCGGAAGGCGACGCGCAAACGCTGGAGGCCGCACGCCAGGCGATGGTCTGGACGCTGTTCCACTACGGCCTGACAGGCTGGTCGATGTATGCGCTGATGGGCATCGCCCTCGGCTACTTCAGCTATCGCTACAATCTGCCGCTGACCATCCGATCGGCGCTGTACCCGATCTTCGGTAAACGCATCAACGGCCCGATCGGCCACAGCGTGGACATCGCCGCGGTGCTCGGCACCATCTTCGGCATCGCCACCACGCTGGGCATTGGCGTGGTGCAGCTCAACTACGGCCTCAAGGTGCTGTTCGAGATCCCGGAAAACCTGACGGTGCAGGGCTCGCTGATCCTGCTGTCGGTGATCATGGCCACCATCTCGGTCACCTCGGGCGTCAACAAGGGCATCCGCATCCTGTCCGAGCTGAACGTGCTGCTGGCGCTTGGCCTGATCTTGTTCGTGCTGTTCTTTGGCGACACCGAGTTCCTGCTCAACGCGCTGGTGCTCAACGTCGGCGATTACGTCAACCGTTTTATGGGCATGACGCTCAACAGCTTCGCCTTCGATCGGCCGGTGGAGTGGATGAACAACTGGACGCTGTTCTTCTGGGCCTGGTGGGTGGCGTGGTCACCGTTCGTCGGCCTGTTCCTGGCACGCATCTCGCGCGGGCGCACCATTCGCCAGTTCGTGGTCGGCACGCTGATCATACCGTTCGTGTTCACCCTGCTGTGGCTGTCTATCTTCGGCAACAGCGCGCTCTACCAGATCATTCACGGCAACGCCGAGTTCGCGCAGGAAGTGATGCAGTTCCCGGAGCGCGGCTTCTACAGCCTGCTGGCGCAATACCCCGGCTTCACCTTCAGCGCCTCGGTGGCCACCATCACCGGCCTGCTGTTCTACGTCACCTCGGCGGACTCCGGCTCGCTGGTGCTGGGCAACTTCACCTCGCGCCTGGCCGACATTAATAATGATGCGCCGAACTGGCTGCGGATTTTCTGGTCGGTGGCTATCGGCCTGCTGACCATCGGCATGCTGATGACCGACGGCGTGCCGGCGCTGCAGAAAACCACGGTGATCATGGGCCTGCCGTTCAGCTTCGTGATCTTCTTCGTGATGGCCGGGCTGTATAAATCGCTGCGGGTGGAAGACTACCGCAAGGCCAGCGCGCTCAGCACCCTGGCGCCAGTGCCGGTCTCCAGCCACGACGTGCTCAACTGGAAGCAGCGCCTGTCGCGGGTGATGAACTACCCGGGCACCCAGTACACGCAGAAAATGCTGGATAAGGTGTGCCGCCCGGCGATGCAGGACGTGGCGCGCGAGCTGGAGTTGCGCGGCGCGAAAGTGGAGTTCAGCGAAGTGCCGCCGACCGAAGACGAACGCCTGAACCACCTGGAGCTGCTGGTGCACCTGGGTGAGGAACAGAACTTTATCTATCAGATCTGGCCGATGCGCTACTCGGTGCCGGGCTTCACCTACCGCGCGCGCTCCGGCAAGTCGCACTACTACCGGCTGGAAACCTTCCTGATGGAAGGCACCCAGGGCAACGACCTGATGGACTACAGCAAGGAACAGGTGATTGGCGATATCCTCGACCAGTACGAGAAGCACCTGAACTTCCTGCACATTCATCGCGAAGCGCCGGGGGGCACCCTGACCTTCCCGGATATGTGATAACCGGTCAATCAGCGAAAGGGCGTAGCCAGGCTACGCCCTTTTTTATGCCTGCTCGGCCGGCAAGTCGGCTTTCAGCAGCACCAGGGAACCGGCCAGCAACACCAGATCCTTGATTAAAAAACTGGTGGCCCCGGCCATGGCAGGAAAACCGCCGGCGGAAGGCTCCCAGGCGCCCGGCGTGGAAAAGATCAGCGTCAGCGTGGTCAGGTAGGTCACCGTCGAACCGATCGCCCCCAGCAATCCCAGCCGCCGCGACCAGAATCCCGCCAGCAGCAGCAAACCGAAGCTCCACTCGGCAACGCCCAGCGCATAGCTGGCGCCGCGGATGCCGAACGCCTGATGCATCCAGCTCAGCAGCGGGCTGTTGCCGATCAGCGGTACCAGCCCCTGCGCCTCGTAATCAAACCACTTGGCGTAACCGAAGGCGGCAAAGATCACCACCAGCGCCGCGCGCATAAAGATAACGTCCCCGTTCGAGCGCTGAAAGCGCCGCAGCCATGTCGCCTGCATCATCCTCTCTCCTTAATTGTCCGCGGCCGCCGCGGCTCGCCCGCTTGCGGCCGCGGGGTGCGGCGGCTTAGTGCCCCATCGCGTCCTTCTTCATTTCGTCTTTCTTCATGCCGTCTTTGGCCATACCGTCTTTCGCCATGCCATCCTTTTTCATCGCGTCTTTGCCCATCTTGTCTTTCTTCATGCACTCCTTGCCCATGCACTCTTTCCTCATGCCGTCTTTGGCCATGCCGTCGTGCGACATCTGGCTCATGCCGTCCTTTTTCATCGCGTCTTTGCTCATGCCGTCCGCGGCGTTGGCGCCGGCCACGCCCAGCATCAACGCGCTGCACATCATCATTGCGAATAACTTTTTCATGGTATTTCCTTCCGTCATGTCAAAGGCACCGGGGTGCCGGAGAATGGCCGGCGGCCGCCTCAGCTGCCGCCAAACCAGTTGTAACCCTGGTCTTCCCAGTAACCGCCCGGGAAGCGGTTGGTGACCTCGATCACCTGAATGTGTTTCGGATTCTTGTAGCCCAGCTTGGTCGGCATGCGCAGCTTCATCGGGTAGCCATACTTGCGCGGCAAGATCTGGCCGTCATAGGTCAGCGCGATAATCGTCTGCGGGTGCAGCGCGGTGGCCATGTCG
>NZ_VOSN01000005.1:444049-470990 GCF_020858655.1 Serratia montpellierensis
TGCTGGTGTAGTAGTCATCGGCACATTTGAAGCTGACGTAGCGGGCGCTCAGATCCGCGCCGATCGCCTTGAGAAAGGTCGCGAACGGCACGCCGCCCCACTTGCCAATGGCGCTCCAGCCCTCGACGCAAATATGGCGCGTCACCTGGCTGACCTGCGCCATCCGGTGCAGCTGCGGCAGGCTCCAGGCGCGTTTGTCCTGCACCAGTCCCGCCACCTCCAGACGGTAGTCGTCGCCGTTGATGTCCGGCGCGTCCTCCTCGGCGTAGAAAGCGTTGAACGGGAACGGCCGGGTGATCATCGATTCCGGGTAGACCGGCGCCAGGCGGTCGCCATTGAACAGCCAGCCCTGCACCCGATCGTTGAAGCGCGAGATGCGGCTCAGCGCCTGTTCGACGTTGGCGTTATCGCTGAGATCGCAGCCGGTGAGCATGGCGATGCCGCCCAGCGTCAGGCCGTTGCGCAGAAAGCGGCGGCGCGAAGGCGCGCTCAACAGCCGCTGCGCTTCTTTGACGATCGCCTGCCCTTCAATGACCGTCATGATCGGTTTATCCTTTTCCATCATTCACTCCTTAGCGTCCGCGCAGCATGGCCAGCAGCGTCCGTGGCACCAGCGCCACCATCACCAGGTGAATCGCGACAAAGGCCACCAGCGCCGACATGGCGAAAAAGTGGATATAGCGCGCCGCCTCATAACCGCCGAGCAGCGTGCGCAGCAGCGGAAACTGCACCGATTTCCACAGCACCAGCCCGGACAGCGCACTCATCACGCCGAGGATCATCACCGACAGATAGGCCACGCGTTGCACCATGTTGTAGTGGCGCAGGTCGGCGTGTTGCAGCCTGCCGCGCAGCGCGGCACCTATATCGGCGAGAAACTGCCGTGGGCTGAGCGGCCAATACTTGCGTTTGAAACGCCCGCTGGCCAGGTTGATCAGCAGGTAGCACAGCCCATTGACGCCAAACAGCCACATGCCGGCGAAGTGCCACTGCAGCGCGCCGCCCAGCCAGCCGCCGAGCGTCAGCTCATTGAGAAAGCTGAAGTTGAACAGCGGCGAGGCGTTGTAAATACGCCAGCCGCTGGTCACCATGATCAGCATCGCCAGCGCATTCAGCCAGTGCGTCAACCGCAGCCACAGCGGATGTACGGTCTGTCGTTGTTCCGGAGTGAGAGTGAGGCTCATAAAGATTCCTGCCAGCTAACGATGCGATGAGCCGAGTATTCCCCTGATTTGTTCCCCAAGACCTCACGCAAAGTTAAATAAAATGTGATAACTCCACCGGTGGGGGTTGTGTAGACTTCATAGAGGATCAGGCAATCAGCGGTAATGAGAATGGAAAAGCCAAAACGAATTTTGATCGTCGAGGACGACGGCGACATCGCCGAGCTGTTGCAGCTGCATCTGCGTGACGAGGGTTACGCCATCAGCCACGCCGCCGACGGCAACCGGGGCATGGCGATGCTGGAACAGGGCGGCTGGGATGCCCTCATCCTCGATCTGATGCTGCCGGGCGTGGACGGATTGGAGATTTGCCGCCGGGCGCGCACCATGACGCGCTACACACCGATCATCATCACCAGCGCGCGCTCCAGCGAGGTGCACCGCGTGCTGGGGCTGGAACTGGGCGCCGACGACTATCTGGCCAAACCCTTCTCCATGCTGGAGCTGGTGGCGCGGGTCAAGGCGCTGTTTCGCCGCCAGGAAGCGATGAGCCGCAACCTGCGCATGGACGCCGGCGTGCTCAGCTTCAGCGATTTGACCATCGATCCGATCGCCCGCGAGGTGCACCTGCACCAGCAGCCGGTCGAGCTGACGCCGCGCGAATTCGATCTGCTGTACTTTTTCGCCCGCCACCCGGGCCAGGTGTTCTCGCGCCTCAGCCTGTTGAATCAGGTCTGGGGCTATCAGCACGAAGGGTATGAGCACACCGTCAACACCCATATCAACCGGCTGCGCATCAAGATCGAGCGCAACCCGGCGGAACCCGAGCGCATCCTCACGGTGTGGGGCATGGGCTATAAATTCGCGGCCGCGCCGCAAGAGTAAGCCATGAAAAACCTTACGTTAGCGCAACGCCTCACGCTGATCTTCGCGCTGCTGATCGTCATCGGCTGCGCCTTTTCCGGCTGGATGCAGGTGCGCAGCAATACCCAGTACAGCCAGGCGGTGATCCAGCGCCTGTCCGGCAACCTGGCGCAGCATATCGCCGACAGCAACCCGCTGCTGGGGGTGAACGGACCGGATCCGCAGGCGGTGCATACCCTGTTCGATCAGCTGATGGCGGTGAACCCCAGCGTGGAGGTTTACCTGCTCGACAAACAGGGCGCGATTATCGGCAACGCCGCGCCGGCCGGGCATCTGAAACGGCAGCGGGTCGCATTGCCGCCGCTGCAGGCGCTGCTCGATGGCGCGCAGATGCCGGTGTATGGCGACGATCCGCGCAGCGAGGACGGGCGCAAGGTGTTCAGCGTCGCGCCGCTGAAGGTCGATGGCCGGATCGAAGGCTATCTGTACGTGGTCTTGCTCGGCGAAGAGTACACGGCGCTGGCCAGCAACGCCCAGTTCAACTCGGCGGCCAGGATGGCCCTGTGGACCTCCGGGGTGATGGTGCTGTTCAGCCTGCTGGCCGGCGGTTTCGCGTTTTATTGGGTGACGCGCCCGATCCGTCGCCTGACCCGGCAGGTCAATGCGCTGGACAGCGGCGGCATCGAAGCGGTGCAGGCCTACGCGGCGCTGCCGGCGGTACGGGCCGGGCGCGACGAAGTCAGCCAGCTTCAGCAGGCCTTCCACCGCATGGCGCAGCGCCTTGCCGAACAATGGCAAACGCTGGCACAGCAGGATCGGCTGCGGCGTGAGTTCATCGCCAATGTCTCGCACGATCTGCGCACCCCGCTCACCTCGCTGCACGGCTATCTGGAGACGCTGTCGGTCAAGGCCGCCACCCTGAGCGAAGCCGATCGGCGGCGCTATCTGGAGATCGCGCTGGCGCAGAGCCGCAAGGTGGGCAAGCTGGCGCAGGAGCTGTTCGAGCTGGCACGGCTGGAGTACGGCGTGGTGAAGCCGCAGAAAGAGCCCTTCTCCCTCAGCGAACTGTTGCAGGACGTATTCCAAAAGTTCGAGCTGGCGGCGGAGGCGCGCAACCAGAGGCTGCACGCCGACATCGCTCCGGGCATTCCGCCGGTGTTCGCCGATCTCAGCATGATTGAGCGGGTGCTGACCAACCTGCTGGACAACGCCATTCGCCATACGCCGCCCGGCGGCGACATCGGCGTGCGGCTGTGGCGGCAGGAAGACCAGGTAATGGTGCAGGTCAGCGACAACGGCCCCGGCATTCCGCAGACGCTGCGCGCCGATCTGTTCGTGCGCCCGTCTGTTCTGAGCGGCGCCCGGCGCCCTTCCGGCGGACTGGGCCTGATGATCGTGCGGCGCATTCTGCAGTTGCACGACAGCGATATTCAGCTGATCGAACAAGCGCAAAGCGGCGCCTGCTTCCGCTTTGCCATTCCGCCGCGTTAATCGAGGCAGCTGCGATCGACGCTGATAAATTTGTCGTTATAAATAATGAATTTCTGCCCCTTCAGCCGAATACCGGCATGGGTCAGCGTATCGCCGGGGCGCAGGTATTCGGTGACGCCCTCTTCATCCGTGCTGTTGCAGCCCGGCTTGAGCAGGAACTTGAAGTAGGTGTTGCCGGTGTTGGTGAGCGTACCGCGCTGGGTATCGAGCCGATAGGCAAAGTTTACCTGACGCGGGCGCACCACCAGAATGGTGTCCATCACCACGATCGGCTCCAGGTTGACGCCGGCGCCCCGACGCGGCCCCGGCTCGAACAATCGGGTCGGCACTTCGCGAAATGACACCCGGTAATAACGCTCGCGATTATCCTGCGGCCCGCGGTAGAAAAACTTATAGTACTCCGCCTGCCCGGCCTGCAGCGTCAGCTGACGCGGCGCGAACAGCAGCTCGCCGTCCGCCGGCCGGCTGCGCACCTCGCGCTCTCCCGGCCGATCGATAGCGCGAATGCTCACCTGATACAGGCGCGCGCTGCGGTTGTTATTCAACACCCGCTTGGCGGTGAATGAGCGATCCTGATCCATGGCAAACGTCAGGGTACCGACATTGATCGCGGCGGCGGTAAAGGGGAAGGACAAACACAGCAACCCTATCAGCACAAGTTTCACGCCCTGCCCTCAATTGATGTTGCGCCAGGTGGCTTCGACATGAATTTCACCGGCGGCGCTGACGTCGCCATACCAACCGTTGCCGTCGACGGTTCTCAGCGAGATCGGGTTGTTCATCGGAATGCTAAAGGTCACGCGGGTCTTGTTCAGCACCCCCACTTCACCGGAGATATCATTCCACGGGGTGCTGCTCCAGAGCGCATTGGTCATGTCGTGCCACTGGCCATCGCAGCCGCGGCGAAGCTCTGCTGGCCGTTGGTGCTGGTGGTGATGCCAAGGGTGGCGGGGAACGGTACCCGGGTACTGTCATCCGCAGAAGAAAAGAGGCAATAGTTCACCCCGTTGATCGCCTGAGTCGGCCCGGTCGCCATCACCCTCACCTGATCGGCGGCGGTTTTGCCGCTGGTGGTCACGAAGTAGCCGAACTCCAGCGCCGGCTCCGCCGGGCCGACATAGCCTTCACGGTGTGGGCTGTTGTCGTAATCATCGGAAATAATGCTGATGCTGAAATCACGCGGCTTGATAATCAGCTGGTTTGAAGTGGAAAACTCATACCATCCCGACTCCGGCGAGGTGGTGTTCTGAAAACGGAAATTGATCAGATCGCGGGTGCCGCTGTCGGAAATCCCCAGCGCGACCATCTGTTTGAAGAAGTTACTGGAGAAGAACACATAGACCGCGTTGCTGCTCTTCAACTCGTTAAACGTATAGTAGCTGCCGGTGCCCGACGTGTTTTTCCAGGTGTTGCCGTTCAGACTGAACTGCAGATCGGCGGCGTTCACCGCAGAGGACAGCGCCGCATGGTTAATCGCCGGGAAAATATGAATCGAAGTATTGCTGACGCTGCCGTCGGTCTGCAAATCGTAGCTGACCATCTTGCACATGATGCCTGAGCGGGCGCCGATGGTCTGGTTCTTGCAATCGGCATTGCCCTCGCCGATGATCGGCACCCCATCGCTGTTGACGAACACCTCCGATACGGCATTGGTATTGATAAAGCGCAGGTGGGCCGCCTTGCTGTGCGTGACGGTGCGCTTGTACCAGCTGCCGCTGGCCTGATCCCGACAGCGGCCGCCGGCCGCGGCGTCGTAAGCCACCGACGTTTGGCAGCCGTTGATCTGCATGCTGAAAGCTTCGCCCGCCGCCATCTGCTTCAGATATTGATAGAAGCTCGGCGACATCATGCCGTGCATCCATTTTGCACCGCCGGGCGTGACCACGGCGCCGTAAAACCCCTTTTCGTCGGTGGTCTGCGGCAGAATCAAGCTGGTATCCATATTGCAGCCGGCATACCAGTTGATGCAGCGCAAGCCGAGGAACGGATTCTTTATCGGCGCATTTTCCAGCCACATGTCATAGCGCCAGTTGGCATTCAGCCCCGTGTTGTAACCATTATCCACGTACCCCAGGCTTTGCTGATAGACAGTGCCGGAACCGCCGTATTTCAGCCCGGTCCACTTATTGGCGCCGGTCATACGCGGATCCAGCCCGCCGGCCGGCGTGACGAAAAAGTTGTCGTCGGCGTTGTTCTCCACGAAGACAAATTTCATGGCCGCCGCATCCGGCCAGTTGGTCTGGCTGACCGCCGCCTGCAGCGCGGGGGCGACCAGCGCCAACAACAACAGCGCAACGTTAGCTCTCATGATCAGACTCCCCGGATGACATATTGCCCGCATAGGTTTTCAGCCCGGTGCAGATCACGTCGCCGACCCACACGGCGCCTTGCGCCTTGCTGAGATCCAAATCCACTTCGCATGTCTGATTGCCGCTGTGGGTAAAATCGATAACCGGGAATTTCTTGTCGACGTCCATGATAAATTCGCCTTTCTCATCGGTGCGAGTGCGGCCGATATGGTTCTTGATATAGGCGTTGGCCAGCAGCGTGCCGTCCTCCGCTTTGATGCGGCCGAACACCGTCACCATCTGTTTTATCTCCGGCGAGATCACCGCCACGTTGCCCGGATACAGGGTGAGCTTGCTCTTGCGCTTGGTGACGATGTCGAAGCTCTCCGCCGAGTTTTTGTTGTTCATCAGCTCAACGTCGTACTGACCGTAAGGCGACAAAGGCAGGTAATTCTTATTGCCGCTCAGCTTCACCATCCGGCCGTCAACACGTGCGGTCAGCAGGCCGTCGTTTTCAATGCCGGTATTGAAGATGATCCCGGCGTTGCCTTCGTTGCGGCCACTGATGGCGATATCACGCCCTTGCCAGCCCACGCTGCCGCTCGCGGTCAGGCTGCTGTTAACGTAGCCGTCGGCGGAGCTGCTGACGTTGAGCGTGCCGGCCGAATACTTGGTGTCGAAGCGCGCATAGCCGCCACCGTTGAAGCGGTTGTCGCCGCGGGTATCACCGGAAATCGCCCGCGACAGGTTGGCGCCCAGGGTACGGATCGGCCCGTCCTTGATGTCCTTGCGTGCCGCCAGGTTGGCGGTGGTGTAGCCGTTCTGGTTGGAAACGCCGGCGCTGAGCCAGTTGCCCATCGGCAGTGAAAAATCGAGCGCGATGTACTTGCCGGTATTGGCGTTGCTGCTGCCGTTGTTGTAGCGTTGCACGCCCGCACGTACGCCCAGCGTGCCGAAGCGGCCGGTAAAAATATTTTGGTAATAATCGGCGTTGTAATAGTGACTGTCGTTCTTCTTATCGTCGTTGTAGCTGGCGCTCAGGGTGCCCAGCGGAGACCACAGCGCCCCCAGATTAAGGCTGCCGCCAACGGCGCGGTTATAGGCGTCATTTTGCAACAGACGATCGCCAATCTGCGTTTTCTCCTGATTGATCCATACGCTGCTGAAGCCGCCGGGCAACGCGGCGCTGACGCTATTGACCAGGCTCCAGGAGCGATCGGAGGCCGCCATATTTTGCAGGTTGATCTGAATCGACTCGGTCACCGGCAGGCTGACGCGGCTCTCGCCGACGGCGTTGCCGTCAAACGAATACCCCGACAGCGCCCAATTAAGCGTTTGCAGATTGCCGGTAGCCGAAGCGCCAAGCAAATAAGAGTCCTTTGCCGGGCGGTGACGTTCCCGTTCACCTCGCCAGTCGTCCATGCGCAGCATCCCGCCCCAGAATTGCCAGGCCAGCGGCGCATTGGCGCCGCGATTAGGGCTGAACAGTTTATTCACTCGCTGCATGCGTTTATCGACCACTTTGCCGTTGACCACGACCTCCACCTCTACGTCATAGATACCGTAGGGCAAACTGCCGGTATCCACTTCATGGTTGCCCATCGTGAAGTTTTGTACGCTGAGCAGCCGCCCGTCGCGCGACAGATGCACCTCGCCGGCCGAGGGGAAAAAAACCACGATCGGCGTCAGCGATTGGGAATTATCGAATACCGTCGAGTTGGCGCGGTTGCCGTAGGACAGACCATAAATCTTGCTCGAGTTGATGGTGGTGACCGGCCCCAGCGACTGCAGATTCCAGCTGTCCAACATGCCGGCGGCGAAACGGCGACCGGCGAAATCACGCTCGTACATCGCTTTGTACAGCGTGGCGTTTTCATCGCCGCTGCCGATACCGTAGATGGAGCCGTTCAACTCCACGTGGTGTTCACGCAACGCCGTGACGCTGTTGAGCGATAAATAACTGGAGGTGTTGCCTTCGCTGGCGCGGGCCCGGTTATCGTAGACCCCGAGGTTATAATCCAGCGTGCTGCTCACGGCATCCACGCTGGACGCGCCGATGTCGCTGGAACGAGCGCGCAGCACCGTCCCCAACGCGGATTCCTTCACCACCAGCTGCAGGTTGAGCTGCCGGAAATCCAGCGCCAGCCAAGCGTCGTCCGCGACCCGGATATGCTGCTGCCGATCGAATGGCGCATCCTGCAAAGCCTGCAGCTGGCCGGCAATCGACGCCGTCAGCCGGGCGCCGTCGTCGTTATCCTCCAGCGTCACCCGACGAATCTTTAGCCTGTCCTGATCCAGGTAGAGAAAGGCATGGCCGATGCGGCTGTCGTCTTTGACGCCATCGCTCTTTTCATAATGCAATAACAGCGGAATACTCATCCCCTCGCGCAACGCCAGGCTGAAAGTGTGCGGGATCAGCACGCCGTTAATCTGCGTCAAACCGGCCGCCATCGCCATACGGCCAGGCAACAGCGTCGGGAGCGCCAGCGCACCGGCAGCCAAAAGCGTTCTCAACAGCACAGCGTTCACATGCCACTCCTTGCGTGATTGTTTTGCATCCATCGTGGATAACGCGCGCATCACTTCACCGGGATAAACTGTTCGCCGTGCCACAGCGCGACGCGTCCTTTTTTATCGTTGACGTCAACCTTGCTGAAGGCGCGATCCTTCCCCGGCATCACGAAATAGTTTTCCTTGCAGTCGCTGCCGTCTTGCTTGTTCCTGCAATTGCCGTAGGCCACCACTTTGAACGTGGCGTTGCCGGTGTTTTTGATCCGTCCGTTGGCGAACTGATAGGCGAAGCGATCCTGCCGAGGCGCCACCACCAAAATGGTGCCGATGCGCGCCGACGTGGTGGCCACGGCATTACGCCGAGCGGAGTTTTGCCCCGCCTCGCTCAGCGCCTGATCGAACCAAACGATGCGGTAGTAACGCTCCTGGGCATCATTCGGCCCCTTGTAGTAAAAGCGGATCACATCGCTGGCGTTGGCCGGCAAGATCAGGCTGGCGGGCGACAGCAGCATTTCATCCCGGCTGCTCATCGGGATCACCGTACCGGAGGCCAGGGGACTGGAAATGCGTTCGATCTTGATGTTCACCAGCCGGCCGCTGTCGGTGGTGTTTTTGATTTCCTTGCTCAGGCGCGCGCTGTCGCCAGGCATGAAGGAGCTGATCTCACCCACATCGAGAGCCAAAGCCGGCCGCAGCAGCATTAACATCAGAGTGACGGCGAGAGAAAAGCGTGTCATTGCGGTATTCCACTGGCGTTGATGAGCGATAAATAGCAGGAGGTCTCCCCCCTGCCAGATGCAGATCGTTCGGAGGGATTAGGAAGTCCAGGTCGCGTTGAACTCGACGCTGACGTCGCCGCTCCAGATACCTTCCGGCAGCGTGCTGAAATCCGTGACGGCGGTGGTGCCGTTTGACGTCGCGCCGATGATGCTGAAGGTGAACTGATCCTGCGCGCTGGTGCGGCCGGCCTGGTTGTAGGCGTTGGACAGGGCGCTCAGATTGCCGCCCAAAATGCCGGCGGTGGTGTCGATCATGGTGGTTTCAGCCGTTTTCCCGACCACCGCACCGTTATAGTTCACCCCGACTTCCAGCGTAGAACCGGAAGTATCCAGCTGAGTCAGCGTATTGGAGACCAGTTTTGAGGTCAGTTTGAAAGCGGTGGCCGTGGTATCGCCTTCCACGGTGACGTCAAACAGGCCTTTCTGGCTGTTGAAACCCTTAATGCCTTCTGCATAGTTGAAGGCCAGGCTGCCAATCGGCGTCACAACCAGTTTGCTGGTGGTGTCTTTCTTGGCGGTCGCAGACCAGGTTGCCAGCGCCTGAGCGGTAACGTCGGCGGCTTGAGCAGTGCTGACCGCTGCAAAGGCGGAAACGATCGCCAGAGCCAGTGTCATTTTCTTCATGGTATAACTCCCTTCAATGTTGAATATGTTTTCTTTCTTTCGTCCATTCTCAGCCAGCCGTTTGCATCACTGCGTTTAGCCAGTCTGCTTGACGCCACAAGAATATCCCCGACCGATCAAAAAAGAATCATTAACTACTAAAGTTCAAATATTTAGATTTAAATCCCGACATTAATGTTTTAACCCCCCACCAATCACATTAAAAAGCGGGTTAAGCCTTTAATGAAAGCACAATCACATTGTGGTTTATCCCCTGCAAGGCGGTGATTGTTTAACCACAAATATGCTCTGTTCGCCCTTCCCATGTCGGTGCAAAATTTCAGCGCCGGCGTTGTTCGCTGAGGGGGGATTGATTGGATTTACGCAGGGAGGCAGCAGCCAATCAAGATCGGCCGCTGTAGAGAAAAGGGGGGCTTCTCGTCACGTGTCAGGAAGGGTATCGGGTTCTCAGAGTAAGGATAAGCCGCATAAAGCCGGCCTGATTGAGGCCCAGTTTTCGCATAATATTCAGTTTATGGGAGCTTATGGTTTTGTAGCTTCGGCGAGTCACGGTGGCGATGCTTCGTGGAGATGCGCCGGCAACCATCATGGCCAAAACTCGCCATTCACCGTCAGATAATGCGGCTGTAGAGTGCACCAGCCGGGCGCGAATATGCGGGGAACGATAGCCAGAGAACTTGCCCGCAGCCGCAATGGCGTCACTCAGGCAATGCAAAGGGTCCTCCTTAGCCACGATAGCTATGCGCGCATCCGCCGCCAACAACGCTAATATGCCGGGATGTTCTACCGTGGTGAAAATCACCAAGGGAATTTCCGGCCAGACATTTTTTGCCGTCAGAACGAATCGTAATACATCATACAAATATTCGCTCTGATGATATAACTCCATAATAAGCGCGCGAGGCTTTCCCTCTTTCAATGCCCCCTCCAGCTCCCTCAAGGTATCGATAAAATAGCTGTCACTTGATTGGGTAACGAGAAATGCTTCCATTCCTCTTCTCACTAAATAGCTGGGTTCAAAAAATAGCAGCGCATCACCGAAATCGGCTTTAACCATACATAATCACCATAATGAGGTAGAAAGCGGTAGAGAAAGGGAAATACCTCTCGTAAACGCCACACGGCAACCCGCCCAATGAAAGTCGAACGTTCTATTTCAACACTGTAATATTTTTGTCATATCCATCGTCCTTCAATCGTGTTGGGCAGCGGCTATCAATGGTCAATTAATAAACTCGGCATTGTCGCTTTCCAAACCTGAACAGATCTCCATTTTATGTTCACGCAAGATCTTGCAGCGCAGCAGGAATAAGCGGGAAATGCCGGAAATGTAAGCCCTAACCTGATTGCTGCGCACCACCAGCAAAAACTCATCGCCGCTGCACTCTCCCGTTTGGTGCGCGGCGTAAGCCAGAATATCCCGATTCAGGCTGGCGTTGACCGTCGCGGAGGCATCAGGCAACGACATGAAAACCTTACAGTTGCCCGACTTTCCCAGGTAGCTCTCCTGCCGGGCCCCCGAGCCGCTGAAATAGGCCGTGACAGCAATAGCCATGAGGATCCCCCCCAGAACCATCGCGCTGAACATCAGCCACCCGCGGCGGGAATAACCAAGATGAGAAGTGGCCCTATTGATGGCGGTTTCGGACGGCGGATTGGTTGCCGCTTCGGGCGTAGTTCCCGGCACAGCCGCGGCAGGCTCCGCGTCGTGAATATCTTCCGCGTCCTCATAAGACTCGATGGTAATCTCATCACGCAACATAAAACCCACTTTAGGGACCGTAACAATAACCTCATCCTCGACGCCAAGGTTTTTAATCACCCGACGCAATTTGCTGACGCACTGATTAAGATTATTATTGCTGGACACCATGCCGTAATCGTCCCAGACCTTCTTGAATATCAGTTCACGCCCTACGGCCTCGCCATGGTGGGCAATCAACAGCAACAACAACCGTTTGGAAGGACTGGATATGGATATGGGATCGTCAGAAAAATCTGTTGGGCTAAGGGTTCTGGTGTCTGCGTCAAAGAGAATATGGTCATTAAATCTATATTTCATTTTATTCACATGTTTTCACTATAGCGATCATTTATAGTTTGGCGTCAAATGTTAATGAAATATTAAATAAATATTTAATCAGGTAATTCGCGAAAATACCCAAGCACAGGCAAGAAAAACCACTCAATTAACGCCACGAAATACGCTTTTTCACCTCACCATCGTTTATATAGGATTTTTCTTGCAAACCATAACCAAAGGTTAACCAATCACCACACCCATTGATATATTGACGCGCCAAAAACCATAAAGTTAGTTTTTTGTATCGCGGATTATCCATTTTAAGGAAAAACATCTCAAAAAAGGACTGGGGAACTAAATTTTAATAAAAAAATAATAACAAGTGAATGTTGAGCATAATCACAGACCGCAGGCCATCCGCATTATCCTGATGAATTAATGCGCTTACCGCGACGTAAATGTTAAATTTTAGGTTCAGCCAAGGCGATGGGAAATAGTAATGAAAGGAAAAACTTGCGAATGACGCCTATCGCATGATCCGCAGTAGGCGAAAACATTCGCTGCAGCTCATTGAACTGATGAAGGGAAAACCAGGCTAAAGGTCAAACTGGCAGAATCCCGGCCATCAGAACACTGCGCGCACGCCTCTCCCCCGTGCAGCGTCATGATGGCGCGCACGATAGACAACCCCAACCCACTGGCGTGATTGCCGGCGCTGCGTGCGGGATCGGCACGATAGAAGCGATCGAACAGCTTTTCCAGCTGTGCCGGCGCGATCGGCGGCCCCTGATTGATGACCTGCACCCACCAGGCATCGGCACGCCGTTCAGCCCGCAGGACGATCAGGCTGTTTTCGTCGGCATAACGTACCGCGTTGGCCACCAGGTTGCTCAGCGCCCGCTGGAACAGCATGGCGTCCGCCTTCAGCACGCCTTCCCCTTCGCAGCTCAGCGCGATGCCGCGTTCTTCCGCCAGCCCTTCGAAGTAATCCGCCACCCGCCGCAGCTCCAGCGCCACATCCAGACGGCTGTAATTCAGCGCAGACTGCGCTTCGCCGGCGCGCGCCAGAAACAGGATATTTTCCACCATGCGGGAAATGCGCTCCAGCTCATCCATATTGTTCGACAGCAGGGTTTCGTACTCCTCCACGCTGCGGGGCTGGTAAAGCGCCACCTGGCACTGGCCCATCAACGCCCCTACCGGCGTGCGGATCTCATGGGCCAGATCGGCGGAAAATTGCGTCAGCCGCTGATAGCCTTCATTCAACCGATCAAGCATCGCATTGAACGAACGGGTCAGCTGCTGCAACTCCTTCGGCGCCCCCTGCTCGCTGAGGCGTTTCGACAGCGTATTGGGCGCAATCTGCGCCGCCTGCGCCGCCATGCGCCATAACGGCTTCAATCCCCTGCGCATGACCCCATACCCCAGGAGCGCAATCAGCAGGAAAGCCACCGCGACCGCCGCGACGATGCGCCACAGGTAACGCGCCAGCATCTTCTGTTCGTTGACCATCACGTGCGCGGCGGAGATCTGCAACAGGCTGCCGTCTTCCAATCGGACCATCGCCGAAGCGGCGCGCAGCGGTACCCCCTGCGCCGTTTCCCCGCCGCGCACGGCGGCGAGCGTCTGCGCCTGTTCAGGCGGCGTCGGCGCGATCGGCGGCAGGACCACCCTGGCGGGGTTTACGTTGATGAGCGGTTTTTGCCCCGGGATTTGGAAAATCAGCACGTCCTGTTCATTGCCCAGCATGTTTTCGAACAGGCCGTTATTGGCGGTCAGGCGCGCCAAAGGAAAGCGCTGCCCCAGCAAATGACGGAAATACTCTACGCGCCCGGTCACCTGCAGATCGCTGCGCAGCGTCATTTCCTGGCGCATGGCGCTAAACAGATACCCGCCTGTCCCGCTCACCACCAACGCGGCCACCAGCGCGAACAGCGTGGCGGTGCGCAGCGTCAGCGACACCGGCCGACGTGACGTGCGCCCGCTCACGAGCGTGGCTCGCAGACATAGCCGATACCGCGCACGCTGTGGATCAGCTTGACGTCGAACGGCCGGTCGATTTTGGCGCGCAGGCGTTTGATCGCCACGTCAACCACATTGGTGTCGCTGTCAAAATTCATGTCCCACACCTGAGAGGCGATCTGCGTGCGCGACAGCACTTCGCCCTCGCGCCGCACCAGCAGGTGCAGCAGCATGAACTCCTTGTTGGTCAACGGGATCACCTGATCCTGACGCACCGCCCGGCGGCGCAGCACGTCCAGCTGCAGATCGGCGATAGCGTAATGATCGGCTTCGCGCGCCGGCCCGCGGCGCAGCAAGGTGCGCAAACGCAGTACCAGCTCGGTGAACGAGAACGGCTTGATAAGATAGTCGTCCGCGCCCAGCTCCAGACCGTGAATGCGATCCTGTACGCCATCGCGGGCGGTGAGAAACAGAATCGGCACGTCGCTTTTCTTGCGCAGCACCTCGATAATCTGCCAACCATCCAGCCCCGGCAGCATTACATCGAGCACGATCGCATCGTAGTCCTGCTCCAATGCGCGAAACAATCCGTCGGTGCCGGTGCGCGCCAAATCGACGCCGTACCCCGCCTCACCCAGCCCTTTCTTCAGGTAATCCCCTGTGCCGATATCGTCTTCAACTACCAGTATTCGCATGCTCACCACCTCGTTACGTCTGCAAAAAATACTAGCAGTTTCGGCGGACAAACTTGATGACATTAATGTCATCAAACGGCCATGGCGCTGACCCCATCGCTCAACCATGCTTAACCGGCAAACTCATTTCAGGAGAACGTTATGATTACCCGTCATCGTATAGCCGGTTTACTGTTGTCCACGTTACTGCTGTCCAGCGGCTTGGCCGCCGCCCAAACGCCGGGCAAGGTTATCGCGCCGCTGCGTGGCACCATCAGCCAGGTTGCCGACGGCAATCTGCAACTGACCGACCGCAAGGGCGAGACACTCAGCGTCAAGCTGAACGATCAGACCAAAGTGCTCAGCGTTTCCAAAGCCACGCTGGACGACATCAAACCGGACAGCTTTATCGGCACCGCCGCCGTGCCGCAGCCGGACGGCACGCTCAAAGCGCTGGAAGTGCACGTGTTCGCCGCCAGCCTGCGCGGCACCGGCGAAGGACATTCGGCCTGGGAATCCGCCGATGGCAAAGTGGACACCATGACCAACGGCACCGTCGGCAAACTGGTGAAATCCAACGGCCGCACCCTGACCGTCACCTACGGCAACCAGCAAAAAACCGTCGTCGTGCCGGAAGACGTGCCGATCGTAACGCTGGATCCGGGCGATTTGAGCCTGCTGAAGCCGGGCGTGCACATCGTGCTGTTCTCCACCGTCAACGATAAGGGCGAGCGCATCGCCACCCGCATTTCCGCCGGCAAAGACGGCACCGTGCCGCCGATGTAACGGAGGGAAGCCATGAAGACCAACGCGTCGCGGCCGGTGCATCGCTGGCCGGTTCGAATCACTCATTGGATCAACCTGTTCGCCATGGTGTGCATGTTCATGAGCGGTTGGGAAATCTACAACGCCTCGCCGCTGTTCGATTTCCGCTTTCCGCCGCAGATGACGCTGGGCGGTTGGCTGGGCGGCGCGATTGGTTGGCATTTGGCGGTGATGTGGCTATTGGCGCTCAACGCCGTCTGCTATCTGCTGTGGAGCCTGTTCAGCGGCCATTTTCGCCGCGATCTGTTGCCGCTGCGCGTCGGCGCGCTGCGGCAGGATATCTGGCTGGCCTTGACGCTGCGCCTGCGCCACCGGCATGGCCACTACAACGCCATTCAGAAGCTGATGTACCTCGGCGTACTGGCGCTGGGGCTATTACTGGTGCTGTCCGGCCTGGCGATTTGGAAGCCGGTTCAGCTGCAGGGATTGGTCGCCCTGTTTGGCGGCTTTGATTTCGCGCGCTACGTGCATTTCTTCGCCATGGCCGGCATTGGCCTGTTTGTGGCGATCCACGTCTTTATGGTGATAGTCGTACCCAAAACGCTGTGGGCGATGATAACGGGTGGCAAACATGAATGAGAAAAAACAGCGGGCAACCGCGCCGACGCTGGAACCGGACCAAAAAAAGCAGCTGGTCAATCTGCAGCGCCGCCTGATGCTGCGTTCCGGCCTGACGCTGGGCGGCATCGCCATGCTCACCGGTTGCAACCTGCAAGACGGCGATCGGGTGGATAAGGTGCTGTGGGCCATGTCGCGCTGGAACGACCGGGTGCAGGCCTGGCTGTTCAGCGGCCAGCGGCTGGCGCAAACTTACCGGCCCGATCAGATTACCCACCCTTTCCCCTTCAACGCGTTTTACCCGGAATACAACGTTCCCGAGATCGATCTCGCCGGCTATCGGCTTGAGGTCGCGGGGAAAGTGGAGAAAAAAGCGCCCTGGACGCTGGAACAGCTGCAGCGGCTGCCGCAGCAAAGCCAGATCACTCGCCTGATCTGCATTGAGGGCTGGAGCGCCATCGGCCAATGGGGCGGCGTGCCGCTGCGCACCTTTCTGCAGCACGTCGGCGCGGATCTGAACGCCGGCTACGTCGGTTTCAAATGCGCCGATCGTTACTACTCCAGCCTCGACATGGCCACCGCGCTGCACCCGCAGACCATCCTGGCGCTGGATTTCGGCGGCAAGGCGCTGCCGGCGGACTACGGTTATCCACTACGGCTACGTGTACCGACCAAACTGGGGTTCAAAAACGCCAAGCATATCGCCGCGATCTTCGTCAGCGACGTCAATCCGGGCGGGTATTGGGAGGATCAGGGCTACAACTGGTTCAGCGGCATTTAGTTTTGCGCAGCGCTGCGCATAAGCCTCATCGGCGGCTGGAGGATCTTCTCCATCGCGGTTAATAATCTGTTCGTCACAAAGGGGATAACTATAGGAAAAATAATAGTAAAAAGGATTTTATCATGGAGATTGATGTGAGGGAGATCAATGCGCGACCTGTCACGGAGTATAGGTACCGAATAACGGTTTATAAAAAAGCCAGCAGCGTTGCTGCGTATTACCTTGATTTTAAAAAAGCGACGTTAAGGATGCGTCAATGGCTTATTGGGGCGTATCCTGCCCCGGAAGTATTGGACAATGCTTACGTCATGGAACTGTACGATGTAAGAGCATTGGAAACCCGCGCCGAAGTAACCAGATCCTTATTTGATACCTATACCAGGATGGCGTACACCCGAGATGAACGAGAACAACTCTTCATTAATGGCATCGGCCTGGCGATCGTCACTTTTGTGGCGCAATACCAAGCGAGATTGGTTTTCAGCGTACCGCTCAGGCCAGCGTTAGCCAGAATTTATGACTCGCTCTTGAAAAAACATGCGCATAGCGTACATTATTTGTACAACCAAGAGCTTATTGAGGACGGATTATATGTCATCGAAATCCCGCCTGTTAACGGCAGAATCCCACCCAACCCCTATGAGCATGAAGGAACGTTACCAAAAAGAGATGCAAGCCTTCCACGAAGAATGGGCTGAACAAAGGCGCCGCGAATGGCATGAACTCGGTGGCGTTGAAGCCAGTGAAGCGCCCGCACGTGGCATCGATACCGAACTTTCATCCTAATTCCGGTTCGTTCTTATTCTTCTTCTCCCGCCGTCAGCAATGCAATCCCCGCGTGCTCGATTGCCTCTTGTGCGGCGGCGGCTGGCCTCGAAACCTGGACGAAGCTGACCACCCAGCTCAGTCTTGAGCGGCTTTCTGTTGACCCGGCTGTTGTGGCTGGCGGTGTGATTTCTCTGGCATACTGAACGCCGTTGTTTTTCATCGCCTTTCACCCTGTGCAGGAGCAGCAACATGACCGTATTCAACACCGCGCCAACGCTTGTCACCGAACGCCTGCGGCTGGACGCACACACGCTGGACGACTTCGAGTCGCTGGCCGCATTGTGGGCCGATCCGCTGGTGGTACGCTATATCGGCGGCACGCCGCGCGACCGGGAAGACTCCTGGGGGCGCCTGATGCGTTACGTCGGCCACTGGGCGCTGTTGGGGTACGGGTATTGGGCGGTGCGTGACAAACAGAGCGGTGAGTATCTCGGCAGCATCGGCTTCTCCAACTTCCTGCGCGACATCACGCCGGCGCTCGACGCGCCGGAAATGGGCTGGACGCTGGTGAGCTCGGCGCACGGCAAAGGCTACGCCACCGAGGCGCTGCGGGCGGCGCTGGCCTGGGGTAAGACGCACCTGCCGGGCGAGCAAACCGTCTGCATCATCTCGCCGGAAAACCAGGCCTCGCTGGCGCTGGCGAAAAAGGTCGGTTTCAGCGAAAGCCACCGCAGCGAGTACCACCAGAGTCCAATCGTCGTGATGCATTGCCCGCTTTGAATGCCTAAGCGCGTTGCATCGCCAACGCTGTCTGAATGAAGTTGTCCCGCAGCGCGTCCACGCGCTGCGGATCCCAGGCGATACCAACCTGCCACTCCGTCTCCTCGCCGCTCAGCGGTAAAATGTCGATGCCGGCCGGCGCGATATGCGTGATGCTGTGCGGCAGCAGCGCGACGCCGACGCCGGCGGCGACCAGCGCCAACAGCGTCTGGATATCGCCAGCCTGCTGCACCACGTTCGGCGTCAACCGGTGAGCGGCGATAAACCGCAGCGACTGATCGCTCAGCCCGCGCCCGCGTTTCGGCGTCAGCTGCAGCAGCGGCAGCTGATTGAAACGCGCCATCAGGTCGTCGGCGCACAGCGCCAGCGCGCCCGGCGCAGCCAGCACCAACCGATCGCTCAACAACGCCGCGCCGCACAGCGGCGTATTGACCGGCAAGCGCACGAACCCCGCCTGCAACTCCCCCTGCAACAACAGCTGATACTGACGTTCCGACGGCATGTCTTCGAGGCCAATCGCTACCTCAGGAAACCGCTGGCGAAAGGCAGCCACCAGCTGCGGCGCCAGATGAAAGCTGGAGAGGCCAAATCCCAGCGCCAGCCGCCCCGCTTCCCCGAGCGCCACCCGCCGGGCGCGCCGCTGAAACTGCTGGTACTGTTCCACCAGCGCCTGCGCCTCCGGGTACAGCCGCTGCCCACCGGCGGTGAGCACCGCCCCCTGTCGGCCACGTTCGAACAGCCGAACGCCGAGCTGGGTTTCCAGCGCCTGAATCTGTTTGCTCAGCGCCGGTTGGCTGATGCACAGCAGGTTCGCCGCCTGCCGATAGTTGCCCTGTTCGGCCAGCGCCACCAAGGCGCGCAGTTGTTTTATATCCATTCCATCAGGTTATCGAATAAGGAATTTAATTGATTATACAGTAATCAATCCACCTGCTGTAATCAACGCAGACCCCAACCGGAGAGAGACCATGACCCCTTCATTACGCGCCGCCACGGTGCAATTCCAGCATCGCGCCAATGACAAGAATTACAACCTGTCGACCATGGAACGCTTTATCACGGAGGCAGCCGAGCAACAGATACAGCTGCTGGCCTTCCCGGAAATGTGCGTCACCGGCTATTGGCACGTGCGCCATCTTTCCGACGCCGAAGTGCGGGCGCTGGCGGAACCGATCGTAAACAGCCCTTCGCTGGCGCGCATTCGCCCGCTGGCGGAGCGTTACAACATGGCGATCGGCGTCGGGCTGATCGAGCTGGGCGACGACGGCCGCTGCTACAACGCCTATGCCGTTTGTCTGCCGGACGGCGAACTGCATGTGCACCGCAAACTGCATGCCTTCGAGCACCCGGCTATCGCCAGCGGCGACCGGTATACGGTGTTCGACACCCCCTGGGGCGTGCGCATGGGCGTCTTGATCTGCTGGGACAACAATCTGGTGGAGAATGTGCGCGCGACGGCGCTGCTGGGTGCAGACGTGCTGATCGCCCCGCACCAGACCGGCGGCACCCATTCGCGCAGCCCGCACGGCATGAAGCCGATCCCGCAGGCGCTGTGGCAACGGCGCGCGGAAGATCCGCAGGCAATAGAAGCCGCCTTTCGCGGCGAACACGGCCGCGGCTGGCTGATGCGCTGGCTACCGTCGCGCGCTCACGACAACGGGCTGTTCTTGCTGTTCAGCAACGGCGTGGGCCGCGATGACGATGAGATACGCACCGGCAACGCGATGATCCTCGATCCTTACGGCCGCATCGTGGCGGAGACCTGGGCGGCGGAAGATCGGATGGTCAGCGCCGAGCTCGATCTGACGCTGATCCCGCTCAGCACCGGTCGCCGCTGGATTTACGGACGCCGCCCCGAGCTGTACGGGCTACTGACTGAGCCACAAGGCTATGAGCGCGATGCCCGCAGCGCACGCTTTTCGACACAGCCGACGGGGCGCGGCAGCCGATAACAGATAAAAAAAAATCCGCCCGAAGGCGGATTTTTTATCGGTGCGGCAAAAGCTGCCGCAGGTTCATGCCCGCAGGCACGAACACACTTAGAAGCGGTAGCCTACGCCAACGTTCCAGGTGCCAACGTCAACGCTACGAATGCGGTTCTGCTCGTAACCGACATCCAGGGCAACGTTCTCGATTGGGTTGAACTGCAGACCGGCACCGTAGGTGAAGCCGTAGTCAGCGGTGTCGTGACGAGAAGTACCGTTCTGAGCGTTGGTAGTGAATTTACCGTAACCCAGACCAACCAGACCATAGATGCTCGCCCAGTCATTGATACGGTATGCTGGACCGGCAGAGATAGAGTTGTACTGAGCTTTGTTGTAGAAACCGTCCTGAGAACCGTCCTTTTCCAGGTGGGTAAAGGAACCGATTACGCCCAGTGGGTTGTTGTCGAACTCGTAACGGTATTTCAGGTTGAAACCGTCGGCTTTGTTAGCAACGCCTTGGAAATCACCCTGCGCATAGCCAGCGGATACGGTGCTCTGACCAGCGAATGCGGTACCTGCGCTAACTGCTAATACGCAAGCTGCTACTGCGGAAAGACATGCAATTTTTTTCATAACCACCTCAAACGCGTTTTATTATTAAGTACATCCATTTGTTCATGCTTTGAAAATATAACAAAAATTAGCGTGAAACTCTGCCTTGAAATGAGTGTCTAATGCTTTATATCGTGTAACAGAAGATTTCAAGAACAGTGTATCTTCTTCTTTTCGCTCTATTTTCGGCCGTATTCTACGGCTTTCTGTGACAAAAATCACCTATTTAATATCCAGATAATTCTTAAGAAAAAGCGCACTTTTTGACCAAATTCACCACATCTCATCCGAGGATCGGCGGATTTCACCGCGATGTGCGCTTTTCTCAGACAGATTTTCGCATTTCATTTACACTGCTCGCATCCCCGTTTCGACCGTTTTCTCAAGGCTGAGGAACGGCGCATAAAAGGCCCGTTAAGGATGTCGTTATCTACTTCCGGCAGAGCGCCCTCCGCGCTGCTGCCCATCTGTCTGTTAATCATCGCCATGGTGTCTATCCAGAGCGGCGCCTCGTTGGCCAAAAGCCTGTTCCCGATCGTGGGCGCGGAAGGCATCACCACGCTGCGTCTTTTCATCGGCACCCTGATTTTGTTCATCATCTTCCGCCCGTGGCGCATGCGCCTCGCCGCCGGCAGCCGCTTGCCGCTGCTGATCTACGGCCTGTCTCTCGGCGCGATGAACTACCTGTTCTACCTGTCACTGCGCACCGTGCCGCTCGGCATCGCCGTAGCGCTGGAGTTTACCGGCCCGCTGGCGGTGGCCATGTTCTCCTCGCGGCGGCCGATCGACTTCCTCTGGGTGGCATTGGCGATCGCCGGGCTATGGTTCCTGCTGCCGCTCGGCCACGGCGTAGGTGGGATCGATCCATTCGGTGCCGCCTGCGCGCTCGGCGCCGGCGCCTGCTGGGCGGTCTATATCATCTTCGGCCAGAAGGCCGGTGGCGATCATGGCCCCGGCACGGTGGCGCTCGGTTCGCTGATCGCCGCGCTGGTGTTCTGCCCGATCGGCGCCTGGCAAACCGGCAGTGTGTTGTTCAATGTCGATATCCTGCCGGTGGCGCTGGCGGTGGCGATCCTCTCCACCGCACTGCCTTACTCGCTGGAGATCATTGCGTTGCCCAAAATCCCGGCGCGTACCTTCGGCACTTTAATGAGCCTGGAACCGGCAATGGCGGCGCTGTCCGGCATGTTGTTCCTCGGCGAACACCTGAGCGGCGTGCAATGGCTTGCGCTGGCAGCCATCATCGCCGCCTCCATAGGTTCCGCCCTGACCATCCGCCCCAAACCGCGTCTCGAAAGCCTTTCCTGATCGCCCGACTCGCCTGTAGGCCGCAACGCCGGAATGCAGGCGGGTTAACTTTTTTCCTCGTGACAAGTCGGCATACTTCCCCTTAGCCTGTACCGCAGGCACTTTGGACTTTCGCTCACATGGAGAATAACAGTGATTCACAACAGCCTGTTCAACCCACGCTTCGGTCGCGGACTCGCGCCGGCGCTGGTTTCAACCCTGACCGAGTTGCGTCGATGCGACCTGCCCGAACTGGCGCCGGGCCATCACCCGATCGACGGCGACAACATTTTTATGGATGTCATGACGCTGACCACTACGCCAGCGGAGGAGAAGCGCGCCGAGATGCATCAGGAGTACATTGCGCTCCACCTGCTGATCAGCGGTGAAGAGCGCAGCGCATCGAATACGGTCTGGCGGGCGACTGGCATCGCGAGCAGCCCCACGCAGAAAATAGCGACCTTCTGCTGCTGGACATCAAACGCCACCCGCAAACGCTGCACATGACGCACGGCATGTTCGCAATCTTTTTCCAAATGGAGCCGCACAAAACCGGCTGTCTTTGGCAGCGGCCGCAGCAAATCAAAAAAGCGGTGGTGAGGATCCATCACCGCCTGCTGCTTTGACCCTGCGGCAACGCCCGTACAAAATCGGCGGCCTGGCGGGGAGAACGCAAGCGTACGAAGCGGCGCCCGGCGCCGGCCATTTCCGCCAGGTATTTTCGCCGATTCTTGGAATAGGTGCGGATCGTCCACAGCACGATCGACTCGCGGCTGAAAAAAGAACGGCGAAAACTTTCCCGGTTGCCGGTGCCCGGCCACAGCTCTCGTTTGCTGGCCGCGCGTCGGCACGCTCGGCGCACAGCTTGCCACAGCGTGCGGCCGAAACCGTAGTCCAGCCACAGGATATAGTCGACCTCGCGCCACTTGATCGGCTGCGTGCGGCTGTAGTTGCCGTCCAGCACCCAGCCTTCGCCCGCTTCGGCCAGCGCCTGCTCAAGCCGCGCCAGGAATGCGTCATCGGGCGTTCCCTGCCACTCGGGCCGCCAATAGAGCCTGTCCATCTCGATATAGGGCACGTCAAGCCGTTCCGCCAGTTGACGCGCCAGGGTGCTTTTACCGCTGCCGCTGGTGCCGACGACGTTAATTTTCATCACTCGCCACTCATATAGAGAGGGGATAATTCCCCTACTGTAACTGCATCAATTACGGCTATCAATCTGAATAGGCTTAAAATTAACACCGCGATAACAAAGTGGATATTCCTCTGAAGCCGGCATGCTCAATGCAAATAAAATAACAGGGATAAACCGTCACTGCGGTAAATAATAAACCTGCAACAAAAAATAAAAAAACCAATAAAAATCAATTTCATTAATCAAAAACAAAAACCACATTGAAATATTACCAGTAGGCCATTCCTATTTGTGCAATAGCCATTTTCGTACGGCAAAAACAAATACCCCTGCTATAATTGATCCCGTAACGAAATAGGACAACGACTAATCAAGAGGATATCTGATATGAGTACCGCTAAACTGGTGAAAACGAAATCTTCTGATCTGCTGTATACCCGTAACGATCTGGACGAAAAAGTCAAACTGGCCGCCATCAAGGCGCTGAACCATCAGGTCGTGCAATTTATCGATCTTTCGTTGATCACCAAACAGGCGCACTGGAACATGCGCGGCGCGAACTTCATCGCGGTCCATGAAATGCTGGACGGCTTCCGCACCGCCATCATCGAGCATCAGGACACCTTCGCCGAGCGCGTAGTGCAGTTGGGCGGCGTCGCACTGGGCACCGTACAGGTGGTCAACGATCGCACGCCGTTGAAAAGCTATCCGACCAATATCCACAGCGTGCAAGAGCACCTGAAGGCTCTGGCCGATCGTTACGGCGCGGTCGCGAATGACATCCGCAAGGCGATTACTGAAGTGGAAGACGAAGACACCGCCGACATGTTCACCGCCGCCTCGCGCGATCTGGACAAGTTCCTGTGGTTCATCGAATCCAATATCGAATAACGCGAAAGCGTTGCAGAGGGCCCGTCGTTCCGGGCAGAACAGGCTGGGCTTTGCCCGGCCTGTTTTCTTTTGCGAGGCCGTTGCATTGTACAAAAAACGCCCCATATTAAACGGTAGGGTTCCCTTGTCAGGAGGTTATGATGGCCAGCGGCTGGGCGGCGGACGGCGCCGTACAAGATCAGATTGACTCCACCGTCGACGATGCGGTGCAGCGCGCGCGTGATGCGCTCGGGCACGGCGAGAGCGAACGCTATTGCCAGGAATGCGGAGAACCGATCCCGGAAGCGCGCCGCAAGGCGTTAACAGGCGTGCGTTTTTGCCTCGCCTGCCAGACCGAACAAGACAAAAAACACGCGGCCGCCAGCCTGTACAACCGGCGCGGCAGCAAAGACAGCCAGTTGCGCTAGCATTATCTGCTCCCCCTTTTGCGCCCTCGCGGCCCCGCTTGCACCGTCAGTGCATCATGAAAGTTAGAGTTAGTTATCAATATTGAAGCAAAAACGTTAAAGAACGGTTGTTTCACAGCCAAAATTTGGTTAATGATAGCCCCGTGCACCAAGATAATTCTTACGCACCATTTTGGTGCTTCACCTTGGTGCATAACCATAACAATTCGCCTTTCCGGCACAACATCACGTACTAACTCTTTGTTTTTATAGTAGTTGAAAACATGGCACGATTTTTTCATGGCACCAACTGCAATATAAAAAATGGGTAATCCGCAACCTGTACAGGAATTCCTCTCATGAAGTCGATTTTTAAAGTCTCCCTGGCCGCACTCTCTCTGGCCTTTGCCGTAAGTTCCCACGCAGCAGACAAACTGGTGGTCGCCACCGACACCGCTTTCGTTCCTTTTGAGTTCAAACAAGGCGACAAATACGTCGGCTTCGACATCGACCTGTGGGCCGCCGTCGCCAAAGAGCTGAAGCTGGACTACACCCTGAAGCCAATGGACTTCGGCGGCATCATTCCGGCGCTGCAGACCAAAAACGTCGATCTGGCGCTGGCCGGCATCACCATCACCGATGAGCGCAAGAAAGCCATCGACTTCTCCGACGGCTACTACAAAAGCGGCCTGCTGGTGATGGTCAACGCCGACAACAACAGCGTGAAAAGCATCGACGATCTGAACGGCAAAGTGGTGGCGGTGAAGAGCGGCACCGGCTCGGTGGATTACGCCAAGCAGCACATCAAAACCAAGGATCTGCGTCAGTTCCCTAACATCGACAACGCCTACATGGAACTGGGCACCAAGCGCGCCGATGCGGTGCTGCACGACACGCCAAACATCCTATACTTCATTAAGACGGCCGGCGCCGGCAAGTTCAAAACCGTAGGCGATTCGCTGGAAGCACAGCAGTATGGCATCGCCTTCCCGAAAGGCAGCGACGAGCTGCGCGAGAAGGTGAACGGCGCGCTGAAAACCCTGCGCGCGAACGGCACCTATAACGAGATCTACAAGAAGTGGTTCGGCACCGAACCTAAGTAAGCTGTGAATTTAGCAAGCTATTAACTTAAGCACAGGGGGTCGCTTAACCCCCTGCGCTTCGTTGTATCTGATACCCACGTTTGGGATCACCGGGAGAAATATCATGCAGTTCGACTGGAGCGCCATCTGGCCCGCCATTCCTATCTTGTTAGAGGGCGCCAAAATGACCCTGTGGATTTCGGTCCTCGGTCTGATTGGCGGCCTGATCATCGGCCTCGTCGCCGGCTTTGCCCGCACCTACGGCGGTTGGATCGCCAACCACATCGCGTTGGTGTTTATCGAAGTGATCCGCGGCACGCCGATCGTGGTGCAGGTGATGTTCATCTACTTCGCCCTGCCGATGGCATTTAGCGACTTGCGCATCGATCCGTTCACCGCGGCGGTGGTGACCATCATGATCAACTCCGGCGCTTACATCGCGGAAATCACCCGCGGCGCGGTGCTGTCTATCCATAACGGTTTCCGCGAAGCCGGCCTGGCGCTCGGCCTGTCGCGCCGCGAAACCATCCGCTACGTCATTATGCCGCTGGCGCTGCGCCGCATGCTGCCGCCGCTGGGCAACCAGTGGATCATCAGCATCAAAGACACCTCGCTATTTATCGTGATCGGCGTGGCGGAGCTGACCCGTCAGGGTCAGGAAATTATTGCCGGTAACTTCCGCGCACTGGAAATCTGGAGCGCCGTGGCGGTTATCTATCTGATTATTACCCTGGTGCTGAGCTTCGTGCTGCGTCGTCTGGAAAGAAGGATGAAAATCCTGTGATTGAATTTAAAAATGTCTCCAAGCACTTTGGCCAAACCCAGGTGCTGCACAACATCGACTTGAAGATCGACAAAGGCGAAGTGGTGGTGATCATCGGGCCGTCCGGCTCCGGCAAATCCACCCTGCTGCGCTGCATCAACAAGCTGGAAGAGGTCACCAGCGGCGATCTGATCGTCGACGGCCTGAAAGCCAACGATCCGAAAGTAGACGATCGGCTGATCCGCCAGGAAGCCGGCATGGTGTTCCAGCAGTTCTACCTGTTCCCGCATCTGACGGCGCTGGAAAACGTCGCCTTCGGCCCGATCCGCGTGCGCGGCGCGAAGAAGTCCGATGCGGAAAAGCTGGCGCGCGAGCTGCTGGCCAAGGTCGGTCTGGCGGAACGTGCCCACCACTATCCGTCCGAACTGTCGGGCGGCCAGCAGCAGCGCGTGGCCATTGCGCGCGCGCTGGCGGTGAAGCCGAAAATGATGCTGTTTGACGAGCCGACCTCCGCGCTCGATCCGGAGCTGCGCCACGAAGTGCTGAAGGTGATGCAGGATCTGGCCGAGGAAGGCATGACGATGGTCATCGTCACCCACGAAGTCGGTTTTGCCGAAAAAGTGGCGTCGCGCCTGATCTTTATCGATAAAGGCCGGATTGCCGAAGACGGCAACCCGCACGACCTGATCAACCACCCGCCAAGCCCGCGTCTGCAGGAGTTCCTGCAGCACGTGTCCTGATCCTGGCGGTTTAACGGCGGGCGCGCCCC
>NZ_VOSN01000005.1:471084-592469 GCF_020858655.1 Serratia montpellierensis
CGCACGCGTTCCCACGCCCCATCGCGTTTCCTTTCCTACTATATTCATTGTTTTCATCGTATTGCTTTTACATCCGCCGATCACAGAACGCCAAAGAGAGGAACAATGCCGCCAAACGCAGACTCCCGACGAGGTTCTCATCTGCGAGAACACCTGCTTTTCCTGCTGCTGTTGCTGACCCTGAGCATCTTCGCACTACCAGCGCTGGCGCAAAACGCGCCGCCCGCGCCCGCCGACAAGAGCGAGCAGCAAAAGGCCGCCTACGCCGCGCTGGCCGATCTGCTGCAGGACGACAAAGCGCGCGCGGAACTCATCAACCACCTGAAACAGGCCGCCGACAATGCCCACGCCGCCGCCCCGGCAACGCCGGAGGAGTCAACGCCGGCCACGCTGAGCGACAGCCTGAACTCGCTGGCGCAGGAAGGCATCGGCACCTTTAACCAAAAGCTCGGCGCGCTGCAAAAGCTGATCGATTCCGGCCCGAAGCGCGTTTTCAATCCCGCCGGCTTTTTCCGCGCGCTGGGCTATTTTCTGCTGACGGTGGCGGTCACCTTTGCGCTGTTCCACCTGATCCGGCGGCTGATCGCACCGCTGTACAAGCGCATGGGCAGTTGGGGGCACAACGCCAGGCTGCAGCGCGGCCCGTGGTATAAGCGCCCCGCCGCCATTCTCGGCGCATTCGCCGTCGATCTGCTGGTACTGCTGCTGGCGCTGGCGGCGGGCAACCTGTTCGCCCGCCACGTCCACGCCGACAGCGCCACCATTCTGCGACTGCAAACCCTGTTTCTCAGCGCCTTTGCGGTGATTGAATTCTTCAAGGCGGTGCTGCGGCTGATTTTCGCCCCTAACTTCGACTATCTGCGCCCCTTCCCCTTCAGCGACCCGAGCGCGCGTTACTGGAACACGCGTCTCGCCTGGCTCAGCGGGCTGATCGGCTACGGTCTGATGGTGGTGGTGCCGGTGGTGGCGGTACAAATAAGCTACCCGGCCGCCGCCGCCGTCAACCTGGTGGTGATGCTGGCGCTGACGCTGTACGCCATTTGGCTGATCCTGCACAACCGCAAGCCGATACAGCGACAGATCAATCTGCTGGCCGAACGGTCGATGGCGTTTTTCAGCGTGATCCTGCGCGGCCTGGGGCATATCTGGCACCTGCTGGCGATCGCCTATTTTCTGGTGTTGTTCGTGCTGTCTCAGTTCGACATCGGCAACAGCCTGCGCTTTATGATGAGCGCCACGGTGAAAAGCCTGCTGGTGGTCGGCGTCGGCGCCCTGCTGTCCGGCATGCTGACCCGCTGGATTTTCCGCCGCATTTCGCTGCCGACCGACGTCAATCTGCGCTATCCGATGCTCGAGCGGCGCATCAACTCTTACATCCCCAACGGGTTGAAGATACTGCGGGTGATGGTGGTGCTGGCGGTGACGCTGTTCCTGCTCGATGCCTGGCACCTGATCAACCTGTACCAGTGGGCGAGCAGCGAAAATGGCCAGCGCACCCTCGGCGGGCTGGTGCATATCCTGCTGATCCTGCTGATCGCCGTGTTCAGCTGGACGCTGATGGCCAGCATCATCGAGCACCGCCTGGCGCTGGAACTCAGCAACGGCGTGCGGCCGAGCGCGCGCGAACGCACGCTGCTGACGCTGTTTCGCAACGTGTTGGCTATCGTTATCAGCACCATTACCGTGATGATCGTACTGTCGCAGGTGGGGCTAAACATTGCGCCGCTGCTGGCGGGCGCCGGGGCGCTGGGGCTGGCCATCAGCTTCGGCGCCCAGACGCTGGTGAAAGACGTGATCACCGGCGTGTTCATCCAGTTCGAAAACGGCATGAACACCGGCGAATACGTCACCGTCAGCGGCATCACCGGCACCGTGGAGCGCATGACCATCCGCTCGATCGGCCTGCGCGACGACTACGGCGTCTATCACATCGTGCCGTACTCTTCGATCACTACGCTGGCCAACTATGCGCGTGAGTTCGGGGTGTATCGCGCCAATTATACCGTCAGCCGCGACGAGGACATCGATCGGGTCAATGAGGTGCTGCATCAGGCCATCGCGGCGTTGAAGCAGGATGAACAGGTGAAACATTTCCTGATTGGCGAGCCGGTCTTCAATGGCGTGGTGGCGCTGGGTGACCGCTCGTTCACCACCCGCGTGACGGTGCGCACGCTGGCGCTGAAACAGTGGGTGGTGCAATACGCCCTCGATCGGCTGGTGAAAATCCATTTCGATCGGGCCGGCATCGGCATGCCGCAGCAGGCGATGCAAATCTCCCGCGCGCCGCAGCCGCACGAAGAACAGGCACCGCCCGCGGCTCCCGGCGGTTAGCGCCCCCTGCCGCAGGGCTGGGCGGCCAGGAAGCCCGCCACGTCCTGCCGGTAGGTATCGTATTGCACCGAGCGCGGGGCAAACAGCCCCACCACGTTGATCAGCCACGGATGGCGGGCGAACAGCGGTTTAATCATCACGTGGTCGGCTTCGTCGATACGCGTCACGGTCAACAGCGAGGCCGGGATCGTTTGCCGATACACACGTTCGGTTTCGTCCACGTCCACGTTGACGTCGCGCCCACCCAGGATCAGGTGCACCGGCGTGGTGAAATTTCGCAATCCCGCCGTCGCGTCGCTGGCCATGTTGACGCGAATAAAGCGCCAGCGGTCGGCGCTCAATGCGGCGGCGGCGCCAGACTCGCGGCGGTACTGCGCATAGCCGTCCGGTTGTTCGAGCAGCGTTTGGATATGGCGCCAATACGCCTCGCGCGCCTGGATCTGCGTTTCATCATCCCCCGCCGCCGCCATCGCCGCCCGGGTGTTATAGCGCCCCTGTCGCAGCCAGTTGATCGCCGGCGCCAGCGCCAGCGTGAAGGCGATGTCGGGGCGCAAACGCGCCACCTCCGGCATCACCCACCCCGCCTGGCTGGTGCCCCACAGCCCCACGCAGCGTGCATCGAAGCGCCCGTCCCGCCGGGCCCAGTCGATGATATCGGCGGTTTCCCGGGCGCGATCCGCCATGGTCTGATGCAGCCAGTTGCCGCCGGAGCCGCCAACGCCCGGCTTGTCGAAGGATAAAACCGCGTAGCCCTGCTGCGCCATCGCCTCCCAAATGCCGTAATAGCCTTCGTCGCGGCTGGCGTTAGCCGGCCCATCGCCGTGCACGAACACCACGACGCCGGGCTTGACCGGCGCATGCTGCGGCAACACCAGCGTGCCGGTCAGCCGGTTGCCGCCGGCGGTCACCGTGACCGGTTCGGTGACGAAGCGAAAGTCGTTGACGAAAATGACACAGCCGAGCGCCAACAGAAGCAGCGCCACGCTGCACAGCCCTATTTTGCGCACGTCGCCTCCCCGCCGCGTTTCTCCATCAATACCCAGTCGGCCTGGCCGAACAGCAGCCCCAACGACGCGTAATGTTCTTCTCTCCGCACCTGAAAACCGCAGCGCCGATACAGGCGCTGCGCATCCACGTTGCGCCGGCTGACGTGCAGGCTCAGGCGCCGGCCCGCGCCTTGTCCGGCGGCATAGTCATTCATCCACTGCAGCAGTCGCCTGCCCACCCCTTTGCCGCGCTGACTCTCGGCCACCGCCAGGTAGGAAAGATACAGCTCATCGGCCGCCGGGGTGTGCTGCAACACCGCTATTTGCAGATACATGCGCCACACGTTCAGCCAACCATAGCGGCGGCACAGCCGCCAAATCGGCAAGGTGCGCGGACGCCGCCCGGCGTTGTTCTCACCGGCGGCCGCATGGAGGGCAAAGGCCGCCACCACCTGTTCATCCTGCTTCACCACGAAGCTGCGCTCCCGGCTGCCGCTTTGCTGCCAACTCCACAGCCGATAGAACAGACGCCACTGAAGGCGAGGGCTCAGACGGCGCGTGCGCTGGAACTTGTCGCAGAACGCGGCGTAGATCAGCGCCGCCGTTTGCAGGCTGTCAGCATTGCAGTACGGCTCAATGTGCAGCATATCCACCTCAACTAGGCATGCCGGTAGAGCAGCTGTTCCAGCAGCCGCACCGACGCGGTCTCCTCCGGCGCAGGCGACGCAAATATCGCCTGCCGCCAGGCCTGACTTTCGATCACGTCCAGCACCAGCTGCGCCAGCGGTAACGGCGCTATCGCCGCCGCGATCTCACCAGTTTGCTGAGCCTCGGCGATCGTCGTCGCCAGCGCCTCAATCAACTGCCGCTGGTTGGCGCTGAACGGCTCGGCCAACGCCGGGTTGCGCGCGACCTCCGCCACGATCTCCGCCGACAGTTGTACATTGGCCGGTTCAGCAACAAAGGCGTGATAGGCGGTGAAAAAGGCCGACAGCGCCTGCTTCGGCCGCGTTCTGTCGGCCCGCAATCCGGCGACGAGCTCGACGAATACGCCGTTTTCCAGCAGCGCAATTTCGCCGATTAGCGCCTCCTTGCCGGTAAAGTGGTTATAGAGATTGCCGACGCTGACGCCCGCCGCCTGCGCGATATCCCGCATGCTGGTCTGATGAAATCCCTTATGGGTAAAGCTGTGCAGCGCGGCCTCGACAATCTTTTCTCGGTTTCCCATCGGCAACTCCTGAAACGGTGAAGGGGCGCCTGGCGCCATCGAATAAACATAAACATATGAACGAACGTTCGTTCATATTTAAAGATAGCATAGACCGGAAAAATTGAACCGCGGCTCAACGGCGTGCGAATCGGCGGGAAGATAAAAACGCCGTCCCTGTTTTCGGCGGGCGGCGTGATGAACACTCAGTGCAGCGCGTCGCCCTGCTTCACCGACGTAAACGCCTGCATCAGTTTCACGACGTCATGCATGCCGATGTTGACCTGGTTAATCACTTCCCCGGCGTCATGGGTCAATGCCACACCGCCGCCGGCCTGTTCCACACAGGTCGCCATGCCGGCGATCGCCGCCGCCACGCCTTGCTGGATAGACTTGGTCATGCGTTCAATCTCGGTCGCCGCCTTGCGCGACTGTTCCGCCAGCGTGCGCACTTCGTTGGCGACCACCGCAAAACCGCGCCCGTGCTCACCGGCGTGGGCGGCTTCGATGGAGGCGTTAATCGCCAGCAGGTTGGTTTGGGAGGCGATTTTACGAATGGCTTCGACGATGGTGCCGATCTGCTGAGAACACTTGCCCAGCTCGGTGACCACGTCTGAGGTTTCGCGCGCCGCCGCTTCGACCTGCTGCATGCCCTTCACCGCCTGCTGTACGATGACCGCACCCTGTGCCGCCTGCCGATCGGTGTCGAGCGACAGATGATGCGCGTTGCGCACCATCTCTTCTTCGTGCTGCTGCTGTTGCATCAGCCGGGTGATGTCCTGGGCAATCTTCACCACTTTCACCACCTGACCGTCGTTGTCGAGGATCGGGTTGTAACTGGCCTCCAGCCATACCCGTTCGCTGCGCCGGTTGACGCGCTCAAAACGCCCGGTGATGAACTCGCCGCGCGCCAGGCGCTGCCAATGCCGCCGATAATCGTCGGAAGCGGCGAACTCCGGCGGGCACAGCACCGCATGCGACTGCCCACACGCCTCTTCAAGCCGATAGCCCATCAGCGCCAACATATTGTCGTTGGCGCTGACAATGGTGCCCTGCGGCGTGAAAGCGATCATCGCCATCGATCGATTCAGCGCCGCCAGCAGGCTGCGGTGCTCCTGCGCCTGGGTCACTCGCTCGGTCACTTCGCTGGCGATCTTGACGATTTCCACTACCTTACCCTGTTTATTCAGCACCGGCGCATAGGTGCCCTGCAGCCACACCGCCTCGCCGTTTTTCGCGATGCGCTTTATGGTGTCAGTGATGGGCTGCCCCTTATTCAGCGTCTCCCAATGCTTACGATATAACGGGCTGGTGACATAGTTCGGATCGCAGAAAATACGGTGATGCTGACCTATCACGTCATCGCGTTGAAATCCCAGCGTGCTGAGGAAGAGATCGTTGGCGCGCAAGACCGTGCCGTCTGGCGAGAATACGATCATCGGAACGGCGTGTTCTATCGCGCTCAGTTCGGCGCCTTTGTGGGTAGTTAACTGACTGAATCGTAACAGCATAAGGTGTAGTCCTTGTGGCAGATGATGGCGCTTTTCTTATTTTTTCTGGCCACATGCCGCGCCCACACGCAGACGTGCCATCGCGGAAGGAACGGGCAGCGCCGATCCTTCTGGTTATTGCTCTTAACCGGATTAAATTTATTTATTCAGTAAAGTAATTATTCGAATTTAAATAAACCAACAACCTAAGATTTTTATTATCAAAACTGTATTGAGAATAACGTAAGTGATGAAAATTGAAAGGTAAAATGCGGTTTTTTGTCGGCGCCGGCAGGATAACCGGCGCCGGAAGGATTAACGCCAGCGTTCGGCTGCCCAGGCGGCCTGTTGCTCGGCGTCGTGGAAGGTCCAGGCGACGAAGCGGCTGATCTTCTGCCCTTGCGCCATCTCGATGGTGCGCACCTCGGCCGCGCCCGCCACCTTCAGCGCATGATAAATGGCCGGCAGCGTAGTGTTTTTCGAGATGAGCGAAGTGAACCACAGGCAGTTGTTGGCCTTGCCGACGCTCTCTTCCACCATCTTGCGCACAAAGGCTTCTTCGCCGCCTTCGCACCACAGCTCGTTGTTCTTGCCGCCGAAGTTTTGTACCGGCTTGTCGGCCACTTCCCCTTTGCCCAATTTATGCAGCTTGCGGCGGGTGCTGGCGCGCGCTTCCTGCTCGGACGCGTGGAACGGCGGGTTGCACAGGGTAGCGTCGAATTTCTCGGCCGCGCCGATGATGCCGCTAAAAATCAGCTCAGGCTGTTTTTGCAGCCGCAGACGCACGCTATTGCGCAGTGTCGGGTTCATCTCAACGATCATCTTGGCCGCGTTGAGCGACACCGGATCGATTTCAGACCCGGTGAAACGCCAGCCGTATTCGCGCAGGCCGACGATCGGGTAGATGCAGTTGGCGCCGACGCCGACGTCGAGGATCGCCACGCCCTTGCCGCGCGGGATCTCGCCGCCGTTGCTGGTCGCCAGCAGATCCGCCAGGTGGTGCAGATAGTCGGCGCGGCCGGGGATCGGCGGGCACAGGTAGTCCGCCGGAATATCCCAGTGCTCGATGCCGTAAAAGTGTTGCAGCAACGCACGGTTGAGCATTTTCACCGCCGCCGGATCGGCGAAGTCCACCGAAACATCGCCCCAGGCGTTCGGTTTTACGAACGGTGCCAGCGCCGGGCAGCTGGCGATCAGCGCCGGGAAGTCGTAGCGCGAACGATGACGGTTGCGCGGATGCAGGCCGCTTTTCTGCTGCGGGAAGGTTTTCTTTTTTTCCACCGTGACGGGCTCTCTTGAAGGTATTTCCGGCGCGTAAGATAACACATCCGGCCCGGAATGGCGCAGCGGCGGGAAACCCGGCACAATGAAAGCTTCATCGATTGCCACAGGGTCCCCCATGAGCCGTGAATCTCGCTATTATTATGAACCCGCCGCCGGCCACGGCCTGCCGCACGATCCGCTGAACGCCATCGTCGGCCCGCGCCCCATCGGCTGGATCTCTTCCCGCAGCGCCGCCGGCTTGCGTAATCTCGCCCCCTACAGCTTTTTCAACTGCTTCAACTATCGCCCGCCGATCATCGGTTTCGCCAGCACCGGCTGGAAAGACAGCGTGGCGAATATCGTGGAAACCGGTGAGTTCGTTTGGAACCTGGCGACGCGCCCGCTGGCGGAAGCGATGAACAACAGTTCCATCACCCTGCCGCGCGGTGAGGACGAATTCGCCTTCGCCGGCGTTACGCCGCTGCCCGGGCGCCGGGTCAAAGCCGAGCGCGTGGCCGAAAGCCCGGTGAACTTCGAATGCCGGTTGACCCAATGCATCCAACTGCAAACCGCCGCCGGGGAACAGGTGGAGACCTGGCTGGTCTTGGGCGAGGTGGTGGCGGTGCACCTCGATCCGGCGCTGCTGGACGAACACGGCGTCTACCAGACCGCCGCCGCCGAACCTATCCTGCGCGCCGGCGGCCCGACCGCCTACTACGGCATTTCCGAACAGCACCGTTTCGATCTGACGCGCCCGACACGCTGATCGTTTCCCCCGTTTAGGCAGAAGATAAACGGGGGAATTAATAATCAAAAAAATTGAATAAAACTATCAACACTCTCCGATTTCATCCCGCCTGTCACTGCGCAATAATCCTCCCATCGAAAGGCAAACCCCTTTCTCCCTAATTGACTTTGACAGGAATGACGAACATGAAAACCATCAAAACTTTTGCTGCCGCTATCGCCCTGGCCACCGTTTCTTTCACTACTTTCGCCGCTGAACACGTCAGCGCCCAGGATGCCGCCCAATTCGAAAAAGCCGGCGTGATCGTCGCCAGCGGTGCAACCGACCTGAGTAGCCTGACCTCTCAGCTGGCCGCCAAAGCCGATGCGGCGGGTGCCAAAGCTTTCACCATCACCTCCACCAGCGGCAACAACCTGATGCACGCGACCGCGGTTATCTACAAATAATCACCGCCCCAGACGTCAAAAAGCCCGCCGGATATCATCCCGGCGGGCTTTTTCTTTTTTTATGTTCGCGTGCGTCAGCGCTGAATGGGTACGACAGCGAGTTTCTTGCCGTCCGCTTCGTCAGCACCCCACGCGTAAACGAACCGGACAATGCTGCCGGAAACGGGTAGAAACCGCGTATTTAATGGGGTTTGCAGGGGGATGAGCACACATTTTTTTACCACCCCATTGCTGGACTAACGGGAGAGGATGATTATCATGTTACACAGACTACAGATGCAGAGAGCGTTGTATGCAACATATCATTGAAGGTTTCCTCAGTTTCCAGAAAGAGATTTTCCCGCAGCGTAAGGAACTCTTTCGCAGCCTGGCCTCCAGCCAAAATCCTAAAGCGCTTTTCATCTCCTGTTCTGACAGCCGTCTGGTGCCCGAGCTGGTGACGCAGCAAGAGCCTGGGCAACTGTTCGTTATCCGTAACGCCGGTAATATCGTCCCTTCCTTTGGCCCGGAGCCGGGTGGGGTTTCTGCCACCATCGAGTACGCGGTGGTGGCGCTGGGCGTGACTGATATCGTGATTTGTGGCCACTCGAACTGTGGCGCTATGAAGGCTATCGCGTCCTGTCAGTGCCTCGACCCCATGCCTGCCGTTGCCCACTGGCTGCACTACGCGGATGCGGCCAAAGCGGTGGTCGAGAAGAAAACCTGGGATAACGAAACAGACAAAGTTAACGCTATGGTTGAAGAGAACGTCATAGCTCAGCTAAATAATATCAAAACCCACCCTTCTGTGGCGGTGGGTCTGCGCAACAGTGGGCTGCGCCTGCACGGCTGGGTGTACGACATCGAAAGCGGGGAGATTCGTACGCTGGATAGAAACACCAAGAGTTTCATTTCTCTGGCCGATAATCCCGACGTCTATTTCGAATAAAATAGCGCCGGTTTTAGCCATTAAATAAAATCCACGCCGCGGCGTGGATTTTATTGTCAGCCTTAAACCTGGCGCGCCTCTATCGCCGCGGCGAAGTCGTGGCACATCCGTTCATCACCGTCGGCGTTGTCCGCCAATACCGTCTCGCCATCCACCACCCGGATGTGCGCCTCCAAATCGAAATCTGCCGGCGGCTGCGGGCGCCTGGCCGCGGCCGCCATCGTTTGCTGCGCCTCATGCCACGCCTGCGCCACCGTCTGGTTGCACGCCTGCGCCAGATAGTCCGGATTGAATCCTTCGCCGGTCAGGCTGCGCAACGTGTCGTCATGGCTGACGCTGTTGCCCGGCAACCAGTAGTGTTGCGCCAGATCCGGGCCGATGGCCGGGTTGTCCGTCAGGTAGCCGTCGCGCTGCAGGAAGAAGTGACGGGTTTGCTCTACCGCCATCATCGCCAGCAGATAGCCCTGGTAGGAACAGGCTGACTCCAGCGACAGCAGGTGCGGGATCGCCAGCGTCGGGCGCGGGCTGCCGCTGATGCCAAGGATCTTTTGCTCGACCTCGCGCGCCAGCGCGGTGATGGCTTCCGGCGTTCGCTGCGCGTCATCCCACTGGTACAGCGCCCACTCGAAGTACGGCACCAGCAGGATGTGGCGTTCGTTGAACGCACGCATCGGCTGGCGCGCCGCGATGCCGGCTTCGATCAGCGCATCGGGCACCGCTTCGCCGGCGGCGTTTTTCGCATAGCGTTTCAGCCAGTCGGCGTCGTCCAGCAGGCTGTCGCAGAACATCGACTGGGTTTCGGCATAGGCCATCGAGGTCGGTGGGAACTCCTGCGAGAAGCACGGCGCATTCTGGCGAATGTTGGCGAAGTGCGCCGCATGGCCGCCCTCGTGGAACAGCGTGTTGAGCCCGTAAGCCCCGCTGCCCACCTGCCCCGGCTGCGCCAGGCTGGTGAAGTTGATGCGCGCCGGCACCCATTCCCCCTGGCGCACAAACGGCGGCACCGGGCCGTGCATAAAGCCGTTCTCATACTTGCCTTTGCGCACCAGCAGATCGAGATTCATCTCGGCGCCGCCAAAGCCGATGTGCAGGCGTTTGAAGCTGTCGACCCAGCGTTCCAGCGAACGAGAAAACGGGAAGTAAGGATCCAGTTGACGGGTGACGTCGCCGGCGCTGGCGAAGCGCACGTTCCACGGCTCCAGCGCCTGGCTGCCCTTGTCGGCCGCCAGCTGTTGCAGGCTACGCGCGTTGGCCTCGCGGGTTTCCCGCTCGAAACGATCCAGAATGGCGAACAGCTGCTCCGGCGTCATGCGCTCGGTTTTGTTCACCTTGTAGTCGAAATAGTTGCGATAGCCCATCTGGCGCGCAAAGCGGTTGCGCAGGCCAATCAGCTCCGGCAGGCCGTTATGCAGCAGCCATTGCTCCAGATCGCGCAGCGCCTGCTGCGAGCTGCGGCGATAGTCTTCGTTCGGGTTGGTCGCCTGGTTGGTCAGCAGCTCGCCGAGCGAAGCCGCCACCCGCTGGCCCTCGGCGTTCAGGTGCGTGACCTGGTAGCCCTTGCGGCGCGAGTAGAGATCGGATTCGGCGTGGATAATCTGATCCAACAACGCCTGCGCCTGCGGATCTTCGATGGCGTTACAGTCGAAGAAACGCAGCCAGCCTTGCAGGCCGTGGATCAGCGCATCGCGCTGCGCCTCCTGCGGCAGCGTTTCCAATCCGGCCAGCAGATTGCGGATCTCGGCCAGCCGGCGCGGTTCGGCGATAAAGTGCTTATAGGCGCTTTCCGCGGCGGAAAAGCGCGCCGACACGTCTTCACCGCCGGTGCCCATGTAGTTTTGCCAGAACAGCTCTTCTTTGGCGCGGTGAACGTCGAGGTAATCCTGGTTCAATTGATTGAAGTAATCGAGAGCCTGTTGCATAACCGTCCTTCTCAGCCGATGAGGAAATATCCCAGTATAGTCGCGCTTAGGCCTGACGCAGCCGCTGCAGCCCCTGCTCGAGCGTCTCGCTCTCGCCGGCGGCCACCAGACAACAGGCGACCTGCCGCTGGATGGCCTGCGGGATCGCCACCTCGCCCGCCAGGCAGCGCTCGGTCCAGCGCGCGGTGGTTTCCGCGTCTTTCGCCGCCGGCAATGCCGGCGTTTCATCCTGCAAGGTGCGCTCCAGCAATACGCGCTGTTCGCCGCCGGCAATATAATGAATCTGCGGGCAGCGCAGCGGGTTGGCGTAGGCTTCGCCTTCCGTGCCGTGCATCAACAGCCCGCGGGCGCCGATCTGGCGGAAAAACGACGCCACCCGGCCAACATACTCCGGGTGAGAGACGCTGGCGAGGCGCAGCGCATCCTGTTCGCCGAACGGCGTCGCCAGCTTGGCCAGCGTATGGGCGCTGTTGCGCACCCCCATGCGCCAACGCAACCCGAGCTGCCGCGCCAGCGGCGCCGACAGCGCGGAAATCGGCATGAATACTGCCTCGCCGTTATCGAGGCGCTGCTGGGCATGCGCGGCCTGTTCCGACCACGGCAGCCCCAGGGCATGGAAAATCTCGGCGCTGGTCACGCGGGTGCTGTCGTCCAGAATACCGTGCACCACCACCGGCAGGCCCACTTTCGCGAGCAGCAGCGCCAGCAACGGCGTCAGGTTGGCCTGCTTGCGCGCGCCGTTGTAGCTCGGCAGCACCACCGGCAGCGGCCGCCCCTGCGGCGCCTGCAGCGGCAAGACCTGCTGCTGCATCGCCTGATAAAAGCCCAGCATCTCCTCTTCGGCTTCGCCCTTGATGCGCAGCGCGATCAGAATGCCGCCCAGCTCCAGCTCGGGGACCTCCCCGGCCAGCATCGCCTGATACAGCTCAAAGGCGGTCTGCCGGTCCAGGTCGCGCGCATGATTTTTGCCGCGGCCTATTTCTTTGATAATTTTGGTGTAATCCATCCGAAGGTTCCCTCAGCTCACTCTTCGGTTAGCATACCCTATCCGCGCCGCCGCTCAACCTCCGCCGCCAACCGCCGCTGCGCGTCATCGCCCTCGCGCAGCCCGGCGATCACCCCATCTGCATCGTCGGCGCTGCGGTTTTGGCTCATCTTCCATTTGCCTTCGCGCCGGGTGACGGCGATCTCGATACCGACAATGCCTTTAAGCTGCGCGGCGATGTAGTTGGCCGGCGCATCATCGAGCCGCCAGGGCGCCGGGCGGCGCCCTTCCTGCTGCGCGGTCAGATCGATCAGTTGGCGGCGCAGCCAGGCCGGGTCGTCCATCACCGTCGGTACGCCATACAGCTGCACCATGCTGTAATTCCAGGTCGGCACCACCTTGCCGGTCTGGCGCTTGCTCGGGTACCAGCCGGGCGACACATAACCTTCCACGCCCTGAAAAATTACCAGGCATTCCGCCGCATGCTGCAGCCGCCGCCAGTGCGCGTTGGCACGCGACAGGTGCGCCCGCAGCCGGATTTTCCCCTGTTCGACATCGGCCAGAAACGGCAGCGGATCGGCCGTCAATCCCTGTTCGCCGTGGCTGACCAATAGCCCCAACGGGTGGGCGCGCACCAGCGCCAGTTGGGCATCCAGATCGTCTTCGCGAAATGCGGCGGGTTGAAACATCAGTGTGGCTCCTTACGCTCTCTCATGATGACGACAGTAAAGCACCTGCCGGCGGCCTACTTAAGATCCGCTTTCTGAGTATTTCGAGTGATCCGGTTTAACAACAGCAGGGCAATGCCCATCGCCACCAAATTACAGAGCATCGCGCCGGCAAAGGCCTGGGCATAGCGCTCCGCTGCGCCGCCGCTCGCCAACAGCGGCACAAAACCGACGCCGCTGACCACGATGCCCAGCGCGCCCCCCACCTGCTGCACGGTGGCAACCAGACCCGCCGCCATGCCCGCCTGCCGCTCCGGCGCCAAACCGAGCACCAGATTCAGCAGCGGCGTCATGCTCAGCGCCTGACCGAACCCCAGCACCACTAACCCCGGCAGCAGCCGCAGCGGATGCGCCAGCGCCTCACCCCACAGCGCCTGCGCCATCAATAGCGCCAACCCGGCGGCGTAAATCGCCACGCCCACGCTCAGTACGCCATTACCCCAACGCAGCGCTAACCGGGGCGCCAACATCGAGGCCAGCATGAAGGCCGCACTGGCCGGGGCGAACAGACTGCCCGCCTGAAAAGGCGTCAGCCCCGCCCCCGCCTGCAGCAGCAGTGCGAAACACAAGAAAAACGAGGAGGCGGTGGCATAAATCGCCAGCACCACCGCCATACCCGGTGCGAAGCCCGCCTGATGGAACAGCGCCGGATCGAGCACCGCATCATCACCGCGCTGCGCCAGACGGCGCTCCCAACGCAGGAAGCCCCACAGCGTCAGCATCGCTAACGCCAACATCGGCGCTATCCACCACGGCCAGCCGCGCGCCGGCCCCTCCAGCAGCGGCAGCAGCAACAGCGACAGGCCGGTCGCCGCCAGCCACAGGCCAACGCCGTCCAACCGCTGCGCCTGCGCCACCCGCGATTCGGGAATGCACCGCGCCGCCCACAGCGCCAGTGCGCCGATCGGCAAATTGATCAAAAAGATCATGCGCCAGCCGCTGCCGAACAGGTTAGCCTCGATGATAAATCCGCCGAGGATCTGGCCAAAGATCGCCGCCAACCCTAGCGTCATGCCCAGCCAGGCGAAAGCGCGCCGCCGCTGTTGCGGCGCGTACAGCACCCGCATCAAGGCGTAAATTTGCGGAAACAGCAACGCCGCCGTCGCCCCCTGCAGAATACGCGCGGCGATCAACAGGCTGAGCGATCCCGCCAACCCGCACAGCAGAGAACTCAGCGTGAATCCCAGCATGCCGAGGCTGAACAGACGCCGACGTCCGAAGCGATCGCCCAGACGCCCACCGGCGATCAGCAGCACCCCAAACGCCAACTCATAACCGGCGACGATCAAACCGACCCCGGCGAAATCGGCGGCGAACTGCCGCTGGATCACCGGCGCCGCCACGTTGACCACAAACAGATCGAACACCGTGACGAACCCGCCCAACAGCAGCACCGGCAGGCCGGGCAGCCCTCGCCGCTCACGAGATAATGAATGTTCCATACCACCTCCAGAGATTATGATGGCCGCAGTATGGAACAGGGTTTAAACTGTTACTATATAGCCATTTATACTATTACTAACAGCAACAGGACGGCCGCCATGCCCCCACGCACCCTCGAACGCACCCGCCACGAACTGGCGGACTTTCTGCGGCAAAAACGAGAACAGCTGTCGCCGGAGGCGGTCGGTTTGCCGAGCGGCAGCCGCCGCCGCACGCCGGGATTACGGCGCGAGGAGGTCGCGGCGCTGGCCGGCGTCGGCCTCACCTGGTACACCTGGCTGGAACAAGGCAGGGAAATCAATGCGTCGGTGGCATTTTTGGAAAACCTGGCGCGGGTGCTGCAGCTCGACGCCGCCGGCCGCTACCACCTGTTTTTATTAGCGCATCAGCGCCCGCCGGTGCCGGTCGGCCATCAGTGGTGCCAGGTCTCGCCGCTGGTGCGGCGCCTGCTGGACGATCTGACGCTGCGGCCGGCTTACGTCATGAACCTGAGTTGGGACATCATCGCCTGGAATCCGGCGGCGCAGCGGCTGTTCGCCATCGACGAACGTCCGACGGAAGAGCGCAACATGCTGTGGATGCTGTTTGCCGATCCGCAGCTTAATGAACGCCTGCTGGAGTGGCAGGCGCAGGCGCCGCAGATCCTGGCCAGCTTCCGCCGCGACTATGCCCGTGCGCCGGAGGATGAGGTGATGCGCCAACGGGTACAGGCGCTGGAGCGGGTGTCGCCGCCGTTCCGCCGGCTCTGGCGGCAGCACGATATCCACGGGCGCTGCCAGGGGCGACGCAGCTTCATCGTCCCGGAGATCGGCCCGGTCACCTTTGACCACGCCTCTTTTATCGTCGACGAAGAGAATCACCTGCGGCTGGTGATGTACAGCGCGCTGCCGGACGAACCGGCCAGCGCGGCGTTTGAAGCGCTGCTGCGCGAGGGTTAACGACGGCTGTCGAAAATGAGTTTGCAGGCCAGCCCGGCGAACACCCCGCTCAGCAGGTAGTTCGGCCAGCGGGCGCTGATTAACGGCGGCCGGCAAAGCGGCTTTTCATGCCGCTGACCGCCAGGATCACCCCGCCGTTAATCAGCAACCCCACCAGATTCAGCACCGTCGCCAGCGCCAGCATCTGCACGACCACCGAGCCGGCGCGCGGATCGATAAACTGCGGGAACAGCGCCAGCACGAACAGCGCCATTTTCGGGTTGAGGATGTTGGTGAACAGTCCCTGACGGAAAATGCGCGCGGTCGGCACCGCCTGCAACCCGGAGGAAGCCTGCAGACTGCTGCCGGATCGCAGCGTTTTCCACGCCAGGTAGAGCAGATAGGCGGCGCCCAACATTCTCACCGCATCGTAAGCCAGCGGCACCGCAACGAACAGTTGCGACAACCCCAGCGCCGCCGCCAGCGCGTGGCAGTAAGTACCGAGCTGAATACCCGCCAACGAAGCGAAACCGGCACGCCGCCCCTGGCTGACGCTGCGCGAAGCGATCAGCAGCATATCCGGGCCGGGGGTCAGCGCCAGCGCCACGCAGGCACCGGAAAACAACAACAGCGTTGCGGCATCAATCATGAATCACCTGATAAGAAGACGGACGGGAATGGAGCGTCCATCATAGCGACGCCGACATAGCTTGTCAGCGCCGCTTACCTCAGATCACCCACAAATCGAGGTACTCGTTGACCGGCATCTGCGCCAACCGCTGCCGGTCCAGCGACACCTCGAGAATGCGCTGCTGCTGCCGGGCCGGAAACTGGCGCGCCAGGTTGATTTTGAACTTCTCGATCAGCAGCGGGATACCCTCTTCGCGCCGCCGCGCATGGCCGATGGGGTACTCCACGGCCACCTCATCCAGACGGCTGCCGTCGGCGAACTCCACCGTCAGCGCATTGGCGATCGAGCGTTTTTCCGGATCGTGATAATCGTGGGTGAAGGCGGGATCTTCGTGGCAATGGATCTTGCCGCGCAATGCGTCGATGCGCGGATCCTCGGCCACCCGATCCTCGTAGTCCCCCGCCGTCAGCCGGCCGAACAGCAGCGGGATCGCCACCATATACTGAATGCAGTGATCGCGATCCGCCGGGTTATCCAGCGGCCCCTGCTTGTCGATAATGCGCAGGCAGGCCTCGTGGGTGCGGATGCTCACCCTGGCGATGTCGGCGGCGGTTTTGCCGGCGGCCTGCATCTGGCGGTGCAGCGTCATGGCCGCCTCCACGGCGGTCTGGGCATGGAACTCCGCCGGGAACGAAATTTTAAACAGCACGTTCTCCATCACATACGCGCCGTACGGCCGCTGGAAGCGGAAAGGCTTGCCGTTGAAAGAAACGTCGTAAAACCCCCAGGTCGGCGCCGTCAACGCCGAGGGGTAGCCCATTTCGCCGGTGGCGGCCATCAGCGCCAGCCGTACCGCGCGGGCGGTTGCATCCCCCGCCGCCCAGGATTTGCGGGTGCCGGCGTTCGGCGCATGGCGATAGGTACGCAGCGACTGCCCGTCCACCCACGCCAGCGACACCGCATTCAGGATCTCCTCGCGGTTCAGGCCGAGCAGCTGTGCCACCACCGCGGTGGACGCCACCTTCACCAGCAGCACGTGATCCAGTCCCACCCGGTTGAAGGCGTTTTCCAGCGCCAGACAGCCCTGGATCTCATGCGCCTTGATCATGGCGATCATCACCTGCCGCATGGTCAGCGGCGCCTTGCCTGCCGCCACCGCCTGGCGCGAGAGCCAGTCGGCCACCGCCAGGATCCCGCCCAGGTTATCCGACGGGTGGCCCCACTCCGCCGCCAGCCAGGTGTCGTTGAAGTCGAGCCAGCGGATCATGGCGCCGATATTGAACGCCGCCTGCACCGGATCCAGCTGGAAACGGGTGCCGGGCACCCGGCTGCCGTTCAGCACCTCGGCGCCCGGCACCACCGGCCCCATCAGTTTTTTGCAGGCCGGATAGCTCAGCGCCTCCAGCCCGCAGCCGAGGGTATCGAGCAGGCAATAGTGAGCGGTGCGGTACGCCGCCGGGGTATCGACGGCCTCTTTCATCACATAATCGACGATATCGACCATTTCGCGATCGAACGGCGGACGGCGGGTATTGGCAGACTCAAGCATCATGATTCCCAAAGGCTCCAGAGTGAAAATGACACGATAACGATCGGCGCTCAGCGCTCAGCGCTGATCCAGCGGTACGAACGCCCGCGCTTCCGGCCCGGTATAGTTGGCGGACGGGCGAATGATTTTGTTGTCCTGCCGTTGCTCGATGATGTGCGCCGACCAGCCGCTCACCCGCGCCATGACGAACAGCGGCGTGAACATTTCGGTGGGCACCCCCAGCTGGTGGTAAGACACCGCCGAGAACCAGTCGAGGTTGGGGAACATGTTTTTGGTGTCGTGCATCACGCTTTCCAGCCGATCGGCGATGTCATACAGCTTCATCGCGCCCGCTTCCTGCGACAGGCGCAGCGCGATCTCTTTGATCACCTGATGGCGCGGATCGGAGACGGTGTACACCGGGTGCCCGAAGCCAATCACCACCTCTTTGTTGTCGATGCGGCGGCGAATGTCGGCTTCCGCTTCGTCCGGCGTTTCATAGCGTTGCTGGATCTCCAGCGACACCTCGTTGGCGCCGCCGTGCTTCGGCCCGCGCAGCGCGCCAATGGCGCCAACGATCGCCGAATAGACGTCGGATCCGGTGCCGGCGATCACCCGGCCGGCGAAGGTCGAGGCGTTGAATTCATGCTCGGCGTACAGGATCAATGACGCGTGCATCGCCTGCTCCCAACTGGCGGAAGGCGCCTCGCCGTGCAGCAGGTGCAGAAAGTGGCCGCCGATGGAATCGTCGTCGGTCTCCGGCTGAATGCGCTCGCCGTTGTGGCTGTAGTGATACCAATACAGCAGCATCGATCCCAACGATGCCAGCAGCCGATCGGCGATATCACGTGCGCCGGCCGCGCCGTGCTGCTCTTTTTCCGGCAGCGTGCAGCCGAGGGCCGAAACGCCGGTGCGCATCACGTCCATCGGGTGAGACGCCGCCGGCAGCGCCTCCAGCACCGTGCGCACGCTGGCGGGCAGGCCGCGCAGCGCTTTGAGACGGTGTTTATAGGCCTGCAGCTCGTCGCGGTTGGGCAACTTGCCGTGGATCAGCAGGTGGGCGACCTCTTCAAACTCGCAGTGGCGCGCGAGGTCGAGGATGTCGTAACCACGGTAGTGCAGATCGTTGCCGCTGCGCCCTACGGAACACAGCGCGGTATTCCCGGCGGGCACGCCGGATAACGCCACGGATTTTTTCGGCTTAACGCCAGTCGGGCTTTGCGGGGGGATCGCTTGGCTCATACTGTCCTCATTTGGCTTCTGCGTGAATAGCGCCTATTCGTCGCGCTGGCGAGCAAACAGGGCGTCGAGTTTCTCTTCAAACAAATAGTAGTTGATGCTTTCATACAGCTCGTTGCGGGTCTGCATGGTGTCGATGACGCTTTTCTGCGTGCCCTCCTCGCGCAAAGCGCGGTACACCCGCTCCGCCGCCCGGTTCATCGCCCGGAAGGCCGACAGCGGATACAGCGCCATATCCACCTGGGCGCTGCGCAGCTCCTCGGTCGTAAACAGCGGCGTCGCGCCGAATTCGGTAATGTTGGCAAGGATTGGCACCTGCGTCGCCTCGGCAAAGCGGCGGTACATGCCCAGCTCGGTGATCGCTTCCGGGAACAGCATGTCGGCCCCGGCCGCTACGTAAGCCTGAGCGCGCTCGATGGCCGCCTCCAGCCCCTCCACCGCCAGCGCGTCGGTGCGCGCCATGATCACGAAGTCCGGATCGCTGCGCGCATCCACCGCCGCCTTGATGCGATCCACCATCTCTTCGGTGGAGACGATGGCCTTATTAGGCCGATGGCCGCAGCGCTTGGCGCCGACCTGATCTTCGATATGCAGCGCCGCCGCCCCGGCCTTGCTCACCGAGCGCACCGTGCGGGCGACGTTGAACGCCGAAGCGCCGAAACCGCTGTCGACATCCACCAGCAGCGGCAGCGGGCAGACGTCGGTGATGCGGCGGATATCGGTCAACACATCGTCCAGCGTCGAAATGCCCAGGTCCGGCAACCCCAGCGAACCGGCCGCCACGCCGCCGCCGGAAAGGTAGATGGCCTGGAATCCGGCCCGCTGGGCCAGCAGCGCATGGTTGGCGTTGATCGCGCCGGCGATTTGCAGGGGTTTTTCTTTACTCAGGGCCTGACGAAAGGCGAGCCCGGGTGAGCGCAGCGTCATGTCGTTTTCTCCGATTAGGCAGATGAAACAGACAGAGCAAGGAGCGGGCCAGGTTGCACTTCGGTGGGGGAAGAATTAAAAACGATAAAAATAAGTGAGTTACAACATATTCAGCGCCATTGGCCTGGCAAAGGGATAAAAAACGTTTCAGTTAACGTTTCAATCGTTGTTTCACACAGTAAATTTGAAACATAACTGAAACCGGGCTACACCTATACCCTAAATAATTGGAGCTGCATCAAGGCGGCAAGCCTGTAAGCCCCCAGGAACATAGACAACTCTGTGACTGGGGCGCACAGGCGCAGCCAACAAAGAGGCGGCTTCAAGTATGACGGGTATAATGCAGCCACTTTCATTCGGTAACTCATCATGAGCGATCACATCACGCCGCCCCGCACGCCGGACAAACCGGTCATCTGGACCGTCTCCATCACCCGCCTGTTCGATCTGTTCCGGGACATCAGCCTCGAGTTCGACCATCTGGCAACCATCATCCCGATCCGTCTCGGCTTCGAGGAGGCGGTGCAGCACATCCGCGCCCGCCTGGCGACCGAACCGTGCGACGCCATCATCGCCGCCGGCTCCAACGGTGCCTACCTGAAAAGCCGCCTGTCGGTGCCGGTCATCCTGGTCAAGCCCGGCGGTTTCGACCTGCTGCAGGCGCTGAGCAAGGCGCGCAGAACCGCCGATCGGATCGGCGTCATCACCTATAAGACCCCTCTGCCCGCACTGCTGGAGTTCCAGCAGACCTTCGATCTGCCGCTGGAGCAGCGCAGCTACGTCACCGAAGAGGATGCGCGCGGCCAGATCGCCGAGCTGAAAGCCGCCGGCATTCAGGCCGTGGTCGGCGCCGGCCTCATCAGCGATCTGGCGGAAGAGGCCGGGCTCACCGCCATTTTCCTCTATTCCGCCGCCACCCTGCGCGCCGCCTTCAGCGATGCGCTGGACGTGACGCGCCTGATGCTGGGCGGCAAACGCGGCGGCGATTACGCCGCGCGCAATACCCTGCAGCCGCGCTACGGGCTGGGCGATTTGCAGGGTGAGTCCCCGCAGATGGAGCAAACGCGGCGCACCATCATGCTGTACGCCCGCTCGCCGGCGGCGGTATTAATTGAAGGAGAAACCGGCACCGGCAAGGAGCTGGCGGCGCAGGCGATCCACCGGGAATACTTTTCCCGGCGCGGCGCACCGTCCAGGGGGGCGACGCCGCCGTTCGTCGCCATTAACTGCGGCGCCATCGCCGAATCGCTGCTGGAGGCGGAACTGTTCGGCTATGAGGAAGGCGCCTTCACCGGCTCACGGCGCGGCGGCCGACGCGGGCTGCTGGAAACCGCCAACGGTGGCACCCTGTTTCTGGATGAGATCGGCGAGATGCCGCTGCACCTGCAAACGCGACTGCTGCGCGCGCTGGAAGAGAAAACCATCACCCGGGTGGGCGGGCAACAGCCGGTAACGGTCGACTTTCGCGTCATCAGCGCCACCCACAACCACCTGGAGCAGGCGATTCAACGGGGCGACTTTCGCGCCGATCTGTTCTACCGCCTGAGCGCCCTGCGGCTGCAGCTACCGCCGCTGCGCGCGCGCGGCGACGATATCGCGATGCTGGCGGAGCACTTTCTGAAACAGTCGCTGGCAGCGCTCGACGTGCCGCTGACGGCGCCGCTGCGCGCCGCCCTGGCCGGCTGTTACGCCGCGCTGAGTCATTACGCCTGGCCTGGCAACCTGCGCGAACTGCGCAACATGATGGAACGGGTGGCGCTGATGTTGAGCACCGGCGCAGCGCCGAGCGGCGAGACGCTGAGATGGCTGCTGCCGGAGCTGGCGACGGCCACGCCGCCCGAGGCGCCGGCGGTGCCCGTCTCCGCTCATGAAGCGCTGGCGCGATGCGGGGGGGACCACGCCGCCGCCGCCCGGTTGCTCGGGATCAGCCGCACCACCTTATGGCGCCGGTTGAAGCACCCGGCCTGAGCATCAGCCGGCGCGCCGGCCGTCCGAGGCCGGCAGCAGTCGCGCTCGCCGCTCGCCCAGCAGGTTCATGCCCGCCGCCGCCAGCAGAATGATCGCTGCGCCCAGCAGCTGCCATGCAGACAGGCGGTGGCCAAACGCCAGGCGATCCACCAGCATGGCGGCGATCGGGTAGATGAACGACAGCGAGCCGATCAGGTTGGTGGGCAGCTTCTGCAGCGCGCCGTACATCAACACATACATCAGGCCGGTATGCAGCACGCCGAGCGTCGCCAGCATGCCCCACTGCTCAACGCTGGCCGAAACGTGGAAATTCACCAACGGCAACAGCATCACCGCCCCCACCGTCACCTGGATCAGCGCAATAAGATGCGGCGGCGTGCCCTTCAACCGCTTGGCCGCCAGCGCCATCAGGGCGTAGAAAAACGCCGCACCGAGCGCCAGCGCAATGCCCGTCAAATAATGGCTCTGCTCCCCCGTCTGCCGCGGCTGCGCCAGCACCACCAGCATCATGCCGCCGAACGCCAACCCCAGCCACAGCAGTTTGCGGGCGGTCAGCCGTTCCCCCAGAAACAGCGCCCCCAGGCCCACCAGCATAAACGGCTGAGTGTTGTACACCGCCGTGGCGATGGAAATAGAGGCATAGGAATAGGCGGCAAACAGCAGCAGCCAGTTGATCACCAGCGCGACGCCACCGGCGATCGCCAGCAGCAGCGTGGCGCGCGTCAGCGCATCGCGTCGCAGCTGCCCCAATACGCCGCACACCGCCAGCAGCACCAGCGCCCCCACCGCGCAGCGCCAAAACACCACGTTGATAACCGGCTGGCCGGACATCAGCACAAACCAGCCGATGGAGCCGGAAATCAGCATCGCCGCCGTCATCTCCAGCGATCCGCGTTTTATCTCTGCATTCATTCTGCGTTCCTCGAAGCTTGCCCAGAGACATAGCTTGCGGCTTTGCAGGGCGGCTTTCCATAGCATAAAAAAGGCAGATATGCTTAACTGCCTTTTTCTCGCAGCTATAGTAAAGAAAATACCTAACGGAGGCGTTATGGATGATATCGATCGCCAAATCCTGACCATTCTGGCGGAAGATGCGCGCGCATCGTTGAAGACGCTGAGCGCGCAGGTGGGGCTGTCGTCGCCGAGCACCTCGGAAAGGCTGAGGCGGCTGGAAGAAAACGGCGTGATCCAGGGCTATACCCTGAACATCAATCTGCAGGCGGTGGGCTACGCCTTCGAGTCGCTGGTGCGCATCAAGCCGCTGCCGGGCATGCTGAAGAAGGTCGAGCAGCTGATTCAGGCGATCCCGGAAGTGGTCGAATGCGATAAGGTGACCGGCGAAGACTGCTTTATCGTGCGGCTGGTGGCGCACTCGATGGAACAGCTCGACCACACCCTCGATCGGCTGGCCGAGCATGCGCAGAGCAACACCTCGATCGTAAAAACCACGCCGGTCAAACGCCGCCTGCCGCCGCTGCTCTGATTAACGCCGCCGCTTGCGGGCAAACGGGTTGCCGCGCTTCTTCTCTTTTTTGGCCGCGTCGGCGGCGGATTTCAGCGCCGCCAGATGCGCCTTGTCGGCCTCCGGCACCGCGCGCTGCTCGATCGGGAACACCGGCAGCGACGCCAACAGCCGCAAACCGTAGTTTTTGGTCAACAGCCGGCGGTCGTAGATCAGGATCTCGCCGTAGCATTGGTTGCTGCGGATCAGGCGGCCGACCTGCTGGATCAGGTTGAACGAGGCGCTCGGCAGGCTCTGCACTTCGAACGGATAGCGCTTCAGCGATTTCAGCCACTCGCCTTCGGTAATGATCACCGGGCTGTCGATCGGCGGGAACGCAATTTTGTGAATGTGTACCTGGGTCAGCAGCTCGCCTTTCAGATCCAGCCCTTCGGCGAACGATTGCAGCCCCATCAGCACGCTGGCGACGCCCTTCTCCACCCGCTTGCGGTGCTCTTCCACCAGCCGGTAGCGCGGCTGGTCGCCCTGCACCAGCAGCATCAGCCGCAGATCGGTCACGTAGCTGAGGAAAGTCTGCATCGCCCGGTGGCTGCTGAACAGGATCAGCATGCCTTTGTGCTTGCCGCTCGCCTGCTCGGCGCGAAAACATCGCGCCATCTCCTCGAGGTGCTCCGCCTCGTTGGCGAGCGCCGGTTCGTAGCGCATCTGCGGAATGACAATCTTGCCCTGTTCGACGTGATTGAACGGCGAAGAGAGCGTTTCAAAGCGATCGCCGGCCTTCTCGCTCAACCCGCTCATCTCCTGCAAGCGCGCGAAGCTGTTCAGCGAACGCAGCGTGGCCGAGGTCACCACCACGTGCGGCACCTTGCGCCACAGCAGCTTCTCCAACTGGTCGCTGACGCGAATCCCGACGCAGTGCAGGTAGAGATGGGTAACGTTATCGCGCAGCTCGCGCGTGACCCATTTGGAGATCGGCGCGTTGGACGACTTGTCGAGCGCCGCCAGCCGCCACAGCTTGCTCATCGCTTCCAGATAGCCCAGCGTGCGACTCATCTGAATGATCGACCGGTGCAGACGCACGATGTCGTGCTTGCCGGTCTGCTCGGTGAGATCGTTAAGCACGAACTCCGCCAGCCCGCGCAGCGCATCGGTCAGTTTGAACAGCCGCGCACAGCTCTCCACCATCTCCGCCGGCAGCTCGCCCATTTCAAAACGGTGCTCGGCCGCCACGCTGTCGCCGGGCAGGTAGGCGCTGACCTGATGCTCGAAGATCTGCACCAGCTCGCGCAGCTCCTCACAATGGTTCTTCAGCCGCTCGCTGTTGGCCAGCCCCGGCGGATTCTTCGGCCGGTACTGCGTCATGCACTGCTCGACCTGGCGCACGATCATGTCCAGCTGCAGGTTGGTCGACAGCGCGGTAATTTCCCCGTCGATCTCCAACGCGTCGCGCGCCACCTCAGGCAAATGGTGGCCTTCGTCCAGCACCAGCAGCAGCTCTTTCGGGTTCGGCAGCACCGACTCCGTCTCCAGCGCCGCCATCACCAGAGCGTGGTTGGCCACCACCACGTCGGCGCTCTCGATCTCTTTGCGAGCGATATAGAACGGGCATTCGCGAATGTAGTGGCAGTTGCGCCCCAGACAGTTGGCCTTGTCGGTGCTCAGCTTGGCCCACAGCGGATCGTCGATGCTTTGTTGATAGTGATCGCGCAACCCATCCCACTCGAAGCGAGCCAGCGCCTTGGTCAGCTTCTGGCACAGCGCCTGCTCTTCGCCGCTGGACGGCGCCAGCTCGTCGTCGAGGAACAGCGTCAGATCGCCCTGTTGACTGACGTCGGTGCTCATCGCCGCCAGGTTGCGCGGGCACACGTAGCGCCCACGGCCAAAGGCGCCGGTAAATTTCAGATCGGGGATAATCTTCTTCAGCAGCGGCAAATCTTTGCTGTAGATCTGGTCCTGCAGCGCCACGTTGGCGGTGCTGACCACCAGCGGTTTGCTCTCCGCCCGCCCGACGGCGATGCCCGGGATCAGATAAGACAGCGTTTTACCGACGCCGGTCGGCGCCTCGATCGCCAGATGGCGCGGGTAGTCACCGGCCAACGTCTTCGCCACCTCGGCGATCATCTGTCGCTGGGGCGCACGGGAAATGAAATCCGGTATTTGCTGCTGCAGGGCTTTGTACCACTGGCCAATCTGATCTTTAACTGCGGAGGAGAGCGCCATTCAACTCTTATCTAAACGAAATGATGGCGCTATTGTCCCACAGACCGCCGGCGACGTCAGCCCGAGTTACGCCTGCGGATCGATCATCGAGGCGCGCCCGGCGCTGAATGACCACTCATCCAACTGGGTGGTGGTGATCACCACCATCACATCCTCGGGGCGCAGCCGCAGGTTCTCCGCCAGCAGCGCCGCCAGCCGCCGGTAGAAACGCCGCTTGGTATCGGTGTCGCGCGGCCGCCCGGCGGTGATGTAAAACAGCACGAAATCCGCGCTGCGCGGCCCGCCGAGATAATCGCGATCGTAGATAAGCTCACCGGGGCGGTATTGATCGATCACCTGAAATTTATCCGTCGGCGGCACCTCAAAGGCCTCCACCAGCGCCTGATGCAGGCTGTCGGACAAGGTTTGCAGATAGTCGGCGGACTTGCCCTGATGCAGGGCGATACGGCTAAACGGCATGGTGGGCCTCCTGTTCCAGCTCGCGCAGGCGCGCCACGGCCGACGCCGCCGCGGGCCAGCCGGCGTAGAACGCCAGATGGGTGATGAGCTCGGCCAGCTGCTGACGCGTCACGCCGTTGCGCTGCGCCAGCTGCAGGTGAAACGGCAGCTGTTCCACGCGGTTGAGCGCTACCAACGCGGCGACGGTAATCAGGCTACGCTCGCGCGGGCTCAGCGCCGGCCGCTGCCAAATATCGTCAAACAAAACGCGGTCGCTGAGCTGCGCCAGCTTGGGGGCAATATCGCCGAACGCCTGTTGCCCGGCCTGGGATTCTGATGGCATCACACTCTCCTGTCAGTTGCGGATAGCCTTACGCTACCCGCCGCCACGGCGAGTGAAAATCGGGATTTTCGGCAGTCTCGGTTCAGAAAAACAGGAGGGTTCCCCGCCGGGCGGCGGGGAGATTTCACGATTCCAACGGGGCAACGCCGTCGAACTGAGCGCTCAGCAGCGCATTCAGCTCCGGCCGCTGTTCCACCCGTTCGGCGATGGCGTACAGCCGCGGACAGTGTTGCCGGAACCACGCGCGGCCCGGCCGCCAGTTACACATCACCGCCACGTACAGATCCAACGCGCTGAAGCTCTTGCCGAGAAACCACGGGCCCGCTGCACCAGCGGCGGCGTTCAGCTGCTGCAATAAACGCTCACGATAAGTCATTACCGCATTTTTCAGCTGTTCCGCCCCCGCCGCCTGCGGCTGCCAGCGCTGCGGATGGTCGGCATAGGTGAAGGTGGGGTAAATCTCCGCGTTGATGAACAGCAGCCAGCGCAGAAAACGCGGCAACAGCGGCGAACCGCCGGGCGGCGCCAGCTCGGCATGCGGTGCACGATCGTGCAGCAGCAGGATAATCGCCGCACTCTCCGTCATCACTTCGTCATTGGGCAACACTAAGGTGGGCACCTGGCCCAGCGGGTTCAGCGCCAGCAGGCGATCGCGTTCCGGGCCGTCCTGCGCGTAGTCCACTTCCTCATAACCCCAGGGGAAAGCGGTCAACGCCAACGCGGCGGCCACAATCGTCGAGCCGCAACCCTGCGTACCGAACAACGTATAAGTATCGTGCATGATTCCTCCCACTGCGGAACAAGGTATCGGTAACTGTAGACCAGCCGCCGACCATCGGCTGAAGAAAAAATTCACCCTTTGCGCGACTTTTTTAATCGTTCGACATGAAAATGAATTTTTTGTCATAAATAGATCACATTACTACGGTAAAAATTCTCCGCCGCAAACAATCAGGCGGCACAGTAAAACAGCAATGCAACTGATGATAAGCGTCTTTCAATCGAATAAAGCAGGGTAACTCATGAAACGTAATCTTCTGGCCGTTATTATTCCGGCACTTTTACTTGCGCAAGCGGCACAGGCAGCAGAAATCTACAATAAAGACGGCAACAAACTCGATTTTTACGGTCGTGTGAAAGCCCTGCATTATTTCTCCGATGATGCCGGCAACGACGGTGATAAAACCTACGTCCGTATCGGCTTTAAAGGCGCGACCCAGATTAATGACATGCTGACAGGTTACGGCCAGTGGGAATATCAGATCGCCGCTAACCATTCTGAATCCGACGGCACCAAAGACACTAAAACGCGCCTGGGCTTCGCCGGTCTGAAATATAAGGACTTCGGTTCTTTCGACTACGGTCGCAACTACGGCATTATTTACGACGTCGGCGCCTGGACGGATATGCTGCCTGAATTCGGCGACGATGCTTACGTCAAAACCGACAACTTCATGAACGGCCGCACCAACGGCGTTGCCACCTACCGTAATAACAACTTCTTCGGTCTGGTCGACGGCCTGAAATTCGCCGTGCAGTATCAGGGCAAGAACGAAAACGACGGCCGCTCCGCCAGCAAGGCGAACGGCGACGGTTGGGGCCTTTCCTCCAGCTACGAAATCATCGACGGCCTGAGCGTGGGCGCCGCCTATGCCTCATCCAACCGTACCGCCAGCCAGAAAGCGGGCACCTTCGGCAAAGGCGACAAGGCCGATATCTGGGCCGCCGGTCTGAAATACGACAACAACGATGTCTATCTGGCTGCCACCTACTCGGAAAGCCGCAACATCGCGCCTATTTCCGGCACCGCCACCATCAATAACCGTTCCACCTCCGTCAGCGGTTTCGCCAATAAAGCGGAAGGCCTGGAACTGGTTGCGCAATATCAGTTCGATTTCGGCCTGCGTCCATCGCTGGGCTACGTTCAGCAGAAAGGCAAAGATATTGAAGGCATCGGCGATGCCGACCTGGTGAAATATATCGATGTCGGCGCGTATTACTATTTCAACAAGAACATGTCGACCTATGTCGATTATAAAATCAACCAGCTCGACAGCAATAACAAGCTGGGTCTGAAAGACGACAACGTGATTGCCGTCGCCCTGACCTACCAGTTCTGATGTGATGAATGAATAACCACCACTGCAAACTTTAGCGTCACTTGATACCCAGAGTTTTATTTCGCCGGGCGGCTGCGTCCGGCTTTTTTGTTTTTATTTTCCCGCCAACGAATGCCCCCGCTTGCCTTGCAAAACAAACGGGTCTACATGTATAGCTTTCCCCAAGCGGAATCAGCCATGCATAACGACGGACGCTTCGACTATCACAACGCCGTGCGCTACAGCAGCGACGAACTGGCAAACATCCTCAGCCACTGTTTTGAAAACTACATCGTGCGTTTCGTGCTCGATGGGCAGACCTTCGCTGCCCGCTTCGGCGCCGAAGATCTCAGCCTGAATGACAGCCTGATCGTCACCCACCGCAATGAACCGGTGGCGGTGGCGCTGATCGCCCGCCGCGGCCGTCACAGCCGGGTTGCGGCCTTTTCCGTGCGCCCGGAGATGCGCGGCCAGGGGCTGGGCAAAACGCTGATGCAGCGGCTGGTGGCGGATGCACGCCGCCGCGGCGACCGTCGGCTGTCGCTGGAAGTGATTGAAGGCAACGAAGCCGCACTGGCGCTGTATCATCGCGCCGGGCTGCGCATCGTGCGCACCCTGACCGGCCATCAGGCGCCGAAGGACGTGCCGCCAGGCACGGCGGCGCTGCAGGCGGTCGATCCGCTGACCGTCAGCCATCGTCTGACGGCGGAGGGCGCCACCGACCTGCCCTGGCTGATCGCCCCCGAATCGCTGTTCAAGCTGCCGGGCAAACCGCAAGCCTATACGCTCAATCGCCAAGCCTACGCCGTGGTGATGCCCGGCGCCGAGCACTGCTGGCTGCGCCTGATCTATGTGCCGCCGCAGCACCGCGGCCAGGGGCATGCCCGCACCTTGCTCGCGGCCCTGCAAGCGCAGTTCGCCCCTTTGCCGCTGACCGCCAACGTCTTTGTGCCCGAGGTGGCGGCCCCCTTCTTTACGCATCTTGGCTGGCGGCAGGATCCCCTGCGTCAGTTCGAGATGGATATGCTGCTGGACAGCCCACAATAAAAAAGAGAGAGATAACGATGGCAGGAAAACAGGTACGCACACTCACCCTCGGCGCGGCGGTCGGCGTCGCGCTGCTGACGCTGGCCGGGTGCGCACAGCCGCCGCACACCGATGCGCAGGCCCAGCAACGGCTGGCGGATCAGTCGGTGCTGGCGGTGAACTGGTTCCAACAATCCGGTGAATACCGGGCGCTGGCACATCAGGCGTTCAACAGCGCGCAGCGCGCCTTCGATCAGGCCAAGGCCGCGCCGGGCCGTAAAAAGGCAGTGGTGGTCGATCTGGATGAAACCATGCTGGACAACAGCGCCTACTCCGGCTGGCAGGCGCAGCAGGGCCAGCCGTACGACGGCGCCACCTGGGCCAAATGGACGCAGGCCGAACAGGCCGGTGCGGTACCGGGCGCGGTGTCGTTCGCCCGCTACGTTAACACCCATCAGGGGACGATGTTCTACGTGTCGAACCGCAAGCAGAGCGAATACGCCGCCACGGTGGCCAACATGCAGAAGCTCGGTTTCACCGGCATGTCGGAAAAGACCGTACTGCTCAGCACCGACACCTCCAATAAGCAGGCGCGCTTCGACGCCATCAAACAAGCCGGCTATGACATCGTGGTGTACGCCGGCGACAACCTGAACGACTTCGGCGCCGCGACTTACCACAAGGACAATGCGCAGCGCCGGGCGTTCGTCAGCGAGAACCAGGGCAAATTCGGCACTGAATTCATCGTGCTGCCCAACCCGATGTACGGCGATTGGGAAAGCGGGCTGGCCCGCGACTACAACAAGCTGACGCCGCAGCAGAAGCTGCAGGTGCGCCAGCAGGCGATCAACGCCTGGGGCGGGCGCTAAACCTCACAGCAGTTTGTACATATAACAGGTGGCATCCAACGCCCCGCCGTCGCTGGCGCGGGCGTATTGCGGGATGTCGCCCGCCGCCTCGAACCCCAATTGACGGTACAATCCCTGCGCCGCGCTGCCGCTCAGGGTGTCCAGTACCAACAGGCTGCGGCGATGGCGCGCCGCCAGCGCCTGCACTTCCTGCATCAACAGCCGGGCGACGCCCTGCCGCCGCGCCTGCGGGTGCACCATCAGCTTGACCACTTCCGCCCGGTGGCGGCCGTTGTCCGGCATCGCCAACAGCAGCTGCACGGTGCCGACCGGCCGACCGTTCTCGAGCGCCACCAGCATCGCGCGCTCGCCCCGCGCCAGGGCCGGCAGTAACCCCTGCCAAAACGCCCGCGCCTGTTCCAGCGTAAAAGGCATGACAAAACCGATGCTGGCGCCGTGCGCCACGCTGGCGTGCAGCATCTCGGCCAGGTCGGCCATGGCGCTTTGCGCCGCGTCGGCGTCCCACTGTTGCAATTCAATCATGGCTATGGCCTGCAGATAACGAGCGTGTAATGGGCCGGCTCATCGCCGGGGACATGGAAACGGGAGGCGCCGAACAGGCGGTAGCGCAGGCAGTCGCCGGGCGACAGCCGGAAAACGCGCCCTTCCAGCGTCAATTCCAGCTGCCCGGACAACAGCCAGAGGTGATGCTCCAGCGCCGAAATCGACGGCAGGTCATAATCGATCTGCGCGCCGGCATCCAGCCGGGCTTCGATAAACTCGGCCTTATACAGTGCGGCGGGCGGGGAAACGGAGCGACGGTGAAAACCGCTGGCCCGATCGACCCACACCGGCTGTTGCGGCGGCCGCAGCAGCTCCGGCGGTTCGTCTTCGATTTCGCTCAGCAAGCGAGACATGGTCAACCCGTAGGCGGCACATAGCCGGTTCAGCAGCGACGCCGTCGGGCTGGTTTCGGCGCGCTCCACCCGCGAGAGCGTCGCCCGGCTAAGGCCGGTGCGCTGCGCCAGCTCCTCCAGCGACCACGCCCGCTGCTGGCGCAAATCCGCCAGCCGCTGCGCCAACCTCAGGTCGGCCGTCTCCAAACCATTATCCACCGCTCACGCTCCACCTCAAAATCCCATATAAGAGAAATAATCTCAAATTAGAGATATAGCAAGCGGATTTTAAAAAATGTCGCGCAGCGCGATGAAAATCAGCATGCTCAGCAACACCACCGCCAGCATGTTGCGCAGAAAGAACGCCAATATCACCGCAAACACCGCCCCCCACAGGTAAGGGTTGTCCGGCGCGGCGCGCAGCTGGTCGCCGCTGAAGGCGACAATCGGCCCGCAGATCGCCGTCAGCACCGCCGGCACGGAAAAGCTCAGCAGCGTTTTAACGCGCGGCGATAACCGCAGCGGCAGCCCCGGCGCCAGAAAACAGTAGCGGTTGAAGAACACCACCAACCCCATCAAAACGATCGTCAGCCAGATCATCGGCGCCCCCCGCTGCACAGCAGCCCGACCAGCATCGCCGTCACGGTGGCGATCACCAATGCGCCCGGCGTCTGGAAATGGTGCAACACGATGGAAAGCAGCAGCGCGGTCAGCACGCAGGCCAACACCGGCAGGTTGCGCACCAGCGGCACCACGATGGCGATAAAGGTGGCGGCGATGGAGAAATCCAACCCGTAACCGTCCAGATCGCCGGCGCTGCCGGCGGCTACGATGCCGAGCAGCGTGGAGAGAAACCAGCACAGGTAAAAAGTCAGCCCGGCGCCCAGCGCATACCAACGGTTGAAACGCGCCGGCGTCTGTTCGCCGGTCAGCGCGAACAGTTCATCGGTGAGCAAGAATCCCAGCGCCAGCCGCCAGCGCAACGGCAGCGGCGCAATGCGCTCCCGCAGCCGCAGCGCGTAAAGAAAGTGCTGGGCGGTAACGAAAAAGGTCGACAGCAGGATCGCCAGCAGCCCGGCACCGCCCTTGATCATGCCCATCGCCACCAGCTGCGACGCCCCGGCGAACACGATAGCCGACATGCCCAGCCCCTGCGCCGGCGTCAGGCCGCTTTGCAGGGCCATCGAGCCCGCCAGTACGCCCCACGGCACCACCGCCAGGCACAGCGGCAAGATAGCCACCCCGCCCTGCAGCGCGGGGCGCAGGCGGGCGGATGGCGACGTGATGAGGGGGATTGAATCAGTCATGGGCTTCTCCTTCGATTGAAGAAGCCAGCTTACGGCGCAGGCGCACACGGGTATTGCACCCGATTGCTCAGCTATTTCAGCGATTTGACGTAGTCGCCCGGCGTAACGCCCATCGACTTGCGGAAATGGCGGTGGAAATGACTTTGATCGTGAAAACCGCAGCTCAGCGCGCTGTCCAGCACGCTGCTGCCGGCCTTCAGCATGCCGCGCGCCTTGCGCAGCCGCGCCTGAATTTGATAGGCATGCGGCGGCAGGCCGGTGGCCTGTTGAAACTGCCGCAGCAGGTAATAAGGGCTGAGCGCCACCCGCTCCGCCAGCTCCAGCAGCGAAACATCCGCCTCGGGGAAATCGTCGAGAAAAGCTTTCACCCGCGCCACCTGACTTTGCGCCCGGCTCTGCGGCGCAGGGTCGATACGGCTTTTGCCGTGCCGCAGCATCAGCCAGGTCAGCGCCGAAAACACCATGGTCTCTTTCATCAGCCGGTTCTCATCGCTGCGCAGCAGGCTGAACGCCATCCGCAGCTGGCCGGCCAGGCCGACGTCGTGCACCACCGGGTTGGGGAAATAAGGCGTCGCGCCGGCGCCGGTTTTTAGATCGCGCGACAAAAACGCCAGCAGCTCCGGCGTCGGATACATCGCCTGATACGACCAGCCCTCTTCGGTGGCGGAACTGCCGGTGTGGATATCGTCGGCGTTGACCAAAATGATGCTGCCCAACGGCGCCACATGTTCGCCGCCGGTACGGTAGAAGCGCTGGGCGCCGTCGTCGATGACGCCCACGCAGAAGCCTTCATGGCTATGGCGCGAGAAGGTTTGGCGGCGATAGGTGGCCTGCAGCACTTCCAGCCCGCCGAGATCGTCGACGTGCATGAAATGGGCCTGCTCCCGGGATGCTTTGTGCGCTGTGCCTTCCACCTTCATCTTACCTCCGCTGAATGAGAGGCATTCTAGCATTCGCGCGAGGGCGGGTTTTGTACAAAATTGCCCGTCTCAGCCCCCGGCGGTGCGATCGCCGCGCAGCGCCAGGCGCTGAATACCGCCAGCAGCGGCGCCAGCGCAAACGCCAGGAACAGCCAACGCGCCGCCGACGCCGCGCCCGCCGCGCCGCCCGGATCGTTCAGCCCCGCCAGGTTAGCGATCATCCCGGCCAACGCCGCACCGAATGCGGTGGCAAACAGCTGCACCGTGGTAATCGAAGCGCCGGCGATATCTTTGTCCGCTTCAGGCGCCACCTGCAAAATGCGCGTCAGCAGGTGCGGCCAACCGAAGCCGATGCCGAATCCCACCAGCAACAGCGCAATGACGATCGGCGCCAGCGCCTGCCAGTGGCCGCCGGACGGCACCGGCATCAGGATCGCCAGCGCCAGCAGCCCCACCAGCACAAACAGCGGCCCGCTGACGATCGCCCGGCGAATGCCCGCCCCGCGCCAACCGGAGCTGAGGATCTCGGACAGCGTCCAGCCGGCGGCCATAGCGGCGGCGATATAGCCGGAGATCAGCGGCGACTGGCCGTGCAGCAGCTGCAGGAAATACGGCACGAAGATTTCGCTGGTCATACCGATCACCAGCAACGCGGTCGTGATATAGAGCGCCGCCAGCGATGAGCCGCGCCGCAGTGCGCCGTGCGGCAACAGGCGAGCCCGCGAGTACGCTTCGCGCTTCAGCAGCCAGGCCATCAGCACCAGCGAGAGCGCGATACCCGCCAGGTTGATCCAGGCGCTGTGCGCCAGGCTGCCGGCGGACACCACCAGCACCGCCACGGTCAGCAGCAGCAGCTGCGCGGCCGGCAACGGTGCGGCCGCCTGCTGCGCTTTGCCCTTGGGCAGGATCAGGAAGGTAAACGCGGCGTACAGCGCCATGATCGGCAGCAGAATGCCGAAGGCCCAGCGCCAGGCGTGCAGCTCGGCAAAAATGCCGCCTACCGCCGGCCCCACCAGGGTGGCAATGCCCCACATCGCCGAAATGAGCGCCATGATGCGCGGCCACAATCGCTGCTCGAACACCAGGTTGATCATCGCGTAGGAGAGCGCAAAGATCAGCCCGCCGCCGAAGCCCTGCACCGTGCGGCCGATCAGCATCACCGGCATGCTCGGTGCCAACGCGCACAGCGCCGCCCCGGCGATGAAGAACAGCGAAGCCACCAGATAGGCGCTGCGCGCGCCGTAGCCGCTGAGCAAGCGGGCCGACAGCGCGGAACCGAGGATCGACGCCACCACGAACAGCGTGGTGTTCCAGGCGTAGAGATCCAGCCCGCCGATATCCTGCACCACCGAGGGCAGAATGGTGGTGGCGACCAGAATATTGATGGCATGCAGCGCTACGCCGAGCGAAAGCGCGATCGCACTGGCCGCATTTTTGCCGGAGAAGAGGTCGCTCCAGCGGCTATCGTCATGGGTTATCACGGTTGTCGTCCTGTTTTCAGAGGAATGGCATTGAGTTGGTCATGAGATTGCGTTAAATTTAACAAGAGTTATCTTGGAATAAGTTAGGGCGAGGCGGAGAAATATGTCAAGAATAAACTTGGAAAATAGCGGCAGCACCGCACAATCGGTCAGTGACCGCTTGCTGACGCTATTGAAAACCCGCGGCCCGCAGCAAGCTTCTGACGCAGGAAAGGTGCTCGGCACCACCGGTGAGGCGGCCCGCCAGCAGTTCGTCAAGCTGGCGAAAGAGGGGCTGGTCGAAGCGGTGGCGGAAACGCGCGGCGTGGGCCGCCCGGTGCAGCTGTGGCATTTGACCTCCGCCGGCAACGCGCGCTTTCCCGACACCCATGCGGATCTGACGGTGCAGCTGCTGCGCACCGTGCGCGACAAGCTGGGCGAACAGGCGCTCGATGTGCTGATCGAGACCCGCGAGCAGGAAAACCGCATCAACTACAAGCAGGCAATGATCGGCGCCACCGATCTGCGCGAACGCGTGGCACGGCTCACCGAGATCCGCAGCCGCGAAGGGTATATGGCCGAATGGCGTCAGGAGGAGGACGGTTCCTACCTGTTGGTGGAAAACCACTGCCCGATCTGCGCCGCCGCTACCGTCTGCCAGGGCTTCTGCCGGGCGGAGCTGAGCATCTTCACCGAAGTGCTGCAGGCGCAGGTGGAGCGCGCCGAACACATTCTGGCCGGCTCCCGCCGCTGCGCCTACCGCATTTCGCTCCTGTAAACCGATTTTTGCCCAGCTTTCCAACCGGTACAGATTATTCTGCTTGTGCACCCCGCACCTTCCCTTCTAAGGTTGAATTAACGAACATTCAGCCGAACAGCGGGCCGCGCGCCCGCTCTGGCAAACCCGTCAGCGCACTGAGCGCACGGCGGCAGAGTAACCCCACGGGAGTTGAACGATGAAGAAGCCGCATGCCGGATTCTGGCTGGCGACGCTGGGACTGGGCGTCTGCTGGCTGCTGGCGCTGCTGACTCGCGATCGGCTCAACGGCATACTGCTGGCCGGCGCCGCGCTGGCGCTGATCTTTACCCCTGCCGCCCGCCGCAAAGGCGCAGCCCTGACCGCTTTGGGCGGTATCGGCATGGATGGGCTGTGGAGCTACAGTGGCGTACTGCACTACAGTGGGCAACACGGCCTGCCGCTCTGGGCCATCGCGCTGTGGATCGGTTTCGGCTGCTGGTGGTATTGGCTGTTGGACGTGGTCAGAGCAGCGCCCTGGCCACTGGCGGTGTTGGGCGCCGCCGTCGGCCCCTTCGCCTACGCCGTGTCCTGGAAGCTGGACGCGTTGCTGCCCGGCGTACCGCCGGAGTTCATGCTGCTGCTGCTGGCCGTCGGCTGGTCGATTTACCTGCCGGCCGTCAGCTGGCTGCAGTGGAAACGACAGGACAGCTGAACGGCTTGCGGCGGCCGGGAAAAATAATGCCGAAGGCCATTGCTTATCGGTTGCCCGATCGGGTTTACTGAGCGTTCTAATAATAATCATCCCTGCAAAATACAATCCTATGCTTAGCCAACCAAGCCGTAGCGTCCTGCCGTTGATCGGGGCGTTGTTCACGTTATATATCGTTTGGGGTTCCACCTATTTCGTCATTCGCCTCGGCGTCGCGCAGTGGCCGCCGCTGATGATGGCCGGCATTCGCTTTCTGACCGCCGGCATCGTGCTGTTCAGCTTCCTGGCCTGGCGCGGCCACGCGCTGCCGACGCCGAAGCAGTGGCTGGCCGCCGGTGCCATCGGCATTCTGCTGCTGGCGGTAGGCAACGGCCTGGTGACGGTGGCGGAACACCAACACGTGCCGTCCGGCATCGCCGCGGTGATGGTGGCGACGGTGCCGCTGTTCACCCTTTGCTTCAGCCTGCTGTGGGGCATGCGCAACACCAAACTGGAATGGGCCGGTATTGCGATCGGGTTAGTGGGCATCGTGCTGCTCAACACCGGCAACAACCTGGTGGGCAACCCGACCGGCGCGCTACTGATTTTGCTGGCGTCGGCCAGTTGGGCCTTCGGCTCGGTATTGGGATCGCGCATCTCGCTGCCGGCCGGGCCGATGGCCGGCGCGGCGGAAATGCTGGTCGCCGGCGTGGTGTTATTGGTCGCCAGCCGGCTGAGCGGCGAGCACCTGGCTCAGATGCCGAGCACCAGCGGCTTTCTGGCGCTGGGGTATCTGATTGTCTTCGGCTCGATGCTGGCGATCAGCGCCTATATGTTCTTGTTGAAGAACGTACGCCCGGCGGTCGCCACCAGCTATGCCTACGTCAATCCAGTGGTGGCGGTGCTGCTCGGCATCGGCTTTGCCGGTGAATCGCTGGCGCCGCGCGAGTGGTTGGCGCTGGTGATCATCGTGGCGGCAGTGGTGCTGGTGACGCTGGGAAAATACCTGTTCGCCCGGCCGGCTCGCGTGCAGGCCATCGACAGTGAACGGTAGCGATCACAAAGGGCGGTCTGCGCGCCGCCGTTAAAAACGATTCTTGTTTCACCCGGCGAAGGGGCTATAATTCCCGCTGTTCCAAGCAACCTGCGAAATTATTCCTATGCTGAAAAAAGCGTTCGTCATCGTCATCGCCCTGTGCGCCTTCGGTTCTCTGGGCGGCGTATTCCTCGCCGGGCTGAACATCTACACCCGTTCTACCACCCCGCACGAAGAAAGCGCGCCTGCCGGGGATACCGCCGCCACGCCGGCGCAAACCGAAACCCTTCAGGCCAAGTGATCGTCCATCCAACGCTGGCAGCGCTGCTGTAAAAAGCGCTGCAGCTGCCGGACGCGTTCCGATACCTGCGAGCGATGCGGGCAAACCAGATTGATCGGCACCGCGTCGCTGCGCCATTCAGGCAACAGGGGCACCAGCCGCCCGGCCCGAATGTCGGCCACCACGTCGATCGCCGACTTGCGCACCACGCCGTGTCCGGCCAGCGCCCAGCGCCGCGCCACTTCGCCGTCATCGGTAAAATAGCTGCCGTTCAGCGGTACTTCGATCAGTTCCTCACCGCGCCATAGCCGCCATTCCACCTGCCGTTTGCCGCTGGGCTGATACACCAGAATGCTGTGCAGGGCCAAATCGGCCGGCGTTTGCGGCGCGCCGTGTCGCCGCAGGTAATCGGGGCTGGCGCAGATCAACCGCCGGTGCTGCGGCAAAATGGGCAGTGCCACCAGCGCAGAGTCGGCCAACGGCCCGAAACGCAGCGCCACGTCCACCGGCTCGCGAAACAAATCGGCCTGCCGGTCGTTGATCAGGAGCTGCAGCTGAATATGCGGATGCTGTAGCCGGAACTCATCCAGCCAACCGAGCAGCAGATTGCGGCCGAAATCCGACGGCGCGGAAATCTGCAGCACCCCGGACAGCCCCTGATGCTTCTCGCGGATCGCCTGCTCGCCTTCGGCCAACGCGCCCAGCGCCAGGCGTGCGCTGTCGAGATAGCGGGCCCCCTCCTCCGTCAACCTCAGGCTGCGGGTGGAACGCACCAGCAGCCGCGCGCCCAGCTGCTGCTCCAGCCTTTTCACCGCGATGCTGGCCGCCGCCGGCGTCATATCCAGCGCACGCGCCGCGGCGGAAAAACTGCCGCCGTCCACCGTGCGAACAAACACCTCGAGATCGACAAATGAGGTCATGCGTTTCCCTTCTTGGAGAGCCGGATTCACGGCGTAACGGATTGACGATAAAACGCCCAATAGTTATGATTAAGTCATAACAAATGGAGTTTTGATCAATGGATGAACACAATGGACTGGACTACATCCTTAGCCTGCATGGTACGCGGGTCAATCGTGAGGATGGCTATTGGTGGAAAATCGAGGCCTGGACGGTAACCCAAACCGCCTTTATCCCTCACGGCATCCGTTACAATTTGACCCTGCATGATAACCACAATACCCGGGTTTTTGGCATAGACAACGCGCATGCCATTAAAACCCCCCGCAAAGGAAAATTTTCAGGCCGCGTCGTTTACGATCATCAACATGATTCCCCGACGGACAAAGGCTCACCCTACGAGTTTTATTCCGCCTATCAGTTGGTGGAGGATTTTTTTACCCGGATAGATGAAGTCATACGCAAGAGAGAAAATCGAGGTTGATGATGAAAGCACTGATTGGCGTGATGCCTGAAGAACTGATTCGCAAGCGCATACTGGCGATCGCGAAAGGGGAATACCAGCCGCAGGAACGTGAACCCAAAGTGTGGTTCACGTCGATGATTGCGCTGGCCCAGGTGCTCAGCAACGAGAATATCGCCCTGCTGCGGCTGATCGACACCGCCCGCCCCGAGACCATCAGCCAGCTGGCCGAACTGTCCGGCCGCCAGGTCAGCAACCTGTCCACCACGCTGAAAACGCTCAGCGGACACGGCCTGGTGGCGCTGGAAAAACAGGGGCGTTCGGTAAAACCCCGGGCGCTGTTTACCGACTTCGAAATTATCGTGGATCAGAAGTTAAATGCCCGCTTTAGCGCCGCATGATCTTTAAAAAATATTAATAAGTGTTTGTCAGCAAGGCCGATTGTTAGGTCATTTTCAATCAGGAAAGATAGATCCCGTTGAAACTTACCTTAAAAGAGGCCTTAACATGACAATTCCCGACTCCCCACTGAAACGACAAAAGCTGGTGATCCTGGGCGGTACCAGCGGCATTGGCGCCGCGGTGGCCTACGTGGCGGCGGCGCGCGGCGCTGAAGTGGTGCTGGCTTCGCGCCGCCTTCCCCACGCCGGGGAGAAAAATAATGACGCGCTGCGCCTGATGCAGGCCGATCTGACCGATGAAGCGTCACTGCATGCGCTGTTTGCCGCCGTCGGCGATTTCGATCATCTGGTGATCACCGCCGGGCCGCTGGTGGGGGCGAAGCCGCTGGCGGAGACCGCCCTTGAACAGGCGCAAGCCGACTTCAACGTCAAATTCTGGGGCAGTTTGCGCGCGGTGCAGGCGGCGCTGCCGACGCTGGCGCCGCAGGGCTCCATCACCCTGACTTCCGGCCAGCTGTCGCGTAAATACCTCGGCGGTCAGCTGGTCAAAACCGCCATCAACGCCGCGCTGGAAGCGGCCGGCAAGCAGCTGGCGAAGGAGTTGGCGCCGCGGCGGGTGAACGTGGTCAGCCCCGGCATCACCGCCACCGAAGCCTACGACGGCATGAGCGCCGCGCAGCGTCAGGCGCTGTTCGAACGGGTTGGCGGTAGCCTGCCAGTCGGCAGGGTCGGCCAGGCGGCCGACGTCGCGGCAGGTTACCTGCTGGCGATGGAGAACGGCTTCGTGACCGGCAGCGTGATCGACATCGACGGCGGCGGCCTGTTGTAACGGCGGCTAGAGCGCCGTCACGCCCTGCGCGGCGGCCTGCTGTTCCAGCACGGTGATAATCTGATAGGCCGAACGCGGCACCAGGCTGAAATCGCCGATCAGCAGACGGGCGCTGACCGCCTCATCCAGCATCGCTCGGGCGCCGGCGCGCAGGATATCCACCTGTTCCGGCGGCGTACCCGCCGCGGTGATCAGCGGCAGGCCGGGCACCGCCGCCGTGCGTCCGATGATTTTCAGCCCCTCCAGCGCCTGCGGCTGCGCGCGGCGCAGCAGTTCCATGCTGATCGAATCGATGGCGGCGATATCCGCCTGCCCGCTGCGGATCAGCTTCAGCGACTGATAATGCGCACCGGAGGCGATGGCCGCACCGAAGAATTTCCCGTCCCGAGCCAGCGGCGCGATCAGCGCGCGCAGGCCGTTGTAGCCGGACTGGGAATCGGTGCTGTTATACGCCGCCGTCCGGCCGCGAAAATCCGCCAGCCGTTCGCCGGGGTCGCCTGCGCGCACCACCAGCCAGCTGCGGTAATTCGGCCCGTCGCACCCTTCAACCCGGTAGTGGTAGGTGCCGATCAGCTGCACCTGCGGCAAGGTGCTGACCAACGGGTAACCGCAGGTTTGGCTGAGCAGCAGATCGTCGCGCCGCCAGTGCTGCGCCAGATCGTCCGGCCAGCTGAGCCGTTCCGGCGCCGCCGGCAGCCCCAACCGCAGCAGCTTGTCGCGCAAAACCTGCCAGAAAGATTCGGCCTGCTCCCGGCCAACGCCGTACATCGGTAGAGACACCTGCATCATTTCCTCCTTACCCCGCCGGAGTGGTCGCCAGCGTCTGCTGGCGCCAGGCGGTGAGATAACGCACCCATCGTTCGAACAGCATATCGGTGATAATAGCCAACAACGCCACCACCGCCGCGCCCTGGATCACATAGGCGGTGTTAAACCCGCTCAGGCCGATGATGATCGGCGAGCCGAGGGTCTTGGTGCCCACGGTGGAAGCGATGGCCGCCGTGCCGATGTTGATGATCACCGATGTGCGGATCCCGGCAACGATCACCGGCGCCGCCAGCGGCAGTTCAACACGCCATAGAATTTGCCAGGCGCTCATCCCTACGCCGCGGGCGATCTCGCGCGTGGCGGGCGGCACCGATTCAATGCCCGCCAGCGTGCCCTGCAGGATCGGCAGCAGGCCATACAGCACCAGCGCAATGATCGCCGGCTGTTCGCTGAAGCCCATCACCGGCACCGCTACCGCCAGCACCGCCACCGGCGGGAAGGTCTGCCCCACCGCCACGACCGTTTCCACCAGCGAACGAAACTCCCGGCCGCTGCGCCGGGTCACGGCCACGCCCGCCGCCACGCCAAGAGCCACCGCGATCAGGCTGGAGATCGCCACCAACGACAGGTGCGCCCCCACCAGCGCGATAAAACTGTCCTGCTGATAAATGGGCCGCTCCAGATCGGGAAACCAGGCGGCGAACAGACCGCGCAGACGATCCATGCCGAACACCAGCGCCAACAGCAGCGCCAGCGTCCAAGGCAGCGGATCGCGCAGCAGGCGCCAGATGCGCCCGCTCATGACAGCGCCTGCCCGGCGATCAGATCGTTGAAGTGCAACACCCCCAACGCTTCGCCCCGTTCATTCACCACCGGCAGGCAGTCGCTGCCGCGCGCCACAAACACCGACAGCGCCTCGCGCAGGCTCATGGCGGCGGCGATCGGCTCGCCCTCGGCGATGCCGGGCCGCACCCGCTCCGCCACCGTTCCCAGCGACAGCAGCTTGATGCCGCGATCGCTGCGCCCGAAGAAATCGCGCACGAAATCGTTGGCCGGCGCGGTCAGCAGCGCCAGCGGCGTGCCCTGTTGCACCACCCGCCCCTGATCGAGCAGCACCAGGCGGTCCGCCAAACCCAGCGCTTCGTCGATGTCGTGCGTCACCAACACGATGGTGCGGCCGGAGAGCTGATGGATGCGCGCGATCTCCGCCTGCAGCGCCGCGCGGGTGACCGGATCCAGCGCGCCGAACGGTTCGTCCATCAGCAACACCTCGGGATCGGCGGCCAGCGCGCGCGCCACCCCCACCCGCTGCTGCTGCCCGCCGGACAGCTGATGCGGGTAGCGACGGCGAAACAGATCCGGCTCCAGATGCAACAGCTCCAGCAGTTCGGTCACCCGATCGCGAATGCGCGCGCGCGGCCATTTCAGCAGCTGCGGCACGGTGGCGATGTTCTCCTCCACCGTCCAGTGCGGAAACAGGCCGATCGACTGGATCGCATAGCCCATGCGCCGCCGCAGATCCTGCGGTTTGAACGACTGGATCTCTGCGCCGGCAAAGAGAATCTTGCCCCGATCGTGTTCGATCAGACGATTGATCATTTTTAACGTCGTGGACTTGCCGGAACCCGAGGTGCCGATCAACACGGTGAATTCGCCCTCGGCGATGTGCAGCGTGAGATCGTCAACCGCCGGCTTGCCCTGAAAAATTTTGCTGACTTGCTCAAAGTGAATCATCGGCGCGATACGTCCAGGATTGAAACCCAAAATTTAAACAGCGAATCGACGATGACCGCCATCATGACCACCGGGATCACCCCCAGCAAAACCAGATCCAGCGCGCTGCTGAGCAGCCCCTGGAACACGATGGCGCCAAAGCCGCCGGCGCCGATCAGCGCCGCCACCACCGCCATGCCGACGGTTTGCACCGCCAGGATGCGCACGCCGGTCAGGAACAGCGGCAGCGCCAGCGGCAGCTGCACGCGCAGGAAGATCTGCCCGCGCGTCAGCCCCATGCCGGTGGCAGATTCGATCACCCCGGCCGGCACGCTTTGCAACCCCGCCACCACGCTGCGCACCAGCGGCAACAGCGCGTACAGCACCAGCGCCACGATCGCCGGCGCCATGCCGATGCCGCTGACGCCGTGCTCCGCCAGCCAAGGCACCGCCGTCGCCAGCCCCGCCAATGGCGCGATCAGCAGGCCGAACAGCGCGATGGACGGCACGGTCTGGATAATGTTCAGCGCGGAGAAAATCGGCCGCTGCCAGCGTTCGGAGCGAAAACACAGCACCCCGAGCGGCACGCCGATCGCCAGCGCCGGGATCATCGTTGCCAGCAGAATGGTCAGGTGCTGCAGCAGCGCGGCGTCAAACACCTCCTGGCGATTGTGGTACTCCTTCAGCAGCGACAGCTGATCGAGCTGATGCCCGAACAGCAGCAGCGCCGGCGGCACCAGCACCAGTGCGTTGCCCAGCATGCGCCACAGGTGCGACGCGGTGAGGCGCGCCATGGCGTCGGCCGCGATCAGCAGGCTCAGCGCCATCGTCAGCCAGCACCCGCTGCCCCAGGAGGTGCGCGCCAGGCGCGATCCCTCTTGCGCCAAACGTTCAGCAGCCTGCCCGCTGATCCAGAAGGCCAGCGTCAGCACCCCGCAGGCGGCCAGCGCCGCCAGCAGCGCCCGCCCCCGCGTCGGCGGCAACAGGCTGAGGATCGCCAATGCCGCCAGCGGCAACAGCAGCCACAGCGCCGGGCCGTGCAGCAGGGAGAACAAGGAGAGGCTTTTGCCCGACAACAGGCGATTGGGGGCATAACTGAGGAACGGCAGGCCGAACGCGGCCAGCAGCAACAGCATGAACAGCGTCAACAAGACGCGATGTTTTACGGCGATAGTCAAAGAAACGCTCCAGCTCCCTCGGTTTACCCCCTCTCCCGACGGCAGAGGGGGCACCTCGGTATTATCCCTTAACAAACCCTTTCTCTTTCAGGTAAGCGGCCGCCACCTGTTTGGCGTCCTGCCCTTCCACGGCGATCTGCGCGTTGAGTTTTTGCAGCGTCGGCCCGTCCAGCGAGGCGAACACCGGCTTGAGCAGCTCAGGCAGATTGGCGTGCGCCTTCAGCGCCGCTTCGCGCACGATCGGCGCCGGCGCGTAGATCGGCTGTACGCCTTTCGGGTCCGCCAAGGTCTGCAACCCCAGCGCCGCTACCGGGCCATCGGTGCCGTAGGCCATCGCCGCGTTGACGCCGGAGGTTTGCTCCGCCGCCGCCTTGATGGTCACCGCCGTGTCACCGCCGGCCAAGGACAGCAGCTGATCCTGATTCAGTTTGAAACCGTAGGCGCTCTGGAACGCCGGCAGCGCATCCGGCCGCTCGATAAATTCCGCCGAGGCCGCCAGCTTGAACTTGCCGCCGCCGTTGATCCACTTGCCGAGATCCGACAGCGTCTTCAGATGGTTGGCCTCCGCCACGTCCTGGCGAATGGCGATGGTCCAGGTGTTGTTGGCCGGCGCCGCGTCCAGCCAGACGATTTTGTTTTTGTCGTAGTCGAGCTGCTTCACCTTTTCGAAGCCGGCCTGGGCGTTCTTCCACGCCGGATCTTTCTCATCGGCGAAGAAAAACGCGCCGTTGCCGGTGTATTCCGGGTAGATGTCGATCTCGCCGGACGTGATGGCGCCGCGCAGCACCTTGGTGGTGCCGAGCTGCAGCTTGTTGGTGGTCTTGATGCCGTTGGCTTCCAGCACTTGCACGATGAGGTTGCCGAGCAGCGAACCTTCGGTATCGATCTTGGAGCCAACGCGCACCGAGTCGGCCGCCTGCGCCAGGCCGCCGGTGGCCAGCAGGGCCAGCGCGACGGCAAAGGAACGTCCGCGTGATAAGGTGATTGCCATACTTTTCCTCTGGTTATATGTTTTCCGGCTCATGGGCCGGTTAGGTTGGAAAATCCTGAGAAACGCGCTTCCAGCGCGCAATAAATTTTTCCGTCGGCGGGGCATCGCCTTCCCCCTGCGGTTCATCGGCGTGCAACGGATGTACGCCAACGTCGATCGGCGTCAGGGCGTAATCGCGCAGCCACTCGCCATAGCCTTGCGCGACAAATCCCTGACTGCGCCGCTGATACGCCTCACGCTCCGCCAGATACACTTCGCGCAAACCATACCAGGGCAGACCGGGCAGATCGTGATGCACTAAATGGTAGTTCAGATTGAGAAACAGCAGCCGCCACGGCTAGCCCGCCTCATTAATAATAGAACGTGCCTGCGGTGCGTCCACGGCGCGATGCTCAAAAAACGATCTTACCTTGGTCAGCGCCAGCGCCGGGTAGCTGATGGCCAGCAGGTAAAACGCCGCGCCGATACCCTGCGCCTGCAGCCAGTGCAGCAACATCGCCAACAGCGACAGGTGCACTCCCCACATGCCCCAGGCGCGCCACTCCCCGGCGGCAAGCGCCTTCACCGCCCCGGCCAGGGTCGCGGCGATATCCAGCGCCGGGCCGAGGATCACCCGGCCGATCAGCGTATTGCGCACGGCGGCCAGCAGCGGCAACAGGCGGGGATAGCGCCGCCACTGCGCGGCGCTGAAGTAATAGCTTTCAGGATCTTCGTGCGGATCGGTCAGGTGGTCGTTGCGGTGGTGACGCAGATGCGAATCGCGATACAGCCCGTAGGGATACCACACCGCCAGCGGCAACAGGCCGAACAGCTGATTGACGCGCGGCCAGCGCGTCGGGTGGCCGTGAATCAGCTCGTGTTGCAACGACAGGTACCAGGTGGTCAGGAGGAGCAACAGCGGCGCGCCAAGCCACGGGCCCAGCGTTTGCCACCCCAGCGCCACGCCGAACCAGCCGCCGTACACCGCCGCCATGATCCCCCAGGTGGGCAACTCCAGCCGCCAATGCCGGCGCCGATAAAGCTGCCTGATTCGTTCGCGCTGTTCGGGGTGCAAATAGTGGGCGTGGGACATGCTGCGGCTCGCGGTTGGGAATTTTCTCCCAGTATCCGTGAGCCGTGGCGGCGTTCAAAATAACGAAAATGGCAAAGCTAAGTGAAAATTCAGCGGGTTGCGCACGCGTAAAAGCGAAAAAACGGGCCGCGCAGGCGGCCCGTCGGTCACATCCCTTCAGGGAACGAAATCGAGCACCACGGCGTTGAACAGCGCGTACTCGGTGGCGCTGGCCATCGGCGGAAACTGCGCGTGCTGCACCGCCGCGCTGGCCGCTGCGCACAGGGGCGCATCGCCCCTCACGATCTTGCTGCTCGCCAGCTTGCCGTCCGGCCGCAGCCGTATGCTGATGGTGCAACGTTGGCCGCGCGCGTGTTCCGGCAAACGCAGCTCGCGGCTCACCGCGTTATGCACCCGCACCGGATAACTGAGCGGTGCCGTTGCCTGCGCCTCGGCCTGCGGACCCGGCAACGGGGAGCCGGTCTGACGGCCGGCCCCCGCGCCACAGCCGCTCAACAACAACAGCGCCAACAGGCCTAATGTCTTTTTCATTCCCGATGTCCTTATTGGGGGGATTTATCCTTATCGCGCGGCCCTCACTACGCCGCCGGGTAAGCCTCGCCGTCGTCCGCGTAACGCTGCAACCGCTCGCGCCACCACTTGGCCGCCAGGCCGCTGGCGCTTTCCCGCCAGCCGAAATAGGCAACGTCGCTGCAGCGCTCAGATTCAACGCGTTTCGCCACCAGTTCGCCGCTGTTCAGATAAGGTTCTGCCAGAGAACGCGGCAGATAGCCACACCCCAGCCCGGCCAACTGCGCCTGCAGTTTGGCGTCGAAGCCGAAGACCGTCAACGTATCCTGCTCTTCCAGCAGGTTCAGGCTCTGCGGCGCGTTGACGCGCGAGGTATCGCGCACCACCACCGCCCGGTGCTGACGGATCTCATCCTTCGGCAACGGTTCCGGCAACGCCGCCAGCGGGTGCTGCGGCGCGACGGCGAACACGTAATCCAGCTGCCCCAGGCGGCTGAACGCATAACCCACTCGCGACGGCGGCTCGCAGATGGCGCCGATGATAATGTCAGCGCAGCCGTAAACCAGCGATTCCCAGGAACCGGCCAGCACCTCGTGGCTGAAACGCAGCCGGGTATGGTGATGCTGCCGATAGAATTCGTCGATCAGCGGCAACAGGCGGGCAAAGGGGAAGGAGGCGTCGATCCCGAGCGTGATCTCGCTTTCCCAGCCGTTTTCGACATAGCGCGCCTGCTGCTCCAGATCCTGCGCCGCCCGCAGCAGCACCCGGCCTTTTTCCAGCATCAGCTTGCCGGTATCGGTGAACTTCGCCCGGTGGCCGGAGCGGTCCAGCAGGGTGATGTCGAGATCGTTCTCCAGCTTTTGCACCATATAGCTGAGTGCCGAAGGGGTTTTAAACAGTGCGGCGGCCGCGGCGGCGAAAGATCCGTGCTGGTCCAGCGCGTCCAAAATCAGCAGCGCTTCCAGGTTTAATCTCATGCTTTCTCCCGTGTATAAAAAAACTCAACAAGTCGGCAAAAATTCTGCGGTATCTTTGAAATCGCCCTCTGCCTACCATGCGTTTTATCGGCGTTACACTCATCAGATGTTCAACCGAAATATCACTGGGAAGGTAAATTATGTCCAAGTTTCAACTGCTTGATAAAGACAATTCCGCACTGATTTTTATCGATCATCAACCACAAATGGCCTTCGGCGTGGCTAATATTGATCGTCAGCAACTGAAAAACAACGTTGTTGGTTTGGCGAAGGCAGGCAAGATTTTCAACGTCCCCACCCTTTTCACCTCGGTCGAAACCGAAAGCTTCAGCGGCTATATCTGGCCGGAACTGCTGGCGGTACACCCTGAAATCACCCCGATTGAACGCACCTCGATGAACTCCTGGGAAGACGCGGCCTTCGTTAAAGCCGTGGAAGCCACCGGCCGCAAAAAGCTGGTGATCTCCGCGCTGTGGACCGAAGTGTGCCTGACCTTCCCTGCGCTGATGGCGCTGGAAGCCGGCTATGAAGTGTATGTGGTGACCGACACCTCCGGCGGCACCTCCGTCGATGCGCACGAGCGTTCGATCGATCGCATGGTGCAGGCTGGCGCCGTGCCGGTGACCTGGCAGCAGGTGCTGCTGGAGTACCAGCGCGACTGGGCGCGCAAAGACACCTATGACGCGGTGATGGCGCTGGTGCGCGAACACAGCGGCGCTTACGGCATGGGCGTCGACTACGCTTACACCATGGTGCACCACGCACCGGCACGCACGGTGAAATAATCCCCCTTGCCCCGGCCCTGCGCCGGGGTATTTTCAGGAGTCGGTTTTATGGCCCATCCGCAGCATGTCACGCTGGTGATCACCCACCGTTTGGCGCCGGGGAACGAGCAGGCCTATGAGGCCTGGCTGAACCGCATCATGCCCGACGCCGCAGGCTTCACCGGCCATCTGGGTGTCAACGTGATTCGCCCTTCCGGCAGCGAACAGGCCTATACGGTGCTGGTCCGCTTCGACAATCTCGACAATCTCTACCGCTGGCTCAACTCGCCGCTGCGCAAGCAATACATCGAAGAGGTCACCCCGCTGCTGCTGGAGAACGACCATATCGAGATCCGCCCCGGCGCGGAGTTCTGGTTTACCCCGCCCAACCCGAGCGTGCGGCAGCCGCCCCAGTGGAAGCAGTTCATCATCACCCTGCTGGTGATCTTCCCTTCCACCAATCTGGTGCCCTGGTTTTGGGGGCGGGTGCTGCCGCAGCTGGACGGCACGCTGCTCGGCCATTTTCTCAATGACGCCACCGTAGTCGCCCTGGTGGTGTACCTGTGGATGCCTATCGTGACTCGCGTTTTTCATCAATGGCTGACCCGCCGCTAGGCGGTTCGCCGGGAGAATGTTATGAACCACCACGCTTCATTGATCATCACCAACGGCAAGTTTCACACCGTCGATCGCCAAAATCCTACCGCACAGGCGGTGGCCATCCGCGACGGCAAGTTTCTGGCGGTCGGCAGCGAAGGCGAAGTCATGCAGCACGCCGGGCCGGAAACCCAGGTGATCGACCTGCACGGCCACACCGCTATTCCGGGCCTGAATGACTCGCACCTGCACCTGATCCGCGGCGGCCTGAACTATAACCTGGAGCTGCGCTGGGAAGGCGTGCCCTCGCTGGCCGACGCGCTGCGCATGTTGAAAGAGCAGGCGCTGCGTACGCCGAACCCGCAGTGGGTGCGGGTGGTCGGCGGTTGGACCGAATTCCAGTTCGCCGAGCGCCGCATGCCAACGCTGGACGAGATCAACCAGGCAGCGCCGGACACGCCGGTGTTTATTCTGCACCTCTACGATCGCGCGCTGCTCAACCGCGCGGCGCTGAAGGTGGTCGGCTACACCAAAGACACGCCGAATCCGCCGGGCGGCGAGATCCAGCGCGACGCCAACGGCAACCCGACCGGCATGCTGATCGCCAAGCCCAACGCCATGATCCTGTACGCCACATTGGCGAAAGGGCCGAAACTGCCGTTGGAACAGCAGGTCAACTCCACCCGCCAATTTATGCGCGAGCTGAACCGTCTGGGCCTCACCAGCGCCATCGACGCCGGCGGCGGCTTCCAGAACTACCCAGAGGATTATCAGGTGATCGCCGAGCTGCACGAGAAAAAGCAGCTGACCCTCCGCATCGCCTATAACCTGTTCACCCAGCGGCCGAAGCAGGAGCTGGAAGACTTCGAGCTGTGGACCGATATGCTCAAGCCGGGCCAGGGCACCGACTTCTATCGCCACAACGGCGCCGGCGAGATGCTGGTGTTTTCCGCCGCCGACTTCGAAGACTTCCTGCAGCCGCGCCCGGATCTGCCGCCGGGCACCGAAGACGAGCTGGAGCGGGTGGTGCGCCATTTGGTCGAGCACCGCTGGCCGTTCCGCCTGCACGCCACCTATGACGAATCCATCAGCCGCATGCTGGACGTGTTCGAGAAGGTGAACCGCGACATTCCGTTCAACGGGCTGCACTGGCTGTTCGACCACGCCGAAACCATTACCGAACGCAATATCGAACGGGTCAAGGCGCTGGGCGGCGGCATTGCGGTGCAGCATCGCATGGCGTTCCAGGGCGAATATTTCGCCGACAGGTACGGCATCGAAGCCACCAAACATACGCCGCCGGTAGCGAAAATGCTGGCGGCTGAGCTGCCGGTCGGGCTGGGCACCGACGCCACCCGCGTCGCCAGCTACAACCCGTGGACGGCGCTGTACTGGCTGGTCTCCGGCCGCACCGTCGGCGGCATGGCGATGTACGACGACAGCGCCCGTCTGGATCGCGAAACGGCGCTGATGCTGTGGACGCAAGGCAGCGCCTGGTTCTCCACCGAACAGGGCAAGAAAGGCCAGATCAAGGTCGGCCAGCTGGCGGATGTGGCGGTGCTGTCGCAGGACTATTTCAGCGTGCCGGAAGAGCAGATCAAAGGCATCGAGTCGGTAATGACGGTGGTGGACGGTAAAGTGGTCTACGCCGCCGGCAGCTTCTCGCCGCTGGCGCCACCGCCGCTGCCGGTGCTGCCGGAGTGGTCGCCGGTCACCCAAGTGCCGGGCCACTACCGCTCCGCGCCGCCGTTGGCGGCAGCTCGCGTCGGGGTAGTGAGCCAGGCGCACCAATGCTGCGGCCCGTGCGGCGTACACGCGCACCAGCATGACATCGCGCGCCGCTCCAGCATCCCGGTGTCGGACGAGAATGCCTTCTGGGGCGCGTTCGGCTGTTCGTGCTTCTCGTTCTAAGTTGCCAGGCCAGCAACTTATTACGCAACTAGCTTAATAAGATATTAAGTTAATAAGATAGCAAGTTAATGGCGCTACCCACGGGAGAGCGCCATTTCATTTCCAATCGCGGTTGATCTCCAGCCAGCGCCGCTGCTCGGCAGAGGCGGCTATCGCATCCAGCACGCAAGACACTTTCCAGCCTTCTTCAAAGTCCGGCCACATGCGATCGCCCGCGGCGATGCCGTTGACCAGATCGCGGATCTCCACCGTCTTCTGATCGTTAAAACCGATGCCGTGCCCGGCGCTGATGCAGAATGCTGCGTAGTCCGGGTGCGTCGGCCCCACCAGCAGCGTCTTGAATCCCTGCCGCTCCACCGGTTCATCGTGCCGATACAGCTTCAGCTCCGCCATCCGTTCCTGGGTATAGCTCAGCGTGCCTTTAGTGCCGGTGACCACATAGGTCAGCCCCATCTTGCGCCCGCAGGCGATGCGCGACGTTTCCAGGGTGCCCATCGCCCCACCGGCGAAACGCAGCAGCGCGCTGGCCTGATCTTCGTTTTCCACCGGCAGCAGGCGCGCCGGATTTTGCGGGTCCGGGCGCTGCTTGATCACGGTCTGCATATCGCCACAGACCGCCACGATATCGCCCACCAGGTAGTGCGCCATGTTGACGATGTGCGCCGCCAGATCCCCCAGCGCGCCCAGCCCGGCGCTGGCGCGGCGGCAGTGCCAGTCGATCGGCGTGCGCGGGTCGGCCAGATAATCCTCATTGTGGGTGCCGTAAAAATGCACCACCTCACCGATTTCGCCGTTGGCGATGATCTCGCGCGCCAGCTGGCTGGTCGGGTTCTTCATGTAGTTGAAACCGACCAGCGTTTTCACGCCCTTGGTGCGGGCGGCCTGCACCATCTCCGCCGCATCGGCGGCGTCCAGGGCCAGCGGCTTTTCCGAATACACGTGCTTGCCGTGGCGGATCGCCTCCAGCGCCATCTCTTTGTGCAAGAAATTAGGGGCGCAGATGTCTACCACGTCGATCGCCGGATCGGCCACCAGCTGCCGCCAGTCGCCGGTCGATCGCGCAAAGCCGAATTCGGTGGCGCGCTGCGCCGCCAGCTCGGGGGTCACCTCCGCCAGCATCTCCAGTACCAGCTCCCCTTTCAGAGGAAAGACCGTGGCGGCCTGCGCATAGGCGATAGCGTGACAACGCCCGATATAACCGGTGCCGATTAACCCAACGCGTACCTGTTTCATCATTTTCTCCCGTGACCGAAATTCTGTGTAGAACCAGGCGCCGCTCAATGAAACGCGCCGGTTGATAACGGGTTTATATGGAATATAAATTTCAATAACAAGCACACGGGAAGATAAAGTTCATATTCGTGATGCCGTTCATGAAACGTTGACGGGATGATGCAACGAGGAAAGCCGGGACAACGCTGGTCGTATCCAGACGGGATGAAATGAACTATTTATTTCATATTACGGTAAACCGTTGGCACCGTGCTGAACGTAGCCAGGGCGTTGCAGCAGGCGCTGCTGATAGGCCGCCAGCGCCGCATAATTCGGCCGCTCGAACGGCGTCATCAGCCAGCGGTTCAGCGACAGCCCCAGCACCACGTCCGCCAGCGTGAAAGCGGCGCCGGCGGCATAAGGGCCGTGCGCCAAATGCCGATCCAACAGCCCCATCAGCCGGTTCCACTCGCGTTCGGCAACGGCCAGGCTGGCAGCATCCTGATAATCCGCATGCCCACGCACCCGCGACATGAACACATAGCGCCAGGCGCCATTCAGATCGGTGGCCTGCCAGTCCATCCACATCTCCACCGCCGCGCGCGCGCCGGGTTCCTGCGGCAGCAGATCGCAGCGCCCCTCCCGCCCCGCCAGATAGCGGCAAATGGTGTTCGACTCCCACAGCACCCGCTCGCCGTCGATCAGCACCGGCACCAGGCCGTTGGGATTCAGCGCCAGAAACGCCGGCTCCTGCGTGGAGCGAAAGCCGCTGCCCCAGTCTTCTCGTTCCAGCGTCAGCCCCAGCTCCTGACAGGTCCATAACACTTTGCGCACGTTGATTGATGAAGCCTTGCCCAAGACTCTCAGCATCGGTTTTCCTCTTATCTATTCTTTCCAGAAAGGTTTACATCCTTCTCGCAGCGCTTCTGCTCGCGACAAACCAATATCGGTCAGCCGTGCATCGTCCAGCAATAATAATTCTTTTCGCGTCCTGTAGCGTTGCAGATACAGACGCCAGCGTGACCAACCTGATGAGCGCCGCCGCGGCGCGCCAGTAAACAGAGCCATCTTGTTATTCTCCCTGATGTTTTCGCGTTGCAGTCATCATGCTCGCCGGGAGAAAAACAATACAGATTCACGCTGGCGCTATTTTTTTCATACAGCTGCACCAAAAAACCCGCTGAATGGTTTACTTTGAGAGCATCTGTACCGGTTTTTTAACCCTGACTATCGATGAGAGGCCTCTGTATGACACGCTACGCGACGCTGGCCGCCATTCTCAGCCAACGCATTCAGCAAGGGCTGTATCCGGCCGGCCATCGCCTGCCTTCCGTGCGCGCGCTCAGCCAGGAGCACGGCGTCAGCATCAGCACGGTGCAGCAAGCCTACCGGCTGCTCGAGGAACAGCGCCTGGTGGAAGCGCGGCCGAAGTCGGGCTACTTCGTGCATACGCGGCGCGCGCAGGCCGAGCTGCCCGCCATGACGGCGCCGGTGCAGCGGCCGGTGGACATTTCGCAATGGGAGCAGGTGCTGGAGCTGGTGCGCAACCGGCCGCGCGAAGGCCTGATCCAGCTGGGACGCGGCATGCCGGACATCGCCGAGCCGACGATGAAACCGCTGATCGTCGCCCTGCGCAACGCCGCCCGCCACGGCGACCTGCGCAGCCTGTATTACGACAGTATTCAGGGCGTGGCCGCGCTGCGCGAACAGGTCGCTCGTCTGCTGCTGGATTCCGGCTGCCAACTCAGCCCCGATCAGTTGCTGATCACCACCGGCTGCCAGGAAGCGATCTCCGCCGGGCTGCGCGCCGTTTGCCAACCCGGCGACATCGTGGCGGTCGATTCGCCCTGCTTCCACGGCACCATGCAAACGCTGAAGGGCCTGGGCATCAAAGCGCTGGAAATCCCCACCGATCCGCTCACCGGCGTCAGCCTGGCCGCGCTGGAGATGGCGCTGGAACAGTGGCCGATCAAGGCCATTCTGCTGACGCCCAACTGCAACAACCCGCTGGGCTACATCATGCCCGACGCCCATAAACAGCGGTTGCTGACGCTGGCGCAGCGCCACGACGCTGCAATCATCGAGGATGACGTTTACGGCGACATCGCCTATCACTACCCGCGGCCACGCACCATCAAATCGTTCGACGAAGATGGTCGCGTGCTGCTGTGCAGCTCGTTTTCCAAAACGCTGGCGCCGGGCCTGCGGGTGGGCTGGATCGCGCCCGGCCGCTATCTGGAGCGGGTGCTGCACATGAAGTTCATCGGCTCCGGCGCCACCGCCACCCAGCCGCAGCTGGCGATCGCCGAATTCATCCGCGGCGGGCACTATCTGCAGCACCTGCGGCGCATGCGCGCCCGCTATCAGCAAAACCGTGATCGCATGACCGATCTGATCCTGAAACACTTCCCGGCCGGCACCCGCGCCAGCCGGCCGCGCGGCGGTTTTATGCTGTGGATCGAACTGGACGAGGCATTCGACACCCTGCGGCTGAACCGCCATCTCGAACCGCAAGGCGTACAAATTGCCGTCGGCAGCATCTTTTCCGCCGCCGGCAAGTACCGTAACTGCCTGCGCATCAACTATGCGCCGACGCTGACGACGGAGATAGAACAGGCGGTACAGCGGGTCGGCGCCACCATCCAGGCGCTGATGCCGGCTGGCGTCATCACGCCAGCGGACTGAATTTTTGCCGCGAACGCCCAAGCTCAGCCGCGCATCGAAAAACCAGGGGGCGTCACTCGATCGGCGCTGCCATCATGCTGAGTATCCTGCTATGTTATAGCCGCGCGCGCGGGCCAACGGCATCCGCGCTTTCGCCACTGCCGCAGAGAAAAAAGACATGTCGTCCAATATCCTTATCAGCGCCTGCCTGGCTGGTTTCAAAGTTCGTTACAACGGTACCGACAAACCTTTGCTTGACGCCACGCTGCAACGTTGGCGGCAAGAAGGCCGTCTGATCGTCTGCTGCCCTGAGCTGGCCGCCGGTTTTTCCACGCCTCGCCCCTCAGCGGAAATCTCGCCGCATGCCGACGGCGCGGCAGTAATCGCGCAGCGGGCGCAGGTGATGGAATCCAGCGGCGATGATGTCACCGCACAATACTTGCTCGGTGCCCAACTGGCGCTGGAAATCGCTCGCCGCCACGGCTGCCGTTTCGCCTTGCTGACCGACGGCAGCCCTTCTTGCGGCAGTCAACGGATTTACGACGGTGCCTTCAACGGCCGCACCAAACCCGGCCGCGGCGTTACCGCCGAGCTGCTGCGCCAACACGGCATCGAAGTCTTCTCTGACCAACAACTTCCGGCGCTGATCGCCAGGGTTGAAAGCACCGGGAACTTTAGTCCTAACGGTGCAGAAACTCCGCCACCCGGCGGCGCAGATGTTCGATGCCCTGCGGATGATCAATGAACTGCGCTACCGGCATCATCAGCCAACGCTGGCCCTCGTTGCCAAAGCGGATGGCGGCGATCTGCGCCGGCGTTATCTCGCCGGCCATAAACCAGGTCGGCGGGGAGCCGGGCAGAACGCCGTCGTAGCGCCGCCGCCAGACAACCTGACGTGCGGCGATCGTCACGCCAAACTCTTCCTGCGTTTCCCGCTGCACGCACTGCAGCGGCGTTTCGCCGTTTTCCCGCCCGCCGCCGGGCAGATCCCACAGGCCGGGCCACGGAATGCCCGGTTTGTCGTCCCGTAGGTAAACCAGTAAGCGATCGTCGCACAGCAACGCTATCTTGGCTCCGCCAAACGCCTGGTCCGTCATGTTTTCTCCGCTCCCCGCCCGTCCCCTTTGACTGAACATCATACTTCATCCCCGCGCGGCCTGGTGTATAGTGAAAATCCGTTTTCACAACAGGCGAACAATAACGATGAACTCTCCGTTTCTGGTGACCCCTCAATGGCTTGCGCAACATATCAACGATGAAAATCTGGTGGTGATCGACGTTCGGATGTCGCCGGTGGGGCTGACGCCGAAAAAGGACATGCTTGCCGAGTTCGAACGCGGCCATATCCCCGGCGCGGTCTATTTCGATATCGACGAGGTGGCGGACAAAAACACCGCGCTGCCGCACATGCTGCCGACGGCGGCGGAGTTTGGCGCGGCGGTGGGCAAGCTGGGCATCAGCGAGCGCGATACCCTGGTGATTTACGATGAGGGCAACCAGTTCTCCGCACCGCGCGGCTGGTGGACCTTCCGCAATTTCGGCGCCGAGCGCGTTTACGTGCTGGACGAAGGGCTGAACGGCTGGACCGCGCTGGGGCAAGCGCTGGCAACCGGCCCGGCGCAGCCTGAACCGCAGACGTTCAACGCCCGGTTCAACGCCGACGCGGTGGTGGATATGCGGCAAGTGGAGCAAGCATTAGGCACGCCGGTGCAAATTCTCGACGCGCGCGCCGCACCGCGCTTTTATGCCGAAGCACCGGAGCCGCGCCCCGGCCTGCACCGCGGTCATATTCCCGGCAGCATCAACATTCCGTACGGCGAGCTGCTGGAAAACGGCCGCTTCAAATCGCTGGACGCGCTGCGCCAAACCTTCAGCGACAAGGGCGTGGACATTAACGGCCCGATCATCACCAGCTGTGGCTCCGGCGTGACGGCGGCGGTGCTGGCGTTTGGCCTGCTGTCGCTCGGCGCACCGCAGGTCAAACTGTATGACGGCGCCTGGAGCGAATGGGGCCAGCTGAGCGGCAAGCAGCCGATCGCCCAAGATTAAGTTTCGATCCGCTCGACCACAATCTGCGCCAGCCGCTGCACGGCCGCCGAGGGCTGATCCTCGGCGCGGTGCAGCACTACGCCGAGTTGGCCGAGAGCGGGCAGCAGATCGGGGGCCAGCGGTGACAGGCCGGGCGGCAACCCCGCCGCCGTGCGCACCGTGACGCCCAACCCGGCGCTCACCGCCGCCCACACGCCATTCAGGCTGCGGCTGGTAAAGGCGATGCGCCAGGGAATGCCGGCGCGATCCAGCGCCTGCGTCGCCGCGCTGCGCATCAGACAGGGCGCGTCGAACATCACCAACGGCAAGGGCTCATCCCCTTCTCGCCACGGCGCCAGCGCGAAGCCGGGCGAGGCTATCCAGTGCAGCTGCCGCTGCCCCAGCGCCTGATGAAACGGCGTGCTCAAACCGCCATCCCACGCCAGCGACAGATCCAGCTGGCCTTTCAGCACCCAGTCGATCAGCTCGGCATTACGCGCGATGCGCGCCTCGATGCGCACCTTCGGATTGGCGCGCGCGAAGCTGCCCAACACCTGCGGCAGAAACGTCTCGCCGAAATCCTCCTGCAACCCCAGCCGCACCGTGCCCTGCAGATCCAACCCGCGCACCGCGGCGGCGGCTTCGTCATTGAGCTCCAGCAGACGGCGCGCGTAGCCAAGCAGGGTTTCCCCCGCCTCGGTCATCACCATGCCGCGCCCGGCCTTGCGCAGGATCGGCGCGCCGACCTGCTGTTCCAGCTTTTTCAGGTGGGCGCTGACCGCCGACGTCGAACGCCCCAGCCGTTCAGCCGCCTTGGCGAAGCTGCCCAGCTCGACGCCGGTGACAAAGCTGCGCAAATCTTCGAGATCGAACGTTATTCGTCCCATGCTGACCATCCTGATTTTCTGAACCATCGATAAAAATAATACCGATTTTACTGATAAAGATGGCGTGTCACGCTCTCCGGGTCAATGTCTTTACGGAGAATCCTTATGCTCGCGATGCAATACCGTTTCACCCTGCCCGTCGGTTTCGATCCTCTGTCCGCCCCTTTGACCACACTGCGCTGCGGGTTGACAGCCAAACTTGATATTGATAATCATTATCAATATTGAACATTCACTTGCGGCTCGCGGGATGCGGCCGCTCTTCGGGGTCAACCGCCATGCCGTCATCACCGATCACACCTTACGCCACCACCTGCTGCATCGTGGGGGGCGGCCCCGCCGGGCTGATGCTCGGCTATCTGCTGGCGCGGGCGGGGATCGACGTGACGGTGCTGGAGAAGCACGCCGACTTCCTGCGCGATTTTCGCGGTGACACCATTCACCCGTCGACGCTGGAAGTCATGCACCAACTGGGCCTGCTCGACGAACTGCTGACGTTGCCGCACCAGCGTGCGGAGTCCCTGCACGCCGAAGTCGCCGGGCGCGACATCAAGCTGGCGGATTTCACCCGCCTGCCGACGCGCTGCAAATTTATCGCCTTTATGCCGCAGTGGGAGTTCCTCAACTTTTTGGCCCAGCAGGCCGCCGCCTTCCCCAACTTCAGGCTGCTGACCTCGGCGCAGGTTCATGAGCTGCTGTACGACCGCGGCCAGGTATGCGGCGTGCTGGCCGACACGCCGGAAGGCCCGATCCGCGTGCGCAGCCAGCTGGTGATCGGCACCGACGGCCGCAACTCGGTGGTGCGCGAGCAGGCGGCGCTCAGCAGCCGTTCCTTCGGCGCGCAGCGCGACGTTGTGTGGATGAAGCTCAGCAAGCAGCCGGGCGATCCGGCCTGGTCGATGGGCCACACCGGGCCGAAGCAGAACTTCATCATGATCGATCGCGGCGACTACTGGCAGTGCGGCTACTCGATCGATAAAGGCAGCTTCGACGCGATCCGCGGTATCGGCCTGGAGAAATTTTTGCTGCACCTCGCCGAGGTGGCGCCATTCCAGGACGATCGTCTGCAGGAGATCGTCGAGTGGGATCAGGTGAAGCTGCTGAGCATCCGCATCGATCGTCTGGATCGCTGGGCCAAACCGGGGGTGCTATGCATCGGCGACGCCGCGCACGCCATGTCACCGATCGGCGGCGTGGGCGTCAACCTGGCGATTCAGGACGCGGTGGCCGCCGCCAATGCCCTGATCCCGCCGCTGCGCCAGCATCGGCTGCAGCTGAAGCATCTGCTGAGCGTGCAGCGCCGGCGCGAATTCCCCACCCGGGCCATCCAGTTTTTGCAGATAAAAATGAGCCAGCGCAAGCCGGGCGAACGCCGCGCGGCGGGCGGTTCGCGCCTGATCGCCCGCGTCGGCAACAGCCGCTGGCTGCCGCGCCTGTTCGGCCGCATCATCGGCCTGGGTTTTCGCCGTGAAACGCCGCGGCATCTGTCCAACGAAACCTGCCCGCCGGAATAACATTGGTGATTTTTTCATCGCGCCGTATAATGGTTAAATCGAACGATTTAATTAACTGGAGCGATTAAATGTACGCACTCACCGCGAACGAGGCCAAAACCCAATTCGGCGATTTGCTGCTCAAGGCGCAGCGTGAACCGGTGCAAATCAATCGCAACGGCAAACCGGTCGCCGTCGTCATGTCTGTAGAAGATTACCAGGCGCTGGAAGATCTCAAATTAAGCGCACTGCAGCAAAAAATCGCGCAGGCTACCGCCGAGGAAGACGCCGGTAAGGCGGTAGACGGCGATGCCTTCTTCAACCGTCTGCTCACCGATGAAACAGACTGAGATGCCCGCGTTTCGCCTCACCCCGCAGGCCCAACAAGATCTGCTGGCTATTCGTCATTTCACCATCGAGCACTGGGGCCAAGCGCAATCTCGCCGCTATCTTGAGCAGTTGAGAGAGGTCATGCATCATTTGGCAGATATGCCGGAAGCGGGTAAAGCTCACTTCCACGATCTGGGCGAAGAGATACGCAGTTTTCCTTACGCCAGCCATAGGATCTACTACCGCAACCGCCCTGCCGGCATCACCGTTCTCGCCATTCTGCATCAGGCGATGGTGCCTCACCGGCATCTGGAACAACGGCTGTAATTTTTCTTACTCAAAGGGGCACTGATGTTCACCGTTCGTCAGGCATTGCTGGAAGATTTAACCCTGGTGCGCGATATCGGCATCCGCACCTACCGCGCCCACTTCGGTGAGCTGTGGCACTACCCGCACGAGCTGGAGGCCTTTTTGGCCGAGGATTTTTCCGTCTCCGCGCTGGAACAGACGCTGCGCGATCCCGACGTGTGCTGGCTGTTGGCCTATGAGAATGACGCCCTCGTCGGCTATGCGCGGCTCAACGTCGACAGCCTGCTGGCGCCAACGCAAACCCGTGGCGCAGAGCTGCAGAAAATCTATTTCCTGCCGGGCCATGCCGGCAATGGCTATGGCCAGCGCCTGTTCGAACAGGTGCAACAGCGGGCCATCGAGCGCCGGCAAAAGACGCTGTGGCTGGAGGTGCTGCAACGCAACACCGGCGCCCAACGCTTTTATCAGCGCCAGGGATTGAGCATTTGTGGCGAGACCTGCTACACCAGCGCCCAGGGCTCGATAGGCATCTGGTATATGAGCAAGGCGCTGTAACCGCGCCCCGCTCCGCCGTCGTTTAGCGCGGCTCCCTCTGCAGCATCAGGAACAGCAAGGCAAACGCATTGGGCGCCAGGTAGATCAGCGCCCCCAGCTGCACCGCCAGCGGATCCTTCTTGGCCTGCCAGGCCATAAACCAGTCGCCGGCGACCACCATAAAGCCGACGCCCCACACCGCAATTGCGCAAAGCGCCCCCAGCATCGCCCAGGCTTTGCCCTTGGCGAAGGCGGCGTAAGGGCCTTTCAATCGCCCGATCATCAGCACCACGCCTGCCGCCGCGAATAGACCGGCCAGCGTTTCCAGCGTGGTGATGACCGCCAACCCCAACATGCAGGCCCAGTCGGCGCTGATCGCGCGCCACATCAGCCCCGGCGTCTGATAGGTATCCTGCATGGCAAGCAATGGCCCCACCGCATTGCGCGCGGTACCGGCGAAATCCGCCGTATTGTTCAACAGGCTGAACAGCCCCCACAGGGCCGGAAACAGGGACAGGACGATGCAACCGAGGCGTGACACAGTGATTTCGTTCATGGTTATCCTTAGGTGATTCCCGCCCTCATGACGGGACCGCTATTGAGATCCTGATAGTTTGACGTGCACAATGTAAGAACTAATCTTACAATGACGCAGCATAGCCGAAAGTGAGGAGGAACAATGGGCAGAACATTAACGGTAGATCTGGGTGACGAACTGCGTAGCTTCGTCGAAGACCTGGTGGCCAGCGGCGATTACCGCACGCCCAGTGAAGTCATCCGCGAATCGGTGCGCACTTTGCGCGAACGTACCGCCACCTCAAAGCTGGAAGAGCTTAGGCGCCTGATCGCCGAAGGAGAAAACAGCGGTGAGGCCGTTGAATGGGATCGTGATGTGTTCATGGAAAGAATACGGAGCAAAGCAAAAGGATGCGCAGAAAAGTAACCGTTCGTCCAAAAGCATTGGACGATATGGAAGAGATCTATTTTTACGGGTTGGCGCACTTTGGCTTACAGGTGGCCGAAGATTATCTGCGCCGCCTGCATCAGGCTTTCGATAACCTTAGCCACCACCAACTCGGCAGAAACATCGATGCAATCGGCCCCGGCCTATGGGTATTGCCCGTCGCCAACCACCTGATTTATTTTCGACAGCAGAGGCGGGAGGTGAATATCATCAGAGTGCTGCATCATTCCCGCGATCCGCTCAGCCAATCCTTTTTAAGCTGACCCAACGTCAAATCGCCACCAGCCCGCGTACGCCGTCCTGTTCCATGGCGCTGCCGGCGCCGCGCTGCACGATGCTGCCGCGCGACATCACCAGATAGCTGTCCGCCAGATCGGCGGCAAAGTCATAGAACTGTTCCACCAGCAGGATCGCCATATCGCCCTTCGCCGCCAGTTGTTTGATCACCGCGCCGATCTCCTTGATCACCGAAGGCTGGATCCCTTCCGTCGGCTCGTCGAGGATCAACAGCTGCGGCCGGCAGGCCAGCGCCCGGCCGATCGCCAGCTGCTGCTGTTGCCCGCCGGAGAGATCGCCGCCGCGCCGATCCTTCATTTGCCGCAGCACCGGAAACAAGTCATAGATCGGATCCGGCACCGCGCGCGCGTCGGCGCCGGAAAAGCGCGCCAGCCCCATCAGCAGATTTTCCTCCACCGTCAGACGCGGGAAAATCTCCCGCCCCTGCGGTACATAGGCGATGCCCGCCTGCACCCGCTGATGCGGCTTTTTACCGGTGATGGTTTCGCCCTGCCAACGGACGCTGCCGCTGCGCGCCGGGACCAGCCCCATCAGGCATTTCAGCAACGTGGTCTTGCCCACGCCGTTGCGCCCCAGCAGGCAGGTCACCTCGCCGATGCGCGCCTCGAACGACAGGCCGCGCAGGATGTGGCTGCCGCCGTAATACTGATTCAATTCCTCTACCTGCAGCATCGTTACGCCTCCTCAGCGCCCCAGATATACCTCAATCACCCGTTCATCGGCCTGCACCTGCGCCAGCGATCCTTCCGCCAGCACCTGTCCCTGGTGCAGCACCGTCACGCGATCGGCGATGGTTTCCACAAACCCCATATCGTGTTCCACCACCATCAGCGAATGCTTGCCCGCCAGCTCGCGGAACAGTTCGGCGGTGTAGTCGGTTTCGGCGTCGGTCATGCCGGCCGCCGGCTCGTCGAGCAGCAGCAGGTGCGGCTCCTGCACCAGCAGCATGCCGATCTCGAGAAACTGTTTCTGCCCGTGGGACAGCAACCCGGCGGGCCGGTGGCGTTCATGCCCCAGCCGCAGGGTTTTCAGCATCTCGTCGATGCGGTCGCGCTGTTCGCTGCTCAGGCGGGCGCGCAGGCAGGCCCACACCGATTTGCGGGTTTTCTGCGCGATCTCCAGATTTTCGAACACCGTCAGCGCCTCGAACACCGTCGGTTTTTGAAACTTGCGGCCGATGCCGGCGTGGGCGATCTGCATCGGCGCCAGCCGGGTCAGATCGACGGTCTGATCGTAAAACACCCTGCCGCTGTCCGGCCGGGTCTTGCCGGTGATCACATCCATCAGCGTGGTCTTGCCGGCGCCGTTGGGGCCGATCACGCAGCGCAATTCGCCGACGCCAATGCGCAGCGACAGATCGGTCAGCGCGCGAAAACCGTCGAAGCTGACGTTGACGTTGTCGAGCTGTAGCACCGGATCGGTTTGCTGCCGGTATTTATCCGCCGGCAGCGGGTGGGTAAACAGCTCGTCGGTCACTTGCATCGCTTTCATGAGGTTTTCCTCCGGCGCAGCAGACCGATCACCCCTTTGGGCAGAAACAGCGTGACGACGATAAACATCAGGCCGAGGAAGAACTGCCAGTATTCGGGAATGGCCATGGTGAACCAGCTCTTGGCGCCGTTGACGATGCCGGCGCCGAGCAGCGGCCCCACCAGCGTGCCGCGCCCGCCGAGCGCCACCCAGATGGCGGCCTCGATCGAGTTGGTCGGCGACATTTCGCCGGGGTTGATGATGCCGACCTGCGGCACATAGAGCGCGCCGGCCAGCCCGCACAGCACCGCCGACAGCGTCCAGACGAACAGCTTGAAGCCCTTCGGATCGTAGCCGCAGAAGGTCAGCCGGTTTTCCGCATCGCGCACCGCAGTCAGCACCCGGCCGAACTTGCTGCGCGCCAGCGCAAAGCCGATGGCCAGGCTGGCGGCCAGCAGCAGCACCGTCGCCAGGAACAGCGCCACCCGCGTGCCGGCGGCGGTGATGGGAAAGCCAAGCAGCGTGGTGAAACCGGTAAAGCCGTTATTGCCGCCGAAGCCGGTTTCGTTGCGATAGAACAGCAGCATGCCGGCATAGGTCAGCGCCTGGGTCATGATCGAGAAATACACCCCTTTGATTTTCGAGCGAAAGGCGAAGTATCCGAACAGGAAGGCCAGCAGACCCGGCACCAGCACGATCAGGCACAGCGCCCAGGCGAAATGCTGGGTGCCGCTCCAGAACCACGGCAGCTCATTCCAGGAGAGGAACGCCATAAACGCCGGCAGCCCGTCGCCCGCCGCCTGCCGCATCAGGTACATGCCCATGGCGTAGCCGCCGAGCGCGAAGAATAGCCCGTGGCCGAGCGACAGCAGCCCGGCATAGCCCCACACCAGATCGAGCGCCACCGCCACCACCGCGTAGCACAGGATCTTGCCCGCCAGCGTCAGGGTATAGGTGGACACCGCCAGCGGATGATCCGCCGGCAACAGCGTCATGAACGGCATCACCAGCAGCGCCAGCAACGCCAGCCCGCCGATGCTCAACGCCAGCCGGGGCGCTTTCTGCACGCCGGTTACGGTCAATGGTTGGCTCATCAGTCAATCACCCTGCCCTTAAGGGCGAACAGCCCCTGCGGACGCTTTTGAATAAACAGAACGATCAGCACCAGGATCAGGATCTTGCCCAACACGGCGCCGATCTGTGGCTCGAGGATCTTGTTGACGATGCCGAGACCGAAGGCCGCCGCCACCGTCCCCGCCAACTGGCCGACGCCGCCGAGCACCACCACCAGGAACGAATCGATGATGTAGCCTTGCCCCAGCTCCGGCCCGACGTTGCCCAACTGCGACAGCGCCACCCCGCCGAGCCCGGCGATGCCGGATCCCAGCCCGAAGGCCAGCATGTCCACCCGCCCGGTGGGCACGCCGCAGCAGGCTGCCATCGCGCGGTTTTGCGTCACCGCGCGCACGTTCATGCCGAGCCGGGTCTTGTTCAGCAGCAGCCAGGTCATCGCCAGCACCAAGAGCACGAACGCGATCACCGCGATGCGGTTCCACGGCAGCACCAGGTTCGGCAGCAGCTGCACACCGCCCGACAGCCACGCCGGGTTGGCGACCTCGACGTTCTGCGCGCCGAACAGCACCCGCACCAGCTGGATCAGCACCAGGCTGATGCCCCAGGTGGCCAGCAGGGTTTCCAGCGGCCGGCCGTACAGGTGGCGGATCACCGTGCGCTCAAGCAGCATGCCGATCCCGGCGGTGATGGCGAACGCCACCGGCAGCGCCGCCAGCGGGTAGAGCGCCAGCCACTGCGGCGCAAACTGCTGAAACAGCCCCTGCACCAGGTAGGCCGAATAGGCGCCGAGCATCAGCATTTCGCCGTGCGCCATATTGATGACGCCGAGCAGGCCGTAGGTGATCGCCAGGCCGAGCGCCGCCAGCAGCAGGATCGAACCGAGCGACAGGCCGCTGAACGCCTGGCCGAGCAGATCGCCGATCATCAGGCGGTGCTGCACGCGTTGCAGGCTGCGTTGCGCCTCGGCGCGCACCGCGGCGTCCGGCTCGTGGGCGGCGTCGGTCAACGCTTGCAGCCGGGCGCGGGTTTCCGGCTCGCCCGATTCACCCAACAGCCGCACCGCCTTGAAACGCACCTGCGGATTGCCGTCGGCCAGCTGCAGGTTAGCCAGCGCCAGGCTCAGCGCCTGATGCACCTGCGAGTCTGTTTCCCGCGCCAGCTGCCGGGCCAACAGCGGCAGCTGCTCGCCGTTCGCTTCGCGCTGCAGCGCGCTCGCCGCCTGCAGCCGCACCGCCGCGTCCGCGCTGACCAACCGCTGCGCCGACAGCGCATTGGCGATCAGAATGCGCAGCCGGTTGTTCAGCCACACCTTCTTCGGTTCGCCAACCGGGGCCACCTCGCCCTCGAGCGGCAGATAGCGATCGCCCTGGCGGATAAAGGCGCGCTTCGCCCCGTCGATCGCCACGGTTTCCTGCTGCAGCCCCTGCAGCAGCGGCAGGCGCGCGGCATCCGGCTCGGCCGCCCACGCCTGCAGCAGTTTGGCCTGCTGCGCACGGTTGGCCGCCGCAAACTCATCGGCCGGCCCGGCCTGCGCCAGCAGGGGCCAGGCGCACAGCAGCCACAGCCCGACGCGCAGAGAAGATAAAAACGGAGATTGCATCAGCTGCCTCTTCTGTTGGGCCGGCGGGCGTTGGGCCGCGCCGGCGCTGAGTGACGTTACTTGCCGCCCTTCACCGGGTAATCCGGCTTCTTGTCGTTGCCGGCGATATACGGGCTCCACGGCTGCGCGCGCACCGGTGCTTCGGTCTGCCACACCACGTTGAACTGGCCGTTGCCCTCGATCTCGCCGATCATCACCGGCTTGTGCAGATGGTGGTTGGTCTGGTCCATGGTCAGCGTGAAGCCCGACGGCGCGGCGAAGGTTTGCCCGGCCATCGCCGCGCGCACCTTATCGACGTCGGTGGTGCCGGCCTTTTCCACCGCCTGCGCCCACATGTGGAGGCCAACGTAGGTGGCCTCCATCGGATCGTTGGTCACCGCGGTGGCGTAATTCGGCAGGTTGTGTGCCTTGGCGTAGGCCTTCCACTGACTGACGAATTGTTTATTGGTCGGGTTATCCAGCGATTCGAAGTAGTTCCAGGCCGCCAGGTTGCCCACCAGCGGTTGGGTGTCGATGCCACGCAGCTCTTCCTCGCCGACCGAGAAGGCGATCACCGGCACGTCGGTGGCCTTGACGCCCTGGTTGGCCAGCTCTTTGTAGAACGGTACGTTGGAATCGCCGTTGATGGTGGAGATCACCGCCGTGTTGCCGCCGGCGGCAAACTTCTTGATGTTGGCGACGATGGTCTGGTAATCGCTGTAGCCGAACGGCGTGTAGACCTCTTCGATATCCTTGTCCTGCACGCCTTTGCTGTGCAGGAAGGCGCGCAGGATCTTGTTGGTGGTGCGCGGATAGACGTAATCGGTGCCCAACAGGAAGAAGCGCTTGGCGCCGCCACCGTCCTCGCTCAGCAGGTATTCCACCGCCGGGATCGCCTGCTGGTTCGGCGCCGCACCGGTGTAGAACACGTTCGGCGACATCTCTTCGCCTTCGTATTGCACCGGGTAGAACAGCAGCCCATTCAGCTCCTCAAACACCGGCAGCACCGACTTGCGCGACACCGAGGTCCAGCAGCCGAACACCGCCGCCACCTTGTCCTGGCTCAGCAGCTGGCGCGCCTTCTCGGCGAACAGCGGCCAGTTGGAGGCCGGATCCACCACTACCGGCTCCAGCTTTTTGCCGAGCACTCCGCCTTTGGCGTTGATCTCGTCGATGGTCATCAGCGCCACATCCTTCAGCGGCGTTTCGGAAATCGCCATGGTGCCGGAGAGTGAACTCAGAATGCCGACCTTGATGGTGTCGGCGGCCTGCGCGCTCCAGGCCAGGCCCAGGCCGACAGCGGCGGCGGACAGCGCAAAAGCTTTGATAAAACGACGACGTTGCATAGTTCAAACTCCTGATGTGTGTGAAATCAAAATCGTTGCGCCGAGCGCGCAGGCTGCTGGGCCCGCGCCTGATGCAACATGTGCAGCGTTATTTTTCGTACCTCTGCCTTGCTGACGGCGATGTGCTCGCCGAGCAGCGTTTGCGCCGCCCCGCTTTGCCGCTGCAGGATCGCCTGCAAAATGGCGGCGTGTTCGCGGTAGGTGGCGTCCACCCGCGCCTGCTGGGTGAAATCCAGCCGGCGAATGATGCGGATCTTTTCGGTCAGTTCGCGGTGAATGCGCGCCATTTCGCCGTTGCCCGCCGCGGCGACCAACGCCTGATGAAACTGTTCATCGTGCTGCGACACCGCCTTGCCGTCCGCCAGGCGCGGCGCTGCGGTCCAAAAATGGCTCAACGCCGCCAGCGCGTCCGGCGTTTCCCCAGCCGGACGTTCGCACAGCCGTTTCACCGCCTCTTGCTCCAGCACGATGCGCAGGTCGTACAGCTCTTCGAAGTAGGCGAAGTCGAACGGCCGTACCTGCCAGCCACTGCGAAACAGCACCTCGACATAGCCTTCGCGTTCCAGCCGAAACAGCGCCTGGCGCACCGGCGTGCGGCTGGCCGCCATGCGCTGCGCCACGTCGCTTTCGCTGAAGCGATCGCCCGGCAGCAGGCGAAACTCGAAGATGTCGGCCTTGAGCTGCAGATAAATGCGCTCCGCCAGCCCCTCCGGCCGCGCCTTGTGCTCCCCGTTGGTGATTTGCATCATCGCCCCTCCGTTCAGACCGCCTTTTCCAGCCACAGCAGGGCGTCGCCCGGCCCGACCGGCCGCCCCTGCCGGCAGCTGATGCGTTTAACGATCCCGGCGCGCGGCGCGGTGACCGCCAATTCCATCTTCATCGCCTCGACCACGATCAGCGGCTGCCCGGCCGCCACCGCCTGCCCCGGCTCCACCAGGATCTTCCACACGCTGCCGTTCAGATCCGCGCTGACCCGATCGCCGTCGATCGCGTCTTCTTCCTCCGGCGGCAACAGCTGCGCCTCGGCCTCGTCGTCATCGCTGCGCCAGCGCGCCACTTCGGCGCTGAACGCCTGCTGCTGGCGATGCTGGAAGTCGGCGATCGCCTCGGCGTTGTCGGCCAGGAAATCGGTGTAGGCAGCGAAGTCGAATTCGCTCTCTTCGATGCGCACCTGCATGCGCCCTTCGCGGAACGCTTCGCGCTGCTCGTCCAGTTCTTGCTCGCTGACCGGGTAGAAGCGTACCTGATCGAAGAAGCGCAGCAGCCAGGGCTCACCGGCGGTGAACTGCGGGTTTTTGAGGAATTTGTTCCAGATCGGCAGCGTGCGCCCCACCAGCTGGTAACCGCCCGGCGAGTCCATGCCGTAGATGCACATGTACATGCCGCCGATGCCGACCGTCCCTTCGGCGGTGTGGGTGCGCGCCGGGTTATATTTGGAGCTCAGCAGGCGATGGCGCGGATCGAGCGGCACCGCGCAGGGCGCGCCGAGGTAGACGTCTCCCAATCCGAGGATCAGGTAGCTGGCGTCGAACAGAATGTCGCGCACCTGCTCGCGTCGGCTCAGGCCGTTGATACGCTGAATGAAATCGACGTTGTTCGGCAGCCAGGGCGCCGAGGCGCGCACCGTCTGTTGATAACGATCCACCGCCCCCAGCGTGGCCGAATCTTCGAACGCCATCGGTAGCCACACGGTGCGCGTCGGCACCTTCAGGCGGCTGACGTCCCCCAGCGCCCGTTCACGCGCCAGCAGGCGCTCTAGCAGATCGGCCTGGCTTATCCGCCGGCTGTCGTAGCGGATCTGCAGCGAACGCACGCCCGGCGCCAGCTCCGCCACGCCCGGTATCGCCTCCTCTCGCAGCGACTGCATCAGCAGATGAATGCGCAGCCGCAGCGCCAGATCGAGCACGTTGTCGCCGTACTCCATCAGGATGTAACCGTCCCCCGCCTGGCGATACGCCACCGCCGGGCGCCCTTCCGCCGCCGGCAGCGCCGCCAGTACCGCGGCGGAAACGGTCTCCGCCGGGGCCAGATCCGGCGGCGGCAGGGTGATGGCCTTCACCGCCGCCAGCGCTTCGATGCTGCCAAGCTGCGCCTGCTCCAGCGACTGCGCCTGGCGAAAGCCGATCGGATGGAACCGGATGCGGTCGCCCGGCTTCACCTGCCCCACTTTCCACAGCTCGGCCTTGGCGATGGTCACCGGACAGACGAAGCCGCCGAGGCTCGGCCCGTCACGGGTCAGGATCACCGGGAAGTCGCCGGTGAAATTGATCGCGCCGATGGCGTACTCGCAGTCGTGCACGTTGGAAGGATGCAAACCGGCTTCGCCGCCGTCCTCCCGCGCCCACTCGGGCTTCGGCCCCGCCAGGCGCACGCCGAGGCGGTTGGAGTTGTAATGCACCTGCCAGTCGGTGGCGAAGAAGGCCTCTATCGATTCGGCGGTGAAAAAGTCCGGCGCGCCGTGCGGCCCGTACAGCACGCCGATGTGCCATTGATCGCCGTAGTGCGGGATCAGGCTGTCGTCCATCGCCTGCGGCGCAGCGATCGGCGCCGGGGTGGTGCTGGCCGCCAGCGCCGGTTGAGCGATCGCCAGCATGTCCGCCACCCGCAAGGTGCGCCCGGCGTGGCCGCCAAACTGCCCGAGCGCAAAGGTGGAGCGGCTGCCGAGATACACCGGCACGTCGAAGCCGTTGCGTACCGCCAGATAGGTGCGGCAGCCATGCGTGGCGCGCCCCAGCGTCAGCACCTGCCCGGCCCGCACCGCGATCGGCCGCCAGTAAGCGACCGCTTCGCCGTCCAAATCGGCCGGGCAGCTAGCGCCCGTCAGCGCGAGGGTGGCGTCGCAATGAAAGCGCAGCGTCGGCCCCTGCAGGGTAAACTCCAGCCCGGCCGCCGCCGGGTGGTTGCCGACGATGCGGTTGGCCAGCCGAAACGCGAAGTCGTCCATCGGGCCGGACGGCGGCACGCCGATGTCCCAATAGCCGAGGCGGCCGGGATAATCCTGCACGCTGCTGTAGGTGCCGGGTTGCAGCACTTCAAGGCAGTGCGGCTGGAAACGTACATCGTCCAGCAGGCGCGTCCAGACGTCGCCGCGCTGAAATTGCGGCGTGGCGATCACCTGCCGCAGATAGTCGAGGTTAGTGGCAATGCCGTGCAAACGGGTCGCCGCCAACGCCACGCGCAGTTTTTCCAGCGCCTGCGCCCGATCCGCGCCGTGCACAATCAGCTTGGCGATCATCGGGTCGTAAAACACCGACACTTCGCTGCCGGTCGCCACCCACCCGTCGAGGCGCACGTCGTCAGGGAAATGCACCTCGGTCAGCACGCCGGGGCTGGGCTGGAAGTTTTTCAGCGGATCTTCGGCGTAGAGGCGCACTTCGATCGCCGCGCCCTGCGGCGCGCGCTGCAACGCCGCCCAATCCAGCGCGTCGCCCGCCGCCACCTGCAGCATGCATGCGATCAGATCCAGGCCGGTGACCATCTCGGTGATCGGGTGCTCGACCTGTAAGCGGGTGTTCACTTCCAGGAAGTAAAACTCGTCGCGCGCGGCGTCGTAAATGAATTCCACGGTGCCGGCGCTGCGGTAATTCACCGACTCGCCCAGCGCCACCGCCGCCCGATGCAGCGCCTGGCGGGTCGCCGCCGGCAGGTGCGGCGCCGGGGTTTCTTCCACCACCTTTTGGTTGCGGCGCTGCAGCGAGCAGTCGCGCTCACCGAGCGCCGCCACCCGCCCTTGGCCGTCGCCGAAAATCTGCACCTCGACGTGGCGCGCCCGATCGACGAAGCGTTCGATAAAGGCGCCGGCGTCGCGGAAGAACTGCTCTCCCAGCCGTTTGACGCTGTCGTACGCGTCGCGCAGCGCCGCCTCGTCGTCACAGCGCGTCAGGCCGATGCCGCCACCGCCGGCGGTGCTTTTCAGCATCACCGGGTAGCCGATGCGCGCGGCGGCGGTCACCGCCTGCTCAACGCTCTCCAGCAAGCCGGTGCCCGGCGTCATCGGCACCCCGGCCAACGTCGCCAGCTCGCGCGCCCGGTGCTTGAGGCCGAACTCGCGGATCTGCGCCGCCGTCGGGCCGATAAAGGCGATGCCCGCCGCCTCGCAGGCGTCGGCAAACTCGGCGCTCTCGGACAAAAAGCCGTAGCCGGGGTAGATCGCCTGTGCGCCGGTGGCCGCTGCCGCCGCGAGGATCTTGTCGATGCGCAGGTAGCTGTCGGCGGCCTTGTCGCCGCCGAGCGCCACCGCCTTATCGGCTTCGGTGACGTGCGGCGCATTGCGGTCGGCGTCGGAATAAACCGCCACGCTGGTGACGCCCAGGCGTTTCAGGGTGCGAATGGCGCGGCAGGCGATTTCGCCGCGGTTAGCGATCAGTACGGTATTAAACATGTTCATGCCCCTTAAGGCTGGCGAGATAGTCGCGCCAGCCGCCAAACTCAGTGATATCCGTGGCGCCTTCCAGCGCCCAGGCTTCGCAGATAAACCCCTTCACCCGCCTGCCGTCCGCCAGCAGCAGCGTGCCGATGCCCAATGGCGCCGGGATTTCCGCCACAAACTCGCCGAAACGGGCCAGCGGGATGTCCCACAGCTCAAGGCGGATCGCCGCCCCCTGCGCCGCGCGCGCCAGCCCCGGCTTCGGCGGTTCGGTATCGGCCAGCGCGTAGAGGCGGTAACAGGGGGCGGTGACGGTTTGCTCCACCCGCATCGCGTCGCGCTGCGTCAGCTGGACGTTGAGCGGCATACCGCTGAGGTGAGCGCCCACTACCGCCAGACGCACGTGCCCCGCCGACGGCGCCGGCGTGGGCTGCGGCGGCAGTGCCCGCCCGATGGCCCCGAGCGGCAAGGCGTTTTGCCGTTGCCAGCGCAGGCCAAACGCCGCCAGCGCCCGGTCATGCCAGGCAGGCGCAATCAGGGTGATACCCGCCGGCAGCCCGTCTCCGCGCAGCGGCCCCGGCAGCGCCAGCGCGCTCAGATCGGCCAGGTTGGTGAAATTGGTGTAAGTGCCGAATTGCGAATTGAACAGCACCGGCTCCTGCGCCATCTCCGCCAGGGTGCGGATAGTGGGCGCGGTCGGCACCACCAGCGCGTCGAACGGCGCCAGCCGCTGGGCGATCTGCCGCGCCAGCTCGGCGCGCAGGTATTCCGCCTTGTAGGCGTCGCAGGCGCTGTAGCCGAGGCCGTTGCCGACGATGCCGCGCACCACCGGGTCGATAGCCTGCGGGCTCGCGTCCAGCACCTGCTCAATCGCCACGGTGCGCTCCGCCACCCAAGGGCCGTAATACAGCTGCTCCGCCAGGGTGCGAAACGGCGCGAAATCGAGGGGCTCCAGCGTGGCGCCGCCCGCCTGCAGCTGCGCCAGCGCGCGGTGAAACGCCCGTTCGGCCTGAACGTCGCCGAAAAACTCCAGCTGGGCGGGGATGGCGAAACGCGGCGCGGCGGAGATATCCGCCGGCGCGGTATGCGGATCGGGGCGGGAATACGGATCTGCTTCGTCAAAGCCGCTCGCCAGTTCCGCCACCTGCGCCGCATCGGCCACGGTCAGCGCGAAGACCGACACCGTATCGTTCAACCGGCAGGCCGGCACCACGCCGCGGTTGGACAACCGCCCTTTGGTCGGCTTCAGCCCGACGATGTTGTTGAACCCGGCGGGCACGCGCCCCGAACCGGCGGTGTCGGTGCCCAGCGCGAACGGCACCAGGCCGCGCGCCACCACCGAGGCGGAGCCGGAGCTGGAACCGCCGCTGACGTAGCGGCTGTCGAAGCTGTTGACCACCGCGCCATAAGGTGAGCGGGTGCCAACCAACCCGGTAGCGAACTGGTCGAGGTTGGTTTTACCGAGGGCGATCGCCCCGGCGGCGCGCAGGTGGGCGACCACGGTGGCGTCCGCCGCGGCCTGATAGGTGAACGCCGGGCAGGCGGCGCTGGTCGGCCAACCGCCGACGTCGATATTGTCTTTGATGGCAAAGGGCACGCCGAACAGCGGCAGGCGGCTGAGATCGCCGTCAACCGCCGCCAGCAACTGCGCCAGCTGCCGATACTGCTGCTCGCGCTGCGCTGGCGTGGCGAGATACAGCCAGGCATTATCGTTCGGGTTCAGCCCGGCGGCCAGGGTTTCGATCGTCGCGCTGACGCAGGCGAGGCGCTCGCCCGCCGGACGGGTTTGATAATGGTGCTGCCATTCACTGAGGGTAAAACCGCACGCTACAACAGGTTCGCTCATCGGCTGAATTCCATCTGGTACACAAGATGGGATTCAACAGAGCAACCGGCGTGCCAATTTTTAATCTCATGATTTCAATAAATTATAATTAAAACTTATGACAGCGACGACGAACGGGCTGCACCAGCGGCGCGCAGCGGAAGAACAAAAAGAGTGCAATAAGGGGATGATGCAGAGGAAAATCGGGGCGACGACACTCGCCGCCCCGGAGGCCGATGGGGATCAGTCGTTGATGCGTTTCAAACCGACCGGCGTAATGCAGTAGGTCTGCTGCTTGCCCTTCTCCGCCAGCCGCACATGCTGCATTTCGTTGACGATCGCCAGGCGGTTGTCCGGCTCTTCATGCCGCAGATGAATCACCTCACCGCCGTAGCCTGACAGCGGCAGCACCCAGGTTTTAGCCGATTGATTTTGGCTGCCGATGACGTCGTAGCTGAGCAAGGTGTTGCCGTCCGCATCCGTCACGCTGAGGAAGGCGTAGCTGTCGGTAAAGTAGTGGTGAGCAATCCCCGCCGCCAGCGTCACGGTCACGGTTTTCTTCACCAGATCGACGGCGCAGGTCAGAAACTGGCGATCGCCGATCCCTTTGCACGCCACGGTAAACGCATTGCCGACGTTAGCGCCCGGCGGCGTATTGTCAGCCGGCAGGCAATCCCGATAGGTCGCCAACAGTGGCTCACGTTGCGGCTCAGCGAAGGCGCCGATCGCCAGATAGATATCATCCTTGAACGACGACGACGGCGCATAGTAAGCCGGCAGCAGACGGCGTAATCGCTGCGCCGCCTGCTCTAGGCGCGTCAGCAGCGCTTGCTCGGGATCGCCGGACAGCGCCGGGTTTTTCAGCCCGCTGGTTTCGATACGCAGCACGTTGGTTTTGTTTTTGTTATCGATGACGCCGGCCGCCGCCGGATTCAAACGCACCCGGCTCGGCTCCACATGATAAATCTCGATGTCGTCGCCTTCGGCAAACGGCAGTTCGTCATGACTCAACGTAGCCTGAGTGCCCTGAATCTCCTTAGCGAAGCGCACCGCGCCCTGCCGATCGCGCAGCGTCACCCGGGCATAGGTTTCACCCGGGAAGTAGGCGTGCGGCGTGGTGCTGGTCACGTCAACCACCACCGCCCCTTTGGCACGATCGACGACCACGGTGGCGAAGACCGCATCGCTCAGGCCCAACAGATTGATCTCCTGTGAAACGATCGGCGAAGCAACTTTACGCACGAAGCGAAGCGTCACCGCGTTTTTCCCCTGTTTCACCGTCAGGTAACCCGCCGTCGGCCGATATTTGCGATCTTTGCCGGTCGGCAACCGCAGGGTGTAGACGCCGATCGGCAGCGCAGTCAGGGCCAGGGTCGGCGCGTCGATACGGATCTTGTGGGCATAGCGCGCCCCTTCCATCAGGATCAAATCCTCACCGTAGATCTGCGCAAAGTCATCGATATCCAGACTCAGGGTGACATCGCCTTTCAGGCCGCTCGCCTTGAGCTGACAGGAATCGACCAGGCGCAGGGAGGAATCCAGCTTCAGCTGTGCCTGCACCGCCGGCAAACTCTGCGCATCCACCAGTTGATACAGCGGGTACACCGCCTTGGCGTGGCTGAACGCGTTGAGGTCGCGCTGCGTTTGGGTGATCACGCCGCCGGTCAGCTCGACGAACGGCGTCACGTCGATTTGCTCGCCGGCCGCGGCGAAGCTTGCCGACAGCAGATCCAGCAAGGCATGTTCGGACGGCACGAAGCCCGCCGTGTTGCAGCTTTGACGATACTGCTGATTAAAGTGCGTGAAGGCGTTCTTGCCTGCCTTGTCGACCATCAGCATCGCGAAGAACAGCTTGGAGCGCAGATCCCACTGGTTGAGCGGCGTGCCCTGAGCGATCAGATCGACGATTTTCTTCTCGACGCCGGCCGCGTTGCCGTAGTTATACAGCCACCCTTCCTGGTATTTGCGCTCTCCCAGCATCACGTCCTGATAGCAAGCGGCGTAAATATTGTTCCACATCTCACCGGTGGAGAAATATTTGTCGCCCATAAAGTGCCCCTGATAGCCGTGCGCGATCTCATGCAGGCTGCCCCAGTTGCTGTCTTTCGGCGTCAGCCAGAAGCTGCTGACCGAGCTGCTGGTTTCCGCCGTCCAGCGGCCGCCATAATACGCGGCGCCGGCGCCGTGTTTATCGGCCTTCATAAAGTAGCGGTTGCGAATATTGCGATCGGACTCATGTTCAGCCTCGAACGAGACGCCGGTCAGCGCATTGTAGAAGGTGAAAATGCGGTCGTAGTAGGCGATCAGCCCGTCGATGTTTTTCGCTTCGCCCAGCGACTTCAGCGCCGGTTTACTGATTTTCGGCACCAGCAACACGGCGTATTCCGCATCGATCAGGGCAAACTCGGCGTCCCGATCGTCCCAGCGGGCGAAGAATGTGGCTTCGTTTTCGCCACGGCGATAAACCGGCAGCGCTTTCGCCGTGTCCGGATACTCGAACTCCAGCGCCGGTTCGCCCTGCCCGTACGGCGTATCGATAAACGGCACCGAGACGGCATTGACCTGGGCCTCGACCCAGCTCGCGCCGACGCTGAATTCAGCCTCCGTTTTGCTGTCGTCATTCAGCAAGCGCAGCATGAGCTTGCCGGTAAACGCCGCGTTGGTCTGCCGCACTCGCAGCACCTGCCCGGCGGCGAGAATGATGCCCAGGTGCTGGCGATCGTGATCGATACCTTTGCTCATGCCTGCCGCATCCAGCCAGACCGGCCGGGTCAACGTGTAAAGTGATTGGGTTTTCGTGATGGTTGGCATCCTGCTTTCCTCATGGTTTGGGTGATTGAATTGACCATGAGAAAGTAACCGGAGGGGCGGCCCGCCCTCCATCGATGGCGGATGGCTGAGGGCCAGTACAACAACGGCGGGCGGGAGAGTGGCAATAAAAAAGGCGCAACCTTGCGATTGCGCCTGAGGCTCGGTGAACGCAGCGCGTTACTCGCCGCGAACGCGCTGCGCCAGCCCTTTGAGGAAGTAGCGCAGCATCTGATCGCCGCATAGGCGGTAGTTCTTGGTGCCTTCTTTGCGGAACAGCGCGCTCAGCTCCGGCTTGGAGATGCGGAAGTCCACCGCGGTGAAGATCTGGTGCATGTCGGTGTCTTTCAGCTCGAACGCCACGCGCAGCTTTTTCAGCACCAGGTTATTGGTGATCGGCAGCTCAACCGCCGGCGCCGGGAACTTGTCGTCCTTGCCGCGCTTGAAGAACACCAGGCCGTTGAGGAAGTGCGCCATCACTTCGTCCGGGCACTTCTCGTAGCCCGGCTCGCCTTCTTTGATCACGTAAGCGTCCATCGCCGACACCGCCACCTCGAAATCGTCCAGTTTGATAATCTCGACCATTTTGGCGTTGTTAATGCTCAGCATATAGCGCACGCTGCGCAGCACGTCGTTGTTCATCATGGGATTGCATTGCCTTTACTTGTCTAACGGGGACGTGCGCATTGTAAAAAAATGCCCCATACCCAAAATAGTTGGAGTTGCATCGCGACGGCAAATTTGTAAGCCCCCGGAGCATAGTTAACTATGTGACCGGGGCGCGCAAATGCAGCCAACAAAGAGGCAGCTCCAAGTATGACGGGTATGGCCGCACACCTTGAATGTGCGGCAGTATAGGGATCGGCAAGGGGTTTCTCAATCGATTTGGCTTTTTTGCTGATACAGCGGGATGTCTTCGCCGATGATGTACTTGTTGCGCAGCATCGACGAGACCTTGTCCATGATCATCACCACCACCACCAGGATCAGGGTGATGAACATCACCACGTCCCAGTTCCACAGCCGCATATTCTCCGCGTACACCAGGCCGATGCCGCCGGCGCCGACGAAGCCCAGCACCGCCGCAGAGCGAGTGTTGGACTCGATCTGGTACAGGCTGAGCGCCAGGAAGGTGGGGAACGATTGGGTGAAGATGCCGTAGCGGTGCTTCTGCAACCCGTTGGCGCCCACCGCCGTCAGGCCGCGGCTGGGGGACTTGTCCACCGCCTCGTGCCCTTCGGCGTACAGTTTGCCCAGCAGCCCGACGTCCTGCATCACGATAGCCAACACCCCGGCCAGCGGCCCCATGCCGACGGCGCGCACGAAGATTAGCCCCCAGATCGCCATATCGATACCGCGCAGCACGTCCAGCAAGCGGCGCACCAGCACGGAGATCGGCCGCAGCAGCGGCGTCGACATCACGTTGCGCGCGGCGAAAAACGACAGCGGCAGCGCGATCAGCGACGCGGTGATGGTGCCGGCGAACACGATGGCGATAGTAATGCCGATCTGCTGGAAGTAGTACATGAACGGCCAGTTGGCGAAGTCGTGCCAGACGAACATGCGCAGGAAATAGCGCCCCAGCTGCTGGCAGCCGTTGATAAACTGCGGCCAGCTAATGCCGAAGACCAGGAAGAAGAACACGTAATACAGCACGATCGCCAGTGCGATCAGGCCGACGGTGCGCAGGTAGCGCCCCTGCTGCGCGAAGATCGCCGGATGCTGCTGTTTCAACTGGTGCAGCGTTTCCGCCGATGCCGGAGTGCCCGCTATCATTTTGCCCCCTCCACCACGCGCTTGCGCAGCTCGCCCGACACATAGTCGAGCACGGAAACCACCACGATGATCAGTAGCAGCGTCATGCTGACCTGATCGTAGCGGTCGAGTTTAATGTTGGTCATCAGCTCCTGGCCGATGCCGCCCGCCCCCACCAGCCCCAAAATGGTCGACTGACGGAAGTTGATCTCCAGCCGCATGAAGCTGTAGGAGAGAAACACCGGCTTCACCTGCGGCCACAGGCCGAAGCGCATGCGCTGCAGCGGCGTGGCGCCGCAGGCCGCCAGCCCGCGCACCGGTTTGTTGGAGGCGGTTTCGATCGACTCGTAGAACAGCTTGGTCAGGCTGCCGATGGTGTGCAGCGCCAGCGCCAGGAAGCCGGGAATGGCGCCGATGCCGAACGCCATCACGAACATCACCGCCCACGCCAGCTCAGGCATGGTGCGCAAAAACGCCACCAGCGTGCGGATCGCCAGCCGCACCGAGGCCGGGGTATAGGTGTTGCCGGCCGCCAGAAACGCCAGCACGGTCGCCACCAGCACCGAGAAAATGGTCGCCGCCAGCGCCAGCTGCAGGGTCTCCCAGATCAGCGGCAGCTGGATATTCAGGCGGTAACCCCAGTAGGCCAGTGAGCCTTCGGTGCGCCCGTCGGCGAACAACAGAGGCCAATGCAGCGTCGGAATGGTTTCGGCCAGGTAGTCGAAGAAATGCGGAATAGACACCCAGACGGTGTGCAGGTTGAACTCGGCGAGGTTGCCGGCGCCCAGGTACAGCACCACCAGCCCGAGCGACCACAACAGTGCTTCGCGCTTTTGCTTGCTGCGGATCCGTTGGTAATAGTGTGCGAAATCGGTATTCAAAAGAGGTCTTCCATCTTTATGGAACAAGGGGTTCAGCACGCTGAACCCCTTCATTCGGACGGCCTAGGCAGCCGGGAATTAACGGTCGCCTTTGGTCAGCTCGCGCTTCATATCGATGATGTTCTGGTATTCCGCCAGGGTGGTGTCGCCGATGTGCTGTTTGCCGCCCATTGCTTTGATAAAGCACTGGTGATCGTCTTTATCCAGCTTCTTGATGGCGGTGACCACTTTGGCCTTAAAGTCGGCCGGCAGCGAGTTGCTCACCAGGATCGGGCCGTTCGGGATCAGCGGCGACTGCCAGATGATGCGGATCTGCTTCATCAGGTCCGGGTGATCCATGCGGATCATGCGGGTGAACGCGCCGCTGGTGTAACCGGTATTGTAGTCGCCGATCATCGACGCCCAGGTCACCGCGCCTTCAAACTGGCCGTTCAGCACGCCGAGGATGTCCTGCTCGTGGCCGCCGGAGAAGGTGACGCTGGAGAAGGTGTTGTTGTATTTGTTGTCGACCGTGCCGCCGAACAGCTTTTTAAACGCCTGGTTCGGGATCAGGAAGCCGGAGGTGGAATCCGGATCGGCGAAGCCGATGGCCTTGCCCTTCAGATCTTCCAGTTTCTGGTACGGACTGCCGGCCTTCACCACCACCACCGAGTGGTAGCCGCGCGACTGGTCGACGTCGTCGACCGCGATGCCGACGATGTCCACCGCTTTCGGATCCTTGATGTAGACCGAAGCGAACGACGACGGCGACATGCTCAGCACCAGGTCAATCTTGCCGCCCAGCAGGCCCTGGATCACACCGGAATAGTCGGACGAGTTGCGCAGCTTGGTATCGACGTTCAGCTCCTTGTCCAGGAACTGCTTCACGCACTGGTTATCGCCGATCTGCTGGGTGGCGTTCTGGCCACCGAGAATGCCCAGGTTCAGCTCTTTCGGCGCATCCGCTGCGGCAGCATTAAATACCATCATCGCGCCGGCCATCAGGGTGGTCAGACTCAATACTTTTTTCATTAGGTGTGCCTTGTGTGTAAAGGGTAAAGGTCAAAAGTGCTTCAATGGATCTGATTGGCTTCTTCGCCATACAGCTGGTGCAGGATCCGTTCGTTCAGTTGCGAAGGATGCCCGTCAAACACGATCTTCCCGTGGGCGATGCCGATCACCCGCGAGCAATACTCTTTCACCAGTTCGACCGAGTGCAGGTTCACCATCACCGCGATGCCGTCTTCGCTGATTTTCTGCAGCGCGTCCATGATGCGGCGGGTGTTCTTCGGATCGAGCGACGCGACCGGCTCATCGGCCAGCAGGATTTGCGGGTTTTGCATCAGCGCGCGGCAGATGGCGACGCGCTGCATTTGGCCGCCGGAGAGGTGCTCGGCGCGCTGCAGCGCGTGCGGCAGCATGTTAAGCCACTGCAACAGTTCGATAGCGCGAGCGCGGTCGGCGTCATCGAACAGTTTGAAGAAGGATTTCAGGGTGGAGGTGTGGCTCAGGCGGCCCAGCAGCACGTTGGTCATCACGTCCAAGCGCGGCACCAGGCAGAAGTCCTGGAAGATCATGCCGCAGCGTGCGCGCCACTGGCGCATCTGGCGGCCGGCAAGCTGGGCGATATCCTGCGCCACGCCATCGTCTTCGAAGTGCAGCATCTCGCCGCAGCTGGAAGGAATGGTGCCGTTGAGGGTGTGCAGCAGCGTCGACTTGCCCGCGCCGGAGCGGCCGATCACCGCCACGAATTCGCCGGCGTGCAGGTCGAAATTGATGTCATCCAGCACGCGCTGCTGCGCTTTGTAGGCCTTGCCGAGTCCCTTTACCGATAATACTTTGCGGGATGCGGCGGCGTGCTGCCCTGGTAAGTCGTGCTGTGCCAATTTTAACAGTGCCTGAGCCATATGATTTCTCTGGTTTCAGTGGCTAATCATTATGGGCACCTATTAACGGATAAGTTTATGACAGTGGGATGATCGTTTTATGGCCGGGGCGTGACGCGTGCCGCCCCGGCGTGCGCATCATTCCAGGCTAAAGAAGTCCAGCCCCAGCGCCGTCTTGACCTGCCGCAGCGTCTGTTGGCTGACCTGATGCGCGCGGCGGGTGCCGTGCTGCAGGATGCGCGTCAGCTCGCCTTTATCGGCGATGAATTCGGCGCGGCGGGTGCGGATCGGCTCGAGCAGGCTCTGCAGGCAATCCTCCAGCAGCCGTTTGATTTTCACGTCCCCCAACCCGCCGCGCCGATAGTGCGCCTTCAGGTCCGCCACCAGCGCGGCGTCTTCGCAGAAGGCGTCCAGATAGGTGAACACCATGTTGCCCTCCACCCGGCCGGGATCGCTGACGTTGAGATGGCCGGGATCGGTGAACATGCTCATCACCGCCTTGTGAACCTCGTCGGCGCCGGCGCCAAGCTGGATGGCGTTGCCGCGCGATTTCGACATCTTGCCCTGCCCGTCCAGCCCCGGCAGACGCCCGACGTTGCTCAACAGCGGCTGACACTCCGTTAATATCGGTTGGCCAACGATGTGGTTGAAGCGCCGCACGATCTCGTTGGTTTGCTCCAGCATCGGCAGCTGATCCTCGCCGACCGGCACGTGGGTGGCGCCGAAGGCGGTGATGTCCGCCGCCTGGCTGACCGGATAGATCAGAAAACCGGCCGGCAGGCTGCGGGCGAAATCCTTCTCGGCGATTTCGTTTTTCACCGTCGGGTTGCGTTCCAGCCGCGCCACGCTGACCAGATTGAGGTAGTACATCGTCAACTCGGCCAACGCCGGCAGCGCCGACTGCAGGCAGATCGTAGTCTTGTGCGGATCGATGCCGACCGCCAGATAGTCGGCCACGACGTTGAGCACGTTGGCGCTGATTTTTTGCGGGTTGTTACCGTTGTCGGTCAGGCCCTGCAGATCCGCCACCATCACCGTTTGGTTATGCTGGTGCTGCAGTTCGACGCGTTGGCGCAGCGAGCCGACGAAGTGACCTAAATGCAGTGGGCCGGTGGCGCGATCGCCGGTAAGAATGGTGTAGCTCATGACAGTGCTCCTGAAGGTCTGTAGACCGCCGGATCAACGCCACAAAAAATAATGCCGCCAAACCGGCGGCATTAAAAAGAGATGTGAATACTCGTGCCGCCTCAGAAGAGGCGCCACCATGACTGATTGTGGGTGGAGTGCATCGATATATTCATGCCATCAAGGTATACCCGCAGCGGCAGCGCGTCAATAGCCCGCCGCCGGCGCGTAAGACGGCGTTACACTCCGGCATTTGCGTTCCTGGCACGGCGCACTAGGGTAAAACCTTCAACCTGAAAAAGGAGCGCATGATGAAGATCGGATTTGCCGGACTGGGTGGGATGGGCAGCGCCATGGCGGCCAACCTGTTGCAGGCGGGCTTCACCTTAACGGTATGGAACCGCTCGCCGCAGGCGGCGCAGCCGCTGGTAAACGCCGGCGCGCGGCAGGCCGAACGGCCGGAGCAGTTGGCCGATGCCGACGTGCTGATCACCATGCTGGCCGACGATGCCGCCACGCAACAGGTGGTGGTGGACAGCGGGTTGCTGCAGCGGATGAAACCGGGCGCGCTGCATATCAATATGGCGACCATCTCGGTCGAACTCGCCAAGCGTTTGACGACGCTGCATGCGGAACACGGCATCGGCTATCTCGCCGCGCCGGTGCTGGGGCGGGTCGACGTGGCCGCCGCCGGCAAGCTGAATATTCTGGCGGCCGGCGATAGCGAACGGCTGAAGCAAGCGCAGCCGCTGTTCGATGCCCTCGGCCAGAAAACCTGGCACTTCGGCGCCGACCCGGCGCAGGCCAACGTGGTCAAAATCGCCACCAACTTTACCCTGGCCAGCGCCATTGAAGCGATGGCGGAAGGCAGCGCACTGGTACGCAACTACGGCGTTTCCGGCGCCGACTACCTGCAGATGCTGAGCAGCACCGTCTTCGCCGCCCCGGCTTACCAGGGCTATGGTGCGCTGATCGCCGCCGAGAAGTATTCACCCGCCGGATTTCGGCTGGCGCTGGGGCTGAAGGACGTCGGGCTGGCGCTGACCGCCGGCGCCGACAGCCATACGCCGATGCCGTTCGCCGGGGTGCTGAAGGACAACTTCCTCGACGCGATGGCGCAAGGGGATGCGGATCTGGACTGGGCCGCGCTGGCCAAGGTGGCGGCGCGGCGGGCGGGCCTGAAATAACGAACGGGGGCTTAGGCCCCGTTTTCCCTTTCTCAGAACACAATATCCGCCGCGGGCACGGCGCGGATCGGCACGCCGAAGCTTTCGATATTCGACAGCGTCTCGTTATGGTGGGTACGGATCAGCAGACCGTCGGCATAGGATTTGTCGTGGCAGGTGTGGGCATCCGCCGCCAGCGTCACCGGATAGCCGTGCGCCGCCGCGCTGCGCACCGTGGTATCGATGCAAAACGGCGTGGAGTAACCGCAAACCACCAACTGCGATACGCCGTTGGCGATCAGCAACGCGCCAAGCGAAGTGCGCAGGAACGAGTCCGGCGTGGTTTTATCCACCCGATGGTCGCCCGGCGCCACCTTCAGCGCCGCGAGCACTTGCCAGGCGGCGCTACCGTGCCGCAGCTCGTCGTCCGGCGTATGATGCTGAATGACGACCACCGGCACGCCCGCCCGGCGGGCGCGCTCGCTCAGCTGATTAATGCGCGTAACGGTGCCCGTGGCATCCGCCGGCGGCGGCGTAAACAATCCTTCCTGCACATCGATAATCAACAACGCGGTGGTCATGGCGGCTCCCGAAGATTAAGCCGCGTCAGCACACCGGCTGGCGCGGGCGGAAAATATGATCGACGCCCTGCTCACGCAGCCGGTTCACCAGATCGTGCCCGCCGTTCGGCGTGGCGTGCGCCAGCTGCCGTTCGGCGGTAAACACCGGGCTGGCCCAAAACAGGTTCACCGGATCGCCGTACTGCTGCGGCAGAGTCAGGTGCGCGCTATGCGGGTAGAAGGACGACGATAAAATATAGCCCTCGTAGCCCAGCGGCGCCACGTCCGACTCCAGCGTATGCCCTTCGCCGATCCAGGTCAGCCGCGCCCACGGCGCATGCGCGAAACCGGCCAGCGCGCTGGCCATCTGCACCGCGTTGTCTTCGGTCATGTATTGGCTGTCGATGGCGATCGCCATCTCCATGCGGCGATAGCGCGAAGCCTCGTCGTTGAACAGGATCTCCACCCACGGCATCGGCCGAATGCTGACGCCCATGGTGAGGAAGTAATAGATGCCGTCACGCTCGTGCTGGGTGATGGCCATCGGCGGCCACTTGCCCTGATCGATGGCGTAGTACTTCACCGACGGGCCGAAATGCGGCTCATAGCGCGCCTGAAAATCGCGCTGCATCTTCGGCCACGGATTGCCCTCTTCACGCTGCCAGCTGCGCCAGAATTGGCGGGTGCTCTCCGCCTGCGCATACTGGGTGTTGGTCGAGGCCGAGCCGAGCGGATAAGCCAGTGGGCTCTCCTTGATGCAGCTGGCCGAATAGCACACCGAATGGTCGATATACAGGCTCCAGCCGGGGATCACCGCCAGCAGTTGGCCGTAATACCACAGGGCCGCGCCGTCGTCGCTTTCGCTCCACACCACCATCAACCCTTCCGGGTTCAGCGGCGCTTCCCCTTCCAGGTTGCGGCAAAATTCCGCCGCCAGCATCGGCGGTTGCCCTTGTTCCAGCGCGGCGCGATCTTCCTGCAGCGGCGCGGCGGCCAGGTTACGCAGCCAGCAGGCGCGCACCTGATAGCGATCGCTGTAGGCTTCGGCGGGATAGATGTAAAAATAGGCTGCCCGGTGATCTTGCTGAACCACCGCGACCAGCGTCTGGTTCTCATTGCTGACTTCAGCAAGTACGTATGACTCGTTCATATCACCTCAATAGGGTCAGGGCGCGGCAGAATCGGCTGCGCGCAAAAAATGGAATGTGGCTTTGCCCTCAAGTGTAAAACGCATTACTGGCCGGATCACCCGTAAAAGTCTCAAAAACGGCCGTAAACGAAGATAAACAAAGACTAATTATAGCGGCTGCGGCTCATGACGGCTGAGTGATGCGCCGCACCGCGCGCTGATAGGAACCGTTGCGCATCGACGCGCCCAGCACTTTGCCGATGCCTGCGGCTCCCGTTCGCACCAGCCGCCGCCGCAGCGCGCCCGGATGAAAGCCGAACTGCCGCTGCGCCCAATCGGGCAACAGATCGATGCCCGCCTGCATCACCACCCCGCCGAGCGGGCGCGCCAATGCGCTCGGCGCCGGCGCCTTCAGCAGAATGCGCGCCACCTCTTGCGTGCGTTCATCACAGACCAACTGCGGCCGCATCGCCTGCAGATAGTCGTCTACCTCCGCGCAGGACTGAGGAATGGCGGTCGCCCCCAGCGCGGCGGCCACGCGCGCCGCTTCGCGGTAGTATTGATCCTGTAACTCGCGGGAAAGATGCGGGTTGCGGTAGCGCAGGTGGCTGGCCAGAAAACGGCTGCTCTCCGCCACGTGCACCCAGGTCAGCAGCGCCGGATCGCTGGCAGCATAGGGCGTGCCGTCGCTGCCGATGCCGGTCACCCGCAGATGGATGGCTTTGACTTTGGCAATCAGCCGCTCCGCCTCGGCGGTCGGGCCGAAGGTGGTGACCGACACGAACTGGCTGGTGCGGCGCAGGCGGCCAATCATATCTTCGCGGAAGTTGGAGTGATCCCATACGCCGGCCAGCGCCAGCGGGTGCAGCATTTGCAGCAGCAAGGCGCTGACGCCGCCGCACAGCATCGGGGTGAAATCGCGGTGTACCTGCCAGATGACAGACTGCGGGCCGAACAGCCCCGGATCGCCGGGCGGATTCTCAAAATCGACGCCGCCGAGCGCCAGCCCGGTCAAACTGAGCACCTGTTTTTCTATCGCTGCGCGTACCGCTTCCATCCTGCTGCCCTCTCGCTCATTCAGCGGCCAGTGTATCACGCGGCGGGCACCTCAATACGCCCTGCGGCGGTTGAAAGCATTAACTTACTGAATTACAGTTGTTATACCGCTTGCAACAAAGCGGGCCTATTCGATCCACTGCAGAGGCGCTTTGCAGGGCGTTAACCCACGTTAATTCGGCACTAACCCCACAAAACCTCTATCTAGTTTTTTTCCTTCAACTTAGATAGCAGAGAGTTCGATGATTATCATCAGAGCACGCGCGGCGGAAGACAACGCGCAATTGGCAGATATCTGGCTGCGTTCGGTGCGCGCCACTCACCATTTTTTAACCGAAGACAACATCGCACAGCTGTTCCCGCTGGTGCTGAACGATTACCTGCCGGCGGTTAATGTCTGGGTAGCCGAAGAGCGTCCGGGGCATCCCTGCGGCTTTATCGGCCTGAACGGCAACAAGGTAGAGATGCTGTTTATCGACGCCGATCAGCGCGGCAAAGGGGTGGGCAAAGCGCTGCTGACCCACGCGGAAACGCTGCACGATGAACTGCAGCTGGACGTGAACGAGCAAAACCCGCAGGCCAGCGGTTTCTATCGCCACTACGGATTTGTCATCACCGGCCGTTCGCCGCTCGACGGCCAGGGCAACCCGTTCCCGCTGCTGCACATGAAGCTGGACAAACGCTAGCCCTCCCGCCGGCCGCCCTGCGGCCGGTTTTTCTCCCCCTGTTTCACCCGCCGCTTTATATATCAAATCAGAATAAGTAATAGATTTTACATTCTTCCTGTCACTATAAACCCTCGGTAGGATTGCCCGGTATTCACCCGCAACAGAGGTTCCGTCCGCCACTCCCCGCCGGGTTGTGCCCCGCAGAAAAGCCGAACGATCCCTGTCCGGCGCACCGCGCTCTGGACGGAATGCTGTGATGTATCGATAAGGATCCGCTTCGCTATGATCGTTCTTTCGAACGTTTGCAAAACTTTTGACAGCACACAGGGCCGCGTCGTGGCGGTAGACAACGTCAGTCTGGCGGTGGACGCCGGGCAAATTTACGGCATCATCGGCTACAGCGGCGCCGGCAAAAGCACGCTCATCCGCCTGCTTAACGGCCTGGAAACGCCCACCAGCGGCCGCATTGACGTAGGCGGCTTCGATATCGCCCGCGCCAAAGGCAGCCATCTGCGCCAGGCGCGCCTGAAAATCAGCATGGTGTTTCAGCACTTCAACCTGCTGTGGTCGCGCACCGTCAGCCAAAACATCGCTTTTTCCATGCAGATTGCCGGCGTGCCCAAGGCACAGATTGCGCCGCGCGTGGCGGAACTGATCGCGCTGGTCGGCCTGCAGGGGCGCGAAAACGCCTATCCGTCGCAACTCAGCGGCGGCCAGAAACAGCGCGTCGGCATCGCCCGCGCGCTGGCCAATAACCCGAGCGTGCTGCTGTGCGACGAGGCCACCTCGGCGCTCGATCCGCAAACCACCGACGCCATTCTCGACCTGCTGCTGGACATCAATCGTCAGCTGAAATTGACCATCGTGCTGATCACCCACGAGATGCACGTGGTGCGCAAAATCTGCCACCGCGTGGCGGTAATGGAAAACGGCCGCATCGTCGAAGAAGGCCCGGTGCTCGACGTGTTCACCCGGCCACAGCAGCCGATCACCCGGCAGTTCGTCAAGCAGGTGTCGCAGTATGCGGACACGGAAGAGAGCTTCAATCCGCTGCTCACCGCTCATCTGCCGGGGGCGATTTTCAAGCTGACCTTCGTGGGCGTGCAAACCCATCAGGCGGTGATCTCCGAAGTGATCCGGCGCTACGCCCTGACCGTCAACATTCTGCACGGCAAGATCAGCCACACCCTCAACGGTTCGTTCGGCGAACTGTACATTCACGCCGAAGGCAACGAACAACAAGTCGCCGACATGCTCAGCCTGCTGCACGAAAGAGATATCGCCGTCGAGGTTATCCAACATGATTGAATCCCTGTTCCCCCACCTGCGTCTGGACCAACTGTGGGACGCCACCTGGGAAACGCTGTACATGACCGGCATCGCCGGTTTGGCCACGCTGGTGCTGGGCATCGTGCTCGGCGTGCTGCTGTTTTTAACCTCGAAGGGCCAGCTGCTGCAGAACCGGGCGGTCTACTCGCTGATCTCGGTACTGGTCAACGTCTTCCGCTCTATCCCGTTCATCATTCTGATCGTGCTGCTGATCCCGTTCACCAAGTCGCTGATCGGCACCATTCTCGGCGCGGATGCCGCCCTGCCGGCGTTGATCGTCGGCGCGGCGCCGTTCTACGCCCGGCTGGTAGAGATCGCGCTGCGCGGGTCGACAAAGGGGTGATCGAGGCGGCGCGCTCGATGGGCGCCAAAAACCGCACCCTGATTTTCCGCGTATTGCTGCCGGAGAGCTCGCCGGCGCTGGTTTCCGGCATCACCGTCACCCTGATCGCGCTGGTGAGCTACACCGCGATGGCCGGGGTGATCGGCGCCGGTGGCCTGGGCAACCTGGCCTATCTGGAAGGGTTCCAACGCAACCACAGTGACGTGACGCTGGTGGCGACGCTGACGATTCTGCTGATCGTTTTCGTCATTCAGTTCATTGGCGACACCCTGACAAGAACGCTCGATAAACGTTAATTAACCAAGGAAAACGATGATGAAAAAGCACTTACTGATGTTGGCTTTCGCCTCCGTCGCTACCCTCGCCTCCTACGGTGCCGCCGCGGCGACCAAGCTGGTGGTCGGCGCCTCCAACGTGCCGCACGCCGAGATCCTCGAACAGGCCAAGCCGATACTGGCAAAGGAAGGCATCGATCTGCAGATCAAGCGCTTCCAGGATTACATCCTGCCGAACACCGCCTTGGCCAGCCACGACATCGACGCCAACTACTTCCAGCACGTGCCTTACCTGAACTCGGTGCTGAAAGACCACGCCGACGACAAGAGCTACGACTTCGTCAGCGCCGGCGCGATCCATATTGAGCCTATTGGCATTTATTCGAAAAAGTACAAGAGCCTGAAAGACCTGCCGGAAAACGGCAAAATCATCATGCGCGACGCGGTGGCGGAAGAAGGCCGTATCCTGTCAATTTTTGAACAGCAAGGCGTGATCAAGCTGAAACCAGGGGTGAGCAAGGTGGACGCGCGCATCGCCGACGTGGTGGAAAACCCGAAACACCTGAAGTTCCAGGCCAACGTTGAAGGCGCGCTGCTGCCGCAGATGTACAACAACGACGAAGGCGACGCGGTGGTGATCAACGCCAACTACGCCATCGACGCCGGGCTGAATCCGACCAAAGATCCGATCGCGGTCGAAAGCGGCGAAAACAACCCGTACGCCAACATCATCACCGTGCACAAAGCCGACGTGAACAAGCCGGAGATCGTGGCGCTGGTGAAGGTGCTGCACTCCAAGCCGATTCAGGACTTTATCCGCGAGAAATACCAGGGCGCGGTGATCCCGGTCAACCAGTAATGGGTTACACGGCCCGGTAAAAACCGGGCCTGTTGTTACACCTTATTGCCAATCTGGCTGAGCCGCGGCCACACCAGCATCAGCGCCTCCAGCAACCGCAACAAATCGTCCCGGCTTGCCCCTTCTCGCGCCTGTACCGACATGCCTTCAATGGTGCAAATCACGTATTTCGCCAGCAACGCGGTGTCGGTTTTCGCCAGCAATTCGCCCTGCTGCACCTTGCGGTCGAAGCAGACTTTCAGCGCCGCTTCCTGGGCATGATGTTTTTTGCGCAGCATCTGGGCGACGTCGTCGGAAGCAGACGACAGTGCCGCGGAGGCGCACACCATAAAGCAGCCGGAGGGGGTATCGGGATCGGTGAAGACCTGAACGGAAGAACGCACGTAGGCCTCGACGATCTCGGCCACCGGCACATCCTGTTCCAACAGCTGGTTGGTGCAGGTGGTGTATTTCTGCAGATAACGCTCCACCGCCGCGCGGAACATCCCTTCCTTGTTGCCGAACTCCGCATACAGCGTCGGTGCCTTGGCGCCGGTCACTTCCACCAGATCGGCCAACGAGGTGGCTTCATAACCGTGCCGCCAGAACAGATCGAGCGCGCTTTCCAGCGCCCGGTCGCGATCAAATTGTTTTGGTCTGCCACGGCTTTTCTTGCCGCAGACCGCTTCATTGATGCTCATCGTTCCTCTCCTATCCCGCTCCACGGCAGGCTTAGCACAAATAACTTAACGATCATTATAAAAAAATATTGCGCGCTCGTCGAGAACCGATTAGCATTTAGTTATCGATCGTTAAGATAAATTAGCGAACCGGATTAAAACCCTCTATTCACCGTTATCGGAAAGGAATTAACATTATGAAAAGCTTAAAATTAACCTTAGCATCCCTCACTCTGGCCAGCGTTTCCTTCGGCAGCTTCGCCGCTGATTTAGTCCAGCATCAACCGGCAGACCAGCAGAAAGTCGGCGTCATTACCGTCAGCGGCGCATCCGACTTGACCTCACTGGAAAGCAGCCTGGCTGCCAAAGCCGATCAGGCCGGTGCCAAATCCTTCCGCATCACCAGCGCCGGCGGTAACAACCAGCTGCACGGCACTGCAGAAATCTATCAATAACAACGTATTAGGCCAACTGATTGCCTGTCCTTTTGCTCACAACGCCAGGGCGTAAAAAAAATTAATTAACGAGCATTAAAAAATACTTGCAATCTGTCAAACCGGCCTCTAACATTAAATTATCGATCGTTAATTAATTTAACGACCTTACCAAACAGACATTGTAAAGAACACAGATAGGAAATAAGACCATGAAAAACCTGAAAATGACCATCGCTGCCATCGCACTGGCTTCCGTCTCCTTCGGCAGCTTCGCCGCCGAACTGGTGAACGCACAACCCGCCGACCTGCAAAAGGCCGGCGTCGTTACCGTCAGCGGTGCGTCTGACCTGAGCAGCCTGGAAAACAAACTGGCAGCCAAAGCCGACGCGGCGGGCGCAAAATCCTTCCAGATCATCGCCACCACCGGTGACAATAAACTGCACGGTACCGCGATCATCTACAATTAATGGCCAGATAGGCAATCGTGCAAAAGGGCGGCTCAGGCCGCCTTTTATTTGTTTTGACGCCAACATTCTGTTGTAAGCTGTAGCCACCTTTTCTTGCTGAGCCGAGCAACGCCATGACTCCCCTGCTGTTTCATAAATATCACGGCCTGGGCAACGACTACCTGATATGCCAGCGTTCGGTCGCCGATCGTCTGAGCCAGGAACAGATCCGCCTGCTGTGCCACCCGCATTACGGCATCGGTTCCGACGGCCTGCTGATCGACAGCGGCGACGCCGTCAATCCCACCCTGCGCATCATCAACCCGGACGGCTCCGAAGCGGAGAAAAGCGGCAACGGCCTGCGTATCTACGCGCGGTATCTGTTCGACAGCGAGCGCGTGGGGCATCAGCCGTTTCTGGTGCACACCGCCGGCGGCGACGTGCGTTGCCAAGTGGCGGAAGACGCGCATCAGATAACCGTGGAGATGGGGCGCGCCAATTTCAGCCCGGCGGCGCTGCCGGCCTTGATCGATCTGCCGGAGGCGCTGAACTATCCGCTGCCCCTGATGGAAGAGACGTTATGCGTTTCGCTGGTGTCGATGGGCAACCCGCACTGCGTAGTGCCGGTGGAAAAACTGGATCTGGCGCAGGTGCATCGGCTCGGACCGCAGATTGAGCGCCATCCGCTGTTCCCGAAACGCACCAATGTACAACTGGTGGAAGTGGTCGATCGCCAGACGCTGCGTATCGGCATCTGGGAGCGCGGCGCCGGCTTTACCCTCGCCTCCGGCAGCAGCAGCTGCGCCGCCGCCAGCGTGATGCGCAAGTTGGGACGAGTCGGCGATCGGGTTAGCGTACGGATGCCGGGCGGCGAACTGCAGATCGCCTTCAGCGGCGATTTTCAGGTCAGCATGCGCGGACCGGTGCATAAAATCGCCACCCTGACGCTGGACGAAGATTGTTTTGCCGGCGGCGCGGGGCTGTTTACGGGATCCACCCCAGCAGCCTGAACCACAGATAATCCAACGGCACCAGCAGTGCGAAGCTGAGCGCGGCCAACAGCAGGCACAGCTTCAGCCCTTCTCGCGCCGGTACTTTGCCCATCCCCATTGCCACCACGATCGGCGAGGCCTGATACGGCAGCAACGGCGTGGCATAACCGATCACCTGGGTCATCAACACCGTCAGCAACGGCAGGCCGCTGCCTGCGGACAGCGCCTGTGCCAGCGGGGTAAACAGCGCCGGCACGCCGTTGGCGGTCACCACGAAATTCAGCAACGCGGTGATCCCCACCAGCGAACCGAATGCGGTGAACGGCTTGCCGTGCAGATCCGGCATCATCGCCAGCAGCGCACCGCCCAGCCGATCGCCAAGACCGGAGTGGCTGACCAGCGCGGTCAGCCCCAGGATCCCCGCCACGTAAATGCAGGTGCGCACGTTAACCCCGGCGGCGAACTGCTCACCGTTGAGAAAACCGATGCGCGGCAGCAGGCAGACGCAGGCCGCCGCCAACCCGATCCAGGCGGGAGCAATGCCGTGCCAGCTGTCGGACATCCACAGCAACACCGTAATGCCCAACAGCGCAATCAGCCGCCACTCGGCGGCGCTGAGCGGCGTTTGCCCCGCCTCGGCCACCACCGGTTGCGGCCGCGCACGGAACAGGCCGCAGATGCATAGCGTCAACAACGCGCCTTTGGCCAACCCGAGCACCGGGGCATGCAACAGCAGATAAGAGAGATAAGCGAAGTGGCTGCCGTAGGCGCTTTCCGCCGCGCCGCTCATCACCAGGTTGGGCACGTTGGCCGGCAAAATGCTGGCGGAGAGCTGGAAGGTGCCGAACCCCACCGCCAGCGCCAAACCGATGCGGCCGCGCGTGCCTTCCGCCAGACCGGCGCGATCGGCCAATGCCATGACGATCGGCATCAGCAGCGTAATGCGCCCCATGTTGGAGGGCATGACAAACGCCAGCGCGTAGCTTATCGCCACCACGCCGCCCACCAGACGGGGCCAGGAACCGGCCAGGTGCGGCAAGAGCCGGTTGGCCAGGCGATCCGCCAAGCCGGTGCTGCGGATGGCGGTGCCCAGCACGAAGCCGCTGAGCACCAGCCAGAATGCGGAAGACGCGAAACCGGAAAAGGTCACCGCAGCGGGCGCCAGCTGCAACACCATCACCGCCGCAAAGAACAGCAGCGCGACCAAATACTCTGGTAAGCGGGCGCTGGCCCATAGCGCAATGACCACCAGCGTGACCAGCGCAGACAGCGCCATCGGATCCGCCAACATAGTTTTCCTCCCTGATAAAACGTTGTGATTGTTATCAAACGGTTAACAGGGTGACACAAGGCGCGGGCGCTAACCTTGAAACCGCTCACATATCGTCGTTCTGCAAATTTTTCAGCATGCACACATTACAGCCGTGGTGGCCGGTATTGCCGCGCCGTTCCGTCAGCAGCGTGAAACCCAGCGCGTAATACAGCCCAATCGCCTCTTTCAACTGTTCGGTGGTTTCCAGATAGCAGTAGCGATACCCTGCCGCCCGCGCCGCCTTCAGCGCCTGCACCACCATATAGCGCGCCATGCCCAACCCACGCACACCGGGTTTGAAGAACAGTTTTTGCAGTTCGCAATAGCCGGGCTCTTCGCCGGCCAGCGGCGCCATGCCGACGCCCCCCACCACCTGCCCGTCCCGCTCCAACACCCAGTAGCGGCCACCGTTGTCCCGATACAGGCCGGTCAGCCGATCGAGATCCGGATCGTGCAGGCTGACCCCTTCCATCTTGTCCATGCCATACTCGCGAAACACGTCGCGAATGATCGCCGCCATCGCCGCATCGTCGCGCGCGGCAATCGGCCGCACCCGCAGGTTGGCGTCGCGCTGTTTGCGCGCGCTGCGCAGCGCCGCGGTCATCTTTTTCATCGCCGCAGTGGTACTCGCCAGCTCATCGTCGTCCAACTGCGCCAGCGCCGCCTGCATAAAACCGTCGGCGTCGCTCTCGATGCCGGCCAGCGCCTTACCGCCCTTTTTACTCAGCCGATGCAGGTTGTGCCGCTTGTCATCCGGATGATCCACCGTTTCTATCACGCCGGCGGCCACCAGGCTGCGCAGCGCCCGGCTGGCGCTGGCCTTGTCGATGCAAAGCCGGGCCGCCAGCTCGGTGACGCCCAGCGGCTGCTCGCTGACTTCGATCATCAGATGGATCTGCAGCGGCGAAAAGCGAGAGCCGTTGCTCTGCTTGTTCAACATGCCGAATTCTCTGACCAAACTGCGCGCCAATGCTCTGAAATCCCTGATGTTCACGGCGTTATGCTCCCCTGTACTTCCACCTTCACGCTGCGTTGGATGGATTATTGGTTGATAGTGTTACCTAATTTAGAACATAACGATAACGCATAAACAATTGCGAATGAATAACCAACGGGGCATCTGAATATGTCAAAACATTTCATTAACCAGAATTTAAAACCATTTAATTTATTATTTTAAAAACTTAAATCCAAATTAACATTTAAAATTAAAATAAAAAACCAATGAAAATGGGAGTAAAAACATCAAAATTTGACAGAACAAAAAATAAAGCAAATATCTATTTGAAAAATAGTTAATAAAAACTAAAACGTGAAAACTTGATAGCAGCAACTTAATCGCTATCCCGTCAATATCGGTTACATATTTACGCCTGCCTTCGCGCGCCTCCCTGCGCCATTGTCCCTTTTGCCAAAAGTAGCCCATGCTTTAACTGCTCCTCTCCTTCTGGCTAACCGGGACGCTGGCTCATGACGAAAAAAACCACCCTGCTGCAATTCTTCCACTGGTACTACCCCGACGGCGGCAAACTGTGGCAGGAGGCCGCCGAGCGCGCCCCGCACCTGGCCGAACTGGGCATCACCGACCTGTGGCTGCCCCCTGCCTGCAAGGGCGCTTCCGGCGGTTACTCCGTCGGCTACGACACTTACGATCTGTTCGATCTGGGCGAATTTGACCAGAAAGGCAGCGTGGCCACCAAATACGGCGACAAAGCGGCGCTCGAACACGCCGCCACGACACTACGCGAACACGGCGTGGGGGTACTCTACGACGTGGTGTTCAACCACAAGCTCGGCGCGGACGAAAAAGAACAGGTACACGTGTTCAAGGTGGACGCCAACAACCGCAACGACATCGACGACCAGGGCTTCGACGCGCTGGCCTACACCCGCTTCACCTTTCCCGGCCGCCAGGGCGTGCATTCCGAGTTTATCTGGGATTACACATGCTTCAGCGGCGTCGACTACGTTGAGCAGCCGGACGACAAAGGGGTGTTCAAAATCGCCAACGACTATGGCGACGACGGCTGGAACGATCAGGTCGACGACGAAAAAGGCAACTACGACTATCTGATGGGCGCCGACGTGGAGTTCCGCAATGCCGCCGTGACGGAGGAGCTCAAATACTGGGCGCGCTGGCTGTTGGAAAGCCTGCCGTGCGACGGCTTCCGTCTGGACGCCGCCAAACACATTCCCGCCTGGTTCTTCAAAGAGTGGGCGGATCACGTGCGCGACAGCGCGCAGCGCGACCTGTTTATCGTTGCCGAATACTGGTCGCACGATCTCGGCGCGCTGCAACAATACATCGAGTTGGTGGACGGCAAGGTGATGCTGTTCGACGTAGCGCTGCACCTGAAGTTTCATCAGGCGTCGAAACAGGGCGACGGCTTCGACATGGCGCAGATCTTCACCGATACCCTGACCGCCGCCGATCCGGCCCACGCGGTGACGCTGGTCGCCAACCACGATACCCAGCCGCTGCAATCGCTGGAGGCGCCGGTGGAACCCTGGTTCAAACCGCTGGCCTACGCGCTGATCCTGCTGCGCGAACAGGGCGTGCCCTGCGTGTTTTACCCCGACCTGTATGGCGCCAGCTACCGCGACAAGGGGCGCGACGGCGGCGAGTACCAGATTGACATGCCGGCGATCCCGGAGCTGGAGAAGCTGATCGCCGCCCGTCAGCGTTTCGCCAACGGCCCGCAAACCGACTACTTCGATGACAGCCACTGCGTGGCCTTCAGCCGCGCCGGCACCGCCGAGGCCCCCGGCTGCGTGGTGGTGCTGACCAACGGCGGCGAGAGCGGCAAGACCGTCGCACTGGGCGCCGATTTGGCGCACACCGCCTGGCGCGATTTCCTCGGCAACCGTCAGGAGGAAATCACCACCGACGACCAGGGCAGCGCCCATTTCCCGGTCAACGCCGGCAGCGTCAGCGTCTGGGTGCCGGCCGCCAGCCTGTGAGGCCCCGCCGCCGCGCAATGATGACGCGGCGGCAAAACTAATGTTTGCCTTTCGGGTCTAACTTACGCTATCAACTGCGCAAGCCATTCACACCGGAGCCTAAATAGGGTACAAGGCTGCATGAAAATTCCAAAACGACTCCAGCCGCTGGTTGATGACGGGTTAATCGACGACGTCATCCGCCGGTTGAAAAGCGGCAAAGAAGCCGACGTGTTTATCGTGCGCTGCGGCGATGAGATCCGCTGCGCCAAAGTGTACAAAGAGGCCGAGAAGCGCAACTTCAAGCAGGCCGTTCACTATCAGGAAGGGCGCAAGGTGCGCAACAGCCGCGACGCGCGCGCCATGAGCAAAGGCTCCAAATTCGGCCGCCAGCAGCAGGAAGAAGCCTGGCAAAACACCGAAGTGGACGCGCTGTATCTGCTGGCCAAGGCCGGTGTGCGGGTGCCGCAGCCGGATATCTGCCTGGACGGCGTGCTGCTGATGGAGCTGATCACCGACGAAGAAGGCCTGGTGGCGCCGCGCCTGAGCGATGTCATCCTGACGCCGGAACAGGCGCGGGCCGATCACGCCCTGATGATGGAACTACGCGGTGCGCATGCTGTGCGCCGGGCTGGTGCACGGCGATCTGTCGGAATTCAATGTGCTGATGGATAAAGACGGGCCGGTGATCATCGATCTGCCGCAGGTGGTGGACGCCGCCGCCAACAACCACGCCAAAAGCATGTTCGAGCGCGATATCGGCAATCTGGCGGAATATTATGGCCAATTCGCGCCAGAACTGCGCGACAGCCAATACGCCAAAGAGATTTGGGCGCTGTATCAGGAAGGCAATCTGACGCCGGACAGCGCCCTCAGCGGCCGGTTCAGCGAAATCCAGAAGCGCGCCGACGTCGGCTCGGTGCTGGAAGAGATCCAGGCCGCCAGCGAGGAACACCAGCGCCGCATCATGGCGCGCAACGCGGAAGAGTAACGCGCCGCGCTATTCGACGCGAAACGCGTCCGGTCGCTGCGGCGTCGCCGCCTCGTGATAGATATCCCCCAGATAGCCGGCGATCTCCTCTTCGCGCAGATCGGCCGGCAGCACGATATCGTAGCTGGGGGCATATTTGCGCTCCGGCAGCGTCACGCGGAACAGCCGCCATTCGTCCCCGATGCGCTTCACGCCCAGCAGACGGCCGAACACGTTAAAAATCATCATCCGCCATTCCCCCTCTCGTCGCTTTCAGGCTATAACACTGTGATGCCGCCGCAGTGAAAAGGAAAGCGTATGAGTGAAAAAACGCCGCAGTTCTGGCGCGATCCGCAGTTGCCGTTCGTCGAAGCCCGCGCCATCGCGGATGGCCGCCAGGTGTGCTACAGCCTGCACAGCCACGAATTCTTTTCCATCGGCGCCATCACCGGCGGCGTCAGCACCTATGTCAACGGCGAGCGGCGCATGCAGGTCAGCGCCGGCGATCTGGTTGTCATCAACCCGCAGCAGGCGCACGCCTGCAACCCCATCGCCGATCGCCGTTGGTCGTACATCATGTTCTATCTCGATCTCGCCTGGCTCGGCGCGCTGCAGCAGGAGCTGCTCGGCAGCGACGGTGACCGTTTTGTTCCGTTCAGCCAGCCGCTCAGCCGCGATCCGGCGCTGTTCCAAGGCCTGAACCGGCTTTATGCGCTGCTGACGGATCCGCTGTGCAGCGCGCTGGAAAAACAGATCGCCATGGTGGAGTATTTCAGCGCCCTGCAGATCGGGCTGGGCGGCGGCGGCCAGCCGGAGACACCGCCGCATACCCGGCTGGAAGCGGCGGCGGCGTTTATCGACGCGCACTGCACCCAGCCGCTGACGCTGGACGATATTTGCCGCGCCGCCGCGCTCTCGCCCTCTTACCTGATCCGCGCCTTCCGCCAGCGTTACGGCATGACGCCGCACGCTTATCTGGTCAATCGCCGCGTGCAGCACGGCCATCGGCTATTGAAAAGCGGCCTGCCGATCGCCGCGGCCGCCAGCGAAAGCGGCTTTGCCGATCAGGCGCACTTTCAGCGCACCTTCAAACAGCTGCTGGCCGCCACGCCCGGCCAGTATCAAAAACCTTCCGCCAGCAGATAGCAGGCGCTGACCGCCAACAGCAGCGCCATCGCGCGGTTGAAACGCCGCACGTTGCGCGCCTGCCTGAGGAGGCCGCGCAGCATCGCGCCGACATAGGCCCAGCAGGCCACCGAGACATAGCAAATCACGAAGTAGAGCCCGGCGAACTGCCACAGCAGCCGGATGTCGCCGTCGCCGACAAAGGCGCCGAGACTGGCCACCGACGCCAGCCATGCCTTGGGATTCAGCCATTGCATCAGTGCGCCGTACCAACAGGAAGGCGCCTGCGCCGCGCCGTTGCCCAATCTGCCGTCGTCAAATGCCAGCCGATAGGCCATAAACAGCAGGAAGGCCACGCCGGCCCACTGAATCAAGCGCGTCAACGCCGGCCACAGGATCAGCAACTGGTGCATGCCCAATCCCAGCAGTAACAGCAACAGGGTAAACCCCAGCGTGGCGCCGAACACGTGACGCTGGGTCACGCCAAAGCCGAATTGCGCCCCGGCGCTCAATGCGACGATGTTGACCGGGCCAGGGGTGATGGAGGCCGCCAGCGCAAATGCGGCCATGGAAAGGTAGATATTCATGATAGGCACCTGAGAAAATATTCACAGGTGCCAGAGTGCCTAGCCGCGCCAACAACGTATTGAACAGAATTACCCTGTTCAGTTTAGCGCACGGCGACGGCCCGACGACGCGGCAGCCCAAAGGTGTTGACCGCCATACCGGCCAGCACCAGCAATGCGCCGCCGAACTGCGCCGGCGACAGCGCTTCGTCCAGCAACAGCCAGGCGGCGAACAGCCCGACCAGCGGCACCAGCAGCGTCAGCGGCGCAACGCGCCAGGTTTCGTAGCGCCCCAGCAGGCTGCCCCACACCGAATAGCCGAACAGCGTAGCGGCGAACGCCAGATAGGCAATCGCCAGCCAGGTGCCGACCTGCACATGGCTCAGGCTGCTCAGCACCGCCTGCGGACCATCGAACAGCCAGCTGCAGACCAGGAACGGCACGACCGGGATCGGCGCACTCCACACCACCAGCGACAAAATGTTGCGCTGTGGGAAACCGGCCAGGATCTTCTTGTTGGTCAGGTTACCCAGCGCCCAGGAAAACGCCGCCGCCAGGGTCAGCAGCAGGCCTGCCAGAGGGACCGCGCCGCTGCCCGGCTTATGCAGGCTGGCCTGCGCCAGCACCAGCATGCCGCCGCTGGCGATAGCGATGCCGACGAAATGGTTGACGCGCAGCTTTTCCCCCATCAGCACGACCCCCAACAGCAGGGTGAAGAACACCTGCGCCTGCAGCACCAGCGAGGCCAGCCCCGCCGGCATGCCCAGCTTAATGGCGACGAACAGAAAGGCAAATTGCGCGAAGCTCATGGTCATGCCGTACAGCAACAGCCATTTCCATGGGATCGTCGGGCGCGGGATAAAAAAGATCGCCGGCAACGCCACCAGCAAAAAGCGCATCCCGGCCAACAGAAACGGCGGCATGCCCTGCAGGCCAAACTTGATTACGACAAAATTCACGCCCCAAATCACCACCACTAACAGCGCCAACAGCCGATCGCGCAATGTCATCCTCGCCCCGCTTATCCCATTGAAAATTCGCTTTACCTTGCAGATTACAACCAAACCGGGGACATGGACACCGGCAAACGCCGGCGCTTATTCCGGCATCAGGCCGATAAAGGTGGTCTTCTTGCGCGGGCCGGTCATCAGCGCTTCCAGCTTCTCCACGCACTGCAGATAGTGTGGGGTCTGCTTATGCGCCGCCACCGCCTGCTCGTCGCGATAGGCTTCGTAGATATAAAACCGCGTCGGAATATGCTCATCCTGCAGCACGTCGAAACGCAGGTTGCCCGGCTCTTCGATCGCCCCCAGATGATTGGCGCGGAAAACGTCGATAAATTCGTCGATTTTGTCCTGTTTAACGTTGATCTCTACCAATGTGACGTGCATGACAGCTCCTTGTTTGAACGGCGCGCCGTAGTATGGCGCTTTCCAACCATAGGTTTATTCCCGTCGATTGCCCTGCCGCAACGGCAATTTTGCCGCCTGGCTCACAAATCGCATCGGCGATGCCCGCCTCACCCCCGGCGAGGGAAGACGGCGGCATCTATAGTTAACACTCCTCCCCCTGAGAGCATAGGCTATGGATAACTACTTGATGGCGCTGGATGCAGGAACAGGCAGCATTCGCGCGGTGATCTTCGATTTGGCGGGCAACCAGATCGCACACGGCCAGGCGGAGTGGCAACACCTGGCCGTGCCGGGCGTGCCAGGCTCGATGGAGTTTGACCTCAACCGCAACTGGCAGTTGGCCTGCCAGTGCATCCGCCAGGCGATGCAACGCGCTGGATTGAGCGCTCAGGCGATCCGCGCGGTGGCCTGCTGCTCGATGCGCGAAGGCATCGTTCTGTACGATCGCAACGGCGTGCCGATCTGGGCCTGCGCCAACGTCGATGCGCGCGCCAGCCATGAGGTCAGCGAACTGAAGGAACTGCATCATCACGGCTTCGAACGTGAGGTGTATCAGTACTCCGGCCAAACGCTGGCGCTGAGCGCCATGCCGCGCCTGCTGTGGCTGGCGCACCACCGGCCGGACATCTATCGCCAGGCGGCGACGCTGACCATGATCAGCGACTGGCTGGCCAACATGCTGAGCGGCGAGCTGGCGGTCGATCCCTCCAACGCCGGCACCACCGGCATGCTGGACCTGACCAGCCGCGACTGGCGGCCGGCGCTGCTTGATATGGCCGGGCTGCGCGCCGATATTCTGTCGCCGGTGAAAGAGACCGGCAGCGTGCTGGGGCGCGTCACCGAACAGGCGGCGCAGGAGAGCGGGCTGCTGCGCGGCACCCCGGTGGTGATGGGCGGTGGCGACGTGCAGCTCGGCAGCCTGGGGCTTGGCATCGTGCGCGCCGGGCAGACAGCGGTGCTCGGCGGCACCTTCTGGCAGCAGATCGTCAACCTGCCGGAGCCGGCTATCGATCCGGAGATGAACATCCGCATCAACCCTCACGTCATTCCCGGCATGGCGCAGGCGGAATCCATCAGCTTCTTTACCGGCCTGACCATGCGCTGGTTCCGCGACGCGTTCTGCGCCGAAGAGAAACTGCTGGCGGAGCGGCTGGGCGTCGATGCCTATAGCCTGCTGGAAGAGATGGCGGCCAGAGTGCCGCCGGGCGCCTACGGCGTGATGCCGATCTTTTCCGACGCCATGCATTTCAAAACCTGGTATCACGCGGCGCCGTCGTTCATCAATATGTCGATCGACCCGGAGCGCTGCAACAAACAGACGCTGTTCCGCGCGCTGGAGGAGAACGCCGCCATCGTCTCCGCCTGCAACCTGGAACAGATCGCCGCCTTCTCCGGCGTGCAGGCGCGCTCGCTGGTGTTCGCCGGCGGCGGTGCGAAGGGTAAACTGTGGAGCCAGATCCTCAGCGACGTCACCGGGCTGACGGTACGGGTGCCGGTGGTGAAAGAGGCCACCGCGCTGGGCTGCGCGATCGCCGCCGGCGTCGGCGCCGGGCTGTACGCGTCGCTGGCCGAGACCGGTGAGCGCCTGGTGCGCTGGGAGCGCGAGCATCAGCCGGACATGACCCATCACGCGCTGTATCAGGAACAGAAAGAAACCTGGCGACGGGTCTACGCCGATCAGCTGACGCTGGTGGACAACGGCCTGACCACCTCGCTGTGGAAAGCGCCCGGGCTATAAGCGCCACGCGGCATTCGGTCATAACCTTATGCCGTTTTATTCCTTTCCCTTAGGCGCGGCGCAAGCCGCGTTTTCACTCGCCGCCGCGATTGTTCCCCCTCAGAAACAGTGTAACCACCGCAGATGGATTTATCCGCGACTTGCACCTGCCGTAGATTGTGACTTCGGTCACACCGTGCCCCGAGCGCGGCCTGCGCATTCACCTGAGACGAGCGGCATTATGCTGAATAATAAAGATAACCCTGCATCATCCCCGTGGCCGGCGATCTTCTCGCTGACGGTCGCCTGTTTTGTCATGGTCACCACCGAGTTTTTGCCGATCGGCCTGTTGACCAACATCGCCCCCTCGCTCGGCGTCAGCACCGGCACCGCCGGACTGATGGTCACCATGCCCGGTATCGTGGCGGCGGTGGCCGCCCCCGCATTGAGTCTGATGTCCGGCCGTCTGGATCGGCGTTTACTGATGTTGGGGCTATCGCTGCTGCTGATCGTCTCCAATTTGGTGGCGGCATTGGCCATCAACTTCCCGATGATGCTGCTGGGCCGCGTGCTGCTGGGCATCTGCGTCGGCGGCTTCTGGTCGTTCGCCGCCAACTACGGCCGCCATCTGGTGCCGGAAGCCAGCCAGGGGCGCGCCACCGCGCTGATCCTCAGCGGTATCTCGGTCGGCGCGGTGTGCGGCGTACCGGCCGGGGCGCTGATCGGCGATCTGTTCGGCTGGCGCGCCGCCTTCTTCGGCGGTGCGGCATTGGCGGTCGGCGTGCTGTTGGCGCAGCTGCGTTTGCTCACGTCGGTACCGCCTTCCCGGCCAGTCACGCCGCGCGATCTGGTGCTGCCGCTGCGCTTGCCGATGGCGCGCATCGGCCTGATCGCCATCGTGCTGCTGTTCATCGGCCACTTCGCCGCCTACACCTATCTGCGGCCGCTGCTGCAACAGGTGTTCGTCCTCAGCCCATCGGCTATCTCGCTGCAGCTGTTGGCCTACGGCGCCATCGGCCTGCTGGGCACCTTCCTCGGCGAGCGTCTGGGAGAATACAGCCTGCGCGCCACCTTTATTCTGATCGCCGCCATGCTGGCGGGCATTTTAATCGTTTCGCCGCTGCTCAGCGGCCTCGGCGGCGCCACGCTGATGGTGTTGATATGGGGGCTGGCCTTTGGCGCCGTGCCGGTATGCGCCACCAACTGGATGTTCGCCGCCGTACCGCAGGCGCCGGAAGCCGGCCAGGCGCTGTTGGTGTGCGTCATTCAGATCGCGCTGGCTTCCGGCGCACTGCTGGGCGGCGAGGTGGTGGACTGGCAGGGCGTCAGCAGCGCCATGCTGTTCGGCGGCGCGCTGATCCTGTCCGCCACGCTGGTGTTCGGCCTCAGCTTGCGCTCCGGCGCGATTGGCGCTAAACAGTGTTAATCATTATCTATCTGCAGAAACATGCCCCGGCCGTCGCCGGGGTATGGCGTTGAGAACCTATGGACCATCATTTGCTCGCCATCCGGGTATTTAACCGCGTGGTGGAAACCGGCGGCTTTACCCGCGCCGCCGAGTCGCTGGGCATGCCGAAAGCCACGGTGACCAAGCTGATCCAGAATCTGGAGGATCACCTGCAGACCAAGCTGTTTCAGCGCACCACCCGCAGCGTGTCGGTCACCCGCGAAGGCGAATGTTATTACCAGAATACGGTGAAGTGGCTGGCGGATTTGCAACAGATGGAAGGCTGCCTGACCGAGTCGCAAAGCTCTCCGCAGGGCGTGCTGCGCATCGACACCGGCGGCGGCACCGCACGCCGCCTGCTGCTGCCTGCACTGCCCGACTTTCTGGCGCGCTACCCGCAGATACAGATCGATCTGAGCGTCGGCGACCGCGTGATCGATCTGATCAGCGACAGTGCCGACTGCGTGATCCGCAGCGGCCCGCTGGCCGACTCCAGCCTGATCGCCCGGCGCCTGTTCGATTTGGACTGGGTCAGCTGCGCCACCCCGGCCTACCTGGCGCTTCACGGTACGCCGCGCCACCCGTGCGATCTGGAGCAGGGTTTTCCGATGGTGCACTATCGCCACCCGCTTAACGACCGCATCCATCCGCAGCGCTATGCCGAACACGGCCAAGAGATCGCCATTCAACAGCGCTACCCGGTCAGCATCAATGAAGGCAACGCGCTGCTGGCGGCGAGCCTGGCCGGATTGGGCATCATCCAGACCTATCGCTTTATGGCGCAGCCGCACCTCGACAGCGGTGAGCTGGTCAGCCTGCTGCACGACTGGCAGCCGCCGCCGGAACAGATGTACGTGGTCTACCCGTCCAATCGCCACCTCAGCGGCAAGCTGCGGGCGTTTATCGACTGGGCGGTGGAGACGTTTCGCTAGCGGCAGGATGAGCCGCACGCAGTGTGGTATTATTTACCGCATAGTGATTCACGACGGACAACCACCATGGCCTATATCCCCAAAAACTATGCGAAGCTGGAAACCGGCTACCGCGAAAAAGCGCTGAAACTGTTCCCCTGGGTGTGCGGGCGCTGCTCGCGCGAATTCGTTTATTCCAACCTGCGCGAGCTGACGGTGCACCATATCGATCACGATCACAGCAACAACCCGGAAGACGGCAGCAACTGGGAAATGCTGTGTCTGTATTGCCACGACCACGAACACTCGAAATACACCGAGGCCGATCAATACGGTTCGACGGTGGTGGCCGGTGAAGATGCGCAAAAAGATATCGGCGTCGCCACCCACAACCCGTTCGCCAACCTGAAGGCGATGATGAAGAAATAATGTCGGCAACAGCTTAATAGGTCACTAACTTATTAAGCTATTAAATTAATAGAACTCACCTCCGCATCGCCACTTCCCAGAGAATTCCTACTTACCCACCCGGGCAATTCACCGCAAAATAAGCTGCGCAGTTAACAACATACTGGCTTGGCAAGCCGCCTCAGTTGGTGCATATTGTTCGCGAGTTGTTCTTGTTAACCTGTTTGATTATCAACCTAATAAGCGCATTAACTTAATAAGTTACCTGCTTAATAACTTGAGAGATGGCAGCATGATTGTTCTGATTGGCTCGCAAAAAGGCGGCGTCGGCAAGTCGACGAAAGCGGTGAATATCGCCGGGTATTTGATTCTTAAGCAAGGCAAGACGGCGATCATCGTCGATGCCGACGACCAGAAATCGATCATGACCTGGTACAACGACCGTCAGAACGTCGAAGGGTTGCCGCACATTCCGGTGGTGGCCGCATCGGGCAAAATCAAGGAAACGCTGCTGGAGCTGGATCGCCATTACGACTACGTGATCGTCGACACCGCCGGCCGCGACAGCGCCGAATTGCGCTCCGGGCTGCTGGCCGCCGACCTGTTCCTCTCGCCGCTGCGCCCTTCGCAGATGGATCTCGACACCATCGACTATCTGTCGGAGATGTTCTCCACCGCGCAGGAATACAACGAGAAGGTCAAAGGCTACATTGTGCTGAACATGTGCCCGACCAATATCTTCATTAATGAAGCCAACGAAGCGGCGCAGGTGCTGAGCGAATACCCGGAGTTCACCCTGGTGAGCAACCGTCTGTGCGACCGCAAGATTTACCGCGACGCCTGGGGCGAAGCCATCACCGTGCATGAGGCGAACAACGAAAAGGCGCAGAGCGAAATTGAATGCCTGGTGAAAGAGGTGATCCTGTGAAAAAACGCACCCCCACCCACCGCATGTCGGAAGACGAATTCATCAACAGCGCCACCTCGCACACGCTGCCGGTCGCGGCGCCCGCGCCGGAAGCCAAACCGGCCGGCCGCAAGCGCACCTATAAGGCGATTTCCGTCAGCCTGACGGACAACCACATTGAAGCCATCGATGAGGTGATCGTCCAGGCGGCGCGCAGCGGCATCGTGCGCATCACTCGTTCCGACATCATCAAGCTGGCCATCGACGGATTGGCGGAAAAAAGCGAAGCGCAGCGGCTGGAACTGCTGAAGAAGCTCTGACCGCCCGACAGCCGCCGGCTAACACAGCCGGCGGGTTATCATCACCTTCAGTTCCCCGCCACTGCGCATTGATAGTCCTGAATTTCGCCGGCCGAGCCCAGGTTCAGATCGGTCAACTTCAAGCGGTTCGCCAACAGCAGCATCTCGCCTTGTGGGCTGACCGCCAGCGCCAGGCCATAATTGCCGATGCTGTCGCCCTGCTCGACCACATAGTTGTGCAGTAAACGGAAAGGATCTTCCTGAGTTAAATCGGTGCCCGCCAATTTTCTGGCCAGATATTGGTGGCCGACCAATTTCACCGCCAGCGGGCGCCACTGTTGATCTAATTGCTCCGCCTGCTGCCCCAGCGCGTTATAGACATCCTGACGCAGGCAGGCAACGTGAATATGCAGCTGATTCTGAGAGCGACCATATTCCGAATTGACCACCAGAGAAAGCCACGCATCTTTTAGCGGTTTACCCAACTCGCTGGATATATGTTCCCGGTTATTCCACGCCTGGGCGAAATAAGGCGGCGCGTGCTCCGTCTGCAATGCCGGGCTCTCGATGCCGCTGACCTTTTCGGTTGGCATCACCAGGTCGTGATAGGGGCCTTTGCTGTCCTTAAACAACACATAACCTTCGGTTAAATCTACCTTTAAGCAGGGCGCCGGATCGTTGTTCTGCTGCTGATTGGGCACGCACTGTTGGCTGACGATTTGCCACAGCGCATTCGGATTACCACGCCCGAAGAACCACCACAGCACCGCCGCCAGCAGCAAAATGACAAGCAAAATAATTAATAGTCTGAAAAGTCTTTTCATCGCAACACCCTGTTTATCTATTCCATCTCGAAAGGGGCGCCAGCATAAACCAAGGCTCTGGCGTCGACCAGAATATTATCCTTAATGTCACCTTTCATTGACGTCTTGTTAGCAATGGATAATTAAAAATAAGCTTCCACCTGAGTAATTTAAGGTAAATTAATACCGTGGGTTGAATATGAGTGTGGTATAAGCAGCCGGGACTCTTTTTTATAAGGAACCGATAAGATGCCAACGATGGGCAAATCCCTGCATTATCTCGACGTAGGTTCAGGCTTTCCATTGCTGCTGGGCCACAGCTATTTGTTCGATCTGAACATGTGGGCGCCGCAGTTCGAAGCGCTGGCTAAACGCTACCGCCTGATCGTGCCGGATCTCTGGGGCCACGGCGATTCACCGGCGCTGCCGCCCGGGCGAAACAGCCTGTCGGATATCGCCGCCGATCATTTGGCGCTGATGGATCATTTGGATATTGAAGAGTTCGGCATCGTCGGCCTGTCCGTCGGCGGCATGTGGGGCGCCGAACTGGCGGCGTTGGCGCCGGAGCGGGTGAAAGTGCTGGCGCTGCTGGACAGCTACCTGGGCGACGAAACCCCAGAAGCGCGGCAGCGTTATATGGGCATGCTGGCGGCCGTTGAACAGGCCGGCGCCATCACGTCGCCGCTGCTGGAATATATCGCCGCGCAGTTTTATTCCGACGAGGTGCCCGATGCGTTGTCGCAGCCGTTGCTGGCCCATCTGCAAAGCCTGCCCGCCGATCGTCTTCGCGAGAGCATCGTACCGCTGGGCCGGATGATCTTCGGTCGGCCCGACAAGCTGCCACTGCTGGAAAACATCACCGCCGCCAGCATCGTCATCACCGGTGCGCAGGATAAACCGCGCCCGCCGGCGGAAGGCCAGCGTATGGCCGATCTTCTCGGCTGTCGGCACGTGCTGATCCCCAACGCGGGGCATATCAGCAACAAGGAAAATCCGGCTGCGGTCAATGAAACGCTGCTGGCGTTTTTAGCTGAAAACACCACGCCGCTATTCTGGTAAGATTCTCCGGGCCGCCAGGCCCGGCGAGTCACCCCGTGCGCCGCATAAATCCGTATCGGCTCAGTATATCCTGCCCTTGTTCGCTCAAGATAAATGCGGCCAGCCGCTGCGCGCCATCATCCAACAGGCATAAACCATAATCCGCCTCGATATCCAACGGCGGCGCCAGCGGCCGCACCGCCAACGCCGGGTAGGCCGCTAAAGCCGGAGCATAGCTGGCATAACCGAGAAAAATATCCGCCTGCCCGCGGGTTATCAGATACTCCGCCGCCAGTCGGCCTGCCGGCACCGGTGCAGAATCTATCCCGCCGACTAACGGTAACGCCCGCCGGCGTAGCGCTTCCCCTTGCCCCGGCCAGTATTGCTCGCAGCGTTCGAAGAGCCGCTGTGCATAATCGCCGGAAGGATCCGCTCCCGGTGTCGAAGTGGCCAGCCGCCAGCGCGGATCGCACAAGACCTCAGGAAGCGGACGCTCGGTTAATGCCGGCACGTTGCGAACCGTCACGCAGAGCCGATTGCGCGCAAAAACCTGCACCGCCCCCGCCATCCCGAGATCCGCCAACCTTTGCGGGTGCGCCACGTTGGCCGAGGCGAACAGCTGCGGCCGCTCGCCGTTCTCTATCCGTTGGCGCAACAACCCCGCCGGGCCGAATTCCGCCGTGACTTTTTGCCCGGCGTGTCGCTGAAACGCCGACAGCAGCGGCGCAAACGCCAGCCGCAGGCTGCCGGCGGCAAACAGCAGGATATCACTCATCATGTCGCTCCATTTGGCTGCGATACAGCGGCACCAGCGTCGCGTAGCGGCGGCCCGCCACCGTCAGCGGCACCCGTTCGATCGCCAGCTCGAACAGAGGTGACAGGGATTGCGCCGTTAACACCTCGCGGCAGGCCCCTAGCCGGCTACGCCCTTCCTTGCCCAGCAGCAAAGCCCGATCGGCGACCGCGTGAGCATGGTTGGGCTGATGCGTGGAGAACACCACCGCCAACTGCTGTTCCCGCGCCAGGCGCGCCATCAGGCTCAATACCCGATCCTGGTAATGCAGATCCAGCGCCGAAGTCGGTTCATCCAGAATCAACACCTCGCAGCGCATCGCCAATGCGCGGGCGATCATCACCAACTGGCGTTGGCCGCCGGATAGGCTGCCAAACTCACGCTCTGCCAGGTGCTGTAAATCCAACGACTGCAACGCTTCTCTGGCCAGCCGATGATCCTTGGCTGACGGGGAACGGAACAGGCCGACATGGCGTGCTCGCCCCATCAACACGATATCCAGCACCCGATAGGCAAACGGCGGCGAAAAGTGCTGCGGGACAAAGCCTATCTCACCGCTGCGCTCAATCTCGCCGGATTGCGGCATCAGGCTGCCTAACAACAGCTGCAGCAGCGTGCTTTTACCGCGCCCATTCGGGCCCAATACCGCCAGCACTTCACCGCGCCGCAGCTGAATATCCAGGTGTTGGAACAGCGGGGGCCCGCCAGGCCAGGCAAAATTCACGCCCCTGGCAGCCAATAACGCGTCAGTCATGCCAGCCTCTTACTTGCGCGCGGCGCAACAGCAGCGCGAACAGCGGCGCGCCAATCAGCGCGGTCAGGATACCCAGCGGGATTTCGCTGCTGCTCAACGTGCGTGCCAAATCGTCGATCAACAGCATGTACAGGGCGCCCAGGCAAAGCGAAGCCGGCAACAGGCGCCGGTGATCCGGCCCCACCAGGCGTCTTGCGACGTGCGGTATCACCAGACCGACCCACCCGATGCTGCCGCTGACCGCCACCTGAGCGGCCACGATGGCGGCACACAGCGTCAGTATCAGCCAGCGGGTACGCTCAACGTTGATGCCGAGCGCACCGGCATCTTCATCGCCTAACGACAGCAGATTGATGCGCCAGCGCAGCGCCAGCAGCAGACCGCCGGCCAACAGTAAAGGCAAAAACAGCATCAGCAGCTTTTGCCGATCGGCGGTGGCAAAGCTGCCGAGCAGCCAAAACACGATGCTCGGCAGCTTCTCTTCGGTATCCGCCAGATATTGCATCAGGCTAACGCAGGCGGAGAAAAAACCGCTGAGGATCACCCCCGCCAGTACCAACGAGAGAATATTGCGCCGTGCAATGGCGCTGGTGAGGGTGAAAATCAACAGCAGCGCCGCCATGCCGAAAACAAAAGCCGACAGCAGCAGCGCCGCCAGCGGCAGGCTGAGCAGGATAGCCAGCGTGCCGCCAAACGCCGCGCCGGAAGACACGCCGATAATATGCGGATCGACCAGCGGGTTGCAAAAGACGCCTTGCAAAGCCGCGCCACACAGGGCCAGCGCCGCGCCGGCGCCCATCGCCAACAGCACCCGCGGCACGCGCACGCCCAGGATCACCTGACGTTGGATAGCATCGATGCCTGCATAATGCTGCCCGGTGAACGGCTCCAGCAAAATCATCAGGCTGTGCGTTATCGGCACCTGAAAGCGGCCAACGCCGAGCGAAAACAGCGCACAGCACAGCGTCAGCAGCGCCAGCCAACCCAGCTTCATTGCCCGCTCTGGCAACAGGTGGCGCGGTAATAGCGTTGATAGTAAGTATCGACCCGCTGCTGCAGATTGATATCGGCAAAACGCTGCGGGTAAAGTTTTTTCGCCATCCACAACTCACCCAACGCCATCGCCTCCGGCATCGGATATCCCCAGGCCTTGGCGTACTCCGGCATCAGGTAGACCCGCTTATTCTTCACCGCGTCAATCGGCTGCCACTGCGGTGACGTCAGGATCTGTTTCACCACGTCCGGGTAGCGTTCTTGCACAAAAATCACCGCCGGATCCCACTTCAGGACATCCTCGATAGAGACCTGTTTAAACCCCTGAATCTCTTTCGCCGCCACGTTGAGCGCACCCGCGTGCCGCATCATCAACCCGGTATATTTGCCGGCACCGTAGGTGGTGAGATCGGGGTTGGCCATATACACCCGCACCCGCCGATCGTCCGGCAGCGTGCCCAGCCGTTCGGCGACCAGGGCACGCTGCTGAGTGACGTCCTTAATCAGCGCTTCAGCTTGAGGCTGACGCTCCATGACTTCGCCAATCAGCCGAATACCGTCCTGCAGCCCCAGCGTATAGGCCCGATCTTCATCGCTCAGCTGGGGGTTCATTTTGCCCGCCTGATCGGCCGCCTCGCGGCGCAGCGAAATAGCCACCACCGGAATGCCCACCCGTTCGATCTGCGCAATCATTTCCGGCGGCGCATAGTTGGCCACAAACACCACCTGTGGATGCAGGCCGAGCAGGCTTTCAATATTCACCGAAGTCAGATCGCCCGGCATCGGCAGGGTTGCCAGCGTCGGTGCCAGCCGCAGGTAGTTTGGCCCCAGCTGCTTTTTCCAACTGCTGAGCACGCCGACCACCTGCGGCATCGCATCAAGCTGCACCAACAGGTTCAGCGTCTGGTGTTGCAGCACCACGGCACGGGTAATGTGATCGGGCAGCGTGACCTGACGGTTGAGCTGATCGGTGACCTGGCGATCCGCCAGGGCGGCGGTAGAGAACAACGCGAGCGCCAGCATCAGGCGCGGGAGAAAGTTAAACATGGCAGTGACCGGTTGATTATCGTTATATAGCTAATAATATAGCGATGAGCATGGCGAAACAATCAGCGAGATCAAACCCTATGCCATATATGCAGGAAGAAAAACGAGGAGATAACGATGAGCAAGAAGCGGATCCGCCGGAACGCCGGCAGATCCTGAGAACCAGAACGAGCGCGTAAAAAGCGCTTATTGGCCGATAGACGTCAGACCCTGGCGGATCCCTTCGTCAGCCTGCTGGCACCATGCCTGCAGACCCTGTGGCGCTTCCTTCTCCAACGCGACCACTTTGCCGTCGTCGTTCAGCACATTGCCTTCACGGCCCATCGCTTCGCGCTTGTCGCCGTCGCGGGTGTCGACACCGCCGGGAATAGCCGCCACGTAGGCCACCATTTTCTTGGCGTTGTCGATGCTCTCCGCTTTCAGGAAACCTTTATCGACGCAGTAGGACATCAGCCCGCTGGTATTACGCGTAATGTCATAGACGTTTTTCAATGCAGCAGGATCCATCCCTTCGGCGCTAGCGGTGTTGAACAGGCCCAGGGTCGCGGCAATCACGCCGGTCAGAAGAGTTTTTTTCATTGTTAACTCGTTTTAATAATGAAGTAGTTAAGTTTGAATTATTCACAAAAAGAATGTGAATACCGGTACGGCATAACGACGGCCTAGATTAACACAACCTTAACGCGTTAATAACTGTGATTAAGTTAACCTCTGATAAAATAAAAACGCATGGCTGGGTAATAATCCCCGGCTCTGCGCTATTACTCTCTCGTCAGGAATTATCTTTCAAAATACGAATAATAAATAATTTCATGAAGAGATTATTTTCAACGAAAGCGTTCGTCTCCACGCCGCGCGTTGCGAAAACCCCTGGCATGGCATAGCCTGTTATAACGCCCCATGGCTCAGTGAGAGAGGGCTCACATGCAACAGGCCATCCTGCCGCCGCAGTGCGACAACCAGAACATTCTCGATATCACGATGAATTTATATCTTTATCCGGCGGTGCTTATCGCGCATCGCCTGGGTATATTTGAGTTTATCGCTGAATCTCCCTGCACGTTAACAGATATTTGTTTCACAGCGCATCTGGAGAGACGACCGGCTGAAGCGTTGATGATGGCGTTGCAGTCTTTAAAATTAATTATCGCCGACGGCGGAAAATTGACGCTCGCTCCCGAAACCGAAAGCTTTCTGCTAAAAAAGAGCCCTCACTACTTTGGTTACTATTGGGATTTACTGTATGAGAACAGTGAAACCTTCTCGTTAAAAAATATGGAGTGCGCCATTCGGAAAAACGCCTCGCAGGCCTATGGCGAACCGGAAGTCTTCGCCACGCACGAGTTTGATGCGGAAAAAGCGCGCCAATTCACGCGCGCCATGCACAGCCTGAGCATCGGTTCCGCCTGCGTTTGGCCGACGCGGCTTCCCTTGGCAGCGCATCGCGTGGCGTTGGATATCGGCGGCGCTTCCGGCGCACACGCCATCGGCCTGGCAACCCATTGGCCCGAGCTGAAGGGTATCGTGTTCGACCTGCAGGAAATAGGCCCACTGGCGGACGAGTACGCCCGGCAATACGGTTTAAGCTCGCGTATCACCCACTGCGGCGGGGACATGTGGCGAGACCCTTACCCCGCCGCCGATCTGCATGTGTACTCCAATGTTTTCCACGACTGGACGCCGGATAAAAACCGTTTTCTGGCGCAGAAAAGCTACGACGCGCTGCCCGTCGGCGGGAGAATAGTGATACACGAGGCGCTATTCGACGATGCCGGCGGCCCGCCAACCCTCGCTGGTTACAATCTGCTGATGCTCAGTTGGACAACGCAGGGCCGCCAATACTCCGGCAAGGAGATCAGCGGCCTGTTGAGCGACGTCGGCTTCACTGCGCCGCAGGTGATACCGTCGCTCGGCTACTACAGCATCGTGACGGCGCAAAAAACCCAGGCTTAGCGGTTCACCGAACGCGCCATGCGGCTGTAGGTATGGCGCACGCCGCGAATCGCCACGCTGTAGGCGAAGATGTTTTCCGGCAGCGCCAGCCCCAGAAAGCCGGTATCGCCGATATGGTGCAGGTCCGCGCCGGCCATTTTGCTCATCAGCGCAATCTGCCGCACGGTCTGCACGTCGGCTCCCTCCTGCGAGGTGCCGATCGCCGTCATCGCCAGCGCGCCCTGCCGCTGGGCAAAGGCAATCAACGCCGCCACTTTTTCCTGCGACATGCCGGGAATGGTGCCCGGCGCCGGCAACAGCACGATGTCCGCACCGTTCTCCACGAACAACGCAATGTCCTGCTCGCCGATCAGCTGGCTGCCGCTTTCGCGCACAATGCCGGCGCCGTGCATCTTGCCGGTCACCAGCACCATCTCGTCGCCCACTTCATCGCGAATCGCTTTCAGCGCGGCGGCAATCGCCTGATTGCTGACGCCGTTGTTCGGGTTGCCGGTCAGCACCAGCAGGCACGCGCCGAGTTGATATAGCTTACGGGCATTCTCGGCGGTGGCGGCGCGGCCCGCCGTCATCTGCCAAAAGTCGTTATGTTCGGTGGCGAAGGCCGGATCGACGGCCTCCAGATTCACTCCGATCACCCGCCCGGTCAGACGCTGCAACGTGCGCAGCGCCTCCTGCGGCGGCACGTCGGCGGGCAGGCCCGCGATGTGCGGACGATCGACGTCGAACAGATTCAACAGCAGCAGATCGGCGCCCTGGCTGGCCGCCAGCTCGGCGTTGGTGACGTTATTGAGCAGCGGCTGAGTGACCGCGATGGTTTCGCTGACCAGGATGCGCCCTTCGCTGGCGCGGATGGCATAGAGCAGATCGGCTTTGCCGATATCGGCCAGATCGCTGGCGCTGCAGTCCAGATAGCGTTTCATGAAGCAAGCTCCGGTGACGTTAGCGGAAAGGGATGGATGCCCCCTCTCCCACCGCAGTGAAAGAGGGGGAAAAGGTTACTTCAGCGTAAAGCTTTGCGCCTGCACGTTGTCGGAATCCAGGCCAACGAACACGTTGAATTTACCCGGCTCCGCCCCCCATTTCAGGCTGGCGTTGTAGAACTTCAGATCGTCTTCGCTAATCGGCAGCTCAACCTGCTGCGACTGACCGGCCTTCAGCGTCACTTTCTTGAAGTTGCGCAGCTCTTTCACCGGCCGACTGACCGAGGCGGTCACATCCTGCAGATACAGCTGCACCACCGTGGCGCCGTCGTACTTGCCGGTATTCTTCAGCATGACGCTGGCGGTTAGCTTGCCATTGCGCACCATCGTCGGGCTGGACAATTTCAGGTCCGACAGGCTGAAGGTGGTGTAGCTCAGGCCGTAGCCGAATGGATACAGCGGGCCGTTCGGCGAATCGAAGTAGCGCGAGGTGTACTTGCCCGGATTCTCCTTGCCGAACGGACGACCGGTGTTCAGATGGTTGTAGTACATCGGGATCTGGCCGACCGAGCGCGGGAAGGTCATCGGCAGCTTGCCCGACGGGTTGTAATCGCCGAACAGCACGTCCGCCACCGCGTTGCCGCCCTCGGTGCCGCTGTACCAGGTTTCCAGCATGGCGTCCGCCTGCTCGCTCTCCCAGCTCAGCGCCAGCGGCCGGCCGTTCATCAGCACCAGCACCAGCGGCTTGCCGGTGGCTTTCAACGCGGCGATCAGATCGCGCTGGCTCTGCGGGATTGTGATGTCGGCGCGGCTGGAGGCCTCGTGCGCCATGCCCTGCGATTCGCCCACCACCGCTACCACCACGTCGGCCTTGTTCGCCGCCTGCACCGCTTCGTCGATCATCTGCTGCGGCGAACGGGTATCGAACGCCACCGCCGGCTCATACTCGTTCAGATAGTCGATGATGCCTTTATCCTGCGTGACGTTGGCACCCTTGGCGTACAGAATGCGCGCCTTGTCGCCCACCGCCCGCTCCAACCCCTCACGCAGGGTGACCGACTGTTTGACCACCCCGGCGGCAGACCAGCTGCCCATCACGTCGCGCTGGCTGTCGGCCATCGGCCCGACCAGCGCAATGGTCGCCTGTTTGCTCAGCGGCAGCGTCTGCTTATCGTTCTTCAGCAGCACCATTGTTTTACGTGCCACCACCCGCGCCTCGGCGCGATGCAGACGGCTTTCGGCGTTGGTGTCCTGCGGATCGGAACCCGCCGGGCCCAGATGCACATACGGATCGGTGAACAACCCCATGTCGTACTTGGTGTTCAGCACGTCGCGGCAGGCGCGGTCGATATCGCTTTCAGGCACCAGCCCGTCTTTCACCAGACCCGGCAGGTATTTGTCGTAGAACTCGTCGCTCATGCTCATGTCGACGCCGGAGGTGATCGCCAGGCGCACCGCGTCGCGCGCGTCGGCGGCCACACCGTGTTTAATCAGCTCTTTGATCGCGCCGTGGTCGCTGATGGTGATGCCTTTAAAGCCCCACTGTTCGCGCAGCAGATCTTTCAGCAGCCACGGGTTGGCGGTGGCCGGCACGCCGTTCACCGAGTTGAGCGACACCATCACTCCGCCGCTGCCGGCGTCCACCGCCGCTTTGTAAGGCGGCAGATAGTCCTGATGCATGCGCAGCGGGCTCATGTCGACGGTGTTGTAGTCGCGGCCGCCTTCGACGGCGCCGTACAATGCAAAGTGCTTAACGCTGGCCATCACCGAACCAGGTTTGGCCGGATCGCCGTTCTGGAAACCGTCGACCATCACCTTGGCGATTTTCGAGACCAGCCAGGTGTCTTCGCCGAAGCCTTCGGAGACCCGGCCCCAGCGCGGATCGCGGGTGATATCGACCATCGGCGCGAAGGTCATGTTCAGACCGTCATCGCTGGCCTCCTGCGCCGCCACGCGGGCGCTGAGCGCAATGGCCTCCAGATCGAAGCTGGCCGCCAGCCCCAGGCTGATCGGGAACACGGTGCGCTGGCCATGCACCACGTCATAGGCAAAGAACAACGGGATTTTGAGGCGGCTGAGCTGCATCGCCTGATCCTGCATCACCCGGATATCCGGCCGGGTAACGGTGTTGAAGATGGCGCCGATCTGCCCTTTGCGAATCCCCTCGCGGATCGCTTCTTTCGGGTTATCCGGCCCGACGCTGATCAGCCGCAGCTGGCCAATCTTCTCTTCCAGCGTCATTTGCTTCATCAAGTTGGACACGAAGGCGTCGCGCTGCTGGGCGTGAATACCCTGCGTTATCGGCGTTTCCTGCGCAAAAGCCGGGCTGAGGGCCAGACCGGACAACATACTCACCACACAAAGCCATTTCATCTTGTTTTATCTCAGGCGTGTTTCCGCCGCCAACGCCGCGGAGTTTAATCGGAGTGAAGAAACAGTTTGCCACACTCTGTTTCATCGCCAAGGGAATTCGCATCGGTAATGTTTACAAAGCATTACAGGTTATCGGCAGGTAATTCTGCAGCCGGGTGCGGCTGTCGGCAGCCTCCGCAGCCAGAAAATCGACCAGTGCGGTTAACGTCGGCGGCGCTACCGTGCGTTCAGGATAGACCAAATAATAGGCCGCGCCGCTGCTGACGCAGAGCGGGAACGGCGTCACGATGCGCTGCGCCTGAATATCCTCCTCCAGCAGGCACAGATCGCCGATGGCGATGCCGAACCCCTGCAGCGCGGCGCTCATCGCCAGATCGAGGGTATCGAAATGCTGGGCCTTGCCGGACGGCAATGCATCGGCGCCCGCCGCCTTCAGCCAGCGCAGCCAGTCGCGCCGATCGCGCGTCGGGTGCAGCAGGGTTTTGTCCGTCAAATCCGCCAGCCGAGGCGTCGGCGGCAGAAACGTCGGCGTGCAGACCGGCGTGAGGATTTCATCGAACAGCAAGTGCGCGGTCAGCTTTTTACCCGGCGGCCGACCGAATACCACCGCGGCGTCAAACTGCTCGGTGCTGAAATCCAGGCCGTGCGACACCGAAGCGGTCAGCTCGATATGCATATCCGGCCGTTCATTTTGCAGGCGAATGATGCGCGGCAGTACCCAGCGCATGGCGCAGGTCGGGCATTTGATGCGCAGCGCCCCCGGCGGTGCGGCGGCCCGCGTCAGGGCTTCATCCAACTGCCCCAGCGCCTGCTGCACCGGCGCCAGCAGCTGCGCGCCCTGCGGCGTCAGCGCCAAACCGCGCGCCTGACGGCTGAACAGCGGATAGCCCAGACGCTGTTCCAGCCCGAGAATTTGCCGGCTGACCGCCCCCTGCGTCAGGTGCAGCTGCCGGGCGGCATGGGTAAAGTTGAGGCGTTGCGCCACCACCACAAAGGTTTTCAACACGTCGAGCGACGGCAGGGATATCGGCATAGCGGGCCTCGATTAGGTATGATCGTAGTGCATGGCAAGTATGACAAACTTTCCCTTGTCCGCCTACGCCGGCTGATGCTTAATCGCTCAACACTTCCCTGTTTGCCTGGAGCCCATCATGCAGAGCGCCTGCTCATCCCGCTCGAAGCTGCCGGACGTCGGCACCACCATTTTCACCGTTATTGGCCAACTCAGCGCCGAACACCAGGCCCTCAATCTGTCGCAGGGCGCCCCCAACTTCGCCGGTGATCCACAGCTGATCGAGGCAACGGCGCAAGCCATGCGCGCAGGTCATAACCAATACGCGCCGATGAGCGGCGTGGCGGCGTTACGTGCTGCTCTGGCAGAAAAAGCTGAACGATTGTATGGCGCGCGCTATGACGCCGACGAAGAAATCACGGTGATCGCCAGCGCCAGCGAAGGGCTGTACTCGGCGATCAGCGCGCTGGTGCATCCCGGCGACGAGGTGATCTATTTCGAACCGGCGTTCGACAGCTATGCACCGATCGTGCGCCTGCAGGGCGCCACGCCGGTGGCGATCAAACTGTCGCTGCAGGACTTTCGCGTCGACTGGGACGAAGTGGCCGCCGCCATCAACGGCAAAACGCGCATGATCATCGTCAACACGCCGCACAACCCGACCGGCGCGGTGTTCGACGCGCAGGATATCGACCGCCTGACCGCCCTGACCCGCGACACCGATATCGTGATCTTGTCCGACGAGGTCTACGAACATGTGGTGTTCGACGGCGATATTCACCACAGCATGGCGCGCTATCCGCAGCTGGCGGAACGCAGCGTGATCGTGTCGTCGTTCGGCAAAACCTACCACGTCACCGGCTGGCGCGTTGGCTATTGCCTGGCGCCGGCGGCGTTGATGGACGAGATCCGCAAGGTGCACCAGTTCATGGTGTTCTCCGCCGATACGCCGATGCAGCACGCCTTCGCCGCCGCGCTCGCCAATCCCCAGAGCTACCTGGGGCTGGCGGCGTTTTACCAACAAAAGCGCGATCTGCTGGCCAGCGCCCTGCAGGATTCGCGCTTTGAGCTACTGCCCAGCCGCGGCAGCTTCTTCATGCTGGCCCGTTTTAGCGGCTTCAGTCACGAAAGCGACAATGATTTCGCCGTGCGCTTGATCCGCGAAGCGAAGGTAGCGACGATCCCGCTGTCGGCGTTCTACAGCGACGGCACCGATACCGGCCTAATCCGGCTAAGTTTTTCCAAAGATAACGAGACCCTGCTGGAAGGCGCGCGCCGCCTGAGCCAGGTGTAATTTTTGTCCGACCATGGGAAAGGGGCACTGCCTATGAAAGCTTTGAAAACGCTGTTCGCCGCCGGATGCCTGCTGGCCGCCGGCGCTTCGTCGGCGGCGGAAAACAGCCTGCGTTTCGGCCTGGAAGCGCTGTATCCACCGTTCGAATCCAAATCCGCCAGCGGTAAACTGGAAGGGTTCGACATCGAGCTGGGCGACGCGGTGTGCGCCGCCGCACAGTTGCAATGCAGCTGGGTGGAAACCTCGTTCGACAGCCTGATCCCGGCACTGCAGGCGCGCAAGTTCGACGCCATCAACTCGGCGATGAACGTGACTGAACAGCGGCGCCAGGCGATCGCCTTTACCGACGCCATCTATCAGGTGCCAAACCGCCTGATCGCCAAATCCGGCAGCGGCTTGCTGCCCGACGCCAAATCGCTGGCGGGCAAACACGTGGGCGTGCTGCAAGGATCGATTCAGGAGATTTACGCCAAAACCCATTGGGCGCCGGCGGGCGTGGACGTGGTGTCTTATCAGGATCAGAATCAGGTTTATCTCGATCTGGCTGCCGGTCGGCTCGACGCCACGCTGGTGATGGCACCGTCGGGGCAAAGCGGCTTCCTGTCGCAGCCGGACGGCAAGGGCTTCGCCTTCGTCGGCGAGGCGGTGCGCGACGACAAAATCCTCGGTGAAGGCATCGCCTTCGGCCTGCGTAAAGGGGATGAGGGGCTGAAGAAAAAACTGGATGCCGCCATCGCCAAAGTGAAGCAGCAAGGCACGGTGGCGGCGCTGTCGAAGAAGTATTTCGGCGATATCGACGTGACGGTGAAGTGATAGACGGGGCGGCACCGCCGCCCCCTACCGCGTTTAGCGATCGAACACCGAGCTGTTCAGCGCGCGATCCTGCTGATGGCGCTCCAGCGCCAATTCTATCAGGCGCGTGATCAGCGCCTGATAGCTGACGCCGCTGGCGGCCCACAGCTTGGGATACATGCTGATGTTGGTGAAGCCCGGCAGCGTGTTGATTTCGTTGATCACCACCTGGTTGTCCGGCGTCAGGAACACATCCACCCGCGCCAGCCCGAAACACTCCAGCGTGCGAAACGCCTTCAGCGCCACCTCACGAATGTGGTCGCTCACTTCCGGCGCGATTGCCGCCGGCACCACCACCTGAGCGCCCTGCTCATTGATGTATTTGGTGTCGTAGGAGTAGAAAGCGTCGCTCAGCACGATCTCGCCGCACACGCTGGCCTGCGGATCGTCATTGCCCAGTACCGCGCACTCGATCTCGCGGCCGACGATCGCCGACTCCACCAGCACTTTGTGATCGAAGCTGAAGGCCAGCAATACCGCCGCGTCGAACTCGGCGCGGTTTTCCACCTTGCTGACCCCGACCGAGGAGCCCTGGTTGGCCGGTTTAATGAACAACGGCAGGCCGAGGTGCTCGCTCAGTTGCTCAAACGTAAACCCGGCGCGGTTGGCGCGGGTCAGGGTGACGAACGGCGCCACCGCCAGCCCGGCGTCGCGCAGCAGGCGCTTGGTCACATCTTTATCCATGCTGACCGCCGAACCGAGCACGCCGGCGCCGACGAACGGCATATTGGCCATGCGCAGCAGCCCCTGCAGCGAGCCATCCTCCCCCAGCGTGCCGTGCACGATCGGGAAGATGACGTCGAGCTGGCCCAGCGCGCCGGCGCTGCCCGCTTCGATCAGCTGCTGTTTTTCCTGGCCCGGGATCAGCGCCACGTTCTTGTTCGAGCGGTTCAGCGCGATCAGCGCCGGGTTCTCGGCGTTGAGCAGGTAGTTGGAGGCGTCGTTGATGTGCCACTGCCCCTGTTTGTCGATCCCCAGCAGCGTGACGTCAAACTTCTCTTTGTCGATTGCATCCACAATGTTTTTGGCCGACTGCAGCGACACCTCATGCTCCGCCGATTTACCGCCAAAAATCACCCCAACACGTAGTTTAGTCACGCCTTAAATCCTTCTGAAAAATCATGGCAAAAAAGTCGTTCATCACAATAAACGCATTGTCTGGCGGCGGCAATCGTTGTTGCCAGAATCTTCCTACGCCACAGAATGCCACATCGCGACCATCCTAAACGTATACACTTCATATATTGTTCATTTATGGAGACGCCGATGGGCATCGTAAAAATTTCGGACGTGCTGCATGACGATCTGCGCCTCGCCAGCCTGACCATGACGCGTTCGATCAACGCGCAGGCCGAGTACTGGATCAAGATCGGCATGCTGGCGGAGTTCCATCCGGAACTGACCTACCCGCAACTGGTAAAAAAAATGATGAAAGATAACGCGCTGACGCTGAAGGAGATTGTCGGGTGAAACAGATCGTGATTAAAACGCCGGAAGAGATTGCCAAAATGCGCCATTCCGGCGCCCTGCTGGCCAAAGTGTTTGCAATGCTCGATGAGGTCATCGTCGAAGGCATCTCCACCATGGAGATCAACGACCGCGCCGAGGCGTTTATCGTCGAAGAGCTGAAGTCGCGCCCGGCCAGCAAAGGGCAGTATGACTTCCCCTATGTGCTCAACACCTCAATCGACGACGTGGTGTGCCACGGGGTGCCGTCGGCCAGCAAAATCCTGCGTTCCGGCATGATTGTCAACGTGGACATCACGCTGGAAAACGGCGGCTATATCGCCGACTCCAGCAAGATGTACTGCATCGGCCAGGTGACGCCGCTGGCTAAACGGCTGGTGAACAACGTCTATGAATCGATGTGGCAGGGCATTCGCGCGGTGAAACCGGGCGCGACCCTGGGCGATATCGGTCACGCCATCCAGCGGAACGCCGAGCAGGCCGGCTACAGCATTGTGAGGGAGTATTGCGGCCACGGCATCGGCCGCGACATGCACGAAGAGCCGGCGGTATTGCACTACGGCCAACCCGGCAGCGGTCTGGTGCTGCAGGAAGGCATGGTGTTCACCATCGAGCCGATGATCAACCAGGGCGACCGCCGCATCAAGCAGAAGAAGGACGGCTGGACGGTGGTGACACGCGACAAAAAACTGTCGGCGCAGTGGGAGCACACCGTGGCGGTCACCGCCGACGGCGTGGAGATCCTGACGCTGCGCGAGGAAGAGCGCCGCGCCGGGTATGCAGAACGCTACTAAGCCAATAAGCCAATAAGCCAATAAGCC
>NZ_VOSN01000005.1:592479-695044 GCF_020858655.1 Serratia montpellierensis
TAATAAGCTAATAAGCCATTAGCTTATGAACGCAGTACGCCAGCATAGCGAACTCGACTGCGCTCACGCCCTTTCTTCTGCCCGTGTTTGTCCAGGAGAAAGGGCTACGCCAAACGACGAAGTCTCTACACCTGAAGGCTGCGTTGCTCATTGGGTACAGCGATCAATATGATCGCGTTTGCGATGCTGGAAAACACCAACAGAATAATCAGCATATTGACTGCGCTCACGCCAAGCATCCCCATAGTCCAGATGTAGCCTGCAGAAAAAGCGATCTGGCAAATCGCCAGTACGGAGCTCGCCAATCCGGCATTTTGTTTAAACTGCTTAAGCGCCTGGCTCATTAAGACCCCAAACCCCATAGCGAAACTAACGCCAATCATGGCGAATCCAACAAGATTTAAATAGGTGCTCAGGTATAGCGCCTGCGTAAAGAAAAATACGCAAGCACAGACTAAAAATAACATCTGTGACAGGAATAGAACCCTTGTTTGGCCCAGCCAGGAAAGTAAGTAAGGCATTAAAAATGAGGTGGCCATGCTAAAGCTTGCAAGCACAGCCATCGAGATAGAGTATTGAGCGGTAGAAAACCCCATTTGGTTTATTAAAATAATTGGCGAGGTATTCACATAGGTCAAGATCGCTGTGATTGACAGGCAGGTGATGAACAAACGGCTTAAAAATAATGATGAGAGTAGGCTTTCACCACTGCGGTCTGTTGCTTGATGTGCGTCTTTATTCTTGTGATAGGTTTCATCAAGCCAAACTAAACAGACAAAACATGATATCCCGGCGAAAATAGCCATGCCGGTGAAAAGACTTGGCCACTTAAAATTCATTAACAGTAAATATCCCAGCACCGGGGCGATAACGGGAACGATGCAGGTAATGCCGTTAATTACGGAGAGCACTTTTGAACGCTTATCATCGTCCAGAGCATCCCTCAGAATGGCAAAAGTGACGACATAACAGAAACCGGCGCCGACGCCTTGCCAAAACCGTGCAAAAAGAAATTGCTCGGCCGTGATAGTCAATGCTGCACCATATGAAGCACAGGAAAAAATAAGCGCCCCCAATAACGCAATGGGTTTTCGACCAAACCGATCGGAAACTATCCCTGCGATAATCATGGTTGATGCCATACCCGCCAAATAAATTGAAAATGCGGTATGAAGGTCGACGGCAGAAGCATTCAGGTCCCTAGCGATATCAGGCAAGCCAACAAGATATAAGTCCACACCTAAAGGATAAATTAAAATTAACATAAGACAGCATGTGAGGCATTTGCGCATACAGAGTTCCTGACGATTCCAGAGCATAAAAATATAAATAAAACTAATTAAAATTAAATCACACAACCAAAAAAACCAATTAAAGGCTACACATACCTTGTCGTAAAGTCATCTTGATAGCGACATGGATTTTTATTTTTATCAAAAAAATCAAAAATATATACCCATCTCAGTTTTTTTTGATTCATGCATAATCCATCGTGATAGTGAGCATGATTTTATTTCCAAGATAAATCAAGGGCTTTTTAATTACATTAAGGTATTATTTATTTATAAATTATATTTAGTATTATGGTTGAACATGAATATAAAAAATCACTTTACATTACGTTATGTATTTGTATAATTTTTTCGTAATTTGTAATTAAAAATAGCATTTTGTTTACAAATTACCGGTACTACTGAACGAGATAGAGATATTGTTATGCCAGCATGGATGATGACTGTGTGAGGGGGTAATTCTCTACTTCATCACTTTGACTGCAAACCATCCTTTTTATTTTCGTTCTTGCATAATCAATAGCTATCAATCTTGCATGGCAACTCAAAGTACGCATATTCAATGCAGTACAGTTTTTTATATTAAAAAATTTATATGGCGTTAAATAACAGTGCATAAATAACTTTATTTTTAAGTCACCTCAAAGGAGATAATGTGTGAGGCATTTATCACGGAATGTCAAATTGTCATCGTTAGGGCTAACGCTTGATTTATCTAATTTTAACCTCAAAGATATAATCACAAAAAGTAAGTTCACGATTTACAATCAAGAAATCAGTCCGTATATAGTAAAAAGCATTGCAGAAGAAAATATTCGCAAACAGCTAGCCAATGACGGCAATGTTTATTCAGAGTTGTCATGGTTTTCTGAAAGGCAAAAATACGGATATTTATTAATGCGTAATTGTTTTTCGACCACAGCACTCCCCCCTACTCCTTGCAATGATGAAGCACCTGATACCAGTTTATGGATTGAACCCGCGTCAACATTAATGGCCCTGCTAGGTGTTACGGGACACACCGTTTCCTCTTACCTGAATGAAATGCAAGGCCGATTGGCGCATATGGTTATGCCTGCAAAAAACAATGAAAAGTCTTGGGTTCGCTCTACAAAGTCGTTATCTCCACATACTGAAGTCGTCAATGGCCACTGGTCGGAAATGCTGCCTGACGATACTCAAAATCAGATTATTGCTCCTGAGGTTTTTGCACTGGCGTGTTTGAGAAACCCGATTCAAGCGGCAACAACAATTTGGTCATTGGATGACATTCTTAACAATTTAAGCTATTCGACCATAGAACAGCTAATGCGGCCTGAATATATCGCCAATAGCCAATCCAGTTTTGACGTTGACTCAAAAATAGAGAATGTCAGTGTTATTGGGGATATCAACGGCAGATTGGTGATTAGATACAGCAATTCTAAGCTTGTCGGGATCAACGATGCCGCTAATGAAGCACTGGAAAAACTCAGAAAGCATCTTTCTGATCCCCAATATATCAACAAAGTTGTTTTGCAGCCTGGCGACATCCTCATCATCAACAACAGGATTGCCCTGCATGGGAGGGATAATCTTTCCGGTTCGGCAAATTATGATGGGAATGATCGCTGGTTAATTAGAATGTATGGCTTTTCACATAGCTCGTGGAAAAAACTTAAACACCTCCCAGAAAAACAACACGTTGTTTTAGCTTGATTGATAAGGATTAATTAAAATGTTCTCACCATTAGTGGGCAGTGACAGACTTTTAGATACAAACGGGCATCCCATTCAATTCAGAAAGGGAAAGGGATACCGAATCGAAGATACTAACGGCAATGAGTATTTGGATTTCGTTTTAGGTATCGGGCCCGTTATATTAGGACACAGCCATCCCGATTTTAATAAAAAATTGAGTGATGCTCTCTGTTTGGGATTGTCTTTCCCTGGATTCGGTGAGGTGCACAGCCTGCTGTCCGACCTGTTTGAAAGTGTCTATGTCGGTTCTAAAGTTATCTCCTTATTTAAAACCAGCTCTGAGGCCGTAACGGCATCGTTCCGGTGCGCAATGATGGAAACCGAGCGCAAAAAGATCCTGAGGTGCGGTTTCTTGGGATGGCATGACGCCCAGCTCTATATGTCGCCGAGCTGGCATGAAGCCTTGGGCAGCGCTAAAAGAAATGATTTACGTTATGTAAAAGGCATGCGCGGCGTCACCGGTGAAGAGGCCGTTTTCAACTGGATTAATGGCGATCTGTCTGAATTTGATAAACTGCTTCAGGAACATGGAAGCGACATTGCCATATTTGCACTGGACGTGTATCAATTGGCTTTTTTCCCCGAGGAGAAGATTAAGTCTGCAATAGAGATGTGCAAGGCTTATGGCATAAAAATACTGTTGGATGAAACGAAAACGGCGGGAAGAACCAACCCTGGCGGTTATTTGGCGAACAACCCAGATTTCGATCCTGATTATGTGGTGTTAGGTAAGGCAATAGGAAATGGCTTGCCTCTTGCTGTTCTGATCGGGAAACCTGACAGCATTGCTATCTATCGCGAAGCGCGTATCGGCGGAACGCACACCAAAGAAATCCTTTCCTCCCATGCGGCCCTTGCCGTGGCGGAAATCATGAAAGAGTGCGATGGTTATAACCTGATTTCACAGGCCGGTGGGGCTATCGTGACGACGTTGAACTCTGCCTTTAAAGAAGCTGGCGCCGATAATCTATTGATGGCTAAACCACTTTTCAATAACGCTCTTTTTGACCTGGTGTTTAGTCAAGATCTGGTCAATGACGCTATGCAGAGAGGCCGTTTGAAGAGTGAGCTTATGCGGAATGGTTTGTTGATTATGGAGGGGCACAACTCCTTTGTCAGCTTGGCCCATAGCAACCTGAATCATGACGAGCTCTTTTCCCTGGCCCATAAATCGGCAAAAAACTGGGTAGCCGCCATGTAGTTAATGATTTAATCGTTAGACATCGGTTATTTTGCCCCATTTAAGATATCTCTTATGATGCATTTTAATGTTTTATTGGTGACATCATTTTAATTCAAAGTGAGCTTGACGTTATGAAAAATGAAATTTACAGTTTATTGGAAAACTACCAAACCAACTATGAGAAGGAGCAAGAACATAAGCTGAATATGTTGAGTATTCTGCAAAGCCGAGATGATGTATTATTTGAGACCTCTAAACTTGGGCATTTTACGGCATCCGCCTGGGTATTAAACCATGATAAGACTAAAGTATTGCTGACGCTGCATGCAAAGTTAAATCGGTGGTTCCAACTGGGCGGGCACATCGAGCGCAGCGATAAAACATTTTTAGACGCCTGCCTAAGAGAGGCGCAGGAAGAAAGCGGTATCCAGAACATAGCGGCTGACGGGGCCTTTGTGATTGATATCGACATACATCCAATACCTGAAAACCCTAAAACCGCAGCCCATCTTCATTATGATATCACCCTGTGTTTGATCGCAGATAAACACGCCGAGACAGTGCTTTCCAAAGAATCGACGAAATTGGAATGGATACCCATTAGTGAAGTCAAATCCATCACCGACGATCCTGCCGTGGTGCGCATGGCAGAAAAAACAATGCTGCTATCTTAGCCAATGGGTATATTTTGGGGCAACAGGCCCCTTTTTCGCCTTTCGCGGCGTTTTTCGAGCGTCTTTTTAAGGGCATTTTTACGGGCCATACAACCACTAACTAATTGATATGGAATGGAATAGTGAACGAATTGGAATTCAGCGGTTTATTACAAAAAGTTAAAGAGATCGCCTTGTCCTCCTTCTCAATAATTGAAGGCAAAAAAAATGAAGTGACGTTTTTTGAAAAGAAGGATTTCAGCATTGTGAGTGAGGCCGATGTGGAAACAGAGGCGTATATAAGGGAGAGACTACAGGCATTAACCCCTGATATCCCCGTTTATGGCGAGGAGCTGGGCTGTGAGATTGCCGATGACTGCCAGTTATATTGGCTGATAGATCCTATAGACGGCACGACCTGGTATAAGTTAGGCATCCCGGTATATGGCTCCCTCATCGCTTTAGTCAAAGAAGGAGAGCCGGTGATGGGCACCATCGGTTTACCCGCAATCAATACTCTAGTGTATGCCGGAAAAAACGAAGGGTGCTTTATTCATACGGGTGAAAATAGTGTCAGGAGATTGTTCACTGAGGCGGATCAGGCCGAAGCGACGCGGGTAGAACAAGCGACAATAACGGCATCAGGTATCCATGGCACCTCGACATGGCTTGAGAACGGCGATACGCCCTGGAATCTCATTGCCGTGCTGGAAAGTGCGAAATTATTCAAGTTCTCAGGGGACTGTATCCAGCATGTATCCGTATTCAATGGTTCATCGGATGCGGCGATTGATACGATAATGAAACCCTGGGACAGTGCGGCCATCATTATTTGTGCAAGAGAAGCCGGCTTCACCGTTATGGATCTTAATGGCAACCAGCAAGGAATATTAGCAAGCGGTAATTTGTTGACCGCCAAAAATGCACATTTGGCTAAAGAGCTTATTAAGCTGTTACAGGCTTGAGAGGCGGTTCCCCGCAGGATCCCGATTTTGCGCACGCCCTGCAGGGAACCCACCCGGGAGCGGTATCACCGCCCTCCTACGCCAAACAGGCGTTACTGATAAACAACCTGACCGCTGGCCAAAAGCAAAAACGCTTCCCCTGGAACGCCGCCATTGACATATTATTGCCATACGCCACTTCGGCACCGTAGCTAAAACAGCGGAGATGACAGGGAGACAGGCAGCATGCAGTCAGGCAATCAGGCATTTCTCAACCAGCTTAAAGACATCGTCGGCGGCCCGCAGCTGTTGACCGGCGATCGCAACACCGAGCGGTATCGCAAGGGGTTCCGCTCCGGCGAAGGCCAGGCGCTGGCAGTGGTGTTTCCCACCAGCCTGCTGCAGCTGTGGCGCATTTTGCAGGCCTGCGTGGCCGCCGACAAAATCGTCATCATGCAGGCCGCCAATACCGGCCTGACCGAAGGGTCAACCCCCAGCGGCAACGACTATGATCGCGACATCGTCATCGTCAGCACCCTGCGCCTCGACCATATTCAGGTGCTGGATAACGGCAAGCAGGTGGTCGGCTTCCCCGGCAGCACCCTGCACCACCTCGAGAAATTGCTCAAACCCTACGGCCGCGAACCGCATTCGGTGATCGGTTCCTCCTGCATCGGCGCCTCGGTGATCGGCGGCGTGTGCAACAACTCCGGCGGCTCGCTGGTGAAACGCGGCCCGGCCTACACCGAAATGGCGCTGTACGCCCAGCTAGGGGAAGACGGCCAGCTGCGCCTGGTGAACCATCTGGGCATCCGCCTCGGCGACACGCCGGAAGAGATCCTTACCCGGCTGGAAAAAGGCGACTATCGCCCGACAGACGTCGAGTACGGCGAGCTGCGCGCCTCGGATAACGAGTACGCCAGCCGGGTGCGCGACGTCGATGCCGACACCCCTTCCCGCTTCAACGCCGACAAACGCCGTCTGTACGAGGCCTCCGGCTGCGCCGGCAAGCTGGCGGTGTTCGCGGTGCGGCTCGACACCTTCGAGAAAGAGGGCAAAGAGCAGGTGTTCTATATCGGCACCAACGACACCGCGGTGCTGACCGAACTGCGCCGCCACATGCTGAGCCAGTTCGAAAACCTGCCGGTGGCCGGTGAGTATATGCACCGCGATATCTTCGACATCGCCGAGGTGTACGGCAAAGACACCTTCATGATGATCGACAAGCTCGGCACCGATCAAATGCCGCGCTTCTTCACCCTGAAAGGCCGCATGGACGCCAGCCTCAACAAGCTGCCGCTGCTGCCGCACAACCTGACCGATCGGCTGATGCAGGGCCTGAGCCATCTGGCGCCGAGCCACCTGCCGAAGCGCATGAAGGATTACCGCGAACGTTTCGAACATCACCTGCTGCTGAAGATGGCCGGCCCCGGCGTAGACGAGGCGCAGCGCTACCTGACCGAGTACTTCGCCCAGGCCGAGGGCGCTTTCTTCGCCTGCACGCCTGACGAAGGCAAAAAGGCCTTCCTGCACCGCTTCGCTGCCGCCGGCGCCGCCGTGCGCTACCATGCGGTGCACGCCGATAAGGTAGAGGATATTCTGGCGCTGGATATCGCCCTGCGCCGCAACGACACCGACTGGTTCGAAACCCTGCCGCCGGAGATCGACAGCCAGCTGGTGCATAAGCTGTATTACGGCCACTTTATGTGCCACGTCTTCCATCAGGACTACGTGGTGAAAAAAGGCGTCGACAGCCACGCGCTGAAGGAAAAGATGCTCGAGATCCTTAACCGGCGTGGCGCCGAGTACCCGGCGGAGCATAACGTCGGCCACCTGTACCACGCCAAGGCGGATCTGCAGGCGTTCTACCGCACCGCCGATCCGACCAACAGCTTCAACCCCGGCATCGGCAAAACCAGCAAACGCAAAGGCTGGGCCGAAGATCCCCGCTAAGACCGCCCGATAGGCCCGCCGCCGCACCCGGCGCGGGCTTCCTCCCCCCTGCCTGCCTCATCACGATCTTTCTGCGCCCTTAAAGATGCATTTTTATTGCAACTTATAAAATTCCCGATTACCATTCATCGCAAATGAGAATCAATTACAAAACTGTCATGACGGATACATGACGTCCGCCGTGGCATTCACCGCGAAGTTAATGAGAAGGAACCTACCATGAGTCAGACCCTCGATACCGCCCAGCTGTTGGCCGCGCTGGATAAAGTGATGGTGATCTCCACCACCGATCTGCAGGGCACCATCACCTACGTCAACGATCTGTTTTGCCAGCTGACCGGTTTTTCCCGGGAAGAGCTGGTGGGCCAGCCCCACAGCATCGTGCGTCACCCTTCCGTGCCGAAAGCGGTTTATAAAGCGATGTGGGACACCATCAAGGCGGGCGGCATCTGGACCGGCATCATCCCGAACGTCGGCAAGGGCGGCGTCTTGTACGTGGTCGACACCACGGTGCAGCCGCTGTATGACGCCCAGGGCAATATCGAGGCCTATATCAGCATCCGCCGCGTGATCAACGATCTGATGACCGACTTCGAATCGGTGGAATTCGCCAAAGAACAGTTCGACAACCACTACGACAAGTAACCACCATGGCCGACCTTATCGAACGCATCCTGATTGGTTACGGTTCGGAGTCGGGCAACGCCCGGGCGCTGGCGATGCGCCTGGGTGAACAAAGCAGCCTGCAACCCTACCGCCCCGTCGTGAAAGAACTCAACGCCATCCAGCCCGCCGATGTGGGCGAGCGTGATGCCCTGCTGATCGTCTCGAGCTCATTTGGCGACGGCGAACCGCCCGCCAACGCCGAGCGTTTTTCCGACGCGCTGGCGCAATGGCCGGATCACCCCCGGTTGCGCTACGCTATCTTCGGTCTCGGCGACACCGCGTACCCGCATTTCTGCGGCTTCACGCAGGCGCTGGATGCGCGCCTGACGCAATGCGGCGCCCGCACCATCGTCAATCGCGTCGACGCCGACGTTAACTTCGAACCGTTCTTCGCAACCTGGCTGACGACGCTGGAGAAGGTGCTGGCCGGTGATGCCCAGGCCGGCCGCGATTTGCATCTGCGCGTGACCGCCTACGGTGAAGACCATGCGTTCAGCGCCGCCCTTCTCGAACGGCGGCCGCTCAGCGCACGCACGCCGCAGGCCTGGCATCTACGGCTCAATATCGCCGGCAGCGGCATCGTTTACCGGGCGGGAGATACCGTCTATCTGTTGCCGGAGAACGACGAAGGATTATTGACCCGGCTGGCTGACTGGCTCGGCAGGCCGGAGGCCGCCGACGCGCTGCGCCGCCGTGAGCTGCGCCAGCTCAGCAAAACGACGCTGCGCGAACTGGCGCAATTGGCCGACAGCGAAGATCTCAAAGGCTTGCTCAAGATCCGCCAGCGCAAAGCCCTGGAGAGCTATCTGTACGGCGCCGATCTGCTGGACGTGCTGCACGATTTTTGCTCGTCGCAGACGGTCACGCTGGAGAATCTGTTGGCGCTGCTGCCCGTTTGCCTGCCGCGCGCCTACTCCATCGCTTCGGCAACGCGGGAAGAGAGCCTCGATCTGTGCGTGCGCGACGTACATTATGAACGCGGCGGCCGCACCCGGCGCGGCACGGCGACCGGCTGGCTGCTCAACCACCCCGGCCCTTTCCGCCTCTTCTGCCGCGCCAACCCCGGCTTTTACCTGCCGCGCGATACCACTGTGCCGGTGCTGCTTATCGGCACCGGCACCGGCATCGCGCCCTTGATAGGCTTGCTGCGCGAAATGGCCGCCCAGGGCGAACAGCGCGAAACCGTGCTGATCTTCGGCGAAAAACGGCGCGATGAAGATTTTCTGTATCACGAGGAATTGGCTGCGCTGAACGCGGCGGGCGTGCTCACGCGGCTCATCACCGCCTTCTCGCGCGACGCCGCCGCCAAATACTATGTGCAACATGCGATCGACGACCATGCCGATGCCATCAGCGGCCTGCTGCGGCGGGGCGCCCATGTCTACCTGTGCGGCAATCGCCAGTATCTGGAACATGCCGTGGCGACGGCGCTGGAGCACGCCTGCGGGGCGGAAAACCTGTGGCAGACGCTGATTGAGCAGCAGCGCCTGCATCTGGAACTCTATTGAGACAGGGTGGCGTTCATCGTTCCGCGCGCAGCAGCAAGGAGACGATGAACGCGCCCCCGAGCCCCGCCGTAATGATGCCGATGGGCAGCTCCTGATTGGGGATCAGGCTGCGGCTGAGCATGTCGCCACCGGTCAGCAGCATCGCCCCCAGCAGGCCGCACATCGGCACGGACAAGCGGTGGCGCACGCCCACCAGGCGCCGGGCCAGATAAGGCACCATCAGCCCGACAAAACCGATCACGCCCGTCAGCGAAACGAGAAACGCCGTGGACAGTGCGCAGCACAGAAAGGTCTCGGTGCGCAGGCGCGCCACGTTGACCCCCATCGAATGGGCGGTTTGCTCGCCCGCCAGCAACGCGTCCAGCGCCCGCCAACGCAGCGCCGTAAACCCGGCCAGCAGCACGAAACTCACCAACGGAATGAACAGATTATCCCAACGCGCCAACCCCAGCCCGCCCAGTGACCAGAACAACACCGAACCGGCCGCCCGCTGATCGCCGGAAAACACCAGGTAGCTGGTGAGCGCGCTGAACAAAAACGAGACCGCCAGACCGCAGACGATCAGCTGCTCGGCGCGCCTGACCCGGCTGACGCGAAACAGGATCATCACCGCCATCGCGGACAAAACGCCGCCGGCGAAAGCGGACAGCGGCAACGTCAGCGCGCCCAGCGCATCGCCAAAGCGCGTGATGACCAGCACCGCGCCGGCGGAGGCACCGGAGGAGAGCCCAAACAAAAAAGGATCGGCCAGCTCATTGCGGGTGGTGGTCTGCAGCAGCGCGCCGGTCATCGCCAGCCCGGCACCGGTCAAGGCCGCCAACAAGGCCCTGGGCACCCGCAGTTGCACAACGATAGTGTCCAGCATGCCGGAAAGGGGCGCCGATGAAAGCCCCAATGCCGCCATCGTCTGCCGCCATGACAGCGCAACGCTGCCCAGCTGCAGGCTCCAGATCATTAACCCGCACAATACCGACAGCGCCAACGGCGCGAGCAGCATAAATCGCCGGGTCGGCGAGTTCATTCAGCCTCCGGCGCGTACAGCGCCCGCGCCAGCTTTTCCACCGCGCCGATGTTGGCCGGCCCCGGCGTCAGCTCCGCATACTGCAGTTTCAGATAGCGGTGGTGCCGTACGGCAGGCGTCAATTTCATCAACGGGTGAGACTCGAGGAAGCGCCGTAGCGCATCGGCGCCTGACCCGGTCTGATAATCCAGCAGAATAATGAAGTCGGGCTCGGCCGCCGCCACCGCCTCCCAGGACGCCGTCGTCCAGCTCGCCGGCAAACCGTCCATCACGTTGCGGCCGCCCGCCGCTTCGACGATCGCCGTCGGCATAGCGTATCTGCCGCTGGTGAAAGGCTTCTCCTCCCCCGAGTCATAGACGAACACTTTAAGCGGCGGCTGGCCCGCCGGCCTGGCGGGAAGCGCAGCCAACCGGCGCTGCCAGCCCGCAACCAGCGCGGTGGCCTCTTGCTGCTTGCCGAAAATCTTGCCGAGCTTCAGCTCATCGTCATACAGCAGGTTCATATCGGCCTTTTGCGGCCGCCCGCCGGCCTGTACGCAGCTCTCGCTCAGCACCAGCGTTTTGATGCCGAACGGGGCGAGCTTCTCCGGCGTGACGTCGCCGCCGATCTTCATGCCGTAATTCCAGCCGGCGAAGAAAAAGTCCGGCTGCGCTGCCAGCAGCGTTTCCAGAGCAGGATATTTCGGCGCCAGTTCGGGAATGGCGCCCATCGCGGCCTTGAAGTCGGGCGTCAGTTTGTACCAGCCGGTGATGCCGGTCAGCCCGACAATGCGATCCTGCAAATGCAGTGCAAAGGCCATCTCGGCCATGTTGATGTCGTTGATGACGGCGCGCTGCGGTGCCTGGTTGAAGGTGACCGGCGTACCGCAGCTTTCTACGGTGACGGGAAATTTTTCGGCCGCCGCCGCCCCACTGGCCAGCAGCAGGAGCAGGGGGAATACGCGTGTGTTCATGTTTCTCTCTGGTTTATCAAGCGCAATGGGGAACGTCAAAAATACGCAGCGTTTTCCCGCTAACGGGGTGCACCACCTTAAAACTGTTCATGCCGAACACCGGCAAAATCACCGGGGTCTGCAACACCGTCTCGGGCGTACCACAGGCTACCTGGCGGCTTTCGTTGAGCACCAGGATCCGATCGGCAAACGCCTCTGCCACGGGCAGATCGTGCAGCACCGCAATCACGGCGATATCTTTATTTTTCACTAACGACAGCAGCGCCGAGCGCCCAGGCGGATCGAGATGATTGGTCGGTTCATCCAACAACAACAGGTCAGGAGACTGCGCCAACGCCCGAGCCAGCGCAGCGCGCTGACGCTGGCCGCCCGAGAGCCGCCCCAACGGGCGGTGCCTGAGTGGCGCCAGCCCGGTTTCCCCGATGGCCTCGTCAACGATGCGTTTTCCCGCCGCAGAGCGTTCGCCATGCGGTAAACGGCCCAACGCCACGTAGTCCTCAACCGACAGCCGCAAATCCGGCAGATCGTTTTGCGCCAGAAAGGCGATGCTTCTGGCGCGCTCCGCCGCCGGCCACTCGGACAAGGCTTGCCCTCGCCAGTAAATGCCGCCGCTGTCCGGCCGCGTTTCGCCGATCAGGGCGCGCAACAGGCTGGACTTGCCGCTGCCGTTAGGGCCGATCACCGCCAGCTTTTCACTGGAACGGAGCGCGAAATGGATGTTGTCGAGTATCAATGCCCCGCCATGGCCGGTCAGGCTAACCCTATCAACGTGGAGGATGTCGCAAACTGGATTCATCATGCATCAATTGTTATATTATAACATATCAATATATTTATCACGATTGCCCGCCTTCTGCAAAAGCGAATCGCAACGCCTTTTGCCGCGCACGCTGCGTGAACCTAGGCAGGCAACAAAAGCCGCGCCCCCTGCGTCAACACTGCGCGTCTCAAGCAACATAGCACAGCCTTTTATTGATGATAATGATTTTCATTATCAATTAAGGTATTGTGATTTCCGATTGCGCATCCCGGCGAACTTGGTTATGTTTGAAGCGATTAGTTTCATTCCCGATTCTCAGGAACTCACATGACCTACCTGGCGCACAGCACCGATCCGACAGACGCGACCGTTCCGGCCGTCGTTTTGCTGTGTGCATCCTCCGCCCCACCCGCCGTTTCCTCTGTCGTTTCAGCGGTTGCCGCTTACCCGCCACGCATTGTGGTTGTGCGCTAAGCCAAACCGACTTTTTATCTCCGGCTTATTGATCTGTTGCGTTCAGGCGTAGACCGCCGCACGCGCCGGAGCCTGTAATTTTCACGACCGGTGAAATTGATATGCGATTACCTTCTCTCTGGGCCAATGCCGGCCTGGCTACGCTGTTCGTCCTGCTTTGGAGCAGCGGCGCGATCTTCTCCCGCTGGGGGCTGGAGCACGCGTCTGCCTTCGCTTTCCTGTTCTTCCGCTGCGCCATCGCGCTGGCGGTGCTGCTGGCCATCGGCCTGTGGCAACGCCAGTGCCTGCCCGCTCCCGGCACCCGCCGGCGCGTCGCGCTGATCGGCGTGCTGATGATCGGCAGCTATCAAATCTGCTATCTGCTGGCGCTGGAACAGGGTATTACGCCCGGCGTGCTGGCGACGCTGCTCGGCGTACAGCCGATCCTCACCCAGTTCATCACTGAACGGCGCTGCACCGGGCTGCGGGCGCTCGGCCTGGCGCTGGCAATGGTCGGGCTGACGCTGGTGGTGTACCAAAGCCTGATGGTGGCCCACTTCTCGCTGAGCGGCATGCTGTTCGCCTTTATCGCGCTGGGCTGCATGACCGCCGGCACCCTGCTGCAAAAAGGCATGACGCAGCCGCCGCTGGCGGTCTTGCCGCTGCAGTATGCCGTCGGGTTGCTGATGTGTACGCTGGCGCTGCCGTTTGAGCCGCTGCAGGTCGAATGGCGGCCGGCGTTCGTGCTGCCGCTGCTGTGGATGGCGGTGGTGATCTCGGTGCTGGCGACGTTCTTGCTGTATCGCCTGATCCAGCGCGGCAACCTGGTGCAGGTCACCAGCCTGTTCTATCTGATCCCGGCGGTGACCGCCCTGCTGGACTACCTGCTGCTCGGCCACGCGCTGGCGGCGCTGAGCCTGCTGGGCATGGCGAGCATCGTGCTCGGCGTGATGCTGGTTTTCCGCCGCGTATAAAAGCAAAAGCCCCCGCGCCGTTCCACCGGCGCGGGGGCGACAACAACAGCCGTTAACTCAGAACAACCAGGAACCGTACCCCCACAGCAGCACCGTCACCCCAAGCAGCAGCTCGAGCAACAGAATGCCGATAGCGAAAGTCGAGCTGGAGAAGATGAACCCTTCCTTACTGTCGATATTCAGGAAGTGCGGGATCCCCAGATTCAGCAGATAGCCCGAATAGCACAGGCCGATAATGCCGACAAACAGACACAGCCAGACGACCGGATAGAGCGCCACAATCCCGCTGAGGAACATCGGGGTCGCCACGTAGCCGGCGAACACCATGCAGCGGTGCAGGCTGGGGCGCGATTCATAACGCCGCGCCATCCAGTGAATGACTTTCCCCATGGCCGCTACGCCCGCCAGCATCAGCAGGTAAAACGCCACGGCGGTATAAAGCGCGGTAAACATGTCGAGCCTGATGGCATGTCCCTCGCCGGAGAGCCAGCCCAACTGGGTGGTGCCGATAAAGGCGCAGACCACCGGGATGGCTGCCAAGAGCAACACGTGATGGGTGTATAGGTGCGAGACGCTTTCATTCTCGCTTTTGATCTGTTCGAACTCGGCGCTGGGATGCGCCAGAAGTCCCCAAACATGACTGACCATGAGACACCTCCTATCTCGCCGTAGGCCGCGATCGGCGAACGAATTTCACACCTCCGACGGACTGCTACCCGTGCGAGGATTGCGGCCACGGGGCTCTCTCCCCTGTACTAATTATAGTCTTTCGGCGAAAAAACGTGCGGAAAGCGCAACGCCGCGGCGCTTTGTCTTATACTCCCACCATAAAAACCAGGCTGCGAGGAAGGTCATGTCATCCGTAATCACCACCCGCCAGGCGGGGATCGTCGACGTCGACGCCGGGCGCAACGTTACCGTTGTCGAGCCCTGCAATCTTTACGGCTGCCGGCTCGGCGACGATGTCTTCGTCGGCCCGTTCGTCGAGATCCAGCGCCACGTCAGCATCGGCGCGCGCAGTAAAATTCAGTCGCACAGCTTTATCTGCGAATACGTCACCCTCGGCGAAGCGTGCTTTGTCGGCCACGGCGTCACCTTCGCCAACGATCTGTTCAAAGATGGCGCGCCCAACGCCGATCCGGCCAGTTGGGGGCGCACCTGCATCGGCGATCGGGTATCCATCGGCTCCGGCGCCACGATCCTGGCGGTGGAGATCTGCAGCGACGCGGTGATCGGCGCCGGGGCGGTGGTGACCCGTGACATCACCCGTAAGGGGATTTATGCCGGCAACCCGGCGCGCCTGCTGCGGGAGCTGCCGTAATGACCCCGGCCATCCGCATCGCGGCCATTGAGGCGCTGCCCGATGATTATCTGACGCGCGGCGATTTCAGCTTCACCATCGCCTGTTACGCTCTGCCACAGTTCGACAGCCCGGTCGACAGCTGGCCAACCCGCCCGGTGGCGCCATTTCGCAAACGGTATCCGCTGGCGCCGTTCGCCAACGAAGACAGCGTGACCTTCCTGGCGTATCGCCAGAATGACGCCGTTGGCCATATCACGCTGAGCAAAAACTGGAACGGTTACACCCTGATCGACGAGATCGCCGTCAGCGCTCATGCGCGCCGTCAGGGCATCGCCGGGGCGCTGCTGGACTGCGCCAAACGGTGGGCGCGGCAGCAGGAAACCTCAGGTATGATGCTCGAAACGCAGAACAACAATCTGGCGGCCTGCCGCTGTTACCAGCATTACGGGTTTATCCTCGGCGGCATCGACCGTTTGCTGTACCGCGCCGAACCGGAGATCGCCGATCACGAAATCGCGCTGTTCTGGTATTTGCCGTTCAATAGCGAAATCGGTTACTGATTTATCGAACGTCATTGAGGTGATGTTTACTTTTTAACCCCTACCATCGGATGAGAACTGTTATCACTTACTCTGATAAGCCAGCGACACCCATGGAGGGCCGTATGAACAAGAACAAGGCTGTTTTACTGATGTTAGCTATCGCCATGAGCGGATGCGCCGAACGCTCCACCGCCGTCTCCCCCGCGACGCCGCCGACCGACGTCACCGTTTCGCCGCCGGGCGTGCAGCCGGAGATGGACGCCAGCACCCGCAGCAAGCTGCGTGAGATCCTCGCGCTGCGCGCCGGTTGGCCCGCCGCGCAGCCGCATGGCCGCACCGTCGATTTGATTTCGCGCGAGTTTCTCGGCACGCCGTATCTCGCCAACCGTCTGATCGGTTCGCAGAGCACGCCCGAGCAGCTGGTGATCGACTTCCGCGGGCTGGATTGCTTCACCTACATCGATTATGTGGAAGCGCTCAGCACCGCCCGCAGCGAGGGCGAGTTCGTCCAGCGTCTGGTAGACATTCGCTACGTCGACGGCAACATCGCCTTCCCGCAGCGCAAACACTTCTTCACCGACTGGGCGCAGCGGCCGAAAAAAGTGGCTGAAGACATCACCGCGCAGCTCAGCCCGCATGCCGTCACCCTCGTGAAAAACCTCAACCAGAAGGCGGACGGCGGCAGCTACCTGCCCGGCTTGCCCAACGTGCAGCGCAGCGTCACCTATATTCCCAGCGACAACATCGACGACAAGGTGCTGGCTCAGCTGCGCACCGGTGACTATATCGGCATTTACACCAACCTCGCCGGGCTGGACGTGACCCACACCGGCATCTTCGTGATGACCGACCATGGCCCGGTGCTGCGCAACGCCTCCTCGCGCAAGGCCAACATGCAGGTCGTCGACTCACCCTTTATGGATTACGTGATGGCTACGCCGGGCATCGTGGTGCTGCGTTCGCTCAGCCGATAATCCCCCGCCGCATAACGGCTATAAGCTATAGCCGTTTATGCTGAACGAGCGTTTGACTTCATCGGCGGTTCAGGGTTAGCTGTAAGAACAAAAACCAACTGATTTTATTGTTCTTTTCAGGGAGAGTTCGATGACCTTACGCTGGCGTATCACCCCTCTGGCGGCGGCCTTCGCCGCCGTATTGGCGCTTCAGGGCTGCGATCAAAAAACCGACCAAAACCATATCAAAGTCGGCGTCATCAACGGCGCGGAACAGGACGTGGCGGAAGTCGCCAGGCAGGTGGCGAAAGAGAAATACGGGCTGGACGTCGAGCTGGTCGGCTTCAGCGGTTCGCTGCTGCCGAACGACGCCACCGACAAAGGCGAACTGGACGCCAACGTGTTTCAGCACCGCCCGTTCCTCGAACAGCAAAACAACGATCACGGCTATAAGCTGGTGGCGGTCGGCAATACCTTCGTCTTCCCGATGGCCGGCTACTCCAAAAAGATAAAATCGCTGAAAGAGCTGCCGGACGGCGCGGTGATCGCCATCCCGCTCGATCCTACCAATCTGGGGCGCGCTCTGCTGCTGCTGGAAAAAACCGGATTGATTACGCTGAAACAAGGTAAAGGGCTGCTGCCCACCGCCCTGGACATCAGCGCCAACCCGCATCATTACCAGATCATGGAGCTGGAAGGCGCGCAGCTGCCGCACGTGCTGGACGATCCGAAAGTCACCGTCGCCGTCATCAGCACCACCTACATCAACCAAACCGGCCTGTCGCCGACCAAAGACGGCATCTTCATCGAGGATAAGGACTCGCCGTACACCAACATCATCGTCACCCGCGAAGACAACAAGGACGCGCCGAACGTGCAGAACTTCATCAAGGCCTATGAGTCGGACGAAGTGGCCAAGGCCGCCGAGAAAATCTTCAACGGCGGCGCGGTGAAAGGCTGGTAAATTCGGCCACCATCAAGGCGGATTCTGCGTACGAATCCGCAATATTTCACTTTCATTCCCCGTTTCCTTACGCCACACCTTTCTCTAAAAGCAAAACGCCCGCATGCTCATTCCTTCATAACACGGATTGTTCACAACAAAGGAGTGTCTCGATGCCGATCAAATTTGCCCCCAAGGTCGGGGAAATTCTCGAGTGCAACTATGGCAACTATCCCCTCTCAGTCTGCCAACCGCATGAAGCCGGCTTTTATGATGGCCACATTCCACCAGAAATGGTGAAGAACCGTTTAGTTGTTGTGTTAAACGGCAAAATTAACGGCAACGCCTGCATTATCGTACCGCTGTCGACCACCAGAGATTCGAACAAGATCGAACGGGGATTGCACATCGAAATTACGCGTGAACTCATCGAAGATATGAGATTCTTTCATCCGCAAACGCGCTGGGCAAAGGGCGATCTGGTGCAGCAAGTCAGCCGCCAACGACTGAACAGAGCCCGTAAAGAGAGAGGCTTTCTTACCCAGTGTCTGTCGCGCGAGCTTGTTGCTGACATACAACGCGCCGTCATTAAGTCGATCAATGCCAAAAATATGCTGTTCTGACCAGTACGCTGTTGTTGACAAAACAGACAAATCAGGTGAAATTGTCGCCGTAGCCGATAAAGGCCCTTATGCTATACCCTCCCTTTCAGGGACCTGCGAAGCCCAGCCATCCAGCTGGGCTTTTGCCTCTCTGGCGCCCACCGATTTTTAAAACGTCATCCTTTCTTCCCGCTCTTGTCCCTTACCTGGCGTCAGGCTTTAGTCTCCCGTCATGCACAAGGGAGGAGCTAGATCGGTTATTGAAAGTCGGCGAACTGGCGCGCCGGATGGGCGTTTCACTGGCGGAAGTCGGGGCAATTCTGGCGCGTTCAGGGCCGGCGCTTCCGGCGGTGATTGAGCAGCAGATCGCCATGTTGGACCAGCAGTTGGCACAGATCGCCGCATTGTGCGGCTGACAACCCCATAGGTTTTTCTTATCTCACCATAAGAAAACCCGATTTATCCCGGCGGCAAGCGGCGCGCATAATGGCGTTTATCCGCTGATTTCCAAGGTAAACAGGCATTACCATGACGCTCTCCGCTCCCGTACTCAGCCTCCTCGATGCCACGCCGGACGATATGGCCGCCGTGCTGCAAATTTACACCCACCACGTGCTGTATGGCGCAGCCTCGTTTGAAGAACAGCCGCCGACCTTGGCGGAAATGCAGCTGCGGCTGAGCAAGGTGCAAGAAGCCGGGCTACCTTGGCTGGTGGCGAAAAGCGAAGGCCGTATTATGGGCTATTGCTATGCCACGCCGTATCGCCCCCGGCCGGCCTATCGCTTTACCGTGGAAGACTCGGTGTATATCGCCGAAGGGCAGCAGGGGAAAGGCGTCGGCAAGGCGCTGCTGAGCGCGCTGATCGCCCGCTGCGAGCAAGGCCCCTGGCGCCAGATGCTGGCGATCGTCGGCGATTCCGCCGCCAACCGCGGCTCGCTGGCGCTGCACCAGTCGCTCGGCTTTACCAGCGTCGGAACGTTAAAGGCCGTGGGATTCAAACTGGGGGAATGGCGCGATACCCACATCATGCAGCGTGTGCTGGGCGCAGGTGACAATCAGCGCCCGTGAATGATTGACGACGCACGATAGAGAGTTAGCGTCTATAGTGAAGAGGGATTTCATTGAGTTAGCGCCAGTTGCTCACCACATTTAACGGGTAAGGGAGAATCAAATGAAAATTATTCTGTGGATTGTCGCCATCATCTTCATCGTGGGTTTGTTGACGATTACCGGCGTTTTCAAACTGATTTTTTAAAACGTCTACACCGTCCCGCCCCTTCCGGGGCGAGACTTTTCATCATGCCTTGAAACGCGCGCGTACCGCGCCCAGCGCCGACACCACCGCCAGCACCACGCCGCCGGCCACCAGCCCGAACGCCACGTTCAGCAGTGCCGGAACCACACCTTGCAAAAGATGGCCAAACGTCGGCACCACGCTGGTGTACGAGGCCCAGTCTTCGAACAGATGATGCACCGGCGGCAGGCCATGGGTCAGGATGCCGCCGCCGACCATAAACATGGCGACGGTGCCGACGATCGACAGCGTTTTCATCAGATAAGGCGCGGCGCGCACGATACTGCCACCGATGGCGCGCGCCAACGCGCTGCCTTTGCGGCTCAGATACAGCCCCAGATCGTCCAGCCTGACGATGCCGGCGACGATGCCGTACACGCCGAGCGTCATCACGACGGCGATGCCGCACAAGACGATCACCTGCTGGCTGAAGGTGGCGCCGGCGACCGTGCCCAAGGTGATGGCGATAATCTCGGCGGAGAGCACGAAGTCGGTGCGTATTGCGCCTTTCACCTTGCGCTTCTCATAGGCCGCGGCGTCCTCATTGGCGCTGGGCCCGTCCGATTTTTCCTCCTGCGCCGCCTTGCCGTGGCTCAGGCTGTGAAACACCTTTTCGAACCCTTCGTAACACAGGTAGGCGCCGCCCACCATCAGCAGCGGCGTAATCGCCCAGGGTGCAAAAGCGCTGATCAGCAGCGCCAGCGGCACCAGGATTGCCTTGTTGATCAACGAACCTTTGGCGACGCTCCACACCACCGGCAGTTCGCGATCGGCTTTAACGCCGGTGACCTGCTGCGCGTTGAGCGCCAGATCGTCCCCCAGCACCCCGGCGGTTTTTTTTGCCGCCATCTTGCTCATTAACGAGACGTCGTCCAACAACGAGGCGATGTCGTCGATGAGGGTAAGTAAGCTACTTCCTGCCAAAATGATTCATCCTTTTCATATTCACGGGCCATTCTATTTTTAGCATAGCGGTAAAGCGTCATGAAAGGATATGAGAGGATTGCGGAAAACGCCGGGCGGGCGAATGCCGCCCGGCACCGACGTTAGAGCGCTACGCTGCCCAGGATGAACGTCACGGTGATAACCGACAGCAGCGTCGTCCAGGTGATGATGGAGGCCATCGCTTCATGATCGCCCCCCATTTGCCGCGCAAGAATATAGGCGTTGCCGGCGCAAGGCACGGCGGAATAGAGAATGGCGATGCTGGCCGGCACGCCGGTCGCGCCGAAATAGTGCACCAGCGCAATGGTAATCAGCGGCATGGCTACCAATTTCAGCACGGTCGCATAAGAGATGGAAACCAGCTTGCGGATATGCATGCTGACGATCAACCCTGCGCCGACCGACATCAGGCTCAGTGGCGTGGCGGCGTTGGAGAGATAAACGAACAGCTGTTTAAGCGCACCGGTAATGTGCAGGTTACACAGGTTCATCAGCACCCCGAACAACGCGCCGATGATCAGCGGGTTTTTCGTCAGCGCCAGCAGCGCGCCGCTTAGGCTTTTCTTGCTGCCGGTGCCGTAGTGGTTCATCACCAACACGCTCATGATGTTGGTCAGAATGATCATGTACGCCACGAAGAAACCGGACAGCGCCACCCCCTCGCTGCCGAACAGCGATTGCGACAGCGCGATGAATACATAAGAGTTGTATCTGACTCCGCCCTGAAAAATAGAGGTAAACAGATCGGCCGACGTATTGAAAAACAGTTTGCCAACGAAAATAATCAACGCGATGGCCAGCGTGGAAACTATGGTCGCCACAACGGGATAGAAGCTGTCCGCGCCGCTAAAATCCGCCTCGCTGATATCCAATATCAACAGCGCCGGAAAAAACAGGTAATAAACGAATTTGTCTGAGAAGCCCCAAAATACGGCAACGTCTTTAACATAGAGTTTTGACAAATAGCCCAGTACGATTAACAAAAAAATCGGCAATATAGAAAGAAAAACGTTCAGCATGAATAATAACCTTAAATCGAGAAAATACGCTCTTCAACCTGATTGAGGTTGCGATGATTCCACAAGCTTGCCGAAATGAAGACGCGTTGCACCCAGCGTAACGGCGTATCTCTTTCATCGAAAGAGGGTGTGAATTTATCGCGTGAATGCAGCGCAAAGCGGTTATCGATATACACCAAATCGCCCGGGCAAATATCGATGCCGATGGCGTTTTCTTTCACCAGCCCGTAGAAACGCTCGAGCGCGGCTTCCGCTCGCGGCGTGCTGGCCGCAATCATGCCGGGATAGAAAACGGCGCTCACATCCGGCAGAACATGGTTTTGCGAAATCAGCGGCACCAGCGCGGTTTCTTCGCGCCCGGCCTGCGTGGACTGACGCCAACGGTATGGCAGCTTGATGCTGTACAGTGGGCTGGCCAGCGTTTCGACGTCCTCGCGGCTCAGTTGAGCGATAGCCAAACGCGAATCGGAGATGCGCGTCATCGGGCTGTGCGGATCGCGGCGCACGCCGGCCAACAGCAATCCCATTGGCGAAACGTTGAACTGTTCCAGGTGTTTCAGGGCCGCATTTTCAATATGGAAGTCCAGTTCAACATCGAACCCCAGACCGGTATATTCTTTTTTGGCTTCGCGTTTGGGGATCAGATTATTGATCAGTTCCTTCCCTTCGAAATACATCGAATAGGGTTCACCAATTAACGAAGAGATGCCGACCAACAGGTTTTCACTGATATTCCCTGACTTGGCCGAAGGCGTATATTGGTTCGGGCAAGGGGAAAAGAACACTTCTTTATCCACCGGCACATTTTTTAAAATAAGATAAGGCCGTGGTTTGATTGACGCCTTTTGCTGGCTTAATGCGGCGCTTAATCTGTGGGGCAAGTGGGTGATCATGGCCGATCGTATGGCGTGAATATACGCATCACCACCGGCGGGATCGTAAGCAATTTTATCTAATGCCGAAAATAACTCGTTTCGTTCCTGATCCGTCAACTGAAAGACGTTTTGGTAATCCATCCTGAGCATTCCTTGACAATAAGAATATCATTAGCAAGCCTAATGAAAGCGGCAGGATGTTAACATTATGCAATCAAATTCATAAAGATTTATTAACTAATTTCGTGATCTTAATCACCACTCCTCCGTCCAGTTAACAGTGGCAAAGAAGTGATTAATAAACAAACAGATACACGGGAGCGTCTCAATCGGATGCGATAGCGAAAACGCGCGAGAGATAACGCAGGACATGACCGTGGGCCTCAAAAACGCACGATAAATGCGTACTGCCCTCAAGCAAACCAAAGGCAACATGTGCACTGCCGTGCTGTTCGACGAAACGCTGCAAGGATTGCGCGCTGAACAACTCATCCTGCGCTGCCGCCAGCAGCAAGGTCGGCAATCGCAGCGCCGCCAGTTGCTTTGCCGGGGTGCGTGGCGTCAACGCGTTAGCCATATTGACGCTATATTGGCAGACAAAATCGGGGGCGGTAGCCAGCACGGCCGGGGGAAAATTCAGGCTGACCGCCCGGGATTGCCCAAACCACCGCCCGCCGCTCAGCGCATTGGCCACAAAGGGCCATTGACGCACCTGAGCAAAACGAGCGGCCGCCGGCAGATCGCGGGCCATCCCGGAAAATGGCCCCAGCTCCGGCGCCAGCAGGATCAGGCTGTCCGCCTGCTGCTCGCAAGGATAGCGGGTCAGATAGTTGAGCAACATCCCGGCGCCGCTGGAATGGCCAAGCAGGTGCCTGCGCGCCAACGGAAAACGGTGGCGCATTTCCGCCAGAATGGCATCGACATCGCGCCAAATCCGCTCAGGCCGCTCAACCGTCCCCCGCTCTCCCGTGGAATCGCCATGCCCTCGAATATCGACCAGGCACACCGCGAGCATTGGCTCGGCAGCCAGCTGGCGCGCAAGAATGTCATACCCGGCGGCGCTGTTAACCCCGCCGCCGTGATAGACCAGGATCACGTCTTCACTCTCGGCAGTTTGCCGATACAGACGATAGCTCAACCCCTCGACGCGACCGGACGACATGTCCACATGCCCGCCCGGCCACTCACCGTAAGACTTCGCTTGCTCAACATAGCGGTCAAAATCAATCAAAGCGCACCTTTCCATGAATGTTGTCGGTATTTCCTACGGCAAAGCTCCTCGCCAAAGTGGTGATAACAATATGAAATAACAGCAGTAATTACCATTCCTTTTGCACGCTCGCCCTTAACGTCAGGGCAGATCGCCCGCCGGCACATTGAGCTGCCAGGAGAGCCCAAAGCGATCGTTGAGCCAGCCGAAACGGGCGCTGAAGCCGTAGTCGTCGAGCGGCATCAGCACCTTGCCGCCCTCCGCCAGGCGGCGGAACGCCTGCTCCAGCGCCTGTTCGTTAGGCAGGTTGATGAACAGCGACACCGCCGGAGTGAAGCTGAAATCATGGCTGATTGGGCTGTCGATAAACACCAGGTTCTGCCGGTCAAAATCGATGGTGGCATGCTTGATCAACCGCCGGCCGTCCGGCGTCGGGTCGTAATGCTGCACCTGCATGAGCCGAAAACGCTCAAACACCTGGCTGTAGAGGTCGATCGCCTGCTGCGCCTCCCCCTGGAACATGACAAAGGTCGAAACCTGACTCATAACATCCTCTCCGGCAATCGTTGTGGTATTAATGGAGGATAGCGGATTACCGTTGAAGCGGCGGAAAGGAGCAACCATGAGCATCATTCACCGCCTGGCGCAGCCGGACGATCTCAACGGCCTGTTGGCTCTCTATCGCGAGCTGCGCCCACAGGATGCGCCACTGCGCACCGACGACGCGCGCCGCGCCCTGCAACGCCTGCTGGACGATTCGGCGATCCGTCTGGTGGTGGCAGCGGATGAGGAACAGCCGATCGCCACCTGCATGCTGGCGCTGATCCCGGGGCTGGCGCACCAGGCGCAACCGTTCGGCGTCATCGAACACGTGGTGACGGCAGAGCCCTATCGCGGCCACGGCGTGGCACTCGCGATGATCGAATACGCGCTGCAGCTGGCCTGGCGCAAGGGCTGTTACAAGGTGATGCTGCTGTCGGGGCAGCAACGCACCGGCGCGCACCAGCTTTATCTCAAAGCGGGTTTCGACGGCGATCGCGAGCGGGGATTTGTCATCAGGCGGCCCGAGGGCCGATAGCGGCCTGCTGCAAATGAGCAGGCCGTCAGGCGGGTCATTCGGTGGCGTTTTTCGCCAGGCTGGCGTCTTTTTGGCGACGATAGTCGCGGGCGGCGGCCGGGATCGGCGTCACCTTGCCGGTTTCAATCCAGCTGCGCAGACGGTTGGCGTCGGCGAAGTGGGTATATTTGCCGAAGGCGTCCAGCACCACCAGCGACACCGAGCGGTTACCGATCATGGTGCGCATCGCCAGGCAGTGGCCCGCCTGATTGGTGAAGCCGGTTTTGGTCAGCTGAATGTTCCATTTCGGGTTGTACACCAGGTGGTTGGTGTTGCGGAACGGCAGCGTGTAGTTCGGGTCTTTGAAGCTGGCCATGCGCTCGGTGGTGGTGCTGAGCTGGCCGATCAACGGGTATTGCTTGGTGGCGATCAGCAGCTTGGTCAGATCGCGCGCCGTCGACACGTTATGAATAGAGAGCCCGGTCGGTTCCACATAATGGGTATTGGTCATGCCCAGCGCCTTGGCCTTAGCGTTCATCGCTTTGATGAAGGCGTTGTAACCCCCCGGATAGTGGTGCGCCAGGCTGGCGGCGGCGCGGTTTTCCGACGACATCAGCGCGAGCAGCAGCATATCCTTACGGCTGATTTCGCTGTTCAGCCGCACCCGCGAATACACCCCTTTCATCTCCGGCGTCTGGTGAATATCCACCGCCAGCATCTCGTCGAGCGGCAGGTGCGCGTCCAGCGTGACCATCGCGGTCATCAGCTTGGTGATCGAGGCGATCGGCACCACCTCATCCGGGTTGCGCGCGTACATCACCTTATGGGTTTGCATATCGACGACCATCGCGCTGCCGGAGGCCAGCTCCGGCTGGGTGGCGTGCACGGCGGCGGCGTTGTCGCTGGCCAGCGCGCGTGGCGCAAAGCCTGCGCCCGCCTGCAAAGCGAGCAGAGTCAGAACCAAAACACGTATTTTCACAGGCATTACTCTGAAATGGGGGCTTGAATTCAGCGAATTATATGTGAGGGTTCAGCGCTTGGCACTGGGATTGTATGGCGGATTTGTGACAAATTCTGTCGGCCGAAAAACGACGCAGCCCGCGGGCGCTCTGGGATGAACGCCCGCGTCGAAAAAGTTACAGCGCCGGCTGCCAGGCCGACTGCGGCAGCAGGTACAGCCCCGGCGTTTGCCGCGCCCCGGCACCGACGATATGGCCGATGCCGGCCGCCATTACCGCCAGCGTCACGTCGAAGGCGTTGAGGCTATCGCCATAGCCGGCGGTCAGGTTGAACATCGAACCGTTGGCCAGCAAATAGACCGTCTTTTCATTCAGTTGGTAAGCGTTCACATAAGGCATTGGCTCGTGGTGCGGCAAGCCCTTGAGGAAGCCGACGTCGATCTCTTCCGCCACGTGGCCGACGTTGAGGATAAACACGCCGTCCTGCGCCAGTTGCAGATGCTGCGCCGAGAGCACGTTTTTCGCGCCGGTCGCGGTGGCGATCACGTCCGCCTGCGCGACGGCGCTCGCCAGATCCACCACCTGCCAGCCGTCATAACGCGCCTGCAGCGCGCGCGCCGGATCGATTTCCGCCACCATCACCTGGCCGCCGTACGCCCTGGCCGCCGCCGCCGTCCCCTGCCCAACCAGGCCGTAGCCGATCACCAGCACGCGCTTTTCGTGCAGCGTCAAATGGGTGGTCTGGAAGAAAGTGTGCCAGGCGGTCAGCCCAACCATATGCCGATTGTGCAACCCCTCTTTCACCGGTAGATCGTCCCAGTTGAAGATCGGGTAGCGCGGCGCCACGCCGTTTAACCGGCTGATGCCCGATCCGGTGGCCTCCAACCCGGCGACGATCTGTGGGCCGCTCGGCGACTGGTGCAGACGGGTGGTCAGATCCGCCCCCATTTCGCACAGATGAGTCGGCTGCCAGGCCAGCGCGCGATCGAAAGATTCCGACCATTCGCCGACGCTCATGTCACGCCAGGCGTAAGCCTGCGCGCCGCGCCGTTCCAGCCAGGCCACTACGTCGTTCTGTACCGTGGTGGGATTACAGGTGGTCAGGAAGATCGCCGCGCCCTTGTCCAGCAGGCCGGCCACCAGCGGCGCCATTTTCAGATCCAGGTGCATATTGCACGCCAGCCGCACCCCGTGCAGGTCCGGCAACGCTGCCACCGCCGCCCGGGTGCGCGGCATATGGCGCGTCGCCCAGCTCAATTCGCTCTCAAAATCCTGATACATCCGTTGCTCCTCTGGTGTGCCCCGCCGCCAGGCGTGGCAAAAAAATTATCCCGCGCGGCCGAGCCGGCGGATCGCCTGCGGCGACAGGCCAAATACGCGGATAAACGCCCGCCTCATGCGCTCCGGATCGCTGAACCCCACCAAGCGGGCGATCGCCTCCAGCGGCTCGGCGCTCTCTTCGATGCGCACCCTGGCCGCCTCCACCCGCAGCTGCTCGATGACCTTGGCCGGCGTCTGCCCGGTTTCGGCGCGGAACAGCCGACCGAACTGCCGCTCGCTCAGGCAGGCGGCGTCGGCCAGATCCGCCACCGACAGCGGCAGGTGCAAGTGTTCGCGCGCGTACGACAGCGCGGCGCGCATGCGATCCGACGACGGATTCAACGCCAGCAGCAGCGAGTATTGCGACTGCCCACCGGGTCGCCGGTGGTAGACCACCAGCTGCCGCGCCACGCCCGCCGCCATCGTGGCGCCCAGATCGTCCTCGATCAGCGCCAACGCCAGATCGATACCGGCGCTGATGCCGGCTGACGTCCAGATATCGCCGTCACGAATGAAAATGCGGTTGCTGTCGACGCGGATACGCGGATAGCTCTGCTGCAATCGCGCCGCGTGATACCAGTGGGTGGTGGCGCGCCTGCCGTCCAGTAAACCGCAGGCCGCCAGAATAAACGCGCCGGTGCACACGCTGGCGATGCGCCGCGCGCGCCGGCTGTGGGTCGTCAGGAACGCCACCAGCGCCGGCGATTGCGCCGCCATCACGTTGCCGCTGCCGCCGGCCACCACCAGCGTATCGAAACGCTCGTCGCCGCACGGCTGCGTGGCGATCTCCACCCCGGCCGAGCTGGCGACCATCCCGCCCTGCGGCGAAATCGCCACGCAGCGGTAAGCCGGCGGATCGGTAAACTGGCTGACGTTATCGAACGCCGCCAGCGGGCCGGCAAAGTCCAGCAGGTTAAAACCGGGAAAAACCACAAAACCGATCGTTTTCATGATGGCGCTTTTTGAGGGTTATCTGTCATATCAGCCAAAAACAGGGCGGCTATTATGGCCCAGGTCCAACGATAAAAATGAGGCGAATGTCATGTCTGAACCACTCGTGATTGTATTTCCCATCTATCAAGGCGTCACCCAGCTCGACTTCACCGGCCCGCTGCAGTTTCTGCGCCACATGCCGGGCGCGGAAATCATCGTCGCTTCGGTAGACGGCGCGGATGTCGAATCGGAAGGCTTGCACTTCACCCAACTGCGCCCGCTGCCGGAGATCGCGCGCTGCGACGTGCTGTGCGTGCCGGGCGGCAGCGGCTGCACCCAGGCGCTGCAAGATGAGGCTTTTATGCAGCAGATCCGTCGGCTGGGTGCCGATGCCCGCTACCTGACTTCGGTGTGCACCGGTTCGCTGATCCTGGCCGCCGCCGGGCTATTGCAGGGTAAACGCGCCGCCTGCCACTGGTCGATGCGCGACAGCCTGAAGCTGTTCGGCGCCGTGCCAAGCTCAGCACGCGTAGAGCGCGACGGCAACGTGATCAGCGGCGGCGGCGTCACCGCCGGCATCGACTTTGCGCTGGCGCTGATCGCCGAACTGCACGGCGAAGACACAGCCCAGACGATCCAGCTTTATCTGGAATACGCCCCGGCTCCGCCGTTCACGGGCGGCACGCCGGAACTGGCCCCGCCGCACATTTACGCCAAGGTACAGGCACAAATGGCGGAAAGCCTGGCGCGGCGCAGAGCGCTGGTGGCCCAGATCGCCCAAGGCTAGCGATCGGGCGTATACTTGCCCTTATGCGTCAGTCACATAAGGAGTAAGGAATGACCGATTTGGCCCACTACATTACGGACTACGGTTACTGGGCGTTGTTTATCGGCTGCCTGGCGGAAGGGGAAACCATCACGCTGCTGGGCGGCATCGCCGCCCACGAAGGGCTGCTGCACTGGCCGTGGGTGATAGCCGTGGTGGCGCTGGGCGGCACGCTGGGGGATCAGCTGCTGTACTTCGCCGGCCGCCGGTTCGAAGGCCGGGTCATCGCGCGGCTCAAGGGGCAGGAAAAGCGCATCGCGCGCGCCAGAAGGCTGATCGCTCGCCACCCGATGCTGTTCGTTATCGGGGTGCGCTTTATGTACGGTTTCCGCATCATCGGCCCGGTACTGATCGGCGCCAGCCGCTTGCCGCCGTCGCGCTTTGTGCCGCTCAACCTCCTCGGCGCCATTCTGTGGGCGACAATCTTCGTCATGCTCGGCTATTTCGGCGGCCAGGCGATCGAAAGTTTCGTTACCGGCTTCGACAAAAAACTCTCCAGCCTGCTGTTTGTCGCGCTGGCGATCGCCACCATCCTGCTGGTGCGCTTCTGGTGGCGCAAACGCCACGCGGAATAAGCCAGCGCGCCTGGCATCAGCTTTCCTGCGGCGCCGCGCGCATCAGCTCGACCAGCTCGCGCGCCGCCTTGTCCAACGGGCGGTTCTTCAGCCAGATCAAATGCATCGGCAAGCGCAGCTCGTTCTTGGTATTTTTGAATTTCAGCCGCACCAGCCGCCCCTGCGCCAACAGCGGCTCGGCCAGCGACAGCGGGAAATTGCCCCACCCCAGCCCCGCCTCCACCATGTTTAGCGCCATCGGCAGGCTGTCGGTGCGCCAATACGCCTCCGCCACCTGCGGACGCAGATCGCCGATCGGCAGATCGCGGCTGGCCACCATGATCTGCCGCACGTTGACCAGATCTTCGAGAAACAGCTCACCCGCCGCGCCGTCCAGCGCCGGATGCTGCGGCGACAGCATCGCCACCAGCGATTCCGCGCCGACGAAGTGGAACTGTTCCGCGCTGTTGATGTTCAGCCCGCCGAACGCCAGACAAACGCCGATGCGCTCCTGATGCAGCATGTGCAGCACGTCGTCCTGCGGTGCGCTGAGCACTTCGATGTTCAGCAGCGGATAACGCTGCGACAGCGTTTTCACCGCCGCCAGCAGGCCGGCGCCGTTGATATCCGACGCCACGCCGATCGAAAGCCGGCTCTCCAGCCCCTGGGACAGTTCGATGGCATGCACCTGCAGCTGCTTGAGCTGCCCGGCGATCAGGCGGGCGTGCGGCGCCAGAGCCAGTGCCAGCGCGGTCGGCGTCGGTTCACGGTGAGAACGGTCAAACAAGGCAAAGCCGAGCTCCGCCTCCATGTTGGCGATGCCCATGCTGACGGCGGACGGCACGCGCCGCAACGCGCGGGCGGCGGCGGAAAACGAGCCGCGGTCGAGCACCGCCAAAAACAGTTCGATGTTGTCGCTGGAAAAATTCATCGCTCAACCTGTCAGATTAACTGACAGCTCCTGACTTTTTCTATCAATGTGATTGACGTTATCTTAGCCGCCGTCGCCACAGAGGCAACTAAAAACAGATTCGGGAGAAAACGATGCAAGGCGTCAAACGCAAACTGGTGTATGTCACCGCTTATGAAATCATCGGCATGGCGATCTCGGCGCTGGGGCTGGCGCTGCTATCGGGCCATGCGCCAAGCAGCACCGGGCCGCTGGCGGTGGTGATCACCACCATCGCGGTAAGCTGGAACTTTATTTACAACTATGTATTCGAGTGGTGGGAAAGCCGCCAGGTGTCGCGCACCCGCACGCTCAAACGCCGCATTTTGCACGCCGTCGGCTTTCAGCTGACGCTGGTGGTGTATCTGATCCCGCTGATCGCTTGGTGGATGGGCATCACGCTGTGGCAGGCGCTGCTGCTGGATATGGCGCTGATCGTCATCATTCCTTGCTACACCTTCCTGTTTAACTGGGCGTTCGACAAGCTGTTCGGCCTGCCGGCTTCGGCTCTGCCGGCCGGTGAATCCGCCTAAGCCTCCCCCTCGTCCGATTCGCCTGCGCACGCTCATTGCCGCGCAGGCGCCATCGTTTTATTTTCCGCCCGCTTTCCCCCCTCACGCGAAATAACCTCAAAATCCCTTTAATTTGCGCGGTAATTATTATTCTGTGATTTCAATCACTTTTATCGTTCGATATTTCCGTGTTGATAATGAGACTCATCTTACTGAATAATATGCGCTTTTGTTTTCAGTTTAAAAAATACACACCATTGTTCACACTTTGTACGCAGGTTTTTTTGCCACATTTATCGGGAAACGGTAGCATGCCACGCCGTTATTTAACGGCGGCTGTATACACAATAAACAGCGGAATGATGCCACGACCTCATTCTCATTACGATTGCTGATGGCAATCGTTTGCTCTGCAGCTCAGGGCGGAGTTCATCATAGACAGGTAAACAGGACGGATAATGCACTCACAAAAAAAGTCGGCGGATGACAAACACGCCGCCAGAAGACGCTGGCTAGACTCTCATGAATCCGGTTATCACAAAAGCATGGGCAACCGGCAGATCCAAATGATCGCCATCGGCGGTTCGATCGGCACCGGTTTGTTCCTCGGTACCGGCGGCCGTCTCGAACTGGCCGGGCCGGCGCTGGCGCTGGTCTATCTGGTGTGCGGGATCTTCTCTTTCTTCATCCTGCGCGCGCTGGGCGAACTGGTGCTGCATCGCCCTTCCAGCGGCAGCTTCGTTTCTTACGCCCGCGAGTTTCTCGGTGAGAAAGCCTCTTACGTCGCCGGCTGGATGTATTTCCTCAACTGGGCGATGACCGGTATCGTCGACATCACCGCAGTGGCGCTGTACATGCACTACTGGGGCACCTTTGCCGACGTGCCGCAGTGGCTGTTCGCCCTCGGCGCGCTCGGTATCGTCGCCACCATGAACATGATCGGCGTGAAGTGGTTCGCCGAGATGGAGTTCTGGTTTGCGCTGATCAAGGTCGTCGCCATCGCGCTGTTCCTGATTGTCGGCGTCGTCTTCCTCGGCACCGGCACGCCGGTTGCCGGCCACACCACCGGCATGCACCTGATCACCGAAAACGGCGGCATGTTCCCGCACGGCCTGCTGCCGGCGCTGGTGCTGGTGCAAGGGGTGATCTTCGCCTTCGCCGGCATCGAGCTTATCGGCACCGCCGCCGGCGAGTGTAAAGATCCGGCTAAAATGATGCCCAAAGCGATCAACAGCGTGATCTGGCGTATCGGCCTGTTCTACGTCGGCTCCGTGGTGCTGCTGGTGCTGCTGCTGCCGTGGAACGCCTATCAGGCCGGCCAAAGCCCGTTCGTCACCTTCTTCAGCAAGCTGGGCGTGCCTTACATCGGCACCATCATGAACATCGTGGTGTTGACCGCCGCGCTGTCCAGCCTTAACTCCGGCCTCTACTCCACCGGCCGTATCCTGCGCTCGCTGGCGATGGGCGGCTCCGCGCCGAAGCTGATGGCCAAAATGAGCAGCCAGCAGGTGCCTTACGCCGGCATCCTGGTTACCTGCGGCATCTACGTGATCGGCGTGGTGCTCAACTACCTGGTACCGTCGCGGGTATTCGAGATCGTGCTGAACATCGCTTCGCTGGGCATCATCGCCTCCTGGGCGTTTATCATCGTTTGCCAGATGCGCCTGCGCAAAGCCGTGCGCGAAGGCCGCGCGCAGCCGGTCTCGTTCAGAATGCCGGGCGCGCCGTTCACCTCCTGGCTGACGCTGGCGTTCCTGCTGATCGTGGTGGTGATGATGGCGTTCGACTACCCGAACGGCACCTGGACCATCGCCACTATTCCGGTGCTGGCGGTGTTGCTGACGCTGGGCTGGTTCGGCCTGCGCAAGCGCGCGCAGGAAGTGAAGCGGGAGCAGCAGGCTCACGAAGAGCAGAACCCGCACTGAATCGACAAACCGCCCTCCGGGGCGGTTTTTTTATCCGCTATAACCGGCCGTAAAACGTCATTCTGGCGCTTTCCGACAGCATGACATCCGGCTGCGCATTGTAGGCCAGCACCACCAGCATGCGCGTGGTGTCGCCTTCGGTCGGCGTCACCCGGTGCATGGCGTTGCGCCCGCGAAACAGCACCAAATCCCCCTCCTCAATCGCCAGCTGTTTGACCGCCCGCTCGCCGTCCAGCACCTGCGTGACCCCGGCATAGTTCATCTCGCCGCGATCGGCGTCGCGCAGGTTCTCCACGTATTCGAAACGGCCGCCCGCCTGCGGCTTCTGGATCAACAGCGTGATGGCGAACGAGGAGTTGTCAAAATGCCAGCCCAGCTCCTGACCGGTGTGGGCGTAATGCAGGTTGATCGACGACAGCCGATCGGCGTAGGGATACAGCTGCGCCTCATCCAACACCGCGCAGAGAAACTCGCGAAACGCCGGGGCATCGTACAGCGCACGCAGCGGCGACTGCGATGGGATATCCTCGTCGGTAATGCAGCCCTTGGATGACACCACCAGCCGGTTGCGCGCGTGGTCGGCCGGCAGCGCGTCGTCCTGCGGCCGTAGATACACGTTGTGTTTGCTGCTGGCGTAAAACGCCGCGTGGTGCTGTTCGGCGCCTTCCAGCCTTACCGTCGCCAGCGCGGCGGGGCGCAGAAATCCCGGCAGTACCAGCGCGCCGGCGCGCTCCAGCGTTTGCCTGCAACGGGCGCGGAATGCGGCGTCGTCGATGGGATGGGCGGGCAGATCGATAATATCGGCAAGTTGCGGCATGACGTTCCCCTCGTGTGCGATAGCCGGATGCCTCTCACTGTAGCGAATGGCGCATTGCCGCCATAACAAAAATACGTTATGGATAAGCTAACGAATTCTTAGCGATAGTCCTGCCCATGCCCCCACCGTCCCGTGCACGCCTGCCCAAGCTGAGCGCCATTCTGGCGTTCGAAACCGCCGCTCGCACCGGCAGCCTGGCCCGTGCGGCGGATGCGCTGGCGCTGACCGCCGCCGCCGTCAGCCAGCAAATCCGCCAGCTCGAACAGCATCTGGGCATCACGCTGTTCATTCGCGCCAAAAGCGGCGTCACGCTGACCGAACAGGGCGCGGACTACCTGGCCTACGTTCAGGAGGCGTTCGAAACGCTGCGCGTGGCGCAGCAGCACGTCGAACGCCAGCGCGGCAAACAGGCGCTGACGGTGTTCGCGTTGCCGGCGTTGGCCTCCAAGTGGCTGAACCCGGCGCTGGGCGATTGGCTGGCGCAGTGCCCCGACGGCGATCTGCGGCTGCACGCCACCCATGCGGCGGTCGATTTCGCCCATTCGGCGGCGGACTTCGCCCTGTGCTTCGGCGATCAGGATTACCCGCTGCTGGAAAAGGTGCAGCTGTTTCAGGATCGGGTGCAGCCGGTGTGCAGCCCGGCGCTGCGCGAGTGCGGCGACTGGACGCAGCTGCCGCTGATCCACGTCGACTGGGGCAAGGAGAGCCAGTTTTTGCCGGGCTGGCACGAGTGGTTCACCGCCGCCGATCGGCCGCCGCCGCCGCGGCGCGGGCTAACCTATAACCTGACGTCACTGGCCATCGACGCCGCCGTGCAAGGGCGCGGGGTGCTACTCGGCCAGCGGCGGCTGATCGCCCGTGAACTGGCGGAAGGCCAGCTGGTCACCCTGGCCGAACCGGCGCTGCCGCTCAGCAAACCCTACTACGTAGTTTACCCGCCGCGCACGCTGGAAAAACCCGGCGCAGCGGCGTTTCTGGCCTGGTTGCAAACCCTCGTATCTACAGACCAAACCTGAACCCCGGCGGCGATGTTTGCTGGCGTCAGGCACAACCCTGAACGCTTAAGCCTCTCACCTCAGCCTGTTAATTTATCTCTGCCGACCGGGATCGCGAACCGATTCCCCCTTCGGCCACAATGCCATTTCCCTATGCCGCCGCCCCTGCAATCGCCATATTGCATCGGCCTCTTATTGTCCAAAACGAGGGCTATTCCATGATTTCATTAAATGATTACGCCAACCTGCGCAGCTATGCCGGTAGCGAGACCGCGGTGATGCTCGAAAACCGCTACCATCACGGCGTATTTACCCGAGACGATGCGGATACCACCAGCCAGGACAACGGCGTCACCCTGCTCGTCGACGCGCAAAACCGTCGCTGGAAGCGCATCATCAATGACGGCGATTACTGCATCGATTGGTGGCACCTGCCGGGCGATGAACTGGATTACTCGCTGACCATTACCCGCGCGTGCAACTTCTTGCAGGTCAAAGGCGAAGAGTGGTGGCAGTTGCCTATCCCAACGACCCCGGCGGGGATTACTCTGGTTGGCCCCGGCGGCGTTCGCTCTTGTAAAACCACCGCCAACCTGAAGCTGTGGAAAAACGCCGTCGATTTTAAGGGCACCATTCTGGACTTCAGCGGCGCCACCAACATCGAGTGCGTACGCGTGCAATATTCGCTGGGAGCGCCGGCGATTTATAACCTGCGCATCGTGGGTGCCCCTGGCGCGGCGGCCAACCTGCGCGGCCTGTGCGTCTACAGCGATGCCTCAAACATGCACGGCCTGCCGGCCTGCCAACTGCTGGTGCAAAACGTCTGGCTGACCAACCTGTATAAAGGCATTGTCTTTGGCAATAACGCCTATATTCAGAGCTGGCACAGCATCATGGTGCGCGGCTGTTTCTGGCCGATCTGGTCTGAAACCACCGCTAACGCCGGCGAAAAAATCGTCTTCTACAAATGCCTGTTCGGCGACAGCAGAAACTATTATCAGGGGGTACATGCCCTGGCCTTCCGCGATTGTTCGTTCGACTACAGCGGCTTTAGCAATGAAACCGAACAGTTGGCCAATACCGACTATGGTTTGTTCGACCTTAAAGGCGGCACGCTGGACTTCAAAAATTGCCACTTCGAGTGGGGCAACGCCAATTGCCGCAACTACCGGCCGGTCTTTACCAGCAACAACGGCGGTACGGTAAAAATCAAAGACAGCCAATGGCACAGCGTGATGACCAACAACACCGATGCCGGCAGCAGCGTGCCCTACCAATACGTCGAGTATTTCTTCTTCGATAAGTCCAGCGATCTGAGCGGAAAATGCTATATCGACGGTTTCGATCTGGTGAACGCAGACATTAAAAAAGGCTGGTCCAACAACCACATCGAGATGAAAAAGATCGTCGCACCCGGTTACGTCAACATGTGGCGCCTGCTCTATCTGGGCGATGGCGTCAACCATCTGCCGGAGCCGAGCTGGAAAGAAAGCGGCGCGCTGGCGTTGAATAACGTCTACGCCTTCGGCGGCGCACGTCTCTCGCAAACGGCGACCGCCGATCTGGCGGTAACGCTGCAAAACGGCGTGCTGACCGCCACCACCAAAACGGCGACGACGGCGGACAAACGCGTCGAGATCTACTTCCCGATCGCGAAAAACGATCTGGTGCTGTGGCGTGCCACGTTGGCCAACCTGAAAGGCCAGAACAGCCTTGATGTCACCATCAGCACCTACCAAGGCAAATATGCCCTGAGCGGCGATGCCGGCGTCACCCCCCTGCTGGAAAAAGCCTGTCAGTGGGCCCGCACCGGCACGGTAACGCCGGCCGCGTCGGCAACGATGACCTCGGATCGCATTACCGCGCTCGACGTTGCCGAGTATTTGCCGCTGCCTGAGGGCTACGTCAATTACGCCCGCATCGCCATCGTGCTGAAAAACTTTACCGGCAGCGCCGCTCAGCCCACCTCGGTGGACATCACCCAACTGCTGTGTCAAAAGATCGATATCGTCTCACGCAACCCACATAAATCCTGGTAACCACACAGGCCCCGCAAGGGGTCTGTTTGCCATTAACGCGCGGTATAACCGCCGTCGATACTGTAGAACGCGCCGGTGGTGAAACTGCTGTCGTCCGAGAGCAGGAAGGCCACCGTTTTCGCCACCTCTTCCCGCGTCGCCATTCTGCCCATCGGGTGCGAAGCGGCCATCTGCGCCCGCGCCGACGCCGGCAGTGCCCCCATCGCCGGCGTATCCACATAGCCCGGCCCGACGGCGTTGACGCGTACGCCGCGCGTGGCGAATTCCAGCGCCGCCGAGCGCGTCAGGCCCAGCACGCCATGTTTGGCGGCGGTATAGGGCGCGATCCCGGCAATGCCTACCACGCCGTTGGCGGAAGAGAGGTTCACCACCGCCCCGCCGCCGCCGGCGACGATCGCCGGCAGGCCGTACTTCATGCCGAAAAACGTGCCGCTCAGGCAGGTGGCGATCACCTCATGCCAATCGTCGACCGCGTACCGATCGATACCCACCTCGTGCGGGCCGGTGATCCCGGCGTTGTTGACCAGCAGATGCAGCGCGCCGCAGCACCGCACTATCTCTTCAATACCCTGCTGCACCGACTGCGCATCGCGCACGTCCATCCGCAACGTCATCACCCGTCGGCCGTCGGGATCGAGCCGCGCGGCGGCGGCGGCGAGAGGCGCCGCGTGGCGGCCGGTCATCACCACCGTGGCTCCGCGCCGAAACAGCTCGGCGGCGATCGCTTCACCGATGCCGGTGGAAGCGCCGGTCACCAGCGCCACCCGATGTTTGAAATCTTGCATAGCCGTTCTCCTGCAATGTTGAACTCCGGGGAACAGGCTAGCGCCGACCAGTGACAGTTTGCGGCAGCAGCGACAGCGCAGCACGTAATGCGCTCACAAAAGCCGCAAAGCCCGCTATTTTATGCCTACTTTTTCTCATGCGAGACACCCTGTGGATACCCAACGCTACCTGCAGCATATCGGCTTTACCGGCGCCGCCCGCCCTGACCTCCCCACGTTGCAACAGCTGCACCATCGCCACATGCTGAGCGTCCCGTTCGAGAACCTGAGCATTATTTATCATCAGGGTATTCAGCTGGCGCCGGAGGCGCTGTTCAGCAAGGTGGTCGAGCGTAACCGCGGCGGTTTCTGTTATGAGCTGAACACGCTGTTCGCCCTGCTGCTGCGGGAGCTCGGCTTCAAAGTGAGCTTCATCTCCGGCGAGATCCGCGCGCGCGACGGCCATTTCGGCCCGCGCTACGACCATCTGGCGCTGCGGGTGGATCTGGCGGGCCAGGCCTGGCTGGTGGACGTCGGTTTCGGCGATTCCTTCCTGACGCCGCTGAAGATCGTCGTCGCCGAGCCGCAACCGCAGGCCAGCGGCACCTTCCACCTGGAGCGGGAAGGCGAGTATTACCTGCTGGAGCGCCGCAACGGCGACCAGCGTTCGCATGCCAAAACGCTGTATCGCTTTACCGTTCAGCCGCGCGAATTGCATGAGTTCTACGAGATGTGCCACTTCCACAGCACCTCGCCGCAATCGCACTTCACCCAACGCCTGGTATGTTCACGGCCGACGGACCACGGCCGGGTCACCCTCAGCGACATGAAGCTGATCGTGACCGAAGATCACCAGCGCCACGAAACGACGTTGCATTCGGAAGAGGAACGCCGCGCCGCGCTGTGGCAGCATTTCGCCATCGATTTGGATCGTTGACGGCGCCGGCGGCGCCCTTTTATTACGATTCTGTTACACCGATTGCATAACCGCGCTTGGCTGATTGCCAGCACCGCGGCGGCAGGCATCATAGGGCCATGATTCGGCAACAGAGTGCGAAAAATGATCCGTGTGATACTGGTGGATGACCATGTGGTGGTGCGCTCCGGCTTTGCGCAGTTGCTCAGCCTCGAGGACGATCTCGACGTGGTGGGGCAATACAGCAGCGCGGCGGCGGCCTGGCCGGCATTGCTGCGCGACGACGTCAGCGTCGCGGTGATGGACATCGCCATGCCGGATGAAAACGGCCTGAGCCTGTTGAAACGCCTGCGGGCGCAGAAGCCGCAGTTCCGCGCGATCATCCTCAGCATCTATGACTCCCCCACCTTCGTGCAGAGCGCGCTGGACGCCGGCGCCAGCGGCTATCTGACCAAACGCTGCGGGCCGGAAGAGCTGGTGCAGGCGGTGCGTTCCGTTGATATGGGCGGCCATTACCTGTGTGCCGACGCGCTGCGGGCGCTGCGTGGCGGCGAGCAGCCGGCCACGGCGCTGGAAGGGCTGACCCCGCGCGAGCGCGAAATTTTCGATCTGCTGGTCAGAGGCGACAGCGTAAAGGAGATCGCTTTCAAGCTCGAGCTCAGTCATAAAACGGTGCATGTACATCGCGCCAACGTCCTGGGCAAGCTGCAGTGCAACAGCACCATCGAGCTGGTGCATTTCGCCCTCGATCATCAGCTGCTGGCGGGGCATTGATGGCACCGCGCTTCCGGCCCTGGGTTATCTCGCTGTTTATCCTGTTGGCCTGGGGCAGCGGCTGGCTGGCGCTGTGGACGCTCGGTTTCTATCTGACCCACAACGGCAATCAGGCGGCGCTGTTTCTGCCGCACGGCGTCTATCTCGCGCTGCTGATCCTGCTGGCGCGCCGCTATTGGCCCGCCTTGTTGGTACCTCCGGTGCTGCTGCTGCTCTGGCTGCACGGCGAGCGCCTGCTGAGCGGCTACGGTCTGCTGGCCGCGCCGTTTATCACCCTGCTTCCGGCTGCGGTCGCGCAACGATTCTGGCGCCGTTTTCCGCTCTACTGGCAGCGGCTGACGCTGCTGCTGGCCACCGTAACCGCCGCCTCGCTGCTCAATACCGCCCTGCTTTCGCCTTTCGCGCACAGCCCGGCGATGCTGCTCGGCCTGGCGTCGTTTACCGGCGGCGTCTTGCTGACCCCGTTCGTCTACCTGATCTTTGAATTTCTGCGCCAGCAGCACCGTTACCACCTGCTGGGGCTGGACACCACCAACCCGCCGCTGCGCGCGTCCTTAATCATCTGGTGCAGCCTGTTTTTCGTTATCGGCATCGGCACCCAGATGGTGCTGTCGCCGAAAATCGAACGCCTGCTGCTGATCGTGGTGTTCTTGCCGAACGTGGTGATGGCGTGGAAGTTCGGTTGGCAGGGCGGCGTGCTGTCCGGCCTGCTCGGCAGCATGATGATCACCCTCGCCCGGCAGGTCGGCGTGGGGTTCGGCAATCTGGTCGAGCTGGAAATCTTTCTGGCGACGCAGGCGCTGCTCGGTATCGGCCTGGGCATCGCCATCAGCCGCCAGCAGCACCTGGCGCAAAACCTGCACCACTATCGCCGACGCCTGGAAGAAGAGCTGGCGGCACGGCGGGCGCTGACCGAAAAACTGATCCACACCGAAGAAGACACGCGGAAAAACCTGGCGCGCGAGCTGCACGATGAAATCGGCCAGAACATCACCGCGATTCAAATCCAGTCGCAGCTGGTCAAACGGGCGCACGATCCGGCGCAAACCCAGGCCGCCGCGCACCAGATAAGCGAGCTCGCCCGGCGCATTCATCACTCCACGCGCCAGCTGCTGCGCCAGCTTCGCCCGCCCGCGCTGGACGAGCTGGCGTTCAAAGACGCGCTTCACCACCTGCTGAGCGAATTCGCCTTTAGCGAACGGGGCATCCGCTGCCGTTTCGACTACCGACTCATCGACACGCCCGCCGGCGAGACGGTGCGCTTCACCCTCTACCGGCTGCTGCAAGAGCTGCTCAACAACGTGTGCAAACACGCCGAAGCCAGCGAAGTCGCCATCGTCTTGTATCAACAGGGGGCGCTTTTGCACCTCGAGGTGTGGGACAACGGCATCGGCATCCGTGCGGACAAGGTGCCCGGCTTCGGCATTCAGGGGATGCGCGAACGGGTCAGCGCACTCGGCGGCGAACTGACGCTGGAAACGCAGCGCGGTACCCGGGTAATTGTTAACCTGCCCACAAATTTGCAACAAACCGCCGACTAACTAGGAAAAAGTCTTAGCCACTCCGGACTTTCTCTCATCCCCTTTCCCTTTCACCTTCTTATAGTCACCACCAGGGAGGCGGCTATGCAGGCACGCTCGGCATCTGAAATCGATCATCGTTACCGCGCGCTGCGCCCGCGACTGCTGCTGTACATGGTCATCGGGTACGCCGCCTTTTACCTGACGCGCAAAAGCGTGAATTACGTGTTGCCGGCGCTGCAAACGGATTTGGGGCTGGACAAAGGGGACATCGGCCTGCTCGGCTCGCTGTTTTACCTGAGCTACGGCCTGTCGAAATTCGCCGCCGGATTGTGGCACGACGGCCATGGGCAGCGCAGGTTTATGGGGATCGGCCTGTTCGCCACCGGTTTGCTGAACGTGGCGTTCGCCTTCGGCGAATCGCTGACGCTGCTGCTGGCGGTCTGGGCGCTGAACGGCTTCTTTCAGGGCTGGGGCTGGCCGCCCTGCGCGCGGCTGCTGACCCATTGGTATTCACGCAACGAACGCGGCTTCTGGTGGGGCTGCTGGAATATGTCGATCAACCTCGGCGGCGCGATCGTGCCGTTGATCAGTGCCTTCGCCGCCCAGCGCTGGGGCTGGCAGGCGGCGATGTTGATCCCGGGCGCCGTCAGCATGGTGCTGGGCATCTGGCTCACGCGGCGGCTGACAGGCACGCCGCAGGAAGAAGGCCTGCCGTCGGTCGGCCAGTGGCGCCACGATCCGCTGGAGCTGCGCCAGGAACAGCACAGCCCGCCGATGGGGCTGTGGCAGATGTTGCGCACCACGATGCTGAAGAACCCGATGATCTGGCTGCTCGGCGTCTCTTACGTGCTGGTCTACCTGATCCGCATCGCGTTGAACGACTGGGGCAATCTCTGGTTGACGGAAAGCCACGGCGCCAACCTGCTTAGCGCTAACGCGACGGTGATGCTGTTCGAGATAGGCGGCCTGCTCGGCGCACTGTTCGCCGGCTGGGGCTCGGATGTGCTGTTCGGCGGGCAGCGCGCGCCGATGATTTTGCTGTTCACGCTCGGGCTGATGGTTTCCGTCGCCGCGCTGTGGCTGGCGCCGGTGCATCACTACGCGCTGCTGGCGGGCTGTTTCTTTACGGTGGGCTTTTTTGTCTTCGGCCCACAGATGCTGATTGGCCTCGCCGCCGTGGAATGCGGGCACAAAGGCGCCGCGGGCTCCATCACCGGCTTTCTCGGCCTGTTCGCCTATCTGGGGGCAGCGCTGGCGGGCTGGCCGCTGTCGCAGGTCATCGAAGGCTACGGCTGGTCAGGCATGTTCAGTTTGCTGTCGATCGCCGCCGTTCTTATGGGTTTATTGCTGATGCCGCTGCTGATGGCGAGCGTTACCACCTCTACCGAGAGAAGGATAAAACAATGAAAAAAACGTGGGTCACTACCCTGATAGCGTCCGGCATCGCGCTGGCCACGCTGAGCGGCGCCGCGCACGCCAAGGGCCGCCTGGTGGTTTACTGCAGCGCCACCAATGAAATGTGCGAAGCGGAGACCAAAGCCTTCGGCGAGAAATATGACGTGAAAACCTCGTTCATCCGCAACGGCTCCGGCAGCACGCTGGCAAAAGTGGACGCCGAGAAGAAAAACCCGCAGGCGGACGTCTGGTACGGCGGCACGCTCGATCCGCAATCCCAGGCCGGTGAAATGGGGCTGCTGCAACCGTACAAATCGCCCAACCTCGAACAAGTCATGACGCAATTCCGCGATCCAGCCAAGCTGAAAGGCAACTACTCCTCGGCGGTCTACGTCGGCATTCTCGGCTTTGGGGTCAATACCCAGCGCCTGAAAGAGAAAAACCTGCCGGTGCCCAAGTGCTGGAAAGACCTGACCAAACCGGAATACAAAGGCGAGATTCAAATCGCCGATCCGCAAAGTTCCGGCACCGCCTACACCGCGCTGGCGACCTTTGCCCAACTGTGGGGGGACGATCAGGCGTTCGATTACCTCAAGCAGCTGAACGCCAACGTTTCGCAGTACACCAAGTCCGGCATTGCCCCGGCGCGCAACGCCGCCCGCGGTGAAACGGCGATCGGCATCGGTTTCCTGCATGACTACTCGCTCGAAAAAGAACAGGGCGCGCCGCTTGAGCTGATCTCGCCTTGTGAAGGCACCGGCTACGAAATCGGCGGCGTCAGCATCCTCAAAGGCGCGCGCAACCTCGATAACGCCAAACTGTTCGTGGACTGGGTGCTGTCGAAAGAGGCGCAGGAGCTGGCGTGGAAGAAAGGCAAATCCTATCAGATCCTGACCAACACCACCGCCGATACCTCGCCGAACTCGCTGAAGCTCGACGATCTGAAACTGATCAACTACGACATGGACAAGTACGGCTCGACCGAGGTCCGCAAGGCGCTGATCAATAAATGGGTCAGCGAAGTCAAGATGGGTAAATAAACCCACATTCTGCGCCTGTTGCCGGGTAAGCCTCATGCCTTACCCGGCCTGAACATCCGGGAAACTTATGTCACATACACATGCACTCCATCTCGTGAAAAAACGAGATGCGATATTCCTTTGGGTTTTGCTTGGCTGGCTGGCGTTCGCCCTGCTGCCGAGCTGGAGCCTGGATTACGGCCTGCTGGAATCCACCGGCGATGAAATCCTCGCGGCCTACGGCTGGTCACACCGCAATATCAGCTGGCTTTGGTGCCTGCTGCCGAGCCTGCTGCTGCTGCGTCCTTACGCTGCGGCGGGCCGTGAGCAGCGGCGCCGCCACGCGTTCGATGCCGGCTGGGCACTGCTGTGCATGGCCTTTATCGTCGTCAGCGCCACGGTGGCAGGACGCGGTTTAGGCTACGCCCCCCTGGTGCAATTGACCGCGCTGGGCGCCATCATGACGCTGGCGCTGACCCGCCTCGACTGGCTGGGTGGCGACCGTTTCGTTATCGGTGCGCTGGTCACCATCGTGGCGCTGATCGGCGTCTTCATCGTCTGGCCGAGCATCGCGATTTTCATTCCGATGTTCACCGACCAGACGGGGGCATTCGCGCCGCTGGCGTTTATGAACGTGCTGTCGCAGGCGCATATCGTTCAGGTGATCCTCAACTCCATCGCCCTGTCGATCGCGGTCGGCGCCGGCTGCACCTTCTTCGGCCTGGTGCTGGCGATTTACACCACCCGCATCGCCAAGCGCAGCGCCATTATCGGCCGCATCTTCTCCATCCTGCCCATCGTCACGCCGCCGTTCGTCGTCGGCCTGGGCGTCACGCTGATGATGGGGCGTTCCGGCTACGTCACCGAGTGGATGGTGGCCTGGTTCGGCCTGACCAACACCAACTGGCTGTACGGCTTTACCGGCATCTGGCTGGCGCAGGTGCTGGCGTTCACGCCGATGGCCTTCATGATCCTCGACGGCGCGATCAAGACCATTCATCCTTCGCTGGAAGAGGCCTCCTACACCCTGCGCGCCAGCCGTTGGCAAACCTTTAACGGCGTGTTCGTGCCGCTGCTGAAACCGGCGCTGGCCAACGCGTTTCTGATCGTGGTGGTGCAATCGCTGGCCGACTTCAGCAACCCGCTGGTGCTCGGTGGCAACTTCGACGTGCTGGCGACGCAAATTTATTTCTACATCACCGGCTCGCAGCTCGACTATCAGGCCGCCAGCACCCTCGGCGTCTTCCTGCTGCTGTTCTCGCTGCTGGTGTTCTGCATCCAGTACCTGTGGATCGGCAAGCGTTCCTACGTCACCGTGTCCGGCAAATCCTACCGCGGCGACGTACAGCCGCTACCGGTCACACTGGTATGGGGCGTGATCGCGCTGCTGGCGGTGTGGGTAGCCTTTAATGCCCTGCTTTACGGCAGCATTTTCTACGGCAGCTTCACCGTCAACTGGGGAGTGGACTACACGCTGACGCTGGATAACTTCATCAAGCTGTTCGGCCAGGGCATGAGCGACGGCGCGTGGCCTTCGCTGCTCGACACGCTGCTGTACGCCGGGATCGCCGCGCCGATCACCGCCGCGTTCGGTCTGCTGATCGCCTGGATCGTGGTGCGTCAGCAGTTCAAGGGCAAAAAGACCATCGAGTTCACCACCATGCTGTGCTTTGCGGTGCCGGGCACCGTGGCGGGCGTCTCTTACATTCTCGCCTTCAACAGCGCGCCGGTGTACCTCACCGGGACGGCCGCCATCGTGATTATCTCGATGGTGATGCGCAACGTGCCGGTAGGCATTCGCGCCGGGATCGCCGGGCTGGGCCAGATAGACAAATCGCTGGACGAAGCCTCGCTCAGCCTGCGCGCCGGCTCGCTGCGCACCATCACGCACATCCTGCTGCCGCTGCTGCGCCCGGCGATCCTGTCGGCGCTGATCTACAGCTTCGTGCGCGCCATCACTACCGTCAGCGCCATCGTCTTCCTGGTCACCCCCGATACCCGCGTGGCCACCGCCTACATCCTCAACCGCGTGGAGGACGGCGAATACGGCGTAGCGATCGCCTACGGTTCAATTCTGATCGTGGTGATGCTGGCGATTATTTTCCTCTTTGACTGGCTGATCGGCGAGGCACGCATCTCCCGTTCAAAAGCCAAAAACCAGGCGTAATGGAGCCCATGATGAGCCAGAAAAATTTCGTTGAACTGCGCAACGTCTCCAAACGGTTCGGCAGCAACACGGTGATCGATAACATCACGCTCACCATCCCACGGGGGCAAATGGTGACGCTGCTCGGCCCTTCCGGCTGCGGCAAGACCACCATTTTGCGCCTGGTCGCCGGGCTGGAAAAGCCGAGTGACGGGCAGATATTCATTGATGGTGAAGACGTGACCCATCGTTCCATCCAGCAGCGTGACATCTGCATGGTGTTTCAGTCTTATGCCCTGTTCCCGCATATGTCGCTGGGAGAAAACGTCGGCTATGGGCTGAAGATGCTCGGCATTCCGCGCGCCGAAGTGAAAGCGCGCGTGCAGGAAGCGCTGGCGATGGTGGATCTGGCGGGGTTCGACGATCGCTATGTCGATCAGATCTCCGGCGGCCAACAGCAGCGCGTGGCGCTGGCGCGCGCGCTGATCCTCAAGCCGAAAGTGCTGCTGTTCGACGAGCCGTTGAGCAACCTCGACGCCAACCTGCGCCGCAGCATGCGCGAAAAGATCCGCGAGCTGCAAAAGCAGTTTGATATCACTTCGCTGTACGTCACCCACGATCAGAGCGAGGCTTTCGCGGTCTCAGACACCGTACTGGTGATGAACAAAGGGCATATCATGCAGATGGGTTCGCCGCAGGATCTCTATCGGCAGCCCGCTTCGCGCTTTATGGCGAGCTTTATGGGGGACGCCAACCTGTTCCCGGCCGGCTTCAGCGCCGATTATGTCGATATCAGCGGCTATCGCCTGCCGCGTCCCGCCCACTTTGCCACCCAAGGCGCCGGCACGGTGGGCGTGCGGCCGGAAGCGATCACGCTGAGCGAGCACGGCGAGGAAAGCCAGCGCTGCGTGATCCAACATGTCGCCTACATGGGGCCGCAGTATGAAGTGACGGTGGCATGGCACGGGCAGCAGATTTTGCTGCAGGTTAACGCCACTCGCCTGCAGCCGAACGTCGGCGAGCAGTATTATCTGGAAATACACCCCTACGGCATGTTTATGCTGGCGGACGCGGCATAATAAGCATCACCCTTAAGCGTTAGAATAACGGTCATTCCGCATGGAATGGCCGTTAATAATCGCCAAAAATACCGTATTTATCTATTTTTACAATTCTACCCAAGTCCTTGTTCAGCCGAAAAATAAATATAACCGCATTCATTAAAAAATAACCTCCAAGGCCACCCAGGGTGATTTTTTTATTTAGATAGGGTAAGCTTGATCCCGCAGTCGAAATTATTTAACGGCCAACTCAAGGAGAAATTCATGAGCAACAATGCAAACGCACAGGCGCAGCTGGATAATTTACGTAACGTCGCTTCCCAGCTGAAGGAAATGCGCCACTATGCGCAGGCGAATACCGAGACGCTCTCCGCACACTGGCTGGCCTTCGATCAGGGTGAATGCAAAAATAAGGCGTTCGCCGAAGCCATTAACGACCTGTTGAATAAACAGGGTGCCTGCCTGGAAGGGCTGGAAAAAACCATTCAGGATATCGAGATAGAATTAAATCGTCTCGACAAAGCTGCCTGATAATACCGATTTAAATAAACCCGCCGCGTGCGGGTTTATTTTTAGCTACGGCAGATAACGCGCGCAATATCCCCTGACGTCGTCAGCGCGCGTATTTCGCTGAACAGTTCGGTGGCTTCATCATATTCTTTGCGTAAATAGCCCAGCCACTGTTTGATGCGCGCCACGTGATACAGGCCGGTGTCGCCCTGCTTTTCCAGGTGGACGTATTTTTGCAGCAGCTCAACCACCTGCGGCCAGGGCATGCGCGGTTCGTTATACTTCACCACCCGGCTCAGGTTCGGCACGTTGAGCGCGCCGCGCCCCAGCATGATGGCGTCGCAGCCGGTCGTCTGCAGGCAATCCTGCGCGCTCTGGTGATCCCAGATCTCGCCGTTGGCGATCACCGGGATGCTCAGCCGCTGACGGATCTCGCCGATCGCCGCCCAGTTGATGCGATCCGCCTTGTAGCCATCCTCTTTGGTGCGGCCGTGCACCGTCAGCTCACTGGCGCCCGCCTGCTGCACCGCATCGGCGATTTCAAAGCTGCGGTTGGAGGAGTCCCAGCCCAGACGCACCTTCACCGTGACCGGCAGATGGGCCGGCACCGCCGCGCGCATCGCTTTGGCGCCCTGGTAGATCAATTCCGGATCTTTAAGCAGCGTCGCCCCGCCGCCGCTGCCGTTCACCAGCTTGGACGGGCAGCCGCAGTTGAGATCGACGCCGTAAGAGCCCAGTTCCACCGCGCGCGCGGCGTTCTCCGCCAGCCACTGCGGGTACTGCCCCAACAGCTGTACCCGCACCAGCGTGCCCGACGGCGTGCGGCTGGCGTGACGCAGCTCCGGGCACAGCCGGTAGAACGACTTGGCCGGCAGCAGCTGATCGACCACGCGCAAAAATTCGGTGATGCACAGATCGTAGTCGTTCACGTCGGTGAGCAACTCACGCACCAAAGAGTCGAGAACGCCCTCCATCGGAGCCAATAATACGCGCATGACCAATCCCAGCTAAAAAAAGACCCGCAATGATACGGGTGAATGCCCGCGCCAGACAAGCCTCTGCGGGCATTAAAAATGCCGTCAGCCCAGCCGGCGAATCGGTTGACCGGCGAGGAACGCCGCTATGTCCTCGACCGCCTCGGTGAAGTAGGCGCGGTAGTTGTCGTCCGCCACGTAACCCACATGCGGCGTCGCCAGCACGTTGGGCAACTGACGAAACGCATCGTCGGCCGGCAGCGGCTCCGTCTCGAACACGTCCAGCCCGGCGCCGGCAATCTTCCGCTGTTGCAGCACGTCCACCAGCGCCGCCTGATCGACGATCCCCGCGCGCGCGGTGTTGATCAGGTAAGCGGTGGGTTTCATCGCCGTCAATTCGTCACGCCCCACCAGCCCACGGCTGCGATCGCTCAGCACCAGGTGAATGGAAACAAAATCGCTCTGCTCGAACAGCGCCCGCTTGGACGGCGCCAGCAAAGCGCCCTCCTGCGCCGCCCGTTCCGCCGTCAGGTTCTGGCTCCAGGCCAACACCCGCATGCCGAACGCCTGCGCCACCTTGGCCATTTGACCGCCGATCTTGCCCAATCCCAGCAGCCCCAGCGTCTTGCCCTGCAGGGTGACGCCGAGATCCCGCTGCCACGGGCCGTTGCTTTGCAGCCCGACGCTTTCCGGCACGATATGCTTCGCCAGCCCGAGCAGCAGCGCCCAGGTCAGCTCCATCGGCGCCGCCGATCCGCTGCTGGTGCCGCATACCACCACGCCGCGCTCGGCGGCGGCGGCCAAATCGATAGACGCGTTGCGCATGCCGGAGGTGATCAGCAGCTTCAGCTTCGGCAGCCGCGCCAGCAGCGAGTCGGTCATCGGCGTGCGTTCGCGCATGATGACCAGAATGTCGCACTCCTGCAGATGCACCGCCAGCTCCGTCTCATCGGTAAAGTGCGCGCTGATGGCGGACACCTCCACCCGATCGGCCAACGCCGACCAGTCCGCCATCTTGAGCGCCACCTGCTGGTAATCATCGAGAATTGCGCACTTCAATTTCATCTCCGTCTCCTGGAATCTAGGGTTAGCCACCGTCCAGCCTAGTACGAAAATGCCGTTCCGCCAGGCAAAAAAAAAGCCGCCCGTATCGGCGGCTTACTCTTTGAGCAATCAGGCTTATTCGGCCGGTTTGCGACTACGTGGACGACGCGAGGCCGGCGCGCCGGAACGGCGTTGACCGTCCCCCTGCGGGCGAGCGTTACCGTTGCCGTTGCCGTTGCCACGGTTTTCACGCTGGCCGCCGTTCGCGTTACCGCTGCGCTGACCGCCGCCGTTACCGGAACGCTGGCCACCGCCGTTGCCGCGCGGGGCGCCGCGTCCGCCACCCTGGCGGCCGTTGATGATCGGCTCGGCCTTGATGGTCGGATCCGGCTCGTAGCCCGGCAGCGCAATGCGCGGAATTTCACGCTTCAGCAGGCGCTCGATGTCGCGCAGCAGCTTGTGCTCATCCACACACACCAGCGAGATAGCTTCGCCGGTGCGTTCCGCACGGCCGGTACGGCCAATACGGTGTACATAGTCTTCCGGCACGTTAGGCAGCTCGTAGTTCACCACGTGCGGCAGCTGGTCGATATCCAGACCGCGCGCCGCGATGTCGGTGGCCACCAGCACGCGGATGCGGCCGTCTTTGAAGTCCGCCAGCGCACGGGTACGGGCACCCTGACTCTTGTTGCCGTGGATCGCCGCAGCGGTGATGCCGTCTTTGTTCAGCTGTTCCGCCAGGTGGTTGGCGCCGTGCTTGGTGCGGGTAAACACCAGCACCTGTTTCCAGTCGCCTTCGCCGATCATCTGCGACAGCAGTTCCCGCTTACGCTTCTTGTCGACGAAGTGCACGCTCTGCTCGATCTGCTCAGACGCGGTGTTGCGGCGCGCCACTTCTACCGAAGCCGGGTTGTGCAGCAGCTTGTTGGCCAGCGCCTTGATGTCGTCGGAGAAGGTCGCGGAGAACAGCAGGTTCTGACGCTTGGCCGGCAGCTTGGCCAGCACGCGGCGGATGTCGTGGATAAAGCCCATGTCCAGCATGCGGTCCGCTTCGTCCAGCACCAGAATTTCGATTTTGGACAGGTCAACCGCGTTCTGATGTTCCAGATCCAGCAGACGGCCCGGCGTGGCCACCAGAATATCGACACCGCCGCGCAGCTTCATCATCTGCGGGTTGATGCTCACACCGCCAAACACCACCAGCGAACGCAGGCGCAGGTGTTTGCTGTAGGCATCGACGTTTTCGCCGATCTGCGCCGCCAGCTCACGGGTTGGCGTCAGGATCAGCGCGCGCACCGGGCGGCGGCCTTTGACCGGATGATCATGCTTGCTCAGCAGCTGCAACAGCGGCAGGGTAAAACCGGCGGTTTTACCGGTGCCGGTCTGGGCGCTGGCCATCAGGTCACGACCTTCCAGCACGACAGGGATAGCCTGACGCTGAATTGGCGTCGGTTCGCGATAGCCCTGTTCTTCAACAGCGCGCACAATTTCAGCACTTAAGCCGAGGGTTTCAAATGACATAAAGAGAAAAACTCCAGATCCCCCCTAACCTAACGGTGTTCGGTGCAGTTTCCTGGGAGGATGATCAGACGGGGCATTAAGCATGACCACGAGGGATTGGCACAAACTGCAGTGCACCAGGCGCCGATTGTAACAGAAGTCGCGCCATAAAAAGCACTTTTACGCACCCAGAGCACAATCTGCCGTAAATTCAGCATTGTCTGAAGCCGATCACATAACTCATTGTGGTTAGAGGTTGCATTTTAAACAATCTGGCATAAAGTTAATCATATGATTGATTAACTTCGAGCGTGACCTATGCCAGCTTCCGTCCCTCATCAGGCCGCCGGCCGAGCGCGCGGCGAGCAAACGCGCCGGCAGCTGCTCGCCGCGGCGACCGAACTGTTCGGCGAATGCGGTCTGCAGGGTGCCACCACCCGCGACATCGCCCAGCGCGCCGGCCAGAATATCGCCGCCATCACCTACTACTTCAGCTCCAAAGAGGGGCTGTATCTGGCCGTGGCGCAGTCGCTCGCCGATTTCATCCAGCAGGCGTTCGCCCCGTTGGCCGACGAGGCCGATCGCTTCTGGCAACAGTCCACCACGCAGCGCTCACCCGACGCGGCGCTGCGTTTGCTGCAGCGTGGCCTGCTGGCCTTCAGCGAACTGATGACCCAGCCGCACACGCTGAACCTGAGCAAAATCATGTCGCGCGAACAGCTCGCCCCGACCGAAGCCTATCCGCTAATCCACAGCCAGGTGATCGCGCCGATGCACGAGCGGCTGTGCCGCCTGCTGTCGGCCGCGACCGGCATCGACGAACAGGCGACCCGCCTCGTATTGCATACCCATGCGCTGATCGGCGAGGTGCTGTCGTTTCGCGTGGCGCGCGAAACCATCCGCCGTCAGGCCGGCTGGCAAGCCATTGGCGAGGGCGAAGCGGCGCAAATCGCGGCGGTGCTGAGCGAACATATTGAGATTCTGGTTACCGGGCTGCGCCAACGTCATGGCGCGTAAATTCAGGCAGGGAGTGTTATGAACAAAAAACGCAGTGCCTTGATCGTATTGTTAATTCTGCTGATTGCGGCTGCCGCTTACGGGGTATGGCATTACCAACAACGGCAGGATAAGCCGTTGACGCTGTACGGCAATGTCGATATCCGCACGGTCAACCTCGGCTTTCGCGTCGACGGCCGTCTGGCGTCGCTGGCGGTGGATGAAGGCGATGCCGTTCAGCCGGGCCAGCTGCTCGGCAAGCTGGACGATGCCCCCTACCGCAACGCGCTGCAGCAGGCCGAAGCCAACGTCGGCAGCGCGCGCGCCAAACTGTCGCTGCTGCAGGCCGGCTACCGCACCGAAGAGATAGCCCAGGTGCAGTCAGAAATGGCGCAGCGCCAGTCCGCCTTCGCCTATGCCGACAGCTTCCTGAAACGCCAACAGGGGCTGTGGGCGAAAAACGCCACGTCCGCCGACGCGCTGGAGGATGCGCGCACCGCCCGCAATCAGGCGCAGGCCAACCTGCAGGCGGCGAAGGACAAGCTGTCGCAATACCGCAGCGGCAACCGGCCGCAAGAGATTGAACAGGCCAAGGCCGACGTAGCGCAGAGTGAAGCGGCGCTGGCGCAGGCGCAGTTGAACCTGCAAGACGCCACGCTGGTCTCCCCTTCCGCCGGCACGGTGCTGACCCGCGCGGTGGAGCCGGGCACCATGCTCGGCGCCGGCGGCACGGTATTCACCCTGTCGCTGACCCGGCCGGTGTGGGTGCGCGCCTACGTCAACGAAACCAGCCTGAACCAGGCGGTGCCCGGCACCGAACTGGAGATCTACACCGACGGCCGCCCCGACAAGCCTTACCACGGCAAGATCGGTTTCGTCTCGCCGACCGCGGAATTCACGCCGAAAAGCGTTGAAACGCCGGACCTGCGCACCGATCTGGTGTACCGCCTGCGGGTGATCGTCACCGACGCCGACGACGCGCTGCGCCAGGGCATGCCGGTCACCCTGCGCTTCGCCAAACCCTGAGGCCGGCTATGGAACAGGCGCACACCATTGAGCTGGAAGGGCTGGAGAAGCGCTTCCCGTCGCTTGAGAAACCGGCGGTCGCCAGCCTGACCACCACCCTGCGCAGCGGTGCGGTCATTGGGCTGATCGGCCCGGACGGCGCAGGAAAAACCACCCTGCTGCGCATGCTGGCCGGGCTGCTGCAGCCCAGCAGCGGCAAACTGCGGGTCGCCGGGCTGGATCCGATCGCCCAGGATCGTCAACTGCACGCGATCCTCGGCTATATGCCGCAGAAGTTCGGGCTGTATGAGGATCTGACGGTGATGGAGAACCTGACGCTGTACGCCGATCTGCGCGGCGTCACCGGCGATCTTCGCCGCCAGACCTTCGAACGGCTGCTGAAATTCACCGATCTGACCCGCTTCACCGAGCGCCTGGCGGGCAAGCTGTCCGGCGGCATGAAGCAGAAACTGGGACTGGCCTGCACGCTGGTGGGCGAACCTCAGGTGCTGTTGCTGGATGAACCGGGCGTCGGCGTCGATCCGATCTCGCGCCGCGAGCTGTGGCGCATGGTGCACGAGCTGGCCAACGACGGTATGTTGATCCTGTGGAGCACCTCTTATCTCGATGAGGCCGAGCAGTGCCGCGAAGTGCTGCTGCTCAACGAGGGCGAGCTGCTGTTCAGCGGCGCGCCGCAGGCGCTGACCCGCCGTATGGCCGGGCGCACGGTGTTGATCGCCGCGCCCCCCGGCAGCCATCGATCGCTGCTGCAGCGGGCGATCTGCCTGCCGGCGGTCACCGACGGCGTGATCCAGGGCAAGTACCTGCGCCTGATCCTGAAGGAAGGCGAAGATCACCGCCAGCTGTTGCAGGCGCTTGATCTGCCGAACGCCGAACTGGATGAAGCGGATCCGCGCTTCGAGGATGCGTTTATCGATCTGCTCGGCGGCGGCCCCAATCACCGCTCGGCGCTGGCGGAGATCATGCCGACCGTCAACGGCGCAAGCGGTGAAACGGTGATCGAAGCGGTGCAACTGACCAAAAAATTCGGCGACTTCGCCGCCACCGATCACGTTGATTTCCAGGTGCGGCGCGGCGAAATTTTCGGCCTGCTCGGGCCGAACGGCGCCGGCAAGTCCACCACCTTCAAAATGATGTGCGGCCTGCTGATCCCCTCCAGCGGTAAGGCGCTGGTGCTGGGGATGGATCTCAAGACCAGCTCCGGCCAGGCGCGCCAACGCCTTGGCTACATGGCGCAAAAATTCTCACTGTACGGCAACCTGACGGTGGCGCAGAACCTGAAGTTCTTCTCCGGCGTCTACGGCCTGAACGGCAAGGCGCAGCGCGACAAAATCGACGAGATGTCGCGCGCCTTCAACTTCGCGCCGATCCTCGATCAGACGCCGGACGCGCTGCCGCTCGGCTTCAAACAGCGCCTGGCGCTGGCCTGCGCGCTGATGCACGAACCGGATATCCTGTTCCTCGACGAACCGACTTCCGGCGTCGATCCGCTGACGCGGCGCGAGTTCTGGCTACACATCAACGGCATGGTCGACAAGGGCGTCACGGTGATGGTGACCACCCACTTTATGGACGAAGCGGAGTACTGCGACCGCATCGGCCTGGTCTATCGCGGCAAGATCATCGCCGCCGGCACGCCGGACGATCTCAAACAGCAGGTGGCGCGCGACGACAATCCCAGCCCCTCGATGGAGCAGGCGTTTATCGAGCTGGTGCAGGGCTACGACGAGGAGGAATCACGGTGAGCGATAACCGTACCCCAATCGACGACAGCGGCTTCTCCTGGCGCCGGCTGCGCGCCCTGTGCCTGAAGGAAACGCGGCAGATACTGCGCGATCCCAGCAGCGGCCTGATCGCCTTCGTCATCCCGCTGATGCTGCTGTTTATCTTCGGCTACGGCATCAACCTGGACTCCAGCAAGCTGCATCTGGGCATTCTGATGGAGCAACAGAGCGAAGACGCGCGCGATCTGGCCCAGGCGTTCGCCGGCTCGCCCTATATCGAACCGACCATCAGCGACAACCGCCAACAGCTGATCCAGCAGATGCAGGCCGGCACGATACGCGGCCTGATGGTGATCCCGGTGAATTTCGACCAGCGCATGGCGCGCCCGCACGACAGCGCCCCTATCCAGGTGATCACCGACGGCAGCGAGCCGAACACCGCCAACTTCGTGCAAGGCTATGCCCAGGGCGTATGGCAAGTTTGGCAGCAGCAGCGCGCCGCCGATCGGGGGAGCAGCGACAAGCCGCTGATTGACGTGCAGATGCGCTACTGGTTCAACCCGGCGGCTATCAGCCGGCACTACATCATTCCCGGCGCCATCACCATCATCATGACGGTGATCGGCGCCATCCTCACCTCGCTGGTGATCGCCCGCGAATGGGAGCGCGGCACCATGGAAGCCCTGCTGTCCACCCAGGTGACGCGCAGCGAGCTGCTGCTCTCCAAGCTGATCCCATATTACTTCCTCGGTATGATCGCCATGGCGCTGTGCATGGCGGTGGCGGTGTGGGTGCTCGGCGTGCCCTATCGCGGTTCGCTGCTGATCCTGCTGCTGATCAGCAGCCTGTTCCTCGCCAGCACCCTCGGCATGGGCCTGCTGATCTCCACCCTCACCCGCAACCAGTTCAATGCGGCGATGGTGGCGCTGAACGCCGCCTTCCTGCCGTCGATCATGCTGTCCGGCTTCATCTTCCAGATCGACAGCATGCCGGCCATCGTGCGCGCGGTAACCTACATCATTCCGGCGCGCTACTTCGTCAGCACGCTGCAAACGCTGTTCCTAGCGGGCAACGTCGGCACCGTGCTGCTGATCAATCTGTTGTTCCTGATCGCTTCCGCCGTGGTGTTCATCGGCCTGACGGCCTGGAAAACCCAGCGTCGGCTGGATTGAGGAGAAAGAGCGATGTTTCATCGTCTGTTGACGCTCATCATCAAGGAAATGCAGGCGCTGCTGCGCGATCCGCAAACCCGCGCCATTTTAATCATGCCGGTGATCCTGCAGGTGCTGCTGTTCCCGTTCGCCGCGACGCTGGAAGTCACCAACGCCACCATCGCGGTCTACAGCGAGGACAGCGGCCAGGCCTCGGTAGAGCTGACCCAGCGCTTCGCCAAGGCCAAGGCCTTTCAACACGTGCTGCTGCTGCGCAGCCCGCAGGAGATAAAGACCACCATCGATAACCAGCGGGCGCTGCTGCTGATCCGCTTCCCGGCGCAGTTCTCGCGCGATATCGCCGCCGGCAACACCGCGCCGCTGCAGCTGCTGCTCGACGGGCGCAACTCCAACAGCGCGCAGATCGCCGCCAACTACGTGCAGCAGATCGTGCAGGAATATCAGAACGAGCTGCTCGGCAACCGCGCCAAACCCAACAACAGCGAGCTGGTGGTGCGCAACTGGTATAACCCGAATCTGGACTACAAATGGTTCGTGGTGCCGTCGCTGATCGCCATGATCACCACCATCGGCGTGCTGATCGTCACCTCGCTGTCGGTGGCGCGCGAGCGCGAACAGGGCACGCTGGAACAGCTGCTGGTCTCACCGCTCACCACCTGGCAGATCTTTATCGGCAAGGCGGTGCCGGCGCTGGTCGTCGCCAGCTTCCAGGCCAGCATCGTGCTGTTGATCGGCATCTTCCTGTACCAGATCCCGTTCGCCGGATCGCTGCTGCTGTTCTATGCCACCATGCTGATCTACGGGCTGTCGCTGGTCGGTTTCGGCCTGCTGATCTCGTCGCTGTGCGCCACTCAGCAGCAGGCGTTCATCGGCGTTTTCGTGTTCATGATGCCGGCGATCCTGCTCTCGGGTTACGTCTCGCCGGTGGAGAATATGCCGGTGTGGCTGCAGGATCTGACCTGGGTTAACCCGATACGCCACTTCACCGACATCACCAAGCAGATCTATCTGAAGGACGCCAGCTTCAGCATCATCTGGCACAGCCTGTGGCCGCTGCTGGTGATCACCGCCACCACCGGCAGCGCCGCCTACGCGCTGTTCCGCCGCAAAATCGCATAAAAAAAGCTCTGCATGTCACATGCAGAGCCTGGCAAGTCCTGTGGATTTCAAGCTACTGCTTGAAAAACGACGGATTTAGCGGCGGTTGCCGAAGATACGCAGCAACATCAGGAACAGGTTGATGAAGTCGAGATACAGCGTCAGCGCGCCGACGATGGCGTACTTGCGGAAGCTGTCTTTATCATCGGCGTTCAGCTGCTCGCCCATCGCCTTGAGTTTTTGCGTGTCGTACGCGGTCAGGCCGACGAACACCACCACCCCGATGTAGGTAATCGCCCACATCAGCGCGGTGCTTTTCAGCCAGATGTTCACCAACGAGGCCAGCACGATGCCGATCAATGCCATGAACAGCATGCTGCCGAAGCCGCTCAGATCGCGCTTGGTGGTGTAGCCGTACAGGCTCATGGCGCCGAACATGCCGGCAGTGACCACGAAAGTGCTGGCGATCGAGCTGTAGGTGTAGGCGATGAAGATGCTCGACAGCGTCAGCCCGGTCAGCGCCGAGTACAGCATGAACAGCGACGTGGCCACCGCGCCGCTCAGGCGGTTGACCATGCCGGAAATCACGAACACCAGCGCCAGTTGGGCGATGATCAGGCCGAAGAAGGTGATCTGGCTGGAGAAGATGAAGTTGAGGATCGCGGGCGTGTTGGCCGCATACCAAGAAACGAACGCCGTCAGCAGCAGACCGCAGGTCATCCAGCCGTAAACCTGCGCCATGTAGGCCTGAATGCCGCTGTTGGCACGTTCGACGATTGAACCATTAGAGCGTGGATATCGGTCCATGACGGTTACCTTTTGCGTTGTAAACAAGATTCCGAAGCCCCTCGAACGGGGCTTCGCCTGCTATAAGCGTACCACAGAATATGCCGCGCGAAAGCGGCAAAGGTCTTGATTTGTTTCCGCTGTTGACGCGTTATTTAGCCGCGTCGTGCCAGCGCTGCGCGGCCTCGCGATCGCTGTCGCGAGCGTCTACCCAACGATCGCCCTGGTCTGTCGCTTCGCGCTTCCAGAACGGCGCGCGGGTCTTCAGGTAGTCCATGATGAACTCGCTGGCGGCGAACGCCATGCTGCGGTGCGCGCCGGTCACGCCGACGAACACGATCTCGTCGCCGGGATACAGCGCGCCGACGCGATGGATCACCGTCACCCGCTGCAGCGGCCAACGGCTGCGCGCCTCGGCCACGATCTCCGCCAGCGCCTTCTCGGTCATGCCGGGGTAGTGTTCCAACGTCAGCGCGCTGACGTCGTCCCCGAGGTTATGGTTGCGCACCTTGCCGGTGAAGGTCACCACCGCGCCATCGGCGTCGCACTGAGCCAGCCACTGGTACTCGTCGCCGACGTTGAACGGCGCTTCGCCCACGCGAATGCGGGTATTTTCCATGCTTATCCCCCGGTGACCGGCGGGAAGAAGGCCACTTCATCGCCGGCGCGCAGCGGATGGTCCGCCGCCACCAGCGACTGATTGACCGCCGCCAGCAGTTTGCCGGACTCCAGCGCCAGCGCCCAGCGATCGCCGCGCGCGCACAGCGCCTGGCGCAGCGCCTCAACGGTCGGGTAATCCGCCGGCATCGACAGGCCGCCGGTGCCCACCAGTTCGCGCACCTGCGCGAAGAAAAGAATATCGATCATACGTTCACCTTAAAATCGCCGGATTTGCCGCCGCTTTTCGCCAGCAGGCGCACCGGGCCGATCACCATGTCTTTCTGTACCGCTTTGCACATGTCGTAGATGGTCAGTGCCGCCACCGAGGCGGCGGTCAGCGCCTCCATCTCGACGCCGGTTTTGCCGGTCAGCCGGCAACAGGTTTCGATGCGCACCCGGCTGTGCTGCGTCTGCGCCTCCAGCTGCACTTCGACCTTGCTCAGCATCAGCGGGTGGCACAGCGGGATCAGCTCCCAGGTGCGTTTGGCCGCCTGAATGCCGGCGATGCGCGCCGTGGCGAACACGTCGCCCTTGTGATGGCTGCCGTCGACGATCATCGCCAGCGTGGCGGGCAACATCTCGACGAAGGCTTCGGCGCGCGCCTCGCGCACCGTTTCGGCCTTGGCGGATACGTCGACCATATGAGCTTCGCCGGCGGCGTTAATGTGGGTTAGCTGTGTCATGACTCAGGGCTTCTTCAAATGGGGTTGGAAGTTGCACGGGCGATGGCGCGCGTCCAACTGCTCTTCGATAATCCGCTCCCAGGCGGTGCGGCAGGCGCGGGTGGAGCCCGGCATGGCGAAAATCACCGTGCGGTTGGCCAGGCCGGCCAACGCGCGCGACTGGATCGTCGCGGTACCGATCTCTTCGTACGACACCATACGGAACAGTTCGCCGAACCCTTCCACCTCTCTGTCGAACAACGGCAACAGCGCTTCCGGCGTGTTGTCGCGGGCGGTAAAACCGGTGCCGCCGGTGATCAGCACCGCCTGCACGTTGTCATCGGCGATCCAGGCGGAAACCCGCGCGCGGATCTGGTAAATGTCATCTTTGACGATGGCGCGATCCACCACCTGATGGCCGGCTTCCTGCGCCGCGTCCTGCAGATATTGGCCGGAGGTGTCTTCCGCCGCGCCGCGGCTGTCAGACACGGTCAGGATGGCGATATGCGCCGGAATAAACTCGCTGCTCGCATGGCTCATGGTTCAATAAGCTCCTATTGGCTGTCAGCCGCCGATAAACGACAGGTTCTGGGTGATCCCGCTGTTACCCTGATGCAGGAAATGGGTCTGCTTCTTGCTCAACAGCCCGCTCTGGATGCGCGCCTTCAGCGCGTCGAGCTGGCCGTCCTCTGCCAGCAGATCGCGCAGGGGCACCCCCTGCTCGCCGAACAGGCACAGGTGCAGATTGCCGATGGAAGAAACGCGCAGCCGGTTGCAGCTGGCGCAGAAGTCTTTCTCATACGGCATGATAAGACCCACCTCACCCTGGTAGTCCGGGTGGCTGAACACCTGCGCCGGGCCGTCGCTGCGGCCGCGCGCCTGGCGCTGCCAGCCCTGCTGCTCCAGCTGCCGGCGAATCACTTCGCCGGAAACGTGGTGTTTGCGAAACAGCTCGCCGCCCTCGCCGGTTTCCATCAGTTCGATAAAGCGCAGCTGGATCGGTCGGTCTTTGATCCAGGCGAGAAAGGCACCGAGTTGCTGATGATTGACGTCACGCATCAATACTGCGTTGACCTTGACCTTGCTGAAACCGGCGCTGAAGGCAGCATCGATGCCGTCCATCACCTGACGGAACTTGTCCTGGCCGGTGATGGCGTGAAACTGACGGGGATCCAGGCTGTCGACGCTGACGTTGATCGCCGTCAGACCGGCATCGCGCCAGGCGGCGACGTCGCGCGCCAGACGGTAGCCGTTGGTGGTGACCGCCAGGGTACGGATGGCCGGGTTTTCCCGCACGGCGGCGATGATCTCGGTAAAATCGCGGCGCAGCGAAGGCTCACCGCCCGTCAGGCGCACCTTTTCGGTGCCCAGTTCGGCAAACGCACGGCTGACGCGGCGGATTTCATCCAGCGACAGGAAGCTTTTCGGGCTGCCGCTCGGCTTGTAGCCGTCGGGCAAACAATAGGTGCAACGAAAGTTGCACACGTCGGTGATCGACAAGCGCAGGTAATAGAACTTGCGCTCATAAGCATCAATGAGTTGCGGTACCATAACACCTTTCCAAAGTCGGGAGATGCGAGCGTTTCCCCTCTGCACCCTGGTGGCTGACTTCGCCACGGCCCAGGCGCCATATCGTTCCGGATGAACAACGTAGGCACAGGGGCTAGGAGTTTGATTTCTCTTCCCGCTACCTTGAGTAGCCGGAATGAAACCGTGGTTTTCAGCAGAATTCTAGCGCTAATCGGCAACGATAGCCAACGCGTTAATTCGCTATATAATTGTCTATACAGCGTTTTTAGACGCCGCGTATTCTGGTAAACCATGATAAACATCGCTTGCGCGGACGAATTGACCGGAATCACGCAAATGACACTCTTATCGCGTTTTTATGCCGGATCCGCTACCTTATGCGGGCAGTTCAGCCCCTTTGTAAGGAAATTTATGCGTAATCGTACCCTGGCCGATCTCGACCGCGTGGTGGCGTTAGGCGGCGGACATGGCCTGGGCCGTGTGATGTCGGCCCTGTCGTCCTTAGGCTCCCGCCTGACCGGCATCGTCACCACCACCGACAACGGCGGTTCCACCGGCCGTATCCGCCGTTCGGAAGGCGGCATTGCCTGGGGCGATACCCGTAACTGTCTCAACCAGCTGATCACCGAACCGAGCGTCGCCTCGGCGATGTTCGAATACCGCTTCAGCGGCAACGGCGAACTGGCCGGCCACAACCTCGGCAACCTGATGCTGAAAGCGCTGGATCACCTGAGCGTGCGCCCGCTGGAAGCGATCAACCTGGTACGCAGCCTGTTGAAGGTGGACGCGGCGCTGATCCCGATGTCGGAGCAGCCGGTGGATTTGATGGCGCACGATCACGAAGGCAACCATGTTTACGGTGAAGTGAATGTCGACCAGCTGACCCATATGCCGCAGGAGTTGATGCTGTCGCCGCCGGTCAACGCCACGCGCGAAGCGCTGGACGCCATCGCACAGGCCGACGTGATCCTGATCGGGCCGGGCAGTTTCCTCACCAGCCTGATGCCGCTGCTGCTGCTGGACGATCTCACCCAGGCGCTGCGCCGCAGCAGCGCCAGCATGATCTATATTGGCAACCTCGGCCGCGAGCTGAGCGTGGCCGCCGCGGCGCTGTCGTTAAAGGATAAGCTGACGCTGATGGAAGAGAAGATCGGCCGCCGGATGATCGATGCGCTGATCGTCGGCCCGGCGGTGGACGCCAGTGAAGTGCAGGATCGGGTGGTGATTCAGCAACCGCTGGAAGCGAGCGACATCCCCTACCGCCACGATCGCCAGCTGCTGCGCCAGGCGCTGGATCACGCGCTGGTGGAGCTGGCCGCGCGCCGCTAACCGAATTTAACCGTCTCGCCCGCGCAGCCAGGGATTATCGCTGGCTGGGGCGGGATGGCTGATCATATCGATATACAGATCTTCCACCTCTTTACGCGCCCAGGGCGTGCGACGCAAAAACTTCAGGCTGGACTTGATGCTCGGATCGCTGAGGAAGCAGTTGATGCGAATGCGCGCGCCCAGTTCGGACCAACCGTAGTGATCCACCAGTTTATTCAGCAGTTGCTCCAGCGTTACGCCGTGCAGCGGGTCTTTAGACTGGTGTTGGCTCATGTTCGGTACTCTTCGTGGTCAAATCGGGCCGCACACCATAACAGCTTTGGCGCGGCCGACAAGGAATTTTGACGCCCGCGGCGCGGGCGCCGTCCAACGGTCAGGAAATCGCGATGAACTGCTCGCGCAGCTGGTGGATCTCGTCGCGCAGCGCAGCCGCCTGTTCGAACTCCAGGTTTTGCGCGTGGGTGTACATTTGCGCCTCCAGATCGCGGATTTTCTGATCGAGCGCTTTCGGCGTAAGGTTCTGAAGCTGAGCGCCGCCGTCCACCGCCTTGCCCTTGCCTTTGCTCTTGGCGCGGTTGACCGGCTGGCCGATCTGCAGAATATCGCCGATCTTCTTGTTCAGCCCCTGCGGCACGATGCCGTTGGCTTCGTTGTAGGCCTGCTGCTTGGCACGACGCCGCTCGGTTTCACCGATCGCCTTGGCCATCGAATCGGTGATGCGATCGCCATACAGGATCGCCTTGCCGTTCAGGTTACGCGCCGCGCGGCCGATGGTCTGGATCAGCGAACGCTCGGAACGCAGGAAGCCTTCCTTGTCGGCGTCCAGAATCGCCACCAGCGACACCTCAGGCATGTCGAGCCCCTCACGCAACAGGTTGATGCCCACCAGCACGTCGAACTCGCCCAGACGCAGGTCACGGATGATTTCGACCCGTTCCACGGTATCGATATCCGAGTGCAGGTAGCGCACGCGCTCGCCATGCTCTTCCAGGTATTCGGTCAGGTCTTCCGCCATGCGTTTGGTCAGGGTGGTCACCAGCACGCGCTCGTTGATCGCCGCACGCTTGCGGATCTCGGAGAGCAGATCGTCCACCTGGGTGCCCACCGGCCGCACTTCCACGATCGGATCCAGCAGCCCGGTCGGGCGCACCACCTGATCGATCAGATCGCCACCGGATTTCTCCAGCTCATATTTGCCCGGCGTCGCGGAAACGTAGATGGTCTGCGGCGCCAGCGCCTCGAACTCCTCGAAGCGCAAGGGGCGGTTGTCCAACGCCGACGGCAGGCGGAAGCCGTACTCCACCAGCGTTTCCTTACGCGCGCGGTCCCCCTTGAACATCGCGCCGATCTGCGGAATGGTGACGTGGGATTCGTCGACCACCAGCAGGCCGTCCGCCGGCAGGTAGTCGAACAGCGTCGGCGGCGGCTCGCCCTCGGCGCGCCCGGACAGATAGCGCGAGTAGTTTTCGATGCCCGAGCAGTAACCCAGCTCGTTCATCATCTCCAGATCGAACTGGGTGCGCTGCGTCAGGCGCTGCTCTTCCAGCAGCTTGTTGTTGGCCAGCAGCACCTTGCGGCGGTCCGCCAGATCGACCTTGATCTCTTCCATCGCCTGCATGATCCGCTCACGCGGCGTCACGTAGTGCGATTTCGGGTAGATGGTAAAACGCGGCACCACCTGCTCAATCTGCCCGGTCAGCGGATCGAACAGCGACAGCCGCTCCACTTCCTCGTCGAACAGCTCGACGCGCAGCGCCAGCTCGTCCGATTCCGCCGGGAAGATATCGATCACCTCGCCGCGCACGCGGAAGGTGGCGCGTTGGAAAGCCTGATCGTTGCGGGAATACTGCAGCTCCGCCAGGCGGCGCAAAATGGATCGCTGATCGATGATCATGCCCTGGGTCAGGTGCAGCATCATCTTCAGGTAAAGATCCGGATCGCCCAGGCCGTAGATCGCCGACACCGACGCCACCACCACCACGTCGCGCCGTTCCAGCAGCGCCTTGGTGGCGGAAAGACGCATCTGCTCGATGTGTTCGTTCACCGAAGCGTCTTTTTCAATGAAGGTGTCGGAGCTGGGCACGTAGGCTTCCGGCTGGTAGTAGTCGTAGTAGGAGACGAAGTACTCCACCGCATTCTCCGGGAAAAACGCTTTCATCTCGCCGTACAGCTGTGCCGCCAGCGTCTTGTTCGGCGCCATCACCATGGTCGGTCGATTCAGATCGGCTATCACGTTGGCGATGGTGAACGTCTTGCCCGAACCGGTGACTCCCAGCAACGTCTGGTGCGCCAGGCCGTCTTCCAGCCCCTCTTCCAGCTTGCGGATGGCTTCCGGCTGATCGCCGGCCGGTTTGAACTCGGAATGCAGTTTGAAAAGTTTACTCATTGCTCGGCTACCCTGTGGAGATGCGCGCGCTCAGGCGGCCAGCCGGCTCTGCGCCGGATATGGCCCCTAATTATGGAAAGTGTCGGCGATTTGCGCCAGTGCCCATGATACTGGATATAAAACCAGCTTCAAGCGGATTCGTCGCCGCGATCGATGCGGCGGCAACGCCCCTGCACCGTGGCGTTACAGCCCGGTGACATTTTTATTGTCAATAACAGATTTATCCCCAGAACTTGCCGCGAATTAACTTATTGATAGCACGGCGTCGAAAAATCATACATAGAGGCCTGATCAATACCCCTGCGTCTTGATTTTAATTAAATTATTGATATTTAATAATATTAATAAAAAGACGAGAATGCGGACAAAGCGAACAGAACCCGCGTCGGCTCTCGCTTTACAGCGTTTTTCTAAATCTAATGCACAAGGTTATCCACAGGAATAGTGGATAACTCTCACCGCCCCGCCCGGGGCGGGAGTTACAGAAAGAAAGCTTTTCGCCCTTTACACTCGCCAAAATGCCTTTTTTAGTTATTTTTTCATAAAAATATCGCTTTGTTTATGCCGATTAATACTAAAAATCCCCATTGCCAAAATCGCATCGGCCCCTTTCTCGCGGATCGCTCTTGACGGCGGCGCAATGCCTTGCACCATGCCCTCACCGAAGAGCACCACAAGAGTGCAAAAAACGTCCGGGTTAACTTCCCCGCGTATTTTCAGGCTGTCACGGCAGCGCGCGTCAGGCCTGACCGGCGGTTAACAAGGCGATAACAATCCCCCGTTTTCACCCGGTGGCAAAATTGGCCTGGGAGTTGCTTTATCTTCCTGCGTATAAATGCGGTGCGGCAGCATGATGCGCTGTCTGCCGCTTCGTGTAACCCTTGCGGCGCTATCGCCCGTAAAAGCGCAAGAACGACACCAAGTCGTCACAAGCGTCGTTTTTAACGACATATTGACTGTCATTCCGTCCACCGCAGGCCTTGCTCTGGCTCATCGGACGGACGGCATTTTGTTCCAGACATGGCCACACTCGGGAAATTCGCCGCGCATGCGGCCTTTGCAGTCCCCCACCAACGAGTGAAACGAGCGTCTATGAGGAGAATGCCAAATGCTGAGCCTGAGGTCGGTCAATCAATTTTACGGGCAGAACCATACCCTGTGGGACATCAACCTGGAGCTGCCGCGCGGTCAGTGCACCGTGCTGCTTGGGCGCAACGGCGTGGGCAAGACCACGCTGGTCAACTGCATCATGGGGCATGTGCCGGTGGTGAGCGGCAGCATGACCTGGCTGCCGGCGGATCAGCCGCCGCAAAACCTGCTGCTGCAGCCGATGGAACGCCGCGCCGCGCTGGGCATCAGCCACGTGCCCCAGGGGCGGCAGCTTTTCTCACAGCTGAGCGTAGAAGAGAATCTCCAGGTGGCACAAATGGCCGGGCGCGGCGCCCCTCGCCGCATTCCGCCGCTGATCTACAGCCTGTTCCCCCATTTGCGCCAGATGCGCGCTCGCCGCGCCGGCGATCTGTGCGTGGGCGCCCAACGCCAGCTGGCGATTGGTCGGGCGCTGGCTCAGGAGCCGGCGCTGCTGATCCTCGACGAACCGACCTCGGGCGTCCCCCCTTCAATCGCCGCCGATATCGGCAACGTGATCCGCAGGCTCAACGATGAATTGGGCATGACCATTTTATTGGTGGAGCATCAGCTGCCGTTCGTGCGTCGGGTGGCGGATCGTTTCTGTCTGTTAGACAGGGGGCGCACGGTGGCGCACGGCGCGCTGGCGCAGCTGGATGAGGCGCTGATCGGCGCCGGGCTGGCAGGGCAAGAAGAAGGATGAGGGAGAGAAGCCCCCCTCATTGAGCGTTTATAGCAGGCTGATGTCCAGATACTCCCCCAACGGCGCCCGTTCGGCCTGCGGCAGATGCGGGATTTCGCCCAGCAGCGGCGCAGGCAGCATGCGGCGCAGCGTGGCCAGGTATTCCTGATGCCGCCGCCCCGGCGGCGTCACGTCGTTGGCGATCCAACCGGCCAGCGTCAACCCCGCCTGTTGCACCGCCTGCGCCGTCAGCACTGCGTGGTTGATGCAGCCCAGTTTAATGCCCACCACCAGGATCACCGGCAATTGTTCCTGCTGCACCCAGTCGGCGAAAGTGTACTCCGCCGACAGCGGGGTAAACCACCCGCCGGCGCCCTCGACCAGCACCCAGTCGGCGCGCTGCTCCAGCCGGCGCAGGCCGTCGGACAGCCGCGCCGCGTCGATCGGCCGACCTTCATCGGCGCTGACGATATGCGGCGAGGTCGGTTCGGCAAAAACGTAAGGGTTCACTTCGTCGTAACGAAGCGCCACGCCGCTGTTGGCCTGCAGCGCCAGCGCGTCGCCGTTGCGCAGCCCCTCGGCGGTCATCTCGCTGCCGGAGGCCACCGGCTTATAGCCGGCGCTGCGGTAGCCCGCCCGGTTGGCGGCCTGCAGCAAGGCGCTGCTGGCGACGGTCTTCCCCACTTCGGTGTCGGTGCCGGTCACGAACCAACGTTTAATCACGATAAATCACTCCATAAGCCAGATGATAGCTGAGCGGAAACTGCCCCTGTCGGCACGGGTAAGCCGCCTGCAACGCGGCGAGACGGCCGCGCGACATCAGGCCGCCCTCGCGCCCCTGATGCAGATGCGTGGCCCCGATGCCCTTGAGCGAACGCATCAGCGTCATCACGTCCGGATAGTTCAGGGTGCGCAGCTCCGTGACCAGTTCGTGCCGATAATCAGCACAGGCGGCGCGGATCTGCGCCAGCGGCAGAAAGGCGTTCACGTGGCGCTCGCCGTCCACCTGTTGCCAGGCGTCCCCCAGTTCCTGCAGCGATCCCGCCGCCAGCGTGGAAAACAAAATTACGCCGCCGGAGCGGGTCACGCGATACAGCTCCGCCAGCGCGGCGGGCAGATCGCTGCACCACTGCACCACCAGGCTGCTGAAACAGATGTCCATCGCCGCATCGGGCAACGGCACCTGTTCGATATCGCCCAGTAGATAATGGTGCGCCGCCTGCCGTTGGCGGGCGACGTCCAGCATGCCCGGTGCCAGATCGAGCGCGGTGACCTGCATGCCGCGCTCGCGCCACAGGCGGCTGAAATAACCGGTGCCGCAGCCGGCGTCCAGCAGCCGTTCGCCCGGATGGGGACTTCCCATCCCCAGTAAGCGCTCGCCAACGTCACGCTGCAGCGCAGCGGCGGCATCGTAGCTGCCGGCGGCACGGCTGAAGGCCGAGGCGACCGCCTGTTTGTTCACCGTGTCATTGACTGACGTCATGCAATACCTCCAGCAGACGATCGATATCCTGCGGCTGATGCGCCGCCGTCAGGGTAATGCGCAGCCGCGCGCCGCCCGGCGGCACCGTCGGCGGTCGGATGGCGCTCACCCACATTCCACACTCGCGCAGACGGGTCGCCAGATCGAGCGCGCGCTGATTGTCCCCCACCAGCAGCGGCTGGATGGCGGTGTCGGAATCCGTCAGGGTCAGCGCCAGCGGCGCCGCGCCCTGACGGAAACGCCGAATGTTGTCCTGCAGCCGGGCACGCAGTTCATCGCCCTCTCGAATGCAGGCCAGCGCCGCCTGCAGCGCGCAGGCTTGCGCCGGCGGCATCGCGGTGCTGTAGATTAGATGGCGGGCGAACTGCAGCAGATACTCGGCGGTCGCCTCATCGCACAGCACTGCCGCGCCGCTGACGCCGAACGCCTTGCCGAAGGTCGCCACCAGCAGTTCAGGGCGCACGCCCTGCTGCCAGCAGCTGCCGCGGCCTTGCTCACCGCGCACGCCGACGCCGTGGGCATCGTCCACCATCAGCCAGGCGCCCGCCGCGCGGGTTAAGCGATGCAGCTCCGCCAACGGTGCGCCGTCGCCGTCCATGCTGAACACCCCTTCGGTCACCGCCAGCCGCTGCCCATCGCAGGGTTTGGCCAGCAGATCCGCCAGCGCCTGCGGCTGATTGTGCTGGAAGCGGCGCAGCTCGGCCGGCGACTGCGCCGCCGCCTCCAGCAGCGAGGCGTGGCTGAGGCGATCGGCCAAAATGCGATCGCCCTTCTGCATTAACGCCGCCAGCACCGCCTGGTTGGCGGCATAGCCGGAGATGAACAGCAGCGCGCGCGGATAGCCGAGCCACGCCGCCAGTTGCTCCTCCAGCGCCTGATGCGCCGCGCTAAAGCCGGTAACGTGGCCCGACCCGCCGCTGCCGACGCCGTAACGCTGCGCGCCCTGCTGCCAGGCGGCGATCACCCGCGCATCCTGGCTCAGCCCCAGGTAGTCGTTGCCAGAGAAGTTCAGGTAGAGACGATCGCCGAGCCGGATCTGGCGGCCGTTGCCGCCCTCGGTGGTCTGTCGCCGACGGTAGGCGGCGTTGAGGCGCCGCTCTGCCAGCGCCTGCTCGATGCGTTGTTGCCAGCTCATCACAGCGCCGCGTTGTAAAACTCGGCGGTATCGGCGTTCAGCAGCTGCTTAGCCAGCACCTGCTGTTGCTGGTTGTCGCCGTGTTCGGTGGCGGTCTGCTGCGGGTTCAGCCCCAGCTTGCGGAACAGTTGCAGATCCTTGTCTTCTTCCGGGTTCGGCGTGGTCAGCAGCTTGCAACCGTAGAAGATCGAGTTGGCGCCGGCCATAAAGCACATCGCCTGTGTCTGTTCGTTCATCTGTTCACGGCCTGCGGAAAGGCGGACATAAGAGGACGGCATCATGATGCGCGCCACCGCGATAGTGCGGATGAAATCGAACGGATCGACGTCGTCGTTGTCCGCCAGCGGCGTGCCTTTCACCTTCACCAACATGTTGATCGGCACGCTTTCCGGCGGTTTCGGCAGGTTGGCCAGCTGCACCAGCAGCCCGGCGCGGTCGCGCACCGTTTCCCCCAGCCCGACGATGCCGCCGGAGCACACTTTGATGCCGGCGTCGCGCACCTTGTCGAGCGTATCCAGGCGTTCCTGGTAGCTGCGGGTGGTGATGATGTTGCCGTAGAACTCCGGCGAGGTGTCGAGGTTATGGTTGTAATAATCCAGCCCGGCCTCCGCCAGCCGTTCGGCCTGAGTGCCGTCCAGCGTGCCCAGCGTCATGCAGGTTTCCATGCCCATCGCTTTCACGCCCTGCACCATCTGCTGCAGATAAGGCATATCGCGCTCGTGCGGGTTCTTCCACGCCGCACCCATGCAAAAACGGGTCGAACCGTTCGCCTTGGCCTTGCGCGCCGATTCCAGCACCTGCTCGACCTGCATCAGCCGCTCCGACTCCAGGCCGGTCTTGTAGCGTGAGCTCTGCGGGCAGTATTTACAGTCTTCCGGGCAAGCGCCGGTCTTGATCGACAGCAGCGTGCTGACCTGCACCTGACGCGGGTCGAAGTGCTGGCGGTGTACGGTTTGCGCTTCGAACAGCAGTTCCAGCAGCGGTTTATCAAACAGGGCCTGGGCTTGCCCTACTGTCCAGTGAATGCGGTCGGCCATCATGGCGTCTCCAAAACGAAAAAGTGTCGCCAGTTTAAATATTGTGGATATACTGTCAACCAATCTTAATTCAATTTGGTTTACAAGTATGTCTGTGACCGCTTCCGACCTGGCGTTTGACCAACGCCATATCTGGCACCCCTATACCTCCATGAGCCGCCCGTTACCCTGTTACCCGATCGAATCGGCCAGCGGCGTCGAACTGCAGTTGGCGGACGGCCGGCGCCTGGTGGACGGCATGTCCTCCTGGTGGGCGGCGATCCACGGTTACAACCATCCGCGCCTGAATCAGGCCGCCAGCCAGCAGCTGGAGAAGATGTCACACGTGATGTTCGGCGGTATTACCCATCCGGCCGCCATCTCGTTATGCCGGCGGCTAGTGGAGATGACGCCGGAAGCGCTGCAGTGCGTGTTCCTGGCGGACTCCGGTTCGGTGGCGGTAGAAGTGTCGTTGAAGATGGCGCTGCAGTACTGGCAGGCGCGCGGCGAGCGCCGGCAGCGCATCCTGACGCTGCGCCACGGCTATCACGGCGATACCTTCGGCGCGATGTCGGTCTGCGATCCGGACAACTCGATGCATAGCCTCTATCAGGGCTATCTGGCGCCGCACCTGTTCGCCACCGCGCCGCAGTGCCGCTTCGACGAAGAATGGCGTGAAGAAGATATTGCACCGTTCGCTGCGCTGCTGGAGCAGCACGCCGGTGAAGTGGCGGCGGTGATCGTGGAACCGGTGGTGCAAGGCGCCGGCGGCATGCGCATCTACCATCCGACCTACCTCAAGCGGGTGCGCGAGCTGTGCGATCGCCATCGGGTGCTGCTGATCGCCGACGAGATCGCCACCGGCTTCGGCCGCACCGGCAAGCTGTTCGCCTGCGAGCACGCGCAGGTGGTGCCGGACATTCTCTGCCTCGGCAAAGCGCTGACCGGCGGTTACATGACCCTGTCCGCCACCCTGACCACCCGCCACGTGGCGGAGACCATCAGCAACGGCGCGGCCGGCTGCTTTATGCACGGCCCGACCTTTATGGGCAATCCGCTGGCCTGCGCGGTGGCGGACGCCAGCATGGCGCTGCTGGCGGAAAATCGCTGGCAGGCGCAGGTGAGCGCCATCGAAACCCAGCTGAAACAGGAACTGCTGCCGCTCGCGGCGCTGCCGAAGGTGGCGGACGTGCGGGTGCTGGGGGCGATTGGGGTGGTGGAGATGCGCGAACCGGTGGATGTCGCCGAGCTGCAGCGCGGGTTCGTCGAGCGCGGGGTATGGATCCGGCCGTTCGGCAAGCTGATTTACCTGATGCCGCCTTACATCATCGAAACGGAACAGCTCAGCCGCCTGACCGCCGCCGTGGCCGCCGCCGCGCGTTAATGCCTTACCAATGCTGGTCCAGATAACGGGCCAGCAACCCCAGGCACAGCAGCCAGAGTAAAATGATCATCGCCGCCGCCATGCGGCCGGTGGGGTTGTCGACGCGTTTTTGCGCCTTCTCGCGCAGTTCGGCCATCAGCGGCTTGGGGATCAGTCGCACCGCCAGCATGATGCCCAGCGGCACGATGATCACATCGTCCAGATAGCCCAGCACCGGAATGAAATCCGGGATCAGATCGATCGGCGAGATCGCATAGCCGGCCACCAGCAGCGCGATCAGTTTGGCGTACCACGGGGTGCGCTTATCACGGGCGGCCAGCCACAGCGCGTAAATATCGCGCTTGATGCTTTTGGCCCAACGGCGCAGCCAGCCGAACCACGGCGTGCGTTTTTTCAGTGAGATCATGGTGGCGTTGTTTGGCTATCCGGCGGTCTGTAGGGAGGAAGATGCGGCCATGGTAACCGATCCGCGCCGCCGTTGGCGAATGGCAATCCCGCTTGTATTGTCACGGCGAAACGATCTAGCTTAAGGGTCCGCGTTTATCGACAACTGGGAGTCACTATGGCTTTTCGTTTGTACAGCAACGATCTGCAGGACGGCGGCAAGCTGCCGCAGGCGCAGGTCTTCAACGGCATGGGCTACCACGGCGATAACCTGTCGCCGCACCTGGCCTGGGACGGCGTGCCGGCCGGCACCAAGAGCTTCGTAATCGCCGTTTACGATCCCGATGCCCCAACCGGCTCCGGCTGGTGGCACTGGATCGTGGCCAACATTCCCGCCGACGTGCGCGAGCTGCCGCAGGGCGCGGGCTCCGGCAAAGCCCCGCTGCCCGCCGGCGCACTGCAGACCCGCACCGATTTTGGCTCGGCCGGCTACGGCGGCGCGGCGCCGCCAGAGGGCGAGAGCCACCGCTACCAGTTCACCGTGCATGCGCTGGACGTGGAAAGCATTGAGGTGGATGAAGGTTCCAGCGGCGCGCTGGTGGGCTTCAACGTCCACTTCCACAGCCTCGGCAGCGCCACGCTGACGGTGACGTTCAACTGATCCGCCGCCAATAAAAAAGCGCGGTTCAACCGAACCGCGCTTTTTCCATACTCGTCTGACCGCCGAATTACTTCGCCAGCACGCTCACCCACATCGGGCCTTTGCCCACCGGATAACGCGCCAGCGTGGTCAGCTCGCCACTGGCCTGGTCAATTTCATACACCGCGATGTGATCGGACTTCTGACCGGACGAAATCACGAAGCGGCCGCTGTGATCGATATTGAAACCGCGCGACTGCGTTTCGGTCGGGTGATAGCCGACCACGCTCAGCGTGCCGCCGTCTTCGGAAACGCTGAAAATGGTCAGAATGCTGGCGGTGCGATCGCTGGTGTACAGGAAACGGCCGTTCGGCGTGATATGAATGTCCGCCGCCCAGCGGGTGCCGTCGAAGTCGGCCGGCATGATGTCCAGCGTCTGCGTCACGGTGTATTTGCCACCGTTTTCCGAGATAGCCAGCACGTCCACCGTACCGTCCAGCTCATTGACGCAGTAGGCGAACTTGTCGTTGTGGTGGAACGCCATATGGCGCGGCCCGGCGCCGGCGGCGGTCGCCACCGCTTCCTGCGCGTGTGGCGTCAGCTGGCCCGCCAGGCTCAGGTTGAACAGGCGGATGCGGTCTTCTTTCAGGCAAGGCACCAGCACCAGCTGGTTGGTCGGATCGATGTTCGCCGAGTGCGGCGCGGTCAGGCCGTCGATCTGCTGAATAGGCGCCGTCACCACGCCGTCGTGGCCGATCGGGCTGATGCTGGCGCAGTTGCCGCTGTAGGAGGCGGAGAACAGGTAACGCCCCTGCAAATCGGTGGAAATATGGGTCGGGCTGCCCGGCAGCGGCGCCATGCCGGCCTGCTGCAGCGTGCCGTCCGCCTCGATGCGGTAGCTGACGATGCCGAATGCCGGACGTACGCCGACGTACAGGTGGGTCTTGTCCGGATGAAGGGTCATCGGCTGCACCTGGCCCGGCACGTCAACGGTTTGCAGCAGCGCCAGCGCGCCGGCGTCGTCCAACTGCCAGACGTGGATCTGCTGGCTCTCCGGGCTGGCGACATAAACGATTTGCTTCATGTGTTCTCCTTGCAAAGGGTAAAAGAGGAACCGGTTTCAGGCCGTTCGATTGCTCCTAGCTTACCGCACATCCGTCGCATGGCAACCCTGCTTAGCACCGGAAGCTCACGCGGTTTTCTCCATTGGCTATCCGGTGTACCATCGGATTAATTTTATGGCTAACGATAACGAGAACCCTATGAGCTACCGCGTCATCGCCCTCGATCTTGACGGCACCCTGCTGGACAATCAAAAACGCATCTTACCGCAGTCGCTGGAAGCGCTGGCGCAGGCGCGCGCCGCCGGCGTCCAGGTGGTGGTGGTCACCGGCCGCCATCACGTCGCCATCCATCCGTTCTACCAGGCGCTGCAAATAGACACGCCGGCCATCTGCTGTAACGGCACCTACCTGTATGATTTTCAGCAGAAAAAGGTGCTGGCCGCCGACCCGTTGGCGAAGGAGCAGGCCAAGCTGGTACTGCAGATGCTCAAACAGACCGACATTCACGGACTGATGTACGTTGACGACGCCATGCTGTATCAGGAACCGAGCGGCCACGTGACCCGCTCTCTGGCCTGGGCCGAAACCCTGCCGGCGGCGCAGCGCCCGACGCTGCTGCAGGTCGGCAGCCTGGCGCAGGCGGCCGACGACGCGCAGGCCATCTGGAAATTCGCCACCTCGCACGCCGATACCCTGGCGCTGCGCGAGTTTGCCGACACGGTGGAGAAAGAGCTGGGGTTGGCGTGCGAATGGTCCTGGCACGATCAGGTGGATATCGCCAAAGGCGGCAACAGCAAAGGCAAGCGCCTGCGCCAATGGGTGGAGTCGCAGGGGCTGAGCATGGATCAGGTGGTGGCGTTCGGCGATAACTACAACGATATCAGCATGCTGGAAGCGGTCGGTTTGGGCGTGGCGATGGGCAACGCCGATGACGCGATCAAGGAACGCGCCGATCTGGTGATCGCCGATAACCTGCAGCCGGGCATCGCCGAGGTGATCCGCACCCGCGTACTCTAGTTTTTTCGCCCTCCCGCCGGGAGGGCCTGTCTTAGCGGCTCTCGCGGCTGATCGACACGCTCTTCACCTGCGCGTACAGCCACTGCCCAGGGCGGATCGCCAGTTCATCGCGCGCCCACGGCGTGATCCGCGCCCACAGCACGTGTTCCCCGACCGCCAGCTTCACTTCCACCTGCCCGTCCACGTCCAGACACTCGCTCACCTTGGCCGGCAACACGTTGCGAATGCTGCTGTTGACCGGCGGCTGCAGCACCAGCGAGACGTCGGCGGCATTGATGCGAATGCGCAGCTGGGTGCCCAGTTCGGCGTCGATGCCGCTGACCCACAGCCGCTGATCGCCAAGCGCCAGCGCGGTCATGGCATAGCGTTGATGATGCTCAATCACGCTGACGCGCAGCACGCTGCTCTGATCTTCACGCTGCAGCCAAGGCCGCAGCGCGCTGCTGGCCCAGACGGCTTCCAGCCCGCCGAACGCGCGCACCTCGCCGCGATCCAGCACCATCACCTGCTCGGCCAGGCGCAGGATCTCGTCCAGGCTATGGCTGACGTAGAGGATAGGGATGTTGACGTCCTGCGCCAACCGCTCCAGATACGGCAGCAGCTCGCGTTTGCGTGGCAGATCGAGCGAGGCCAGCGGCTCGTCCATCAGCAGCAGTTCCGGCGCGGTCAGCAGCGCGCGGCCGATCGCCACCCGCTGTTTTTCACCGCCGGAGAGCGTCAGCGGCAGCCGATTAAGCAGCGGCCCGATGCCCAGCAGCTCGACAATGGTATTGAACTGCGCGCGCATGCCGGCCGCCATGCCGTACTGCAGGTTACCGCGCACCCGATAATGCGGGAACAGCCGCGCATCCTGAAACACGTAGCCGATGTGGCGCTTTTCCGGCGGCAGGCAAAGGCCCGCGGCAGTATCCACCAGCGTGCGGCCATTGAGCGCAATGCGCCCCTGCTGCAAACGGGTCAGGCCGCCGATGGCGTTGATCAGGGAGGTTTTGCCCGCGCCGGACAGGCCGAAAATCGCGGTGATGCCCTGCGCCGGCAAATCGGCGCGGACGTTGAGATTGAGGTCGCCCAGCTGCTGCGAGAAGTCCAGCTCCAGCATTTACACCCCCATCCGTTTGCGGCCCCAGCGGGCCAGCCATTCGGACACCATCAGCGAAGCCAGCGACAGCACGATGGCGATCGCACACAGACGCGCGGCGGCGGCCTCCGCCCCCGGCGTTTCAATCAGCGTATACATCGCCAGCGGAATGGTGCGGGTTTCACCGGGAATGTTGGAGACGAAGGTGATGGTGGCGCCGAACTCCCCCAGCGAACGGGCAAAGGCCAGCACCACGCCGACAATGACGCCGGGCAGCGACAGCGGCAGCGTGATGGTGAAAAACACCCGCCACGGGTTGGCACCCAGCGTGCGTGCCGCCAGCTCCAGCCGAGTGTCCACCGCCTCCAGCGCCAGCCGGATAGCGCGCACCATCAGCGGAAACGCCACCACCGCCGACGCCAGCGCGGCGCCGCGCCAGCTAAAGCTGAAGCTGAAGCCGAACCAGTCGTACAGCCACTCGCCGATGACGCCGCGCCGCCCCATGGCGATCAGCAGCAAATAGCCGACCACCACCGGCGGCAGCACCAGCGGCAGGTGAATGACGCCATCCAGCAGCGCCTTGCCGGGAAAACGGCAACGCACCAGCACCCAGGCCATCAAAATGCCGAACGGCAGGCTGCAGACCACCGCCAAACCGGAGACTTTCAGGCTCAGCTCAACCGCCTGCCACTCGTACTCACTCAGAATCATTTACGCGGGGTGAATCCATAATGTTCGAAAATAGCGGCGGCTTCCGGGCTCTTCAGATAGGTATAGAAAGCGCTGACCGCCGGAGTTTGACGATCTTTCACCATCGCCATCGGATATTCAACCGGTTTGTGGCTGTCTTCCGGGAACACGCCCACCACTTTCACCTTGTCGCTGGCGACCGCATCGGAGCCGTAGACGATGCCGAGCGGCGCTTCACCGCGCTCCACCAGCGCCATCGCGCTGCGCACGTTGTTGGCGCGCGCCAGTTTCGGTTCCAGCGCGCTCCAGGCGCCCAGATGCTCCAGCGCCTCTTTGGCGTAAATGCCGGCCGGCACGTGATCCGGATCGCCCACCGCCAGGCGGCCGCCGCTGAGCAACTTGGTCCAGTCGGTCTGCTTGTCGATGGCAATCTTGTCTTGTTTATCGCTCTTGGCGGCGATCAGCACCAGCTCGTTGCCCAGCAGCGTGTAACGGGTGTCTTTCACCACCTGCTGCTTATCGATGGCGTAATCCATCCACTGCTGATCGGCGGAGATAAACAGGTCGGCCGGAGCGCCCTGCTCAATTTGGCGCGCCAGCGTAGAAGACGACGCAAAGGAAGAAACCACCTGTACGTCCTTGCCTTTTTGATATTGGGTGGCGATGTCCTGCAGCGCGTTGGTCAGCGACGCGGCGGCGAACACGGTGACCTTTTCCGCCGCCGAGGCCTGAGCCACCAGGCCCGATGCCAACACGATCCCGCCAACCCATTTGGTCCATTGCTGTTTCATTGTTTTTCTCCGCAAGTTAACGTGCATTATCACTCTTCGTTATATAAAAAATAATATAACGTTGCGCGAAAGCTTGTCATGCGGTTTATCGGCAAAGCGTGAGATAACTTGAGGAATGCCCGCCGGGCGATGCCGACGGGTATCGGGATGGGGAACGGTCAGTGCTGGGTGCGGTTTTCTTTCGAACGACCCACTTTGGAGAAGACGTTGAACACTTCGCCAAAACCGTAGATTAGACCGAGAATGATCGCCATGACCACCGGCACCATCACCACGGCGAATAACAGACTTTTCAATAATTCCAACATGATAGCCTCGCTTAACTGCCCATTGAGCGGCAAATGCCTTTCACCGCATATCGGGTTATTCTAACCCAAAAAAATCGCTAAAACCGGAGTTATTTTAGCCAGCGAGGCGAAATTGTGATCGGCCAAACGTGCCCTTTTGACCGATCTCATCCTGCCGCAGGGTAATAGATCAGCGGCGGCGCATAGCCGTCGGGCGCTGCCAGCCGGGCCTCCACCCCGTATACCGCGCGAATGTGATCCGGCGTCAGCGCCTGCTGCGGCGTGCCCGCCGCACAGATCCCGCCCCGCTGCAGCAGCGCGACCCGATCGCAATAACAGGCCGCCAGATTCAGATCGTGCAGCGTCACCACCACGCTGAGCTTCAGCCGCCGCAGCAAGGCCATAAACTGCTGCTGATGAGCAATATCCAGATGATTAGCGGGTTCGTCCAGCAGCAGCCACGGCGTTTGCTGCGCCAACGCGCGCGCAAGGTGCACCCGCTGCCGTTCACCGCCGGACAGCCGTTGCCAATCACGATCGGCCAGGTGGCTGATGCCCACTTGTTCCATCGCCTGCCCGGCGAGGCGGCGATCTTCGGAGCCGAAACCGCGCCAGCGGCCGATGTGGGCCAGGCGCCCCAACAATACCGCCTCCTTCACCGGCAGCGCGAAGGCGCCGGGGGCGGATTGCTCGAGAAAGGCGATGCGCCTGGCGCGCTCCCGCGCGGAAAACGCGGCGATTTCGCGCCCTTCCAGCCAAACGCGGCCGCCGGCGGCGGGTTGCAGCCCGGCCAGCAGCTTGAGCAACGTGGATTTACCGCTGCCGTTGACGCCGAGCACGCCGGTGATTTCACCGGGCAAGGCGCAGAAACTGAGGTTTTCCAACACCGTGCGTTCGCCCACTCGCCAACTTACCGCCTCGGCGCACAGACCGGATTGCGTTTTTTCAACCGTCATGCATTGACCTTCCGATACAGCAACAGCAGGAATACCGGTACCCCCAACAGCGCCGTCAACACGCCAACCGGCAACTCGCGCGGGGCAAACAGCGTTCTGGCCAGGGTGTCCGCCGCCACGGCGAACAACGCGCCGCACAGCGCGCTGGCCGGCAACAGCTGACGATGCCGCGAGCCGACCAGCCGCCGGGCGACGTGCGGCACCGTCAGCCCGATAAATCCCACCGCGCCGCTGAACGCGACGATCGCCGCCGTCAGCGCGGTAGTCACCACATACAGCAGCAACTTCAGCGGAGCCACCGCCACCCCCAGCGAAGCGGCGGTCACGCCGCCGAACGCCAGCGCGTCCAGCTCACCCGCCCGCAGCCAACAAAGCAGCAGCGCCGCCGCCAGCGCCAGCCCGCACAGCCCGACCTGCGGCCAGCGCGCGTCGCTGAACGATCCCAGCAGCCAGAACATCACGCCGCGCGTGGCGTTGGCGTCTGCCTGCCAGAGGGTGATCAGCGAAGTCAACGCAGAAAGCAGCTGCGTCACCGCCACCCCGGCCAGAATAAACAGCGTGGACTCCCCCTGCAGCGAACGCCCGGCCAACAACATCACCAGCGCAAATGCCCCCAGCGCGCCGATAAACGCCCCGCCGGACACCGACAGCAGGCCGCTCCCCAGCCCCAATACCAGCACCGTTACCGCCCCCACACCGGCGCCGGAGGAGATCCCCAGCACCCAGGGATCGGCCAGCGGGTTGCGGGTCAGCGACTGCAGCACGGTGCCCGCCAGCGCCAGCCCGGCGCCGGCCAGCGCCGCCAGCAGCGCGCGCGGCATCCGCAGCGACCAGATGATGCGCTGATACACCTCGGCATCGGTCTGCGCACCGCCGCTAACGCCGAGCACGATGCGCCAGGCGTCGTGCCACGCGATCGGCGCAGGCCCCGACAAGGTGGCGCCCAGCAGAGCCAGCGGCAACGCCGCCGCCAGCAACAGCAGCCAGCCGGCCTCACGACCGGGCAGTAACCACCGGATCATGTTATTTCCAGCCTGCGATCACATAGTCGTCCAACAGCTGCCACACCGTCCCCACCTCGCTGAAACCGGCTTGTCTAAGCGCCGCGAGCTGGAAATCCACCGGCGTCGGCGGCGGCACCGGGCGGCCGGCGAACAGCGCGTCACGCTCGGCCTGATAAGCGGCCAATGCCGGCGATTGCAGTGCGTTCGCGAACCAGCGATCCCAATCCTCGACGCCGTTGTCCCAGGCGCGTTGCTGGGTCTGCTCATCGTGCCGCTCGGCCAACGCCTTCAGCCGTGGCTGACGGTGGTCATAGCGCTGATGATCGGCATTGAGGAATACGCCGCCGTCGGCCAGCAGCTCGGCGACGTTGCGGTACAGCGCCAGCTGCTGCTCCGGCATCAGCCAGTGCAGCGCCGTGCTGGACACCGCCGCCTGCGGCGCGGGGCCGGACAATGCGGCAAAACAGGCCGGATCCGCCAGATCGGCCTGCAGAATGCGGATCCGATCGCCGTATGCCGCCAGCGCACCGCGCGCCACCGCCAGCAGCAGCGGATCGAGATCGATGGCGGTCACCCTGGCCTGCGGAAAGCGCTGCAAAATGCGCAGGCTCAGCGATCCCGGGCCACAGGCCAGATCCACCACGTGAAAATCCTGGCCGGCGGCCAGCGCCAGCACCTCCAGCTGGGCGTTAAAACGCGCTTCCCGCTCGGCGATGTAGGCCGCCTGCTGGCGATCCCAGGCATCCAGCAGTGAAGAGAGCGAAGAAGATGAAGATAATGAAACGGCTGTCATATCAAGGTTCCTTGTTGGAAAAAGTCGTAGCCTGCGGCGGCAAGGCCGCCAGGCCCCGAATCAAACGGCCCAGCGCCGCCACGGTGCGGGCGGAAGGGTCCATGTCGTAACCGGGGAGGATCACGTAGCGCCGCTGACGCACGGCGCGCAGCGTCGCGGTCAGCGGGTGATGCTCCAGAAAGGCGATCTTGTCCGCTGCGCTGTCGCCGAAGCCGCCGCGCGGCAGATCGCCAAGCACGATCGCATCCGGATCGCGGGCGGCGATAACCTCCCAGGATACCGTCGGCCACAGCTCGGGCCGATCGCCGAACAGGTTCTCGCTGCCGATGCTGCGGCTCAGCAAACCTGGTGCGCCGCAGCAGCCGGCCACGTAGGGCGTCTGCGTGCCGGCATACCACCACAGCAGACGCAAATGCGGCAGCGGCGCGCGCTGCGCCTCAAACGCCTGCAGTTGCCCGCGCAGCCGCGCGATCGGCGCTTCACCGGCACGGCTGACGTTGAAAATGCGCGCCAGCTCCCGCAGCTCGGAGAAGATGTCTTCAAACGTCAGCGCGGCGGCGATCGCGCTTTGCTGGCCGCTGCAGGCGCCGGGGGAGAGGTAAGTGCCGATGCCCCATTCCGCCAGCCGCGCCCGATCGGGCGTTTCCGGGCTGTGCAGCCAGTAATAGCTGGCCGAATAGACAAAATCCGGCTGCATCAGCAGCAACGCTTCCGCCGTGGGCGGCGCCGGGCTGGCGGGCGCCCGCAGCGCATCGGCCGGCGCCGTCGGCGCGGGATCGCGCGTGCGGTCATACCCGACCACGGCGATCGCACGGCCAGCCAGCCCCAGCGCCAGCAGGTTTTCCAGCGCCGGATTGGCGTAAACCAGCACCCGCTGCGGCGGCTGCGGGTAATCGCGCGTTACCCCGCAATTTTGCAGGCTGACGGCATCGACCGGCAGCGGCACGCCCCCGCCCAATCCCAGGGCGCACAACAACGGATAAAGCGATCGTTTCACGCCGTCAGAACCTGACCGACACGAAGGTTTCATAGCTGCGCGGCGGCGCGATCAGCGCCTGATCCGGGTAGGTGCGCTGATAGGCGTACAGCTGGTTGGTGGCGTTGCGAATGCGAAAACCGACATCGACGATCGGCGTCAGCTGATAGTCTGCCGCCAGATCGAGCGTGGTGTACGCGCGCATCTTGCGCCGGTTGGCGTCGTCGTTGTAGCTGCTGCCGACGTAGCGCAGCGAAGAAGCCAGCCCCAGGCGCGCCGTCGCCTGATAATGCACGCTGAGGTTGGCGGTCCAGTCCGGGATATAGGCCGGGCGATTGCCGTTGTAGCTGCGCAGCGGGCTGCCGCCGCGATAGTCGTCGTAGCGGGCATGCGTGTAGGCGGCATTGCCGGCCAGCTCCCAACGATCGTCGGGACGCAGCACCACGCCAAGCTCGATGCCACGCGACGTCTGCCTGCCTACCGCGTTCAACGCATCCGGCCGCTGCGCGTCGGGCACAAACAGGTTGTCCTTGCGCAGTTCGTACAGCGCCAGCGTCGCCTCGCCCTTGTTCCCCCAGAACTGCCCTTTGACGCCGGCCTCCCACTGGCGCGCTCGCGTCAGCGGCAGATCGGTCTGCGTTGGGCTGAGGAAGAACAGATCGTTGCCCGGCTCCTGACCGGTGGTGTAGTTGGCGTAGAGCGTGAGGTTATCGGTCAATGCATAGCTGGGGCCCAGGCTCCAGGTGCTGAAAACATAAGTGTGGGCGCGGCTCTCTTCCTGCGGCCCCTGGAAGCGCCAGTCCATGTTCATATGGTTGTAGCGCAGCTGGCCCAGCAACGCTAAACGCTCGGTCAGGCTGAAGCGGTCTTCAAGAAAGGCGGCGTACTGATTCTGGGTGACGTGGCGCACCGGCGCACGCTGGCTGGCGGTGCCCTGAGCGAACGGCTCTCTGGGCGGCGCGCCGAGCGGTACGTCTTCGGAGCCAGGGAAACCGTTCGAGTAGTACTGAAAATGCCGCTTACTCAGATCGAAGCCGACCAGCAACCGGTTATCGAAACCGGCGATGGCCCGATCGAACACCAGCGAACTGCGGTTGCCGATCAGATCGTCGTCGTGCGCCAGGGCGCCAAAGGAGTCGCGGTTGACGTCGCCGGGCCGGGCCGCCGCCGCGACGCGGAAACGCTCGACGTTGCGCCATTCGCGAAAGCCGCTGTAGTAATAGAATTGGTTATGCCACTCCACTTCGGGCGTCATAAACCAGTCCAGACTGGCCTGAAATGCGGTGGCGTTGCTCTGGATGCGGCTGTCGGTCAGGTTGTTGTAATTGATGTCACGCAGCTCGCCGGCAATGCGCCCGTCCAGCAGCGGCGTGCCGTAGTAAGGGTTGTTGGTGCGGTTGAGCATGCGGTCCAGGCTCAGCGTCAGCAACGCTTCGTCCGTCAATTTAAACAGCAGCGAGCCGGAAACCCGCTTCTGCCGATCGCGTTCATACTGCACGTTGCTGCCGCTGTCGTTGCCGCTGACGTCCAACCGGTACGCCACCGCATCGTCCACCAGCGCGCCGCCGGCCCCCAGATGCAGACGCTGGCTGCGGTAGCTGCCGAAGCCATAATCAAGCTCAACCGGCTGGCGGCTGAAGGTCGGCCGCCGCGAGATCAGGTTGACGCTGCCGCCCGCGGCGCTCAGGCCGTTCAAGGCCGATCCCGGCCCGCGCAGTACCTCGATGCTGTCGTAATGCGACGGATCGCCCAGTTGCAGCGTGCTGCCGGGCATCTCTACGCCGTTATACAGCCAGGCGATCGGCCGAAAACCGCGTGCGGAAAAGTTGTTGGACAACGTTGGCGAAGCGACGCCGGACAGACCGGTGGCGTGCTCGACGGCGGTGGCCAGCGAGCGATCGCCCCGCTGTTGGATCGCCCGCGCGCTGATGATATCGACGCTGCGCGGCGTCTCCCGAGCGCTCAGCCCGAGCTGTGACGCGCTGCGGCTCACGGCGTTCAACGCATCGTAACGCCCGGTGGGGGCTGCCGCCGCCGCCTCCACGGTGAGATGTTCTTCACATCCCGTGGCATTGCGGGCTTTATCGCAGTCGGCGGCGAAAGCCAGCGGCGCCGCCAGTGCACCGCCGACCCAGGCGGCGGCGAGGCATAAAGATTTACTGGGCGCGCGAAGGCGCCGGCGTGTCGTACTCATGTGGAGCATCCCTGTGGTGAAATAAAAATCGGCCGCAGCCGGAATAAAGCTTTATCGTTTTCTGTTATGTTATATTATTACAATATTGCAATGCCAGTCTTTATTGCCCCGCTCTCCCACGCACGGCGTTTGGCGCTTTGCCGCCAAATCGGCGACAATAAGATTTTTGCTGCCGACAGGATGTGCGCAATGCAGGCCGAAATTCTTCTGACTCTCAAACTCCAGCAAAAGCTGTTCGCCGATCCGCGCCGCATCGCGCTGCTGAAACAGGTGCAGCACACCGGCTCCATCAGTCAGGGGGCCAAACTGGCGGGCATCAGCTACAAAAGCGCCTGGGACGCCATCAATGAGATGAACCAGCTGGCGGAACAAACGGTGGTGGAACGCGCCACCGGCGGTAAAGGCGGCGGCGGCGCGCAGCTGACGCACTATGGCCAACGGCTGATCCAGCTTTATGACCTGCTGGGCCAGGTACAGCAAAAAGCTTTCGACGTGTTGCAGCAGGACGATCTGCCGCTCGACAGCCTGCTGGCGGCCATCTCGCGCTTCTCGCTGCAAACCAGCGCGCGCAATCAGTTCTTCGGCACCGTGATCGAACGCGATCATCAGCAGGTGCAGCAGCACCTGGCGATTTTGTTGAACGACGGCACCACTCGCCTGACGGCGGCCATCACCCAACAAAGTGCCGACCGGTTGCAGCTGACGCCGGGCAAAGAGGTGCTGGCGCTGATCAAGGCGCCCTGGGTGCGGTTAAGCGTCGAGACGGCGGAGCATGCCGGTGCGGATAACGCGCTGGCAGGCGTGGTAGCCGGCATTCAGCCGGGGGCCGAACACAGCGAGGTGCTGGTGACGCTGGCGGGGGGCGAAACCCTGTGCGCCACCCTGACGACGGCGGAGCTGCAGCGCCTGCAGCTGAGCGTCGGCGCCGCCGTACACGCCCTGTTCAACGCCGACCACGTGATTGTCGCCACGTTGTGTTAAGCGCAACGTAACGTTGCGTTTTTGCTGATTGACATCACCGTGCAATGCGCCTATTTCTAAGGCAAATAATTGCAAAAAAAGGAACAGGTGATGTCGTCGTTGCACATTTCGCAAGGTTCATTCCGCTTAAGCGATACCCGTACCCTGACGCTGGACGCGCTGGAAATCCAGGCCGGCGACAGTTGGGCCTTCGTCGGCGCCAACGGCAGCGGCAAATCCGCCCTGGCGCGTGCGCTGGCCGACGAACTGGTTCTGCTGAGCGGCGAACGGCGCAGCGATTTTCAGCACGCGGTGCGCATCTCCTTCGAACAGCTGCAAAAAATGGTCAGCGACGAGTGGCAACGCAACAACACCGATCTGCTCAGCGCGGACGAGGACGACACCGGCCGCACCGCGGCGGAAATCATTCAGGAAGAGGTGAAAGACGCCGCGCGCTGTGAGCGGCTGGCCGCGCAGTTCGGCATCACCGCCCTGCTGACGCGCCGCTTCAAGTACCTCTCCACCGGCGAAACGCGTAAAACCCTGCTGTGCCGGGCGCTGATGCCCGAGCCTGACCTGCTGATCCTCGACGAACCCTTCGACGGGCTGGACGTTCACTCGCGCGCGCAGCTCGCCGCGTTGCTGAGCGAACTTTCCGCCCAGGGCCAAACCGTGGTGCTGGTGCTCAACCGGTTCGACGAAATACCGGATTTTGTCCGGCAAGTGGGCGTGCTGGCGGACTGCACCCTGACCAGCCGCGGGCCGCGCCGCCAGGTGATGGCAGACGCGCTGGTGGCGCAGCTGGCGCACAGCGAAAACCTCAGCGGGCTGGCGCTGCCGGAGACCGAGGATCCGACGCAAAAGGTGACCCTGCCGGCGGATCGGCCGCTGATCGTCCTGCGCGACGGCGTAGTCAGCTATAACGATCGACCGATCCTCAATCATCTCGACTGGCAGGTTAACCCCGGTGAACATTGGCAGATCGTCGGCCCGAACGGCGCCGGCAAGTCCACGCTGCTGAGTTTGATCACCGGCGATCATCCGCAGGGCTACAGCAACGATCTGACGCTGTTCGGCCGCCGCCGCGGCAGCGGGGAAACCATCTGGGAGATCAAGCGCCATATCGGCTACGTCAGCAGCAGCCTGCATCTGGATTATCGCGTCAACACCAGCGTGCGCAACGTGGTGCTGTCGGGGTTCTTCGATTCGATCGGTATTTATCAGGCGGTCTCGGATCGTCAGCGGCAGCTGACCGAACAATGGCTGGCGCTGCTCGGGCTCGACGGCGCGCGCGGCGACGCTCCGTTCCACAGCCTTTCCTGGGGCCAACAGCGGCTGGCGCTGATCGCCCGCGCGCTGGTGAAACACCCGGCGCTGCTGATCCTCGACGAGCCGCTGCAAGGGCTGGATCCACTCAATCGCCAGCTGGTGCGTCGCTTCATCGACGTGCTGATTGGCCAGGGCGCCACCCAGCTGCTGTTCGTCTCACACCATGCCGAAGACGCGCCGCGGTGCATCACTCACCGCCTCAGCTTCGTGCCCGACGGCGAGGGCGGCTACGGCTACCAACAGCAACGGCTGGAGGCGGCCTCCGCCTGAAGCGCGGCGTAAACATATCCGGCAACACTTCACCGCAGCACATCACATTTGGCCTTTTATCATAGAAAGAAAGAAGGCCATTTTCTGGAGACGCCATGTCCGCTGCGTTGATTATCATCGACCTGATCGAGGATCTGATCGGGCCCAAAGGGCGCGCCAACCACTGCCGCGAACAGGTGCTGGCGACCCACCTGCTCGCCAACGTCAATGCCGCCGCGGCCTACGCCCGGGTGCGAAAAATCCCGGTGATTTGGGTGCGGGTGGGATTCGCCGACGATTATCATGACATCCCGCCCCACTCGCCGCTGTTCAACCATTTGAAACAGATAGGCGCGCTGCGGCTTAACAGCCCGGGCTGCCGCTGGATGCCCGACCTGCATCAGGAAGAGAGCGATCTGCTGTTTGAAAAAACGGCGGTCAGCGCCTTCTCCGGTAACAATTTGTTAGCCTGGCTGCGGCAGCATCGGTGCCATCATCTGCTGCTGGCGGGCGTCAGCACGCCGCTCGCCATCGAGAGCACCGCGCGTCAGGCGCACGACGCCGGCTTTCAGGTGACCGTGCTGCACGACCTGTGCGCGGCCCCCACGCAGGAAATCCACCAACAAAGCCTCGATACCTTGCAAAATCTGGCCGAAATCACCCGTTCGCAGGCCTGGATGAAAGGCTGACCCGCGTTGTCGCCGGTCGTGTGGGCCGGCATCATGCACAAATCCGTCACTGCCCCGACCTTTAGCGTCATTTGGGTGTGCTACTATCCGCTTTAGCGCTCAATTTCGCCATCATCGCACGCCGCAAAGGCGCTGAGCGCCGTGTACATATTTTAAAGGGACATATTATGTGGGGCGTACTGGCTGCTTCGTTATTTTTCTTGCCGTTTAATCGGCTGATAGCCTGGGTGATCCTGGCTGCCTCGGCAGGCATGGGGCTGTATCATGGGGTACTGACGCCGCTCAGCCTGAGTTATCTGCTGGCGATCGTAGCGTTGGCCGGGCTGCGTCACCATTTTCGCGCGCAGCGTAATCTGGCGATCGCGTTCGAAGGGTTGGTGGTCGCCGGCTGCATCGCGCTGTTCTTGCATCTGGTGCCGGGCATCCACAACCAGCTGATGATCGACGGCGAGAAAGCCGGCCCGCTCAGCGCGCCGTTCACCATGTATTACAATTTCGACAAGGCGATGGTGCCCTTCCTGCTGTTCGCCTGCTTGCCCACGCTGTTCAGAACCGATAAAGCGGAAAAAAGCGTCGCCTCGGGTTCCTGGATCGCATTGATCATCAGCGTACCGGCGCTGCTGCTGCTGGCCGTGGCGCTGGGCGGTTTAAAAATCGAACTGCATGCGCCCGCCTGGATGCTGCCATTCGTGATGGCGAACCTGTTCTTCGTCTGCATGGCCGAAGAAGCGCTGTTTCGCGGCTACCTGCAACAGCGCCTCAGCCAATGGCTGGGGGCCTGGCCGGCGCTGATCGTCGCCGCCCTGGTGTTCGGCGCCGCGCATTTGGCCGGTGGCATGCTGATGGTGATCTTCGCGACGCTGGCCGGCGTGATCTACGGCCTGGCATGGATGTGGAGCGGCCGCCTGTGGGTGCCGATTCTGTTCCATTTCGGGCTTAACCTGACCCATCTGCTGTTCTTCACCTACCCGCTGTATCAGCACCCCTGACGGCTGACGCCGGCAGAGAGCCCCTCTCTGCCGGTTGGCCAGGTGAAAACGCTATCACCGGCAGCTCACCGCAATCCCCTCAATCACGTAGCCACCGGCTCATCTCCGGCCATTCGTCGCTTTTCAATGAAGTGTAAACGATTCCATTTTTCGCGTTAGATCACCTTTTTATCGCCGCGGGCATGCTATCTTTTTGCGCAATGACCTCTCCCTGTCCAGTGACGGGCGTATCAAGGCGGTAATTGGAAGCGATTACACCTTCGTCGACGTCAAGAAAGGAACCGTATGACGGAATTTAACCCTATCGACCACCCACACCGCCGCTACAACCCGCTGAGCGGCCAGTGGGTGCTGGTCTCACCGCACCGCGCCAAGCGCCCCTGGCAGGGCCAACAAGAGGCCATCCCCACGGAAACGCTGCCGGCGCACGATCCCGACTGTTTCCTGTGCCCGGGCAACGCGCGCGTCACCGGCGATCGCAATCCGGATTATCACGGCACCTACGTTTTCACCAACGATTTCGCCGCGCTGATGAGCGATACGCCGCCGGCACCCGACAGCCAGGATCCGCTGATGCGCAGTCAGAGCGCGCGCGGCGTCAGCCGGGTGATCTGCTTCTCTCCCGATCACAGCAAGACCCTGCCCGAATTGCCGCTGCCGGCGCTGGAGCAGGTGGTCGCCGCCTGGCAGGCGCAAACCGATGAGCTGGGCAGGCAGTACCCCTGGGTGCAGCTGTTCGAAAACAAAGGTGCGGCGATGGGCTGCTCCAACCCGCACCCGCACGGGCAGGTCTGGGCCAACAGTTTTTTGCCGAACGAGGCCGAGCGCGAAGATCGCCTGCAGCACGACTATTTCCGGGAACACGCCTCCCCGCTGCTGCTGGACTATGCGCGGCGCGAGCTGGCCGCCGGCGAACGCGTCGTGGTGAACACCGAACACTGGCTGGCGGTGGTGCCCTACTGGGCCGCCTGGCCGTTTGAAACGCTGCTGCTGCCGAAAGCGGCGGTGCAGCGCATTACCGATCTCAGCGCGGCACAAAGCCAAGATCTGGCGCTGGCGCTGAAGAAGCTGACCAGCCGCTACGACAACCTGTTCCTGTGCTCCTTCCCCTATTCGATGGGATGGCACGGTGCGCCGTTCAACGGTGCCGACAATCGACACTGGCAGCTGCACGCCCATTTCTACCCGCCGCTGCTGCGTTCAGCCAGCGTGCGCAAATTTATGGTCGGTTACGAGATGCTGGCGGAAACCCAGCGCGACCTGACCGCCGAACAGGCCGCAGAGCGTCTGCGCGCCGTCAGCGATATTCATTACCGTGAAGCCGGAGCCCAAGCATGAGCCTGAAACCGCTTACCCATTCTCTGTTTACCGAGCACTTCGGCTACGCGCCGGCGTTGACCATCCAGGCGCCGGGGCGGGTGAACCTGATCGGCGAGCATACCGATTACAACGACGGCTTCGTTCTGCCCTGCGCCATCGATTATCAAACCGTTATCGCCTGCGCCAAACGCGACGACCGCCAGATCCGTGTACTCGCCGCCGATTATCAGAATCAGCAGGATCAATTCTCGCTCGACGATCCGATCGTCAACCATCCCGATCAGCGCTGGTCCGACTATGTGCGCGGCGTGGTGAAGCACCTTCAGCGCCGCAACGCCGACTTCGGCGGCGCGGATCTGGTGATCGCCGGTAATGTGCCGCAAGGGGCGGGGCTCAGTTCCTCCGCCGCACTGGAAGTGGCGGTGGGCCAGGCGCTGCAGGCGCTCTATCAGCTGCCGCTGGACGGCGTGGCGCTGGCGCTGAACGGCCAGGAGGCGGAGAACCAATTCGTCGGCTGCAATTGCGGCATCATGGATCAGCTGATCTCCGCGCTCGGCCGGCGCGACAGCGCTCTGCTGATCGACTGCCGCTCGCTGGAAACCCGTGCGGTGCCGATGCCGGATAGCGTCGCGGTGGTGATCATCAACTCCAATGTGCAACGCGGGCTGGTGGACAGCGAGTACAACACCCGACGCAAACAGTGCGAAGAGGCGGCGCGGTTCTTCGGCGTCAAGGCGCTGCGTGACGTCAGCGCCGAACAGTTTGAAGCCCGTCAACATCAGCTCGATCCGTTAGTGGCCAAACGCGCGCGCCATGTTATCAGCGAGAACGCCCGCACGCTGGCGGCGGCCGACGCGCTGGCGGCCGGCGATCTGCAACGCATGGGCCGACTGATGGCGGAATCCCACGCCTCGATGCGCGATGACTTCGAAATCACCGTGCCGCCGATCGATAAGCTGGTCGAGATTGTCAAAGCGACGATCGGCCCACGCGGCGGCGTGCGCATGACCGGCGGCGGCTTTGGCGGCTGCATCGTCGCGCTGATGCCGCAGGATCTCGTGGAGACGGTGCGTGCCGCCGTGGCGCACGAGTATCCACGGCAAACCGACGGATTGCGGGAAACGTTTTATGTCTGCCAAGCTTCGCAAGGGGCCGGTACATGCTGACGGCAACCACGGCAGCGGCCCCCGATGGGCAACCTTATCAACTGACGCAGCTGCAAAACGCCGGCGGCATGACCGTCACTCTGATGGACTGGGGCGCCACCTGGCTGTCCGCCGTCTTGCCGCTCAAATCCGGCGAAAGGCGCGAGCTGCTGCTCGGCTGCCGCAGCCCGGCGGACTACCAACGTCAGGGCGCCTATCTGGGCGCCACCGTCGGCCGTTACGCCAACCGCATCGCCAACGCCAGTCTGCCCATCGACGGGAAACCCCATGCGCTGGCCGCCAATCAGGGCGCCCACCAGCTGCACGGCGGCCCCGACGGTTTCCATGCCCGCCGCTGGCGCCGGGTACAGCATGATGCACATCAGGTCTGCTATGCGTTGCATTCAGCAGAGGGCGATCAGGGTTTCCCGGGGAATCTCGACGTGCAGGTCTGCTACCGCCTGACCCCCGACAATCGCGTGGAAATCAGCTATCTGGCCCAGGTCGATCGCCCCTGCCCGGTCAACCTGACCAACCACGCCTATTTCAATCTGGACGGCGCAGGCACCGATGCCCGCGCCCAGCGGCTGCAGCTGTTCGCCGATCGCTATCTGCCCGTTGACGCCGAGGGCATTCCCTGTACCGGGCTGACGCCGGTGGACGGCAGCGGCATGGATTTTCGCCAGCCGAAAACGCTGCTGCAGGATTTTCTGCGCGACCGCGACCAGCAGCGGGTAAAAGGCTACGATCACGCTTTTCTGCTGCACCGCACCTGCGGCGCGCTGGAGTGCCCGGCGGCCCATTTATGGTCCGCCGACGGGCACGTGCAGATGAGCGTGTTCACCGATGCGCCCGCACTGCAACTCTACAGCGGCAATTATCTGGCCGGCACGCCGGCGCGCGACGGGGGCAGCTATGCCAACCACGCCGGTGTGGCGCTGGAGAGCGAGTTTTTGCCGGACAGCCCGCACCATCCCGAGTGGCCGCAGCCGGACTGTTGGCTGCAGCCGGGGAGCCGCTACCGCAGCGCCACGCATTATCAGTTTTATCCTATCTGACCCGCCACGCCCCTCGCCGCGCGGCCGGGGGCGATTTGTTATAAATGCTTACCTTTTAGCGCTAATCCCCCGCCGGCGCCCACCTTTCCTTATTCCAAAGCGCGCACTACACTCAGGCTACCGTGATAAGCACAACGCCTTGTGCAACGTCACAATTTTCGGCCGATGGCGGCCAATCAATAGCTGAAGGAACACCTATGCGTCTGATTACTGCACTTCCATTGCTGGCGGGCTTAATGCTGAGCACCAATCTGATGGCGGCCGACGCGACGACGGCGACAAAAACGCCTTCGCCGGCGCAGGCGGCCCAACAGAAACGCATGACCGATTGCAACCAACAGGCATCCACCAAGTCGCTGAAAGGCGCGGATCGCTCCACCTTTATGAGCACCTGCCTGAAATCTGAAGGCGCCGCCGCGACGGGCAAAACCCTGACGCCGCAGCAGCAGAAAATGAAAACCTGCAACGCCGACGCCAAGACCAAGAATCTGAAGGGCGACGCGCGTAAAACCTTCATGAGCAGCTGTCTGAAAAAATCGACCTGATTTCCCCCACGCCACGGCGCGTCCGACGCGATTTCGGCGCGCCGTTTCCCCCTCGCAGCGCCAGCCTGAACGATTCAGCTTTTTCCTTTCACCAGCCCTTACTTTGCGGCAAGAAATTGGCTATGGTTAGACACTATCGATTGCCGAGCCCCGGCCCGCGGCAATATAATGATTTTCGTTATCATTGAAATGTCAGATTATTAAGGAGTTAAGCTATGGCTGTAACTAAGCTGGTTCTGGTGCGTCACGGCGAAAGCCAGTGGAACCAAGAAAACCGCTTCACCGGTTGGTATGATGTTGATCTGTCCGACAAGGGCCGTACCGAAGCGAAAGCCGCAGGCAAGCTGTTGAAAGAAGAAGGTTTCACTTTCGACTTCGCTTACACCTCCGTACTGAAGCGCGCGATCCACACCCTGTGGAACATCCTCGACGAGCTGGATCAGGCCTGGTTGCCGACCGAAAAATCCTGGAAGCTGAACGAACGTCATTACGGCGCGCTGCAGGGTCTGAACAAAGCGGAAACCGCTGAAAAATACGGCGACGAGCAGGTGAAACAATGGCGTCGCGGCTTCGCGGTGACCCCACCTGAGCTGACCAAAGAAGACGAACGCTACCCTGGCCACGATCCGCGCTACGCCTCGCTGACCGAGCAAGAGCTGCCGCTGACCGAAAGCCTGGCGCTGACCATCGATCGCGTTATCCCTTACTGGGACGAAGAGATCCTGCCACGCATCAAGAGCGGCGAGCGCGTGATCGTTGCGGCGCACGGCAACTCGCTGCGCGCGCTGGTGAAATACCTGGATAACCTGAGCGAAGACGAAATCCTCGAGCTGAACATCCCAACCGGCGTGCCGTTGGTGTATGAGTTCGACGAGAACTTCAAGCCAACCAAACGTTACTACCTGGGTAACGCTGACGAGATCGCAGCAAAAGCGGCGGCCGTAGCGAACCAGGGTAAAGCGAAGTAATTTCGCCCGTTAACGAAAAAGCCCCCGGTTTTCGCCGGGGGCTTTTTTATTACTGCTGCGCCATCGCCTCGTTCACCGCCTCCAGCCGTTCCTGCATCGCCGGATGGGTGCTGAGCCAGGCCGGCAACGCCCAGTCATCGGCCTGTTCTCGTTCAGGCGCCTGTGCCAACGCGCGGTAGATCGCCGCCATTTCCGCCAGCGAACGCCCCTGGCGCTGCATCTGAGCGATGGCGAACGCATCCGCCTCGCGCTCCATCCCGCGGGAAAACTGCATCTCATTCACGAAGGACGCGGACTGCAGCAGCGTGTCGCCGATGCCGCTGACGTCGCCGGTCATCCACATCAGCGTCAAGGCCACCAGCGACGAACGCACCAGCATACGCATCGGGTGGCGATGAGCGTGATGCCCCATCTCATGCAGCATCACCGCCGCCAGCCCCTCGTCGTTTTTCGACAAGGCGACCAGACTATCGCTGAGCACCAGCGTACCGTCCGGCAACATAAAGGCGTTCGGCGCACCGGGCACCGCCATCAGCTTCAACGACAGCGGCGTGCGCTCCTGGCGCATCTCGGCCGGCATCACCTGCCGGAACAGCTGCTGCAATGCCTGCTGCCGCTCGGCCGGGAGTGCAGAAGGCTTGAAGCCGCTCTGGCTCAAAAACGTCTGCGTGTGTTCGCCCAGCGTCTGTTCCACCGAGGTAGGGATGTGCATGGCGATCTCGCTACTCGCCCACGGCAGCACAACGTAAACGTAGGCCACGACCGCCAGCAGCGTCATCAACAGCGCCAGAGCCACGCCGCGTTTGTGGCGTTCCAGGCGATGCACCCAGCCCGGCGAACGGCGCTGATAGAACCAGCGGCGAAACGCCGCGTCGTCGTCCGGCACAAAGCGCGCACCGTCCTTGAAGGTCAGCGTCAGCGGAATATTGCCCAGCGCCGCAGAGACGGTGATGTCAGCCAAGGGGATGTAACGTTGCTCATCCTGCCGCTGCAGCGTCACGCCCTCGCCGCTTTCGTTCACCAGCAGACGGGCCGCCTCACGTGCGGCCCGCCCCGGCAACTGATAGGCGCCCTCAAGGATCATCGGCGCCTCAGAAGCTGCCGCCCAGATCCAGCGCCTGCACCGCTTCTTCAGCCACCGCGCTGTTGGCGGTTTCCTGATGCGACGCGATGTCCAGCAATGCCAGATCGCCTTCAACCGCCGTGCACTCCGCCAGATAACGGGCGTGACGCACTTCCGCCACCGGCGCAGCAAAGCCGAGCGAGAACAGCGTGATCAGGGTATTGGTGATCAACAGCCCCATATACGGCAGGGTTTGCATGGAAGAACGCAGTTTGATGTTGCCGTTCAGCGTCGCCTGGTTATACAGATAGTTGCGTTGGGCGACGATCTGGTAGCTGCCGGCGATCAACGCGCCAACCAGCAACACCACCATCATCAGCAGCAGGCTGCCAATATTCTCCAACACCAGCAAGTCGGCGGTTTCATCCGTCAGTATGCCCATCAATACCATTTGGTACAGCGACAGTATGAACGACCCCATACATACCAGCGCCGCCAACATAAACGGCAGGAAAATGAGCAGGCCGATCAAGGCAAATTTGATAAAGGCCGACTTTTTCAGCTCGGCAATAAACGGCGTACGGCCGAAGAACAGATTATTAACGTACAGATCGTGCTGCAGCGCGCTAATAATACCGTTGACGGCGGCGAATGCCGGCACGGCCAACAGCAGCGTCAGCACCAGAATCAGGCCGATGGCGTTGATACTGTCAAAACCGCTGCCAATACTGAGCAAAATGATTAAGCCGACATAAAGCCCAATAATCAGTAATAGCGGGCAGAACAGTAGCGCCCAATAAGCACGCCCGGTGCGGCAAACATAATTAAAACGCACGCCGCGATAGCTCGACATAATCGCATTGTAGCGCCAGCTGCGAATCACCACCCATGGCAGCAGGGCAAGCAACGCCAGTAAGGCCAGCAGCCCCAGCAGTGGCGCCACCGCCAGCAGGATATAAAACACGATGATGCCACCGATCACCAACAGACGCCCTTTCAGAATTTGCAGCGGCTGCGCATGGTAATCGAAACGATCGCCGTCCAATTCCGTGTTGCCGTAAAAATAACGACGCCGACGCACCGTCGCCCAGGCGGAATAGATGCCCAGGGTCACAATGGTCAATAATGCATTGACTAACCAAATAGCGAAGTACTCGCCACCTTTCCCATGGAATTTAATCCGGTGCAGCCCCAGCGGCTGCGAGGTATTGCTTGTCATAATTCTTTCGTCCTGAAAGGAATAGGTCATACCACTCCCCACTTATTTTTCATGCGGGGTTTGTGGAATAAAAAAGCGTCTTATATAAGCACAATGCCATGAGCAGTGACAATTATTCTTTTATTAAATAGGAATAATGCGAAGGAGGTCGCTTAATGATTTCATTGGCCTATTAATTGTAAGCCTTATATTAACGGAAGATGGAGATAGAGAAATGCAATGACAAGGATAAAACAAGGGCCCGCTGCCGAGCCCTTGTCATTTTCGCGATTAACCGCGGCGCGCTTTCACCGCCGCCGCCAGATCGCGCAGCACGGTTTCGGTGTCCTGCCAGCCGATGCAGCCGTCGGTCACGCTCTTGCCGTAAACCAGCGGTTCGCCGCTTTCGAGGTTCTGGTTGCCTTCCACCAGGTGGCTTTCGATCATCACACCGATAATCGCTTTTTCACCGCCGCCAATTTGCCCGCAAACATCGGCGCTCACGTCCATCTGCTTTTTGAACTGTTTGCTGCTGTTGGCATGGCTGAAGTCGATCATCACCTGCGCCGGCAGCCCGGCTTTGCTCAGACCGGCTTTGACGTCCTTCACGTGCGCCGCGCTGTAGTTCGGCTCTTTGCCGCCGCGCAGGATAATGTGGCAGTCGCCGTTGCCGCTGGTGTTAACAATCGCCGAGTGGCCCCATTTGGTCACCGACAGGAAGCAGTGCGGCGCGCCGGCGGCGTTGATGGCGTCGATCGCCACCTTGATGGTGCCGTCGGTGCCGTTCTTGAAGCCGACCGGGCAAGAAAGGCCGGAAGCCAGCTCGCGGTGCACCTGCGATTCCGTGGTGCGCGCGCCGATGGCGCCCCAGCTCATCAGATCCGCCAGGTACTGCGGCGTGATCATGTCGAGGAATTCGCCGGCGGCCGGCAGGCCGCTGTCGTTAATCTCCACCAGCAGCTTGCGCGCCAGGCGCAGGCCGTCGTTGATGTTGAAGCTGTTGTCCATTTGCGGATCGTTGATCAGGCCTTTCCAGCCCACGGTGGTGCGCGGTTTTTCGAAGTACACGCGCATCACCACTTCCAGCTCGCCGCTCAGTTCTTCACGCAGCGCCAGCAGGCGCCCTGCATACTCTTTGGCGGCTTGGGTATCGTGAATAGAGCAAGGGCCAATCACCACCAGCAGGCGATCGTCACTGCCGCGGAGGATATTGTGAATTGCGCTGCGGGCCTGGGACACCGTCTTTGCTGCGCGTTCAGTGGCCGGGAATTTCTCCAGCAAAGCCACCGGCGGCAGGAGTTCCTTAATATCATTAATGCGTAAATCGTCGTTTTGGTAATTCATAGCTTTTCCATTCGGTATCGAGGGGTATTTCGCAGTGCGTAACGGTGTAGATCCCAACAATCTAGCCTGTGGGAATGGCGCTGTAAATCACCTTTGCCCCCCTCCGCTGGAACCGCCAAATTAACAGCAGATTGTGCTGTTTCATCAGGGGAGCGCAGAGCCTCCTTTTTCGCTATGCTAGCGATCGGAATATAAAGCGACCCGAGTTGAACATGCCCTCTCTGTTATTAGTTGATGACCACCCGGTGGTTCATGTCGCACTGGAAGCGGCGCTAATGAAATCATCCCGTCCCTACCGCCTGCAGGCGGCGCACGACGACGTTCAGGCGCTGGCCCTGCTGGCCGAGGCCGCTTTCGGCCTGGTGATCCTGGATATCGGCCTGCCGCAGGTCGACGGGCTGCAGCTGTTGAAAAAAATCCGCCGCCGCTACCCGCAACAACCGATCCTGATCTACACCGCGCAGGAGGCCGATGTCTATGCACGCATGGCGCACGCCGCCGGCGCCAACGGTTTCGTCAATAAAGGCAGCTCGCTGGCGCAGCTGGTGCAGGCGATCGAGCAGGTGCTGGACGGGGAAACCAGCTTCCCCGCCGCCGCGCTGGCCGAAGAGGCGCCGATGGCGGAAGGCGGGCTGCTCACCCCCAAGGAACTCGAAGTGCTGGGCTTGCTGAGCCAGGGCCTGTCCAACCTGCAGATCGCCGATCGGCTGCACATCAGCAACAAGACCGTCAGCACGCACAAGAAAAACATCCAGCGCAAGACCGGTGCCGGCAACCTGCTGGAGCTGGTGGCGGTGTTTAAAGAGCTGGCGCCATGATGCGCCGCGCCCTGCTGCTGCTGCTGCTGTGGTGCGGTCTGGCGCAGGCGGCAGAGCCGGTGCGCTATCAGCTGGTCAGCAATCTGAATACCCCCGATAACATGCTGATTGTCGGCGAGAAAAACCCCTGGCGCGACCGAACGCTGCGCATCGGCATCATCAGTGAGAACACCAGCCCATACAACATCATCGTGGACGACGATCTATACGGACTGAACGCCGATTACCTCGGCTACATTCAGCAGGTGACCGGCATCCGCTTTGCCATTTACGGCTTCGCCGACCTGACGCAGCTGGAGCAGGCGCTGCACGACGGTAAGGTCGATCTGCTGTACGGCATCCCGCAGAGCGAAGCGCTGCACGGGCTGGAGATCTCTCAGCCTTACTACGTCAGCAACCTGCGCGTATTGCGCGATCGCAGCAACGATCGGCCGGTGATGCTCAATTCCGCCAACGCCCGCGTCGCGATCGGCGCGCTGACCGACATGCAATCCGGCGGCGCCCTGCAGGCGGTGGCATCGCAGATCCAGCGCTACGACAACAACCTGCAGGCGGTCTACTCGCTGCTCAACGGCAGCAGCGACTACTTTATCGCCGACGAGGCCAGCGCCAGTTTTATCATCGATCAGCTGCAGCTCGGCCAGCTCTATCAGATTGAAAGCAACGAGAACCTGGGCAACCTCTCCTTTGTGTTCGCCGCCGCCGACCCGCGACTGATAGACACGCTGGACACCGCCATCGCCGACGCGCCGATGGAACTGATGAACGCCCTGCAGAGCCGCTGGAGCAAAAAAATCCCCAGCTACCTCGACACCGGCAATGCCGATCTGACGACGATGGAGAAAAACTGGGTGGCGAGCCACCGCGTGGTTTACTACGCCGCCATCGAGAACAACTTCCCGTTCGCCTACCGCGGTTCCGACGGCCAGCCGCGTGGCTACGCCATCGACATTCTCAACATCATCGCGCAAAACACCGGGCTGCGTTTCGCGCCGCTGTGGGCGCGCAACGCCGAGCAGGCCGATGAGTTGGTGCAGTCCGGCCAGGCCAGCTTCCGCGCCGCCCTGCCGCTGGCGCGCGGCGTCAAGGCGCGCTACGGCGCCAGCATGCCGATCCACCGTTCGCTGTGGGGCGTTTACGTCGGCCAATACGCCAACGGCATCTCGACCTGGAGCGATTTGGCCGGTAAGCGCATCGGCGTGTTGCAGGGCGATTTGGCGCAGGGGCTGGTGCCGGAACGGGAACCAACCATCAGCTTCGCCGACAGCAAGTCGATGTATGATGCGCTGGCCAACGGCCAGTTGGATGCGCTGGTGGATAACGTTATCTCCGCCAACTTTTTGGCGCTGTCGCGCTATTCCGGCGCCATCAAGCTGGCCTTTGCCGCCAACAACATCCCCTACCCGGTGGCCTTCGGCGTGCGCCGCGATCAACCTCTTCTGTTGGCCATCCTCGATAAGAACCTGATGCAGATCCCGGCGGACACCCTACAATCGCTGCGCGACGAGTGGATCGTCGATCGCAGCAATCTGATCGACGCGGTAAACGACAACCGCATGCCGCCGCAGACCACCTGGCTGCTGGCGCTGCTGGCCGCCGCCACCGTGCTGCTGCTGGCGTTGACGCTGCGCCGTTTCATGCTGCAGCGCCGTGAAAAACGCGAACGCGAAGAGCTCGAGCACGCGCGCCGTCGCGCCGAGGCGGAAAACCGCATGAAGAGTAAATTCCTCGCCACCGTCAGCCACGAATTACGCACGCCGATGCACGCCATCCTCGGCCTGCTGGAGCTGGAGCTTAAACGCCAACCTGCGCCGGAAGGGCTGCCGGTGATATACAGCTCGGCCTCTTCGCTGCTCAACCTGCTCAACGACCTGCAGGATCACGCCAGGCTGGAAACCGGTTCGCTGACGCTGGCGCCGAAACCGGTGGCGCTGCGCCCCTGGGTAGCGCGCATCGACGCCCTTTACCGGCCGCTGATCGGCGAGCGGCCGTTGACGCTGAGCGTGCTGGCGGATCCGGCGCTGCCGGAGGGGGTGATTATTGATGGTGAGCGTTTACTTCAGGTAACTAACAACTTGATAAACAACGCGATAAAGTTCACGCCGCGCGGCGCCATTCAGGTCGAGGTCGGCTGGCACGCGCAGAATGATCGACAGAGAGAATTGCATCTGACGGTGAACGACAGCGGCTGCGGCATCGCCGCCGATGAAATAGACAAGCTGTTCCAACCGTTTTACCGCGCGCGCGGCGCGCAACGCATCTCGGTGCAGGGCACCGGTTTAGGGCTGTCTATCTGCAAAGAGATCGTCGAACAAATGGGCGGCCGCATCGAGCTGCGGTCGCAGCCGGGCGTCGGCACCCGCGTCGAGGTCACGGTACCGGTCGAGCTGAGCGGTACCGCGCCGGCTGTCACCCCGGAGGAGCATACCTTTGCTCTGCCGTCTTCCGCCTTGCGTACCGCGCTGATCGACGATCACCCCACCAATTTGTTGCTGCTGGAACGCCAGTTGCGCCACTTCGGGCTGCAGCCCGCCCGCTTCGAGCAAGGCTATGCGCTGCTGAAGGCCCAGCGCCGGCAGCCGTTCGATCTGCTGTTTATTGACTATAACATGCCGCGTCCGGACGGCCTGACGCTGGCCAGGCTGATCCGCCGCGACGAACAGCGGCTGCGGCGCCCGCCTTGCCGCATCGTGCTCTGCTCGGCAGACGTGCAGGAGTTTACCCGCATCCCGCCAGGGCTGGTGGCGATCGACCACTTCCTGACCAAACCGATTTCACTGGCGGCGATCGGCCAGGTATTGGCTCAGCAACCGCAGGCTCAGGAAGAAAAGTCAGTCCTTACTGACCTGCGACAAACGCTGGCCGAAATGGCAGGTGGCGATCGCGCCATGCTGCAGCGGCTGGCGCAGACGCTCGGCGATACGCTGCGGCAAGACCGGCAGCGACTCGCGGATGCCGTCGCCGCGAGCGACTGGCCACAGCTGGAGCAGGCGGCGCACCGCATCAAGGGCAGTCTGCTGATGCTGCAGCTGCCGGAAGCTGCGCAGCTGTGCCAGCAGCTGGTGGATACCGCACGTCGGGGTGAGCTTGCCGCCGCCGCTTATACTAAATTAAAGGCGTTAGTGGCGCAGATAGTGCCGGAGCTGGACGCTCTGCTCACCGCCGCCCCCTCTTTCGCTATGCATAAGGATGAATAATGTCGGACACTCCACACGTACACTTGCCGAAAGACAGTAATAGTAAACGCCTACTGACCGCTTTTTTAGTCACCGCGGTCTTTATGGTGGCCGAGGTGGTCGGCGGCCTGTTGTCCGGCTCGCTGGCGCTGTTGGCCGATGCCGGCCACATGCTGACCGATGCCGCCGCGCTGCTGGTGGCGCTGATGGCGGTACATTTCTCCCAGCGCAAGCCCAACGCGCGCCATACCTTCGGCTATCTGCGTCTCACTACCCTGGCGGCCTTCCTCAACGCCGCGGCGCTGCTGGTGATCGTGGTATTCATCCTGTGGGAGGCGATACGGCGTTTCTTCGAACCACAGCCGGTGATGGGTGCCCCGATGCTGATCATCGCCATAGCGGGGCTGCTGGCGAACCTGTTCGCCTTCTGGTTGCTGCATCGCGGCAGCGAAGAGAAAAATATCAACGTGCGCGCCGCCGCGTTGCATGTTCTGGGCGATCTGCTCGGTTCGGTGGGCGCCATCGTCGCCGCCATCGTCATTCTTGCCACCGGCTGGACGCCGATTGACCCGATCCTGTCGGTACTGGTCTCCTGTCTGGTGCTGCGCAGCGCCTGGCGACTGCTGAAGGAGAGTTTCCACGAACTGTTGGAAGGCACGCCGCAGGAGATCGACATCGCCAAGCTGCAAAAAGACCTGTGCCTGAATATCCCGGAAGTGCGCAACATCCACCACGTACACGTCTGGCAGATCGGCGACCAGAAGCTGATGACGCTGCATGCGCAGGTGATCCCGCCGCATGACCACGATGGGCTGTTGCAACGCATTCAGGCTTATCTGTTGGAACACTACAAGATTGGCCACGTGACCATTCAGATGGAGTACCAGCACTGCGAGACGCCGGACTGCGGTATCAACCGGGCGCCGGAGCCGAGTGAACACTCACATGCCGAAGCGCATTCCCATCTGGGACATCGTCACTAAGCCAAGAGGGCGCCACCACGGCGCCCTCTGCGTTGTTACGGTGTGGAAGAGAGCGGATTGGAACGGTTGCGCCCGGCGCTCTTAATCCACAGCCAGGAGCCGTTGAGGGCGATCAGCGTCAGAATGACGTACTCCAGCGCCATCGCGTACACCCCTTGGTAGGCGAAGATCGCCACGCTGATGACATCGATAACCACCCACAGCAGCCAGTTTTCCACGTATTTGCGCGTCATCAGGATCATCGCCACGATGGAGAGCACCATCATCGCCGAATCCCAAAACGGGAACGCGTCCGGCTGCAGCTCAGGCATCTGCACGTTCAGCCCCAGCCCTTGCATCACCGCCACCGCAACCTGCGTCAGCCAGGCGAACACGCGGTCGATGTTAAAGGTCATCAGGCCGATGCCGATGACGCAGACCGCCGCCCAGGCCAACGCTTTCGGCAGCGGCAGCCAGCGGATCTGCAGCTCAGCCTGATTATCCTGGGTCTGGCGGCTCCAGGCATACCAACCGTAAATGTTGGCACCGAAGAAGAACAGCTGCAGCAGCAGGCTGGCGTACAGCTGGATCTGGAAGAAAATCACCGCGAACAGCGTGACGTTGATCAGGCCGAACAGGTAGTTGATGATTTTTTCCTTGCTGGCATACCAGATGCACAGCAACCCGAACAATGTGCCGATAGCTTCGATCCACGACAGATCGTAACCGCCTGCGCCCAGCGGAATGTGCACCAGAATATTGCTGGTACTGAAGAAGCTCATGAGGTCATCCTTTTAAACGGTTAAGCGTTGCCTTTAACCTGCATCTTAAGCTGAGCGGCGAAATCCAGCATGCGATTCAGCGGCACCAGTGCCTTCTCACGCAGCGCGGCGTCCACGTGGATCTCATGCTGCGCGCCCCCTTGCTCCAGCCCTTCGGCAATTGCCTTCAGGCCATTCATCGCCATCCACGGGCAATGCGCGCAGCTGCGGCAGGTCGCCCCTTCTCCGGCGGTCGGTGCTTCGAACAACTCCTTGTCCGGGCAGGCCTGCTGCATCTTGTAAAAGATACCGCGATCGGTGGCGACAATCAGCTGTTGATGCGGCAATGTTTTCGCCGCCTGAATCAGTTGGCTGGTAGACCCCACCGCATCCGCCAGCTCGACCACCGCCTGAGGCGATTCGGGATGTACCAGGATCGCCGCCTGCGGATAAAGCGCCTTCATACGCCGCAGCGCCTGGGTCTTGAACTCGTCATGCACAATGCAGGCGCCTTGCCAGCACAGCACGTCGGCACCGGTCTGCTTTTGCACGTAGCTGCCGAGATGGCGATCCGGCGCCCAAATGATCTTCTCGCCCAGGCTGTCCAGGTGTTCGATCAGCTCAACGGCGATGCTGGAAGTGACTACCCAGTCGGCGCGCGCTTTAACCGCCGCCGAGGTGTTCGCATAGACCACCACGGTACGATCGGGATGGCTGTCGCAAAACGCCTGAAACTCCTCTTCCGGGCAGCCTAGATCCAGCGAACATTCGGCAAACAGCGTCGGCATCAGCACCTGCTTTTCCGGGCTGAGGATTTTGGCGGTTTCCCCCATGAAACGCACGCCGGCCACCAACAGTGTAGAAGCCGGATGAGCGCTGCCGAAGCGCGCCATTTCCAGCGAATCCGCCACGCAGCCGCCGGTTTCTTCCGCCAGCGCCTGAATTTCCGGATCGGTATAATAGTGGGCGACCATCACCGCATTGCGCTGCTTGAGCAGGGTTTTGATCTTCTCGCGATAAAAGGCTTTTTCGGCTACGTCCAGCGGTACCGGTTTAGGCGGGAAGGGATACACCGCCGCATTGACATCAAACATTTCACTCATCGCTGCAATCTCATGCTAGGCTGGGCGCCTGCCGCGTGAATATCGCCTGCCGCAACGCCCTTCGTTTTATATACTAAACAAAATACCTAAAACTGCGCGAAAAGTCCGCTGATATTTTCATATTTGCGCACCTATTGTTTAATGAATTAAAAAAACAGGCGTTACCGCGCAGTTCACAGCGAATTAACAGCCTGGCGAGAACGTATAGCCGTTCAGAAAAGAGCGGGATGACGATCGGTGTGGTATTGAAACGAGAAAGCAGCGGATTTAGATTGCGATGACGCAGATGCGAAAAAAGCGCCAAAAGGCGCTTTTTTCTGAATGGGTGGGTCGTGCAGGATTGATTCGGCCTGTGGCCTCACCCTGCGGGCAACGCTGCGCGTTGTCGTATCGCTGCGTGATGCTCGAACCTGAACGCAGGATCTCACCCGCACGACTCGGTGAACTATGTTAGCGAGAAGATGAGGTCAGGTTTGGATGTTACAAAAACGAAAAAAGCGCCAAAAGGCGCTTTTTTCT
>NZ_VOSN01000005.1:695222-761985 GCF_020858655.1 Serratia montpellierensis
AACTCGGCCTTTGGCCTCGCCCTTCGGGCCATCACCTGATGTGATGTTGTCTCGCTTTGCGAGACTCGAACCTTTACGGTTCTCATCCTGACGATTTAACACCTTGCTCTATTAAAGAGTGGTGGGTCGTGCAGGATTCGAACCTGCGACCAATTGATTAAAAGTCAACTGCTCTACCAACTGAGCTAACGACCCGCACTGATGTGGTTTACTGCTGATGGCGAATAGGTTATTGGAACCGACTCGCGGAAAACAAGGATGGGGATGTTCAGGACAACTCGACGGGTACTCGACTCGGACCTTTACTTGCCACATCAAACCGATTCTGAAGCTGCCATTCTTAAAGAATGGTGGGTCGTGCAGGATAACTCGGCCTTTAGCCTCGCCCTTGCGGGCCATCACCGGAGTGATGTTGTCTCGCTGCGCGAGACTCGAACCTTTACGGTTCTCATCCTTTACGATTCTCTATCGCAGCCATTCGCGAAGAATGGTGGGTCGTGCAGGATTCGAACCTGCGACCAATTGATTAAAAGTCAACTGCTCTACCAACTGAGCTAACGACCCGCAATTTCCCTGCCGCTTTAACATCTTGCAAGATGTCTTGGCAACGGCGGCATATATTACTAATTTATCTTGGCAGCGCAACCTAAATTTTTTACTGATACGTTCAACTGCTTGTTCTTCACGCGAATGAGCCCAGAAATCGGTCAAATCGACTAACTTCTGGGCTCATTTTTCTGACTATTAACCGCCTACGCGACTTTTCGCCTGTTTGGCCGCCGCACTGGTTGGGTATTGTTTAATCACCTGCTGGAACACGGCTTTGGCTTTATCGGCCTGCCCTTTCTCCTGCATGATGATACCCACCTTGTACATGGCGTCCGGCGCCTTCGGTGATTTCGCGTAATTCTTCACCACCACCGCAAAATAGTAGGCCGCGTCGTCTTTTTTACCCTTGTTGTAGAACAACTGACCCAGCCAATAGTTGGCGTTGGGCTGATAGGTAGACTTCGGGTACTGTTTTACGAAGGACTGAAAGGCAGAAATCGCCTGGTCATACTGTTTTTTTTCCAGCGCCAGAGAAACAGCGGCGTTGTAGTCGCTGTTCTCATCACCGCCGCTCGGCGTTGCAGACGCGGCTGCAGGCGCGCTGCTGCCCGCATCGGAAGATGCGCCTGCGGCTGCCCCACCGGCAGCGCCCGCGGCCGCAGGCGCATTCTGAGCGCCACCCTGGCTGAGGCTATCCATCTGCTGATAGATTTGCTTCTGGCGTTCAACCACCTGATTCAACTGATACTGACTTTCCTGGATTTGCCCACGGAGAGAATCAATGTCGCGTTGGTTATCAGAGAGTTGTTGCTGGAGTTGGTTTAAAAGCTGGCCTTGAGCATTGCTGATGCGCTCAAGCGAGGTGACGCGGTCTTCGACCGAGCCGGAGCCGACATTACTGATTGGCGCTTGGGCAGTAGCGGCCCAGGGGGCCGCTACGCCAACCAGTAACGACAGACTCAACAGGTGACGTCTGAAGTTACTGTTCATGCGATTCTCTTAGTAAACCAGAACGGCACGACGGTTTTTAGCATAAGCCGCTTCGTCGTGGCCCAGTACTGCTGGTTTTTCTTTACCGTAAGAAACGATAGAGATCTGGTCAGCGGAAACGCCTTTACCCTGCAGGTACATTTTAACGGCGTTAGCACGGCGCTCACCCAGAGCGATGTTGTATTCCGGCGTGCCGCGTTCGTCAGCGTGGCCTTCAACGGTCACTTTGTAAGACGGGTTGTTACGCAGGAATGCAGCGTGCGCGTCCAGCATCTGAGCGAATTCGGAGCTAACGTCATACTTGTCCAGGCCGAAGTAAACGATGTTGTTCTTCTGCAGTTCTTGCATCTGCAGACGAGCTTGTTCTTCGGAAGACAGGTTGCTGCTGCCGTTTTCCATACCAGTGCCAGCGCCCATACCAGATTGGTCGTTGTTCGCGCTTTTGTTAGAACTACAAGCTGCTACAGCCAGAACTGGCAGTGCCAGCAGAAGCCCTTTCAGCACTTTGTTCAGTTGCATTTCTTTGATCCTTTTATAGTTTGCCATACATATTTACACATGCATCACAGATACGGCGACCAGGCAGGGAATTTGACCTGTCCATCAGTTGCCGGAAGACGCGCTTTGAAACGCCCATCAGTTGACACCAACTGCAGCACGGAGCCCATACCTTGCGTGGAGCTATAGATCACCATGGTGCCGTTTGGCGCAATACTAGGCGTTTCATCCAGGAAGGTGCCGGTCAAAACCTGAACGGCGCCCGATCCAAGATCTTGTTTGGCGATGTGTTGTGCACCACTGTTGGTGCTCACCATCACCAGGAATTTACCGTCGGAGCTGACTTCAGAATCCTGGTTCTGAGAGCCTTCCCACGTCAGACGCTGTGCGGCACCGCCGCTGGCGCTGATTTTATAAATTTGCGGACGCCCGCCCTGGTCGGAAGTAAACGCCAGCGACTGGCCATCCGGGAACCAGGTCGGTTCGGTGTTGTTGTTGCGACCATCGGTCAGCTGCGTGATCTGGCCGGAGCCGAGGTTCATCACGTACAGGTTCAGGCTCCCGCTCTTGGACAGCGCGAAGGCCAGCTTGCTGCCGTCCGGCGAGAACGCCGGCGCACCGTTGTGGCGCGGGAACGAGGCGATCTGGCGGATTGCGCCGTTAGCCAGGGTTTGCACCACCAGCGCGGAACGGCCGCTCTCGAAGGTCACGTAAGCCAGTTTGCTGCCGTCCGGCGACCAGGCCGGTGACATCAGCGGCTCAGGCGAACGGTGCACCGTGAACTGGTTGTAACCGTCGTAATCCGCTACGCGCAGCTCATACGGGAATTTCCCGCCGTTGGTCTGCACGACGTAGGCGATACGGGTACGGAACGCGCCCTTGATGCCGGTCAGCTTCTCGAACACTTCGTCGCTGGCGGTATGGGCAGAATAACGCAACCACTGTTTGGTCACTTTATACTGGTTTTGCGCCAATACGGTGCCCGGCGAACCCGAGGTGTCCACCAGTTGGTAGGAGATCAGGTAGCTGCCGTCGGCGCCAGGTTGAACCTGGCCGACAACCACGGCGTCGATGCCCAATGCAGTCCAGGCCGCCGGCGTCACTTCAGACGCGGAGGTCGGTTGCTGCGGCATGCGCGCCACGTCGATCGGGTTGAATTTGCCGCTGTTGCGCAGATCCGCGCCGACAATCTTGCCGATATCTTCCGGCGGCGTGCCTGGGCCCGCCCACTTAAACGGCACCACGCCAATCGGGCGAGCGGAGTCGACCCCTTGGGTGATTTCAATGCGAACTTCCGCGTGCAGCACGGACGCCCACAGAATTAAAAAACCTAGCGCTACTCGAAATGCCTGCTTCATCTCATCTCCCTTATCCAGGCGGGATGCCTGCGATAAATTAGCAGAATTTTAACAAACCAACTTACGTAAAACTACATAATCCCTGTTGGTTACCTTAGTACATCCCTGTGATCTTACTCAGCTCAAACAACCATTATTAAGGTTTGAATTCAAGGGTAGCATTCTTAACATGCTGATAAACGGCATCGCTCGGCGGCTTCGGTATATGCGCCAACTTGGCGGCAGATACCGCGGCCTGGCACAATGCCGGATCGCCTCCCGCCGGTTGTACACTTATCAGCAGGCCGTCCGGCGCCAGCTTGATACGCAGGTCACAGGTTTTTCCGGCGAACGAACTGGCGTCATAGAACTTGCTTTCAATCGCGTTTTTAACCTGCCCAATATAACCATTGATATCCGCCCCGCTGGCGCCTGCCGCCTTGGCATTGCCCTGCCCGGCCGGTTTACCATCACCTTTCGATTTGGCACCGCCGCCCTTCGGCGCGTTCTTGCCGTCCGCCAGGCCGCCAAGCAGATCGCTCACTTCATCCGATTGTTTCGCAGCCTCAGCGGCAGCCTTCTTCTTGGCGTCCGCAGCGGCTTTCTTGGCTGCCGCAGCTTTCTCAGCGGCGGCCGCTTTCTTCTCTGCCTCAGCGGCAGCCTTCTTCTCGGCTTCCGCTGCGGCTTTTTTCTCGGCTTCAGCGGCCGCTTTCTTCTCCGCGGCCTCTGCGGCTTTTTGCTCTGCGGCGGCAGCTGCGGCTTTCTTCGCCTCTTCCGCCTGTTTCTTGGCGGCGGCAGCGGCGGCCGCTTCTTTCTTGGCTTCCGCTTCGGCTTTCTTCTGCGCGTCCGCCTGTGCCTTGGCGACCTTTTCCGCTTCGGCCTTCGCCTTGGCGGCGGCGGCTTCGGCGACCTTCTGTTGCTCTTTGGCCTTGGCTGCGGCGGCTTCCGCCGCTTTTTGCTGCTCGGCGGCCTGTTTCTGCTGCTCCGCTGCCTTCTGCTGTTGCTCAGCCTGCGCCTTGGCGTCCTGCGCAGCTTTCTCCTGCGCCGCCAAACGCTCTTTCTCCAGCTCCTTCAGGCGCTGTTGCTGCTCCGCCTGCTTCTGCTGAAGCTCTTCGGCCTGTTGCTCCGCCTTTTTCTGGCGCTGCTTCTCGGCACGCTGCGCATCGTTGCTCTGCTGCTGCTGGCGGTTGTATTGCTCCACCACCGCGCCAGGATCGACCATCACTGCGCCCACCACGGTGCCATCACCGCCACCGCCGGCGCCCATGTCGACCTTTTCCTGCAGCGATCCCCAAATCAGCAGGGCAATCAATATGAAGTGCAGAACGACCGAAACAATAACGGCGCGGTTCAGCTTATCGTTTTGCTCAGTTGCCTTTACCAAAATAGATTCCCAAAAACTGGTGTTGCTTATACGGGGTTCCTGGGCCGCAGCGCAGGAACCGGGTTGCCGTTCGCCTCACGGTCAGATCGGCTGGGTCATCAGCCCCACGGAAGCCACGCCCGCCTGATGGAGAATATTCAATGCCTTGATAATCTCATCGTAAGGGACTTCCTTCGCACCGCCGATCAAAAAGACCGTTTTCGGGTTAGCCGCCAAACGCGACTTGGCTTCGGCCGCGACTTGCTCAGGCGGCAGCAGCTCCATACGGTTGTGATCCACCACCAGGGTGTATTGACCTACGCCGGAAACCTCAAGGATCACCGGCGGATTGTCATCGCTGGACACCGTTTTGGAATCGGTGGCGTCCGGCAGGTCAACCTCCACGCTCTGCGTGATGATTGGCGCGGTTGCCATAAAGATCAGCAGCAGCACCAGCAACACGTCGAGCAGCGGAACGATGTTAATTTCGGACTTCAGCTCGCGCCGACTACGTCCACGTACTCTCGCCATGCTACCTCCTACTTATTTGCTGTCGCTGGAGAAGGCCTGACGATGCAGAATAGCGGTGAACTCTTCCATAAAGTTGTCGTAATTCTGCTCAAGCTTGTTGACGCGCTGGTTGAGACGGTTGTAGGCCATTACCGCCGGGATAGCGGCGAACAGACCGATCGCGGTGGCGATCAGCGCTTCGGCGATACCCGGCGCCACCATCTGCAGCGTGGCTTGCTTCACCGCGCCCAGCGCGATAAATGCGTGCATGATCCCCCACACGGTACCGAACAGGCCGATGTACGGGCTGATCGAACCGACGGTGCCGAGGAACGGAATATGGGTTTCCAGCGTTTCCAGCTCGCGGTTCATCGAAATGCGCATCGCGCGCGACGCCCCTTCGATCACCGACTCCGGCGCATGGTTGTTGGCGCGGTGCAGGCGAGCGAACTCTTTGAAGCCGGAATGGAAGATCTGCTCGGAACCGGTCAGGCTATCGCGACGCGCCTGACTTTCCTGGTACAGACGGGAAAGCTCGATACCGGACCAGAATTTGTCTTCAAAGGCTTCGGCGTCACGCGTCGCCGCATTGAGGATGCGGGTGCGCTGAATGATGATCGCCCAAGAGGCTACCGAGAAGCATATCAAAATCAACATGATAAGCTTAACCAGCAGGCTCGCCTTCAAGAATAAATCTAGGATGTTCATGTCAGTCACTGCTTAAACTCCGCGACAATAGACTTAGGAAGCGCTCTTGGCTTCATTTGGTGTGGATCAATACAGGCAATCAGGACATCTGCCTGGCTCAGTAGAGCCCCGTCAGAATTGACAATGCGTTGAGCAAACGTGAGAGAAGCCCCGCGCAGACAGGTGATTTCGCTCTGGACCTCCAGTTGCTCGTCGAGACGAGCCGGAGCCAGATAATCCACCGTCATGCGCCGGACGACAAAAGCGACTTGTTCACTGAGCAGCTGCTGTTGATGAAAGTTGTGCTGACGCAGCATCTCTGTGCGCGCTCTTTCAAAAAAGGCGACGTAGCGGGCGTGATAGACCACACCACTGGCATCGGTATCCTCGTAGTAAACGCGAACCGGCCATCGAAACAACGTATTACTCACTCTACTTCCCAGCAATGCAATTTAACGCTGCTACTATACGCAAGACGGATCGGGTTGGGAATGGGTTACAAGATGGGAATGAAAATAATTATGGGCCGTGAGGGCCCATAACAAGGGGACATCGGGGAGATTATAAAGAAACGTAAAGTAATCCTGCGCACAAGATCACAATGGCGGGAAGCGGCGCGAAAAAAGCGCGCCAGACGCTGCGCTGCGGGCGGAATCCGAAACCGTGGATCACCCCGGCGCACACCGCCCAAATCAGCAACAGCCCTTCCCAAATCTCCAGCGAGCTGGTTTTGGCGGCGAAACGCGTCGGATCCCAGAACACGCACCCCGCCAAAATCAACGCCAGCACCAGGGAAAGGGCCCGGATCGGGCCCTTGTCGGTGACAGCGTACAGCTTGTCAATCACGGACGAGCTCATCACTTACCGTCTTGCTGAGCTTTGGTCGCTTCGCTCTGCTCAAGCGCCAGCGCCGTGATGATGCCGAAGGCGCAGGCAAGAAGCGTTCCGAGAATCCAGGCAAAATACCACATGGTTTAGCTCCTTATCCTTAGTACAGCGAATGCTTGTTGTTTTCGATGTAGTTCTTGTCGAGGCGACCGAACATTTTGTAGTACGACCAGCTGGTGTACGCCAAAACGATAGGCACGAAGATCGCCGCCACGACGGTCATCACTTTCAGCGTCAACAGGCTCGAGGTCGCGTCCCACATGGTCAGGCTGACGTTAGGCACGGTGCTGGACGGCATCACGAACGGGAACATGGTGACCCCGGCGGTGAGGATGACGCAGGCGATGGTCAACGACGAGGTGACGAACGCCAGCGCGCCCTTCTCCAGACGCGAGAACAGGATGGTGAACAACGGCAGCACCACGCCCAGCGCAGGCAACGCCCACAGCAGCGGATACTTGTTGAAGTTGATCAGCCAGGCACCGGCCTGATGCGCCACTTCTTTACGCATCGGGTTGGATTCCGCCATGGTGTCCAGCGCCGACGTCACGACGAAGCCGTCGATGCCTTTCACCAGCCATACACCCGCCAACAGGAAGCACACCGCCATGAGCAGCGTCGCGATCTGTGCCGCAGCGCGTGAACGCAGGTGGATCTCGCCGGTGGTGCGCATTTGCAGGTAGGTCGCGCCCTGGGTGACCAGCATGGTCAGGCTGACCACGCCCGCCAACAGACCGAACGGATTCAGCAGTTGGAAGAAATTACCGGTGTAGAACAGGCGCATGTACTCGTCCATGTGGAACGGCACGCCCTGCAGCAGGTTGCCGAACGCCACGCCGAATACCACCGCAGGCACGAAGGAGCCGATGAAGATGCCCCAGTCCCACATGTTGCGCCAGCGGCTGCTCTCCAGCTTGGAGCGGTAGTCGAAACCGACCGGGCGGAAGAACAAGGCGGCCAGCACCAGGATCATGGCGACGTAGAAGCCGGAGAAGGCCGCTGCGTAGACCATCGGCCAGGCGGCGAACAGCGCGCCGCCGGCGGTGATCAGCCACACCTGGTTACCGTCCCAGTGCGGGGCGATGGAGTTGATCATCACCCGGCGCTCGGTATCGGTTTTCCCGATGATGCGCACCAGAATGCCGACGCCCATGTCGAAACCGTCGGTGACGGCGAAGCCGATCAGCAGTACGCCAACCAGGACCCACCAAATAAATCGCAGTACTTCATAGTCAAACATACGTGGACTCCTGTTTAGCGCGCTTCCTGCACGGCGGCAGTCGGTTGTTCAAAGTGATAGCGGCCGGTTTTCAGGCTGCTTGGACCCAGACGCGCAAACTTGAACATCAGGTACAATTCAGCCACCAGGAACAGGGTGTACAAGCCGCAGATCAGCCCCATCGAGAACAGAATGTCGCCCGCAGTCAGCGAAGAGTTGGCGACCGCCGTCGGCAGCACCTCACCAATCGCCCACGGTTGACGGCCGTACTCCGCCACGAACCAACCGGACTCGATCGCGATCCAAGGCAGCGGCAAACCGTACAGTGCGGCGCGGTGCAGCCATTTTTTCTGGCCGATGCGGCCGCGGATCACGTTCCAGAACGACAGGCCGATGATCAACAGCATGATCACGCCACAGGCCACCATGATGCGGAAGGCGAAGTACAGCGGCGCCACGCGCGGAATGGAGTCCTTGGTCGCCAGCTGGATCTGCGCTTCCGTCGCGTCGGTGACGTTCGGGGTATAGCGCTTCAGCAGCATGCCGTAGCCCAGGTCTTGCTTGGTTTTGTTGAATTCGGCGCGTACCGCAGGATCGGTGTTGCCGCCGCGCAGCTCTTCCAGCAGCTGGTAGGCTTTCATCCCGTTGCGGATGCGCACTTCATGCTGCGCCATCAGATCTTTCAGGCCGGTGACCTGAGTGTCCGTGGAGCGGGTGGCGATCAGGCCAAGCGCATACGGGATCTGAATAGAGAAGGAGTTTTCCATCTTGTCCTGATCGGGAATGCCGAACAGGGTGAAGGACGCCGGTGCCGGCTGGGTGTCCCATTCCGCTTCGATAGCGGCCAGTTTGGTTTTCTGCACGTCGCCCATTTCGTAGCCGGATTCATCACCCAGAACGATAACGGACAGAATGGCAGCCATACCGAAGCTGGCAGCGATGGCGAAGGAGCGCTTGGCAAAGGCGATGTCGCGGCCTTTCAGCAGGTAGTAGGAGCTGATGCCCAGCACGAACATCGCGCCGCAGGTGTAGCCGGAAGCCACGGTGTGAACGAATTTCACCTGCGCAACCGGGTTAAGCACCAGTTCGGAGAAGCTGACCATCTCCATGCGCATGGTTTCGAAGTTGAAATCCGAAGCGATCGGGTTCTGCATCCAGCCGTTGGCGACCAGGATCCACAGCGCGGACAGGTTGGAGCCGAGGGCCACGAACCAGGTTACCGCCATGTGCTGTACCTTGCTCAGACGATCCCAGCCGAAGAAGAACAGGCCGACCAGCGTCGATTCAAGGAAGAACGCCATCAGACCTTCGATAGCCAGAGGGGCCCCGAAGATATCGCCGACGTAGTGAGAGAAATACGACCAGTTAGTCCCGAACTGGAACTCCATGGTCAAACCGGTGGCCACACCCAGAGCAAAGTTAATCGCAAATAACTTTCCCCAGAATTTGGTCATGTCTTTATAGATTTGTTTGCCAGACAGGACATATACCGTTTCCATAATTGCCAGCAAGAACGCCATACCGAGCGTTAATGGGACAAATAAGAAATGGTACATCGCCGTTAAAGCAAACTGTAAGCGCGACAGTTCGACAATATCAAACATCTTGACTCCTTGCTCCTCGCAGGAAGACTCCGACACGCGGTTATCGGCACGCTTCTTTCAAAGCCGCCAGTAACGCCCCGCAGTGAATGCCCTTAAACACAACAAATTTGATCCAGCTTCTCCGCTTTCAACCGCACACTCGGCCAATAGCCCCTCGGGCCGCCGACAAGCACGCCACTGAAAACCGACAACGGGTAACAAATGCAACAAGATCAACCATCCATAATCACAACATGGATGATACTCGCCCAATCCCACACAATAAATAGGTTTTTACGTGACGTGGGTTAGACTTTTGGTTACAGGTCAAATCTTAGCCGAAAGAGGTACTTCGGGCTAATTTGATCTGAGACAATTTAAGCCTATCCGCATCTTATTTCCATATTCATCAGCACATTTCGCGTAATTTTCTTAGGGTCATGTTGCGCAATGGTTTAATTGTTTTTTAATGATATTTTTGTGTTAAATAAATGTAATTTAAAATGGCCGCCATTGTATTATTACGCGCTTATTATGCGACATAATTAACCTTTTATTTCCAATAAGCCGTGACAGTGATAGCAGTCACAAAACAACAAATCTCTCTCCAATATTAGTCTATTTCTCGCGATGGGATCGTAAAGGTTGCGATTTTGTAGCAAAATGACCACTTATGTTAAAATTGCATTGAGTGACAATAACTTATGAAAAAAATCATCTTTGCCTCTGTCTTGGGACTCTCGGGAAACGTCATGGCCGCCGAAACGGTAAATATCACCCTGCTGGGTACTTCCGATCTGCACGGCACCTTCGTGCCCTGGGACTACGCCAGCGACACGGAAAATCTGGCGGGCAGCCTGAGCCAGATAGCCACTCAGGTCAAAAAGGTGCGGGCCGAGCAGCCCAACCTGATCCTGGTGGACGCCGGCGACACCATTCAGGGCAACTTCGTCGAAACCTTCAAGCATGAGGCCGTCAGCCCGATGATGCTGGGCCTCAACGCGCTCAATTACGATGTCTGGGTGATGGGTAACCACGAGTTCGACTTCGGCCTACCGGTGCTGGCTACGCCGCTCAAGCAGTTCAAAGGCGCGGCGCTGGCGGGCAATATCGTCTGGGACAACGGCAAGCCCTACCTGCCGGCCTACACCATCGTCGAACGCCAGGGGGTGAAAATTGGCATTATCGGCATGGACACGCCGATGACCGCGGAATTCGCCAAGGGCACCGATCGCATCAAAGGGTTGAACTTCACCGATCCGGTGCAGGCGGTGAAACAGGTCATCAGGCAAATCGACGGCCAGGTCGACGCCATCGTGCTGGTGGCGCATATGGGCATCGACAACGAGAACCAGCGCCCCGGCACCGGCGTGGCCGACATCGCCAACGCCAACCCGGAGCTGGCGGCGATCGTCGCCGGCCACATGCATGTTAAGATCGACAAAGCGGTGGTTAACGGCGTCATCATCACCGAGCCGGATAAATACGGCCGCGCGCTGTCGCGCATCGACCTGCAGTTTGAACGCCGCGACGGCAAATTCACGCTGATCGACAAAAACAGCTACACCTACCCGATCAAAGGGCTGGCGCCGGACAGCGCCATGCAAGCGCTCTACCAGCCGTACCATGACATTTTGCGCGCCAACGCCAACCGGGTCGTGGCGAAGCTGAGCGGCAGCGATCTGGTGCCCGCCGACGAGTTTCGCGGCATTCCCCAGGTGCACGTGCAGGATACCGGCATCAGCGCGCTGTTCCAGCAGGCCGCCCGCCACTATGCGCCGCTGGCTCAGGTGATCGCCCTGCAGATCGACAACGATCGCGCCAAATTGAACGTCGGCGACATCAAAGCCAAGGACATCGCCTTTAACTACCAATACGCCGGCGGCGAGATCACCGTTTATCAGCTCAACGGCAAAGCGCTTAAACGCTACATGGAGTGGTCCGCCGACTATTTCAATCAGCTGCAGCCGGGCGACGTCACCTACAGCTTTAACCCGGCGCGGCGATCGTCCAAATATTCCACCAACGATTTCTTCGACGGCGTCACTTACACCATCGATCTGCGCCAGCCCGCCGGTTCGCGCATCGTCGATCTGCGCCTGGCGGACGGCACGCCGGTCACCGACGACATGCCGATCCGCCTGGGCATGAACAGTTACCGCATGGGCCACCTGACGCAAAAGGGCGGCGCGTTGGAGGGGCAATCCTTCCCGGTACTGTTTGACAGCAAAGCGCAATACGGTGAAGAAGAAGGCACCATTCGCCACCTGGCTCTGCGCTACCTGGCGGAAGTGAAACACGGCCAGTATCAGGGCGTGACGCCGCAGCGCTGGAAGCTGGTCGGCATGGAGGGGTACGAGCCGCAGCGGGCGATCGTCAAACGGCTGCTCAATGAAGGCGTTATCCAGGTGCCGACCACCGACGATGGCCGCTACACCAACGTCGCCTCGATCAACGTCAAAGACGCGCTGTTCCGCAACGCCGACGAATACCGCACCGCCCTCACCTCGCTGGAAAAACAGCGGCAAACCGCCGCGGATCCGGTGCAACAGCGCCGCCTGCAGGATCGGATCGCGCTGATCAAGGCACTCAACGATTTCTGATCTTCCCCCATAAAAAAGGCCACCCAATGGGTGGCCAAACATGTCGAGATATTGTTATTTCGTACTAAGATCTTAGCGCTTCAGCACCGCTTTTACCGCGTCGCCGATGTCCGCCAGGCTGCGAACGGTTTTCACGCCCGCCGCTTCCAGCGCAGCAAACTTCTCGTCCGCCGTGCCTTTGCCGCCTGCGATGATGGCGCCGGCGTGGCCCATACGCTTGCCTTTCGGCGCGGTTACGCCGGCGATGTAGCCGACAACCGGTTTGGTGACGTGTTCTTTGATGTAAGCTGCCGCTTCTTCTTCAGCGCTGCCGCCGATCTCACCGATCATCACGATCGCTTCGGTCTGCGGATCCTGCTGGAACATCTTCAGGATATCGATGAAGTTGGAGCCCGGGATCGGGTCGCCGCCGATGCCCACGCAGGTGGACTGGCCCAGACCGGCATCGGTGGTTTGTTTCACCGCTTCATAGGTCAGGGTACCGGAGCGGGAAACGATGCCCACTTTGCCCGGCAGGTGGATGTGGCCAGGCATGATGCCGATTTTGCACTCGCCCGGGGTGATCACGCCAGGGCAGTTCGGCCCGATCATGCGCACGCCGGCTTCGTCCAGCTTCACTTTCACGGTCAGCATGTCCAGGGTCGGGATGCCTTCGGTGATGGTGATGATCAGTTTGATGCCGGCATCGATCGCTTCCAGGATGGAGTCTTTGCAGAAAGGCGCTGGAACGTAGATGACCGAGGCAGTCGCGCCGGTCGCTTCAACCGCTTCGCGCACGGTGTTGAACACCGGCAGACCCAGATGCTGAGTACCGCCTTTGCCCGGGGTTACGCCGCCAACCATTTTGGTGCCGTAAGCGATAGCTTGTTCGGAGTGGAAAGTCCCCTGGCTACCGGTGAAGCCCTGGCAAATTACTTTGGTGTTCTTATCGATTAAAATGGACATTATTTACCCTCCACTGCTGCAACAACTTGCTGAGCCGCATCAGTCAGGCTGGTCGCAGCAATGATATTCAGGCCGCTGTCCGCCAGTTTCTTGGCGCCCAGTTCGGCGTTGTTCCCTTCCAGACGCACCACGACCGGGACGTTAACGCCCACTTCGGCCACTGCGCCGATGATGCCGTCGGCGATCAGATCGCAACGTACGATACCACCGAAGATATTAACCAGAACCGCTTTCACCTTGTCATCGGACAGGATGATTTTGAACGCTTCGGTCACGCGCTCTTTGGTCGCGCCGCCGCCAACGTCCAGGAAGTTGGCCGGTTCGCCGCCGTGCAGTTTAACGATGTCCATGGTGCCCATCGCCAGACCGGCGCCGTTAACCATGCAGCCGATGTTGCCGTCGAGGGCAACGTAGTTCAGCTCCCACTGAGCCGCACGGGATTCGCGCTCGTCTTCCTGAGAAGGGTCACGCATTTCACGCAGTTCCGGCTGGCGGAACAGGGCATTGCCGTCGGCGCCCAGTTTGCCGTCCAGGCACACCAGATCGCCCTGCTTGGTGATCACCAGCGGGTTGATCTCAACCATCGCCAGATCGCGCTCCAGGAACAGCGTCGCCAGGCCCATGAAGATCTTGGCGAACTGGCTGACTTGCTTACCGGTCAGGCCCAGTTTGAAGGCCAGCTCACGGCCCTGATAAGGCTGTGGACCCGCCAGCGGATCGATGGTCATTTTGTGGATCAGTTCTGGGGTTTCTTCCGCCACCTTCTCGATTTCCACGCCGCCTTCGGTAGACGCCATGAACACCACGCGACGGGTAGAACGATCCACTACCGCGCCCAGGTACAGCTCTTTATCGATGTCGGTCGCCGCTTCTACCAGGATCTGGTGAACCGGCTGGCCCAGCGCGTCAGTCTGGTAAGTCACCAGACGCTTGCCCAACCAGGCTTCCGCGAAAGCACGGATATCTTCTTTGCTGTTGACGACTTTAACGCCGCCCGCTTTACCACGGCCGCCAGCATGAACCTGACATTTCACCACCCACGGGCCGGAGCCGATTTTGGATGCGGCTTCTTCTGCTTCACGCGGAGTGGTACAGGCGTAACCGGTTGGTGCCGGCATGCCATACCGAGCAAACAGCTGTTTTGCCTGATATTCGTGTAAATTCATGATGTTCTATCCATTCAGTTCTGAAGGTTTTTAGCCGGACCATTATTACGCGGTAAACCGCATGGTTTTCCGGCCACATAGCACAGAGTGCGGGCGCGGCATGCCGCGCCCGGCAAGGGTTACTAGACGTCCAGCAGCAGACGAGCCGGATCTTCCAGCATCTCTTTGACCGTCACCAGATAACCGACGGATTCTTTACCGTCGATCAGGCGGTGGTCATAAGACAGCGCCAGATACATCATCGGCTGGATCACCACCTGACCATTGACCGCCATTGGGCGATCTTTGATGGCGTGCATGCCCAGGATGGCGCTCTGCGGCGGGTTGATGATCGGAGTGGACATCAGGGAGCCGAATACGCCGCCGTTGGTAATGGTGAAGTTACCGCCGGTCAGCTCTTCAACGGTCAGTTTGCCGTCGCGGCCCTTAACGGCCAGCTCTTTGATTTTCTTCTCGATGTCAGCCATGCTCATGGCGTCCACATCGCGCAGTACCGGCGTCACCAGGCCGCGCGGAGTAGAAACCGCGATGCTGATGTCGAAGTAGTTGTGGTAAACCACGTCGGAACCGTCGATCGACGCGTTCACTTCCGGGAAGCGCTTCAGCGCTTCAACCACGGCCTTGATGTAGAAGGACATGAAGCCCAGACGCACGCCGTGGCGCTTCTCGAAGGCTTCGCCGTACTGCTTGCGCAGGTCCATGATCGGCTGCATGTTGATTTCGTTGAAGGTGGTCAGCATCGCGGTGCTGTTCTTCGCTTCCAGCAGACGCTCGGCGACGCGTTTGCGCAGGCGGGTCATCGGCACGCGTTTTTCGCTGCGGCCGGCCAGAGCAGGCTGCGGTGCGGCTTCAGCAGCAGCGGCCGGTTTGGCAGCGGCGCCGCCTTTGGCCAGGTGCGCTTCCACGTCTTCACGCGTGATGCGGCCACCCACGCCGGTGCCTTTGATGGCGCCGGCATCGAGGTCGTGTTCGGCGATCAGGCGGCGAATCGCCGGGCTGAGCGCGTCATTGCTTTCTTCTTCCAGGCTCGCGGTAGCGCGCTGTGCAGGCGTGGCTTCTTTCTCCTGGCTCTTCTCAGCGGTCGGCTTGCCGGAGCTATCGCCCGGACGGATGCGGCCAAGCAGCTGGCGAGACAGTACGGTCGCGCCCTCTTCTTCCACGATAGCATCGAGAATGCCCGCTTCACTGGCCGGCACTTCCAACACGACTTTGTCGGTTTCGATTTCAACCAGGACTTCATCACGCTGCACGCTGTCGCCCGGTTTTTTGTGCCAGGTGGCTACGGTCGCATCGGCAACCGATTCAGGAAGGTCAGGAACCAGAATATCTACGCTACTCATTTAGCTTTCCCTTAAGTTTTTTATCATCTGCTTGCCGGCCCTCGGCCGGCAAGCGAGCGAACATTAGTCAATATTCAGCGCGTCGTTCACCAGAGCCTGCTGCTGCTTCTGGTGTACGGACATATAGCCCACCGCCGGAGAGGCGGAGGCCGGACGTCCTGCGTAACGTAAAGAAGCCCCGAACGGCACCACTTCACGGAAGTTGTGTTGGCTGCAGTACCAGGCGCCCTGGTTCAGCGGCTCTTCCTGACACCAGACGAAATCATGCACGTGCGAGTATTGTTCCAGCACGGCCTGCACGGCCTGATGCGGGAACGGATACAGCTGCTCGATACGCACGATGGCCACGTCTTTCTGCTCGTTCTTGCGACGCTGTTCCAGCAGGTCGTAGTAGACCTTGCCGGAGCACAGCACGACGCGCTTGACCGCTTTCGGATCCAAGTCGTCGATCTCGCCGATCGCCGGCAGGAAGGTGCCGTTGGCCAGCTCGTCCAGCGAAGAAATCGCCAGCGGGTGACGCAGCAGCGACTTCGGCGACATCACCACCAGCGGACGGCGCATACCGCGCAGCGCCTGACGACGCAGCATATGGTAAACCTGCGCCGGCGTAGACGGGACGCACACCTGCATGTTCTGCTCTGCGCACAGCTGCAGATAGCGTTCCAGACGCGCGGAAGAGTGCTCAGGGCCCTGGCCTTCATAGCCGTGCGGCAGCAGCATCACCAGGCCGCACATACGGCCCCATTTTTGCTCGCCGGAGCTGATGAACTGGTCGATAACGACCTGTGCGCCGTTGGCGAAGTCACCGAACTGCGCTTCCCAGATGGTCAGCGTGCGCGGTTCCGCCGTGGCGTAGCCGTATTCGAACGCCAGCACCGCTTCTTCAGACAGCACGGAGTCCCAGACTTTGAATTCGCCCTGGCCGCTGTGGATGTTCGCCAGCGGAACGTAGACGGAACCGTTTTTCTGGTTGTGCACCACCGCATGACGGTGGAAGAAGGTGCCGCGGCCGGCGTCTTCACCGGAGATGCGGATCGGGATGCCTTCATCCGCCATGGTCGCGTAAGCCAGCGTTTCGGCAGCGCCCCAGTCGAACGGCTTGTTGCCCGCCGCCATCTCGGCGCGGTCAGCGTAGATTTTCGCCACGCGCGACTGCATTTCGATCGCTTCCGGCACGGTGCTGATGCGACGTGCCAGCTCCTGCAGGCGCTTCATCTCAACCTTGCTCGGGTACTCTTCGTCCCACTCGTGGTTCAGGTACGGTGACCAGGTGAAGGAGTGCAGGTTCATCGGACGCCACTCTTCAACCACGCAATCGCCGCGGTCGAGCGCGTCGCGGTACAGGTTGACCATTTCCGTGGCATCTTCCAGGCTGGCCACTTTCTGCTCGGTCAGAACGTCAGCGTAGATTTTGCGCGGCGTAGGGTGTTTCTTGATCTTCTGATACATCACCGGCTGGGTGGCACTCGGCTCGTCGGCCTCGTTGTGCCCATGGCGACGGTAGCAGACCAGATCGATCATCACGTCACGCTTAAAGGTGTTACGGAAATCCAACGCCAGGCGGGTGACAAAGGCCACGGCCTCCGGATCGTCCGCGTTAACGTGGAAGATCGGCGACTGAACCATTTTGGCGATGTCGGTGCAATATTCGGTAGAGCGCGCATCCAGCGGGTTGGAGGTGGTGAAACCAACCTGGTTGTTGATGACGATACGCACGGTGCCGCCCACTTCGTAGCCGCGAGCCTGAGACATGTTCAGGGTTTCCTGAACCACGCCCTGGCCGGTGATGGCGGCGTCGCCGTGGATGGTGATCGGCAGCACCATGTTGCTGCGCGCTTCGTCCAGACGATCGCGACGGGCGCGTACCGAGCCCATGACCACCGGGCTGACGATCTCCAGGTGCGACGGGTTGAACGCCAGCGCCAGGTGAACCATGCCGCCTTCGGTTTCCACGTCGGAAGAGAAGCCCTGGTGATATTTCACGTCACCGGTGCCGAGGTGTTCTTTATGCTTGCCGGCGAATTCGTCGAACAGATCGGCCGGCTTTTTGCCCAGCACGTTGATCAGCACGTTCAGACGGCCGCGGTGGGCCATGCCCAACACCACTTCGCGCGTGCCGTTCTTACCGGCGTGGCGCACCATCTCTTTCAGCATCGGCACCAGCGCGTCGCCGCCTTCCAGCGAGAAGCGTTTGGCACCCGGGAATTTGGCGCCCAGGTAACGTTCCAGGCCTTCCGCCGCGGTCAGCTCGTTCAGGAAACGGCGTTTTTCGTCGGCGGTAAAGCTGGCGCGCCCCACCACCGACTCGATGCGCTGTTGGATCCAGCGTTTCTCTTCGGTGTTGGTGATGTGCATGTACTCAGCGCCGATCGACCCGCAATAGGTCTGCTTCAGCGCGGCGTACAGATCGCCCAGCTTCATGGTTTCTTTGCCGATGGCGAAAGAGCCCACGTTGAAGGTTTCCTGGAAATCGGCTTCGGTCAGGTTGTGATAAGCGGGATCAAGGTCAGGAACTTGCTCGCGCTGCCACAGGCCGAGCGGATCGAGGTTGGCATGCTGATGCCCGCGGAAGCGGAAGGCGTTGATCAGCTGCAGTACCTTGACCTGTTTGGCGTCGGTTTCCGGATCGGTGATGGTGGTATTGTAGCGCGCGGAGTCTTTCGCCAGGCGGCGGAAGTAATCGCGCGTTTGAGAGTGAAGCTGATCGGGTTTGACACCCGCGGTTGGTAGCTGTTGAAAAATGGAACGCCAGCTATCTTCAACGGAACCCGGATCGGTTAAGAAGTCTTCATAGAGCTGCTCTATGTAAGACTGGTTCGCGCCCGCCAGATAGGAGGAATCCAGCCAGGCCTTCATTGCGCCGTTCTGCATCATGATCCCTTAAGCTTTGAAGCTTTAGTTTTCGCCGTGGTTAACATAATTACCGTGATGAATACGGTTTGCCGTAAAACGGTTCACTCGACGTACTTGCGGCCATGACGGCCCGATACGTTCTGTTATGGACCTTGCGGTCCCTTACAAGGAACCTCTAAAAACCGGCGGAAGAACCAGGCTGCATAGCGCCGCAGCCGCGGGTCAGTTTTTAGAGGTTCCCTCCCCTATGGGATGTGCGCCGGAAAAGAGCCCGGCGCAGCATCTCATTCCGTTTATGCGCCGCGTTGCAGCAGCATGGACTTGATATGCCCGATCGCACGCGTCGGGTTCAAGCCTTTAGGACATACACTGACACAATTCATAATGCTATGGCAGCGGAAAACACTAAAAGCGTCGTCCAGATCATCTAAACGTTCTTGCGTTTCCGTGTCACGGCTGTCGATCAGGAAGCGATACGCCGCCAACAGACCGGCAGGCCCGATGAACTTGTCCGGGTTCCACCAGAACGATGGGCAAGAGGTCGAGCAGCAGGCGCACAGAATGCACTCGTACAGACCGTCCAGCTTGGCGCGCTGCTCCGGCGACTGCAGGTGCTCGCGCGCCGGCGGGTTCTTGCCGTCGTTCAGCAGGTATGGCTTGATCTTTTCATACTGGGTATAGAACTGGCCCATATCCACCACCAGATCGCGCACCACCGGCAGGCCCGGCAGCGGACGGATCACGATCTTGGCGTTGCCTTTACGCAGCGACGAAATCGGGGTGATGCACGCCAGGCCGTTTTTACCGTTCATGTTCAGGCCATCGGAACCGCACACGCCTTCACGGCATGAGCGACGGAACGACAGGGTCGGGTCTTTTTCTTTCAGCTGGATCAACGCATCCAGCAGCATCATGTCGCGACCTTCTTCCGCTTCCAGGGTGTAATCCTGCATGTGCGGGGCGTCGTCGACATCCGGGTTGTAGCGATAAATGGAAAATTCGAGTTTCATCTGTCGATCTCCGCAATTAGTAAGAACGCACTTTCGGCGGGAATGCCGGGCGCAGCTTCGGTTGCATGTTCACTTCACGACGCGTCATGCTTTCCGATTGCGGCAGATACAGCGAATGGCACAGCCAGTTGGCGTCATCGCGTTCCGGGTAGTCGAAGCGGCTGTGTGCGCCACGGCTCTCGGTACGGAAGTTGGCCGACACGGCGGTGGAATACGCGGTCTCCATCAGGTTATCCAACTCCAGGCATTCGATGCGCTGGGTGTTGAACTCGCTGGAGGTATCGTCCAGGCGTGCGTTCTTCAGACGTTCACGGATCACTTTCAGTTCTTCCAGGCCCTTGGCCATCGCATCGCCTTCGCGGAATACCGAGAAGTTGTGCTGCATGCAAGACTGCAGCGCTTTGCGAATTTCGACCGGGTCTTCGCCGGAACGGGTGTTGTTCCAACGGTTCAGACGGTCCAGCGAGGCTTCCACGTCGGAGTCGCTGGCGTCACGGCTCACGCCCTGCTCTTCCAGCGATTCCTGCAGGTGCATGCCGGCGGAACGGCCGAACACCACCAGGTCGAGCAGCGAGTTGCCGCCCAAGCGGTTGGCGCCGTGCACCGATACGCAGGCGATTTCGCCCACGGCGAACAGCCCCGGGATCACCACGTCTTCGCCTTTCTCGTTCACGGTCAGCGCCTGGCCGGTCACTTTGGTCGGAATGCCGCCCATCATATAGTGACAGGTTGGGATAACCGGGATCGGCTCTTTCACCGGATCGACGTGCGCGAAGGTGCGCGACAGTTCCAGGATGCCCGGCAGACGGGATTCCAGCACCTCTTTACCCAGGTGATCCAGCTTCAGCTTGGCATGCGGGCCCCAAGGACCGTCGCAGCCGCGGCCTTCGCGGATTTCGATCATGATCGAACGGGCAACCACGTCGCGGCCCGCCAGATCTTTGGCGTTCGGCGCATAACGCTCCATGAAGCGCTCGCCGTGTTTGTTCAGCAGGTAACCGCCTTCGCCGCGGCAGCCTTCGGTCACCAGCACGCCCGCGCCGGCGATGCCGGTCGGGTGGAACTGCCACATTTCCATGTCCTGCACCGGTACGCCGGCGCGCAGCGCCATGCCGACACCGTCGCCGGTGTTGATGTGGGCGTTGGTGGTGGACTGGTAAATACGGCCTGCGCCGCCGGTCGCCAGCACGGTGGCCTTGGCTTTGAAGTAAACCACTTCACCGGTTTCGATGCAGATAGCCGTGGTGCCGACCACCGCGCCGTCCTGGTTTTTCACCAGATCAAGCGCATACCACTCGGAGAAGATGGTGGTGTGGTTTTTCAGGTTCTGTTGGTACAGGGTGTGCAGCAGCGCGTGGCCGGTACGGTCGGCTGCGGCTGCGGTACGCGCCGCCTGCTCGCCGCCGAAGTTCAGCGACTGGCCGCCGAACGGGCGCTGATAGATGCGGCCGTCGTCCAGACGAGAGAACGGCAGGCCCATGTGTTCCAGTTCCAGAATCGCTTCCGGGCCGGTTTTACACATATATTCGATGGCGTCCTGGTCACCGATATAGTCGGACCCTTTCACCGTGTCGTACATATGCCATTCCCAGTTGTCCTCGTGGCTGTTGCCCAGCGCGACGGTGATGCCGCCCTGTGCGGACACGGTATGGGAACGGGTCGGGAAAACTTTGGACAGCAGGGCACAGGTCGAGCCCGCTTGGGAAATTTGCAGCGCGGCACGCATGCCCGCACCGCCGGCGCCGATTACGACGGCATCAAACTCTCTGACTGGCAGTTTCATTTAAGCACCCCACACTACGATTGTTCCGTACAGTAAATAGACCAGCAACGCGACCACGACAGCCAGCTGCAACACCAGGCGAACCGCCAGCGGCTTGACGTAGTCCGTCAGCACCTGCCACAGCCCGATCCAGGCGTGCACCAGAATCGACAGCAAGGTCAGCAGAGTGAACACTTTCGTAATGGAAGTGGCGAAGAAACCGCGCCAGATGTCATAAGTGAGTTCCGGAGCCGTGACGAAAAAGCCCAGGATATACAGGACGTACAGGGTGATGATGATCGCGGAAGCACGCAGCAGCAGCCAATCGTGCACGCCGTTGCGCCCTAATGCAGAAACGTTGTTTACCATACGAGGACTCCAGCCAGAACTGACAGCACGACGGTCAGACCGATCGCCACCTGGGCGGAACGGGTACCGGCGGCCAAACTCTCTTCGATGTAGCCAAAATCCATTAACAAGTGACGGATGCCACCGCAAATGTGATAGGCCAGCGCCGTGAGGATGCCCCAGAATATGAATTTGACGATGAAGCTATTCATGATGGCGGCCGCCTGCAGGAACCCCTCTTGGGAAGAGAGTGACAGGCCCAGCAGCCAGAGGAGGATACCCACGGCAACGAAGGTAATTACGCCAGAGACTCGGTGTAAGATAGACGCTATCGCAGTTACGGGGAACCGGATCGTTTGCAGATCCAAGTTGACAGGTCGTTGTTTTTTCACGTATTTGCCCACACAGCTCTTATTATTTTCCTTCCTCCGGGCCTGGGCGGGGATCAGACAGCGTTAAGAGCCTAAAACCCTTACACGTCACGCGCTCAAACATCAACATCCTCTGTGCTCAAACGGCGCGCATTTATAACGCTGGGTGCTCCTACTTCAGGGTAATCCGGAGACCTGGCGGCAGTATAGGAGGATCACATTCTGATTACAATTCTCATACAACCGCTTTGATAACATTTCCCCCGAACAGTGATTCAGATCACGGATTTCACAATTAGTGCAAAATTAATTATCTGATTTGACAAGAGATCAACATTTCCATTACATATAGGGGCACAAACGGTCCTATGATGCGCTACGGGTCAGCAGATACACTTCCCCCCGGGTTCGAGTTATGCAACAGTGTATTTGGCGAACCTATCCCAATAGCCGTTGTTTCCCGCTCGATTTTGCCGGCGTCAAAAAGCAAAGAAAGCAAATAAAAACAGTTTATTGGGATAGGTTCACATCTCTTCGAACAGCTCATAGGTAAGATTAACAGACTATAACGAATTACTATGAATCGTTAACAACTGGTCACCCGTCTCGTTCGCCTGGTCAGCACTCTGTACCCTACCCGCGCACAGTTGCGCAGTCGCTCACAGAGTTAGCGTCCGCACCATTTTTTTGCGGGCAACCTGCAGAGATTTAAGGTATTTCAGTTGTTAGTGGTTTTTAAAATAAGGCGCTAAGGAGACAGTAAATGACTGATAAGAAAGCGACGCTAACCATTAACGACAGCGAAGCTCCGATCGAACTGGGCGTATTGACACCGACACTGGGCCCTGATGTCCTCGATGTCCGCGCTCTGGGTTCCAAAGGTTATTTCACATTTGATCCCGGCTTTACCTCCACCGCTTCTTGCGAATCCAAGATTACCTTCATCGACGGCGACAAAGGCGTGCTGCTGCACCGCGGCTTCCCTATCGAGCAGCTGGCGAAAGAGTCTTCCTACCTGGAAGTGTGCTACATCCTGCTGTACGGCGAGACCCCAACGCCGGAAGAGTTCGAGACCTTCAAGACGACCGTAACCCGCCACACCATGATCCACGACCAGATCACCCATCTGTTCCGTGGTTTCCGTCGCGACTCGCACCCGATGGCGGTGCTGTGCGGCGTGACCGGCGCGCTGGCGGCGTTCTACCACGATGCGCTGGACGTCAACAACGAGCGTCACCGTGAAATCACCGCGTTCCGTCTGCTGTCCAAAATGCCGACCGTGGCCGCGATGTGCTACAAATACTCCCTGGGCCAGCCGTTCGTTTACCCGCGCAACGATCTGTCCTATGCCGGCAACTTCCTGCACATGATGTTCGCCACCCCGTGCGAAGAATACGTGGTGAACCCGGTGCTGGAACGCGCCATGGATCGCATCCTGATCCTGCACGCCGACCATGAGCAGAACGCCTCTACCTCAACCGTGCGCACCGCCGGCTCTTCCGGCGCCAACCCGTTCGCCTGCATCGCGGCCGGCATCGCCTCCCTGTGGGGACCGGCGCACGGCGGCGCCAACGAAGCGGCGCTGAAAATGCTGGAAGAGATCAAGACCGTCGAGCACATTCCGGAATTCATCAAGCGCGCCAAGGACAAGAACGACTCCTTCCGCCTGATGGGCTTCGGCCACCGCGTGTACAAGAACTACGATCCGCGCGCTACCGTGATGCGCGAAACCTGTCACGAAGTGCTGAAAGAGCTGAACAAGAAAGACGACAACCTGCTGCAGGTCGCGATGGAGCTGGAACACATCGCGCTGAACGACCCGTACTTCATCGAGAAGAAACTGTACCCAAACGTCGACTTCTACTCCGGCATCATCCTGAAGGCGATGGGCATTCCTTCTTCCATGTTCACCGTGATCTTCGCCATCGCACGCACCATCGGCTGGATCGCCCACTGGAACGAAATGCACGACGAAGGCATCAAAATTGCCCGTCCGCGCCAGCTGTACACCGGCTATGCCGAGCGTGATTTCAAATCCCAGCTGAAAAACAAGTAAGCCGCTTTCCCGGCTGAAACCGCACAGCGCCGCCCCTTCGGGCGGCGTTTTTTTTAGCTATTTCTGGCAGCCCGGGCACCAATAAAACGGCCGCGACGACAGCTCGGTGCGCACGATCATCCCACCACAACGTTCGCAGGGCTCGCCGCTGCGATGAAATACCTTGAAGCGAAACAGCGCGCCGTGATGACGGTTGTCATCCGCCTGCCCACGCGTCTGGTAGGAAAGGCGCGGCACTGCCAGCAATGCCTCCGCCAGGTGGCGCAGCGCCTCTGGCATCAGATCCTGCGGTTTGTGCTGCGGCGCCAGTTCGGCCTGCCACAGGATTTCGGCGCGCAGATAATTGCCCAATCCGGCGAGAAACGCCTGGTCGAGCAGCATGCCGCCCAGCTGCCTGCGGCGAAAACGCGGCGTCAGCAACCGCTCCGCCACATCATCTACCGTCAGCGACATGTCCAACACGTCAGGGCCGATGCGTTGCAAAAACGGGTGTTGTTCTATTTCCTCGCGCGGCCCGACGGTAATGTCGGAAGCGCTGTAGAGCAATATCGCGCTGCGGGCGGTTTCCAGCCGCACCCGCAGATCGCGCTTGGTCTCCGGCGTCTCCCCGGCCGCCGCCACTTTCCACACGCCGTACAACTGGTTGTGGCTGTACATCGTCAGCCCATTGGAGAAATGGGTCAGCAGCGCCTTGCCGCGCGCCTCGATAGCGACGATGCGCTCGCCGAGCAGACGCTGACGGTAGTGTTTCAGCTGGGGAAAAGCGAAATCGACGGCGGTCAGTGGCTGATCGATCACCGCCGCCGCCAGTTTGTCCGCCGCCCGGCGAATCTCCGGTCCTTCCGGCATAGACCACTCCTTGCGTAGGCCCGGCGCAGCCCGGTGCGCCGGGGATTATCTTGATTAATGCGTCGCGCCGCCCACCACTTTCAGGTCGTGTTCCACCTGCAAAGCGATGGAAACGGCCAGCTCCAGAGCAAACAACACCGTCGAAGCCGCCATGCTCGGCGCACCAGGGTGCGCCGCCGCCTGTTCCGGCAGGTACGGGATATGAATAAACCCGCCCTTGACCTCGCGCTGGCCGCTCAAACGGTGCAGCAGCCCATACATGACATGGTTGCACACGTAGGTGCCGGCAGTCTGCGAAACGGCGGCCGGAATGCCGGCCTCGCGCATCGAACTGACCATCGCCTTGATCGGTAAGGTGCTGAAATAAGCCGCCGGGCCGCCGGCGACGATCGGCTCGTCCACCGGCTGCTGCCCCTGATTGTCGGGGATACGCGCATCGTCGACGTTGATCGCCACCCGCTCAATCGTGATATCGGTGCGGCCGCCGGCCTGGCCGATAGCCAACACCATCACCGGCTGCACCTCGTCGATCGCCGCATTGAGCGCCTCCAGCGCCGCGCCGAACACGCACGGCAGCTGGCGCGCCACGATGCGTGTGCCGACCAGCTCCATATCATTGAGCTGCTTCACCACTTCCCAGGAGGGGTTAAGGCGCTCGCCGCCAAACGGCTCAAAGCCGGTAATCAATACGTTTTGCATCCTTACTCCTACAGGAACATCAGGAAATACAGCAGGAACACGTTAACCAACAGCAGCAGCACGCCAGTCGGCACCTGCGCCTTGATCACCGCATTCTTGTCCGGCAGCTCCAGCAGCGCCGCCGGCACGATGTTGAAGTTCGCCGCCATCGGCGTCATCAGGGTGCCGCAATAGCCGGAGAACATGCCGATCGCCGCCATCACCGCCGGGTTGCCGCCGTGCTGCAACACCAGGATTGGAATGCCGATGCCGGCGGTAACGATCGGGAAAGCGGCGAAGGCGTTGCCCATCACCATGGTCAGCACCGCCATACCGATAGCGTAGACCGCCACGGCGATAAAGCGGTTATCGACCGCCAGATACTCCTGGGTCAAATGCGAGATCGCGGTGCCAACGCCGGCGACGGTAAACAGCAGACCCAGCGTGGCGAGGATCTGCGGCAGAATGAACGCCCAGCCGATCGAATCCAGCAGGCGCCGCGCTTCCTGCACCGGCTGCAACGCCTTCTCATGGGTCATTTTCACCGCGATCGCCAGGCCAATCAGGCAGCCGACGGTCATCGAGAACAGCGTGATCAGCGTCGCGTGGTTACCGCTGCCGAACACCGCGCTTTGCAACGCCGGAATGTTGTTGAACAGCAGCACGCCGATCACCGTCACCACCGGGATCGCCAGTGCGGGGATAAACAGCTTGTTGCCCAAACGCTTGGCGCTGGCCTCGCGCTCCTGCGGCGTTCGCTGATGATAGCTGCCGAGGCGCACGCCGCCGAAGCCGGCAATCAGGGCCATCACCACCACTACCCCGCCAACGATGATGTGCAGCATGCGTTTCTCGTTACTGCCCTCGCCCAGTACGTCGCCCAGCAGCCGGTAAGTCCAGTCGCCGACCAGGAATACCAGGCCGTACAACCCCCAAAACAGCCCGGTGGTGATGCGGCGTGGGTTCGCGCGATCGCGGAAGGACATCACCGCCACAATCAGCAGCACCGCGCCGGCCAGCCAGTAGAGATATTGTTGCTGGAAGTTCATCGTGCCTCCCCCTTCACCTGCAGCGCCGCCTGATTAAGCTGCGCCAGCTCGGCGCTCAGCTGTTTATCCATCCGATACAGCCGGAACGCGTGGATCAGGAAAGCGAAAATCGCGGTCGGAATGCCCCACAGCGCGATATGCAGCGGCTCGGTCTGGATACCGCCCGATTCCAGCATAAAGTTGTGCATGAAGATGATCGCACCGAAGGCCACGAAGATATCTTCGCCGAAGAACAGCCCGACGTTGTCGGTCGCGGCCGACATGGCGCGCAGGCGGTGGCGGGTACGCTCCGGCAGCTCACCGTAGCGGTTTTCCGTTGCCCCTTCCGCCATCGGCGCCAGCAGCGGCCGCACCATCTGCGGATGCCCGCCCAGGCTGGTCAGCCCCATCGCCGCGGTAATCTCGCGCACGAACAGGTACACGATCAGCAAACGGCCGGCGGTGGCGCTTTTGATCTTGGCGATCCACGCCTGCGCACGCTCTTTCAGCCCGTGGCGCTCCAGCAGGCCGATCACCGCCAGCGGCAGCAGCAGGATCAGAGGCAGGTTACGGGTGTTGAGAAAGCCCTCGCCGAGCTTTTCCAGAATGACGTCCAGCGGCATCAGCGCCGCCAAACCGGTGATGATGCCGGCGGCGATCACCACCAGCACCGGGTTGAAACGCAATACAAACCCGACCACGATGGCGGCGATGCCGATCAGTGGCCAGAGATTCACGGCCTGTTCCATAGTCTTCCCTCGATATTTTCTAATAGTTTTTTGCTTGTGATGTTGTGTCTTGCTTTATTGCTTTTACTGCTCCGCGCTGACGCGGATGCCCTGCTGAACAAAACTGTCCCGCAGCTTGCGCGCATACGCCAGCGCATGCTCGCCGTCCCCGTGCAGGCAGACGGTTTCCGCCTGAACGGCGGCCCAGACGCCATCCACGCTGCGCACCCGGTGGTGGCGCACCATCTCCAGGGTTTGCGCCAGCGCGTGTTCGTCGTCCTCGATAAGCGCCCCCGGCAAACCGCGCGGCACCAGCGTGCCGTCGGCCTGATAGCCGCGATCGGCGAACACCTCTTGCCGAGTGGTCAGGCCGAGTTTTTCCCCGGCGCGGATCAGTTCGCTGCCGGCCAGCCCCACCAGCCGCAACGCCGGATCGACCGCCTGCACCGCCCGGGCGATCGCTTCCGCCAGCGCCGGTTCAACCGCCGCCTGGTTATACAGCATGCCGTGCGGCTTGACGTGCACCATCACCCCACCCTCGGCGCGGGCGATGGCCGCCAGCGCCCCGAGCTGATACACCACCTGCGCGTACACCGTTTCCGGCGGCAGCTGCATGCGGGTGCGGCCGAAGTTCTCCCGATCGGGAAAACTCGGGTGGGCGCCGATCGCCACGCCGTACTGCAATGCCCAGCGCACCGATTGACGCATGGTCTGCGCATCGCCGGCGTGGAAGCCGCAGGCGATGTTGGCCGAACTCACCAATTGCAACAGCGCCTGATCGTTGGCGCAGCCTTCACCGAGATCGGCGTTCAAATCAACGATCATGTAACCCCCAGGCAATCTGTCGAAGGAAGAGATCCTGCTCGGCTTTGGCGCGCTGCGCCTCCGTCAGTGAGCAGAGAACGAAGTGGATCGGTTCGCCGAGACGGATCTGCGCCAAGTGGTAGAGATCGGCTTCGATCACGCAGGCGATACGCGGGTAACCGCCGGTGGTTTGCGCATCGGCCATCAGCACGATCGGCTGGCCGTTGTGCGGCACCTGCACCACGCCGGGCAGCAGGCCGTGCGACAGCATCTCGCGGTCGGTGGTGCGCTCCAGTGGCGTACCGCCGTGCAAGCGGTAGCCCATGCGGTTGCTCTGCGGGCTGAGCTGCCAGGCGGTGCGCCAAAACGTATCCTGCGCCTCTTCGCTGAATTCGGCGTACTCCGGCCCCGGCAGCGCGCGGATGCGGTTGGTGAACAGCAGCTGTTTCACGCCGCAGCGATGTTGCGGTTGAGCGGCAGATTTGCCCAGCGGCAGCCGATCGCCGTCTTTCAGATTACGGCCTTCGTGGCCGCCAAAGGCGGCTTTCATGTCGGTGCTGCACGAGCCCAGCATTTCCGGCACGGCGATACCGCCCGAGATCGCCAGGTAGCTGCGCATGCCGCGTTTCGGCGTGCCCAACGCCAGCCGCTGCCCCTTTTTCACCGGGTAGCGCCAGCCGGTCCACAGCGGCTTGCCGTCCAGCTGCGCGTCGCAGCCGGCGCCGGTCAGGGCGATCCAGGCAGAGCGGGTAAACTCGGCGCTGAACTGACCGAGGGTGATCTCCAGCCCGGCGGCCTCAGGCGCATTGCCCACCAGCAGGTTGGCGATCTTCAGCGCCGGTTGATCCAGCGCCCCGCCGGTGCTGATGCCCAGGCGGCGGAATCCCTCGCGGCCCAAATCCTGCACCGTGGTATAGATGCCGGCACGCAGAATAATCAGCATACGCCCTCCTTCTGCGGCACGAAGCGCACGTTATCGCCCGGGCGTAGCAGCGTCGGCGGCATTTCATGCGGATTGAACAGCGCCAGCGGCGTGCGGCCAATCAGTTGCCAGCCGCCGGGCGTCACCAGCGGATAGATGCCGGTCTGGCCGCCGCCGATGCCGACGGAGCCGGCCGCCACCGCCAGACGCGGCTCAGCGCGGCGCGGCGTCGCCAGTTGTTCCGGCATGCCGCCCAAATAGGAGAAGCCCGGCTGAAAACCGAGGAAATAGACCACGTAGGCCGCCGCCGCGTGGCATTCCACCACCTGCCGCGGCGTCATGCCGGTATGGCGCGCCACGTCATCCAGATCGGGGCCTTGCTCCCCGCCGTAGACCACCGGAATATCCACCTGGCGCGATTCCGGCGTCAGGCTCTCTTTGCTTTCCCAACCTTGCTGCAGCAATGCGAGCATCGCTTCGGCGTCGGCCTGCGGCGTATGCAGCAACAGCGTCAGGTTATTCATCCCCGGCACCACTTCCCGCACGTCGGGGTGGTGATTCAGCTTTTCCGCCAGCGCCCAGATGCGCTGCTGGCTCGGTAAGGTCACCGGCGGCGACAGTTCAAGCACTACCGCTCTCTCACCCAACAGGTAATAACGTGCTTGTTGCACCCTTATTCTCCTTATTATTATCGCGATGAAAAACACACCAGTTATGCGTGACGCGGCCCCGGCTGTCAATAGAACGCAACCATAAGGAAAATAAGGAAATAGCGCGATAAAAGGATTCAGCCGGCGCACAGGCCGGGCTGGATCCGGGGAAGAAAAAAATCAGGCGGGATTCGGGATATCGATAAAGGTCACATCAAAGCCGTGGTGCTGGGCCAGCCAGTCCCCCAACGCTTTCACGCCGCCGCGCTCGGTGGCGTGGTGACCGGCGGCGAAGAAATGTACGCCCATTTCGCGCGCGCTGTGAATGGTCTGCTCAGACACTTCACCGCTGATGAACGCATCGACGCCGAAACGCGCCGCGCTGTCGATAAAGCCCTGACCGCCGCCGGTGCACCAGGCCACCCGGCGAATGTGCTCAGGCGCGTTATCACCGCAGTGCAGCACCGCGCGCCCCAGCCGATTTTCGATACGCTGCTGCAGCGCTTCGCCGGTCAGCGGCTGTTCAAATTCGCCGTGCGGCACCAGCGGCTCAACGTCGCCAATCACCCGAATGCCCAGCGCCTGCGCCAGCTGCGCGTTGTTGCCCAGCACCGGATGCGCGTCCAGCGGCAGGTGGTAGCCGTACAGGTTGATATCGTGGGTCAGCAGCGTTTTCAGGCGATTGCGCTTCATGCCGCGCACCGCCGGCGCCTCGTTTTTCCAGAAATAGCCGTGGTGCACGATAATCGCGTCGGCCTGATGCGCCACCGCGGCGTCCAGCAGCGCCTGACAGGCGGTGACGCCGGTCACGATGCGCTGCACGTGTGGGCGGCCTTCTACCTGCAATCCGTTGGGGGCGTAGTCCTGAAACGCCGCGGCGTTCAGTTCCGTGTTGATCAGTTGTTCCAGATCGAGGTTACGCATTCTCTTCTCTCTTCATAGTCAAAATGTCTGCCGGTCGCCCTGCGCCATCAGGATGAATTTCACGCCCAGATCGTTGCCCTGCGCCAGCTGTTGCGCAATGGTGGCGCGCGTGTCTTCGCCCTGCTTCAGGCTGGGCTTGATGTGGCTGATCACCACCGGCAAACCGTTCAGCGAGCCATCGCCGCCGCTGTACTGCGTCAGGTTCTTCAGCTCCTTCAGCAGCCAGGCCGGCGTCAAATGGCCGTACAAATGTTTATCCTCCACCCCGTTGGGGTACGAGGTTTCGATAATCATACCTTTGAGCTTTTTCTGCTCGACAAGCGGCCCCAGCGTGCGCCAGACGGTATCGAGATCGCGTGACTGCTCCACCTTATCCGGCCCGGTATCGCCGAAGTAGGCAAAGAACTCGCTGCCGTTGGAAATCAGCAGCATCGACGACGGGTAGCGATCGTGGCTGAGCGGGTACATCACGCCGGTCAACCCGGTCAGGCCGAGGGTAAACCGCTGCTGCGGCCGCACCGTTTGCAGCCGGTAGGTGCCCAACCGCGAGCCGTTACCGGCGTCGGTAAAGTTCGGCCAGGCCTTCCAGTTGAAGTAGTGATTACGCAGGGTCAGCACGGTGTCCGCCTGGGCGTAAACGGTTTTTTTATTGTCCTCGGGCGAGCCGACGATCAGCCCCGCCACGTGGTCCAGATGGCCGTGGCTGATAAAGTAACTGCCGATCAACTGCCGGAACACATAGCCCTGCGGCGTGTATGGCGCGGCCAGCTCGGGCGTCACCTGCGGGAAGCTGCCCCTCTCCAGCCCTTTGGCGATGCCCGGCAGCAGTGAACCGGCGTCCAGCGCCACATACTGCGGCTGATTGTCGCTGCGGATCAGGTAGGAAGTCAGGTTGCCGTCGCTGACGCCGCCGTCGACGCCCAGCGCCACCACGTCAAAGCCGGCGATCGCCAGCGCGGAATAGCCGCTCAGACACAGGGCCAGCACCTTTTTCATCATTACGTCGCTCCTTGCAGTTGCCTCAAGACTCTCCCCGTTTTGCCGCCTCGAACGCCGCCAGCGTCTCTACACGCGCTTGCTTGTGATCGACGATCGGCAGCGGATAGTTCAGCGGGCATCGCTGCTTTTCCGCCCAGCGATGGGGATGATGGATGTCATTGTCGGGCACATCCGCCAGTTCCGGCAACCATTTACGGATAAAAGTGCCTTGTGGATCAAAACGTTCACCCTGGGTGGTCGGGTTGAAGATGCGGAAATACGGCGCGGCGTCGGTGCCGGTGGAGGCCGCCCACTGCCAGCCGCCGTTGTTGGCCGCCAGATCCCCGTCCAGCAATTGCGACATGAAATAGCGCTCCCCGGCGCGCCAGTCGATCAGCAGATCTTTCACCAGAAAACTGGCGCTGATCATGCGCAGCCGGTTGTGCATCCAGCCGGTGGCATTCAGTTGGCGCATGGCGGCATCGACGATCGGATAGCCGGTTTCGCCCCGCTGCCAGGCCTGCAGCTTCGCCGCGTCATCGCACCAGCTCACCTTGTCCGTCCAGGCGATAAACGGCCGATGGCGACACAGCTCGGGATAGGCCACCAGCAGATGGCGGTAGAACTCGCGCCAAATCAGCTCGTTCAGCCAGGCGAAAGCGCCGCTCTCGCGATCTTCCAGCAGCTGCGGGCATTCGGCGCGCAGGCGGTTGAAGCACTGGCGCGGCGACAGCGCACCGATCGCCAGATAGGGCGACAGGCTGCTGGTGCCGGCGAGGGCGGGCAGATCGCGCTGCCGGAGGTAATCCTGCACCTGCTCGCGGCAAAAGGCGCGCAGCCGCTGCAGCGCGACCTCCTCACCGGCGGGATAGCCATCCCCGATGTCTGCCGTGGGATAATCAAACGCCGCCGGCATCTCAGGCATGGGTAACGCGCCACCGGCGCGGGTCTGCGGCGCCGGCAGGCAGCTCACGTCGGACTCGGTCAGGCGCTGAAGAAAGGCGTTGCGAAACGGCGTATAGACCTTGTACATCTCGCCGCCGCCGGTGAGCACGCTGCCCGGTGGCAACAGCAGGCTGTCATCGAAACCGTGGCACCTCACCCGCTCGCTCAACCGCTGTTCCAGCCGCACATCGCGCCGCCGTTCGTTCAGTTCGTACTGGCGATTGTAAAACAGCGCATCCACCTGCTCCCGCTCGCAATAGTCCGCCAGCCAGTCGATCGACGCGGCAAAGTCCGCACAGGCATGGCAATGCAGCGCAATGCCCTTTTGCGCCAGCGCCTGCTGCACCGCCTCCAGGCTGGCGTGGATCAGCGCCGCCTGTCGCGGCGCCATCTCATGTTGCCGCCACTGCTGCGGCGTGGCGATAAACACCGCCAGCACCCGGGCTTCGGGATCGCTGCAGGCGGCGTGCAGGGCTTTGTTGTCGGTGATACGCAGATCGTTACGCAACCAGACCAGATGCGTGGTCATAAAACTCCTTGTCAATCAATGGCCGTAACGCAAACGCAGCGCCTCCGGGTAAGGTTCGAAATAGCGTTGTTCCGCCAGATAGCGATCGGGGTATTCCGCCATGTAATGCTTGAGCAGCGCGATCGGTGCCAGCAGCGGCTGCATGCCCTGCCGGTAGCGGTCGATCAGGTGCGCCAGCTCCTGGCGCTGCGTCGCGCTGAGCTGACGGCGGAAATAGCCCTGCACGTGCATCAACACGTTGGTGTGGTTGCGCCGCGTCGCCTTGTGCGCCAACAGCGCCATCAGGCGGCTGCGGTATTCCACGGCGAAGGCCTCCAGCGAGTCCCAGCGGTGAATATCGGCGACGAAGCGCCCCAGCTCGCGATACGCCGGCTGCGAATGCGCCAGCAGCGACAGCTTGTAGCGGCTGTGAAACGCGATCAGCCCGCCGCGGGTCAGCCCCTGACGCCACAGCATGTTCAGCTCGTACAGCGCGTATACCCGTTCAATGAAGTTTTCCCGCAGTGCCGCGTCCTGCAATCGTCCGTCTTCTTCCACCGGCAGCCACGGCATCTGGCGCAGCAGTTCGGCGGTAAACAGCCCGACGCCGTTTTTACGCGAGTCCTTGCCGTTTTCGCTGTAGACCCGCACCCGCTCCAGGCCGCAGCTCGGTGACTTGGCGCAGACGATGTACCCGCAAAGATGCTGCAAGGCCGCCACGCGCTGCGCGGAGAAGCCGCGCATCTCCTCGGTCAGATCCACGCCGGCGTCGTTGCTGTAGCGCATCGCTGGCCACGGCTGCGCCTGTTTCACCAGGCGCAGCGCCGGGCGCGGCGTAGGCAGCCCGATCGCCATTTCCGGGCAAACGGGCTCAAAGCGCACATAGGGCGCCAACTGTTCCACCGCAAAGGCCAGCCGCTTGTGGCCGCCGTCGAAACGCACCGTCTCGCCCAGTAAACAGGCGCTGATGCCGATAGGGATCTTGTCGCTCATACCGCTCTCCCGTGTTGTTGGCCGATGAGGAAAGTGTAGAAGAATGGCTTGCCGAATACGACCTTGCGCTTGATAGGGGCGGCCAAAGGCATAAAAAAACCCCCGCCGCAGGGCGAGGGTTTTTTCGTGAATCGGCAGCGACTCAGTAGAAATCGCAGGACGCCAGTTCCGCCTGCTGCAGCCAGACCGGCTTATCGCTGGTTTTTGACCAGACGCGGTGCAGGTAGCTGTAAAAACGCCCGCGATCGCTGCGGAACAGCATCACCGGCAGGGCCAAAATGCCCGCGATAACCACTGCGCTGCGGCGCAGGAGAATCCGATGCAGTGAATAAGCGTGATAGGTAGTAGACATGCGAACCTCCTTAAAAACGCCTGCCGTTGATTTGTCAGGGAAAACGGCGTCGGCGTATCAAATGAACAATCGGTAATTTGGTAACTGAGCAAAATTTTAGCGCACTTGATGAAAGTTTACTACTCATCCGACCACTAAATCGCACAAAAAATCGCTAATCGCCGCAACGATTCGTAATTTTGTTACAACCAGGTTAATTTTTAACTTACCATGGGTTACATTGTGGTTATTATCCGGTTCGTTATTTCCCGCTTACGTGCGTCCTCCCTGCCCCATCGGGGGCAACCTCGCCACCGCCCTGATGGTTGAAATGCTGAATTTCCGCTGAAATTTCAGCCATTTTTATACTTTTTTTACACCCGCCCGCGCGATTTTTTCATCTTCTTTCTACCCCGCTCCCTACACTGCCTCTATCAAAAACAACACCTCTGGAGGTGTCCCGTGAGTTTCAGCGTTATTGGTGGTGCGCTGTTGGTTCTGCTGCTGTTGGCCTATTTGGTCTACGCCCTGTTTAACGCGGAGGATTTCTGATGGCGGCTTCAGCCTTTTTACTGATCGCCAGCTTCCTGCTGGTGCTTCTGCTGCTGGCCCGGCCGCTGGGCGGCTTTATGGCGCGCCTGATCGAAGGTGAGCCGCTGCCTGCGCTGCGCGGGGTGGAAGCCGGCGTCTGGCGCGCCTGCGGCATCCGCGCCACCGAGATGAACTGGTGGCAGTACGCGCTGGCAATCCTGGCGTTCAACCTGCTCGGCCTGGCGTTGCTGTTCGCCCTGCTGATGACGCAGGGCTCGCTGCCGCTCAACCCGCAAGGCTTCCCGGGCCTCTCCTGGGATCTGGCGCTCAACACCGCCGTCAGCTTCGTCACCAACACCAACTGGCAGGCCTACAGCGGCGAAAGCGCCCTCAGCTATTTCAGCCAGATGGCCGGGCTGGCGGTGCAGAACTTCGTCTCCGCCTCCACCGGCATCGCCGTGGCCTTTGCGCTGATCCGCGCCTTTACCCGCCGCGCCGGCAAGACCGTCGGCAACGCCTGGGCCGATCTGTTCCGCATCACGCTGTATGTGCTGCTGCCGATCGCGCTGCTGATCGCCCTGTTCTTCGTCAGCCAGGGCACGCTGCAAAACTTCCTGCCTTACCTGCACGTCACCACGCTTGAAGGCGCGCAGCAAACGCTGCCGATGGGGCCAGTGGCCTCGCAGGAAGCGATCAAAATGCTCGGCACCAACGGCGGCGGCTTCTTCGGCGCCAACTCGGCGCACCCGTTCGAGAACCCAACCGTGCTGACCAACTTCGTGCAGATGCTGGCCATCTTCCTGATCCCCTGCGCGCTGTGCTTCTCCTTCGGGCAGTTGGCCGGTGAAAACCGCCAGGGCCACGCGCTGATCTGGGCGATGGCGCTGATCTTCGTGGTGGCGGTGGTGGTGGTGATGGTCGCCGAGCTGGCGGGCAACCCGCACCTGAGCGCGCTGGGCGCCGACAGCAACATCAATATGGAAGGCAAAGAGTCACGCTTCGGCATTCTCGCCACCAGCCTGTTCTCGGTGGTGACCACCGCCGCGTCCTGCGGGGCGGTCAACGCCATGCACGACTCCTTCACCGCGCTGGGCGGCATGGTGCCGATGTGGCTGATGCAGATCGGTGAGGTGGTGTTCGGCGGCGTCGGCTCCGGCCTGTACGGCATGCTGCTGTTCGTGCTGCTGACCGTATTTATCGCCGGCCTGATGATCGGCCGCACCCCGGAATATCTGGGCAAGAAAATCGACGTTTACGACATGAAGATGACCGCGCTGGCGATCCTGGTCACGCCGACGCTGGTGTTGCTGGGCAGCGCGCTGGCCATCGGCACCGACGCGGGCCGCGCCGGCATCCTCAACCCGGGCGCCCACGGCTTCAGCGAAGTGCTGTACGCCCTGTCCTCCGCCGCCAACAACAACGGCAGCGCCTTCGCCGGGTTGAGCGTCAATACGCCGTTCTACAACCTGCTGCTGGCCTTCGCCATGTTTGTCGGCCGCTTCGGGGTGATCCTGCCGGTGCTGGCGATCGCCGGTTCGCTGAGCGCCAAACAACGCCAGCCGGCGGGCAACGGCACCCTGCCGACCTATGGGCCGCTGTTTATCGGCCTGCTGATCGGCACCGTATTGCTGGTGGGCGCACTGACCTTCGTGCCGGCGCTGGCGCTGGGCCCGGTGGCCGAGCATTTGCAGCTTTGGTTGGCAAACTAACCGACGTCACAGAGAGAGAATAAGAGATGACTCGCAAACAACGCGCGCTGTTTGAACCCGCCCTGGTGCGCACCGCGCTGATCGATGCGGTGAAAAAACTGGATCCTCGCGTTCAATGGCGCAACCCGGTGATGTTCGTGGTGTATATCGGCAGCATTCTGACCACCGCCATCTGGCTGGCGATCCTCACCGGCCAAACCGACGGCGCCGCCGCCTTTACCGGCAGCGTCGCCCTGTGGTTATGGTTCACCGTGCTGTTCGCCAACTTCGCTGAGGCGCTGGCCGAAGGCCGCAGCAAAGCCCAGGCGGAAAGCCTGAGGGGCACCAAGAAAACCAGCTGGGCGAAAAAGCTGGCCGGCCCGCGCCGCGACGGCGCCACGGAGAAAGTGGCCGCCGAAAGCCTGCGCAAAGGCGATATCGTACTGGTGGAAGCCGGCGATACCGTCCCGTGCGACGGCGAAGTGCTGGAAGGCGGCGCCTCGGTAGATGAAAGCGCCATCACCGGCGAATCCGCCCCGGTGATCCGCGAATCCGGCGGCGACTTCTCCTCGGTCACCGGCGGCACCCGCGTGCTGTCCGACTGGCTGGTGGTACAGTGCAGCGTCAACCCGGGGGAAACCTTCCTCGATCGCATGATCGCCATGGTGGAAGGCGCCAAGCGCCGCAAAACGCCGAACGAGATCGCGCTGACCATCCTGCTGGTGGCGCTGACCATCGTGTTCGTCCTGGCCACCGCCACCCTGTTCCCGTTCTCGCAATACAGCGTGGAAGCAGCCGGCAGCGGCAGCGTGGTCACCATCACCGTGCTGGTCGCATTGCTGGTTTGCCTGATCCCCACCACCATCGGTGGCCTGCTGTCCGCCATCGGCGTGGCCGGGATGAGCCGCATGCTCGGCGCCAACGTGATCGCCACCAGCGGCCGCGCGGTGGAAGCCGCCGGCGACGTGGACGTGCTGCTGCTGGATAAAACCGGCACCATCACGCTGGGCAACCGCCAGGCTTCGGAGTTCCTGCCGGCGCCGGGCGTGAAAGAGCAAGAACTGGCGGACGCCGCGCAGCTGGCCTCGCTGGCGGACGAAACGCCGGAAGGCCGCAGCATCGTGGTGTTGGCCAAACAGCGCTTCAACCTGCGCGAACGCGATCTGCAGGCGCTGAACGCCACCTTCGTGCCCTTCTCCGCCCAGACCCGCATGAGCGGCGTCAACGTGCAGGAGCGCATGATCCGCAAAGGCGCAGTGGATGCCATTCGCCGTCACGTCGAATCCAATCAGGGGCACTTCCCGCGGGCGGTGGACGATCTGGTGGAAAGCGTGGCGCGCACCGGCGGCACGCCGCTGGTGGTGGCGGAAGGCGCCCGGGTGCTGGGGGTGGTGGCGTTGAAGGATATCGTCAAGGGCGGCATCAAAGAACGCTTCAATGAGCTGCGCAAGATGGGCATCAAAACGGTGATGATCACCGGCGATAACCCGCTGACCGCGGCGGCGATCGCCGCCGAAGCCGGGGTGGACGACTTCCTGTCGGAAGCCACGCCGGAAGCCAAGCTGGCGCTGATCCGTCAGTACCAGGCGGAAGGCCGCCTGGTGGCGATGACCGGCGACGGCACCAACGACGCCCCGGCGCTGGCGCAGGCCGATGTGGCGGTGGCAATGAACTCCGGCACCCAAGCCGCCAAAGAGGCGGGCAACATGGTCGATTTGGATTCCAACCCGACCAAGCTGATCGAAGTGGTACACATCGGCAAACAGATGCTGATGACGCGCGGCTCGCTGACCACCTTCAGCATCGCCAACGACGTGGCCAAATACTTCGCCATTATTCCGGCGGCGTTCGCGGCCACCTATCCGCAGCTGAACGCGCTGAACGTGATGCACCTGCACTCCCCGGCCTCCGCCATCATGTCGGCGGTGATCTTCAACGCCCTGGTGATCGTGTTCCTGATCCCGCTGGCGTTGAAAGGGGTGAGTTACAAACCGATGAGCGCCGCGGCCTTGCTGCGCCGCAACCTGTGGCTGTACGGGGTCGGCGGCCTGCTGGTGCCGTTCGTCGGCATCAAACTGATCGACCTGATCCTGGTCGCGCTGCACGTCGCCGGTTAACCATTGAGGGAAATGAACATGACGTATTTACGACCTGCGCTGGTGATGCTGATCCTGCTGACGCTGATCACCGGCATCGCCTATCCGCTGCTGACCACCGGGCTGGCGCAGCTGCTGTTTCCAGGGGCGGCCAACGGTTCGCTGCTGTACCGGGACGACAAAGCGGTCGGCTCCGCGCTGATTGGCCAGAACTTTACGCGCGCCGACTATTTCTGGGGTCGCCCATCGGCCACCGGCGATTCGGCCTATAATCCACTGGCCTCCGCCGGCAGTAACCTGGCGGCCACCAACCCGGCGCTGGATAAGGCTATCGCCGAGCGCGCAGCGCAGCTGCGCCAGGCCAACCCTGCGATGAGCGGCCCGATCCCGATCGATCTGCTGACCGCCTCCGCCAGCGGGTTGGATCCGCAGATCTCGATCGCCGCCGCACAGTATCAACTGGCACGGGTCGCGGCGGCGCGTCATCTGCCACCGGAACAGATAGCTAAACTGATCGAAGACAACACCGATCGGGCCACGCCCAACTTCATGGGGGAATCGGTGGTCAACGTGCTGAAGCTGAACCTGGCGCTGGATGCGTTGAAGTAACGCGCCGTATTCAGCATAGTGATAGGGTTCGGCATGCCGAACCCCTTTTTGCTTGGTAACACAAGGAATTGTCATGGTCGAAGAAGAACAGCAGCGCCCCGATCCCGATAGCCTGCTGGCGATGGCCAATGAAAAACCCCGCGGCCGATTGAAGGTATTCTTCGGCGCCTGCGCCGGCGTCGGCAAAACCTACGCTATGCTGCAGGAAGCCCAGCGTTTACGCGCTCAGGGGCTGGACGTGCTGGTCGGCGTGGTGGAAACCCACGGCCGCAGCGAGACCGCCGCCCTGCTCGACGGCCTGACGCTGCTGCCGCAAAAACGCATCCAGCATCGCGGCCGGCTGGTGCATGAATTCGATCTCGACGCCGCGCTGGCGCGCCACCCGGCGCTGGTGTTGATGGATGAACTGGCGCACAGCAACGCTCACGGTTCGCGCCACCCCAAGCGCTGGCAGGATGTGGAAGAGCTGCTGGACGCCGGCATCGACGTGCTGACAACCGTCAACGTACAGCATCTGGAAAGCCTTAACGACGTGGTGGGCGGCGTGACCGGCGTACGGGTGCGCGAAACGGTGCCCGACCACGTGTTTGACGAGGCCAGCGAAGTGGTGCTGGTCGATCTGCCGCCGGACGATCTGCGCCGGCGGCTGCACGAAGGCAAAGTGTATATTCCCGGCCAGGCCGAGCGCGCGATTGAGCACTTCTTCCGCAAAGGCAACCTGATCGCCCTGCGCGAGCTGGCGCTGCGCCGCACCGCCGATCGGGTCGATGACCAGATGCGCGAGTTTCGCGACACCCAGGGGCGCGAGAAAGTGTGGCACACCCGCGACAGCATTCTGCTGTGCGTTGGCCACAACAGCGGCAGTGAAAAGCTGGTGCGCATCGCCGCCCGGCTGGCGGCGCGGCTTGGCTGCCACTGGCATGCGGTCTATGTGGAAACCCCCAAGCTGCACCGGCTGCCGGAAAACCAGCGCCGCGCCATTCTGCGCGCGCTGCGGCTGGCGCAGGAACTGGGGGCAGAAACCGCCACCCTGGCCGATCCGTCCGAAGAACGTGCGGTGCTGCGCTACGCCCGCGAGCATAACCTCGGCAAAATCATCATCGGCCGCCGCAGCGAGCAGCGCTGGAAGCTGCGCGGCAGCTTCGCCGATCGCCTTGGCCGACTGGGCCCGGATCTCGATCTGGTGATCGTGGCGCTGGAGAGCGACACCACACAACCGCCGCCGGGCAAGGAACACGACGGCCGCAGCTTCAATGAGAAATGGCGCATGCAGCTGCGCGGTTACGCGGTCGCAGTCGCGCTGTGCGCGCTGATTACCCTGCTCTCGCAGTGGCTGCTGCCGGGCTTCGATCAGGCCAACCTGGTGATGGTCTATCTGCTCGGCGTGGCGATCGTCGCACTGTTCTTCGGCCGCTGGCCGTCGGTGCTGGCGGCGGTGATCAACGTCGCCAGTTTCGATCTGTTCTTCGTTCAGCCCGAATGGTCGTTCGCCGTCAGCGATATGCAGTATCTGCTGACCTTCGGCGTGATGCTCGCCGTGGGCATCATCATCGGCAACCTGACCGCCGGGGTGCGCTATCAGGCCCGGGTGGCGCGCTACCGCGAGCAGCGGGCGCGTCACCCGTACGAAATGTCGCGCGGGCTGAGCCGTGCGCTGACCGTGGCCGACATCGCCAACACCAGCCGCCACTTCCTCTCCAGCAGTTTCCAGGCGAAAACCGTGCTGCTGCTGCCGCAGGAAGACGGCCGGCTGCAGCAGATGGTCGGCGAGGAAGGCGGGCTGCTGTCGGTAGACGAGGCTATCGCGCGCTGGAGCTTCGACAAAGGCCTGCCGGCCGGCGCCGGCACCGACACCCTGCCCGGCGTGCCTTACCAGCTGCTGCCGCTCAATACCCCCAAGCAGACCTTCGGCCTGCTGGCGATCGAGCCCAACAACCTGCGCCAGCTGATGGTGCCGGAACAGCAGCGGCTGTTGCAGACCTTCGCGGTGCTGATCGCCAGCGCGCTGGAGCGGCTGCACCTGGCGCGCAGCGCCGAAGAGGCCAAACTGGACGCCGAGCGCGAACAGCTGCGCAACTCGCTGCTGGCGGCGCTGTCGCACGATCTGCGCACGCCGCTGACCGTGCTGTTCGGCCAGGCGGAAATCCTCACGCTGGACCTGGCGGCCGAAGGTTCCAATCACGCCACCCAGGCCAGCCAGATCCGCCAGCAGGTGCTGAGCACCACCCGGCTGGTGAACAACCTGCTGGATATGGCGCGCATCCAATCCGGCGGTTTCAGCCTGCGCAAAGAGTGGCAGTCGCTGGAAGAGATCGTCGGCGCCTCGCTGCACATGCTGGAGCCGCTGCTCAGCCAGCATCCGATCGTGGTCGAGCTGCCGCCGGAACAGATCCTGGTCAACTGCGACGGTAGCCTGCTGGAGCGGGTGTTCACCAACCTGTTGGAAAACGCCAATAAATACGCCGGCGCCGAGGCCACCATCGGCATTCGCGCGCGCACGCTACCCGAGTGGCTGGAAGTCGAGGTCTGGGATAACGGCCCCGGCATCCCCGCCGATCAGCTGCAGCTGATTTTCGACAAGTTTTCACGCGGCAATAAAGAGTCGGCAATCCCCGGCGTCGGCTTGGGGTTAGCGATTTGCCGTGCCATTATTGAAGTGCATGATGGCCGCATCTGGGCGGAAAACGGCGCCAACGGCGGTGCCAGCTTCCGCTTCGTGCTGCCGCTGGAAAAACCGCCCGAGATCGACGGCGACGCCTTCGATCTGTAATCAACGCAGGGGAAACGTGAGCATAACGCCAACCAACATTCTGATTGTTGAAGATGAAAAAGAGATCCGCCGCTTCGTGCGCACCGCGCTGGAGAGCGAAGGCCTGCGGGTGTTTGAAAGTGAAACGCTGCAGCGCGGGTTGATTGAAGCCGGCACGCGTAAACCGGATCTGATCATTCTTGATTTGGGCTTGCCGGACGGCGACGGGCTGAGCTACATCCGCGATTTGCGGCAATGGAGCGCCATTCCGGTGATCGTGCTGTCGGCGCGCAACGCCGAAGAGGACAAAATCGCCGCGCTGGACGCCGGCGCCGACGACTACCTCAGCAAACCGTTCGGCATCGGCGAGCTGCTGGCGCGGGTGCGGGTCGCACTGCGCCGCCACTCCGCCAGTCAACAGGAAAGCCCGCTGATAAGTTTTTCGGAAATCACCGTCGATCTGGTGAATCGCCGGGTGCTGCGCAACGACGAAGATCTGCATCTGACGCCGATCGAGTTTCGCCTGTTGGCGGAGCTGCTGGCCAACGCCGGCAAAGTGATCACCCAACGCCAGCTGTTGAGCCACGTCTGGGGGCCGAACTACGTGGAGCACAGCCACTATTTGCGCATCTACATGGGCCACCTGCGGCAGAAGCTCGAAGCCGATCCGGCCCGGCCCAAACACCTGCTGACCGAAACCGGCGTCGGCTATCGCTTCATGCCTTAACCTCGGCGGGCGCGGTTTGCCGCGCCTTTACGCCGCCGGCCCCTTCTTCAATCCGACCATAAATTCTTTAAACGCATCGCGCAGCGGAGCGAACACCGGGTGTTTGCGGTTTTCGATCATCACTTCGGAGAACAGCTTCAATCCTACGGCGAAGGCCGCGCTCTGCTCGGGGCCGAAGTTCAGATCGTCACGCGCCCGGATGCGCTCGACGATGTCGAGAATATCGTCGTGGTTGGTCACTTCAAAACTCAGCGGCGCTTTCTCGACGGGATTGCCCTGGCGATCGCTCAGGGCTTCAACGGTAATAGTAAAACGGTGGCCGGGCATCAGTTCTTCTCCTGCTGCGTGGGTTGAATATGCATTTCGCTTTCGATCGCCGCCACGGCGGTCAGCAACGCGGCGTTGATGCGCTCCACCTGCTGCGGCGTGAGATCGGCGCGCATCACGTTGCCGCGCAGCAGGCTGCGTAGACGGTTCATGGCGTCGTAGATGCCTTCCGCCAGGTTGCCGTGCCGATGATGCTCGCGGCCGGCACCCGCCAGGCGCGCCAGAATGACGTCAACCACCTGTTGATGCTTTTGCAGTTCGCCCTCGCCCGCCGCAGTGATGCGGTAGCTTTTGCGGCCGTTGCCGGTGGTGAGCGGTTCAAGAAAATCCTGCTCTTCCAGCAGCGTCAGCGTGGGGTAAATCACCCCCGGGCTCGGCACATACAGGCCGGATGAAGCTTCCTCAATCGCCTTGATCAGCTCATAGCCGTGGCTGGGCTTGCGCGCCACCAACGCCAGCAGCACCAGGCGCAAATCGCCGTGCTCGAACAGGCGATGGCGCCCGCCGCGGCCGCCGCGCCCACCCCGGCCGTGCTCCTCGCCTTCGCCGCCGAAGTGATGGCGCCCGCCGCGATGACGGCGACCCTCTTCGCATTCATGATGGTGGTGGTGATGCCGGTGTAAACCTAATCGGTGAAACATAGGGTGATACCTCGCTTTAACAGTGAACATCAATACGAGGTTGTTTAGATATATCTAAACAGCATCGATAACGCTAATCTAGATCGATATATCTAAATGCGCAAGCGCGCGCCGATAAAAAGATATATCTAAATTACAGGCATAAAAAAAGCGCTGTAAAAACAGCGCCTTTTATCAATCAAGAAAAGCGATTACTTGGCGGAAGCCAGCACTTCGCTGACGATCTCGACCGCTTCGTGCTCGATCTTCTCGCGGTGTTCCGCCCCGAGGAAGCTCTCACAGTAGATCTTGTAAGCCTCTTCGGTACCGGAAGGACGGGCCGCGAACCAGCCGTTGTCGGTCATCACTTTCAGGCCGCCAATCGATGCGCCGTTGCCCGGTGCGGCGGTCAGACGGGCGGTGATCGGGTCGCCCGCCAGGGTATTGGCTTTGACCATCTCCGGCGACAGCTTGGACAGCGCCGCTTTTTGCGCCGCAGTCGCCGGTGCCTGGATGCGGTTATAGCTTGGCGCACCGAAGCGCTTGGCCAGATCGTCATAGTGATGCTGCGGATTTTCACCGGTTACCGCAGTGATTTCAGCTGCCAGCAGGCACATGATGATACCGTCTTTGTCCGTCGACCACGGTTTGCCGTTGAAGCGCAGGAACGAGGCCCCGGCGCTCTCTTCGCCGCCGAAGCCCAGGCTGCCGTCGAACAGGCCGTCCACAAACCACTTGAAGCCAACCGGCACTTCCACCAGCTTGCGGCCCAGGTCGGCCACCACGCGGTCGATCATCGCGCTGGACACCAGCGTTTTACCGACCGCCACATCGGCGCCCCACTGCGGACGATGCTGGAACAGGTAGTTGATGGCTACCGCCAGGTAATGGTTCGGGTTCATCAGGCCTTTCGGCGTGACGATGCCATGACGGTCGTAATCCGGATCGTTGGCGAACGCCAGATCGAATTTGTCGCGCAGCGCCAGCAGGCCGGCCATCGCCGACTCGGACGAGCAGTCCATGCGGATGATGCCGTCGTGGTCCAGATGCATAAAGCGGAAGGTCTGATCGATGGAATCGTTCACCAGCGTCAGATCCAGCTTGTAGTGTTCCGCTACGCGCTGCCAATAGGCGATGCCGGAGCCGCCGAGCGGATCCACGCCCAGTTTCAGGCCGGCACGCTGGATAGCCGGCATGTCGACCACCTCAACCAGCCCTTCGACATACGGCTGCACCAGATCTTTGGCGTGCAGGTGGCCGCTGTTCCAGGCCTTGTCCAGCGACTGACGCTGAACGCCTTTCAGCTGTTGCGCCAGCAGTTCGTTGGCGCGCTTTTCGATCATCGACGTCAGGTTGGTGTCGGCCGGGCCGCCGTTCGGCGGATTGTATTTGATGCCACCGTCTTCCGGCGGGTTGTGGGACGGCGTAATGACGATGCCGTCGGCCAGCGCACCGCCGCGGCGGTTGTGGCACAGAATGGCGTGCGATACCGCCGGCGTTGGCGTGAAGCCGTTGTTTTCCTGCACGATCACGTCGACGCCGTTGGCGGTCAGCACTTCCAGCACGGAAATGAAGGCCGGCTCGGACAGCGCATGGGTGTCTTTGCCCACGTAGCACGGGCCGGTGGTGCCCTGCTGATGGCGAACTTCGGCGATCGCCTGAGCGATGGCGAGGATGTGTGCTTCGTTGAAGCTGTGGCGTTGCGCGCTGCCGCGGTGGCCGGAGGTGCCAAACTTCACCGCATGTGCGGCATTGCCGGCTTCCGGTTGCAGCACATAGTACTGCGACGTCAGCTGGGCTACGTTGATCAGATCGCTTTGGCGGGCGGGCTGCCCGGCACGTGGATTATTCGCCATCGACATATCTCCCTCATCCCTGTCGGTGACCGGGCAAATACGTCGCGCACGGCCATCATGACGGGCTGTTCGCTAAATTAGACGGTACCGCAAACTTTCTCGATCAGTTCCGCCGGGAACTGCATGGCCTGCATGATGTGTTCGATCATGCTGCGTTTGCGGCCGGTATTGGTATTGGTGATCACCCAGTAAGGGGTGCCCGGTACATGCTTCGGCTTGGTATGCGTGCCGTTGGCCAGCAGGGTCTGCTGATCGCCGGCGAAATAGGTGCGGGTACGGCCGGTCAACGCCTCGGTGGCGGCGGCGAAACCGGCGGCATCGAGGGTATACAGCGTGGACAGCACCAGCATGAAACGGTTGACCGCTTTGTTCTGCTCGGCATATTCATCCGACAGCAGCAGTTCACGCACGGCGCGCACGCGATCGCGCGGACGCTGCGCCGGCGCCGCTTTTTCCAGTTCGGCAGACTGCGACGCACTGGCGGCAGGCAACGCGCGTACCGGTTGCCCGGCGGTGAATTTCAACATGCGGCGTAAAATATCGGACGCGCTTTCACCGATGTGTTGCGTGTGGCTGGCAATATAACGGTAAAGCTCTTCGTCGACTTCAATAGTTTTCATCTTTATCCAATACTGTTTTTTCTACTTAGAACCTGAAGCCAGATCCTGCATTCAAGCCATGGGATTATAAGGTTAAAAGCGCTGGGGCGAACACAACAATGTGCCTCCGGACGGCAAATGCAGACTAATACCTATAGCCGGCACTGCCAAGCCCGCGCCGCGAAAATTCCGCATGATTCATCGTGCGATTCAATCATGATACCCTAATCTGAATCTCTCTCAGTATGAACTTCGCCATGAAATTACATTATCAACTGCTGGCCGCCGAGTCAGACGCGCTGCCGGTGCTGCTGATCCACGGGCTGTTCGGCAATCTGGACAACCTGGGCGTGCTGGCGCGCGATCTGCATAAACAGCACACGGTGATCAAGGTCGATCTGCGCAACCACGGCCTCTCTCCGCGCGCCGACGACATGAACTACCCCGCCATGGCGCAGGATCTGCTGGCGCTGCTCGACGAACTGCAGCTGGAAAAATCGATCGTCATCGGCCATTCGATGGGCGGCAAAGCGGCGATGGCGCTGACCGCCATCGCGCCCGAGCGCGTCGCCAGGCTGATCGTCATCGACGTCGCGCCGGTGAATTACCAGACCCGCCGCCACGACGAGATCTTCGCCGCGCTGAAGGCCGTCAGCGCCGCCGGCATCACCCAGCGCCAGGCGGCTGCCCAGCTGATGCGCGACTACCTGCAGGAAGAAGGCGTGATCCAGTTCCTGCTGAAGTCCTTCCACAACGGCGAATGGCGCTTCAACCTGCCGGTGCTGATCGAACGCTACGAAGACATCACCGGCTGGCAGGAAGTTCCGGCCTGGCCGCATCCGACCCTGTTCATTCGCGGCGGCCTGTCGCCGTACGTGCAGGACAGCTACCGTGCGGATATCGCCCGCCAGTTCCCGCAGGCCCGCGCGCACGTCGTCGCCGGCACCGGCCATTGGGTGCACGCCGAAAAACCGGAAGCGGTGCTGCGCGCCATTCACCGTTTCCTCGACGAAGCCTGAAAAATGCACTTACCTGGCGAAAAAACGCGCTAAAGATAACGGCTTAGCGCGTTTAGCCCGCAGTTAGGCATTGTCGTCGCTCCATCTGCTGGGGTAATATGGCGCGCTATAATTTTGCCACCGCGCCAGCGCGTTCGCGAACGCCGGTTCGGGGGTGAATTTGGGTTAGGGTTTATTGGCCCGAAGTGTGTTAATCGATGCCTCCGGAAGCGTGCGAGCGCTTTTTGATGCAAACTCCCTTGCAGTACCGCTACCTATGGCAAAAGAACAAACGGATCGCACGACGCTGGATCTGTTCGCAGATGAACGCCGTCCGGGGCGCCCGAAAACCAACCCGCTTTCCCGCGATGAACAGCTTAGAATCAATAAGCGCAATCAGTTACGGCGCGATAAAGTGCGTGGATTGCGGCGCGTAGAGCTGAAAATCAACGCGGATGCGGTGGACGCCCTGAACAAACTGGCGGAACAGCGCAACATCAGCCGCAGCGAGCTCATCGAGCAGATGCTGTTGGCGCAACTGGCGGAAGAACAGCCGGAACATTGATCTCTTCGGCCGCACGTGCGGCGCGGCGTTAAGGACAACGCCGGATCGACCACGCTTTTCTTCATTCTCCGGCATCGCATAAATGCGATAAAACCCCGGCGCCACTTTCTGGCATGATACGCATTTACCGGTAAGAGACTGCGCCTGTCGGCGCCCGCCCCGGAGGCGAAAGGCTCTTGCCATGGCATCATTTTAATCGGCGTCAGCGGCGGCAGTGCCGGCGTCGAGTAATGCAATTACTTGAATTTAAAGGTTATACGCGATATGGCTACTGTAGGCATTTTCTTTGGCAGCGACACTGGCAATACCGAAAACATTGCCAAAATGATCCAGAAAATTCTCCAGAAACAGTTTGGCGACGACGTCTCTGAAGTGCATGACATCGCTAAAAGCAGCAAAGAAGACCTGGAAGGGTTCGATATTCTGCTGCTGGGTATCCCGACCTGGTACTACGGTGAAGCGCAGTGTGACTGGGATGATTTCTTCCCGACGCTGGAAGAAGTCGACTTCAACGGCAAACTGGTGGCGCTGTTCGGCTGCGGCGACCAGGAAGACTACGCGGAATACTTCTGTGACGCGATGGGCACCATTCGCGACATCATCGAACCGCGCGGCGCGGCCATCGTGGGCCACTGGCCGACCAAAGGCTACCACTTCGAGGCCTCCAAAGGCCTGGCGGACGACGATCACTTCATCGGTCTGGCGATCGACGAAGACCGTCAGCCGGAGCTGACCAACGAGCGCGTGGACGCTTGGGTCAAACAGATCGTCGAAGAGCTGAGCCTGGCCGATATCGTCGGCTAAGCCCCGGCACTGGCGAAAGGTTGAACAAAGGCCCTGTAAAGTGCATAGTGTGCCCACAGGGCCGTCATCGGCAGCAGGGATTGCTGCGATAGAAGCTACAGATTTGTAACTTCCCACCCCGTCACGGTAGACTGAGATATCGGTTTATCCCATCCATCAAGGCGTTGCATGCAAAACATGCAATAGTGCAATTATATCTTTGTTAACAACCGGCGGTTTCCATTTAGTACAACCGGTTCTATAATGAGACGCATTAACTCTTTGTGCCGACCGATGCCACAGGCGAGTACGCCTCAACTTGATTAGCATAGTAACAGGACTGAATTCGCATGACCGACAACAACATCGCATTGAAGAAGGCCGGCTTAAAAGTCACGCTTCCGCGACTCAAAATCCTGGAAGTACTGCAAAATCCGGAATGCCATCACGTCAGTGCGGAAGATTTGTACAAAAAACTGATTGATATGGGCGAAGAGATCGGGCTGGCAACGGTTTATCGCGTACTGAACCAGTTTGACGATGCGGGCATTGTGACACGTCACAATTTCGAAGGCGGCAAGTCCGTGTTCGAGCTGACCCAACAGCATCACCACGATCACCTGATTTGCCTGGACTGCGGCAAAGTGATCGAATTCAGCGACGAATCCATCGAAGTGCGCCAGCGTGATATCGCCAAGCAGCACGGCATCAAGCTCACCAACCACAGCCTGTACCTGTACGGCCACTGTGAAACCGGTGACTGCCGCGAAGACGAAACGCTGCACGACAAGAAGTAAGCCTGACCGGCTTTGAAAAACCGCCTCACACCGAGGCGGTTTTTTTATGCCCGCCGTACAACGGACAAAAAAATCCCCGGACAAGCCGGGGGAAAATCATGTCATGAAATATCACAATTGCAGCGGCACTGCTACTCCACGTACTACTCTCACTACAACGTCCGCCCTACGCCGACACGCGCGAGCGAACGCCTTCCCCCTTCGTTATACGGCCGCCGCCAGGGCTGCAGGCCGTTGCACCGGGCTTAGACCTTCTCGGCGCGGCTGTAGCGCTTGCCGTCCGGGCTGACCGAACGCACCTGCACCTCACCGGAGATCGCCGGTTTGGCCTTGGCGTCATAGCGCTGCCACTGCTTGCCGCCGTCGGTGGAGTACTCGATGCCCAACCCCGGCAGCGCGATATTCGCCTCCAGCTTGCCGCCCGCTACGCGTGCGCCCGGCACCGGCAGACGGTAAGCGACGCCACCCTTGTCCAGCTTGGCCAGTTCCCGCTGGCCCAGGATATTGGCGAAGCGCAGCCAGTCTTTCTCCAGCGTCTTGGTATCGACAAAGTGGGTTTCCCCGCCTTTGTATTCGCGGCCGGCGCGATAGTCCTGCTCCCAACCGGCGCGGTGCCAGGCGCGTTCTGCCATCGACAGCGCGCGTGGGAAGATCATGTATTCCATCTGCGGGTCGGTGCGCTGAGTTTCGCTCCACAGCTGAGCGGACAGCCCGTAGGCGCCCGGCCACGGCTTGTCGCTCTTGGCGTTGAAGTGGTTGCCGTCGCGGTCGACCGAGGTTTCCGCGTTCTGCGGCATGTTGTCCGGCGCGAAGCTGAACACCTTGCGCTCGTCGCTGAAGCGGGTGCCCCAGTAGTAACCGCGCTCGTCCGGGTTAACCTCGTAAGGGAAGTCCATATAGACGTAGTCCGGGTTGGAGACCACCACTTCATACCCTTTGTTGGCCCAGTCGTTGACGCTATCGAAACCGCCCCAGTACAACGTGTCCCAGAAGTTGACGCCCACGCGCGAGGTGGCGAACGCCTTCGCGCTCTCGGCGTCTTTCAGGCCGTCTTGCCAGGCCTGCATTCTGTCGATGCCGTGCGCTTTCACCAACTTGCTGACCTCTTGGCCAAAGTAGCTCGGCAGGTGCTCCATGTCGGCCACCTTGCCCTCTTTGATCATCGTCTGGCAAACCTGCGACTTGGCCCACGGCTTGTCTTCGTTGCTCTGATCGATGATGCCTTTGCCCGGCTCCGGTTTCGCCTTGTCGGTATAGCCGGCGCCCAGGCGAATGTTTTTCGCTTCGTCGCCGCCGAAGTGCCAGGTCTTGATCGGCTGGCCGGCCTCTTTATGCATCTGGGCGATCTCGCCGATCACCTTGTCGACAAAGCGCTGGGAAGAGTCCAGGCACGGGTTCAGGTAGCTCTGGCGGTTAAAGAACTGCACGGAGGTGGTGTTGGAGGTATCGGTCGGATCCACCAGGCGGAATTCGTTGGCCTCCTGCTCTTTCCCGGCGGCATGCAGCTTTTTATAGCGCGCTTCCATCGAGACCACCGCGGCGCGGGCGTGTGCCGGCATGTCGATCTCCGGGATCACCTCAATCTGGCGCGCCTGAGCGTATTTGATGATGTCGATATAGTCCTGACGGCTGAAGAAGCCGCCGTAGACGTCCGGCCCCTGGCCGTACTGCGGCAGCAGGCAGGTGGTTTCGCTCAGATCGTGGCAGCGCTGGCCGCCGACTTCCGTCAGCTCCGGCAAACCGGGGATCTCGATGCGCCAGCCTTCGTCATCGCTCAGGTGGAAGTGGAATTTGTTGAGCTTGTAGGCCGCCATCTGATCCAGCAGGCGCAGCACCGCGTCCTTCTTATGGAAGTTGCGCGCCACGTCGAGGAAAATGCCGCGATACTGGAAGCGCGGCGCGTCACTGGCGTCCAGCGTGGCGATCTTGCCGCTGCCGTCGCTCGGCACTAACGACAGGATCGACTGCAGCCCGTAGAACACCCCGGCCTGATCGAAGCCGATCACCCGCGCCTCTTTCTTGCCAATGTTCAGCTCATAGGCACCCGGCACCGCCATCGCGCCTTTAAATTTGCCCGGCTGGATGTCGGTTTTGATCGGGTAACCGTTGGCCTGAACCGGCACGCCCAGCAGCGCGAAGCGCTGGTTGACGACGTCCGCCGCCGGCTTAACCAGCGTGCTCAGATCCGGCGATACCCCTTTGCGCAGATCGACGTCCTGCGCGTGAACCTTCACCTGCATCGGCGTCGGCACGATCTGGCCGCGCAGCGCGCCGGCAGGCAGCGTCTGCAGATCGGCATTGCTGACAAAGCGCGAAGCCGGCGTCATCAGAATGTTTTTGTCGTCCTTGGTACGCTTCCACTGGTCGCCGGTGAACGGCGCCACAAACTGGTCCAGGTTTTCGGTGTCGGTATTCGCCAACATTTTCGGCTTGGCGTCGCCGGACGTGGCATACCAGCGCGGCAGGAAGTCGTTTCTGAACAGCTGCCAATATTCGGCGACCACCGGGATTTCCACCGCCTTACCGGCCGGGAAACCGCTGAATTTGGCGGTCGGCTCCAGCTTGTACAGATCGCCGGTGAGGTGAGCGATCTTGAACTGGTCGTTGTCTACCCGCAGGGTCTGGCGCGGGCTGTGGAAATAGATGACCCAGTCTTTGCCGTCGATCGCCTGGCCGTCGTTGCTGAGGGTGAACAACACCCGGTTGCATGAGGCCCAGTCGGCGCCCAGTGCCGCGCAATCCACGCCGTTTTCGCCGGCGCGGTTATCCAGCATTTTCACGTTCAGCTTCAGCTGGCTCAGCTGATCCACTAGCTGTTGATCGGCCATGGCGTTTCCCATGCCGCCCAGGAATCCCATCGTTGCCGTCAACGCGGCTAATGCGCTCAGTTTGAATGCGTTCATGTTCTCGTCCTTCTTAATTATTGTTATCGCGAATTTCTTGCCACAGCTTGCCGCACTTGGCGTCGTAAGCCTGACCGTTACCGCTGTGCACCGCCATAATGCAGTTCTGATAATCCATCACCCGCACCGTTTCCTGCGCGGCGAACTGCTGGTGCTGCTTCTCTTGTTTCAGCACGTTCAGCACCGCCTTACAGGGCTGCAGACGCTCCGGCGAGCCTTCGACGGTGTTGATGCAGGCGCTGTATGCCTGCTTCAATTTGGCGTCTTCCGGCGGCGCGGCGGGTTGCGCACAGGCGCTCAAGGCCGCGGCGGCCGCCAACATCAGCATGATTTTTTTCATCGTTGAATTCCCTTAACTGCCCCCCGGCGGCGAGGCCGGGGAACGCATCAGAAGATGGTGAATGGCGCGATGACCATGAACTTGACGTCTTTCTCGTCCTGGAAGATGTTGCCGTAACCGCCGCCCCAGCTCGGGATGTTGGTGTGGTTGTCATACTGGGTGTAGTGCAGCTTGATCAGGGTGCCCTTGGCACGCCCTTCCTGGATGGTGTACATCGCGTCCAGGCTCCAGGCGCTCTCTTTCAGGCGCTGGCTCTGATCGTAGATTGGGTTGGTGCTCGGCTTGGCGTCCCAGGCGTAAACGTAGGAGCCGCCGACCGCCATGCCCGGCAGGTTCCAGTTGCTGAGGTCATACATCACGCCGGCGTACACCGCTTTCTCGCCGTTGGCGTTAAAGTCGGAGCGGTTGTCCCACCACACGTCCAGACGACCGTTGGACGAGGCGTAAGTCGGGGTCATGCGCTGCAGGAAGAAGCCCTGGTTGCCTTCCGCCTTGACCATGGTGCCTTCCAGACGCCAGTTGAATTGACCGGTGGTGTAACCGAAGGTCAGCGCCTGCAGCCAGGCCAGGCCGTCGTAGATGCTGTTCGGATCGTTCTTGTTACTGATGCGGTCTTCCGCACCGTAGAACTGGTAACTGGTGGTCAGCGGGTTGCCCAGCACATCGAATTTGTAAGACGCCTTGGTGAAGTATTGATTCACATAACCCTGCGCCTGGCCGAAGGCGGCTTCCAGCACCAGATCGTTTTTGAAATCGTACTTGGCGCCCAGCGAGTGCAGGTAGGAGACGCGCGTTTTCTTATCATTCTGGCGGAAGTCGTCCATCTCGATATGCCACGGCGCCTTGTATTTGTCGGTCCACATGTAGGAGAAGCTCAACGCGCCGGCATCGCCGTAGTCGAACTTGGCGCCGGCTTCGGCCCCCTGATAAGTGCCCGGCATAAAGCTCCAGTGCGGTGCCAGCAGGGTTTGGCCGCTCGGCTGAATATAGCCGGCGCGCGCCCAGACCGGGCCGTATTTGAATTTGGCGGCGGCTTTGTACAGGCTCACGCCGCCTTTGTCACCGGAATAGTCTTCGTCGTAGGTACGGTTTTTAGAGGAGAACGCGATCTCGTTCGGGTGGCCGCTGGCGCTGGATTCTGCCAGCTCGATGGCGGTAAAGGCGCCGACGTCCAGACCGAACATGTCCCAGGCGTAGCCCGACGCGAAATCCAGGCTCAGGTTGGCGGTGGAGTGCGACAGGTTGGTGGTGTATTGGTTGTAATCCTTGCTGTCTGGATTGAGATCTTTACGGTCGCGCTCACGTTGCCAGTAATAAATGCCGCCGGTCAGCGTGGAATCATCGATAAACCCTGCGGCTTTCGCCTCAGGCGCCATGGCAAACCCTGTTCCCAACAGCGCGCCCGCGACTGCGAGCGCCAGCGTTTTACGCTGAGCACCGTGCGTACCCATATTGAAATTCCTCTTTGACTTAACTTAAAAGTTGCAGCCGCCTGTGTTCACCACTGCCCTGCACGACTGCCAATAAAAAACCCGAACGGGTAAAAAATATTGCCGACGAGATGTTATTCCCACAGCACTAATTGCTACAGACAGACTATTTTTCGCGACGCGAATTATCAAATGAAAAATGCGGGAGATTTGTCAAAGTATGACAAGGAGCACATATCAGTGAGATTTTGTTACGTCGGTGATCATGGAGAGTGTCGAATAAAAAATTCAATTAAATCAGAATAAATTGAGATACAAGGTCAACCAGAGACGATTAATGGTTTCAGCCTGACTAAATTCGTCAGTCAGACGATAAAAATTGAGAGCGCTCTCCAAATGAAATTAATTCGCATCACGAATATATAAGAAAAAATGAAGACTAATAAAGCCAATATAAGAAAACTAATGGGTTAATGCGTCGCCATTAATTAAACGCATCCCGGAGAAAATGAGAGAGGAATAGATCGTGAGCCGAGCGCAGGCATAAAAAAAGCGCGGCTTAAAGCCGCGCTGATTCATTAATTTTCGAGGCGAATAAGATTAGCCTTCGATTTTCGCCCAGGTGTCACGCAGGCCGACGGTGCGGTTAAACACCAGATGCTCGGCCGACGAATAACGATTGTCGGCGCAGAAGTAGCCTTCACGCTCGAACTGATAGGCTTTCTCCGGCTGTGCGGCCGCCAGGCTCGGCTCAACGAAGCCGTGCTTGATCACCAGCGATTCCGGGTTGATGGTGGAGAGGAAGTCCTCCGCCGCGCCCGGGTTAGGCACGCTGAACAGGCGATCGTACAGGCGAATTTCCGCCGGCAGCGCGTGCGCCGCAGACACCCAGTGGATCACGCCCTTCACCTTGCGGCCGTCGGCAGGATCTTTGCTCAGCGTTTCCGCATCGTAGCTGCAGAAGATGGTGGTGATCTCGCCCGCTTCGTCCTTCTCGACGCGCTCGGCCTTGATCACGTAGGCATTGCGCAGACGCACTTCTTTGCCCAGCACCAGACGCTTGTACTGCTTGTTGGCTTCTTCGCGGAAGTCGGCGCGATCGATATAGATCTCGCGGCTGAACGGCACATCGCGGCTGCCCATTTCCGGCTTGTTCGGGTGGTTAGGCATGGTGACCATTTCCACCGCATCGCCCATGTTCTCGATGACGATTTTCACCGGATCCAGCACCGCCATGGCGCGCGGGGCGTTCTCGTTCAGATCGTCGCGAATGCAGGATTCCAGCGCGACCATCTCGACGTTGTTGTCCTGCTTGGTCACGCCGATGCGCAGGCAGAACTCGCGAATCGAGGCGGCGGTATAACCGCGACGGCGCAGACCGGAGACGGTTGGCATACGCGGATCGTCCCAGCCCTCGACGATCTTCTCGGCCACCAGCTGGTGCAGCTTGCGCTTCGACATGATGGCATATTCGAGGTTGAGGCGCGAAAACTCGTACTGACGCGGGTGGCAAGGAATGGTGATGTTATCCAGCACCCAGTCATACAGACGGCGGTTATCCTGGAATTCCAGGGTACACAGCGAATGGGTGATCCCTTCCAGCGCATCGGAAATGCAGTGGGTGAAATCGTACATCGGGTAGATGCACCATTTGTTGCCGGTCTGGTGGTGTTCGGCGAACTTGATGCGGTACAGCACCGGATCGCGCATCACGATAAACGGCGAAGCCATATCGATCTTGGCGCGCAGGCAGGCGGCACCTTCGGCGAACTCGCCGTTGCGCATCTTCTCGAACAGCGCCAGGTTCTCTTCCACGCTGCGATCGCGGTACGGGCTGTCTTTGCCCGGCGCGGTCAGGGTGCCGCGATATTCACGGATCTGCTCCGGCGACAGCTCATCGACGTAGGCCAGGCCCTTGGTGATCAGCTCAACCGCATACTGGTGCAGCTGATCGAAATAGTCTGAGGAGTAACGAACGTTGCCGCTCCACTCAAAGCCCAGCCACTCCACGTCGTGCTTGATTGACTCCACGAACTCGATGTCTTCTTTCACCGGGTTGGTGTCATCGAAACGCAGGTTGCACTGGCCCTGATAGTCCTTGGCGATGCCGAAGTTCAGGCAGATGGACTTGGCGTGGCCGATATGCAGATAGCCGTTAGGCTCCGGCGGGAAGCGGGTATGTACCGACGTGTGTTTCCCCGACGCCAGATCTTCATCGACGATCTGACGGATAAAATTGGTTGGGCGGGCTTCAGCCTCACTCATTTCACTGTTCCTCAATGCAAAGCGCTACACATAACCGCCTATGATCCAACAAGCCACGTCTGGAAACAACCGTTTGTTTCACGAAAAATGCGGCGCGTTGCACCATCGGCGCGCAGCGCACCGCCGTGGGGCGAAACGGAATAAAAAAAGCGGGAAGAGATCGCTCTCTTCCCGCCAAGTCGGGGCAAACTCCACCATGGTGCGTGGCCAGCCCCCGGTACTACTCAGGTAAAAACGGCCTTACTTTTGGATCTCGTACAGCTTGGTCTGACCGGCGACCACCGAGCCGCTGGCCAGCGCCGCCAGGCCGGCGTAGTCGTCAGCGTTGCTGACCACCACCGGGCTTATCATCGAACGCGCGTTGGCGTTCAGATAATCCAGATCCAGTTCCAGAATCGGTTGACCGGCTTTCACTTCCGCGCCCTCTTCCACCAGGCGTTTGAAGCCCTGGCCTTCCAGTGCGACGGTGTCGATCCCCATATGTACCACGACCTCGGCGCCCTTATCGGTTTCCAGGCAGAACGCGTGGTTGGTATTGAAGATTTTCACCACGGTGCCGTCCGCCGGCGCCACGACGATGTTGTCGGTCGGGCGAATCGCCAGGCCGTCGCCTACCGCCTTGCTGGCGAAAGCTTCGTCCGGCACCTGATCGAGCGCCACGACTTCGCCGGTCACCGGCGCCACCAGCGTTTCAAACGCGACTTTCGGCGCGTTCGGTACCGCCTGCGGTTTGGCTTCCGCAGCAGGGGCCGCTGCCGAGGCTGCCGCAGCCGCCACCGGGCCGGCCGCAATCACGTTGCGCATTGCGCTGGCGATAAGTTCAGCACGGGTGCCGACGATCACTTGCACGCTCTGCTTGTTCAGGCGGATAACGCCCGATGCGCCGAGGCGTTTCGCCAATGCGTCGTTCACCAGCGCAGAGTCCTTCACGTTCAAACGCAGGCGGGTGATGCAGGCGTCGATGCCGGTCAGGTTGTCGGAACCGCCGATCGCGCCGACGTAGCGACGGGCCAGCGTGGTAGTTTCGTTCTCGTCTTTACCGGCGTTGCTGTTGACGTTGACGTCATAACCGTCGGTTTCGTCACCGGCAACCGCCAGCTCGCGGCCCGGGGTCATCAGGTTGAACTTATTGATGGTGAAGCGGAACACCACATAGTAGATAACGAAGAACACCAGACCTTGCGGGATCAGCATGTACCAGTGGGTCGCCAACGGGTTGCGCGACGACAGCACCATATCCACCAAACCGGCGCTGAAGCCGAAACCGGCAATCCAGTGCATGCTGGCGGCGATGAAGACGGAAATCCCGGTCAAGATCGCGTGAAGCACATACAGCACCGGCGCCACAAACATGAAGGAGAATTCCAGCGGTTCGGTGATGCCGGTAAAGAAGGCAGCGAATGCCCCCGCCATCATGATCCCCAGCACTTTCGCCTTATTCTCAGGGCGCGCGCAGTGATAGATAGCCAGCGCTGCGCCCGGCAGACCAAACATCATGATCGGGAAGAAGCCCGCCTGATAACGGCCCGTGATGCCGACGACCGCTTTACCGGCTTCGATCGACTGCTGGCCGCCAAGGAAGTTAGGGATATCGTTGATGCCGGCCACGTCGAACCAGAACACCGAGTTCAGCGCGTGGTGCAGGCCGACCGGGATCAGCAGACGGTTGAAGAAGGCATAGATGCCCGCGCCGGCGGAGCCCAATTTCTGGATGTGTTCGCCGAAGCTCACCAGAGCGCCGAACACCACTGGCCAGACATACATCAGGATGTAGGCGACCAGGATCATCAGGAAGGAAATGAGGATCGGCACCAGACGGCGGCCGCTGAAGAACGACAGCGCCTTAGGCAGCTCGACGCCGCTGAAGCGGTTGTACACTTCGGCGGAGATGATACCCACCAGAATACCGACGAACTGGTTTTCAATTTTGCCGAACGCGGCAGGCACCTGGTCGAGGGGGATCTTCTGAATCATCGACACGGCGGCCGGTGAACAGAGGGTGGTCAGCACCAGGAAACCGACGAAGCCGGTCAGTGCGGCAGAGCCGTCCTTGTCTTTGGACATGCCGTAGGCCACACCGATGGCGAACAGCACGGCCATATGATCGATAATGGCTGAACCGGATTTGATAAATAATGCGGCAAGCGCGTTGTCGCCGCCCCAACCAACAGGGTCAATCCAGTACCCGACGCCCATCAAGATGGCGGCGGCAGGCAGCGTGGCGACCGGCACCATCAGCGCCCGTCCCACCTTTTGCAAATAACTAAGAATGTTCACCTTTTCCCCCTATGTTGTCCGCGGACGGACCCTATTAGTAGTTTATTTGGATCTCTCACTACCTTTTTAGAAACAATGCTTGGCACGTATCACTCATGCCGAGTGTAAAAAATTTATTTTGTATCGCAAATTAAAACCTCCCTTTTTGGTGATATTTATCACAAAAAGTAGTCTTTCCCTCCCAGATTGCTGGCCATCACACAAAACTTATTTTATCATTCAAAAAATCAACCGGACGGACGATTCACGCGAGAATCATCAAGCTGGGTTACGCTTAAGACTCCCGCAGGCCCGTACAGTATAGCTTTAGTTTACTTATCCCAAGAGGTGTTAGATGAGACTTATCCCACTGAAAGATACCGCACAAGTCGGCAAATGGGCCGCGCGTCATATCGTTCAACGCATCAACGCATTCAAGCCAACCGCAGAGCGCCCGTTTGTCCTCGGCCTGCCTACCGGCGGCACGCCGCTGGAAGCCTACAAACATCTGATTGCGATGCACAAAGCAGGTGAAGTAAGCTTTAAGCATGTTGTGACTTTCAACATGGACGAGTACGTTGGCCTGCCGCAGGAACACCCGGAAAGCTACCACACCTTCATGTACCGCAACTTCTTTGACCACGTTGATATCCCTCGTGAAAATATCAACCTGCTGAACGGCAACGCCGCGGATGTCGACGCCGAGTGCCGCCAGTACGAAGAGAAGATCAAGTCTTACGGCAAAATTAACCTGTTCATGGGCGGCGTGGGTATCGACGGCCATATCGCGTTCAACGAGCCGGCTTCGTCCCTGGCTTCGCGCACCCGCATCAAAACGCTGACCGAAGACACCCGCATCGCCAACTCACGCTTCTTCGGCGGCGACGTCAGCCTGGTGCCGAAATATGCGTTGACCGTCGGCGTGGGCACGCTGCTGGATGCCGAAGAAGTGATGATCCTGGTGACCGGCCATGCCAAGGCGCAGGCGCTGGAAGCCGCAGTGGAAGGCAACATCAACCACATGTGGACCATCAGCTGCCTGCAGCTGCACGCCAAAGCGGTGGTGGTGTGCGACGAACCGGCCACCATGGAGCTGAAAGTCAAAACCGTCAAATATTTCCGCGAGTTAGAAGCGGAAAGCGTGAAAAGTCTTTAATCTTTGCAGGGGGCTACGATGTTCGCTTTAACCCACGGCCGAATCTATACCGGCCACGACGTACTTGATGACCATGCAGTCATTATCGCTGATGGGCTGATCGAGAGAGTCTGCCCGGCGGCTGAATTGCCCGCCGGCATCGAAACGCGCGACCTGGGTGGCGCCATCCTGGCCCCCGGGCTTATCGACGTGCAGCTGAACGGCTGCGGCGGCGTCCAGTTCAACGATTCGCTGGAAGCGATTTCGGAAGAAACGCTGGAGATCATGCAGCGCGCCAACGAGAAATCCGGCTGCACCAGCTATCTGCCGACGCTGATCACCAGCAGCGACGAATTCATGAAGCACAGCGTCGACGTGATGCGCGCCTATCTGAAAAAGCACCAAAACCAGGCGCTGGGCCTACACCTGGAAGGGCCGTACCTCAGCCCGGTGAAAAAAGGCACCCATAACCCGGCGTTCATTCGCAAGCCAACGCAGGACATGATCGATTACCTGTGCGCCAACGCCGACGTGATCACCAAGGTGACGCTGGCGCCGGAAATGGTTGAGCCGCACGTTATCCGGCAGCTGACCGAGGCCGGCATCGTGGTCTCCGCCGGCCACTCGAACGCCACCTACGATCAGGCGCGCACCGGCTTCGCCGCCGGCATCAGCTTCGCCACCCACCTGTACAACGCCATGCCGTATATCACCGGCCGCGAACCGGGGCTGATGGGGGCGATCTTCGATACGCCGGAGGTCTATACCGGCATCATCGCCGACGGCCATCACGTGGCCTGGGCGAGTATCCGTAACGCCAAACGCCTGAAAGGTGATAAATTGGTCTTGGTCACCGACGCGACCGCACCGGCAGGTGCAGATATAGACCAATTTATTTTCGCCGGTAAAACAATATACTATCGGGATGGGCTGTGCGTGGATGAGAACGGTACCCTGAGCGGTTCCGCGCTGACCATGATCGAAGCGGTGCAAAACAGCGTCGAGCATATCGGCATCGCGCTGGACGAAGCGCTGCGCATGGCGACGCTGTACCCGGCGCGCGCCATCGGCGTCGAGCAGCGTCTGGGCACCATCGAAGCCGGCAAGGTAGCTAACCTGACCGCCTTCACCCGTGATTTCAAGATCACCAAAACGCTCGTTAACGGTAACGAGGTTTAATTCAATGAACAGCGAGTAACATTATTGATGAGCACTGGCGGACAAGCACAAATAGGGAACGTTGACTTAGTCAAACAGCTTAACGGCGCGGCAGTTTACCGCCTGATCGACCAGCAGGGCCCGATCTCGCGCATTCAAATTGCCGAACTCAGCCAGCTTGCTCCCGCCAGCGTCACCAAAATTACTCGCCAGCTGCTGGAGCGCGGGCTGATCAAAGAAGTCGATCAGCAAGCCTCCACCGGCGGCCGCCGCGCGATCTCCATCGTGTCGGAAACCCGTCATTTTCATACCGTCGCGGTGCGCCTCGGCCGCCACGACGCCACCATCACCCTGTATGACATGAGCGGTAAATCGCTCAGCGAAGAACACTATCCGCTGCCGGAACGCACCCAGGAAACGCTGGAGAATGCGCTGTTCGCCGCCATCGCCCAATTCATCGAAGCAAACCAGCGCCGCCTGCGCGAACTGATCGCCATCGCGGTGATCCTACCCGGCCTGGTGGATCCGGCGCTGGGCGTGGTGCGCTACATGCCGCACATCAGCGTCAGCAACTGGGCGCTGGTCGACAACCTGCAGCAGCGCTTCAACGTCACCAGCTTCGTCGGCCACGACATCCGCAGCCTGGCGCTGGCGGAGCATTACTTCGGCGCCACCCGCGACTGCGAAGACTCGATTCTGGTGCGCCTGCACCGCGGCACCGGTGCCGGCATTATCGTCAACGGGCAGATTTTTCTCGGCAATAACGGCAACGTCGGCGAAATCGGCCATATCCAGATCGATCCGCTGGGTGAACGCTGCCACTGCGGCAACTTCGGTTGCCTGGAAACCGTAGCCGCCAATGCGGCGATCGAACAGCGCGTGCGCCAGCTGCTGAGCCAGGGCTACCCGAGCAAACTGACCCTGGAAGACTGCGGCATCAACGCCATCTGCAAGGCCGCCAACCGCGGCGATCTGCTGGCCAGCGAAGTGATCGAACACGTCGGCCGCTACCTGGGCAAGGCGGTGGCCATCGCCATCAACCTGTTCAACCCGCAGAAGGTGGTGATCGCCGGTGAGATCACCGAAGCGGACAAGGTGCTGCTGCCGGCGATCCAGAGCTGCATCAATACCCAGGTGCTGAAGGACTTCCGCAAAAATCTGCCGGTGGTGACCTCCGAACTCAATCATCGCTCGGCGATCGGCGCTTTCGCCCTGGCCAAACGCGCGATGCTCAACGGCGTGCTCTTGCAGCGATTGCTGGAAAGCTGATCCGCCGCTTCTGGCAGGTGTGTTATCGTCACCCCTTGCCTGCCGTAATCATGAGAAACAGCGACAAATGAAAATCAAAAACGTTATATGCGATATCGACGGCGTGCTGCTGCATGACAATACGCCGGTGCCCGGCGCCGATCTGTTCCTGGCGCGCATCCAGGAACAAGGCATGCCACTGGTAGTGCTGACTAACTACCCGTCACAGACCGCGCAGGATCTGGCGAACCGCTTCGCCGCCGCCGGGCTGGAAGTGCCGGAGAGCGCGTTTTACACCTCGGCGATGGCCACCGCCGATTTCCTGCGCCGCCAGGAAGGCAAAAAGGCCTACGTGGTCGGCGCAGGCGCCCTGATCCATGAGCTGTACAAAGCCGGTTTCACCATCACCGACATCAACCCGGATTTCGTGATCGTTGGTGAAACCCGCTCTTACAACTGGGAGATGATGCACAAGGCCGCCTATTTCGTCAGTAACGGCGCGCGCTTTATCGCCACCAACCCGGATAGCCACGGCCACGGCTTCTCGCCGGCCTGCGGCGCTCTGTGCGCTCCCATCGAGAAGATCACCGGCCGCAAGCCGTTTTACGTCGGCAAGCCCAGCCCGTGGATCATTCGCGCAGCATTGAACAAAATGCAGGCGCACTCGGAGGAGACGGTGATCGTCGGCGACAACCTGCGCACCGACATTCTGGCGGGCTTCCAGGCCGGCCTGGAAACCGTACTGGTGCTGTCCGGCGTCTCCACCCTGAGCGACATCGAAACCATGCCGTTCCGCCCGAGCTACGTCTACCCTTCCGTCGCCGATATCACTATCTTCTGATGCGGCCATGGCGGTCGCCTGGCCGCCATTATTTCCCTCTTCCTGACCGCAGTTTGAATTTAATTCGTTCATGACCGCAAAAGGTTTCAGCCTGCCTGCGCTAAAAATCCTCATTATAACCTTACGCCCCGCCAATAGCTGATATTGCCGGCACGCGAAAAACCCTTACCCTAGTTAATGAGGCTACCATGAGCACAAATAATATTATTAACGCCGCCGCCGATGACGCGGCCATTATGCCGACTATCGCCAATAAAAAAATCCTGATGGGTTTCTGGCACAACTGGGCCGCCGGCGCCAGTGACGGCTATCAGCAAGGCCAGTTCGCCAATATGAACCTGACCGACATTCCCGCCGAGTACAACGTGGTCGCAGTCGCCTTTATGAAAGGCCAGGGCATCCCGACCTTCAAGCCTTATAACCTGTCCGACGCCGAGTTCCGCCGCCAGGTGGGCGTGCTGAACGGCCAGGGCCGCGCGGTGCTGATCTCCCTCGGCGGCGCAGACGCGCATATCGAGCTAAAAACCGGCGACGAAGACAAGTTGAAAGATGAGATTATTCGCCTGGTGGAAGTCTATGGCTTTGACGGCTTGGATATCGATCTGGAACAGGCGGCGATCGGCGCCGCCAATAATAAAACCGTCTTGCCTGCGGCATTGAAAAAAGTAAAAGACTATTACGCCGCGCAGGGGAAAAACTTTATTATCAGCATGGCGCCGGAATTCCCGTATTTACGCACCAACGGCACCTACCTGGATTATATCAACGCCCTCGAAGGCTATTATGACTTTATCGCGCCGCAATATTATAACCAGGGTGGCGACGGTATTTGGGTGGACGAACTCAACGCCTGGATCACACAGAATAACGACGCCATGAAAGAGGACTTCCTCTACTACCTGACGGAAAGCCTGGTCACCGGCACCCGCGGCTATGCAAAGATCCCGGCGGCGAAATTCGTCATCGGTCTGCCGAGCAATAACGATGCCGCCGCCACCGGCTACGTGGTCAACAAACAGGCGGTGTATAACGCTTTCTCGCGTCTTGACGCCAAAAACCTGTCGATCAAAGGCCTGATGACCTGGTCAATCAACTGGGACAACGGCAAGAGCAAAGCCGGCGTGGCCTACAACTGGGAGTTCAAAACCCGCTATGCGCCACTGATCCAAGGCGGCGTCACCCCGCCGCCGGGAAAGCCTAATGCGCCGACGGCGCTGACGGTCTCCGAGCTGGGTACCACCTCGCTGAAACTGAGCTGGGCCGCCGCCACCGGCGCCTTACCGATCGCCAGCTACACCGTCTACCGCAACGGCAACCCGATCGGCCAGACCGCCGGCCTGTCGCTGGCCGACAGCGGCCTGACCCCGGCCACCCAGTACAGCTACTTCGTTACCGCAACCGACAGCCAGGGCAATACCTCGCTGCCGAGCAGCGCGCTGGCGGTTAAAACCGCCAACGACGGCACGCCGCCCGATCCGGGGGCGCCCGAGTGGCAGAACAACCACAGCTACAAAGCCGGCGACGTGGTGAGTTATAAAGGCAAGAAATACACCTGTATCCAGGCGCACACTTCCAACGCCGGCTGGACGCCGGACGCCGCCTTCACCCTGTGGCAGCTCATCGCCTAATCGCTAATCGATTGCCGGTCAAATCGGCCGGCAATCCCGTCATCACGCTAAAAATTGCATAATCGTTAAATTTTCCCGCCAATAACTGAAAATCCGTTAAAAATCGCAGCCACGCAAACAACTATTTCTCAGCGTATGGCTAAAACGCTTGCATCTCCTGCAGCTTTAGGCGCATTTTCATAACCACAGCGCAGCAAAACCGCATTATCGCTGATGAATCGGCAATGCTGCCCATAACAGTAAAAAACAACATCACAGTCATAAAAGCCCGTTAGGAGAGTTGTATGTGTTCTATTTTCGGTGTGCTCGATCTGAAGTCCGATCCCGTTGAACTGCGTAAGAAAGCGCTGGAGCTGTCGCGCCTGATGCGCCACCGCGGCCCGGATTGGTCCGGCGTTTATGCCAGCGACAAAGCCATTTTGGCCCACGAACGCCTGTCGATCGTCGACGTCAACAACGGGGCTCAACCGCTGTACAACGCTACGCACACCCACGTTCTGGCGGTCAACGGCGAAATTTACAACCATCAGGCGCTGCGCCAACAGCTGAGCGACCGCTATGCGTTCCAGACCGGTTCCGACTGTGAAGTGATTCTGGCGCTGTATCAGGAGAAAGGCCCGGATTTCCTCGACGATCTGCAAGGCATGTTCGCCTTCGCCCTGTATGACACCGAAAAAGATGCCTATCTGATCGGCCGCGATCACCTGGGCATCATCCCGCTGTACATGGGCCACGACGAGTACGGCAACCTGTACGTCGCCTCGGAAATGAAAGCGCTGGTGCCGGTGTGCCGCACCATCAAAGAATTCCCGGCCGGCAGCTACCTGTGGAGTCAGGACGGTGAGATCCGCGAATACTATCGCCGCGACTGGTTCGATTACGACAGCGTCAAAGACAACGTGACCGACGCCGCCGCCCTGCGCACCGCGCTGGAAGAGTCGGTGAAAAGCCACCTGATGTCCGACGTGCCTTACGGCGTGCTGCTGTCGGGCGGGCTGGACTCCTCGGTCATCTCGGCGATCACCAAGAAGTACGCCGCGCGCCGCGTGGAAGATCAGGAACGCAGCGAAGCCTGGTGGCCGCAGCTGCACTCCTTCGCCGTTGGCCTGGAAGGCTCGCCGGATCTGCGCGCCGCACAGGAGGTCGCCAACCATCTGGGCACCGTGCACCATGAGATCCACTTCACCGTTCAGGAAGGCCTGGACGCCATCCGCGACGTGATTTATCACATCGAAACCTATGACGTCACCACCATTCGCGCCTCGACGCCAATGTACCTGATGTCGCGCAAAATCAAGGCGATGGGCATCAAAATGGTGCTCTCCGGCGAAGGTGCGGACGAAGTGTTCGGCGGCTACCTCTACTTCCATAAGGCACCGGACGCGCGCGAATTCCACGAAGAGACCGTGCGCAAGCTGCTGGCGCTGCATATGTTCGACTGCGCGCGCGCCAACAAGGCGATGTCCGCCTGGGGCGTCGAAGCCCGCGTGCCGTTCCTGGACAAGAAATTCCTCGACGTGGCGATGCGCATCAACCCGAAAGATAAAATGTGCGGCAACGGCAAAATGGAAAAACACATCGTCCGCGAATGTTTCGAATCCTATTTGCCCGCCAGCGTGGCCTGGCGCCAGAAAGAGCAGTTCTCCGACGGCGTCGGTTACAGCTGGATCGACACCTTAAAAGAGGTCGCTGCGCAGCAAATTAGCGATCAACAGCTCGAAACTGCGCGTTTCCGCTTCCCTTACAACACGCCGACCTCAAAAGAAGGCTACCTGTACCGCGAGATCTTCGAAGAGCTGTTCCCGCTGCCAAGCGCCGCCGAATGCGTGCCGGGCGGCCCGTCCGTCGCCTGTTCGTCCGCCAAGGCCATCGAGTGGGATGAATCGTTCAAGAAGATGGACGATCCTTCCGGCCGCGCCGTCGGCGTGCACCAGGCCGCCTATAAATAATCGCGCGGTGTTTTCCCTTGGGGCGGGCCTTTTGGCCCGCCTTTTTGTTGCCTTTCCCCCCCGCCAACTGCCTGAATTGCCGATTTTATCGCCATAATGTTCACAACCCAGACAAACGGCGCTTCCGGGCACTTTTTCGGGAAAAAACTTGTTGACGCAAATCGGTCATATACGCATAATGCGCCCCGCAACGCCGATGAAGGCAAAGCAAAAAAAGAGGGCTACGTAGCTCAGCTGGTTAGAGCACAT
>NZ_VOSN01000005.1:761995-762389 GCF_020858655.1 Serratia montpellierensis
ACAAACTGCTTGCAAATCAAAGAAGTAAAAAGTAACATCGGCTACGTAGCTCAGCTGGTTAGAGCACATCACTCATAATGATGGGGTCACAGGTTCGAATCCCGTCGTAGCCACCATCTCTTTTTTGTTTTTGCGGGAGTGGCGAAATTGGTAGACGCACCAGATTTAGGTTCTGGCGCCGCAAGGTGTGCGAGTTCAAGTCTCGCCTCCCGCACCATTTCTCTTCATCGTCGGCGCAGTATGTTGATGGGGTATCGCCAAGCGGTAAGGCACCGGTTTTTGATACCGGCATTCCCTGGTTCGAATCCAGGTACCCCAGCCATATTCTTTCGGGAATGGGGTTTCAACATAAGATTTGTTTGCAGGTGGGGTATCGCCAAGCGGTAAGGCACCG
>NZ_VOSN01000005.1:762399-824575 GCF_020858655.1 Serratia montpellierensis
AAATCCCGTCGTAGCCACCATAATTGGGGTGTCGCCAAGCGGTAAGGCTCTGGTTTCTGATACCAGCATACCCAGGTTCGAATCCTGGCACCCCAGCCATATTTAGAAAAGCCCGCTTCGGCGGGCTTTTTGCTGTCTGGCGTTCAGCCCATCCTAACGGGCCCAGCCGCAGCTGAGCCCCTGGCGGTTACAATCCCAACGCGTACTTCAACGCATGCTCTTTCAGCTTGCCCGCCCGCTGCGCGGCCATCAGCGCCAAATTGCGCGCGACGTTCAGCGGCGCCAGGTTATTGCTGAAAGCGGTATAAAACAGATCCATGCCGCTCTGCATCAGCAGATTGTCGGTACGGCGGCGACGCTGATAACGCAGCAGTACCGCCTCGCTGCTCCAGTCCTCTCCCTGATCCCGCGCCTCGCTCAACACGTTCAGTAAGGCATCCACATCGCGATACCCCAGATTGACGCCCTGCCCGGCCAGCGGGTTGATGGTATGCGCCGCATCCCCCAGCAGCGCCAACCCCGGCAGCACGTAGCGCTGCGCATGACGCCGCGTCAGCGGGAACGATCCGGCAGCGTGCACCTTGACCGGACCCAGTCGTGCCGGGAAAGCGGTAGCGATTTCGCGCTCCAGCTGCGCCGGCGGCATCGCCTGCAATTGGCGAATGCGCTGCGGACTGTCATACCACACCAGCGACGCCCAGCTGTCGTACAGCGGCAGGAAGGCGCGCGGCCCGGACGGGAAGAAGCGCTGCCAGGTCACATCCTGCTGCGGCGCGCCGGTATCGACGGTGATCAACATGCACGCCTGACGATATTGCCAGCCGTTGGTGCCGATCGCCGCCAGCTTGCGCACCTGCGAGTTGGCGCCGTCGGCGCCGATAACCAAGCGCGTCTGCAGCGTTTCGCCGCTGTCCAGCATCAGTTGCCAGGCATTGTCCGCCCGCTGCAGCGATTGCAGCCTGGCGGGACACAGCAGCGTCAAGTTGGCGCACTGCGCGAACTGTTGCCACAGCGCCAGCTGCAGAATGCGGTTTTCCACCATAAAGCCCAGCTCGGGCAGCCCCAGGGACACCGCGTCGAACGCCACGCGCGACGACGCCCACTCCCAGGTCTCCAGCCGGCGATACGGCGCCGTACGCATCGCCGTCACGGCCTGCCAGGCGCCGAGCTGTTTCAGCAGCCCCACCGAGGTGCAGCCGATCGCGGAAATGCGCAGATCCGGCGGGCTTTGTGCCTCGAACGCCTGCGGCGCCTGATGTTCCAGCAACGCCACCGACCAGCCCGCCTGCGCCAGCCCCAGGGCCGCCGCCGCGCCGACCATGCCGCCACCTAGCACCACCGCGTCATACCGATTTTGAGATGTCTTCATATTGGCTATGTTTTCTGTGTGAATGCTCGCCATCCCACCCGGCATGGCGTTTTGCGCAGTGTACCGGATTTTCGCTCCGGCTTCAGGTCGCATGCCATTTTCCCCCGCGCTGGTCACAACGGCGGCAAATGATTACAATACGCGCCCTGCATGTCGCGTAACGCAACTTTCGCTCCGCACTGAGTAATGGCAAGTCAATGACGAAAAAACTACATATCAAAACCTGGGGCTGCCAGATGAATGAATACGATTCATCGAAAATGGCCGACCTGTTAAACAGCACGCACGGCTTCGAGTGGACCGAAAACGCCGAAGAGGCGGACGTGCTGTTGCTGAACACCTGCTCGATCCGTGAAAAGGCGCAGGAGAAAGTTTTCGCCATGCTGGGGCGCTGGCGCTTGCTGAAAGAAAAGAACCCGTCTGTCATCATCGGCGTCGGCGGTTGCGTAGCCTCGCAAGAAGGCGAGCTGATCCGTAGCCGCGCGCCCTGCGTCGATGTGGTATTCGGCCCGCAGACCCTGCACCGCCTGCCGGAAATGATCAATCACGTTCAGGGCACCCGCAGCCCGGTGGTCGACATCAGCTTCCCGGAGATCGAAAAATTCGACCGCCTGCCGGAACCGCGCGCCGAAGGCCCGACTGCCTTCGTGTCAATCATGGAAGGCTGCAACAAATACTGCACCTTCTGCGTGGTGCCTTACACCCGCGGCGAAGAAGTGAGCCGCCCGAGCGACGACGTGCTGTTCGAAATCGCCCAACTGGCGGCGCAGGGCGTGCGCGAGGTCAACCTGCTCGGCCAAAACGTCAACGCTTACCGCGGCGCCACGCATGACGGCGATATCTGCTCGTTCGCCGAACTGCTGCGCCTGGTGGCGGCCATCGACGGCATCGATCGCATTCGCTTCACCACCAGCCACCCGATCGAATTCACCGACGACATTATCGCGGTGTACGAAGACACGCCGGAGCTGGTCAGCTTCCTGCATCTGCCGGTGCAGAGCGGTTCGGATCGCATCCTGACCATGATGAAACGCGCCCACACCGCGCTGGAGTACAAGGCGATTATCCGCAAGCTGCGCAAGGCGCGGCCGGCCATTCAGCTCAGCTCCGATTTCATCGTCGGTTTCCCGGGCGAAAGCCAGGCCGACTTCGAACAAACCATGAACCTGATTGCCGACGTCAATTTCGACGTCAGCTTCAGCTTCATCTATTCGTCGCGCCCGGGCACCCCGGCGGCGGACATGGTCGACGACGTCAGCGAAGAAGAGAAAAAACAGCGGCTGTATATTCTGCAGGATCGCATCAACCAGCAGGCGCTGCAGTTCAGCCGCCGCATGCTCGGCACCGTCCAGCGCATTCTGGTGGAGGGCACCTCGCGCAAAAGCGTGATGGAGCTGGCCGGGCGCACGGAGTGCAACCGTGTGGTAAACTTCGAGGGCACGCGCGACATGATCGGCCAGTTCGTCGACGTGGAAATTACCGAGGTGCTGACCAACACCCTGCGTGGCGCAGTGGTGCGCACCGAGCAGCAGATGGATCTGCGCGTACATGAATCCCCGCAGTCGGTGATCGCCCGTACCCGCAAAGAAAACGCGCTGGGCGTCGGCATTTACCAGCCCTGACGCCGCGGCGGCCGCCTTATCGCCGCCCATTCGCGCTACTCCTTACCGTTTCTCCGCCGGGCGCCCGCGCCCGGTGATTTTCTTTTTTATTTTTTTATTGTTGAAGAGGCGACATAACATGCAACTCCCACACTGCCCGAAGTGCAACTCCGAATACACCTACCAGGACAATGCCCTGTTCATCTGCCCTGAGTGCGCCCACGAGTGGAGCGACAGCGCCCCGGCGGAAGATCAGGACGCGCTGATCGTCAAAGACGCCAACGGCAACCTGCTGGCGGACGGCGATGCGGTCACCGTGATCAAAGACCTGAAGGTCAAAGGCAGCTCCTCGATGCTGAAGATCGGCACCAAGGTGAAAAACATTCGTCTGGTCGAAGGCGATCACAACATCGACTGCAAAATCGACGGCTTCGGCCCGATGAAGCTGAAATCCGAGTTCGTGAAAAAGAACTGATTCACGGCGGCCTTGTTCTGTGATGACGCGGCGGGCTTTGCACCCCGCCGCGTTTTTTCCTTATCTTCCCTTGAATTCCGCCGATGGCGCACAGATAGATCAGCGGTAAACTTGCGCCGTTGCGGCGCACCATGAATAATTCAAGAAAGAGAGTATTCAGGCTCGCCCTGAACGCGCGCGTCCCGAACGCGCTATGTGACATCAACCAGGCCCGATGTGACCTAGAGGAATAGTTTGAACGTCGCAACACAAGAAATTTTGTTAGAGCCCGCAGACAACCAGCGTTTGCTCAGCCTGTGCGGCCCGTTTGATGACAACATCAAGCAACTCGAGCGCCGATTGGGCATTGAAATCAATCGCCGCGACAACCGTTTCAAGCTGGTCGGCAAAAACCTGTGCGTGGTTGCCGCCGCCGATATCCTGCGCCATCTGTACGTGGATACCGCGCCGATTCGCGGCGTGATCCCGGATATCGATCCGGAGCAAATCCACCTGGCTATCAAAGAGAGTCGGGTGCTGGAACAGGTGGCCGACAGCGTGCCGGATTACGGCAAGGCGGTCACCATTAAAACCAAGCGCGGCATGGTGAAACCGCGTACGCCTAACCAGGCGCAGTACATCGCCAACATTCTCGATCATGACATCACCTTCGGCATCGGCCCGGCGGGCACCGGCAAAACCTACCTGGCGGTCGCTGCTGCGGTAGATGCGCTGGAGCGCCAGGAAATTCGCCGCATTCTGCTGACCCGTCCTGCGGTCGAAGCCGGCGAAAAGCTGGGCTTCCTGCCCGGCGATCTGAGCCAGAAGGTCGATCCTTATCTGCGCCCGCTGTACGACGCCCTGTTCGAAATGCTGGGCTTCGAGCGCGTGGAGAAGCTCATCGAGCGCAACGTGATCGAAGTCGCGCCGCTGGCCTATATGCGCGGCCGTACGCTGAACGACGCCTTTATCATTCTGGATGAGAGCCAGAACACCACCATCGAACAGATGAAGATGTTCCTGACGCGCATCGGCTTCAACTCGAAGGCGGTCATCACCGGCGACGTCACCCAGATCGACCTGCCGCGCAACCAGAAATCCGGCCTGCGCCACGCGGTGGAAGTGCTGTCGGACGTGGAAGAACTGAGCTTCAACTTCTTCCACAGCGAAGACGTGGTGCGCCACCCGGTGGTGGCTCGCGTAGTCATCGCCTATGAGGCCTGGGAAGCGGCTGAACAGAAACGCAAAGATGCGATTGCCGAACAACGTAAGCGCGAGGCGCTCGCCGCCTCCGAGCAGGAGACACCATGAGTCAGGTGATTTTGGATCTGCAGATTGCCTGTGAAAGCAGCGACGGCCTGCCGGATGAGGCCACCTTCCAGCGCTGGCTGGAAGGCGTGCTGCCGCAATTTCAGGAAGAGGCCGAGGTGACCGTGCGTCTGGTGGACGAAGCGGAAAGCCACGAGCTGAACCTGACCTACCGCGGCAAAGACAAGCCGACCAACGTGCTCTCTTTCCCGTTCGAAGCCCCGCCGGGCATCGAGCTGCCGCTGCTCGGCGATCTGATCATCTGCCGCCAGGTGGTTGAGCAGGAAGCGATTGAGCAAGGCAAGGCGCTGGAGGCCCACTGGGCGCATATGGTTGTCCACGGCAGTCTTCATCTGCTAGGGTATGACCACATCGAAGACGATGAAGCCGAAGAAATGGAGTCTTTGGAAACCGAAATCATGCACGGACTGGGTTATCCTGATCCGTACCTGGCGGAAAAAGACCCCGTCTGACGTCAGCCGTTTACCCCACAGCCCCGATGCGGGGCTGTCGCTGACGCCCCTTAACTCTGACATGAGTGACAGTAACTAAAACGCCATGAGCGACGACCATTCACAAAGCAATGACAGCCCCAGTCCCAAGAAGGGGTTCTTTACTCTTATCCTTAACCAGCTGTTCCACGGCGAACCCAAAAACCGTGGCGATCTGGTCGAGCTGATCCGTGATTCCGAACAAAACGACCTGATCGATCCCGATACCCGCGACATGCTGGAAGGCGTGATGGATATCGCCGAACAGCGCGTGCGCGACATCATGATCCCTCGCTCCCAGATGGTAACGCTCAAGCGCAACCAGACGCTGGAAGAGTGCCTGGACGTGATTATCGACTCCGCCCACTCGCGCTTCCCGGTGATCAGCGAAGACAAAGATCACATCGAAGGCATCCTGATGGCCAAGGATCTGCTGCCGTTCATGCGCGCAGACTCCGAGCCGTTCAGCATCGACAAGGTGCTGCGCACCGCGGTGGTGGTGCCGGAAAGCAAGCGCGTCGACCGGATGCTGAAAGAGTTCCGCTCCCAGCGCTATCACATGGCGATTGTCATTGACGAATTCGGCGGCGTGTCCGGCCTGGTCACTATCGAAGATATCCTGGAACTGATCGTCGGCGAGATCGAAGACGAATACGACGACGAAGACGATCTGGATATCCGCCAGCTCAGCCGCCACATGTACACCGTGCGCGCGCTGGCCCCGATCGAAGACTTCAACGATGCCTTCGGCACCCATTTCAGCGACGACGAGGTCGATACCATCGGCGGTCTGGTGATGCAGGCCTTCGGCCACCTGCCGGCGCGCGGGGAAACCATTGAAATCGAAGGTTACCTATTTAAAGTTGCCATGGCCGACAGTCGACGTATTATCCAGGTTCATGTAAAAATTCCGGACGATTCTCCACCACCGAAACTGGAAGATTAAATCCAACATGGCTAAAGCCTCATTACTTGAACGCCAGCGGGTTCGCGCCCTGCTGGCGCTGTTGTCAGGTGCCGGCGGGACGCTGGCGTTCTCGCCCTACGACTTCTGGCCCGCGGCCATCGTCTCCCTGTTCGGCCTGCTGGCCGTCACCCTCAATCGCACCACCAAACAGTCCGCCCTGCTCGGCTTTGTCTGGGGCTTCGGGCTGTTCGGCAGCGGTATCAACTGGGTGTATGTCAGCATCGCCGATTTCGGCGGCATGCCCTTCGCCGTCAACGTCTTCCTGGTGGTGTTGCTCGCCGCTTACCTGTCACTGTATACCGGGCTGTTCGCCGGGCTGCTGACGCGCCTGTGGCCGGCTACCCGCTGGTGGCGGCTGGCCATCGCCGCGCCGGCGCTGTGGCAGGTGACCGAATTCCTGCGCGGCTGGGTGCTGACCGGCTTCCCGTGGCTGCAGTTCGGCTACAGCCAGATCAACGGCCCGCTGAAAGGCATCGCGCCGCTGCTGGGCGTCGACGCCATCACCTTTGTGCTGATGGCCATCGCCGGCCTGCTGGTGTACGCCGTCAATCAGCGCCGCCTCTCGGCAGCCGTGATCGCCATCGCGCTACTGCTGTTGCCGTGGCCGCTGCGCCAGCTGCAGTGGTTTACCCCGCAGCCGGAGAAAGCGGTGAACGTCGCCATGGTGCAAGGCAATATTCCCCAGTCGATGAAGTGGGATCCGAGCATTCTGCTCAGCACGCTGCAAACCTATCTGGATGAAACGCGCCCCTACATGGGCAAGGCGCCGATCATCATCTGGCCGGAGTCCGCCATCCCTGACTTCGAGCCGCGTCAGAACGGCTTCCTGACCATGATGGATGACCTGATGCGGGCGAAGAACAGCAGCCTGATCACGGGGATTGTCGATGCACGCGCCACCCCGCAAGGCGTGCAGGAATACAACAGCGCCATCGTGCTGGGCGAACCGACGCCGTACAGCTACCCGGCCAAAGATCGCTACAACAAACACCACCTGGTGCCGTTCGGCGAATTCGTGCCGCTGGGTGAACTGCTGCGCCCTATCGCGCCGTTCTTCAATCTGCCGATGTCCGGTTTCAGCCGCGGCGACTACGTACAGCCGCAGCTCAGCGTACGCGGCTACAACCTGACGGCGGCCATCTGCTACGAAATCGTGCTGGGCCAGCAGGTGCGCGATAACTTCCGCCCGGACACCAACTTCCTGCTGACCATCTCCAACGATGCCTGGTTCGGCCACTCCATCGGCCCGTGGCAGCACTTCCAGATGGCGCGCATGCGGGCGCTGGAGCTCGGCCGACCGCTGCTGCGCAGCACCAATAACGGCGTCACCGCCGCGGTGGATGCGAATGGCGAGGTGATCGCCGAGATCCCGCAGTTCACCCGTCAGGTACTCGAAGTGAAGGTCACGCCGACCACCGGCGTCACCCCTTACGCGCGCTTCGGCGCCACGCCGCTGTGGGTGATGACCCTGTTGCTGGGCGGCTGGGCGCTGATGCTGGGCCTGCGCCGCAAATAGTCCTCTTCGCCGGGGCGCGCCCGCCGCGCCCCGCTTTCTCGTCAAATCCCCCTCAGTCAGAAAACGCCGTTAAATCAACGCGACTGGCACACTCCTTGCTTTGTCTATGGCGACATCGCGCGCCGGTTTACTTTTGCTGACGCTTTGTCGCACCTGCGCACATTTTGGGTGCATTGAACGCACCGCACGGGTGCGCCGACGTTTTGTTGCATTGATTTGGTGCGCGCGGCGTCTCAAAAAATGAAACATTTTAGTTTCAAGGTGTTCACAATCGGTTATTTTTTAACAGCGTTCAGTTCATAAGACTATCTTTATAACTTGAGCAATAAACAGTCGATTTAACCTGACGCTCTTTAGTCAGAGCCACAACAACAGCAAAGGAGTTGGACCATGCAAATGCGTAAATTGGCGTTATCGTTACTGCTGCTCGGTGCGGCAGGTAGCGTGGCGCACGCGGAAGACCTGACCGGTACGCTGAAGAAAATCAAAGACAATGGCGTGATCGTTGTCGGCCACCGCGAATCGTCAGTGCCGTTCTCCTACTACGACAACCAACAAAAAGTTGTGGGCTACTCTCAGGACTACTCCAACCAAATCGTTGAAGCCGTTAAGAAACAGCTGAATGCACCGAACCTGCAGGTGAAAATGCTGCCGATTACCTCGCAGAACCGCATCCCGCTGCTGCAAAACGGCACCTATGATTTCGAGTGCGGCTCCACCACCAATAACCTCGAGCGCCAGAAACAGGCCGCCTTCTCCGACACCATTTTCGTGGTCGGCACCCGCTTGCTGGTGAAAAAAGGCTCTGACATCAAAGATTTTAAAGACCTGGCCGGCAAACCGGTGGTGGTCACCTCCGGCACCACCTCCGAAGTGCTGCTGAACAAGCTGAACGACAGCGACAAGATGAACATGCGCATCATCAGCGCCAAAGACCATGGCGACTCCTTCCGTACCCTGGAAAGCGGCCGCGCGGTGGCCTTCATGATGGACGACGCCCTGCTGGCGGGCGAGCGCGCCAAGGCCAAGAAACCGGATCAGTGGGAAATCATCGGCACGCCGCAGTCGAAAGAAGCCTACGGCTGCATGCTGCGTAAAGACGATCCTGCGTTCAAGAAACTGGTCGATGACACCATCGCCCAGGCGCAAACCTCAGGCGAAGCGGCCAAGTGGTTTGATAAATGGTTCAAGCAGCCGATTCCACCGAAAAACCTCAACATGAACTTCGAACTGTCGGACGACATGAAACAGCTGTTCAAAGAACCTAACGACAAGGCATTGAACTAAATAGAATGACAGCCGGGGCGGCCGCCAGGCCAAACCGGCCCAGTTGATGACTGGGACAGACAGGTATGAGGGGGGCCGTTCCCCTCCCTCATTTTCCCCAAGGCGCATCACCGACATCCGCACACAATAAGCCAGCCAGACTGGCCGCGCGGCGATCGGCGCTCATCAGGTCATCAATCTTCGGCGCTCTGCGCCCGTTTACCGGAGTTTGTTATGTCAATAGATTGGAACTGGGGTATCTTCCTGCAGCAGGCCCCGTTTGGGAACACCACTTACCTCGGCTGGATCTGGTCCGGCTTTCAGGTCACGGTGGCCCTCTCCGTCTGTGCATGGATTATCGCTTTCTTCGTCGGTTCGCTGTTCGGTATCTTGCGTACCGTACCCAACCGCTTTCTTTCCGCCCTCGGCACCTGTTACGTCGAACTGTTCCGCAACGTGCCGCTGATCGTGCAATTCTTTACCTGGTATCTGGTGATCCCCGAGCTGCTGCCGGCCAATATCGGCACCTGGTTTAAAAGCGAGCTGGATCCCAACGTGCAGTTCTTCGTCTCCTCCATGCTTTGCCTGGGGCTGTTTACCGCCGCCCGCGTTTGCGAACAGGTGCGCGCCGCCATCCAGTCCCTGCCGCGCGGCCAGAAAGCCGCCGGGCTGGCGATGGGCCTGACGCTGCCGCAAACCTACCGCTACGTGCTGCTGCCGAACGCCTACCGGGTGATCGTGCCGCCGATGACCTCGGAGATGCTCAACCTGGTCAAAAACTCCGCCATCGCCTCTACCATCGGGCTGGTGGACATGGCCGCGCAGGCCGGCAAGCTGTTGGATTACTCCGCACACGCCTATGAATCCTTTACCGCCATCACGCTGGCTTATATCGGCATCAACGCCGTTATCATGCTGTTTATGCGTCTGGTCGAAAAGAAAGTGCAGTTGCCTGGCAACCTGGGGAGTAAATAATGTACGAATTTGACTGGGCGTCGATCGTCCCAAGCTTCCCGTTTCTGCTGCAGGGCATGGTAATCACGCTGAAGATCACCGTGACCGCCATCGTGGTCGGCATTCTGTGGGGTACCGTGCTGGCGGTGATGCGTCTGTCGCCGTTCAAACCGATCAGCTGGTTCGCCACCCTGTACGTCAACCTGTTCCGCTCGGTGCCGCTGGTGATGGTGCTGCTGTGGTTCTATCTGGTGGTTCCAAGCTTATTACAACAGGTTCTAGGCTTATCGCCGAAAACCGATATTCGCCTGATCTCGGCTATGGTAGCCTTTTCCCTGTTTGAAGCGGCCTATTACTCGGAAATCATCCGCGCCGGCATCATCAGCATCTCGCGCGGCCAATCCTCCGCCGCGCTGGCGCTGGGCATGACCCATTGGCAATCCATGCGGCTGGTGATCCTGCCGCAGGCGTTCCGCGCCATGGTGCCGCTGCTGCTGACCCAGGGCATCGTACTGTTCCAGGATACCTCGCTGGTTTACGTACTGAGCCTGGCCGACTTCTTCCGCACCGCGTCGACCATCGGCGAACGCGACGGCACCCAGGTTGAAATGATCCTGTTCGCCGGCTTTGTCTATTTTGTTATCAGCCTCGCCGCCTCGGCGCTGGTAAGCTATTTGAAGAAAAGGACTGTTTGATGATATCCCTGAAAAATGTTTCTAAGTGGTACGGTCACTTTCAGGTGTTGACCGATTGCACCACCGAAGTGAAAAAAGGCGAAGTGGTCGTCGTCTGCGGTCCTTCAGGTTCCGGTAAGTCCACCCTGATCAAAACCGTCAACGGCCTCGAGCCGATCCAGCAGGGCAATATCCTGGTGAACGGCACGCCGGTCAACGACAAGAAAACCAACCTGGCGCAGCTGCGTGCCAAGGTTGGCATGGTGTTCCAACACTTTGAGCTGTTCCCGCACCTGTCTATCATCGACAACCTGACGTTGGCGCAGGTGAAAGTGCTCAAGCGCGACAAGTCCGCCTCGCGCGAGAAGGGTCTGAAGCTGCTGGAGCGCGTCGGCCTCTCCGCCCATGCCAACAAGTTCCCCGGTCAGCTGTCCGGCGGCCAGCAGCAGCGCGTCGCCATCGCCCGTGCGCTGTGTATGGATCCTATCGCCATGCTGTTCGATGAACCGACCTCGGCGCTCGATCCGGAAATGATCAACGAAGTGCTGGACGTGATGGTCGAACTGGCGAACGAAGGCATGACCATGATGGTGGTAACCCACGAAATGGGCTTCGCCCGCAAGGTGGCGAATCGGGTGATCTTTATGGACGAAGGCAAAATCGTCGAAGACCGCAACAAAGACGATTTCTTCAACAACCCCGAGTCCGATCGCGCCAAGGATTTTCTGGCCAAGATCCTGCACTAAACGCTCTGCCTATGCGCCCCGCCAGGGGCGCATCTTTTCCCCCGGCACTAAAAGCGCTTGTTTCTCCCCGGTTTTGATCCGATGCTCGCAGGATAACAAACAGAGGAGAAAGAACATGCCCCGCCCTATTATCATCGATTGCGATCCCGGCCTCGACGACGCCATCGCGCTGGCTATGGCGCTGCGTTCGTCAGAACTGGACATCAAAGCCATCACTACCTCCGCCGGCAACCAGACGCCGGAGAAAACCCTGCATAACGCGCTGGGCCTGTTGACCCTGATGCAGCGCGAGGACATACCGGTCGCCGCCGGCGCCAGCGGCCCGCTGATGCGCGAACTGGTGATCGCCGACTATGTCCACGGCAAAACCGGCATGGGCAACACCCACCTGCCGACGCCGACCCTCAAACCCGATCCCCGCGGCGCCGTCGAGCTGATCGCCGACCTGCTGCGCACCAGCCCGCAGCCGATAACCCTGGTGGTGACCGGCCCGATGACCAACATCGCCCTGCTGTTGGCCCAGCATGCCGAGCTGAAAAGCCGCATCGAACGCATCGTATTTATGGGCGGCGGCATGAACGCCGGCAATACCACACCGGTGGCGGAGTTCAACATCTTCGTCGATCCCGAAGCCGCCGAAATGGTATTGAAATCCGGGGTGCCGCTGACCATGGCCGGGCTGAACCTCACCCATCAGGCGCTGGTGTTGCCGCAGGATATCGAGCGCATTCGCCAGATAGACAATCCGGTCGCGCAGGCGGTCGCGGAGATGCTCGATTTTTACCTGCCGCTGTACCTCAGCCATCCGCGCGGCCTGCCCGGCGCTGCAATGCACGATCCCTGCACCATCGCCTGGCTGCTGGCGCCGCAGCTGTTCACCGGCGTAGAACGCTGGGTCGGCGTGGAGACCAAAGGGGAATACACCGTCGGCATGACGGTGGTGGACTATTTCCAGCAAACCGGCAACGCGGCCAACGTGGAAGTGCTGACCAGCATCAACCGCGAAGGCTTTATCGATCTGCTGGCCGAGCGCCTGGCGCGTTATTGATCCCATCGGGGCGTGCCCGCGCCCCTCATTCAACTTTTTTGATTTAACTCAGCGAATTTTTGCGCTATCACTGTTCATGGCTTGCCTCTACCATGCGTTTACACCGACTGACATCGTTACCGATTAAACTTCGCCTGGAGATAAGCCAATGAGCCGCGTACTGGTCCTGAAATCAAGTATTCTGGGTGAATATTCCCAGTCTGGAAAATTAGTCGATTTTTTTGTTGAACAATGGCGTGAAACGCATCCTGAAGACACGTTCACCGTGCGCGACTTGGCCAACCCAACGTTGCCGGAGCTGGATGGCGAAGTGATGGCTGGCTTTACCGCCGGCGACAAACCGCTGACGCCGCATCAGCAGAGCACCCTGGCGCTGTCCGATGAGCTGATTGCCGAGCTAAAGTCGCACGACACGCTGATCATCAGCGCCCCGATGTACAACTTCAACATTCCAACGCAGCTGAAAATCTACTTCGATCTGATCGCCCGCGCCGGTCAGACCTTCCGCTACACCTCCGCCGGCGCCGAAGGGCTGGTGACGGGCAAAAAAGCGATCGTCATCTCCAGCCGCGGCGGCATCCACGCCGATACGCCGACGGATCTGATCACGCCGTACGTGAAGCTGTTCCTGGGCTTTATCGGCATCACCGACGTTGAATTCGTGCTGGCGGAAGGCTTCGCCTACGGCCCGGAAGCGGCGGAGAAAGCCGCCCAGGACAGCCGCATCGCGGTCGCGCAGAAAATCCCGGCCGGCGTCGCCGTACCGGCCAGCGCACCGGCGCAGGCGCAAGCCGCCCCGGCAGCCGTCAGCGGCGGTTTCCTGAGCAACTTGCTGAAGAAACTGTTCCGTTAAACGCCGGTCTTAGCGTTCCCCGCCCTGGCGGGGAACGTCATCAAGGTTCAAACGGCCGGCGCTGGAACTGGTCGTGACCGCATTTCGGGCAAAGCGGCAGCACCTCCGGCGTGTAGAACGCCAGGTGGTAATGGCACTGCTCGCACACCAGATTGCCCAGCCCCACCACTTCACCGCTGTGGTAAACGCCGTGGTGGCTGACATCCTTGAACACCTCGCGCCACTCCAGCTGGGTTTTGTCGGTGATATCCGCCAGTTCCTGCCACAGGCTCTCTTTGATCACCCGCATAAACACGCTGTCGGTAAACTCGTCCCGGCTTTCCTGATAGCTGCGGGCGAACTCTTCCAGATCGCGCCGCACCGCCTGCGTCACCTGCCGCACCTCGTCGCGGGTCAGATCTTCGGCCTCGTTCAACCGCCGCTCCGCGCTGGCCACCAGTTCGTCGATATCGCGCTCACCGTTTTTCAGGCGTTCGGTCAGCGATGCCACCAATTCGCGGTAATACTGAGCAACCTTGTTCATAGACTCTCCTCGATAAACGCTGCGCCGGACTTGGCTGTAGGGATACCCCTAAGCTACTTGTTCTTATTTTAGCCGTAAATGACTGATGTCACTTGGCAAGACGCGGGATCCGCAGGTTGTGAGCCGCGTCATGGCGGCGTTTTTTTTAAATGCGCCGAGTCAGGCGCTTGGAGTTGTTGCCGGGAGGTCTTATCAGCTATGCTATGCGGATCTACGAATACTAAATGTTCATTGCGTTGCCTCTGACCGAGGCAACGGTTTACACCTACAGGACCACCGGCCGCCATGCAAGAGCAATACCGTCCAGAAGACATAGAATCGAACGTACAGCTTCACTGGCAAGAGAAGCAGACTTTCAAAGTTACCGAAGACGACAGCAAGGAAAAGTACTACTGCCTATCCATGCTGCCTTACCCGTCCGGCCGACTGCACATGGGCCACGTTCGTAACTACACTATCGGCGACGTGATCTCGCGCTATCAGCGCATGCTGGGCAAAAACGTACTGCAGCCGATCGGCTGGGATGCGTTCGGCCTGCCGGCGGAAGGTGCGGCGGTGAAAAACAACACCGCACCGGCCCCGTGGACCTACGACAACATCGAATACATGAAGAACCAGCTGAAACTGCTGGGCTTCGGCTACGACTGGGATCGCGAAATCGCCACCTGCCAGCCGGAATACTACCGCTGGGAACAGTGGTTCTTCACCAAGCTGTATGAAAAAGGCCTGGTCTACAAGAAGACCTCGGCGGTGAACTGGTGCCCGCACGATCTGACCGTGCTGGCCAACGAACAGGTTATCGACGGCTGCTGCTGGCGCTGCGACACCAAGGTCGAGCGTAAAGAGATCCCGCAGTGGTTCATCAAAATCACCGCCTACGCCGATCAGTTGCTGAACGATCTGGACACGCTTGAAAGCTGGCCGGAGCAGGTGAAAACCATGCAGCGCAACTGGATTGGCCGCTCCGAAGGCGTGGAAATCACCTTCGACGTGGCGGACAGCGAAGAGAAGCTGACGGTTTATACCACCCGTCCCGACACCTTCATGGGCGCCACCTACGTGGCGGTCGCCGCGGGTCACCCGCTGGCGCAACAGGGCGCGCGCAACAACCCGGCGCTGACCGACTTCATCGACGAATGCCGCAACACCAAAGTGGCCGAAGCCGAAATGGCGACGATGGAGAAGAAAGGCATGCCGACCGGCCTGTTCGTTGTCCACCCGCTGAGCGGCGAGAAGCTGCCGGTGTGGGTCGCCAACTTCGTGCTGATGGAATACGGCACCGGCGCCGTGATGGCGGTACCGGCGCACGACCAGCGCGACTGGGAATTCGCCACCAAATACGATTTGCCGATCAAACCGGTGATCCTGAACCTCGACGGCAGCCAGCCTGACGTGAGCGCCGAAGCGATGACCGACAAGGGCGCGCTGTTCAACTCCGGCGAGTTCGACGGTCTGGACAATGAAGCGGGCTTCAACGCCATCGCCGACAAACTGGTCGCCAAGGGCGTAGGCCAGCGTAAGGTCAACTACCGTCTGCGCGACTGGGGCGTCTCCCGTCAGCGTTACTGGGGTGCGCCAATCCCGATGGTGACGCTGGAAGACGGCACCGTGATGCCGACGCCGGAAGACCAGCTGCCGGTGATCCTGCCGGAAGACGTGGTCATGGACGGCATCACCAGCCCGATCAAGGCCGATCCTGAGTGGGCGAAGACCACCGTCGACGGCCAGCCGGCGCTGCGTGAAACCGACACTTTCGACACCTTTATGGAGTCTTCCTGGTACTACGCGCGCTACACCTGCCCGCAGTACGACCAGGGCATGCTGGATCCGGCCGCCGCCAACTACTGGCTGCCGGTCGATCAATATATCGGCGGTATCGAACACGCCATCATGCACCTGATGTACTTCCGCTTCTTCCACAAGCTGATGCGCGATGCGGGCCTGGTGGATTCCGACGAGCCGGCCAAGCGCCTGCTGTGTCAGGGCATGGTGCTGGCCGACGCCTTCTACTACACCGGCAACAGCGGCGAGCGAGTCTGGGTATCTCCGGTTGACGCCACCGTCGAGCGTGACGACAAGGGCCGCATCATCAAGGCCACCGATCCGCAAGGCCGTGAACTGGTCTATGCTGGCATGAGCAAAATGTCGAAGTCGAAGAACAACGGCATCGACCCACAGGAAATGGTGGAAAAATACGGCGCGGACACCGTGCGTCTGTTCATGATGTTCGCTTCACCGGCAGAAATGACGCTGGAGTGGCAGGAGTCCGGCGTGGAAGGGGCTAACCGCTTCCTGAAACGCGTGTGGAAACTGGCCTACGATCACGTGGCAAAAGGCGCGGTACAGCCGCTGGACGTGGCGGCGCTGAACGAAGATCAGAAAGCGCTGCGCCGCGATCTGCACAAAACCATCGCCAAAGTGACCGACGATGTCGGCCGCCGTCAGACCTTCAACACCGCGATCGCCGCCGTGATGGAGCTGATGAACAAGCTGGCCCGCGCGCCACAGGGGAGCGAGCAGGATCGCGCGCTGCTGCAGGAAGCGCTGCTGGCCGTGGTTCGCATGCTGTATCCGTTCACCCCGCACGTGTGCTTCACCCTGTGGCAGGCGCTGGGCGGCGAAGGCGACGTGGACACCGCGCCATGGCCGGTTGCCGACGAACAGGCGATGGTCGAGGACTCCAAGCTGGTGGTGGTGCAGGTGAACGGCAAGGTTCGCGCTAAAATCACCGTATCTGCCGATGCGACCGAAGAGCAAGTGCGCGCGCGCGCTGCCGAAGAGCATCTGGTGGCTAAATATCTGGACGGCGTCACGATTCGCAAAGTGATCTACGTTCCGGGCAAACTGCTTAACCTGGTTGTGGGTTAACACAAGGAGGAGTTGTGCGACAACGTATTCTGACGCTGTTGCTGGGGTTGGCGGTGCTGGTCACCGCCGGCTGCGGTTTTCACCTGCGTGGCACCACGCAGGTGCCTAATGAAATGAAAACGCTGATCCTGGACAGTTCGGATCCTTACGGACCATTGACGCGCGCGGTGCGTGAGCAGCTGCGTTTGAACGCCGTGACCATCGTCAGCGATCCGAAGCGTAAAGACGTGCCTTCCCTGCGCATCGTCGGCGCGACGGAAAGCCAGGATACCGCCTCGATCTTCCAGGACGGTAAAACCGCCGAGTACCAGCTGGTGCTGACCGTGCAGGCCCAGGTGCTGCTCCCGGGCCACGACCTGTACCCGCTGTCGGTGAAAGTGTTCCGTTCGTTCTTCGACAACCCGCTGACCGCGCTGGCCAAAGACTCCGAGCAGGAGATCATTCGCCAGGAAATGCGTGAGCAGGCGGCGCAACAGCTGGTGCGCAAACTGCTGACCGTGCACGCGGCGGAAGAAGAAAACCGGCAAAAAGCCGCTGCCGTCGGCGAACGAGCGGCAAGCCAAACCGCACAATGATCCGCATTTATCCGGAACAACTTGCCGCGCAGCTCCGAGAGGGGCTGCGCGCTTGTTATTTATTGAGCGGCAATGAACCGCTACTGCTGCAGGAAAGCCAGGATCTGCTCCGGCAAGCCGCGCAACAGCAGCAGTTCAGCGAGCACTACAGCATTTCCCTCGACGCCCATACCGACTGGGACGCCATCTTCGGCATCTGCCAGGCAATGAGCCTGTTCGCCAGCCGCCAGACGCTGCTGCTGATCTTCCCGGAAAACGGCCCGACGGCGCCGATCGGCGAACAGCTGACCAAGCTTGCCACGCTGCTGCACGAGGATATTCTGCTGATCCTGCGCGGCCCGCGCCTCACCAAAGCGCAGGAAAACAGCGCCTGGTTCAAGGCGCTCAGCCCGCACGGCGCCCTCGTCAGTTGCCAGACGCCGGAACAGGCGCAGCTGCCACGCTGGGTCGCCACGCGCGCCAAGGCGATGAAGCTGGAATTGGACGACGCCGCCAATCAGCTGTTGTGCTACTGCTACGAAGGCAACCTGCTGGCGCTGTCGCAGGCGCTGGAGCGGCTGTCGCTGCTGCACCCGGACGGCAAACTCACGCTGCCGCGCGTCGAACAGGCGGTGAACGACGCCGCCCACTTCACGCCGTTCCACTGGCTGGATGCCCTGCTGGCCGGCAAGAGCAAGCGCGCCTGGCATATCTTGCAGCAGCTGCAGCAAGAGGACGTGGAGCCGGTGATCCTGCTGCGCACCCTGCAGCGCGAACTGCTGCTGTTGCTGACGCTGCAGCGCCGCATGGCGTCCGCGCCGCTGCGCACGCTGTTCGATCAGCACAAGGTTTGGCAGAACCGCCGCCCGCTGGTGACCCAGGCGCTGCAACGCCTGTCCGGCCCCCAGCTGCAGCAGGCGGTGCAGCTGCTGACGCAAATCGAGCTGACCCTCAAGCAGGACTATGGCCAGTCGGTCTGGCCGGAACTGGAAACCCTGTCGATGCTGCTGTGCGGCAAACCCCTGGCCACGAGTTTTAGCGATGCCCACTAATCCGGAACACCCCACCGTTTTGCACGCGCTGTTCGGCGGCACCTTTGACCCTATCCACTATGGCCACCTGCGGCCGGTGGAGGCGTTGGCCGCCGAAGTGGGCCTGAATCGCGTCACGCTGCTGCCTAACCACGTGCCACCGCACCGCCCACAGCCGGAGGCCAATGCGCAGCAACGCCTGAAGATGGTCGAGCTGGCGATCGCCGGCAACCCGCTGTTTGCGGTCGACGATCGCGAACTGCACCGCACCACCCCCTCCTATACCATCGAGACGTTGGAAACGATTCGTAAAGAGCGTGGCGCCGCCCAGCCACTGGCGTTTATTATTGGCCAGGACTCGCTGCTGACATTGCATAAATGGCATCGCTGGCAGGCGCTGTTGGACGTCTGCCACCTGCTGGTGCTGGCGCGCCCGGGCTATAACGATCGCATGGACACACCGGAACTGCAGCAGTGGCTGGAACGCCATCGCACCGTCGATCCGGCGCTGCTCAGCCGTCGCCCGCACGGCCACATCTATTTGGCCGATACGCCGGAACTGGAAATTTCCGCTACCGAGATCCGCCAGCGCCGCCATCAGGGCCTCAACTGCGACGACCTGCTGCCACGCCCGGTGCAGCGCTATATCGAGTTGCAGGGTTTATATCGCTAGCGAAAGGTGCGTGATATACTGCGCCGCTATTTTTCAGGTATCCGCTGAAAACCCCGGAAACCTTAGCTGGCCGGGCAGTCACCAGTTAGCTGGCTTTCAGCGGCAGCCTGCCGAAACCATTATCCGGTTACGCCGCGGCGTGCGCATGTTGCCCGCTGCAGCCGACTGAACAGAACACACCCGAGGGGGAACCTTTGCAAGGTAAAGCGCTCCAAGATTTCGTCATCGATAAAATCGATGACCTGAAAGGCCAAGACATTATCGCTCTGGACGTACAGGGCAAATCCAGCATCACCGATTGCATGATCATCTGCACCGGCACGTCGACTCGCCACGTGATGTCGATCGCCAACCACGTGGTACAGGAATCCCGTGCCGTAGGCATGGAGCTGTTTGGCATGAAAGGCCAGGAAGCCTCCGACTGGATCGTGGTCGATCTGGGCGAAGTGATCGTGCACGTGATGCAGGAAGAGAGCCGTCGCCTGTACGAGCTGGAAAAACTCTGGAGCTAAGCGGTGAAACTGCAATTGGTGGCGGTCGGCACCAAAATGCCAGACTGGGTGCAAACCGGCTTTATGGATTACCTGCACCGCTTTCCCAAAGATATGCCGTTTGAGCTGACCGAGATCCCGGCGGGCAAACGCGGCAAAAACGCCGACATCAAGCGCATTCTGGACAAGGAAGGCGAACAGATGCTGGCGGCGGTGGGCAAAGGCAACCGTATCGTTACGCTGGATATCCCCGGCACGCCGTGGGAAACGCCGCAGCTGGCGCAGCAGCTTGAGCGCTGGAAGCAGGATGGCCGTAACGTCAGCTTGCTGATCGGCGGCCCGGAAGGGCTCGCGCCCGCCTGCAAAGCCGCTGCCGAGCAGAGCTGGTCACTTTCTCCGTTGACACTGCCGCATCCTTTGGTGCGCGTCCTGGTGGCCGAAAGCCTCTACCGCGCCTGGAGTATTACTACAAATCATCCTTACCACCGGGAATAGCCGGTGGTGACCGTGACAGAGTGAAATAAAGCAGCGGGATGAAAATAGAACGTAACCCTTTTCGCGACTATACGGCTGAATCCGCCCTGTTTGTACGCCGCGCCCTGGTGGCGTTCTTGGTCATCCTTGTGCTGTCCGGCATCCTGATCGCCAACCTGTATAATCTGCAAGTGGTCCGCGTCGAGGATTACCGCACCCGCTCCAACGAAAACCGCATCAAGCTGGTGCCCATCGCGCCCAGCCGCGGCATTATCTACGATCGCAACGGCACCCCGCTGGCGCTCAACCGCACCATTTATCAGCTGGAGCTGATGCCGGAGAAGGTCGACGATCTCAAAGCCACGCTGCAGGCGCTGCGCACGGTGGTCGATCTGACCGACGATGACATCACCAATTTCGAAAAAGAGCGCAAGCGATCGCGCCGTTTCGTCTCCATTCCGGTGAAAACCGCGCTAACCGAGGTGCAGGTCGCCCGCTTTGCGGTCAATCAGTTCCGCTTCCCCGGCGTGGAAGTGAAAGGCTATCAACGCCGCTACTACCCTTACGGATCCGCCCTCACCCACGTCACCGGCTATGTGTCGAAGATCAACGACCGCGACGTCGAACGCCTGGATAAAGACGGCAAGCTGGCCAACTACGCCGCCACCCACGATATCGGCAAGCTGGGCATCGAACGCTATTACGAAGACACGCTGCACGGCAAAACCGGCTATGAAGAGGTCGAGGTCAACAACCGCGGCCGGGTGATCCGCCAATTGCACGAACAGCCGCCTTCCGCCGGTCAGGACGTTTATCTGACGCTCGATCTTGACCTGCAGCGCTATATCGAGCAGCTGCTGGTCGGCAGCCGTGCCGCAGTGGTAGTGAGCGATCCGCGCACCGGCGCCATCCTGGCGATGGTGTCCAACCCGAGCTACGATCCGAACCTGTTCGTCGACGGCATTTCCAGCAAGGACTATCAGGGGCTGCTGAACGATCCGAATCGACCGCTGATCAACCGCGCCACGCAGGGGGTCTATCCGCCCGCGTCAACGGTGAAGCCTTACATCGCGGTATCGGCGCTGAGCGCCGGGGTGATCACCAAAAACACCGTGGTGTTCGATCCCGGCTGGTGGCAACTGCCCGGCTCGGAAAAACGCTTCCGCGACTGGAAAAAATGGGGCCACGGCCGCCTTAACGTCACCAAGGCGCTGGAAGAATCCGCAGATACCTATTTCTATCAGGTCGCCTATGACATGGGGATCGATCGGCTGTCGACCTGGCTGACCAAATTCGGTTACGGCCAGTATACCGGCATCGATCTGTCCGAAGAGCGCTCCGGCCTGATGCCGACGCGCGAGTGGAAGCTGAAGCGCTATAAAAAGCCGTGGTATCAGGGCGACACCATTCCGGTGGGCATCGGCCAGGGTTACTGGACCGCCACGCCGATCCAGATGTCCAAAGCGCTGAACACCCTGATCAACGACGGCAACGTCAAAACGCCGCACCTGCTGCAGAGCACCCGCGTCAACGGCGCGCTGGTGCCGTTTAAACAGGAAGAAGACACGCAGATCGGCGATATTCACTCCGGCTTCTGGGAAATCGCCAAAGACGGCATGTACGGTGTGGCCAACCGTCCGAACGGGACGGCGCGCAAATACTTTGCGGACGCACCTTATAAAGCCGCGGCGAAATCGGGTACCGCACAGGTATTCGGCTACGAAACCTACAACGCCCACAAACTGGCGGAGCACCTGCGCGATCATAAACTGATGACCGCCTTCGCGCCGTTCAACAATCCGACGGTGTCGGTCGCCATCATTCTGGAAAACGGCGGCGCCGGTCCGGCGGTGGGCACCATCACCCGCCAGATCCTCGACCATATTCTGCTGGGCGACAACAATACGCAATTGCCAAGCGAAGCGCCGCTGCCGCCTGGCGTAGAAGGTGACTAAGGTAGAACATGACTGAAAGCCAACAAAAAGGCTCGATCTGGACCAAAATCCACATCGACCCGACGTTCCTGCTGCTGATCCTGGCCCTGCTGGTCTACAGCGCCTTCGTGATGTGGAGCGCCAGCGGCCAGGACATCGGCATGATGGAACGCAAGATCGGGCAGATCGTCATGGGGCTGATCGTGATGGCCGTCATGGCGCAAATCCCGCCGCGCGTGTACGAAAGCTGGGCACCCTATCTGTACATCTTCTGCGTGATTTTGCTGATCCTGGTGGACGCCTTCGGGCAGATCAGTAAAGGCGCACAGCGCTGGCTGGATCTCGGCGTGGTGCGCTTCCAGCCGTCGGAGATCGCCAAGATCGCCGTGCCGCTGATGGTGGCGCGCTTTATGAACCGCGATGTCTGCCCGCCTTCGCTGAAAAACACCGCTATCGCGCTGGTGCTGATCTTCCTGCCGACGCTGCTGGTGGCCGCGCAACCGGATCTGGGCACCTCGATCCTGATCGCCGCCTCCGGCCTGTTCGTGCTGTTCCTGTCGGGCATGAGCTGGAAACTGATCGCCGTCGCCGCCGTTGCGCTGGCGGCCTTTATCCCGGTGCTGTGGTTCTTCCTGATGCATGGCTATCAACGCGACCGCGTGATGATGCTGCTCGATCCGGAGAGCGACCCGCTCGGCGCCGGCTACCATATCATTCAATCCAAGATCGCCATCGGCTCCGGCGGCCTGTCCGGCAAGGGCTGGCTGCACGGCACCCAGTCGCAGCTGGAGTTCCTGCCGGAACGCCATACCGACTTTATCTTCGCCGTGTTGGCCGAAGAGCTGGGGCTGATCGGGGTGTTGGTGCTGCTGGCGCTTTACCTGCTGGTGATCATTCGCGGGCTGATGATCGCGGCCAAGGCACAAACTACCTTCGGCCGCGTGATGGTCGGCGGCTTGATGCTGATTTTGTTCGTTTATGTCTTTGTTAACATCGGTATGGTCAGTGGCATTTTGCCGGTAGTTGGCGTACCTTTGCCTCTGGTCAGTTACGGGGGTTCGGCGCTGATAGTGTTGATGGCCGGTTTCGGCATCATCATGTCGATCCACACGCATCGGAAAATGCTGTCTAAAAGTTTATAAGAGGTGAGTAATGCGTAAGGAATGGCTTTGGATCGGCGTCGCGGTGGTGTTGCTCTCCGCCTGTACCGCCCCGACCACGGAACAGCAGGCACCACAGCAGCCGTACAACGGCCCGGTGGTGGAGATCGGTGGCGTCGAGCCTCAATATGAACCCTATAACCCTAACAACATGCAGGATTATAAGGTTAATGGCGATACTTACCGCATCGTAAAAGATCCGCAGAACTTCTCGCAGACCGGCCTGGCGGCCTGGTATGGCGAAGAAGCCAACGGCAACACCACGGCGCTGGGCGAGCAGTTCGATCCGAATGGCCTGACCGCGGCGCACCCGACCTTACCGATCCCAAGCTATGTGCGCGTCACCAACCTGGCCAACGGCCGTCAGCTGGTGGTGCGCGTCAACGATCGCGGGCCTTACACCAAGGGGCGCATCATCGATCTGTCGAAAGCCGCCGCCGACCGCCTCAACCTGTCCAACAACACCAAGGTCAAAGTCGATTTCATCAACGTAGCGCCGGACGGCACGCTGAGCGGCCCAGGCACCATCGGCACCATCGTGGCGAAACAGAGCTACGCCCTGCCGTCGCGCCCGGATCTCGGCGCCAGCGGCATGGGCACCCCGATCCAACAGGACGTGCCGGTCGCCAGCGGCGCGGCGGTGCGCCCGATCGATAACAGCACCCTGCGCACCGACGACAACAACGCCCCAGCCGCTGGCGGCCGCAGCGGTTTCCTCGGCGCGCCAAGCGCAGTACCGGCCGGCGTGCTGGAAGGTTCCGAACCTGAAGCCGCCGCCGTGGCCGCGCCGGTTGCAGCCGGCGCCGCGGCTGTCGGCATGGCTGCCGCGTCTTCCTCCGGCGGCTACGTGGTGCAGGTCGGTGCGCTGAGCAGCGCCGAGCGCGCCCAGAGCTGGCAGCAAAGCCTGAGCCAACAGTTTGGCGTACCGGGTAAAGTGGCGGCCAACGGCAACGTTTATCGCGTCCAGCTCGGCCCATTCAGCAGCCGTCAGCAGGCGGCCCAGCTGCAGCAACGCCTGGCCAGCGAAGCGCAACAACAGTCTTTCGTTACTGCTGCACCCTAAGCGTTAAGCCCGGCGGGCATTCGCGGCTGATAAGCGGTTATTTAGCTGAAACATTTTCTTGCAGCTAAAAGGTCTCTAACCGCAATTAGTCAGATGAATGGGTAATGCCTGCCGGGATCGCATCTGCTATAGTGTGGCTCGTTTTTTAACTTTACTTTCACGGATGTTGTAGTCCCGATCATGAAACAAGTAACTTCTTTTCGCTTAATCAAAAGCATCGCACTCGGCACCGTTATCGCAATGAGCGCAGCCTCCGTTGCGCATGCCGATGACGTTAACATCAAAACCATGATCCCAGGTGTCCCGCAGATCGATGCGGAAGCGTACATCCTGATTGATTACAACTCCGGCAAGGTGCTGGCCGAGATGAACGCCGATGCGCGTCGCGATCCGGCCAGCCTGACCAAAATGATGACCAGCTACGTCATCGGCCAGGCGCTGAAAGCGGGCAAAATCGGCCAGGACGATCTGGTGACTGTCGGCCAGGACGCCTGGGCGACCGGTAACCCAGTGTTCAAAGGCTCCTCGCTGATGTTCCTGAAGCCGGGCGATCGCGTGCCGGTCTCCAAGCTGACCCGCGGCATCAACCTGCAATCCGGTAACGACGCCTGCGTGGCGATGGCCGACTACGTCGCCGGCAGCCAGGACGCGTTCGTTAACCTGATGAACACCTACGTCAGCAAGCTGGGCCTGCAGAACACCCACTTCCAGACGGTACACGGCCTGGATGCCCAGGGCCAGTACAGCTCGGCGCGCGACATGGCGCTGATCGGCCAGGCGCTGATCCGCGATGTGCCGGAAGAGTACGCGATTTACAAAGAAAAAGAGTTCACCTTCAACAATATCCGCCAGATGAACCGCAACGGCCTGCTGTGGGATAACAGCCTGAACGTCGACGGCATCAAAACCGGCCACACCGACGCGGCGGGTTACAACCTGGTGGCTTCGGCGACCGAAGGCCAGATGCGTCTGATCTCCGCCGTAATGGGCGGCCGCACCTACAAAGGCCGCGAAGCCGAGAGCAAGAAACTGCTGACCTGGGGCTTCCGCTTCTTTGAAACCGTGGCGCCGCTGAAAGTCGGTAAAGAGTTCGCTTCTGAGCCTGTCTGGTTCGGCGATGCCGACCGCGTTGAGCTGGGCGTGGACAAAGACGTCTACCTGACCATCCCGCGCGGCCGCATGAAAGATCTGAAGGCCAGCTACGTGCTGAACACCCCTGAAATTCACGCGCCGCTGGCGAAAAACCAGGTGGTGGGCAGCATCAACTTCCAGCTGGACGGCAAAACCATCGACCAGCGTCCGCTGGTGGTGATGAACGAAGTGAAAGAAGGCGGTTTCTTCAGCCGCATCGTGGACTACATCAAACTGATGTTCCACCACTGGTTCGGTTAACGGTTGAAACGGGCGAAATTGCCCCCATATACTGAATAACATTAACTCCCGCCCCGGCGGGAGTTATAATTTATAGATTAGCTAGCACTCTGGAGCGCACGCACATGCAAAAAACTAAACTGAACGAACTGCTCGAATTCCCTTGCTCGTTTACCTACAAGGTGATGGGTCTGGCGCAGCCTGAGCTGGTTGACCAGGTAGTTGAAGTGGTGCAGCGCCATGCACCGGGCGATTACAACCCGCAGGTTAAGCCGAGCAGCAAAGGCAACTACCACTCCGTTTCCATCACCATCAACGCCACTCATATCGAGCAGGTCGAAACCCTGTACGAAGAGTTGGGCAACATTGAAATTGTTCGCATGGTGCTGTAATTCCAGCATAAAACCCTGCTTATCAACCCGGGATGGCGCAGCGTCTTCCCGGGTTGCGCATTTTTGGTCAGCGAAAGGCTGGCCGCAAGCCGGAGCGCCCGGTATAATGGCTTTACCACTTCTGTAACCTGACGATGACTCTTTTGCAACCAGACAAGATCATTTTGCGTCAGCTGGGGTTGCAGCCCTACGCGCCTGTATCCCAAGCCATGCATAACTTCACCGACAGTCGTACCGAGACTACGCCGGACGAACTGTGGCTGGTACAGCATCACCCGGTTTTCACCCAAGGCCAGGCCGGCAAAGCCGAGCATGTGCTGATGCCCGGTGATATCCCGGTGGTCCAGAGCGATCGCGGCGGCCAGGTGACCTACCACGGCCCGGGTCAGCAGGTGATGTACGTGATGGTCGATCTGAAACGCAACAAGGTCGGCGTGCGTCAATTGGTCACGGCGATAGAAGATACGGTTATCAACACCCTCGCCCACTTTCGCCTCGCATCGCGCGCCCGTCCGGATGCGCCTGGCGTGTATGTGGGGGAGCAGAAAATCTGTTCGTTGGGTTTGCGGATCCGCAAAGGCAGCTCATTCCACGGCCTGGCCCTGAATGTGGCGATGGATCTCAGCCCCTTCCAACGCATCAACCCTTGCGGTTACGCCGGCATGCAGATGACGCAGGTCAGCGCGCTGGCGCCCGGCGTTGGCATTGAAGACATACACCCAATCCTGGTACAGGAATTTGTTCATTTACTCGGCTACCAGACGGTCGAGCTTCGTAACTGGAACCTGCACGATTATGAGTAAACCAATTCAGATGGAACGCGGCGTCAAATACCGCGATGCTGACAAAATGGCGCTGATCCCGGTCAAAACGGTGGTCACCGAACGGCAGGAGCTGTTGCGTAAACCCGAGTGGATGAAGATCAAACTGCCTGCCGACTCAACGCGCATTCAGGGCATCAAAGCCGCGATGCGTAAAAACGGCCTGCACTCCGTCTGTGAGGAAGCCTCGTGCCCTAACCTGTCCGAGTGTTTCAACCACGGTACCGCCACCTTTATGATCCTCGGCGCTATCTGCACCCGTCGCTGCCCGTTCTGCGACGTGGCCCACGGCCGCCCGATCGCGCCGGACACCAACGAACCGGAAAAGCTGGCGCAAACGATCGCCGACATGGCGCTGCGTTACGTGGTGATCACCTCGGTTGACCGCGACGATCTGCGCGACGGCGGTGCTCAGCACTTTGCCGACTGCATCTCGGCCATCCGCGCCAAGAGCCCGAACATCAAAATTGAAACGCTGGTGCCGGACTTCCGCGGCCGCATGGATCGCGCGCTGGAAATCATCACCGCCACGCCGCCGGACGTGTTTAACCACAACCTGGAAAACGTGCCGCGCGTCTACCGCCAGGTGCGCCCGGGCGCCAACTACGAGTGGTCGCTGAAGCTGCTGGAGCGCTTTAAAGAAGCGCACCCGGATATCCCGACCAAATCCGGCCTGATGGTCGGCCTGGGCGAAACCAACGCGGAAATCGTCGAAGTGATGCGCGATCTGCGCCGCCACGGCGTGACCATGCTGACGCTGGGCCAATACCTGCAGCCAAGCCGTCACCACCTGCCGGTGCAGCGCTACGTCAGCCCGGCCGAGTTCGACGAGATGAAAGAAGAAGCGATGGCGATGGGCTTCACCCACGCTGCCTGCGGCCCGTTCGTGCGTTCGTCTTACCACGCCGATCTGCAGGCCAAAGGGATGGAAGTGAAATAACGCGTAATAGTTTGTTACGCTAAAGACGGCGGAAACGCCAAAAAACGGATGTCCGTAAGGCATCCGTTTTTTTATTGTGCGTCACCAGACGGAATTAAACGTCTTTCTTTTCGACGCTCTGCTGAGCGGACTGGCTCTCGGCGGTGTTGTTGCCGGCGGCCGGCGGCGTGCTGTCGTCGCCCACGGCTTTTTTAAAGCCTTTCAGCGCCGCGCCAAGATCGGCGCCGAGCGTACGCAGTTTGCTGGTGCCGAACAGTAAAATCACCAACACTGCAATCACCAGAAGTTTGGTAATGCTGATACCTTCCATACTCACCTTCTTATCATAGAGCGCTGTGTGAACAGCGAGAAAAACTGACCTTGCCTGCGAATATTTAGCGACTTTCCCCCAGTTCGCACAACCGCAACATGTAACAGAGTGAGATCCGTCGCAGGAATGCCACGCGGCCTCACGGCGTGAATCCAAGACTATTCTTAGTTTATCACCCGCATGATACGCTGCCGTGATACTTATCAGGGAGATGCCGGATGTATATTGCTCCACCCATTTTCGATGCCCGAAAATCCGGCCTCAGCTTCGCCAAACGCACCTATCTGCCCCGCGTCGCCGGTCTGGGGCTCGGCTTTATCTGCGTCTGCGCCGCGCTCTACCCGCTGGCTCCGCCCACGGCGGTCTGGCTCTTGCTGGCCTTTCACGGCTTTGTCTGGCCGCATCTCGCCTACCATCGGGCCTGCCGCGCCAAAGATCCGTTCAAAGCCGAGATCCGCAACCTGCTGATCGACTCCGCCTTCGGCGGCTTCTGGGCGGCGATGATGGCATTCAACGCGCTGCCGGCGATCGTCATCCTGTCGATGATGAGCATGAACAACATCGCTTCGGCCGGTAAGGCACTGTTTGTCAAAGGCTTGGCGATTCAGTTGGCCGTGGCAGCGCTGACCGGCGCGCTGCTCGGCTTCCCGTTCCACCCGCACAGCACGCCGCTGCAAATCTATCTGTGCCTGCCGATGATCTACCTGTATCCGACGCTGCTCGGGCTGGTGACCTACCGCACCGCCAAGCGGCTGGCGGAAAAGAAACAGGAGCTGCAGCGCATCAGCACCCGCGATGGACTAACCGGCCTGTATAATCGCCGCCACTGGGAGCACCTGCTGCATCGCCAGTTCGACAGCTGCCGCCGCTACCAGGACAACGCCACGCTGATCCTGATGGATATCGATCGCTTCAAAACCATCAACGACACCTTCGGCCACGCGCTGGGGGATGAAGCCCTGGCGGCATTGGCGGAAGAGCTGTTGATCGGCTTGCGCAACGTGGATATCGTCGGGCGTTACGGCGGCGACGAATTTGGCGCGGTGCTGCCGAACACCAGTGCCGAACAGGCGGAAATCGTTCTGCGCCGTATCCAGCAGCGGCTGGACGCGGTCATTTTCAAGGAGGCGCCGCAGCTGCGGCTGCAGATCAGCGCCGGCATCGCCAACTACCACCCCGCGCTAGGCGGTTATCTGGACTGGCTCAAAGCCGCCGACGGCGCGCTCTACCGGGCGAAGCATAATGGCCGCAACCGGCTGGAAACGGCGACGCCGACGAGTGGCTAGCTTACTGACTTAATAACTTGGCAAAATACTTTGGCGCTTCGACAAAACCTTCGCGCCGATAAAACGCATGGGCCCGCCCGCGGCGGCTGTGGCAATGAACTTCCAACCGATCGCAGCCGCGACGGTGCGCCAGCGCCTCGCCCTCCGCCAACAGCAACCGCCCTACGCCCGCGCCGCGCGCCCGATCGTCGACGCAAAAATAGCTGATGCGGGCAATATCGCCGGCCAACGCCAGCTGAGGCAGAAAATGCAGCGACAACACGCCCAGCACTTGCTCCTCCTCAACCGCCACCAGCAGCGCCTCATCCGGATGCGCCAACAATTGCTGCATTCGCTGCGTCAGAAACACCTCGGTGCCGGGATAATCCAGCGCCGTCATTAATTCGGCGATAGCGTGCCGGTCGCTCAGACGCGCCGTTCTGATTTCCATCCGTTTTACCTCGCAGAGTGTCGATACTACAAAATAGGCGGCGTTAGGTGTAACATCCACCGGGTACGGCAAAAAAGGCCGTGCGGCACGCTGGAGATGACATTCCTCCCTAACCGCCTTCACAGGCTGATGATGTCTACGTAACCTCTCGGAGAGAGGCGCGTAGCGTTACGTCTGTCCCTTTCCGAGTCCCGTGAATTTCTCTGATTGAAAGGTAGTTGCCCCATGTTGAGTTCTTTACTGGCCGTATTTATCGGCGGCGGCGTCGGCAGCGTTTTACGCTGGGCGGTAAGCATGAAAATGAATCCGCTGAACGCCCACATCCCGCTCGGTACGCTGATGGTCAATCTGATCGGCGGTTTTATCATCGGTCTGGCGATGGCGATTTTCACCCGCATGACGCATCTGGATCCCACCTGGAAATTACTGATCACCACCGGGTTCTGCGGCGGCCTGACTACCTTCTCCACCTTTTCGCTGGAGGTGGTGTACCTGATGCAGGATGGCCGCTTCGGTTGGGCACTGGCCAACATGCTGCTCAACCTGGCCGGTTCGCTGGCGATGACGCTGCTGGCCTTTATGCTGGTGATGTGGGTCAACGGGCGCTAAGCCCTTAATGTTTCCTTAATCTTGCATGCGCATAATCTCATCCAGTACTCCTGACTGGATGAGAAACCGCTATGTTTAGCCTGCCGAAAACCGCCGCCGAAGCGATTGCCGTTGCGCTGTGCGTGCTGATCGTCGCCGCCTTTATCAAATCCTACCTGTTCGCATAAGCGCCTTTTTCCCCGCAGCACGCATTCATCTTGCGCCTTTCCGGCCGATTACACTACAATTGAGAATGAACGTTCACACCCAAAATGTGAACCCGGCTCACGCGTAGCAAAGGATCGGGCAGATGCTCTCCCCCAACGACAGTAAACAGGCTAAGGTGCAGGCCCGCCGCGATCAGATCGTCGAAGCGGCGAAAATCAGCTTCCGCCGCCACGGCTTCCACGCCGCCAGCATGGCGGAAATCGCCCAGGGCTCACAGCTCAGCGTCGGCCAAATCTATCGCTATTTCGCCAATAAAGACGCGATTATCGAGGAGATCGTCAACCGCATCATCGCCAGCAAGATGCAGCGGCTGGAAAACCTTGGCGATCACATCAATCTGATCGCCGGCGTGCTGGCGGAGCGCACGCTGTTCCAGCAGCCGGGCGAGAGCGAAACCGACCATATGCTGATGCTGGAAGTGACAGCCGAGGCCACGCGCAATCCGGTGGTGGCCAAAATGCTCAGCGACGCGGAAGCGCGGCTGTTTCGCCACGTGTGCCACAACCTGCAGCAGCTGTTTCCCCATTTCAGCGCGGAAGAGATCGCCGCGCGGGTGGAATTTATCGCCGTCATGAGCGAAGGCACCGGTTACCGTATCCTTACCACGCAAAAAGCCGATGCGTCCCTGCTGCGCGATCTGTATCAGCAGGCCATTTCTCACCTGTTCAGGAAACTCTAATCTCCCATGACCAAACACTTAGCCAGACAACGTCTGGTGTACGCCGTCGTGCTTGGCCTGCTGGCCGCGCTGGGGCCGCTGTGCACCGATCTCTACCTGCCCGCCCTGCCGGAAATGGCGGGTGAGCTAAATACCTCTACCGCCGCCGCGCAGCTCAGCCTGACCACCGGGCTGCTCGGCCTGGGCGTCGGCCAGCTGATTTTCGGCCCTTACAGCGACAAACTGGGCCGCATGCGCCCGCTGCTGCTGTCGCTGATCCTGCTGCTGGGCGCTTCGCTGTGGTGTGCCCTCGCGCCCAGCATCGACCAACTGCTGATCGCTCGTCTGCTGCAGGGCATCGCCGGCGCCGGTGGCGCGGTGATCTCCCGCGCCATCGCCCGCGATCTGTATGCCGGCCATGAGCTGACCCGCTTCTTCGCCCTGCTGATGCTGGTCAACGGCCTGGCGCCGATCGTCGCGCCGGTGCTGGGCGGCGTGATGCTGCAGGTGATGAACTGGCGCGGCATCTTCGGCGTGCTGGCGGCCATCGCCGTGCTGCTGTTCAGCCTGTCGGCGCTGAAGCTGCGCGAATCCCTGCCGGTAGAACGCCGCAGCCAGGGCGGTATCCTGGCGATGCTGATGTCGCTGGGCAGTTTGTTGACCCAACGCTATTTCATGGGCCTGTGCCTGACGCAGGGTTTCGTGATGGCCGGCATGTTCGCCTATATCGGCGCCTCGCCTTTCGTCTTGCAGCAGATCTACGGCCTCAGTCCGCAGATGTTCAGCCTGTGCTTCGCCATTAACGGCGTCGGCTTGATCATTGCGGCGCAGCTGGCCAGCCGCCTCAGTTCGCGTTGGGGGGAGCGCCGGGTGCTGAAGAGCGGGCTGACGCTGGCGGCCGTCGCGTCGCTGCTGCTGCTGTTGGCCGCCGCGCTGCATGCGCCGCTGGTGTTGTTGCTGGTGCCGCTGTTCTTCTCGGTAGCGGTGATCGGCATCGTCGGCCCAACCGCCTCTTCGTTGGCAATGCAAAGCCAGGGTGACAAAGCGGGCAGCGCCTCGGCTCTGATAGGCGTGTGCATGTTCGCCCTCGGCGCCTGCGCCGTGCCGCTCACCGGGCTGGGCGGCACGTCCAGCCTGTCGATGGCGCTGACCATCGTCGGCTGCTACGCCGTCGCCATCCTGCTGTTCAGCGTGCTAGGCCGCCGCAGCGAGGCATAACGCGCCCAATAAAAAACCCGCTCAATGAGCGGGTTTTAAGAAATTCAGCTACGCAGCTTAGATAGCAGTAACGTTAGCGGCAGATGGGCCTTTGGCACCGTTCGTGATTTCAAATTCTACACGCTGGCCTTCAGCAAGCGTTTTGAAACCGTTGCTAACGATGGCAGAGAAGTGAACGAAAACGTCCTTGCTACCATCTTCCGGAGTAATGAAACCGAAGCCTTTGGATTCATTAAACCACTTAACGCTACCTTTAATCTTAGACATCAAACTTACCTTTAACGTGAATGAAAGACACAAAACCTGTGTCGATTACAGTACAGCAAGCAGGCAGGATTTTGTCCACCACCGCGATCACAGAAATCCGATAAAGAGTGAAAAAATCCGTGTTGTCCGGTGTAAATCGATTGCACCGGTTGCGATAAGTTACCATTCCAGGCCAAACCTCTCTCTACGCCGGCGAACAACGAGCGAACGCCCAAACCCGCCCGCTTACCCCAGCGTTGATGCCCTCATGCAGACGCAATCGCTATGAAATATAACCAGATGGTCTTTTTGCTTCGGCGGCCCCTGCACTAGGGTTAGGGTTTATTTCCCACTGTGAGCCAAGCCTATGACCAGCCAGTTGGCAGAAAAGATCATCGCCTATCGGCGTGAGCTGCACCAAAACCCGGAGCTTTCCAATCATGAATTCGCCACCACCGCCCGGCTGACCCGCTGGCTGGAAGAGGCGGGCATTCGTATTTTGCCGCTGGCGCTGAAAACCGGCGTCGTAGCGGAGATCGGCAGCGGCAAGGGGCCGATTATCGCCCTGCGCGGCGACATTGATGCTCTGCCGATCGACGAAATCGCCGACGTGCCCTTCAGTTCGCAAAACAGCGGCGTGATGCACGCCTGCGGCCACGACTTTCATACCTCAGTGATGCTCGGCGCCGCACACCTGCTCAAAGCGCGTGAGGCCGACCTGCCCGGCACGGTGCGCATTTTCTTCCAGCCGGCGGAAGAGACCTTCAACGGCGCCCGGCACCTGATCGACGCCGGCGCGCTGGATAACGTCGCGGCGGTGTTTGGCCTGCATAATGCGCCGGAGCTGCCCACCGGCACCTTCGCCACCCGCGCCGGGCCGTTCTACGCCAACGTCGATCGTTTCCAGATCCTCATCACCGGCAAGGGCGCCCACGCCGCCAAACCGGAACAGGGCGTCGACACCATCGTCACCGCCAGTCAGATCGTCGGTGCGCTGCAGACGCTGCCCAGCCGCAGCTTCAGCTCGCTGGAATCGCTGGTGGTCAGCGTGACGCGCATCGAAGGCGGCAATACCTGGAACGTGCTGCCGCAAACCGTGGAGCTGGAAGGCACGGTGCGCACCCACAGCGACGCGGTGCGCCGCCAGGTACCGGACAAGATTCGCCAGGTGATCGACGGCGTTGCCGCCGCGCTGGGCGCGCAGGCCGAACTGCGCTGGCAACCGGGGCCGCCGGCGGTGATCAATGACCCGCATTGGGCGGCGTTCAGCAAAACCGTCGCCGCCGAGGCCGGCTACCGGGTCGAAGAGGCGGAGTTGCAGATGGGGGGCGAAGATTTCGCGCTGTATCTGCATCATGTGCCGGGCGTCTTCGTCAGCATCGGATCTGCCAGCGAGTTCGGCCTGCATCATCCGCGTTTCAATCCCGATGAACGCGCCCTGTTCCCCGCGGCGCAATATTTCACGCTGTTGGCGGAACGCACGCTGCAACAATTAACCACCGCGCCAGAAAAAGCCCTCAGCAACGTCTGAATAACGGCAAAGAGTATTTCCCCGACGCCGCGGATGCCGCGTCGGGTCTTATTATTTCGCTCGCCGTGATATTTGCAGTTTTCAACATTTGAATATGCTGTTTTGTTGTTTTACATCCCGCCACCACTCATCAATAGTGAACCCATCAGACACCGCGCGCCTCTGCGGCGCATGACAGGATAATCACGATGAGCGACAACGCGAATAATCAACGGCAACTACGGCTGGGCGCCATTCTGCACGGCGCATCGGGAAATATGTCCGCCTGGCGCCACCCGGATGCCACCGCCGACGCCAGCATTAACCTCGAATTTAATATCGCCTCGGCGAAAAAAGCCGAACAGGGGAAATTCGATTTCGTCTTCGTCGCCGATGGCTTATATATCAACGAAAAATCCATTCCGCATTTTCTTAATCGTTTCGAACCGCTTACCCTGCTGGCCGCGCTGTCCGCCGCCACCGACAAAATCGGCCTGGTGGGCACCCTTTCCACCTCCTACAGCGATCCGTTCACCGTCGCCCGCCAGTTCGCCAGCCTCGATCACCTGAGCAATGGCCGCGCGGGCTGGAACGTGGTGACGTCGCCGCTGGAAGGCTCGGCCAAAAACTTCTCGCGTAAAGAACACCCGGAACACAGCCTGCGTTACCGCATCGCCGGCGAATTTCTCGACGTCGCCAAAGGGCTGTGGGATTCCTGGGAAGACGATGCCTTCGTGCGTAATAAGGCCAGCGGCGAATTCTTCCGCACCGGCAAGCTGCACACTCTCAATCACCAGGGGGAGTTCTTCTCGGTGCAGGGGCCGCTGAACATCGGCCGCACGCCGCAGGGCCGCCCAATCCTGTTCCAGGCCGGTGCCTCCGAAGACGGCAAACGGCTGGCGGCCCAACACGCCGATGCGATCTTCACCCATCACGACACGCTGGAGCAGGCGCAGGATTTCTATCAGGACGTGAAGCGGCAGCTGGTGGAACAGGGGCGCGAGCCAGACGATCTGCGCATCTTCCAGGGTGTCAGCGTGATCGTCGGCGACGACGACGCGGACGTCGAGCGCCAGTACCAAGAGACCGCCCGCCTGGTCAGCATCGAGAACGCCCTCAACTATCTTGGCCGCTACTTCGAGCATTACGACTTCGCCCGCCATCCGCTGGACGCGCCCTTCCCGGACATCGGCGATCTGGGGCAAAACAGCTTCCGCAGCACCACCGACGCCATCAAGCACAACGCCCGCGAGCGTAACCTCACGCTGCGCCAGGTAGCGCTGGAAGCCGCCTCGCCGCGACCGGTGTTCAGCGGCACGCCGGAAGCGGTGGCGGATGGCCTGCAACGCTGGTTCGACAGCGAAGCCGCCGACGGCTTCATCATCAGCGGCGGTACGCCCAACGCCTTCGGCCACTTCGTCGATCGGGTGGTGCCTATCCTGCAACAGCGCGGCCTGTTCCGCCAGGCGTACCACGGCGACACGCTACGCGAGCACCTGGGCCTGAAGCGCCCGTTGAACAGATTCACCCAATAATAAGATCGTTTTCAGGGATACCCGCTATGCAGAAAACCGTTACCGCCGCCCTCGTGGCGGCCTTGCTGAGCCTGACCGGCGCCGCGCAGGCGGGCACCGGCATCGATTTGCAGGCCAATGAAACCCCGATCCACGCGCCGAAAAACCCGCAGGCGATCGCCAAACTGCCGGCCGATTTCCACTTCGTGAAGCCGGGCCAATTCACCGTCGCGATCGCCGCGCTCAATACGCCGCCGCTGGCGCTGTTCGCCGCCGACAACCGGCGGCTGATCGGCAGCGAAGTGGATATCGCACAGCTGGTGGCCGACAGCCTGGGCCTAACGCTTAACGTGGTGCAAACCTCGTGGGAAGACTGGCCGCTCGGGGTAGTCTCCGGCAAGTATGACGCGGCCATCACCAACGTCACCGTGACCAAAGAACGCAAAACCCGCTTCGACTTCGCCACCTACCGCATCGATTCGCTCGGCTTTTATGTCAAAACCGGCGGCAAGATCGCGACGATCAAACAGCCTGCCGATATCGCCGGATTAAAAATTATCGTCGGCTCCGGCACCAATCAGGAAGCCATCCTGCTGGCGTGGGACAAGCAGAATCGGCAGCAGGGGCTCAAACCTTTCCAGCCGATCTACGTGACCGACGATGCGGCCGCTACGCTGGCTATCCAGTCCGGCCGGGCCGACGCCTACTTCGGGCCGAACGTGCTGGGCGCCTATAAAGCGGCGCTGAACGGCCGCACCCGGCTGGCGGGCACGGTGGAAGGCGGTTGGCCCAAGGCGGCACACATCGCCGTCACCACCCGTAAAGGCAACGGCCTGGTGCAGGCGGTGAACGAAGCGCTGAACGGCGCGATCCGCGGCGGGCAGTACGATCGGGTGCTCAACCGCTGGGGCGAGAGCGTCGAACGCCTTGCACAGTCGGAAATCAACCCGCCCGGCCTGGGCGATTAGGAGCGCGCGATGACGCAAGACACTTTCATTCAGACGCTGCCGACCGACCCGCTGATCGCCCCGGTGATCGAGGGGCTGTTCGGCGAATATCGCCAGCGTTACGGCGACTATTTTGGTGACCAGGAACCGGAAGCGCTGGATCTGTACGCGCCGCCGCAAGGGGCCTTCATCGTGCTGCTGCGCGCCGGTGCGCCGATCGCCATGGGCGCCTTCAAACGCTATGACGCACAGACCGCCGAGCTGAAGCGCATCTGGACGCGAGGCGACCTGCGGCGCCAGGGCCTGGCGCAGCGGGTGTTGCAACAGTTGGAAACGCTGGCGCTGGCGCAGGGATATCGCCGGCTCTATCTGACCACCGGCTTTCGCCAGCCCGAAGCGGTGGGCCTGTATCTGAACAACGGGTATCAGCCGCAGTTCGATCCCACCGTCGACAGCGAGGTTTACAGCCGCCCGCCCTACGATGGCCGCCTGCCGTTCCGCAAAAGCCTGATTGCAGAGGACGCGTGTTGTTGCGCGTCGGAAAGGAAAATCGCCTAAGGCCCCCTTATCTGTATCAGGAGACATGACATGTCCAAACAAGAAGTCTTGAAAGTCGTGCCCGCCCGCTATCCGCTGCGGCTGATCGGCGCGCTGTTTTCGCTGTTTATTCTGGCCGCCATCGTGCAATCGGTGGCGGGCAACGCGCGCTGGGAATGGGGCGTGTTCGCCGAGTGGTTCTTCGCGCCGGCGGTGCTAGCGGGGCTGGGGCAAACCCTGCTGCTGACGCTGCTCGGCACGCTGTTCAGCATCCTGTTCGGCACCCTGCTGGCGCTGGCGCGGCTGTCGCGCTCCTACCTGCTGGCGTCGCTGGCCTGGGGCTATATCTGGCTGTTTCGCTCGCTGCCGCTGATCCTGGTGCTGATCATCCTGTACAACTTCTCCTACCTGTACGACGCCATCTCGCTGGGCATTCCCTTCACCTCCGTGGTGTTCGCCAGCTTTCCCACCATCGACATTCTCGGCCAGTTCGCCGTGGCGGTGCTGGGCCTGACGCTGGTGCAGTCTGCCTACACCGCCGAGATCATCCGCGGCGGCATTTTGGGCGTGGATTACGGCCAGCACGAAGCGGCGGCGGCGCTGGGCCTGCCGGGCTATCGCCGCACCTTCCGCATCATTCTGCCGCAGGCGCTGCGTTCCATTATTCCGACCGGCTTCAACGAGATCATCAGCCTGGCGAAAGGCACCTCAATCGTTTATGTGCTGGCGCTGCCGGAGCTGTTTTACACCATTCAGGTTATCTATAACCGCACCCAGCAGGTGATACCGCTGCTGATGGTCGCCACCGTCTGGTATCTGTTCATCACCACCGCGCTGTCGGTGATCCAATACTACATCGAGCGCTATTTCGCCCGGGGCGCGGTACGCGAACTGCCGCCGACGCCCTGGCAGAAACTGGCCGGCTGGCTAAAACGTTAGGAGACCCGCATGTCTGAAGCCATTGATTATTACGCCTTGCCCGAGCAGCCGGTACGCAATCTCACCCCGGTGCCGGCACGCGGTCTGATCGAAATCAGCAACGTCAGCAAATTCTTCGGCAAACACAAGGCGCTGGACGACGTCAGCCTGACGCTGCAGCCGGGCACCGTCACCGTGATCCTCGGCCCTTCCGGCTCCGGAAAATCGACGCTGCTGCGGGCGATCAACCACCTGGAGCGCGTGGACGAAGGCTTTATCCGCATCGACGGCGACTACGTCGGCTACCGCCGCAAGGGCAACCGGCTGTATGAGCTGAAGGAAAAGGCCATCCTCCGGCAACGCATCAACGTCGGCTATGTGTTCCAAAATTTCAACCTGTTCCCGCACCTGACGGTGCTGGAAAACATCATCGAAGCGCCGGTGGTGCACAAAATTCACTCCCGCGAGCGGGCGAAGGCGGTAGCCTATGAGCTGCTGGATACCGTCGGGCTGCGCCACAAGGCGGACGCCTACCCGCGCCACCTCTCCGGCGGCCAACAGCAACGCATCGCCATCGCGCGCGCGCTGGCGCTGAACCCGAAGGTGATCCTGTTCGATGAACCGACCTCCGCGCTCGATCCCGAGCTGGTCGGCGAAGTGCTGGACGTGATTAAGGGGTTGGCGGATCTGGGCGTCACGCTGGTGGTGGTCACGCATGAAATCGGCTTTGCGCGCGAAGCGGCGGATCGGGTGGTGTTTATGGTCGACGGGCAGATCGTCGAACAGGGCGACGCCAGGCAAGTGTTGGCTCAGCCGCAGCACCCGCGCACCGTCAATTTCCTCAACAAAGTGCTGTGATCGTCGGGGCGCTGCGGCGCCCCGTACCCGAGCCGCTTACCGGCCGGCGAAACGCCGTTTTTCGGCGGCAAAATCCAGCGGGCGGATCCCCTGCTGGATTTTGTCCTCGTCGGTCAACAGCGCCGGGGGAATAAACCAGGTCACCTCGAACAGCAGCCCGTCCGGATCGTGGCCGTAAATACTTTTGTGCACGCCATGATCCTCTTCCAGCCCGAGAATGCCGCGTTCGGCCAGCTGGTGACGAATACGCTCCAGCTCTTCCAGACTGTCGACTTCCCAGGCCAGATGGTACAGCCCGGCCGGTGGCTCATGCTCCGCCGGCGGCTCGTTGTTGGCGCGAAAGACCCCCGCGCGCTGCTGACCCAGGTTCTTGCTGAACAGCGCCAAATCGTGATCGTTGTCCGAATCGGCGGCCTGGGTAAACACCGCCCGATCGGGGCTGTCGGACGGCTTGAGCTTGAACCCCAACACCTGATGATAAAAGTCGGCGCTCTGCCGCACGTCGCTGACATACAGCACGGCGTGATTGAGACGTTTAATGCCCATCGATATTCCTTTTTCGCATTGAATGAAGTCAGCATGAACATAGCATGTGGTGGGAAAGCCGCTAAATGCCGTTATCGCATGACTAAATGCCGCCCGCGCAATCTGTCGCTGCAAGGCATTCCGCGCTATCATAAGCGCTGTATAGAACCCTTTTGTGAGAATAGCGATGAACGGCAAGATAACGACTTTTTTTGAAGACAAAGGCTTCGGCTTTATTACCGACGAGAACGGAGAAAATCGTTATTTTCACGTGATTAAAGTGCAGAATCCGGAGCTGATTAAGAAAAACGCGGCGGTGACCTTCGAACCGACCAACAACACCAAAGGCCCGTCGGCTTATGCGGTCAAAGTGTTGGCACCCAGCAAATACATCATCATCGCCAACGAAAGAATCAAGATCACCAGCATCAAGTCTTTCAATACTTTCACTAAGGAAGTGCCGGTCAAAGCCGACGTGGACAAAGAGAACACCGTGCTGTCGGTCGGCCTGCTGATGAACCGCATTCGCCCGCAGTCAGAAGACCAGGCGCAGACCATGCAAACGCTGCGCATGCTGACCATTACCACTTTCCAGAACACCACCCATACCTTCTCCGAACATGAGATCGATATGGATGAAACCATCAAGGCGCTGAAAAGCCTGTAAGCGCCGGTTGCCCAGCGTCGAGCCCTAGCGGAACAGGATATGCTCGACGCTGTTGCCGTTCACCACGTTGAACGACTCCACCCGATTACGCCCCTGCGATTTGGCGCGATACAGCGCGATATCCGCCATATTCATCAGCTGCTCCAGCGATTTCACCTCGTTCATCGCCAGGCTGGCGACGCCGACGCTGATAGTGATTTTCAACGTCTGCTTGCCTTCCGCCTGCAGCTCGGTCTGCTCCACCAGACGACGAAGATGTTCCCCCAGCGCCACGCCCTGCGCCGCCAGCGCGCGCGGCAGCATGATAGCGAACTCTTCCCCGCCCAAACGGCCGAACAGCTGATCGTGCCGCAGCTCGCGCCGCACGACGTGCGCGAACGACGCCAAGACCTGATCGCCGGCGCTGTGGCCGTGCGTATCGTTGATCTGCTTGAAGTGGTCAATGTCGATCAGCAGTAGCGACACCGCCTCTTTGGAGCGGTGCTTGTGCTCCAGCAGCTCGCCCGCTTTGCGCGTCATCGCGCTGCGCGCCAGCACGCCGGTCAGAAAATCGTGGTTGGCACTGTGCTCCAGACGCCGCATCAGCTTGCGGTTGGCGGCGATAGAGCTGGCGAGGATCAGCGGCCCCATCACCAGCATGGCGATGCCCAAGCGGGCAGACATCAGCGTGTCGAGGAAGGCGTTATGGTTGTTCGGCGTTTCATACAGCACCAGGTTGGCGGAAATGCTGCTGATCTCGGTCATGCCGGTCAACAGCGTCAGCAACGTCACGGGGAACAGCGGGTAGCGCACCGCGCACCACAGCAGCGCCGGGATCGGGAAGGCGATGGCGCCCGGCCCGCCAATATAGACGCTGAACGCCAGCGACAGCAGCAACGCCAGCAGCGGCAGGCAGCCTTTCAAGCGCCAACGCACCTGCATGCGCAACAGCTGTTTCAATCGCGGCGCCGCCATCAGCACCGGCAACAGCAGCAAGGTCGTCGAGAACTGCTCGCTGAACCAAGCCAGCCAGGCAACCACCACCGTGTTGTTATACAGGCTGTCGTTGCGCAGCACCGACAAGGTCGACGCCACCGCCGCGCCGGCCAGACTGGCGCTGAACATATAGAGTATCGCCTGGGGTTTGCCCATGCGCCGTTGAGATTGGGGCAGCATCAGCATGATGCCGTAACCGACGGCGATCAGCGACATGTTGCAGGCGTTCAGCCACAGCGCCAGAGACCAGCCTTCACCGGTGCTGAGATCGGCGACAACCATGCCCAGATAGGTGGTAAGCCAGCCGAGCGGCGTGGCGTAAACGGGTTTGCGCAGCAGCAGACCGAGCAGAATCGCATTCACTGGCCAAAATAAGGAAAGCGAACCAATCGGCCGGCTAAGAATACCTACCAGCGAAAGTAAAAAGGCCAGCATGAAAAGGTTGATCAGCTGAACCGTCAGAGGCAGGCCATGCCTGGCATTTATTCTGACGTTCATCGCCTCGCCCATATTTTGCTAATAACCAGAATAATAATGTGCATACTCTCTCGCCCGGCCAGTGAGGGATAGTCAACTCGAATTTCAACCAAAAAAGCCAGACAAATCAATAATAAAAAATGTTAACATTTAATTAACAGACTTTTCTTAGCCCCATGCGGCTGCGGCGGGCGCCCCCGCATAGCGTCAGCAAATAATGCCTACTCTGCTGTCAGCATAGCGCATGGCGTAATAGGCCGCCGACGGCGCCAATTACATTAATAAGCTTGTGGTTATTGGTCATTGAATGATGTTTGAATAACTACGCGATTATTTTCCTGCAACTGGGCCGCCCGTGCAATAACAACCCAAAAAAAGCCCGCATAGCGCGGGCTTGCTTGAACAACAGCAAATCGACAGTTACGACACAGCCATACGTTGCATGTCTGTGCTGCTGCGCAGTATAGCGGTGAAAGCTTAAGCAGACCTTAGCAACAAAAAACCCGGTCTAGGAACCGGGAATATTTGTACGAAATGCAGTGTTAGCCCAAGCAGGCTAATAACATTTCGCAGCTTACACGCCAATTGTGCAGAGAAAATGAACGCGGCGTCCGTTCATCCGCGTCCCCCCTATCCGCACGGAAGGCCTTATGCCAGTTTGGCGGCAAAGCCCGCTACGCGCTGGCCATAGAGCTTGGCGGTCGCCAGATCGCCCGACAGCATCTCGTCCACGCCGGCATCCGCCGGGGTCTGCACCAGCAGCCCCACCGAACCGCCCAGGTTATTGACGTCGGTGCGCTGCGCCGATTTGGTGTTGGCCGGCAGCAGCCCCAGGCTGACCCACAGGCCGCCATGCTGTGAAGCCAGCGTCTGCAGCGCGATCAGCGTAACCTGCTTGTCACCGTTCAGGCTGGCGCTGTTGGTAAAGCCGCCGAACACTTTGTCCTGCCACTTGCGGCCGAACCAGGCCTTGGAGCTGGCGTCGGCGAATTTCTTGAACTGCCAGGATGGGCCGCCCATATAGGTCGGTGAGCCAAAGATGATGGCGTCCGCCTCATCCAGCGTCTGCCAGGCTTCGTCGCTGATATCACCGTTCTGATCGATGGCGATCAGTTCCGCCCCGGCGCCTTCCGCCACCACTTTCGCCAAACGCTCGGTATGGCCGTAGCCGGAATGAAACACCACTACTGTCTTCGCCATAGAAATTCTCCACTCATTGCACAAAGGCGCCGACGGCGCCCCTCTCGCGTTCAATCTAATCAAGCGCGCAGCGGCTGAATACCGAATAAAACTGACGGTGTTATTCAAAAAAATCGCGCTACGCGCCCTGCTCTGCCTGTTGACGGGCAAAGTCGATAAAAGCGCGCAGCGGGCGCGGCATTTGGCGGTTTGCCGGATAGTACAGATAGAAACCGGGGAACGGCGGCGTCCAGGCATCGAGCAGCGGCAACAAGCGGCCATCGGCCAAACCGGCGGCAACCTGTTGCTCAAACAGGTAGGCAATGCCCGCCCCATCCATCGCAGCCCGCACCAAGACTTCCGGCTCATCGACTATCACCGGCCCTTCCACGGCGATCTCCTGCTTTTCACCGTCGCACTCAAACTCCCAGCGATACAAACTGCCGTTGGTCGGCCAGCGGTAATTCAAACAGCGATGTCGATGCAGATCGCCCGGTGTTGACGGCCGGCCGTGGCGCGCCAAATACGCCGGTGAAGCAACGACGCGCATCCGCACCTCCCCGCCCAGTTTGACCGCCACCATATCTTTCGCCAGTTTCTCGTGCAGCCGCACGCCGGCGTCAAAACCGCCGGCAACGATATCCACCAACCGCTCCTCAACATTGAGATCGAGCGTAATATCAGGATATTGATGATGAAACGGCGCGATCAAAGGCGCCAGAAAATGTAACGCCGCCACGCGGGTTACATTAAGCCGCAAAAGACCTGAGGGGTTCTGGCGTTGCTCGACCGCCTGTGCCACCGCCGCGTCGATCTCGGCCATCGCGGGCGTCAGGCGCGCCAACATCTGTCTTCCGGCTTCAGTCGGCGCCACACTGCGAGTGGTGCGATTCAGTAAACGCACACCCAAACGCTCCTCCAGGTTGCGCAGCGTTTGGCTGAGCGCCGAAGCGGACATGCCCAAATGTGCAGCGGCGCGAGCGAAACCGCCGTGCTCAACAATCGCGGCAAAGGCGCGCAACTCGGCGAAATCACTGCCCCTCATTATGCTCTCCCTCCTTAATAATTCATGAAGATTATAGCGCATTCCTTAAACAACCTGTGGGCGCTACCGTAGACGCTACCTACACGGGAGAATGCCTATGAACACGTCACTATCGCTGGATCACTATCGTCTATTGGGCCGTTCCGGCCTGCGCGTTTCACCGCTGGCGCTGGGCACCATGACCTTCGGTGCCGACTGGGGCTGGGGCGCCGAACTGACCGAAGCCCGCCGTCTGTTTGACGTTTATGTCGAACGCGGCGGCAACTTTATCGATACCGCCAACCGCTATACCGAGGGCAGCGCCGAACGTTTCGTGGGGGAATTCGCCGCCGGGCGCCGCGACCGGTTGGTGATCGCCACCAAATACACCCTGCCGATGCAGCCGGACGATCCCAATTCCGGCGGCAATCACCGCAAAAGCATGCTGCGATCGGTGGAGGGAAGCCTGCAACGGCTCAATACCGATTACATCGACCTGCTCTATCTGCACGCCTGGGATTTCACCACTTCGGTGGAAGAGATCATGCGCACCATGGACGATTTGGTACGCGCCGGGAAAGTGCTGTATGTGGCAGTATCGGACCTTCCCGCCTGGCAGGCGTCGAGAATGCAAATGCTGGCGGACCTGCGTGGCTGGTCGCCGCTGATCGCTCTGCAAATCGAGTACAGTCTGCTGGATCGCACCGTCGAACGCGAGCTGATGCCGATGGCGCAAGAATTGGGGATGGGCGTGATCCCTTGGTCGCCGCTGGCCGGCGGCGTATTAAGCGGCAAATACCGGCGGCAGGATCTGCAACCGTCGCCCGATGAGGCGGGCTCTCGGCGTGAAGCCGTGCGCGCCAAGGGGACATTGAACGCACACAATCTTGATATCGCCGACGCCGTCAACCAGATAGCTCATGAGACGGGATATTCCCCATCACAAATCGCGCTGGCCTGGACACTGCGTCACCCGACGGTCACCGCGCCGATCGTCGGCGCCCGAACCCTGGCGCAATTGGAAGATAACCTCGGCGCATTGAAGGTGACGCTGGCGGAAGATCATTGGCGACGATTGGACGATCTCAGCGCCATCGAGCTGGGATTCCCGCACGATTTTCTCGCCCTGCCGGTCACCCGCCACATCATGACCGGCGGCGTGCATCTCGCCGGGCGCAGATAAAAAAAAATCCCGCGCAAGGCGGGATAAACTTAACAGGGATGGGGTAATACACTACAGGGAATGGATAACACACAACATCATCGGGTAGAGCTACAGTACCAATCCCAATGTATAGAACTGTCATCCCCGCGTAAGTTTGCTCGGCCAGATGTAACGCCGAATGGGAAATATGACATTTTGCTCAACGCACCACGAACAGGCGCGATTCGAAACCGCCGCTCTTGAAGGTGCCGGTATTGACCCACCCTGTCGGCGAACGGCCGAAGTCCTGATTGAAATCCCCGCCGCTGACCAGCCAGACCCGGCGATGGCCTTTCGATAAAACGCTGAGCTTATCGACATAGGTCTGCGCCGCTCGATCGTGGAAAAAGGTACCGAAGCCATAGGCATTGGGCTTGCCCGAAATGCCGTTGGGCCTCGCAGGGGTATACAGCAGGGCGCGATAGCCCTGCTTGTTGTAATACACGTAGCTCAGGTAGTTGAACATGTTGCTGACCACCACCGCATCGTTAGGCTGATAGTGGCTGTTGATATAGTGCACCATCACCTTGAACTCATCTTTCTCGACCGGGTAGTCGTTACGCACGCCGCAGCCGAACAGCAGGCTGAAAAACAACAGCAAAGAGATCCCGCGCACCCGGCTTTTCGTTCCGGCGATCAGCACGCCCAACACCAGCGGAATGCCGAGCGCGGCGGAATAGAGGTAGCGATCGACAAACAGCGGCGTGCGCCAGGAAATGGCGAATACCAGCGTCACCGGGATCAGAATGCCGCCGAGCAGCAGCAGCGAGAATGTCCTTGGCATCGTGCGCCGTTTCAGCAGCAGCGCGCACAACGCGACAAACATCGCCGGCAGCAGCCAAAGAATGATCGTGGGATAGTTGCTGCCGTCGTGGCCGGTGAGAAAACGCCAATACATTGCCGGCAGATCGCCCCAGGAAACCTGAGGGATCCAACCGACGTCGCCGCCAACCCGCAGCTCGGCGATATGCGCCAGCAGATTGAACAGCACCAGCAGCCAGGGAATGTAGGCCACCCCGATTGCCACATTGGCCAGCCACCACGCCGGGTGTTTGATGTAACGTACGCCTTCGTGGCGGCACGACAGCGCCAGCACCACCAGCCAGTGGGCGATCAGCGTGAAAATGGTGAAGTAATGGGTATAAAAGCTCAGCGTCATCAATAGCGCATACAGCGCCAGATAGCGGCGGTTATCCGGCGTTTTCAGCCACTTCGCCAGCACCATGGCGGCGGCGATCGCCAGCATCCCCATCAGCGCGTACATCCGCGCCTCCTGGCTGTAACGCACCGCCATCGGCATGATTGCCATCAACCATCCCGCTATCAGCGCCGCCCGCTCGCTGGCCAACCAACGGGTAAAGCGCATCGCCAGCGCCACCGTCGCCACGCCGAACACCAGGCTCAGCGAACGGGCGGCCATGATGCTGTCGCCAAACAGTACCATCCAGGCATGCAGCAACAGATAATAAAGCGGCGGGTGAACATCGAAGGAAGCGTGGTACAGCAAAGCGCCCACATCATAGCGGCTGGTCAGCACGCTGGAAGCTTCATCGCACCAAAAGTACCGATCCGTTAAGGAAATAAACCGCACGATCGCCGAAAACGCCACGATCGCCAACGCGTAATGTTTGTAACTGATGCCCTTTAAGCCGTTGTTGCTCAAAGAGACATTCGAAACCTGTTGCAGTGACATAACCGCATTCCGCCCAAGAGAACCACACAGTGTGGAGACGCAGCGTCATCATTGCCGACGGCGGGTAAATGGCGGGTAAATCAGTACGAAAAAATCGGCACAGTCACCGCGGCGCCGCACGACTCTCAGCGGATTTCAACGCTGATATCCGGGTAGGCCTTCTCGCCGTCGCTGAGGTAATGCCCCAGCGCCCGGTAAGCCATCACGTACAGCACGGCGGCGGCGCACAGGCACAGCAAGGTCACAAGCAGGAATCTGGATTTGCGCACGATAGGCTCCATGGGGAAATTTTCGCCTATTGTAGCGCGGCAAAATAAACGAAAGTTCAATTGCCGGCGGGTCGAGCGCCTCGCACTCATTCGGCGAGGCGGCTCGTATCATTTCTTCAACATGTAGATAAACGAATCGACGGTTTCGCCGCCGGTGGTGGTGACGCTGACCGCTACCCGTTCATATCCCTCGCCTTCGAACGCATCGAGAGTCGGCCAGTGGTTGACGAGATTAGCTGAACGGAACAGAAAACCATTCACCCGATTGCCGCTGTTATCCAACACGATGCCCGGGTAGCCCATCTCGGCGCCCCAGCCTTCGTTAAGCAGCGATCCGCCAACGCTGCCTTCTTCCCAGCTGCCGCCGATAGCTTCCATTATGTGTGCGTTGGGTCTGCCCGGCCCCAGGGTGCCGTAAACGAATAAGCTTTGCATTTTTCATTCTGCCACTGACTGAAAGTTAGCGAACGAACATAGCACGACGCGCAGCGGCGAGCCAACGGGAGTACGGGTTACGCAGTCAAGTTTTCAAGGGAACAAGTAGGGGGAAGAAAATCAAGGGAGTAATGGCACGCCCTATAGGATTCGAACCTATGACCTACGGCTTAGAAGGCCGTTGCTCTATCCAACTGAGCTAAGGGCGCATTGAGATGCGGCAACCTGTGGCTGCGGGTTGGGATTATACGGTCAGAGGTTAGCGAGTCAATGCCTTTTCATGACGTTACGGCGGTGGCCGTGCTTTATGGCGTTTTTTCCGCCAGCGCCCGCACGGCGGCCCCCGCAACGCTGCGTTGCACCAGACCGACCGCGGTGTCACCCGGCGAGCGTTCAGAACGCTGCCGCCCGCTATTCCGCTGCAGGCAAACGCGCGCGGACTGAACGACCGCCGTGATATCGCTCCAGTCGGCATGCTCAACCGCCAGTGTGTTGCAGGTCGCCGCCAGTCTCGCCGCCAACGCGGCGTCGGGACGCGCGCTGTTCAAAGAGGCCTGGCTCCACGGCGCCCAGACCAGCAATAGCGTGCAACCTACCCATGCGCTGCCGTTCATGCGCACAGCTTCCGCCACAGGGCGTTCAGGCGTGCCCGCCACGACGGCGCCGCCTCATGCTTGCCGAGCTGATGCAACGCGGTGAGTTGCGTACTGTCCGCCGGATGCAGTGAAGAATCGAACACCGTTTCCCCGACATGTTTAGGCTCCGCCGGTTGCTCGTCAGGCTGATGATGCAACGGGTAAAGCCGGGTTATCGCTCTCATGATCCTGCCCTCTTTCGCCCTGTGAACGACCCCAGCGTATGCAAATGCAGGTAAAAATGGCGTAGAGGATCCTGAGGCCGGCATAAAAAAAGCGTAAATCGGCATTGGCAACGGCCGCGAGGGTGATTCTGCGCCTGACAGCGCGCTCAGCTTCTGCCAGAATAGCGGCATCCCCGCTTTTCTTAATTGATGGATTTCCACACTGATGTCAGCAAAGATTATTGATGGTAAAACGATTGCGCAGCAGGTTAGAAACGAAGTGGCTGAGCAAGTGAAACAACGTCTGGCGGCCGGCAAACGCGCCCCAGGGCTGGCGGTTGTGTTAGTCGGCGAGAACCCGGCTTCGCAAATTTACGTCGCCAGCAAGCGCCGCGCCTGCGATGAAGTCGGCTTCCTTTCCCGCTCCTACGATCTGCCCGCTGCCACCAGTGAAGCCGAGCTGCTGGCGTTGATCGACCAGCTGAACGCCGATGAGGAAATCGACGGCATTCTGGTGCAGCTGCCGCTGCCGGCCGGCATCGATAACGTCAAGGTGCTGGAACGCATCCACCCGGACAAAGACGTCGACGGCTTCCACCCGTACAACGTCGGCCGCCTGTGCCAGCGCGCGCCTAAGCTGCGCCCGTGCACGCCGCGCGGCATCGTCACCCTGCTGGAGCGTTATAACATCGATACCTACGGCCTGAACGCCGTGGTGGTCGGCGCTTCCAACATCGTCGGCCGCCCGATGAGCATGGAGCTGCTGCTGGCCGGCTGCACCACCACCGTCACCCACCGCTTCACCAAGAATCTGCGTCATCACGTCGAGAACGCCGATCTGCTGGTGGTGGCGGTCGGTAAGCCGGGCTTCATTCCAGGCGACTGGATCAAACCGGGCGCCATCGTGGTGGACGTCGGCATCAACCGTCTGGAAAGCGGTAAAGTGGTCGGCGACGTCGATTTCGACGCCGCCAGCGAGCGCGCCGCCTACATCACCCCGGTGCCGGGTGGCGTCGGCCCGATGACCGTTGCTACACTGATCCAAAATACCTTGCAGGCCTGCGAGGAATATCACGACGTTCAACCTAAATAAGTAAGGCAGTATGGAAATTTTCAATCTGGACAATCATCCCCACGTCGAACTGTGCGATCTGCTGAAGTTCCAGGGCTGGTGTGAAAGCGGCGGCGGCGCCAAAGAAGTCATCGCCGAAGGGCGGGTGAAAGTCGACGGCAAGGTCGAAACCCGCAAACGCTGCAAGATCGTCGCCGATCAGGTGGTGGAATTCAACGGCGGCAAGGTCATAGTTAAACCCTAACCCGCAGCCATAGAAAAAGGCGCTGAATTCAGCGCCTTTTTTGTTTTTCCCTGCGGCCGGATTACTTACGGCGCCAGGTGGTGCCCTGCGGGCCGTCTTCCAGCACGATGTTCATCTCGTTCAACCGATCGCGAGCGGCATCTGCCAGCGCCCAGTCCTTGGCAGCACGCGCTTCGTTACGCTGTTTGATCAGCGCTTCAATCTCCGCCACTTCGCCGTCGTCAACCTGAGCGCCCCCTTGCAGGAACTGCTCCGGCTCCTGCTGCAGCAGGCCGAGCACGTTCGCCAGCTTGCGCAGCTCCGCCGCCATACCGTTAGCCGCCGCCATGTCTTCACCCTTCAGACGGTTAACCTCGCGCGCCAGATCGAACAGCGCCGAGTAGGCTTCCGGGGTGTTGAAGTCGTCGTCCATCGCTTCGCGGAAGCGGGCTTCGAACGCTTCGCCGCCGGCCGGTGCGGCATCGGCGTCGGTACCGCGCAGCGCGGTATAGAGGCGCTCCAGCGCGGTGCGCGCCTGTTTGAGGTTCTCTTCGCTGTAGTTCAGTTGGCTGCGATAGTGGCCGGACATCAGGAAGTAACGCACCGTCTCCGCATCGTAATGGCCGAGCACGTCGCGGATGGTGAAGAAGTTATCCAGCGATTTGGACATCTTCTCTCTGTCGATCATCACCATGCCGGAGTGCATCCAGTAATTGACGTACGGGCCGTCGTGGGCGCAGCTCGACTGTGCGATCTCGTTCTCGTGGTGCGGGAACATCAGATCGGAACCGCCGCCGTGAATGTCAAAGTGGGTGCCCAGCTGCTTGCAGTTCATGGCGGAGCATTCGATGTGCCAGCCTGGACGGCCCGGCCCCCACGGCGACTGCCAGCTCGGCTCGCCCGGCTTGGACATCTTCCACAGCACGAAATCCATCGGGTTGCGCTTCACGTCGTCGATTTCCACGCGCGCGCCGGCCTGCAGCTGATCCAGATCCTGGCGCGACAGCAGCCCGTATTGCGGATCGCTGTCGATGGAGAACATCACGTCGCCGTTGCTGGCCACATAGGCGTGATCGCGATCGATCAGGCGCTGGGTGATCTCGATGATCTCGGCGATATGCTGGGTCGCGCGCGGCTCTTGATCCGGGCGGTCGATCAGCAGCGCGTCGAAGTCGGCGTGCATTTCCGCCAGCATGCGTTCGGTCAGTTGGTCGCAGGTCTCATGATTTTCCGCCGCGCGGCGGATGATTTTGTCGTCTACGTCGGTGACGTTGCGCACATAGTTCAGCGAATAGCCGAGGTAGCGCAGGTAACGCGCCACCACGTCGAAAGCGACAAAGGTACGACCGTGGCCGATGTGACACAGGTCATAGATGGTTACCCCGCACACGTACATGCCCACTTTCCCGGCATGAATGGGTTTGAATTCCTCTTTTTGACGACTCAGGGTATTAAAAATCTTTAGCATCGGGAGATTCCGTGGTGTGCGTGATAACAAAAAAGATAACCGGGCTTCAGGTTTTCCGCCCGGTAGCGTATTGAAACCTGAAGCCTGATCTATTGCAAGGTTAAGGCCATGCTTTGCTGATTTCACGCGAATAAAATGCGCGAAATTCGGCGGTTGGCGCAATTGTTATAATATAACATAAATACAATTACCACAGACAGTGCGCGGTTGAGCCGCTGCTGACTCGCTGGGGCGGATATGTTATAAGGGCGGTCTGAATGTTCGCTCGCTTTACGTGACGTCTCACTTCACCTTGTTAGGATTAAAACTATGGTTACTTTCCACACCAATCACGGCGATATCGTTATCAAGACCTTTGCTGACAAAGCGCCGGTTACCGTTGAAAACTTCCTGAACTACTGCCGCGCCGGTTTCTACGACAACACCATCTTCCACCGTGTGATCAACGGCTTCATGATCCAGGGCGGCGGTTTCGAGCCGGGCATGAACCAGAAAGCGACCAACGCGACCATCAAGAACGAAGCCAACAACGGTCTGAAAAACACCATCGGTACCCTGGCAATGGCGCGCACCAACGATCCGCACTCCGCCACCGCACAGTTCTTCATCAACGTGGCTGACAACGACTTCCTGAACTTCCGCGGCGAAAACGCGCAAGGTTGGGGCTACTGCGTGTTTGCAGAAGTGGTTGAAGGCATGGACGTGGTCAACAAGATCAAAGGCGTGAAAACCGGCCGCAGCGGCATGCACCAGGACGTACCGGTAGAAGACGTGGTGATCAACAGCGTGACCGTCAGCGAGTAATCGCGGCTGCATGAGTACGCTGTTCATCGCAGATCTGCACTTGTGCGCACAGGAACCGGCAATCACTGCCGGTTTTCTGCGTTTTTTACGGCGCGAAGCGATTCACGCCGACGCGCTGTACATCCTCGGCGACCTGTTTGAAGCCTGGATCGGCGACGACGATCCCGAGCCGCTGCACGCGGAGATCGCCACGGCGCTGAAAGCACTGCAACAGGCCGGCGTGCCCTGCTACTTCATCCACGGCAACCGCGATTTTCTGCTCGGCAAGCGCTTCGCCCGCGCCAGCGGCATGCAGCTGCTGCCGGAAGAAAAAGTGCTGGAGTTGTACGGCCGCAGGATCCTGATCCTGCACGGCGACACCCTGTGCACCGACGATCAAGCCTATCAGCAATTCCGCCGTAAAGTGCACAACCCGCTGATTCAAAAATTGTTCCTGGCGCTGCCGCTGCGCTGGCGACTGAAGATCGCCGCCAACATGCGCGCCCGCAGCCAGCAATCCAACCAGTACAAGTCGGACGCCATCATGGACGTCAACCCGCAGGCAGTCGAACAGACGATGCTGCGCCACGACGTGCACTGGATGATCCACGGCCATACCCATCGCCCGGCGGTGCACCGGCTGGCATTGAGCAACGGCGAAGCCCATCGCGCGGTGCTGGGCGCCTGGCACGTCGAAGGATCGATGATCAAAGTCAGCGCCGACGCCGTCGAGCTGATCCAATTCCCATTCTGAATTCCGCACTGACGCGCGAGTAAAAATTCGCGCTTTCGACGGTGAAAACCGGCGACGCAACCGTTTTCCTCGCCGTGCGCTCATGGTATGCTCTACGCCCTCATTCGGCCCTCAGCCGACGCCAGAAAAATCACAGGAGCCTTACACCCATGGGAGCCAACGCCGCTTCAGCCGCCACTACCGGGGCGAAAATCGCAATTGTAATGGGATCGAAAAGTGACTGGGCCACCATGCAGTTCGCCGCCGAAGTCCTGACCCAGCTCGAAGTCCCCTTCCATGTCGAAGTCGTTTCCGCCCACCGTACGCCGGACAAGCTGTTCAGCTTCGCCGAGCAGGCTACCGCCAACGGCTTTGACGTGATCATCGCCGGCGCCGGCGGTGCGGCGCACCTGCCGGGCATGCTGGCGGCGAAAACCCTGGTGCCGGTGCTGGGTGTGCCGGTGCAAAGCGCCGCGCTGAGCGGCGTAGACAGCCTCTACTCCATCGTACAGATGCCGCGCGGCATTCCGGTGGGCACGCTGGCGATCGGCAAAGCCGGCGCCGCCAACGCCGGGCTGCTGGCGATGCAGATCCTGGCGCTGCACGACGCCGCGCTGGCGCAGCGTTTGGCGGACTGGCGTCAGGCGCAGACCGAAGACGTCTTGAATCACCCCGATCCGCGGGAGGACGCATGAAGCCGGTTTGCGTACTGGGCAACGGCCAACTGGGGCGCATGCTGCGCCAGGCCGGCGAACCGCTGGGCATCGCCGTCTACCCCATCGGCATCGATGCCGAGCCCGAGGCGGTGCCGTATCAGAACAGCGTCATTACCGCCGAGATCGAACGCTGGCCGGAAACCGCGCTGACGCGCGAGCTGGCCACCCACAGCGCCTTCGTCAACCGCGACATCTTCCCGCGCCTGGCGGATCGCCTGACGCAAAAACAGCTGCTCGACCAGCTCGGCCTGGCAACCGCGCCGTGGCAGCTGCTGGCGAGCGCCGCCGAATGGCCGCAGGTGTTCGCTTCGCTGGGCGAGCTGGCGATCGTCAAACGCCGAGTCGGTGGCTATGACGGCCGTGGCCAGTGGCGCCTGCGCCCGGGCCAGGAAGCCGAACTGCCGGCCGACGCCTATGGCGAGTGCATCGTCGAGCAAGGCATCAATTTCTCCGGCGAAGTGTCGCTGGTGGGCGCGCGCGGCCACGACGGCCGTTCGGTATTCTACCCGCTGACCCACAACCTGCATGAAGACGGCATCCTGCGCACCAGCGTGGCGCTGCCGCAGCCCAACCCGGCGCTGCAGCAACAGGCCGAGCAGATGCTGGCGGCGATCCTGAACGAGCTGAACTACGTCGGCGTGATGGCGATGGAGTGCTTTATCGTCGGCGATCGGCTGCTGATCAACGAACTGGCGCCGCGCGTGCACAACAGCGGCCACTGGACGCAAAACGGCGCGTCCATCAGCCAGTTCGAACTGCACCTGCGCGCGATTCTCGGTTTGCCGCTGCCGCAGCCGGTGGTGAGCACGCCGTCGGTGATGGTCAACCTGATCGGCACCGCCGTCAACGAACAGTGGCTGTCGCTGCCGCTGGTGCATCTGCACTGGTATGAGAAAGAGGTGCGCCCGGGCCGCAAGGTCGGCCACCTCAATCTGAACGACCCGAGCGCCGCCGATCTGCGCCAGGCGCTGCAGGCGCTGGCGCCGCTGCTGCCGGGCGAATACCAAAGCGGGCTGGCCTGGGCACAGCAGAAGCTGGCTTAACGGTTTACACCGCCGAAAAGAAGAAGGTTCAGCCCAGGCTGAACCTTTTTCATTGCCACAAAGATCAACGCGAGCCGATGTTACGCAACGGTTTGCCGGCCATCAGATTGCGTTCAATCTGTTCCAGCGAAATATTTTTGGTTTCCGGGATCAGCGCCAGCGTGATGAAAACAAACAGCACGTTAAGCCCCGCGTAGACCCAAAAGGTGTGAGCGCTACCCAACGAATTCAGCATGGTCAGGAACGTCGCCCCCACGATCATATTGGCTATCCAGTTAGTGGCGGTGGAACAGGTGATGCCGAAATCGCGGCCTTTCAATGGCTGGATCTCTGAGCACAGCACCCAAATCAGCGGGCCGGCGCTCATGGCAAAGCCGACGATAAACATCAGCAGCATAACGATGGCGAAATATTGCCCCGCCGCCGAGTTCATGCCGATGTTCATCATGGTTCCCAGCGCCCCCATGCCGACAGCCATCACGATAAACCCAAGGATCAAAGTGGGCTTGCGGCCCCAGCGATCAACCAGTCCAATCGCGATAAAGGTGGCCAGCACGTTGACCAGACCGACGATCACCGTACCCCACATCTGCTGTTCCGTACTGGCGAAGCCCGCCAGACCAAAAATCTTCGGCGCGTAATACATGGTGACGTTCATTCCGGTGAACTGTTGCATCACCTGGAGAAGAACGCCAAGGAAAACCGCGCGTCGGAAATTTTTATTGCCTTTGAACAACGCCCAACCGCTTTGCTTCAGTTTGAGGCTTTCACGAATTTCATTCAGCTCATGCTGCGCCTGGGCACTGCTGTCGCGCAGCTTCTCCAACACCTGACGCGCCTGCTCATGGCGATTGCGCGAGGCCAACCAACGCGGGCTGTCAGGCAAAAAGAACACGCCGACCAACAACAGCCCGGCCGGGATGGTGATAACGCCCAACATCCAGCGCCAGGCACCGGTATAGCTGAATGCCGTATCAGACAGGTAGGCGGCCAGAATGCCGATGGTGATCATCAATTGATACATCGAGATCATGCTGCCGCGGATTTTCTCCGGCGCGATTTCAGAAAGATAAATCGGCGCGGTATAAGAAGCGATACCCACCGCCAATCCCAGCAGAATGCGTGAAACGATCAGCACCTCCACGTTGGGGGCGAACGCTGAAAACAGCGATCCCGCCACAAACAGAATGGCGCCGATCATCAAACTGTATTTGCGCCCCAGCCGGAAGTTCATCCAGCCGCTGCCGATGGCGCCGACGGCGGCGCCAAACATCATTGAGCTGACCACCCACTCCTGCTGAGAGCTGGTGATCTGAAAAGTGTCGGTAATAAACGGCAAGGCGCCGGCGATCACGCCGATATCAAGACCGAACAGCAGGCCGGCCAAGGCGGCTAAAAAACAGACAAAAAAAGTCATACCGACATGAGTCGGGCTTTTCTCCGCCGGTGTAACTTTGACGGTATCGCTCATACAGCCTCCAGGAGAAAACGGTCATCAGTGTGCGACATGATAGGAGGCAATGCGTCGGAGATAAGTGAGTGCGATCACATTAGTGAAAACGGTTACACACCATTAAATCTTTATAGACCGCTTTTTATGGCGGATGAATTCGCTTAAGTCATGCATAACCCTATAAATTAATGCGAAAAACAGGCGAAACCGGCCAGCTATCCGTTGCACCGATGCTCAGTGGCAAACGTATCGACATGACATAAATGTAATCGATTTCACTATAAATGGGCATGATAGAGGAAAAGCGCCAGTAACGCGCGAAAGAAAATCGGCAGGCCCGGCCACGCCAGGCGGCAACGGGCCTGCGATCGCAACATCACCCCTCATAACTTCGGAACAGCGCCCGGCCGCGCAGCAGGCGCACGCCCAGCCAGCCGCCGCACAGCGACAGCAGCAGCGCGCTGGCCAGCGGCAGCGCCCACCACAGCACCGGCGTCGGCGTCCACGGGAAGTCGAACACCCGGCTTTGCAGCAGCCACAGCGCCGCCTCGGCGCCCACCGCCGCCGCGATGCCCGCCACCAGCCCCAGCAGGGCAAACTCGCACCACAGCGTGCGGCGCAGCAGCCGTTTGCCGGCCCCCAGCGTGCGGTACACCACCAGCTCCTGGCGGCGCTGACGCATGCCGACCTGCACCTGTGCCAGCAGCAGCAGGCCACCGCACAGCACCACCAGCACCACCATCACCTCCAGCGCGCGGCTGACCTGCTGCAGCACGCCGCCGACCTGTTTCAGGATCGCGCCGATGTCCAGCAGGCTGAGCGTCGGGAACTGGCGGTTGAGCTGGGTCAGCATCTGGCCGTCGCCGTCGTAGCGGAAGCTGGTGAGCCAGGTCTGCGGCTGGCCGTCCAGCGCGCCCGGCGGGAAGATAAAGTAAAAGTTCGGCTTCAGGCTTTCCCAATCCACCTGGCGCAGGCTGGTGACTTTGGCACTGAACGCCTGGGTATCGCCGCTGAAGGTCAGCGTGTCGCCCAGCGTGATCTTCAGCCGCCCGGCAATGCCTTCATCCATCGAGACTTCGCCGCTTTTCGGCGGCCAGCTGCCCGCCACCAGCGGATTATGATCCGGCAGATCGGCCAGCCAGGTCAGGTTCAGCTCGCGGTTCACCGCCTCGCCGCCCGGATCGTCTTCATGCACCCGCTCGGTCGCCAGCTGCTGGTTTATCTCGGTCAGGCGCACCCGGACGATCGGATAATAGGTTTCCGGCTTGATCTGATGCTTCTGCAGGAAGGTTTTCACCTGCGGCACCTGCGCCTCGGTCATGTTGAGCAGGAAATAGTTCGGGCTATCCGGCGGCAGCTGCTGCTGCCAGCGTTCGAGCAGATCGCCGCGCAGCACCAACAGCAGCGCCAGCAGCATGAACGACAGCGAGAATGCCGCCAGCTGGCTGATGGTCACCCACGGCTGATGCAGCAGGCGGTTAACCGCCAGCCGCAGCGCCAGGCTCTTGAGCGTGATGCGGCGCAGCAGCAGCAGGCTGCCCCAGCCGATGCCGCCCAGCAGCAGCGCCAGCACCGCCATACCGGCCAGGATCGCCCACAGCAGCGTGCTGGCCCCCATCAGCACCACCAACAGTGCCACCACAATCGCCGCCGTCACCGGCAGGAAGTAGCGCAGCGGCCACACGTTGGCCGTCACGTCGCGGCGCAGCACCCGCAGCGGCTGGGTAGCCAGCAGCTGGCGATACGGCCGCAGCCCGACCAGCAGCGAAATCAGCACCAGCGCGCCGAGCGCCCAGAGCCACGGCCAGGCGCCGGCGGCGGGCAACGCGGCCGGCAATACCGGCTTCAGCAGGCGAATCAACAGCGCTTCAAATGCCAGCCCGATCGCCCCGCCGCACACCGCCGCCAGCGCCATCACCGCCAACCACTGGCCGACGATCAACTTACGCAGCGCGCCGCGCCCGGCGCCAAGGGTTTTCAACACCGCGATCAGATCGTAGCGGCTGCGGCAATAGTGGCTCATCGCCACCGCCACGGCCGCGATCGACAACAGCAGCGTCAGCAGGGCCGACAACAGCAGGAACTGTTGGGATCGCTGCAGAGACTTGCCGAGCGCGCTGCCGGACTCCTGCAGCCCGAACCAGCGCTGATCCGGCGTCAACTGCGGCGTCAGCCGTTCTTCGTAACGTTGAATATCCGGCTCGGCGCCGGCGAACATATAGCGGTAGGTCAGGCGGCTGCCCGGCTGCACCGCGCCGGTCTTATCGACGTCCGCCAGGTTGATCATGATGCGCGGCGCGGTCTGGAACGGGTTGAAGCCGGCGTCCGGCTCCTGAATGATTTCGCCGGCGATGCGCAACGTGGTGTCGCCCACCTCGAGCGAATCCCCGACTTTCACGTTCAGCAGCGCCAGCAGACGCGGTGCCACCAGCACGCTGCCCGGTTCGGGCTTGATGTTGGCCGGGCGCGTTTCCAGCTTGCCGTACAGCGGATAGGCCAGATCGGTGGCTTTCACGTCCGCCAGCTGCGGCCGATCGCCGGCATAGGTCATGGTGGTGAACGACAGCTGACGGCTCAGCTTCAGCCCCTGCTGCTGCGCGTCCAGCAGCCAACCTTCCGGCACCGGATGCGCGCTGCGCAGCACCCGATCGCCGGCGATAAAGTCGCGGCTCTGTTGGCTGAGCCCTTTATCCATGCGATCGCTGATGCTGCCCAGCGCCAGCACGCAGGCGACGGAGAGCGTCAACGCCAGCCAAACGATCAGCAGCGACGGCGAGCGCCATTCGCGCCAGAACCAGCGCCAGATCATGCTTCCTCCCACAGCTTGCCTTCGCGCAGCCGCAGCCGCCGCTGGCAGCGCGCCGCCAGGGTTTCGTCGTGGGTCACCAGGATCAGGGTGGTGTCAAAATCCCGGTTGAGGGAAAACAGCAGGTCGGCGATGCGATCGCCGGTCTGACGATCGAGGTTGCCGGTGGGTTCATCGGCGAACAGCACCCGCGGCCGGCCGCTGAAGGCGCGCGCCAGCGCCACGCGCTGCTGCTCGCCGCCGGACAGCTGCGCCGGCAGGTGATCGAGCCGTTTCCCCAATCCCAGCTGTTCCAGCAGCTGCACCGCCTGCTCGCGGCTCTGTCTGTCGCTCTCGCCGCGCAGCAGCGCCGGCAGCTGCACGTTTTCCAGCGCGTTCAACGTCGGCACCAGCATGAACGACTGAAACACGAAGCCGACGTTCCTGGCGCGCAGCGCGGCGCGGCCTTCTTCGTCAAGTGCGGTCAGCGACTCGCCGAGCAGGCGCACCTCGCCCTCGCTGCCGTCATCCAGCCCGGCCAAAATGCCCAGCAGGGTCGATTTCCCCGATCCGGATTCACCGATCAGGGCGATCGTCTGCGCGGGTTTGACAAGCAGCTCGACTCCGGTAAGGATGGTGAGCTGATGCTCACCCTGACCAACGTGTTTACTAAGATGATGAACTTCAAGAACGTTTTCCGCTGGCATCTTCCCTTCCTTTTGCTGTTGGGATTATTCAGTTTACGCGCTGTCGCCGCCGATACCTTGTTGATTTTGGGCGACAGTTTAAGCGCCGGCTACCGCCTGCCGATCGAGCGGGCCTGGCCGACGCTATTGGCCGAACAGTGGCAGAAAAAACCGGGCGCGCCACAGCTGGTCAACGCCAGCATCAGCGGCGACACCGCCGCGCAGGGGCTGGCGCGTCTGCCCGCGCTGCTGAAACAGCATCAGCCGCGCTGGGTGCTGATCGAGCTGGGCGCCAACGACGGCCTGCGCGGCTTCCCGGCGCAGGACGTACAGCGCGATCTCGGCCAGATCATCACGCAGGTGCAGCAGGCCGGCGCACAGCCGCTCCTGATGCAGATCCGCATCCCGCCGAACTACGGCCGCCGCTATACCGAGGCGTTCAGCGCCGTCTATCCGGCGCTGGCCAAAGAGTTCAACATTCCGCTGCTGCCATTCTATATGGAACAGGTAGTGGTGAAGCCGGAATGGATGCAGGATGACGGATTGCACCCCAATGGGGACGCCCAGCCGTTTATCGCCACCTGGATGGCGGAGCGCCTGGAACCGCTAGTAAAACATGAGTCTCACTAAATTAGGGTCGTACACTAGGTAAAGTTATGCAAAAAGCGGTATTGATAACCGGCTGTTCCAGCGGGATTGGACTGATTGCGGCGCAGGATCTGCGCAACCGCGGCTACCGGGTGCTGGCTGCCTGCCGCAAACCGCAGGACGTGGAAAACATGCGCCAGCTCGGGCTGGAAGGCATCGAGCTGGATCTGGACGACAGCGCCAGCGTCGAGCGCGCCGCCGCCGAGGTGATCGCGCTGACCGACGGCCGCCTGTACGGCCTGTTCAATAACGGCGGTTTCGGCGTTTACGGCCCGCTCAGTCGCATTTCGCGCAGCCAGCTGGAGCGGCAATTCGCCACCAACCTGTTCGGCACCCACCAACTGACCCAACTGCTGTTGCCCGCGATGCTGCCGCACGGCGAAGGGCGCATTATTCAGACCAGTTCGGTGATGGGCCTGGTTTCCAGCGCCGGGCGCGGCGCCTACGCCGCCAGCAAGTTCGCGCTGGAAGCCTGGTCGGACGCGCTGCGCATGGAACTGCACGGCAGCGGCATTCAGGTCAGCCTGATCGAACCGGGGCCGATCTCCACCCACTTTAGCCAGAACGTCAACCAGGCGCAGAGCGACAAGCCGGTGCACAATCCTGGCATCGCCAAGCGCCTGACGCTGCCGCCGGAGGCCATTCTGCCCAAACTGCGCCACGCACTGGAAAGCCCGCGCGCCAAATTGCGCTACCCGGTGACCCTGCTGGCGCACGCCATGAGCGTGCTGCGCCGCATTTTGCCGGGCCGGTGTCTGGATTGGCTGCTGCGCGGCAACGCTTAATTCGCCCGCCGGGGTTGAAGAATGGCGGCGCGCCCCCATCTACACCCCATGGCTCCGCACGATCAGAGAGAAAAAAGATGCTAGCTCAAGCTGTTGTTGATATTAACGAAACTAACCTGCACCAGACGCTGGAACAATCGATGTCCATTCCGGTGCTGTTCTACTTCTGGTCCGAGCGCAGCCAACACTGCCTGCAGCTCACGCCGGTGCTGGACAAGCTGGCGGCGGAATACGCCGGTCAGTTCATTCTGGCCAAGGTGGACTGCGACGCCGAACAGATGATCGCCTCCCAATTCGGGCTGCGTTCGATTCCGACGGTCTACCTGTTCAAAGACGGCCAACCGGTCGACGGCTTCCAGGGCCCGCAGCCGGAAGAAGCGATCCGCGACTTGCTGCAGCGTTTCCTGCCGAAGGAAGAAGATCTGAAACTGGCGCAGGCGCAGGAACTGCTGGCCGCCGGCAACGCCGCCGAAGCCCTGCCGCTGCTGAAAGACGCCTGGCAGAGCAGCCAACAGCGCAGCGACATCGGTCTGACGTTGGCCGAAACCCAGATCGCGCTCAGCCGCAGCGAAGACGCTGAAGCGGTGCTGGCAACCATCCCGCTGCAGGATCGCGATACCCGCTATCAGGGCCTGGTGGCGCAGATTGAACTGTTGAAGCAGGCGGCGGACACGCCGGAAATCCAGCAGCTGCAACAACAGGTGCAACAGCAGCCGGACAACGTCGAACTGGCGGTGCAGCTGGCGCTGCAGCTGCATCAGGTCGGGCGTAACGAAGAAGCGCTGGAACTGCTGATGGGGCATCTGAAGAAAGATCTGGCCGCCGCCAACGGCAACGCGCGCAAGACCCTGATGGACATTCTGGCCGCACTCGGCACCGGCGACGCACTGGCCGCTAAATATCGCCGCCAGCTGTACTCCCTGCTGTACTGATATCCGTCATACCTGAAGCTGCATCCAGGCGGCAAACGTGAGAAGCCCTGGGAGCTTAGATAACTAAGTGACCAGGGATTCGAACGTGCAGCCAACAACGATGCGGCGGGAAAGACGAAGGGATATCAGCGGTAGACCCGCACCCCACCTTCCACGCCCGCCGGGCTGAACAACACCTGCCACAGCTGAATATTGCGCGAACGGAACGCGCCGGCGCACGCGTTCAGGTAATAGGTGAACATGCGTTCGAAGCGCTCGGAATAACCGCCCGCCAACTCTGGCCACGCCCGTTTGAAGTTCTCCAGCCAGGCCATCAGCGTGCGATCGTAATCGGCGCCAAAGTTGTGCCAATCCTCCATCACGAAACGCCCTTCGCTGGCCTCGGCGATATGCCGCACCGAAGGCAGACAGCCGTTGGGGAAGATGTATTTGTCTATCCAGGCGTCGACGTTGAGATCGGTCTGATTGGAACCGATGGTGTGCAGCAAAAACAGGCCGTCGGGCTTCAGGTTGCGCGCCGCGACGCTGAAATAGGTCTCGTAGTTTTTCGGCCCGACGTGCTCGAACATGCCGACCGACACGATGCGATCGAACTGACGATCCAGATCGCGGTAATCCTGCAGCAAGATCTCGACGTCCAGCCCGGCGCAGCGCGCCTGCGCCAGCTTCTGCTGCTCGGCCGAAATGGTCACACCGTGCACCGTGACGCCGTAGTTTTGCGCCGCAAACTGCGCCAACCCGCCCCAGCCGCAGCCGATATCCAGCAGCGTCATGCCCGGTTTCAGCTGCAGTTTTTCGCAGATCATCCGCAG
>NZ_VOSN01000005.1:824585-1054517 GCF_020858655.1 Serratia montpellierensis
TCCTGCTGCGCCTGCTCCAGCGTCTGCGCCTCTTTCCAGTAGCCGCAGGAGTATTGCATGTAAGGGTCAAGCATCGCCCGGAACAGGTCGTTGCCGATGTCGTAGTGCTCTTTGCCCACCTGCCAGGCGCGCTTGCGCGATTGGCGGTTGAACAGCCGGGCATAGGCGATGCGCGCGATGTCGCTCAGGCTTTTCGGCAGCCGCTCATCGACGCCGGCCTGCAAAATGCGGGTGAACAGCATATCCAGCCGTTCGCACTCCCACCAGCCGTCCATATAACCTTCGCCGAAGCCGAGCGAGCCTTCCTGCAAAATGCGTTTGAACAGCGCCGGGTTATGCACCCGGATATCCCAGGCGCGCGGGCCGTTGATGGCGACGCCGGCTTCCGCCAACATCTCCTCCACAATGCGATACCAGCGATCCTTCTTCTGGGCGAGTTCATCAACACTGAGCGAATCCATAACAATCCTTGGCCGAAATGTCATTTCAAAAAGCATAGTCGCAAATAAAAATGACAAATTTTTGACGGTAAATACGCGGGTGTTTTTACTCTAGCCAAGGCGAGCAACATCATGAAATGAATAAAAATTATTGAAATCATGCCATTTAGGCATACTTACCCGCGCCAACGTGGGCGCGGATAAACCGACGGCGGCTAAGGTAAAATAGAGGTGCCGGCCTGGCCCGCCAGCACCGCGTCGATATCCTGCAGGCCACCGATATGCGCCGTCCGCCCGGTGCGATCGACGAAGCGACTGACCGCCATGATCTTCGGCCCCATGGCGCCGTCCGCCACCGCCATCGGCGCCAGCTCCTGCGTGGTGGCGCGGCGAATGGCGCGCTGGCGCGGCGTGCCCCACTCCTGGTACACCGCGTCGGCATCGGTGAGGATCACCAGATGATCGGCCCCCACCTGCTCCGCCAACAGCGCCGCAGCCAGATCTTTGTCGATCACCGCTTCGCTGCCCGTCAGCCCATGCTCGCCGGCGATCATCGGGATACCGCCGCCGCCGTTGCAGATCACGATGTGCCGCTGCGACAGCAGCAGCGTGATCGCCTCGATGTCGAGGATCTTTTGCGGCGCTGGCGAAGGCACCACCCGGCGAATGTAGTTACCGTCCGCCTTCAGCGTCCAGCCGTATTTGGCCTCCAGCGCCTGCCGCTGTTCCGGCGCATACACCGGCCCGATGAACTTGCTCGGCGCCTGATAATCCGCATCCTGCGCATCCACCAGCACCCGCGTCAGCAGCGTGGACACCGGCTGCTGCGGATGGCTGGCGATCAGCTGCTGCGCCAGCATATAGCCGATCATGCCCTGGCTTTCGGCCACCAGAATATCCAGCGGATAGGGCGGCACGTCGCGGTACGCCAGGTTCTGCAATGCCAGCAGCCCTACCTGCGGGCCGTTGCCGTGCACGATGGCGATGCGGTATTTCTGCGCCAGCTTGCCGATGGCGTCGGCGATGAGGGCGATGCTCTTATACTGATTTTCCGCAGAGAGCACGGCTCCGCGCTGCAACAGGGCGTTGCCGCCCAACGCAATGACCAAGGTTTTCATGGTTTGCACCCGTAGTTGAAATCATACCGTCCCGGCCGGATCCGCGATCCGGCCCTCGTATTCACACCGCGCGCCGCACAGTGCGTTAATCGTCGTCACCCCCAGCCACACGCCCAGCAGCGTGTCCGCTCCCGAAAAGTGCCCCAGGCTCAGCACCGCCGCCACCGCCGCCGATACGTCTTCAGGCGCCCGCAGCCCCTGCGCCAACGCATGCAGCGGCGTGGCGAACACGCCCAGCTCGGCGTAACGCAGGTAGTGCGCGCTCACCAGCGTGGTCAGCGCGTCCAGCGGTGGCGTCTGGGCGAAAAAGGGGGCCAGCCCGGTGACAGGGATGCGGCTGTCGAGGTGCGCGCTCAGCAGCAGGCCGAGCAGGGTGTCGTCGTTGCTCGGCGTCAGCCCCGGCCCCTTGCCCAGCGCCTGACGCCAGTCGACCGTGTCGCCCCGCAGCCAACGGGAGAACTCCCGCACCAGCGCGGCCGGCTCCGGTGTTAACGGTTGCCTCACCAATCGGCCCAGCTCGCCGTGCAACCCGCACTGCGCCGTGCAGCGCTGCAATACTGCCGTCAGCGGGCGATCGGCAATGGCCGCGCGCAGTACCAACGCCAGATCCCGCGCCGCCGCGGCGGGCCGAACCAGGAGCGCATCCAACGTGATGCCGGCGGCGGAGAAAGCGCAGCGTCGCGCGGACGGCGCCGCATGACGCACGCGGTCGAAATCCCGCGTACCGAGCTGCCACCCCATTGGGCTCAGGCCGCTGCCGGCGCGGTGCAGCGTCAGCAGCCGCGCGTTTTCCGTCAGGAAATTGATCGCGTTGTTGAAGCTGCCGACGCAGCGCAGCGCGCCGTAATCCTGCGTCGCATGGCGGCTGCCGGCCAACGCGATAATGTCCATACGCCCCTCCGTTTGCTTACGCCGTAATGCCGAGCTTATCGGCCAGCGCTTCGATCGCTTTCTCGAAGCAGCCGAGCGGTGCACGCACCGTGCCGGCGCCAATTTGCCCGACCCCGGCTTCGCGGTGGGCGATGCCGGTGTTGATCAGCGGCGTGATGCCGGTTTCCACCACCCGGCGCGCATCCAGCCCCAGGCAGGCGCCCTGGAAGTCCCAGGTCGGGATCTGCAGCATCATGTTGCGCTCGAGGTAGATCTCCGCCATTTCCTCAGAGATGTCGGTGGCGGCGCTCATGCCGCCGGAAGCCCCGACAAAGCGCGTCACGCCCGGGGCCGCGACCATCGCCGCGCCGCCAATGCCGAAGGTTTCGGTGATCGCGCTGTCGCCGATGTCCGGGTTGGCGTCCGCCTGGCTGAAGCCGGAGAAGAACAGCCCTTCCGGCGTGTTCACCGGCGCGGTGAACCACCGATCGCCCATGCCGCTGATCTTGATGCCGAAATTCTTGCCGTTGCGGGTCATTACCGTGACGATGGTGCCCTGTTCAATCTCCGCCCCGGCGTCCATCGCCGCCTTGCAGTAGGCCATCGCCAGATTGAGGAAGAACTGATCGGTGATGCTGAGGAACTGCATCACCTGCGCCAGCTCCGCCTTATCGCGCGGCAGCAGGCTAATCTCCGGCGCCAGCCTGCGCATCAACAGCGCCGAGGCCGCGATATTGCGCTGGTGGAATTCGTCCCCCATGCTGATCGCCTGCGCCATCAAGGCGGTCAGATCGATCCCTTCGTCCAGCGTCGCCAGCACCGCTTTCAGCACCGGGGCCAGCGAGTCGCGCATCCAGCGTAGGCGCTGCTGCACGTCCTCACCGTAGGCGCCGAAGCGCATCACTTTGCCGATGCCTTCGTTCATGTTGCAGTAGGCGTAATTGCCGTGAACGGTGTTCCTGACCACCACCATCGGCATGTGGGCCGAGGTGATGCCGCCCATCGGCCCCACCGCACTCACGCTGTGGCACGGGATAAACTCGATTTCCCCCTGCTCCAGCAGCGTCAGCGCCTGCTGCTCATCCTGCGCCCAGCCTTCAAACAGGCAGGCGCCGATGCAGGCGCCGCGCACCGGGCCACTCATTTCTTGCCAGGTGACCGGCGGGCCGGCGTGCAGCAGCTTGCGCCCTTCGGCCAGCTGCGGGATCAACCGGTGCGCCAGATCCACATCCTGCCAGTGCGGGCGCGCCTCGCGGATACGGGCGATAACGGCGGCGTTTGCTTGCTCAATCGTTGCGTACATAGCGGTTCCTTACTTTAATTTTTTCAAGATGTTGGCTAATCGTTGATCGCCACCGGCCACCGGCGCCCACTGGTAATGCACCACCGGGATATCGCTGGTTTGCAGGTCATCGGCGAAGCTGCGCAGCCCGGCGTTGATCACCGCGACGCCGTCCAGCAAGGCCGGCCGTTCGCGTTCAGGTGCGGGTAAGACGGGAGTAATCAGCTGATGCGCCAGCGCGACCGCCGCCGGCAGCGACGGCATTACCGCGATGCCGGCCTCCTGCAGGGTGGCGATTTGCCGCGAACGCTGCTGCGGATCCTGTTCGGTGCCGGTGACGGTGGCGATCGCCGCCAGCGGGTGAGCCGCGCCGCGCGCCGCGCGCACGTTGGCCACCTCGGCCGCCAGCGACGCCGCCGGATCATCCTGAGCGCCGAAGCCGATCACCACGTCCAGCAGCAATACGCCGGTCTGCGGCTGCTGCGCCAGGCGGGCGATCTCTTGATTGCGGGCGGTCGGGTCAATCATCGGGTGCGGGCGCCCCTGGGTATAAAAGTCATCACCCATGTCGATGATGCGATGGCCGTCGGCCACCAGCATGGCGCCGCGCGGATGCTCGCTATCCACCGGCAGGGACAGTTTTTCCGTCAGCAGCATCGCGCATTCGGCCGCCAGCGTGCCGCCGGCGTACAGCCCGGCGATTTTGCCGCCGGGCACCGCAGGCTGTTGCGCCGCCTGTTGCTGCACGCAGCCCAGCATCGCCGCCAGCCGCGCCGCTTCATCCAGCGTGGCGGCGAACGTGATGTTGCCCTCCTGGCGCACGGCAGACTGCGCGCCGAGGAACAGCGCCACCACCGGCTTGCCGAGCGCTTTCATCTCGTCGATCACCCGCTGGCGCACTTCGGGCGCCGGCGGCTTGGACACGAACGCCAGCACAAGACTCTGCGGATCCGCCGCCAGCATGCGCAGCGCGCTGATGGCGCTGATGCCGCCGATCTCCGCCGTCAAATCCCGCCCGCCGAGGCCGATAGCGTGCGAGATGCCCTGGCCCGCCAGGGTAATTTGCGAAATAAGCTCCTGAATGCCGGTGCCGGAGGCGCCCACCACGCCGATAGATCCGGCGGGTGCCACGTTGGCGAACGCCAGCGGCGCGCCGGCAATGCAGGCGGTGCCGCAGTCCGGCCCCATCACGATCAGCCCGCGTTCACGCGCCTTGGTTTTCAGCGCCACTTCCTGCGCCGGGCTGACGTTGTCGGAGAACATCATCACGTTGCAGCCGTCTTCCAGCGCGCTATCCGCCAACTCCGCCGCGTATTCGCCGGCGATCGAGATCAGCGCCAGATTGGCGGCGGGCAGCTTCTGCCTGGCGGTGCGCCAGCTGCGCGCCCGCAGCAGTTTTTTGCCGCCCTGGCTCCCCTGCGCAATCGCCTTGAGCGCCGTCTCCAGCGCCACACCGATCTCCTCGGCGATCGTCTCGTCGGCGGACTCCGCTTTGATCGCCACGCAAATATCGTTCGGCGTCGCTTCGCTAAACTGCGGGTGCCAGAAACCGGTCACCTCCAATAAGGATTTATTGGCCGGCGTCCCCATCATGACGGATATTTCCTCGACCTTGGGAGATTCACTGAGTTTGCGGGAGATCAACATCAGGCTGACGGAATCCTGAAAGCTCCCCTTTTTAATAAAAGCATGGATCATGGTGATATCCTTAAGACAGCATTTAATAATATCGGCAATATTTCCCGCACCGGCGGCACGGCGATGCATTGAATCCAGCGAAAAGGTTAATTATCAAGCTACAAATTAAAATCACGCCCAGAGGTGAGTACGGTCACACTTTATCTATTGTTAGAAAAAATAACTTAATCGCCTGAATATTAGTTAATCCAGACGGGGAAAAGCATTTATAAAAAAACTTCTAACAATGGCAATTTAATTCAACGAATTTTTAATCCAATCGGATAAAACGCATCTGGATCACATTATTCCCCCCCGGTATTTATACATTACAACGCAGAGGCGAATTAAATAAACCGTAGTGATAAAAGGACTGTATATGAAGGTCTCTAAACAACAATTACATCAGCTTATCCAGCAAAAAATTCACGCCGCCGGCCTGAGCCAGGAACACGCCGGCATCGTCGCCGATGTGCTGGTTCATGCCGATGCGCGCGGCATCCACTCCCACGGCGCGGTCAGGGTCGAATACTATTCCGAACGTATCAGCAAAGGCGGCACCAACAATCACCCGCATTTCACCTTTGAAAAAACCGGCCCCTGCAGCGCCATTTTCGACGGCGACAACGGCGCCGGGCACGTGGCGGCCAAGCTGAGCATGGATCGCGCCATCGAGATGGCGAAAGAGAACGGCGTGGCGGTAGTGGGCGTGCGCCGCATCGGCCACAGCGGGGCGCTGTCGTACTTCGTGCAGCAGGCGGCGCGCGCCGGCATGGTCGGCATTTCGCTGTGCCAGTCCGATCCGATGGTGGTGCCGTACGGCGGCGCCGAAGTCTACTACGGCACCAACCCCATCGCCTTCTCCGCGCCGGGCGAAGGCGACGAGCTGATCACCTTCGATATGGCCACCACCGTGCAGGCCTGGGGCAAAGTGCTGGACGCCCGTTCGCGCAACGCCGCCATTCCCGACACCTGGGCGGTGGACGCCGAGGGCAAGCACACCACCGATCCGTTCGCCGTCAGCGGGCTGCTGCCGATCGCCGGGCCGAAAGGCTACGGCCTGATGATGATGGTCGACGTGCTGTCGGGCATTTTGCTCGGCCTGCCGTTCGGCAAACACGTCAGCTCGATGTATCACGATCTCAGCGCCGGCCGGGAATTGGGCCAATTGCATATCGTGCTGAACCCGGGTTATTTCACCAACGAATCCGCATTCCGTAAAAATATCAGTCAGGTCATGAAAGAATTGAATGCCGTTAAACCGGCGCCAGGCGTCAGCAAAGTGCTTTACCCGGGGCAGAATAGCCATGCGCGTGAAATGGAAAGCGAGAAAAACGGTATCGAAATCGTCGACGATATTTATCAATACTTAATTTCAAATGCTATTTACCAGCGCTCTTACGACCATAAAGATCCCTTCGCCAGTTAACGCACTCTTATTATCGTGGGCTTTTTGCGCCGCGGCTCGCGGTTGATATGTCAGAGCCGGGGAGAAAAAGAAAACCTTCATCAGCGCGCTCAGCGCAATAGGTCGGCCGGTGGCGTATATCCCCGCCCTGACCGCATCGCCGCTGAGACACAACATGCGGGCAGGTAAACATGAAAGACTTCCAACAAGAAATCCGTGATATTTCCGGCTGGTTATCGAAAATCGGCGCCGACCCCAGCGGCGGCATGACGCGTTTGCTTTATACCCCGGAATGGATCGAAGCGCAGCACGCGTTGAAAAACGCCTTCGAGGCCGCCGGGCTGAACACCCATTTTGATGCAGTCGGCAACCTGTTCGGCCGGTTGGAGGGCAGCAAATACCCCGACCAGGTGATTCTCTCCGGGTCGCACATCGACACGGTGGTCAACGGCGGCAACCTCGACGGCCAGTTCGGCATCGAAGCCGCCTTCATGGCGATCAAACACCTCAAGGACACCTACGGCCCGCCGCTGCGCAGCCTGGAAGTCATCGCGCTGGCGGAAGAAGAAGGCAGCCGTTTTCCTTATGTGTTCTGGGGCAGCAAGAACATCGTCGGCCTGGCCCGGCGGGAAGACGTGCAGCACATTACGGACGCCAAGGGCGTCGGCTTCGTCAACGCCATGCGCGACGCCGGCTTCGATTTCCCTCCGCCGCATCAGCCGCTGCGCAGCGACATCGCGGCCTTCGTCGAGATCCACATCGAGCAGGGCAAGGTGTTGGAAACCGAAGGCAAAACCATCGGCGTGGTGACCAGCATCGTCGGCCAACGGCGCTATGACGTGCGGCTGCAGGGCGAAGCCAACCACGCCGGCACCACCCCGATGAGCTACCGCCGGGATACCGTGCACGCCTTCAGCCGCATCTGCTGCGAATCGATCGCCAAGGCGCGCGCCGAAGGCGATCCGCTGGTGCTGACCTTCGGCAAGGTGGAGCCGAAGCCAAACACCGTCAACGTGGTGCCGGGCTTCACCCACTTCACCCTCGACTGTCGCCACACCGATCAGGCCGCACTGCTGCGCTTCACGCAGGAGATCGAGCAGGATATCCAGCGCATCTGCGCCGAGATGGGCATCGAGGTCGAGATCGATCTGTGGATGGACGAAGCGCCGATCCCGATGAACGAACAGCTGGTGGCCTGCGTCAGCCGCCTGTGCGAAACGCAGCGGCTGAATTACCGCATGATGCACAGCGGCGCCGGACACGACTCGCAAATCTTCGCCCCGCGCGTGCCGACGGTGATGATGTTCGTGCCGAGCATCGCCGGCATCAGCCATAACCCGGCGGAAAAAACCGCCGTCGCCGATCTGAACGAAGGGGTGAAAATCCTGGCGCAGACGCTGTATCAGCTGGCCTACACCGAACAGGGGGCCGAGGCATGAGCAACGATATCGACCCGCGCTACTGGAAAAAGATCGTCGTCGTGCTCTGTCTGGGCTGGGCGGTGATCTGGATCTATCGCACCGTCCTGACGCCGATCTTCCCCGAGATCCAACAAACCATCGGCGCGCACTCCAATGCGGAAATGGGGCTGATCGCCAGCTTCTACTTCTTCGCCTACACCGGGATGCAGATCCCGGCGGGCATCCTGGTGGACAAATTCGGCAAGAAGGTGGTGCTGATCCCGGGCTTCTGCCTGTTCATCATCGCCACGCTGCTGATCGGCAACGCCACCAGTCTGACCATGGTCTATGCCGGCAGCCTGCTGGCGGGCATGGGCTGCGGCTCTTATTACGGCTCGGCCTACTCCCTGTCGTCGGAGAATATCCCGCTGGAACGCCGTGGCCTGGCGACCGCGGTGATCAACAGCGGCTCGGCGCTCGGCATGGCGATCGGCCTGATCGCCTCCAGCCTGCTGGTGAAAAGCTTCAACATGAACTGGCAGATCATGCTGTTCATCATCACCGGCCTGCTGGTGGTGATGACGCTGGTGTTCGCCGTGGTCATCAAAGGCTCGCAGCCCCAAGCCCCGGTGGCCGTCAGCCAGACCGTTGCACCGACGGCGATCGCGCCCGAAGAGGACGGCCAGGCCAGCGGCCTGTTCAGCCTGCGCATGATCTCCGCCTACGCGATGTACTTTGCCACCTGCTACGGCTACTACATGATAGTCACCTGGCTGCCCTCGTTCCTGCAGCAAGAGCGCGGCTTTGAAGGGGTGGCCATCGGCTTCTCCTCCGCGCTGGTGGCGTTCGCCTCGGTGCCGGGCGCGCTGTTCTTCAGCCGCATGTCCGACCGTTTCCGCAACAAGAAGGTGCAGCTGATCATTTTCCTCGAGCTGTGCGCGGCGGTGATGCTGGTTTGCACCGTCATTTCGCCGGACTCCACCATGCTGCTGATCAGCCTGATCCTGTACGGGTTGCTGGGTAAGCTGGCGGTCGATCCGATCATGATTTCCTTCGTCGCCGACAACGCGCCGAAGAAAGGCTATGGCACCAGCTTCGGCGTGTTCAACTTCTTCGGCATGTCCTCGTCGGTGATCGCCCCCTTCCTCACCGGCGTGATCTCCGACAGCACCGGCTCCAAGGTGATGGGCTTTTACATCTCCGCCGCCATCCTGCTGGTGGGCACCGCCATTTTCTTCACCGTCAACGTCTTGATGAAACGCACTACGCCAACCCGAACGGCCACCGAGGCCTGACGGCGCTTTTTTACCGGGCGCCGCCGCGGCGCCCTTTCAACGATCAGGAGAATCAACGTGGGTTACTTCAACAATCAAACCGGTTATCCAACCGACATTCTGTCAACGCGCGCCATCATCAAACGCGGCAACTATGCGCTGATCCCGCCGAACGGCCTGGTGCGCAACGTCATTCCCGGTTTTGAAAACTGCGACGTCACCATCTTGTCGACGCCGAAACTGGGTGCCACCTTCGTCGATTATCTGGTGACGCTGCACGACTGCGGCCGCAATACCAAAGGCTTTGGCGGCGAAGAGCTCGAAACCTTCGTGTACGTCATCGACGGCGCCATCACCGCTTCCGCCGACGCCACCGACTACCCGCTGACCGCCGGCGGCTACCTTTACTGCCCGGCGGGCGTCACCCTGCGGCTGGAAAACGCCAACGGTGGCCAATCCAGCCGCCTGTTCCTCTACAAACGCCGCTATCAGCGCATCAAAGGCTACGAGGCGCACGTGGTCAGCAACAACGTCGCCAACCTGGAGCAGATCCACTACGAGGGCATGAGCGAGGTGATCCTGCAGGATCTGCTGCCGAAAGATCTGGGCTTCGACATGAACATGCACATCCTCTCCTTCGCCCCCGGTGCCAGCCACGGCTACATCGAGACCCACGTGCAGGAGCATGGCGCCTACATTCTCAGCGGCGCCGGCGTGTACAACCTGGACAATGAATGGATGCCGGTGAAGCAAGGCGACTACATCTTCATGGGCGCCTATGTGCAGCAGGCGGGCTATGCGGTGGGCCAGGAAACCTTCAGCTACATCTACTCCAAGGACTGCAACCGCGACGTCGAGCCGTAAGCGCTTCGCCGCCAAAACCAAGGCCACCTGCTCGCGCAGCGTGGCCTTCTTTTTTTATCCCAATCGCCGGCCGATGCGCATTACGCGGGCTACGTTGGCAGCGCTGCGCTGCAGGTTGAGTTCCCCTTGCGACAGCGCGACCTCCAGCGTACTCAGACGCGGCAGAATGCTGAACATCGCGTCGATTCCCTGCGCGTGCAGCGCCTCTGCCCCTTCCTCCACCACGCCGGCCAACGCGATGACCGGCAGGCCGCGCGCCCGCGCCAGACGAGCGACGCCGGACAGCGCCTTGCCGCCCAGCGTTTGGCTGTCGATGCGCCCTTCGCCGGTGATCAGCAGATCGGCCTCCGCCAGCGCCTGCTCCAGGCCCAGCGCCGCCATCACGATCTCGATGCCCGGCTTCAGCGTTGCGCCGAGAAACACCTGGCAGGCGATCCCCATGCCGCCCGCCGCCCCGCCGCCGGCGACCTGCCGCACGTCGTGGCCGGTGCTCTGGCGGATCACCTCGGCATACTGCGCCAGCCCCTGCTCCAACTGCGCCACCATCACCGCCGTCGCGCCCTTCTGCGGCCCGAACACCGCCGCCGCGCCGCGCGGTCCCACCAGCGGATTGTCTACGTCGCAGGCGACCTCAATCCGGCACTGCCGCAGGCGTGCGTCCAGCATGCTGAGATCGATTCCGCTCAGCGTCGCCAGCTCGCCGCCGCCCCACGGCAGCGTCTTGCCGTCCGGGCGGTAGAAACGCCCGCCCAGCGCCTGCACCATGCCGACACCGCCATCCACCGTGGCGCTGCCGCCGATGCCGAGGATCAGGTGGCGAATGCCCTGATCCAGCGCATGCAGGATCAGTTCGCCGGTGCCGTAGCTGGTCGCCAGCAGCGGGTTACGACGCTCCGCCGGCGTCAGCATCAGCCCGCTGGCCGCCGCCATTTCGATCACCGCCGTTTTGCCGTCGCCGCTGACGCCATAAAATGCCGCCACCCGTTCCCCCAGCGGCCCCGTGGCGCTCACGCTCACCTTGCGCCCGCCGGTAGCGGCCACCAGCGCGTCCACCGTGCCTTCGCCGCCGTCGGCGATCGGCAGGCAGACGCACTCGGCATCGGGATAAACCTCGTGAAAACCGCGCGCGATCGCCCGCGCCGCCCGTTTCGCGCTAACGCTTTCTTTAAATGAATCCGGTGCAATAACAATTTTCATGACGCATCCTTTATTCGAGACGAAATAAAAATGGCCATGCCTTCCCCCGCTGAATTAATCAGATGAGAAATGCATGGCGAAATAAAATAAAACTGTTGCCGACTATTTAATGAAGATGACGAGAAGTGTTATTTATTGACCCATTTTGCCGGCACGCTATAGGTTAATATCGCCCCCAGTATCATCATTGTCGATAAGACGCACATCGCCACTAAATTACTGTGGGTCAGCTGTTTGAAATAGCCGATGATATAAGGCGAAATAAAGCCGCCGATATTGGCGATGGAATTGATGAGCGCAATGCCCGCCGCAGCGCAAGTGCCGGTAAAAATGGCGTTCGGTAGGCTCCAGAACAGCGGCGACGGCACCAGGCTCGACGCCACCGCCACGCACAGCGCCGCCATCACCACGTGCTTGTTGTCCGGGAACAGGCCGATGAAGATCAGCGACACTGCGGCGATGCAGAACGGTACGATGATGTGCCAGCGCCGCTCGCGATGCTTGTCCGAACTGCGCGCGGCCACCAGCATCGCCACCACCGCCAGCATATAAGGCAGCATGGTCAGCAACCCGATATCCATCACCGAGGTCACGCCGGTGTCGCGAATGATGGTCGGTACCCAAAACGCCAGCCCGCCCTGGCCCATCACGGTGCAGAAGCAAATCAGCCACATTTTGGTGAACGCGGACGATCTCAGCATGCTCTTCATCGTCCACTCCTGCCCGCCGGCGGCGCCCTGGCGCGGCGCGCTCTGCGCCATATCCTCTTTGATCAATGCCTTCTCCTGCGGGCTGAGCCACGTGGCGCTCTGATAGGTATTATCCAGGAAACAGAAGATGACAATGGCGATCAGCAGCGCGCGCGGGCCGCTGATAAAGAACAGCCACTGCCAGCCGGAGAGATTCATCAGGCCGTTCATGTGCTCGATGATCCACCCGCACAGCGGGCCGCCGATGATGTTGCTGACCGGGATGCCGCACACGAACAGCGCCGTCATCTTGGCGCGCTGGCTGGAGGGAAACCACAGCGTCAGGTAGAGGATCACGCCGGGGTAAAAACCGGCCTCCGCCAGCCCCAGCAGAAAACGCGCCAGGTAGAATTGCCAGGGGTTGGTGATAAAGACGCTCAGCATCGAGATCGCCCCCCACACCACCATCAGCAGCGCGATGATCTTTCTGGCACCATAGCGACTCAGCAGAATGTTGCTGGGTACCCCGGCGATGATATAGCCAATGAAAAATACCCCGGCCCCCAGCCCGTAAACGGCTTCAGCCATCGAGACGTTGCCGTTCAGAATATCGGGCATCATTTGGAATTTCGAAAACGAAATCCCCACCCGGTCGAGATAACCGACGATATAGCTCACTAATAGAATGGGCATAATGCGCCAGGCGATTTTTCGATATAAACGACTTTTGTCAGGGGCGGTAAGAATATCTTTATCAATAACAGCATTATCGGTTGCCATATTCAGTGTCTCCTTGGGTTGGCATCCTGCTTTTTACTTTTTATTGTGCTGAATCATTTTTATTGGATTGGCGGGGACCCTCTTTATTTATCATAAAGAGGGCGCTATTAATGTCGAACATCTCTGATTCTAATGATAAGCCGGCAAATTAAATGCCGGCGGGCGCCTTAGCCGGCTACCCGGTGGTTGCCCATGATTTCCAGCGCCCGCACCAGCGCGGAGTGATCCAGTTCGCCGTCGCCATTGGCGGCGCAGACGTTGAACAGCTCCTGGCAGGTGGCGGTATTCGGCAGGCTGAGCGCCAGCGCCTTCGCGCCCTGCAGCGCCAGGTTGAGATCCTTCTGGTGCAGCGAGATGCGGAACCCCGGCGCGAACGCCCGCTTGATCATCCGCTCGCCGTGCACCTCGAGGATACGCGACGAGGCGAAGCCGCCCATCAGGGCTTCACGTACCCGGGCCGGATCGGCACCGGCGCGCGAGGCGAACACCAACGCTTCACTGACCGCTTCAATGGTCAGCGCCACGATGATCTGATTGGCGACCTTACAGGTTTGCCCGTCGCCGTTGCCGCCGATCAGCGTGATGTTCTTGCCCATCAGCGCCAGCAGCGGCTTCACCCGTTCGAAGGTCGCTTCCTCGCCGCCCACCATGATGGTCAGCGTGCCCTGTTTGGCGCCCACTTCGCCGCCGGAAACCGGCGCGTCCAGGTACTGGGCGCCCAGCTGGTTGATGCGCTGCGCGAATACTTTGGTCTCCAGCGGTGAAATGGAGCTCATGTCCACCACCACTTTGCCGTTCAGCTTGCCGGCGGCGCAGCCGCGTTCACCAAACAGCACCTCCTCCACCTGCGGCGTATCCGGCACCATGATAAAGATCACGTCCGCCTCATCCGCCACCTGCTGCGGATCGCGGCAGGCGATGGCCCCTTGCTGCAGCAGCGCCGCCGGTACCTCATGCCGGGTGTGGGCATAAAGCGTATGCCCGCCCGCCAGCAGCTTTTCCGCCATTGGCGCGCCCATGATGCCCAGACCAATAAATCCCACGTTCATTTTCATCTCCTCAAGACAGGTATTTTTTAATCCATGACAGGCCGCTTTCCGTGGTGGTGAGCGGTTTGTATTCACAGCCGATCCAGCCGCGGTAACCCATGCGATCCAGCTGCGCGAAGATAAACTCGCAGTTGATTTCGCCGGTGCCCGGCTCGTGACGCCCCGGGTTGTCGGCGACCTGAATGTGGTCGATCTTCGCCAGCAGGCGCTCGAGGGTCTGCGTCAGCTCTCCCTCCATGCGCTGCATGTGGTAAAGGTCGTACTGCAGATACAGGTTGGGGCTGCCGATCGCTTCGATCAGTTCGATCGCCTGCCGGGAGGTTTGCAGGTAGAACTGCGGCATGTCGTAGCGGTTGATCGGTTCGATCAGCAGTCGGATATTCTTTTGCGCCAGAGTGTCGGCGGCGTAGCGCAGGTTCTCCTTCACCCGTTCGTCGGTGGTGTGGCGGCTGACGGCGGGATCCGGATTGCCGATCAGGCAGTTGATGCGATCGCAGCCCAGCGCCTGCGCATACTCGATCGCGCGCCCGACGCCGTCGCGGAACTCCGCTTCGCGCCCCGGCAAACAGGCGATGCCCCGTTCGCCCGCCGCCCAGTCACCGGCCGGCAGGTTGAACAGCACCTGGTTCAGGCGATGCGCCTCCAGTTCGCTGCGCAGCGCGGCGATCGGGTAGTCGTAAGGGAACATATATTCCACCGCGCTGAAGCCCTGCTCCTTCGCCCGGCGGAAGCGCTGCAGGAAATCGACTTCGGTGAACAGCATGGACAGATTGGCTGAAAATTTCGGCATGGCGAGATTCCTCAACGGTAATCAAAGAAGTTGACCGAGGTCGGTGCGTCTTCCGGCGTTGCCGCCACCGGTTCAAACTCATTGACGTTATCCAGCTCGGTACCCATGGAAATATTGGTGACGCGCTCCAGGATGATTTCCACCACCACCGGTACCCGGTGCTGCTGCATCAGTTCCTGGGCCTGACGGAACGCCGGCGCGATCTCTTCCGGTTTGAACACCCGCAGCGCCTTGCAGCCCAGCCCTTCCGCCACCTTGACGTGATCGACACCGTACTCGCCAATCTCCGCGTTGTTGATGTTTTCAAACGACAGCTGCACGCAGTAATCCATATCGAACCCGCGCTGCGCCTGGCGGATCAGCCCCAGATAGGCGTTGTTCACCAACACGTGGATATAAGGCAGCTTGAACTGCGCGCCGACCGCCAGCTCTTCAATCATAAATTGGAAATCATAGTCGCCCGACAGCGCGACCACCTTGCGCTGCGGATCGGCGGCGCATACGCCCAGCGCCGCAGGCAGCGTCCAGCCCAGCGGGCCGGCCTGGCCGGCGTTGATCCAGCGGCGCGGTTCGAAAACGTGCAGCATTTGCGCGGCGGCGATCTGCGACAGCCCGATGGTAGTGACATAGCAGGCATCGCGGCCAAAGGCGCGGTTCATCTCTTCATACACCCGCTGCGGCTTGACCGGCACGTTCTCGAAGTGGGTCTTGCGCAGCAGCGTTTGCTTGCGCTGCAGGCAGGCGGCGCACCAGGCGTCGCGATTCGGCAACTCGCCGCGCTCGAAGCGGCGCTGCGCCGTGTCCACCAGCATTTGCAGCGCGATGCGCGCATCGGAAACGATGCCCAGATCCGGGCAGATCACCCGGCCAATTTGCGTCGGCTCGATATCGATATGCACCACCTTGCGCCCGGCGGTGTACTTGTCCACCGAGCCAGTGTGGCGGTTGGCCCAACGGTTACCGATGCCGAACACCAGATCAGAATCCAGCAGGTTGGCGTTGCCGTAGCGGTGCGAGGTTTGCAGGCCCGCCATACCCGCCATCAGCGGGTGATCGTCCGGAATGGCGCCCCAGCCCATCAGCGTCGGGATCACCGGCACGTTGCAGATCTCCGCCAGCTGCTGCAGCAGATCCGCCGCATCGGCGTTGTGAATGCCGCCGCCGGCGATGATCAACGGCTTTTTCGCCGCGCACAGCAGATCCAGCGCTTTGTCGATCTGCGCCTGGGTAGCCGCCGGCTTATAAGCGGGCAGTGAAGAGTAGGTTTCCGGATCGAACTCGATCTCCGCCATCTGCACGTCGAAAGGCAGGTCGATCAGCACCGGCCCCGGTCGGCCGGAACGCATCAGGTGAAACGCCTGTTGCAGCACGCGTGGCACCAGCGCCGGTTCCTGCACGGTGACCGCCATCTTGGTCACCGGCTTGGCGATCGATTCGATGTCTACCGCCTGGAAATCCTCTTTGTGCAAACGCGCGCGCGGCGCCTGGCCGGTGATGCACAGGATCGGAATCGAATCGGCGGAGGCGGAGTAAAGGCCGGTGATCATGTCGGTGCCCGCCGGGCCGGAAGTGCCGATGCACACGCCGATGTTGCCGGCGGCGGCGCGAGTGTAGCCTTCCGCCATGTGCGAGGCCCCTTCCACGTGTCGCGCCAGGTAGTGTTTGATGCCGCCGTGCCGCCGCATCGCGTCGTAGAACGGGTTGATCGCCGCGCCGGGCACGCCGAACGCGGTGGTGATCCCTTCTTTTTCCAGCACGTGCATTGCCGCGTCTACCGCTCGCATAATTGCCATGTGATGTTCTCCTTAATTTATTGGAAAATTTTTCCAACTTAAAATTACGGTCAAAAAAACCCGTTTGCTCATCAAACGGGGAGTCTTGCTCCGCGCCGGTTCAGCCCGGCGCGCGACGTTTATGCCTTGCTGCGCGATTCGCCCAGCGCGGCGCTGATGTCTCTGGCCACCTCACCCACCAGTTCGCCCAGCTCCTTGAACCGCTCCTTGCCGACCCGCGAACTGGGCCCGGAGATGGAAATGGCGGCGATCACGTTGTTGTTGCGATCGAAAATCGCCGAAGCCAGGCAGTTCAGGCCGAGCGCGTGCTCTTCATCGTCGATGGTGTAGCCCTGCGCCAGCGACTGATGCAGATCCTTACGCAGCAGGTTCACGCTGGTCAGCGTCTTCGGCGTGTAGGATTGCAGCCCCGAACGCACGATCAGATCCAGCATCTCCTCTTCCGCCAGCGGGTACAGCAGCGCCTTGCCGGCGCCCGAGGCGTGCAGCGGCAAGCGGCTGCCCAGCGGCGCGCACATGCGCACCATCGCCTGGCACTCGCATTGACGAATCAGCACCGCGTCGAAATTGTTGCGGATCGCCAGGTTGGCGGTCTCGCCGGACAGCAGCATCAGCCGGCGCATGAACGGCCCGGCGACCGATACTACGTCGCGATCGTTCATGTAAGCGGAACCGACGGTGAACGACTGAATGCCGATATGCCACCAGCCCAGCTGCGGATCCTGAAAGACGAATTCCGATTTCTCCAACACTTTCAATAATCTGAAGGTAGTGGACAGCGGCAGCTCCAGCTTTTCGGACAGCACGGAAACCGACGAACTCCCCCCGGCGTTGGCCAGATACTGGAGGATCTCCAGCCCGCGATCCAACGCCTGCGCCCCTTTGGTAGCGCCGGCTTCGGTGGCGGGTCGTCCTTTCCTGCGTAATTCGGTCATTCAAGCTTCCTTTGTCAGTAACGGCATGGGTGACGCTATGATAAACGCCCTGCGCGGCGTGCGGCCAGCGCTATGCCAAAACTATGCGATACGGCTCCGGCAAGCGGCTGACCACGCAGTTGTCAGCGCCTGCGCGATCGATGGTGAAAAAGTCGGTGACCTTCGCATAGGCAAACAGCGGATGGTGCCAGACGTTGCGATGGTAGTTGATCCCCTGTTTGCCGTTGGTGATAAAAGCGCGCAGCGTGCCGACGGGGATGGTGTCGCCCGGTTCGGCGACGATCACCACGAAGCGTTCGCCGTTCATCGGCACAAAGGCCTGCGACGAGAGCGGATGCTTTTCCAACAGGGAAAAGGTCATCGGCAGCTCGCTGGGTTCCGCCCGGTTGATGCTGGCCAGCACCCGGTTGCCGTCGGATACCTCTATCTTGGCAAGATCATGATAACGCTCGGTTTTCCCGTCATTGATATGAAAGAAGCGCGAGCCCTCTATCTGCAATACATCGCCATAAGGCGCAAAGGCCGCCGGCGTTAATTCTTCGATGACTAAATCCATGTGATTCTCCCAAGCGCATGACCCAGCGACGATTGAACGGCGATATTTCACCCAACGCCTTCACTCTAGACAGCGCTTGGCGAATTTGACAGCATTTTTTTGGAAAATTTTTCCACAATAAGATCATCAGCACACTTTACGATCGAAGAGCAATATTAGTTGCTTTAAATCAATGAATTAAAAAACCACCTAATTCACCATCGGGTAAAATGGGGCGGCGCACGTTCATCGCTATCGGATGATTCTGTGACCGGGATCGTGGGGTTGGGCTTTGCCGCTGCCTATCGCGCCGCAACATCAGTAGATTCTTCTCACCGATAACCGAAAAGGCGGTGTCAGCCAAGGACCCCACATGCTGGATCACGAAACCATTCGTTCGTTTATCAAAGTTGCCGAGTGCCAAAGCTTCTCGCGCGCGGCAGAATTGCTGCATAAAACCACCGCCACCATCAGCTACCGCATTAAAACGCTGGAAGAGAGCATCGGTACGCAGCTGTTTATCCGCACCACCCGCACCGTCAACCTGACGCCGGCCGGGGAGTATTTGCTGGAGCGCTGCCGCCAGTGGCACACCTGGCTGGACGCCATGCCGGGCGAACTGCGGCAAATCAACGACGGCGTAGAGCATCAGGTGAATATCGTGATCAACAACCTGCTGTACGACGCCGCCGCCGTGGCCGGGCTGTTGACCCACCTGCACGACAAATACCCGTTCACCCAATTCCACATTTCCCGCCAGGTGTACATGGGCGTGTGGGATGCGCTGCTGAATGAGGACTGCCATCTTGCGATCGGCGCGGCGGGCAATGAATCGCTGGAAAACAGCATCAAGGTGCTGCCGCTGGGCAAGGTCAATTGGGTATTCGCCATCTCGCCGACACACCCGCTGGCCAATGCCGCCGATCCGTTGAACGAAACGCAGCTGCGCCCTTACGCCGCGATCAACGTCGAAGATACCGCGCGCCATCTGGCCAAGCGCACCGCCTGGCTGCTGTCGGGCCAACAGGAGATCAAGGTGCCGGATCTGCGCACCAAGCTGGAGTGCCATCTGCGCGGCCTCGGGATCGGTTTCCTTCCGCGCCAACTGTGCCAAACTTATCTTGATAGCGGCGAGTTGGTGGCCAAGCAGCTCAAATATCCGCGCCAGCCCTCTCCCCTGTCGCTGGCCTGGTCCGACGCTCGCGGCGGCGAAGCGGTGCGTACCCTTATCAGCCTGTTCCAGACGCGGGATCCGCTGATCGCGGGTTTGGTCGGCGCCCTGGATTAAGTCGCGGTATCAGTAGGCATTTTTCCGGCGCTGTCGTAATATCTGTTTACATATGTCTGACAGGAGGTTTGCATGCTTACTTTTATTCCCATCGTGATCGTCGTCGCACTGATTGTGGTGTTCGCCGGCGTCAAAATTGTGCCGCAGGGGTTCCAATGGACGGTAGAACGCTTCGGCCGCTACACCAAAACGCTGATGCCGGGGCTGAACCTGGTGGTGCCGTTCATGGACCGCATCGGCCGCAAAATCAACATGATGGAGCAGGTGCTGGACATTCCTTCGCAGGAAGTGATTTCCCGCGATAACGCCAACGTCGCCATCGATGCGGTGTGCTTTATCCAGGTGGTCGACCCGGCGCGCGCCGCCTACGAAGTCAGCAACCTTGAACAGGCGATCGTCAACCTGACCATGACCAACTTCCGCACCGTGCTCGGCTCGATGGAGCTGGACGAAATGCTGTCGCAGCGCGACAGCATCAACAGTCGCCTGCTGCACATCGTCGATGAAGCGACCAATCCGTGGGGGGTGAAAATCACCCGTATCGAGATCCGCGACGTGCGGCCACCGGCGGAACTGATCGCCTCGATGAACGCCCAGATGAAGGCCGAGCGCACCAAGCGCGCCGACATCCTCGAGGCGGAAGGGGTGCGTCAGGCGGCCATTCTGCGCGCCGAGGGGGAGAAACAATCGCAGATCCTGAAGGCCGAGGGCGAACGCCAGTCGGCGTTCCTGCAGGCGGAAGCGCGTGAGCGCGCCGCAGAGGCCGAGGCGCGCGCCACCCAGCTGGTGTCCGACGCCATCGCCAGCGGCAACATTCAGGCGGTGAACTACTTCGTGGCGCAGAAATACACCGACGCGCTGCAGAAGATCGGTTCCTCCAACAACAGCAAGGTGGTGATGATGCCGCTGGACGCCAGCAGCCTGCTCGGCTCGATCGGCGGCATTACCGAGCTGCTGAAAGAAAGCAAAGGCAAATAATCATGCTCGAACTGATCGCGGCGAATCCGCTGTGGTTTTGGCTCTCCCTCGGGGGCGTGTTGCTGGCGGCGGAAATGCTCGGCGCCGGCGGCTACCTGCTGTGGAGCGGCGTGGCGGCGCTGTTGGTCGGCGCTCTGATCTGGCTGCTGCCGCAACTTTCCTGGGCGTGGCAAGGCATGATCTTCGCCGTCCTGACCGTCGTCGTCGCCTACCTGTGGTGGTACTGGCTGCGTCGGCGCCCGGCGGCCGCATCCGGCGGGTCGCCGGTGCTCAACCAGCGCAACCGCCAGCTGATCGGCACCCGCGCCACGCTGACGGAGCCGATGCACAACGGCATGGGGCGCATCAATATCGGCGACAGCAGTTGGCGCGCGCAGGCGGCAGAAGATCTGCCCGCCGGCACCGAAGTGGAAGTGGTGGCGGTAGAAGGGGTCACGCTGGTGATCCGCGCCATCAGCCGTTAATTCGAACGACAGCACCCCGCCAGATTATTGATAATGGGGCACTCCGCCCCCTCGTCGCCCGGGCATTGTTCCGCCAGCGTCAGCAGGCGCTGGCGCATTTCTCCCAGCTCGCTGATGTGTCTTTCGATCTCCGCCACCTTCTGCAGCGTGCGCGCCTTCACGTCGGCGCTGTGGCGGGCCGGATCGTTGAACAACGCCACCAGCTCACGGCACTCGTCCAGGTTGAAGCCCACCTGCCGCGCCTGGCGCAGCAGCGTCAGCTCTTCAACGTGTCTGGCGGAATAGTGGCGGTAACCGTTGTCGCTGCGGATCGGGGCGGTAATCAGCGCTTTCTCTTCGTAAAAACGAATCGTCTTGCTGGTTAACCCGGTTTTTTTCGCGACGTCGCTAATATTCATTTTCCCTCCTTGACCTTACCCTTGCTGGAAGGTTTAAGCTCCATTCTTAGTGAAAACAGGTCCGGCGGTCAACCTTTAAACACCGCCCTTTAAGCAAGGAGTCCAACCATGTCACACACCACTATGCTGGCATTGCAGGGGCTGTCCTGCATGAACTGCGCGCAGCGGGTGAAAAAAGCCCTGGAAAGCCGCAGCGATGTCGAACAGGCCGAGGTTAACGTGCATTACGCCAAAGTGACCGGCGACGCGCCGGACAGCGCGTTGATCGAGAGCGTGATTGCCGCCGGCTATCAGGCCGAAGTCGCGCCACACGCCGATACCGAGCTGCAGCTGAGCGGCCTGAGCTGCATGCACTGCGTCGGCACCACCCGCAAGGCACTGGAAGCCGTGCCGGGCGTGTTCGCTACCGACGTCGAGATCGACAGCGCGAAAGTGTACGGCGATGCCGATCCGCAGGCGCTGATCGCCGCGGTGGAAGATGCCGGTTATCACGCCAGCGTGGCGGGTGCCGTCGTCCCAAAAACTGAGCCGTTGACTGACGCAACACCTTCGTTGCCGGACGTTCAGCCAGCGGCGCAACCTTCCCTTCCGGCAACCGACGGCGCGGACGACAGCGTACAGCTGCTGCTCAGCGGCATGACCTGTGCCAGCTGCGTCAATAAAGTGCAGCAGGCGCTGCAAAGCGTTCCCGGCGTAGAGCATGCGCGCGTCAACCTGGCGGAACGCAGCGCGCTGGTGACCGGCGCCGCCGATGCGCAGGCGCTGGTGGCGGCAGTGGAAAAAGCCGGCTACGGCGCCGAGATGATTCAGGACGAGACCGAACGCCGCGAGCGCCAGCAGCAGACCGCACGCGCCAACATGAGGCGCTTTAGCTGGCAGGCGGCGCTGGGCCTGGCCTTGGGTATCCCGCTGATGGCCTGGGGACTGTTCGGCGGCAGCATGACGCTCACGCCGGAAACCCAGCGCCCCTGGCTGCTGGTCGGCGTCATTACCCTGGCGGTGATGGTATTCGCCGGCGGGCACTTCTACCGCAACGCCTGGCGCGCACTGATGAACGTCAGCGCCACCATGGATACCCTGGTGGCGCTCGGTACAGGCGCCGCCTGGCTTTACTCGATCGCCGTCAACATTTGGCCCGATTTCTTCCCGATGGAGGCTCGCCACCTCTATTACGAGGCCAGCGCGATGATCATCGGTTTGATCAACCTCGGCCATGCGCTGGAGCAGCGCGCTCGTCAGCGTTCTTCGCAGGCGCTGGAGCGGTTATTGGATCTGACGCCGCCCACCGCGCGGCGGGTGACTGACGACGGCGAGCGCGATATCCCGCTGGCGGAGGTGCAGCTCGGCATGACGCTGCGGCTGACCACCGGCGATCGCGTGCCGGTCGACGGTGAAATCGTGCAGGGCGAAGTCTGGCTCGATGAAGCGATGCTGACCGGCGAAGCGGTGCCGCAGCAAAAAGGCCCCGGCGATACGGTGCATGCCGGAACGGTGGTCGACGACGGCAGCGTGCTGTTCCGCGCCGCCGCCATCGGCAGCCAAACCACGCTGGCGCGCATCATCAAACTGGTGCGTCAGGCGCAGAGCAGTAAACCGGCGATTGGCCAACTGGCCGACCGCGTCTCGGCGGTGTTCGTGCCGGCGGTGGTGGCGATCGCCCTGTTCAGCGCGGCGGTGTGGTACTTCTTCGGCCCGCAGCCGCAGCTGGTCTATACGCTGGTGATCGCCACCACGGTGCTGATCATCGCCTGTCCGTGCGCATTGGGCCTGGCAACGCCGATGTCGATCATCTCCGGCGTCGGCCGCGCGGCGGAGTTCGGCGTGCTGGTACGCGACGCCGACGCCCTGCAGCAGGCCAGCCAGTTGGACACCCTGGTGTTCGACAAAACCGGCACCCTGACCGAAGGGAAGCCGCAGGTGGTGGAGATCCTGACCTTCAATCAGGTCAGCGAGCAGCAGGCGATCGGCTGGGCCGCGGCGCTGGAGCAAGGCTCCAACCACCCGCTGGCGCGCGCCATCATGGAACGCGCTGCCGGGCAAACGCTGCCGCAGGTCACGCAGTTCCGCACCCTGCGCGGCGCCGGCGTCAGCGGGGAGATCGACGGCGTGCAGCTGCTGCTGGGCAACGCCGCGCTGCTGGAACAGCATCAGGTCGCAACCGCCGAGCTGGATGCGCCGATGCGCGCCCAGGCCGAACGCGGCGTGACGCCGGTGCTGCTGGCCGTTGACGGTAAACCGGCCGCGCTGTTCGCCATTCGCGATCCGCTGCGCGAGGACAGCGTCGCGGCGCTGCAGCGCCTGCACCAGCAGGGGTATCAGCTGGTAATGCTGACCGGCGACAATCCGGTGACCGCCAACGCCATCGCCAAAGAGGCCGGTATCGATCGGGTGATTGCCGGGGTGCTGCCGGACGGCAAAGCGGCGGCGATCAAGCAGCTGCAGGCGCAGGGCCAGCGCGTGGCGATGGTCGGCGACGGCATCAACGACGCCCCGGCGCTGGCGCAGGCCGACGTGGGCATCGCGATGGGCGGCGGCAGCGACATCGCCATCGAGACCGCCGCCATCACCCTGATGCGCCACAGCCTGCACGGCGTGGCGGATGCGGTAGCGCTGTCGAAGGCCACGCTGCGCAACATGAAGCAGAACCTGTTCGGCGCCTTTATCTACAATACGCTGGGTATCCCGATCGCCGCCGGCGTGCTCTACCCGCTGACCGGCACGCTGCTCAGCCCGGTAGTGGCGGGCGCGGCGATGGCGCTGTCGTCGATTACCGTGGTCAGCAACGCCAACCGGCTGCTGCGTTTTAAACCCAGGAAGTGATCGCCGGGGCGCCGTCATGGCGCCCCGCTGTTTTCCGGGCTTCCCTGCGCGGCGGATAGCGTTTAGCATGAATGACGATTTTCCCTCGCTTTTCATGCTGAAACGCGCACCCGTTATTCAGGAGCCACGCCGTATGGGTCAACTGTTACGCCGTCTCGCCGCCTTTCTCGGCCTGATCTCGCCCAAACGTTACGCCTATCCGGCGCTGGACATCACTCTGCCGGGCGATCGTCGGCTGCATCTGGTGGGCAGCATCCATATGGGCACCGTCGATATGTCACCGTTGCCGCCCCGGCTGGCCGCCCGGCTGCAACAGGCCGACGCACTGATCGTCGAAGCCGATATCACCGACGCCGCCTCGCCTTTCGACCACGCCGAGCTGCAGCCGGAGCTGGAACAGCGCCTGTCCGCCGAAGAATATCAACGGCTGCTGGCGCTGTGCCATGAGCTGGGCGCCGATCCGCACGCCTTCGCCACCCTGCCCGGCTGGCAGGTGGCGCTGATGATGCAGGCGCGCCAGGCTCAGCGTCTGGGGCTGCGAGCAGAGTATGGCGTGGACTATCAGCTGCTGCAGGCCGCCCGGGCGCAGGACAAACCGGTGATCGAACTGGAAGGGACGCAGCAGCAGCTGACGATGCTGGAACAGCTGCCGGAAGGCGGCATTGCGCTGCTGCGCGATACGCTGGAGCACTGGCACACCAACGCGCGGCTGCTGCAAACCATGGTGAGCTGGTGGCTGGACGCCAAACCGCGCGGCACGCTGGACACCTTGCCCGCCACCTTCAGCGCCGGGCTGTACGACGTGCTGATGCACCAGCGCAATCGCGACTGGCGGCAACAGCTGGAGGCGCTGCCGGCCGGGGACTATGTGGTGGCGGTTGGCGCATTGCACCTGTATGGCGAGGATAACCTGCCGGCGATGCTGCAGCCGCAGGGATAAAAAAGAGGCCAATATCGCTATTGGCCAGTCAAAGAGGAATTTCTTGTATTCTAGTTATACGCATAGCAACCGTGTTAACGGTTACAGTAAACAGGGTAGCAACCCGGTGAATATCTTGGCAACCCGCTTTATGTAACAGCCGCTCAGGTTGCCGGGCAGGTCGGATTTTTGTATTTTTAAGGCTGGTTATCACCCTTTCCCCGCAGGGGACATTCTGGACAACACATCATGACGCCCGCAGTCGTTCTGCTTGAGAAACAAAAGGTCGCCTTTACCCTTCATCCGTATCACCACGACAGCGACGAAACCAACTTCGGTGACGAAGCGGTGAGAAAGCTGGGGCTGGATGCCGATCGGGTTTACAAAACGCTGCTGGTAGCGCTGAACGGCGACGCCAAACACCTGGCGGTGGCGGTCACGCCGGTCGCCACCCAGCTGGATCTGAAAAAGGTCGCCCGCGCCCTCGGCGCCAAAAAGGCCGAGATGGCCGATCCGCAGCTGGCGCAGCGCGTCACCGGGTATCTGGTGGGCGGCATCAGCCCGCTGGGGCAGAAAAAACGACTGCCGACGGTGATCGACAGCCCGGCGCAAGCGTTCGCCACCATCTACGTTTCCGGCGGCAAACGCGGGCTAGACATCGAGCTGGCCGCCGCCGATCTGTGCCGCCTGCTGGCCGGCAGCTTCGCCGATATCGCCAAGCGCGACTGACGCCGCGCGCTCAGCGGCACACCACCGTGGCGTCACAGGCCGCCAGCGTCTCGACCAGGCGGTCCTCCAGCGCCTTCACCTCCGCGCCGGGCACCAGATAGTTGTTGCTGATGATGGCGAACGCCAGCGGCCGTCCGGTCGCCGAATCGACATAGCCGCTGAGCGACGAGACCCCGGTCATGGAGCCGCTCTTGGCGTGGGCGCGCCCGGCTGCCGCAGTCTTCACCATGCGGCTCTGCAGCGTACCGCCCACCAACAACCCCGGCTGGCCCGCGATGGGCAAGGCACGATACCAGTCGGCAAACCACGGTTGTTTTCTGGCCGCCAACAGCAGCGTCGTCAGCTGCTGCGGCGTGATTTGGTTCATGCGCGACAGCCCGGAACCGTCTACCTGACGGTACGCGCCGGCCTCGATGCCCTGGCTTTGCACAAACTGGCCGATCGCCTGCAGGCCGGCGGCCCAATCCCCCTTACCCTGCGTCTTGCGGCCCATCGCCTTGGTCAGTACCTCGCCGTAACCGTTATTGGACACTTTCAGGAAGGTGACAACCAGGCGGGAGAGCGGCGGCGAGGTTTTTTCGGTCAGCAGACGAGCGCCCGCAGGCGTCACGCCCTCTTCCGCGTTGCCGCGCAGCGCGATGCCCTGCGCGCGCAGGGCATTTTGCAATAAGGCGCCGATCACGCGAGCCGGTTGATCGACGGTGATCAATCGCGAGCGGGTCTCCGCCTGCGCGGCGATGGTGCCGCTGACCACGATCCGGTTGCTGCCCGGCTGGCGATCGAACGTCAGTGCGGTGTCGCCGCCGGTGGTGGTGCGGTTGACCAGCGTCACCGCATCATTGGCGGGATAGACACTCACCCGCCCTTGCGCACCGGCGCGGTTGCCCGGCTGCACGTCCACCCGCACCACGTTGATATCGCCGCCGGGGGTAAAGGCGTAGTTCAGCGCCGAGATCGGCGCGGCGAAGGCGAAGGGTTCGTCGTCCCAGCTCCAGCCGGCGCCGAAGGGGGTTTGATCGAACGCGTTGGCGTCGAGGATCAGCCGCCCATGAATCTGGCGAATGCCGCGCTGCGCCAGCGTGGCGGCGAAGGTGTTGAGATCGTCAGGATGCAACGTCGGATCGCCGCTGCCCTGCAGATAGAGATCCCCCTGCAAGGTGTCGCCGCGCTGCTCGCCGGTGGTCAGCAGCCGGGTTTCAAACCGGTAATCCGCCCCCAGCACGCCGAACGCCGCCAGAGAAGTGAACATCTTCATGTTGGAAGCCGGCGCCAGGCGCTGCTCCGCGTGCGCCTGATACAACACGGTACCGCTGTCGGCATCGCGCACCATCACGCCGCTCGACGCGCCAACCAGCGCCTTGTCTTGGCCGATGGCCGTCAACGCCTGGCTGAGCGTTTGCTCATGGCGTTGGCCGGATGACGAACACCCCGCCAGCGCCAGGATGGCGGGCAGCAGCCAGCCTGCGGTTTTCAACATGTCATCTCCCTGCTTGCGTTATCAAAATCAAATTGTTGCTCAGGCTATCATTGGAAGGCGGCGGCGGCGACTTTTGCGTGCGTTTGAGGCAGGGTTTTCGGCAGGAAAACAGGCGGCCCGCCCATGGGGGAGCAGGCCGCTGCGGTGGCGATTAGCGATAAACGATCTCGCCCTTCGGTTCGTAAGCCGCCGCATCCAGCGGCGAGTGTTTCTCGATATACTGCTTCAGCACCTCGGCATCGATAAAGCCGGTGTTGACGTAGCTCGGCAGCCCGTCCAGCTTCGGATAGCCATCGCCGCCCAGCGCGTTGAAGTTCAGCGTCGCCATGCGGTAGGTTTTATCCGCCTGCAGCGGCTGGCCGTTGATCTTCACCTCGCTGACGCCCTTGCCGTCCGCCACCAGGCTGACGTTGGCGAACTGGGCGTAGGCGCCGGAATCCGGCTTCATGTTGGCCACTACCGCCAGGTACTGCTCAATCTCGCTGCCTTTCATATCGACATGCACCAGGGTGTTGCCGAACGGCTGTACCTTGAGCACGTTTTTGTAGGTGATATCGCCGCTTTCAATGGAGTCACGCACCCCACCGCCGCTCATCACCGCAAAGTCGGCATCGGCGCGCTCCCTCTGCGCGGCCAACATCACCCGCGCCAGGTTGGTCTGCACGAAGCGTACTTTGCTGCGATCGCCCTCCAGCTTGCCGTTAACGCTGCCGATCTTCACGCTCAGCTGCTCCTTGCCCTTCTCCTGGAACGGCGTCAGCAGTTTCATCATGGTCGGATCTTCCGCGATCTGCTGGGTGTAATACACTCGCTCGCTGGTGCCGTCCGCCTTCTCCACCTTCTTCTTCAGGTTCACCGGGATCAGCTGATAATGCACCAGCTTCAGCTCTCCGTTGCGGAATTCGAAATCGGCGCGGCCCACGTACTTGCCCCACTCATGCGCCTGCACGATCCAGGTGCCGTTCTGGCGATCCGGCGAACACGGCGTGCCCGGCACATAGTCCACCTGCTTACGGTTGTCGCCGGCCATGCACACCGGGTCCTGCGAGTGGCCGCCGACGATCATGTCGAGATACCCGGCCGGCAGGCTGCGCGCCATCTCCACGTCGCCCGGCGCGTTGGAGCCGTGTTCGCCGTTGTCATAGTGCCCCATGTGGGTAGCGGCGATGATCACGTCCGGCTTCTCGTCCTTGCGCAATTGCTCCACCACCCGCTTCGCCTCCGGCGCCGGCACGCGGAATTCAATGTCGGTAAAGTACTCCGGATTGCCCATTTTCGCGGTGTCGTCGGTCGTCAGGCCGATCACCGCGATCTTGATGCCCTGCTTGTCGAACAAGGCGTAAGGCTTGAACAGGCGCTGGCCAGTGCTTTTCTGATAGATGTTGGCGGACAGCAGCGGGAAGGTCGCCCATTTCTCCTGCTGGCGCAGTACGCTCAGCGGGTTATCGAATTCGTGGTTGCCGATCGCCATCGCGTCATAACCCACCAGGTTCATGCCGCGGAAGTCCGGCTCGGCATCCTGCAGATCCGATTCCGGCACGCCGGTGTTGATATCGCCGCCGGACAACAGCAGCAGGCTGCCGCCCTGCGCCGCCACTTCCTGGCGAATGCCGTCCACCAGCGTTTTCTGCGCGCCCAGGCCGTATTCGCCGTGATCGTTCTGCCAGAAGTGACCGTGATGATCGTTGGTGTGCAGAATGGTGATGGCGTAGGTCTTATCCTTTTCCCAGGCACTGGCGGCCCCCGACAGCAACGTCAGGGAAACGGCCAACGCGCATGCGGTGGTTTTCAGCGAAAAACGCATGGCGGATCTCCGTGTATTAAATGGCTTTTATGATGAGGGCGAAATTGTAGCGCGAATTAATGACAGCTGATTTCAAATTTTTGCGATGTGAGTCTGATTATTTCAGATATGGTAAAAATTGCGCGCCCTGCCTAAGATGTCATCTCTGTGCTCAACAACTTATCAGGCTAATAATAATATGACCGACAGTAGCCAAAGCGCGATGCCGCCCGCCAAGGGCAGCGCGGTGAAGGGAACCGCCTTCTCCATCCTCGGCGCCATCAGCGTGTCTCACCTGCTCAACGATATGATCCAATCGCTGATCCTGGCGATTTACCCGATCCTGCAAGCCGATTTTCACCTCAGCTTCGTGCAGATCGGCATGATTACCCTGACCTATCAGCTGACGGCCTCCCTGCTGCAGCCGCTGATTGGCTATTACACCGATAAACATCCGCAGCCTTACTCGCTGCCGATCGGCATGGGCTTTACCCTGTCCGGCCTGCTGCTGCTGTCGGTGGCGAACACCTTCCCGCTGGTGCTGCTGGCGGCGGCGCTGGTGGGCACCGGCTCATCGGTGTTCCACCCGGAATCCTCGCGCGTGGCGCGCATGGCCTCCGGCGGGCGGCACGGCCTGGCGCAGTCGCTGTTCCAGGTCGGCGGCAACTTCGGCAGCTCGCTCGGCCCGCTACTGGCCGCGCTGATCATCGCGCCTTACGGCAAGGGCAACGTCGCCTGGTTCACGCTGGCGGCGCTGCTGGCGATCGTGGTGTTGCTGCAGGTCAGCAAATGGTATCAACATCAGCATCGGGCAACTAAAGGGCTGCCGAAAAGCCCTTCGGTGTTGAAACCGCTGCCAAAACGTACCGTAGCCTACTCGCTGGGCATTCTGCTGGTGCTGATTTTCTCCAAATACTTCTATCTGGCCAGCATCAGCAGCTATTACACCTTTTATCTGATACATAAGTTCGGCGTTTCGGTGCAGAATGCGCAAATTCACCTGTTCGCCTTCCTGTTCGCAGTGGCGGCCGGCACCATTATCGGCGGGCCTCTTGGCGACAAAATAGGGCGTAAATATGTTATTTGGGGCTCCATCCTCGGCGCCGCACCCTTCACGCTTATTTTACCCTATGCATCCCTGTACTGGACCGGCATTTTGACGGTGATCATCGGGGCTATTCTCGCCTCGGCGTTCTCCGCCATTCTGGTCTACGCACAGGAGCTGATCCCCGGTAAAGTCGGCATGGTTTCCGGTTTATTCTTCGGTTTTGCTTTCGGTATGGGCGGATTAGGTGCGGCAGTTCTTGGTTATGTCGCCGATTTGACCAGTATCGAGCTGGTCTACCAAATCTGTGCTTTCCTGCCGCTGATCGGCATTATCACTGCGCTACTGCCCAATATGGAGCATAAAGCGCAATAACCCCGCTGAATGCCCGGATGAAATTATTTATTCATCCGGGTTATCCCACGGATAAACCAATGTTATTTGGCTTATCTGACACAAAATCTCCTCATTGCCGCGCCTTAAGTGAAATCCTCTGCTTTTTTACAAAAAAGGCCAAATTAGCCAAGCAAGCCGCGAACAAATGCAATAAACTAAATGTATCTTTTCGTAACTTTGTTGCGTTTCTCCCGTGCCGCGATGCATAGCCAGAAGGAGTATGGATGCATAATTCAACACCGCTCATCACCACCATCGTCGGAGGGTTAGTACTCGCCTTCCTCCTCGGCATGCTGGCGAACCGCCTGCGCATCTCCCCTCTGGTGGGGTATCTGGCCGCAGGGGTGCTCGCCGGCCCGTTCACCCCCGGTTTCGTCGCCGATACTTCACTGGCGCCGGAACTGGCGGAAATCGGCGTTATCCTGTTGATGTTCGGTGTTGGCCTGCACTTCTCTTTGAAAGACCTCCTCGCAGTAAAATCTATCGCCATACCCGGCGCCGTGGCGCAGATAGCCGTCGCGACCCTGCTCGGCATGGGGCTGTCCAAGCTGCTCGGCTGGGATCTGATCTCCGGGCTGGTGTTCGGCCTCTGTCTCTCCACCGCCAGTACCGTAGTGTTATTGCGCGCGCTGGAAGAACGGCAGCTGATCGACAGCCAGCGCGGGCAAATCGCCATCGGCTGGCTGATCGTCGAAGATTTGGCGATGGTGCTGACGCTGGTGTTACTGCCGGCCTTCGGCAACATGCTGGGCAACAACAACGCCAGCAGCGGCCAATTGCTGATGGAGCTGGCGCTGACCATCGGTAAAGTCATCGCCTTCATCGCGTTGATGATCGTGGTCGGCCGCCGTCTGGTGCCGTGGATCCTGTCGAAAACCGCCAGCACCGGCTCGCGCGAACTGTTCACCCTGGCGGTATTGGCGCTGGCGCTCGGTATCGCCTACGGTGCGGTGAAACTGTTCGACGTCTCCTTCGCCCTGGGCGCCTTCTTCGCCGGCATGGTGCTGAACGAGTCCGAACTGAGCCACCGCGCGGCGCACGACACCCTGCCGCTGCGCGACGCGTTCGCGGTGCTGTTCTTCGTCTCGGTCGGCATGCTGTTCGATCCGATGATCGTGATTAACGAACCGCTGGCGGTGCTGGCGACGCTGGCAATCATCGTGTTCGGCAAATCCGCCGCCGCGTTCCTGCTGGTGAAAATGTTCGGCCACTCCAAGCGCACCGCGCTGACCATCTCCGCCAGCCTGGCGCAGATCGGCGAGTTCGCCTTTATTCTGGCGGGCCTCGGCATCACGCTCGGCATGATGTCGGAACACGGTCGCAATCTGGTGCTGGCAGGCGCGATCCTGTCGATCATGCTCAACCCGCTGTTGTTCACCCTGCTGGAGCGCTATCTGGCCAAGACCGAAACCATCGAAGAGCAAATCCTCGAAGAGGCGGTGGAAGAAGAAAAGCAGATCCCGGTAGAAATGTGCAACCATGCGCTGGTGGTCGGCTATGGCCGCGTCGGCAGCCTGCTGGGCGGCAAACTGGCCGAGGCGGGCATCCCGCTGGTGGTGATCGAGAACTCCCGCCCGCGGGTGGAAGCGCTGCGCGAGCAAGGCATCAAGACGGTGCTGGGCAACGCCGCCAATGCGGAAGTGATGGACCTGGCGCGGCTCGACTGCGCGCGTTGGCTGCTGCTGACCATCCCCAACGGCTATGAGGCCGGCGAGATCGTCGCCTCGGCGCGCGCCAAGCGGCCGAACATCGAAATCATCGCCCGCGCCCACTACGACGACGAAGTGGCCTACATCACCGATCGCGGCGCCAATCAGGTGGTGATGGGCGAACGGGAGATCGCCAACAGCATGCTGAACATCCTGCAGCTGGACACCCTGAGCGAAGAAGAAAAAATGGGCGGCTGCCCGATCTGAAACGCCACGCGCGCATAAAAAAAGGTCCGGCATTGCCGGACCTTTTCTTTTTCAGCGGGTTAACGCTCCCAGTAAGACTCTTCCAGGCTGTCTTCGCGCTCCGGCAGGCCGCGAGTGAGTCGTGGCGAATGCTGGTTCAACACCTGGTAGCTGACGCGGTTGGCGTATTTGCACACCTGCGCCAATGAGGAGTATGTCAGGTAACTGCGCACGTGCTTGCTGGAATTCGGCACGTTGTGGCGGTGATAGCCGTTGGCGGCGATATCGTGCAGCAACGCCGACAGCGCGCCGTCGCCGGCGCCGTTGGTGTTCATGATCCTCTCGGGGCCGCCCATATAAGGCGCGATGTGCGAATAAACGCGCAGCGGATGTTCACAGTGCTCGCGGCGCATAGCGCGGCTGAACTCGTAGCGGTTGAACTCGGCGATATGCCCCGGCAGCAGCGGATGCTGGGTCTGACGCTTGTTGGCTTCTTCGGTGTAACCCGCCATATACAGGCCGCTCGGCCCGGCGGTGCACAGCACCAGATCCACCCACTCCAGCGCCATATCCGAGGCGGTCAACGGGTCGCTCAGCCCGGTCAGCTCCAACGCTTCGTCTTCGTTCATCGCCAGAATCGTCACGTTTTCCTTCAGGAAATCGCGCCACCACTGCGGGTTGTCAGCGATCACGTACTTGGTGCCCAGCGTCAACACCACCGGCACGTCGTGCTTTTTGGCGTATTCGATCGCCTGCAGGGTAGCGGCCTTCATCGGCTCCCCTTCCTTGCAACGCACCAGATAAGAGCTCAGCACCAGCGCCGATGCGCCGGCGATCACCTCTTCAGGAATGCTTTCCGGGCGTAGTTGGTTCATCTGGCCAGGGTTGATGGCGAAGGTGCGCTCACCGCTTTCACCGATCAGCGTGAAACAGCGGCCGATGGCGCCGTCTACGCCCTGCAGATAGTTAAGATCGGTACGGCTGGAGGTATTGCACAGATAACGGTAGGCATAGCTGCCGATTTTCACGTTGCTGCACATCACGCCGAGCAGCACCGAGCGATCGTCCGCCAGCACCGAATAGTTGTGCATGGTATTGCCGATGGTGCCGCCGGCGAATTGATGGGTGACCAGGTTGTTTTCATTCAGTTCCTGATACAGCGCCTCGGCGACGTCGTCTTCGATCACCAGAGAGTGGCCCAGGCTCAGGCCGTAGCGCTGGACAAAAGCGTCGTCCACTTTCGCCTCGATATCCACCAGCGTCTGATCGATGCCGACGATATACGAGGTGCTGATTTCACTTTCGGGCTGGGCCTGCTGCAGAAGCGGATCGCGGGCGCTCACCGGGAAATAGTGTTTGGACTTGCGTTTACCAGGAAATTTCATGTGATTGGCGGTGGTGACGGTTTAACAAGCGGAGAATGTTAACACATCCCCGCCCGATCACGATGCATCTAATAGACAGATTATGGATGATTACAGACGCTGCGCCACCAGCTGCTGCATCATATCGATATGCGCCGGCTCGTCGTTCAACGCCGAGATATATTCAAACTTCTCGCCGCCGGCCTTGAGGAAGATCTCGCGGTTCTGTTCTTTGATCTCTTCCAGCGTTTCCAGGCAGTCCGCCGAGAAACCGGGGCAAATCAGCTGAATGTGCTTCACGCCCTGCGCCGGCAGCCCCTTCAGGGTCTCATCGGTGTACGGCGTCAGCCACGGCTCGCGGCCGAAGCGCGATTGGTACGTCATCATCACGCGTTCCGGCGCCAGCGGCAGTGTGGCGCTCAGCGCACGCAGCGTATCTTCGCAGCGCTGCGGGTAGTCATCGCCCAGGCGCGCATAGCGTTTGGGGATGCCGTGGAACGACAACACCAGCCGATCCGGCTGGCCGTGCTCGGCGAACGAGCGCTCCACGCTTTGCTGCAGCGCGGCGATATAGGCCGGGTGTTCGGCGTAATCGCGGATGAAGGCCACCGACGGCAAGCGGCGATAGCCTTTCAGCACTCGCGCTACGCCATCCCATACCGCCGCGCTGGTGGAACAGGAGTATTGCGGGTAGAGCGGCAGCACCACCAGGTTGGTCACACCTTGCGCCAGCAGCTTGTCGATGGCTTCCGCCAAACTTGGCGAGCCGTAGCTCATTCCCAGCTCCACCGGCGTATTCGGCATGCGCGCCGCCAGCGCCCGCTGTTGGCGGCGGCTGTATACCAGCAGCGGCGAGCCTTCTTCCATCCACACCGACTGATAGAGCTTCGCCACGCGCGGCGAGCGGATCGGCAGGATCGCGCCGTTGAGGATCGGCCACCAGATCAGCGGCGCCGTGTCGACCACGCGATCGTCACTGAGGAATTCCTTCAGATAGCGTTTGACCGCCGACGAGGTCGGCGCATCTGGTGTGCCCAGGTTCACCAGCAATACGCCGTGTTTCTCTTGCTTCATCTCAGTTCCCCTCATTTCCTTTCCGGCCGGCATTCCGTTCTGGGTCGGGATGTCAGCAGCCATTAATGCCGGCTATTGTAACGGAAAAGTCCTGCATCGAAACCGATAACAGCAACAGGCTATGCCTGTGGGCTTCCCCCTTGCGCCAGTTGCCATACCGCCGCCACGTTGCGCGCCGTCACCTGCAGATTGCGATCGGCGCTCGCCAGCGCGTCTTCCAGCGTCACGATGCGATCGAGTACCGAAAACGCCGCATCGATGCCATGTTGATGCACCACCGAATAATCCGGCGTCAGGCTGCCGGCGATGGCGATCACCGGCACCCCGTGGCGCTTGGCCACCCGCGCCACGCCGATCGGCGTTTTGCCGTGGATCGACTGGCTGTCCAGCCGCCCTTCGCCGGTAATCACCAGATCGGCATCGCGCACCGCCTCATCCAGGCGCAGGGTTTCGGTGACAATCTCGATGCCCGGTCGCAAGCGCGCGTCGAGCATGCCGAGCAGCGCCGCCCCCATGCCGCCCGCCGCGCCCGCGCCCGGCTGAGTGAGCACGGCGCGGCCGGTTTCCCGTTCCAGCAGTTCGCCATAATGATGCAGCGCCGCATCGAGCTGTGCCACCATCTCCGGCGTCGCCCCCTTCTGCGGCCCGAACACCGCCGAGGCGCCCTTTTCGCCGCACAGCGGGTTATCGACGTCGCAGGCGGCGGTTACGCTCACCCGTTGCCAACGCGCATCCAGCCCGGCGAGATCAAGATGCGCCAGCTGCGCCAACGCCGCCCCGCCCACCGGCAGCGGCCGGCGCTCCTTATCCAGCAACTTCACGCCCAGCGCCTGCATCATCCCGGCGCCGCCGTCGTTGGTGGCGCTGCCGCCGATGCCGAGAATGATCGCCTTCACGCCGCGCTCCAGCGCCGCCAGCATCAGTTCGCCGGTGCCGTAACTGGTGGTGATGCGCGGATCGCGCCGGTTGGGCGGAGCCAGGTGCAGCCCGGAAGCGGCGGCCATTTCAATCACTGCGGTTTCGCCATCGCCCAGCAGGCCATAAAACCCCTGCACCGGCTCCCCCAGCGGCCCGGTGACCGTCACCTGGACGATTTCGCCGCCGGTGGCCGCCACCATCGACTCCACCGTGCCTTCGCCGCCGTCCGCCATCGGCAGCTTCACGTAGTGCGCCTGCGGATAAATTTGGCGGAATCCCCGCTCGATGGCGTCGGCAACGCCGAGCGCGCTCAGGCTCTCTTTGAAAGAATCCGGGGCAATAACCACTTTTTTCAGCGTTTTCATCACTGTTCCTTATCCCGCCAGGTTAAACACGCCAAACATCAGCGCCGAGATTGCCGCGATGGTGAATCCCACCAGCGTTTCATACGGCAACAGCTTCAGCCGTTCGTGCACCGCCATATTGACGCTGCCGCCGGTGGCGTGGAAGAAGCTGCCGTGCGGCAGGTGATCCAACACCGTAGCGCCCGCATGGATCATCGCCGCGCCGGCCAACCCGCTCACGCCCAGTTCGAGCAGCGTGGAGCTGAACACCCCGGAAGCCACGGCGGTGCCGGCGGTGGTCGACGCGGTCGCCATCGACATCAGCGCGCCGGACAGCGGCGCCAGCAGCCAGGCCGGCAGCCCGGTGTGCGTTAAGCCGTTAATCAAGACATCCTTCAGCGCCGAGTTGGCGATAATGCCCGCCAGCGTGCCGGTACCGAGCAACATGATCGCCACCGGCGCCATGCGCGACAGGCCGGAGACCATGAACTGATTGCACTGGCGGATGCGCCCCATCAGCAGTGCGCCCGCCAAGCCGCCGGCCGGCAGCGCGATCAGCGGATCGACGGCGATACCGGCGATCGGCCGCAGCGACAGCAGCAGGATCGCCACCAGCGGCGCGCTGATCGCCGCAGCGAAGCCCGGCCGCGCCCCTTCGCCATGCTGAGTCAGCTCTTCGGCCATCACTTTGCTACCTTTATCGCTCAGGCGACGCGCCAGCAGATAGGCCACCACCAGGCCACACAGCCCCGGCACGATGCCGGCCATCATCACCGAAGTGAGCGGCACGTGGAAATTGTCCGCCGCCGCGATGGTGTTCGGGTTGGGCGACATCACGTTGCCGGCCTTGCCGCCGCCGATCATCGCCAGCAGGATCGCCGCGCGTGAAATGCCGGCCTTCTGGGCGATCGACAGCGCGATCGGCGCGACGGTGATCACCGCCACGTCGATAAACACCCCCACCGCCGTCAGGATCAGTGTAGCCACCGCCAGCGCCAGCAGCGCGCGGGTTTCACCCACCTTGCGCACGATGGTTTCGGCGATGGTGTGCGCCGCGCCGGATTCGATCAGCACCCCGGCCAGCACCCCCGCCGCCAGAATGCGCATCACGGCGTTGGTGATGCCCTGCGCCCCGCCGATCATCAGCGTTACGGTCTGCACCAGGTCGGCGCCGCCGCACAGCCCGCCCGCCAGCGCGCCGGCGATCATGCCGTAAGCCGGTGGCACCTTGCGTAGAATCAGGACGATGGCGACGGCTAACGCCACCAGCGCTCCCAGCGTGGATACGGTTGTCATTGTTGTTTTCTCCGTGGTTGATGTGCAGGCCAACATATCCCGCGCGCCCGGCGTTGGCCTGAGGGGAAACAACAAAAAATCGCCGGCGGAGCGGCGTGGAATTTGTGGGTTGGCACAACTCAGTCGTGCATCAGCATGCCGATATACAACCGCAGAGTGTCGGTTAATTGATTGATTTTCATACCAGTTATCGCTTCGATGCGCTGCAGGCGATAGCGCAGGGTATTGACGTGGATATGCAGCTGCGCGGCGGTCTGCGTCTGATCACAATTCTGCGAAAAATAGTGGCGCAGCGTGCCGCGCAGCACCCCTTTTTCGTCCTGTTCGCCCAGCGTCCGCCAGGGGCGCCCCAGCTCCTGCGCGCGCCAGTCCTCCCCCAGATCGCACAACAGCGACGGCAGCGGATAGTCGTGGTAGAACAGCGTGGCGTGACGCAGTTTCAGACGCTGCGCCATCGCCTGGGTGGCACGCGCCGTCAGGCTGGAGCGGTAGGCGCTTTGCGGATCGTCATAAAAACCGCCGACGATCAGCCGCACCCGAAAGCGGTGTTTGAGCTGGTTTTGCAAACGCTGCGCCTGTTGGCGTTCCAGCTTCAGGCTCCATTCCCCCTGCGCCATGCAGGCCGGGCGCAGCAGGGTCATTTCATTGAAGCCGGTAATGGCGATCAACGCGTCGCGCTGGGTGGCCTCCAGCTCCGCCAGCAGCTCGCGCAGCAGGTGCGGCTGCGCCTCTTGCAGCTCGACTATCCAGACGATGCGCGACTGGCGCAGATCCAATCCCAGATACGCCGCCATCGCTTCCAGCGACGCGGTGTTCGGCTGGGGCTGCAGCAGCTGGTTCGCCAGCTCCTCCCGGTAGCGTTTTTCCCACTGGTGCTGATCCAGCAGCGCCGCCTGCTCCACCATCATCTCCGCCGCCATCTTCACCAGTTCGGCGTAGGCGCGCACCTCGGCCGGTTCACCGGAGATACCGATCACCCCCACCCGCTGGTTGCGAAAGCTGAACGGCAGGTTGATGCCGGGCCGCACGCCCTTCAGGTGCTCGGCAGTGGCGCGGTCGATTTCCACCACCCGGTTCTCGGCCAGCGCCAGCACCGCGCCTTCATGGCGCTGGAACAGGCGCTGCGGGTTGCCGGAGGCGATGATCACGCCGTTGCTGTCCATCACGTTGACGGAATGGCTGATGATGCCCATCGCCCGCTGGACGATCTGGCGCGCGGTGGCTTCCGCCAGAAGATTGGTTTGTCTGAGCATGCCCGGCTCCCTGCTGAGGGTGAAAACGCAGGCTTGTTATACGCCATTTGGCGCGGGCGATTAACGGGCACGGCCGCAACAAGCTGCCGCGATCACAATTTGGCGGGAAAACGGCAAAAAAAAACGCCGGACCACAGGCCCGGCGTCATGCACAATGCGCTTGCGATCAACCGAGGATGGTCGCCAGCTCTGCGCTCACTTCGGCTACCTTGCGGGTGCCGTCGATTTTACGGTATTGGGTGTTGCCCGCTGCCGCTTCTTTGCTGTAGTAAGAGATCAGCGGCGCGGTCATCTGATGGTATTCCACCAGGCGCTTGCGCACGGTCTCTTCCTGATCGTCCTTGCGCGTGGTCAGCTCTTCGCCGGTCACGTCGTCTTTGCCTTCCACCTGCGGCGGGTTGAACTTCACGTGGTAGACGCGGCCGGACGGCGCGTGCACGCGGCGGCCAACGATGCGGTCAACGATCAGCTCGTCCGGCACGTCGAACTCCAGCACGAAGTCCACGTTGATGCCGGCTTCTTTCATCGCGTCGGCCTGCGGAATGGTGCGTGGGAAACCGTCCAACAGGAAGCCCTTGCGGCAATCTTCCTGTGTGATGCGCTCTTTGACCAGCGCGATCACCAGCTCATCGGTCACCAGCTTGCCGGCGTCCATGATCTCTTTCGCCTGCTTGCCCAGTTCACTGCCGGCCTTCACGGCTGCGCGCAACATATCACCGGTGGAGATTTGCGGAATGCCGTATTTCTCCATGATGAATTGAGCCTGAGTACCTTTACCAGCGCCCGGAGCGCCCAGCAGAATGATACGCATTGCGTAAATCCCCTTGCTATGTAGTTTTTATAAAATTGCGAAAACGCTCAACGATACCATTTCAGGGGGGGCAGGCTCAAGGCGCGCGAAGGAAATCGATTGCGGAATGTGCAAAAAAACGGACGAACAAAAGGCAAGAAAAAACGGGGAAAAAGCGGAAATACGCCCCTAACGGTGCCGTTAAGGGCGCATATCTTCAGCTTTTAGGCGGAAAGCAACTTATTCATACGACGGATGAACAGGTTCGGATCCTCCAGCGTGCCGCGTTCAGCCAGCAGCGCCTGATCCAATAAGAGGTCGATCCATTCGGCAAAATGTTCGTTATCGCCCACATCGGATGCTCGTTTGACCAGCGCATGCGCTGGATTAAGCTCGAAAATGTACTTCACTTCCGGCGCCTGCTGACCGGCAGCGGCAAACAGCTTGGCCATCTGGGTGCTCATTTCGTCGGCGTCGGTCACCACGATCGCCGGCGTATCGGTCAGGCGGTGCGTCAGGCGCACATCCTTCACGCGCTCGCCCAGCAGGGTTTTCACGCGTTCGATGAACGGTTCCAGCTGCTTCTCGGCGGCCTTCTGCTCTTCGGTTTCATCCGCCAGTTTATCCAGCGTTTCATCCGCTTTGCTGACCGACTGGAACGGCTTGCCGTCGAACTCGGTCAGGTAGCTCATCATCCACTCGTCGATGCGATCGGACAGCAACAGCACTTCGATGCCTTTCTTGCGGAACAGCTCCAGGTGCGGGCTGCTCTTGGCGGCGGCGTAGCTGTCGGCGGTGATGTAGTAAATCTTCTCCTGCCCTTCCGCCATGCGGCCGACGTACTCTTCCAGTGACACGGTCTGTGCCGAGCTGTCGCCGTGGGTGGAGGCGAAACGCAGCAGTTTGGCGATCGCTTCCTGGTTGCCGTTGTCTTCCGCCGGGCCTTCTTTCAGCACCAGACCGAACTGTTGCCAGAATTTCTGGTAGCCTTCGGCGTCGTCTTTGGCCAGCTTATCCAGCATCTGCAGCACGCGCTTGGTCAGCGCGCCGCGCAGGTTTTGCGTCACGCGGCTGTCTTGCAGGATCTCGCGCGACACGTTCAGCGGCAGATCGTTGGAATCGATCAGGCCGCGCACGAAGCGCAGGTAGTTCGGCATGAACTGCTCGGCGTCGTCCATGATGAACACGCGCTGCACGTACAGCTTCAGGCCGTGTTTGTGATCGCGGTTCCACATGTCCCACGGCGCCTGCGCCGGGATATACAGCAGGCTGGTGTACTCCTGCTTGCCTTCCACCCGGTTATGGCTCCAGCTCAGCGGATCGGTGAAATCATGGGCGATGTGCTTGTAGAACTCTTTGTACTCTTCGTCGGTCACGTCAGCCTTGCTGCGGGTCCACAGGGCCTGCGCCTTGTTGATCTTCTCCCAGGTGACGGTGTCGTCTTCTTCGTTTTTGCTTTCGATCTCCACCGGCAGGGCGATGTGATCGGAATATTTGCCGATCACCGAGCGCAGGCGCCAGGCGTCGAGGTACTCATCTTCGCCTTCGCGCAGATGCAGGGTGATTTCGGTGCCGCGGGTCTCTTTGGTGATGTCGGCGATGGTGTAGTCGCCTTCGCCGGCGGACTCCCAGAACACGCCTTCATCATCGGCAGCGCCGGCGGCGCGGGTACGCACGGTCACTTTATCCGCCACGATGAACGCCGAGTAGAAACCGACGCCAAACTGGCCAATCAGCTGGCTGTCTTTCGCCTGGTCGGAACCGATGGATTCCAGGAACGCTTTGGTGCCCGACTTGGCGATGGTGCCGAGGTTTTCGATCACTTCTTCGCGGCGCATGCCGATGCCGTTGTCGGCGATGGTCAGGGTGCGCTGCTCTTTATCGAAGGACAAGCGTACGCGCAGCTCGCCGTCGCCGGCGTACAGCTCTGGTGCGGACAGGGCGCGGAAGCGCAGCTTGTCGGCAGCGTCAGAGGCGTTGGAAATCAGCTCGCGCAGGAAAATTTCTTTGTTGGAGTACAGCGAATGGATCATCAAATGAAGCAGCTGTTTTACTTCAGACTGGAACCCGCGGGTTTCTTGACCTTTCATACTCATTGATTACCTCAAAGACAATGGCTACCAAAATCGAACAATGAGGATCAGATGAGGGTCAGGGTCTTGTTTTTCAAGCGGACGGCGGGAAATTTTTGGCAAAAAAACGACGGGGCCGAATGGCCCCGTCCGGGAAAACATCAGAACTTGATGGCGTGACGCCCGGCCAGCGAATGCGACAGCGTGGTGCCGTCGACCATCTCCAGCTCGCCGCCCACCGGCACGCCGTGGGCGATACGGCTGGCAAGTACGCCATACTGGCCGCACATCTCGGCGATGTAGTTGGCGGTCGCCTCCCCTTCCACCGTCGGGTTGGTGGCGAGGATCACTTCGGTGATGCTTTCCTTTTCCAGCCGTTGCTCCAGGCGATCGAGACCGATATCGCCCGGCCCGATGCCGTCCAGCGGCGACAGATGGCCCATCAGCACAAAGTAGCGCCCGGCGAACTGGCCGGTCTGCTCGATGGCGTGGATATCCGCCGGGCTCTCCACCACGCAAATCTGGCCGTTTTGCTGACGGCGCGGATTGGCGCAGATGGTGCAGATGTCCTGCTCGGTGAAGGTGCGGCAGTCGGCGCAGTGGCCGATTTCCGACATCGCGCGCGTCAACGCCTGCGCCAGGCGCATGCCGCCGCTGCGATCGCGCTGCAGCAGCTGAAACGCCATGCGCTGCGCCGATTTCGGGCCGACACCCGGCAGGCAGCGCAGCGCCTCCATCAGGGATTCAAGGAGCGGGCTGGTTTGCATCAGAATGGCATCTTGAAGCCAGGCGGCAACTGCATGCCGCTGGAGACGGAGGCCATTTTCTCTTTCTGGGTCTCTTCGATACGGCGCGCGGCGTCGTTAAACGCGGCGGCGATCAGATCTTCCAGCATGTCTTTGTCGTCTTCCATCAGGCTAGGATCGATCTCCACGCGGCGGCAGTTGTGCGCGCCGTTGATGGTGACTTTCACCAGGCCCGCGCCAGATTCGCCGGTCACTTCCAATTTGGCGACTTCTTCCTGCATCTGCTGCATTTTTTCTTGCATTTGCTGGGCTTGCTTCATCAGGTTGCCCAGACCGCCTTTACCAAACATAGTCGTCTCTCGTCGCTAGGGCCGCGCACCTCGCGCGGCGTTTAAAGGGGGCGGATACTCTCTTCATCCAGATCCGCGTCGAAGAACCGGCACAGCGTCTGAATATGGGTATCCGCAACGATGGACTGGCGCGCCTGCGCCAGCTTTTCTTCATAGATGGCTTGTCGCCATTCCAGCGGGGTGCGCTCCGCCGGATTATCGTCCTCCACCACGGTCAGCTCGACCGGGCTGCCGTACAGCTCGCCGAGCGCTTCGGCCAGCGTCTTCTGCGCCGAAGGCGAATTCAGATGGCGCTGCGAAGACCGCAGATGGAGGTTAATCTTGCCCGGTTCCGGCTGCTGCTTGAAAGCGTTCAACGCCAGCTGCTGCACCAGTTTCGGGATCTTGAGCTTATCGATTTCCGCCGCCCAGGCGTCGCGCTCCAGCGATTCCACCACCAGCTTGGCAGCCAGCTCCGGCGTTTTCTCGTGCTCCAACGCCGTGCGCAACGCTTTCGGCGTCGCCAGCGGTTCCGGCGCCGCTTCCGGCTCGGTCTGCGCGCGCCAGCGATAGGCTTCCGGCTTCGCCGGTTTTTCCGGCACCTTCTTCTCCGCCAGGCGCTGCTGGCTACGCTCGGTCACCGAAGCCAAACGCCCCAGCGCCGAGTTTGCCGGCCGCGCTATTCCTGGCGCCGCCGGCTCATTCTTTTTTGGTGTGGATGCTCCCTGCTGCCGCTGCAGCTGGGACCGCGCTTTTAAAAGCTGGGCGGTGGCATCCGGTAATGGGGCCGATGATTGTCGCGGTGGCGCGGCCGGCTGCCCTAGCGGCGGCGGCGCGTCCTGAAACTGCGGCGGCTGTTGCGATGCGGCGGCCTGCGGCTGCGCCATCGGCGCCGGCGCGGTCTGCACCAACGCCACCGGCTCCGGGATCACCGCTTTCGGGTGAAACGCCAGCGCGCGCAGCAGGGTCATCTCAACCCCCATGCGGCGATCCGGCGCATAGGCCAGCTCTTTGCGGCCCACCAACAGCGTCTGGTAGTAAAGTTGCACATCGGCCGGCGGCAGGGTGCGCGCCAGCTCGCGCAGCCGTTGTTCCACGGCGGCGTAGTGGTTGTCGAGCATCGAAGGCAGCAGTTGTACCATCGCAATGCGGTGCAGCAACGCCAGCGTCTCCACCAGCAGGTTTTCCCAGTCCACGCCGCGCGAAGCGGCCTGCGCGACCTGCGCCATCACCTTTTCGCCGTCGGCGCTGACCAGCGCTTCGAGGATCGCCAGCGGCTGCTCGTCATCGAGCGTGCCGAGCATCTGGCTGACGGTGGCGGCGGTCACCTGCCCCTGCCCCATGGCGATCGCCTGATCGGTCAGGCTCAGCGCATCGCGCATGCTGCCGTCGGCGGCACGCGCCAGCAGCTGCAGCGCACGGGCGTCGCTAGTGATCTGCTCCGCCGTCAGCACCGTTTCCAGCTGCTGGCGGATCTGATCGACGTCCAGCGCTTTGAGGTGGAACTGCAGACAGCGCGAGAGAATGGTCACCGGCAGCTTTTGCGGATCGGTGGTGGCCAACAGGAATTTCACGTGCGATGGCGGCTCTTCCAGCGTCTTCAGCAACGCGTTGAAGCTGTGGCGCGAGAGCATGTGCACTTCATCGATCAGGTAGACCTTGAAGCGACCGCGCGCCGGCGCGTACTGGACGTTGTCCAGCAGATCGCGGGTATCTTCCACTTTGGTGCGGGAAGCGGCGTCGATCTCGATCAGATCGACGAAGCGCCCCTGCTCGATCTCGCGGCAGTTGTCGCATTGGCCGCACGGCGTGGCGGTAATGCCGGTTTCACAGTTCAGGCCTTTGGCCAGCAGGCGCGCGATGGTGGTTTTCCCCACGCCGCGCGTGCCCGAGAACAGATAGGCGTGATGGATCCGCCCCAGCGAGAGGCCATTGGCCAACGCGGTCAGGACATGTTCCTGGCCGACCACGTCTGCGAACGTTTGAGGGCGCCACTTACGGGCGAGAACCTGATAGCTCATTAATACCGGAGAAGTCGAGGAATCTGGAGGGTCATGCTAACACAGCCCCGCGGCGATCCGCGAGGCCGTTGTGCCCAAGGGGCGATGCCGCATCAATGGCCGGCGAAGTCCACCAGGCAGTAACAGTCGATGCCCAGCTTGTTCAGACGCGCTTCCCCGCCCAGATCCGGCAGGTTGATGATGAACGCGGCGTCTTTCACTTCTCCGCCCAGGCGGCGGATCAGCTTGGTGGTCGCTTCGATGGTGCCGCCGGTCGCCAGCAGATCGTCCACCACCAGCACTTTGTCACCCGCGGTGATGGCGTCGGTGTGGATCTCCAGCTTGTCGGTGCCGTACTCCAGCTCATAGCTTTCGCTGAGCGTGGCGCGCGGCAGTTTGCCCGGTTTGCGCACCGGCACAAAACCGACGCCCAGCGCCAACGCGACGGGCGCGCCGAACAGGAAACCACGCGCTTCGGTACCCACCACCTTGGTCACGCCCGCTTCGCGATAGCGCTCAACCAGCAGCTCGATGCTGGCGGCGTAGGCCAACGGGTTTTCCAGCAGGCTGGTCACGTCGCGGAACAGGATGCCCGGCTTCGGATAATCCGGGATGGTTTTGATACTGTCTTTAATAAACTGAAGCTGCTGCGCAGTAGCGGTCATAATTGTTGCCTGATAAAGCTGCCTGAAAACCGGCGCGCCGCTCACCCGCCGCCGCCGGGTGAAACACACCGGAGAAGGAATGGCAGGCAATCCGCGCACGAAAACGCCCAAATCTATGCAAACTGGCGGAAGAATGCAACTCTCCCCTGCATCTTTCAAGCCGCAGCGTTGTTGACCGCACGCATTCCCCCCGATCACTTACCTCAGTAAGCTCCCGGGGATGCCTGCGTTTGTCGCCTGGCAGCGGCTTGAAAGCTATTGAGGAGTTTAAGGTACAATCAGCGCTGTTTTTGTTGCGGCAGATCAATAACCGGCAGGCGCAGCATAAAGGTCAGCAAAATGGCCAGCATCAGCAGTAACAGCCCGCGCACCCACCAGATTTTCACCAGCCACAGCGAACAGGCGAAGGTGAGCACGATCACCAGCACCGCCTTCCACTTCGCCCCCGGCGGCAGCGCGCGATGCTGCTGCCAATGGCGCAGGTACGGGCCGAACCAGGAGCGGTGCAGCAGCCAGTGATGAAAGCGCGGCGAAGAGCGGGCGAAACACCAGGCGGCCAACAGCAGGAACGGCGTGGTCGGCAACAGCGGCAGCACCACGCCCAACGTCGCCAGCACCACCGCCAGCCAGCCCAAAATGATCAATAACCCACGCGTCATGCGGCTCTTCGCTCCTCAATCGGTTGCCGCCTACTGTAGCATCGGCGCCGCGCCGGCGGAATATGCGTACGGCGCTTGTTTCACGGCAGGATCGCGGGCAAGCTTACGCCTGTTGAAATCAAGAGGGAGCTTATGTGAGCACTCAGCGTCTATTACAGGTGTTGGCGCAGCAGATCGCGGCGCTGGCGGCCGAAGTCACCCCGCGCGGCGACGCCCCGATCCCGCAGGCGCGCTTCGACGCCGCCCTGTTCGCCAACCGCGGCACGCGGCTGCGCGACTACCTGGCCGAGGTGGAGAAGAATTTCGCCCAGCTGCAAAGCGCCGCCAACGACAGCCGCACCAGCCAGGTGGCCTTTCTGGCCGAAAAACTGGTGGCTCAAATCTCTGCCCTGCAGCGCGAGCTGGCAACCCAGGCGCTGCAGCGCAAGAACCAGCCGAAAGAAGCCCCCGAGGCCGATCTGTACCACAAGCTGGCCGAGCATCAGGACTACGAACGCCGGCTGATCGCCATGATTCAGGATCGGGAAAGCCTGCTGGGGCGCCAGACCACGCTGGCGGCGCAGCAAAAGCTGCAGCATGAGCTGGCGGCGCTGGAGGGGAGACTGATGCGCTGCCGTCAGGCGCTGGCGCGCATCGAGCGCAATATCGAGCGCAAAGAAAACGGTTTTTGAAGATTTATCACAATATTTTAATGATTATTCCCGGTTGCGCGCCGGGTTCACTATACTCTGCCGGTACGCGAGTTATTCATTCCATTAATTAATATAAGCGCAGGTACTATGTCTCTGGAAAACGCCTCACCCGAACTGCAACTGGCGGTAGACTTGATTTACCTGCTGGAATGCAACGAGATCGATCCGGCCACCGCGCTGGCGGCGCTGGATATCGTCAAACGGGACTATCAAGAAAAGCTGCAGCGCACCGGCGTCACCTCTCCCTATCTGCCTGCCGGACAATAATAAGGGACAGCGCCGCTGTCCCTTTTGCCTCTCATTAGCTTCTCAGTTCGCCGTCTGGCCGCCTTCATCCGGCGACAGCGTTCTTTTCACTTCCTGCACTTCGTTGCCCTGCTGGTTATGCAGATAGACCTCCAGCTGATTGAAGGCGATGTCGATGTCGTTTTCCCGGCACAAGCGGTCGATTGAGCGGTTCAGCTCGTCTACGGTGTAGCTGCGATCGCGCAGTTCGCGCACATAGAGCCGCAGTTCATGATCCAGCGTGCTGGCGCCGAAGTTGAGGAAGAACACCTGCGGTTCGGGATCGGTCATCACCCGCGGGTTGTCGTGCGCCGCCTGCAGCAGCACCTTTTTCACCTTGTCGAGATCGGAACCGTAGGCCACGCCCACCTTGATCAGCACGCGGGTGATGGTGTCGGACAGCGACCAGTTGATCAGCCGCTCGGTGACGAACGCCTTGTTCGGAATGATCACCTCTTTGCGATCGAAGTCGGTAATGGTGGTGGCGCGAATGCGGATCTTGCTGACCGAACCGGAGAAGGTGCCGATGGTGATGGTATCGCCGATGCGGATCGGGCGTTCGAATAGAATGATCAGGCCGGAAACGAAGTTGGCGAAGATTTCCTGCAGGCCGAAGCCCAGCCCGACCGTCAGGCCGGCGGCCAGCCATTGCAGTTTGTCCCAGGAGACGCCGAGCGATCCCAGCGCAACCACGGCGCCCACGGCGGTAATCAGGTAAGTGAGCACGGTGGTGATGGCATAGGATGCCCCCTGCCGCAGCTGCAGCCGCGACAGCACCACCACCTCCAGCAAACCGGGCAGGTTGCGGGTGAGCACGTAGGCGACGATCACTGCGGCGATCGCCACCATCATGTTGCCCAGCGTCACCGCCTGCGACACGCTGCTGCCCGCCACGGTGCTGGTGTAATGCCACAGCGTGATGCTGTCCAGGTAAGCGATGACCGTCACCAGATCCGACCAAATGGCGTAGAAGGCGCTGGCGAAGATGGCGAACAGCACCAGGGTGGTCAGGCGCAGCGACTGCTGGTTGATCTGATCGAGCGCCAACGGCGGCTCTTCCACCACGGCTTCACCGCCTTCGGCCCCCTCCTTCGCCACATTTTGCCGCCGCGCCAACGCGCGCCGATAGGCCAGACGCCGCGCCGCCACGCTCAGGCCGCGCAGCGCGGTCAGGTACACGATATTCCACAGGAAGAACAGATACAGGCTGTCTATCCAGCGGCTGGCCAGCCGCAGCGTGGTATAGAAGTAGCCGGCAAACATCAGCCCCAGCAGGATCAGCGGCGTGGCGGCGAGCGCGGTGACCACCACCAGCCGCACGGCGTGCGAGCCCTTTTCGCGCCAGCTGTCGCGGCACAGCGGGAACACCAGCACCGTGAGCAGCGCCAGCGTCAACATCACCACGATCTGCCCGATGACGTCCTCCACCAAACGCAGCGGCGCTTTCTCGCCCAAGACCGACCAGAAGATCAACGGCTGCAGCGCCAGCCCCAGCCGCAGCGTCTGGCGACGATAATGCGCGCACAGGTTGGCGCCGAAGTTGAAATGCCGCTCGGCTATGCCGCCCGGCTTCAGCATGCGGTAGCTGAAACCGAACACCAGCCACGACAACGCCAGCTGCTGCGACAGCGCCCAGATAAAGTCGCTGATGCCCAAATCCGCGCGATACATCCAGAAACCGACGCCGAGCAGCAGCGCGGCGCCGGGCAACACCTTCAGCAAGGTCAGCGCGATGGCCTTCGGCGTATGCAGCTGGCCGTCGCGTTTAAGCTGCCCCACGTCGTTGGCCAGTTTTTGCAGATGGCCGTCGATCAGCCGGTAGCGCCAGCGCAATAGCCCGATCGCCAGCAGCATCGGGATCAGGAACACCAGCGCATTCAAGCCGCCCTGCACTAGCTTGCCGCCGTCGAATTTGATATCGAGCCCGGCGAGCTGATCGCGCACCGCCTCAGGCATCGCCTTCAGCCACGCCAGATCGACCGGCTTGTTGCTGTTGACCCAGAAAATCTGCTGGGTCAGCGTATCCTGCAGCGAGCCGTAGACGCTGGTGAGCTGCTGCTGGTTGATCTGCAGGTTGATCGACAGCGACAGCTGGTTGCTGAGCTGCTTGTTCAGCTGATCCAGCAGCTCGCGGCGCATGTCGACAATCTCGTTCAGCGCGTCGATCACTTCCGGGCCGGCCTTTTCCTTGCTTTCGGCCACCAGCTGGTTGATGTAATCCTCCCCCTTGAACAGATCGTCGCGTTGCTGATTGATATCGAACTGCTCCAGCCGCAGATCGGCGATGCGCGTGTCTATATCCGCCAGCAGCGTACCCTGCGGCAGGCTCTGCTGCTGCTGATACAGAATGCGCGACAGCACCAGGCTGCCCTTCAGCACCTGGATCTGCTCTTTCAGGTTACGTTCCGCCTGCAGACCGCGATCGAGCCAGTTTTTGACCCGAATATTCTGCTGGAACAGGGTGTTGCTCTCTTCGGTGGCGGCAATCAGCTGTTGGCTCAGCTGGCGGTTGACGTCCAGCTGCTTGCTGACCAACTGATCGTGCTGGATATCGGTGGCGTCTTCCGGGTTCTGCGCCTCTTTGGCGGTTTTTTCAGACAGCGTCAGGCGCTTGCTGTTGACGAGCTCCTGCAGCAGCTGCACCGACCGATCCAGCGCGTCGATATGCGCCGTGGTGTAATCACGCTGTTTTTGCAGCAGATCTTGTAGCGTGGTGTTGGCTTCCAGGCTCTTGCGCTGCAGCTCCAGCTGCGCGTTGAGCAGCGCCTGTTCGGTGTTCAGCATCACCTGCTGGCTGTTGCGCAGCGAATCTTGCCCCGGCGTCTGGCCGCTGAGCTGGCTGCGGATCTCCTGCAAGCGCTGCGAAGCGGCGTACATGGTGCTCTGCACCCGTTCAGGCTGGGTTTGCAGCGACACCAGTTGGCTGTTGTAGGTCGAGAGGCTCTCCTGCGCGCTTTGCAGCTCGTCGAGCGTTTGATACAGCCGGCTTTCCAGCTGGCGCAGCGACAGCGGCAACAGCGCGGCGCGCGCGGCCACGTTGTCCGTCGGCCGCTTCAGCGCATCCAGTTCGGCGGTGACCTGATTGAGCTTCGCCGGCGCCTGCTGCACCTGCTGTTTGAGCTGTGCGACGTCCTGCCGGTTGCGCTCGATGGCGTCCAGCAGCTCCAGCGTACGGGTTAAATCCTGTTGGGAGAGCTTTTCGACCGGCGTCAGGGCTTTTTGCTTGTTCAGCGTTTCCAGCTGGCTTTGCACTTCGCTGCGCTGCGGCAGATCGCCGTTCAGCGCCGCCTGTGCCGGCAAGCAACACGCAAAAATCAGGAAAAGGAGTGTCACGGCGGCGATGCGCCGCCGGCATGCGCCGACAAACGTGAGCGGCGTCAGAGAAGGCAGAGTCAACCAGCGATGCATGATTTGGCTTCGGATCGGTAAAGAAGCCTGAAGATTATCACGACCGCCGGCGGGCAACGAACAACAAAAACGTTGCCGGTGATGTCTCGTTGTCGCGAAATCAGAAAGTCAGCACTTTCTCCGCCGCCAGCGTCCACTGCGCCAGCTCGACCAGCGTACCGATCGCCACGCCGTCCGCCAGCGGCAAGCGGCTGACGCCGCGCGCGTCGGCGCAGGTCTTGCAGAGCTTGACCGGCACCTGCTGCGCGGTGAGGATCTCCAGCATCTGCTGCAGGTGATACCCTTCGTGCGGCTGCTGTCCGGCCAGCCCGGCCACCACCGCGTCGGACATCAGAAACAGCCGCAGGTCGAGACTGCTCTGCTGCTCTTTCATGGCGATGGCCAACCGCAGCGCATTGAACAAGGATTCATGGCCATAGGCGGCGCCATTGGCGATGAGAACGATGGATGACATGAAATCTCTCCTTATAAAGGAAGGCGGTCGACGTCAGGCGTCGCCGCGTCGGGTTTGAGGCGCAAGGTGGGGCAAAACTGCAGCATCTCCAAAAACGCGTCCACCAGCGCTTCGGCTTCGGCCCGCAGATCGAAACTTTCCGGCATAAACAGCCAGTTTTCCATCAGGCCGGTGATATAACCGCGCAGGATGATCGCCGCACGGCGGGTATGCAAATCGGCGGGCAATTGCCCGTGGTGAATGCAGTTATACAGTACCGCTTCGATGCGTTCGTAGCCGGCGAGGTACAGCACCTTGCGCGAATCCAGCAGCGGCATCATTTCACCGACAAACTCGCATTTGTGGAATATAATTTCCATCAACGCCCGCCTGCGGCCGTCTTCAACCGTAGACGTCAGAATGTAAATCAGAATTTCTCGGATAACCCGCAGTGGATTATCGGGAAACTTTGCCTGATACTCTGTTTCGAGCTGGTCAATTTTCGGCTCGGTAGATTCCCAAACTTCATTAAACAGGTCTACCTTATTCTTGAAGTGCCAGTAGATGGCTCCACGCGTAACCCCGGCAGCGGTGGCAATATCTGTCAGTGACGTTGCAGCAACGCCACGTTCAGAGAACTCTCTCACCGCAGCATCAAGGATTTGCTGTCGGGTTTCTTGCGCCTGCTGTTTGGTTTTTCGTGCCATGGCATTGTTATTTAGGGGGAGTGTGATTTACATACATTCGCGAATGTATGTACCATAGCACGCACATATAATTAACGCAGCAATGGGTTTTAAAGCTTGTGATCCATTGATCATTTTGAAATCGGACACTTGAGGTTTTTCTATGAACAAAAACAGAGGGTTAACGCCTCTGGCGGCCGTTCTGATGCTTTCAGGCAGCTTAGTGCTAACAGGATGTAACGATAAAGAAACCCAACAGCAAGGCGCCCACCAGCAGGCTCCTGAAGTGGGCGTAGTGACCTTGAAAGCCGAGCCTCTCAACATCACTACCGATCTTCCTGGCCGCACCGCTGCGTATCGCATCGCCGAAGTTCGCCCTCAGGTCAGCGGCATCATCCTGAAGCGCAACTTCGTTGAAGGCAGCGATATCAAAGCCGGGACGTCTCTGTACCAAATCGATCCCGCCACCTATCAGGCCAGCTACGACAGCGCGAAAGGCGATTTGGCCAAAGCGCAGGCCAGCGCTTCCATCGCACGCGTGACGGTAAACCGCTACAAGCCATTGCTGGGCACGAGCTACATCAGTAAACAGGACTACGACAACGCCGTCTCCACGCTGCAGCAGGCGGACGCCGCCGTCGTGGCCGCCAAGGCCGCCGTGGAAACCGCGCGCATCAACCTGGCATACACCAAGGTGACCTCCCCGATCTCCGGCCGCATCGGCAAGTCCGCCGTGACCGAAGGCGCACTGGTCAGCAACGGCCAGGCGACCGCCCTGTCCACCGTGCAGCAGCTGGATCCGATGTATGTCGACGTCACCCAGTCGAGCACCGACTTCCTGCGCCTGAAGCAAGAACTGGCCAGCGGCGCGCTGAAGCAGGAAAACGGCAAGGCCAAGGTGAAACTGATGCTGGAAAACGGCGCTGAATACGCGCAGGAAGGCACGCTGGAGTTCTCCGACGTCACCGTCGATGAGACCACCGGCTCCATCACCATTCGCGCCCTGTTCCCTAACCCGAACGATACGCTGCTGCCGGGCATGTTCGTGCGCGCCCGTCTGGACGAAGGCGTGCGCAGCGATGCACTGCTGGTGCCTCAGCAAGGCGTTACCCGCAACCCGCGCGGCGACGCGACGGCGTTGGTGGTAGGGGCAGACGACAAAGTTGAGCTGCGCACGCTGAAGGCAGACCAGGCGATTGGCGACAAATGGCTGGTTACCGATGGCCTGAAAGCCGGCGATCGCGTGATCGTCTCCGGCCTGATGAAAGTGCATCCGGGCGCGCAGGTAAAAGTGCAGGAAGTTGACACTCAGGCGCAAAAACAGCCGCAGTCTGAAGCGCAGAAGTCATAAAAAGGAGCCTGTAATACATGGCTAAGTTCTTTATAGATCGCCCGATTTTCGCCTGGGTAATCGCCATCATCGTCATGTTGGCGGGGGTGCTTGCAATAATGAAACTGCCTATCGCGCAGTATCCCACTATTGCACCGCCGGCGGTGAGCATTTCCGCCAACTACCCGGGCGCAGATGCCAAAACGGTGCAGGATACCGTCACGCAGATTATCGAACAGAACATGAACGGTATCGATAACCTGATGTACATGTCCTCCACCAGTGATTCCTCTGGTAGCGTCACCATTACCCTGACGTTTGATTCCGGCACCGATCCTGACATCGCGCAGGTTCAGGTCCAGAACAAACTGTCGTTGGCCACCCCGTTGCTGCCGCAAGAAGTTCAGCAACAGGGCCTGAAAGTAGAAAAATCCAGCAGCAGCTTCCTGATGGTGGCCGGCTTCGTTTCCGACGATCCGAACATGACTCAGGACGATATTGCGGACTACGTGGCGTCCAACATCAAGGACCCGATCAGCCGTTCGTCCGGCGTGGGTGAAGTGCAGCTGTTCGGTGCCCAGTACGCGATGCGTATCTGGCTGGATCCGAACAAGCTGAACAACTACCAGCTGACGACCACGGACGTGACCTCCGCCATCACCGAGCAGAACAACCAGATCGCCGCAGGCCAGCTGGGCGGCCTGCCGCCGGTGCCGGGGCAGCAGTTGAATGCCTCGATCATCGCGCAGACCCGTCTGACTTCGCCGGAAGAGTTCGGCAAGATCCTGCTGAAGGTAAATACCGACGGTTCCCAGGTGCGCCTGCGCGACGTCGCTCATATCGAGCGCGGCGCGGAAAGCTATGCCGTTACCGCTCGCTACAACGGCAAGCCGGCCGCCGGTCTGGGTATCAAACTGGCAACCGGCGCCAACGCCCTGAACACCGCCAAAGGTGTGAAAGACGAGTTGGCCAAGATGGCGCCCTTCTTCCCGCAAGGGATGAAAGTGGTTTATCCGTACGACACCACCCCGTTCGTTAAAATCTCCATCAACGAAGTGGTGAAAACGCTGATCGAAGCCATCATCCTGGTATTCCTGGTGATGTATCTGTTCCTGCAGAACTTCCGCGCGACGCTGATCCCAACCATCGCGGTGCCGGTAGTACTGCTGGGGACCTTTGCGATCCTCGCGGCGTTTGGCTTCTCGATAAACACCCTGACGATGTTCGGCATGGTGTTGGCGATCGGCCTGCTGGTGGATGACGCCATCGTAGTGGTGGAAAACGTCGAGCGCGTTATGTCCGAAGAGGGGCTGCCGCCGAAAGAAGCGACCCGTAAATCGATGGGCCAGATCCAGGGCGCGCTGGTGGGTATCGCCATGGTGCTGTCGGCGGTATTCGTGCCGATGGCGTTCTTCGGCGGTTCAACCGGCGCTATCTATCGCCAGTTCTCGATCACCATCGTGTCCGCGATGGCGCTGTCGGTGCTAGTGGCCTTGATCCTGACGCCGGCGCTGTGCGCCACCATGCTCAAACCGATCCCGAAAGGCGATCACGGGGTTAAAACAGGCTTCTTCGGCTGGTTTAACCGCATGTTTGAGAAGAGCACGCATCACTATACCGACAGCGTGGGCAACATCCTGCGCAGCACCGGTCGCTACCTGATCATCTACCTGCTGATCGTGGTTGGCATGGGCCTGCTGTTCCTGCGCCTGCCTTCCTCGTTCCTGCCGGACGAAGATCAGGGCATCCTGTTGACCATGGTGCAGCTGCCTGCCGGTGCCACCGAGTCCCGTACCAACAAAGTGCTGGAAGAAGTCTCCGACTACTTCCTGAACAAGGAAAAGGACAACGTGGTTTCGGTGTTTACCGTCGCGGGCTTCGGCTTCAACGGTAACGGCCAGAACAACGGCCTGGCATTCGTCAGCCTGAAGGACTGGGGTGAACGTCCAGGGGCCGGGAACAAGGTCGAGGCGATCGCAGGCCGTGCCATGGGTGCGTTCTCGCAGATTAAAGAAGGCCTGGTGTTCCCGTTCAACCTGCCGGCGATTATCGAACTCGGTACCGCAACCGGCTTCGACTTCGAGCTGATTGACCAGGGCGGCCTGGGGCACGAAAAACTGACCGAAGCGCGTAACCAGCTGTTGGGCATGGTTGCTCAGCATCCGGACGTGCTGGTGGGCGTGCGCCCGAACGGCCTGGAAGATACGCCGCAGTTCAAACTGATCGTCGATCAGGAGAAAGCCAAGGCGCTGGGCGTCAGCATCACCACCATCAACAGCACGCTGAGCACCGCCCTGGGTGGTTCGTACGTCAACGACTTCATCGACCGCGGTCGTGTGAAGAAGGTGTACGTGCAGGCCGAGGCGCCGTTCCGTATGCTGCCGGAAGACATCAACAAATGGTACGTGCGCGGCACGAGCGGCCAGATGGTGCCATTCTCCGCCTTCTCTTCGGCGAAATGGGAATACGGCTCACCGCGCTTGGAACGCTATAACGGCTTGCCGTCGATGGAAATTCTGGGCCAGGCCGCACCGGGCAAGAGTACCGGTGAAGCGATGAACCTGATGGAACAGCTGGCATCCAAACTGCCAAGCGGCATCGGTTACGACTGGACCGGTATGTCCTATCAGGAACGTCTGTCGGGCAACCAGGCGCCGGCGCTGTACGCCATCTCGATTCTGGTGGTGTTCCTGTGTCTGGCAGCGCTGTATGAAAGCTGGTCCGTGCCGTTCTCGGTCATGCTGGTATTGCCGCTGGGGGTTATCGGTGCGTTGCTGGCCGCGACGATGCGCGGCATGAACAACGACGTGTACTTCCAGGTGGGGCTGCTGACCACCATAGGTCTATCGGCGAAGAACGCCATCCTGATCGTTGAGTTCGCCAAGGATCTGATGGAGAAAGAAGGCAAAGGTCTGATCGAAGCGACGTTGGAAGCGGTGCGTATGCGTCTGCGCCCAATCCTGATGACATCTCTGGCCTTCATCCTCGGGGTTCTGCCGCTGGTTATCAGCAGCGGTGCAGGCTCCGGCGCACAGAACGCGGTAGGTACCGGCGTAATGGGCGGGATGATCACCGCCACCGTCTTGGCGATCTTCTTCGTACCGGTGTTCTTCGTGGTGGTTCGCCGCCGCTTCAGCAAGAAGAACGAGGACCTGGAACACAGCCATCCGGTAGAGCACCACTGATCGCTCAGTGATGTGAGCTCCACCCGATAATCGAAAAGGCCGCGCATGCGGCCTTTTTCTTTTGCTTCAGTTGCTTAATGCAAACCGTTCTCATTAATTCACTCTTGTGTGCAATTTGCGCTTGATCGCGATGCCAGGTCGGCGCATAATTACTGTTATAGTATAACATTACAAGAGAGAGCCATTATGAAACCCGGCATCCATCCCGATTATCGCACCGTGGTGTTCCACGACGTTAGCGCCAATGCCTACTTCAAAGTGGGATCGACCATCAAAACCGATCGCACCATCGAGCTGGACGGCGAAAGCTGGCCGTATGTCACCCTTGACGTCTCTTCTGCTTCGCATCCGTATTACACCGGCAAGCAGAAAGACTATTCCAAAGAAGGCAGCACGGCGCGCTTCCAGCAGCGCTTTGGCCGCTTTATCGGCAATAAGTAACAAGGAAATCCCATGCAGGTATTGAGTTCATTGCGTTCGGCGAAAAACCGCCACCCTGATTGCAAAGTCGTGCGCCGTCGTGGCCGCATCTATGTGATCTGTAAAAGCAATCCGCGATTCAAAGCGGTACAGGGACGTAAGAAAAAGCGTTAACTCCAAAGTGTCATCTGTCGCAAAGCCCCGTTGCAGCTCAACGGGGCTTTTTTTTTATGGCGAGAAAGTGCCTGCAAGCCGTCCCCCGCCGGCAGGCGGGGGCAGAGATTACTTCATGCTGCTCAGCAGTGCGTCGACATTGTGCTTGAACGCCTGCTCATAGGTGGCCGCCGGGCCGCCCGCGCGGGAGAGCGCTTCAGGGTACAGCTCGCCGCCCGCCTTGGCGCCGGTGGCGGCGGCGATCTGTTTCACCAACCGCGGATCGGTCTGATTTTCGATAAAGTAAGCGTTGACCTTTTCCTGTTTGATTTGCTTGATCAGGCCCGCCACGTCGCTGGCGCTGGCTTCGGCCTCGGTGGAAAACCCGACCGGGGCAAGGAAGGTGACGCCGTACTCTTGCCCAAAGTAGCCAAACGCATCATGGCTGGTCAGCACCTTGCGTTTCTGTGGCGGTACTGCCGCGAACTGGGTTTTGGCCCACAGGTCCAGCTTTTGCAGTTGCTGAATATATTCGGCTCCGCGCTGGCGAAAATAGTTGGCATCTTCGGGATCGGCGGCAATCAGGGCGTTCATCACGTTGGTGGCGTACTGCACGCCGTTTTTCATGCTGTTCCAGGCGTGAGGATCGGTAATCGGTTTGCCGTCCTCCTCCATTTGGCGGGTGCTGATCCCCTGTGAAGCGGTGATCACCTGCCCTTTATAACCCGAAGCGCTGACCAGACGATCGATCCACCCTTCCAGTCCCAGGCCGCTGACGAACACCACATCAGCCTGAGCCAGCGTCTTGCCGTCCTGCGGCGAAGGCTCGAAACTGTGCGGATCGCCATCCGGCCCCACCAGCGTGCTAACCTTGACGTGATCGCCTCCCACCTGTTTGACGATATCGCCCAGAATGGAAAAGCTGGCGACGGCGTCGACGGTCTTCGCCATCGCCAATGGGCTGGCCAGCAGAGCAGCAACCGCCAGCGATATAGGTAAACGTTTCATACTTTCTCCTTGCAAAGGGCACTTCTCAACGGCGCGCGAAGGCGCAAATGCCTCCGCGCGTTCCAAACAGGATCGAGACGAAAAAGATGACGCTGGCGCTGAGCACGATCGCCGGGCCGGCAGGCAATGACGCGTAATAGGACCACACCAGCCCAATCACGCTGGAAAGCGCGCCGATGCCCATCGCCGTCGCCAGCGTCTGCGGCAGATTGCGCGCCCAGAAGCGCGCGCTGGCGGCGGGCAGCATCATCAGCCCCACCGACATCAGGGTGCCGAGGATCTGGAATCCCGCCACCAGATTGACCACCACCAGCGCCAGAAACAGGCCGTGGATCAGCGCCAACCGGCGCGGCGCATTGACGCGCAGAAAAGTCACGTCGAAGGATTCGATCACTAACGCGCGATACAGCGCCGCCAGCGCCAGCAGCGAAACCGAGGCGATTGCACCGACCATCAGCATGGCCTGCGCATCGACCGCCAGAATCGAACCGAACAGCACGTGCAGCAGATCCACACTGGAACCGCGCAGCGAGACCAGCGTGACTCCCAGCGCCAACGACCCCAGATAGAACCCGGCGAAGCTGGCATCTTCTTTTAACGGCGTGCGGCGGCTCACCAGGCCGGACAGCATCGCCACCGCCAGCCCGGCAATAAAGCCGCCCACGCCCATCGCCACCAGCGACATGCCGGAGATCAGATAACCGATCGCCGCGCCCGGCAACACCGCGTGGGACAATGCGTCCCCGACCAGGCTCATGCGGCGCAGCAGCAGAAACACGCCCAGCGGGGCTGCGCTGAGCGACAGCGCCAGGCACGCCATGAGCGCACGGCGCATAAAACCGAAAGAGAGGAAAGGATCGATAAGCCCATGCAACAGCATCATGGCGCCACCGCCCGCAGATCCGGCTGCCGTTCGGCGCGATACCTCGGCACCTGCTCCAGCACCCGCTCAGCCGCGCCCCAGTGGCAAGCCTGCGGCGTCAGCAACAGCGCCTGCGGGAAATGCTCGGCAACCATCGACATATCGTGCAGCACGGCAATCACCGTTCTCCCCTGCCGGTGCAGTTGCGCAATCGCCTGCAGCAAAATCTGCGTGGTGGCGCTGTCGATGCCGGTAAAAGGTTCATCCAGCAGGATCAGCGGCGCCTGTTGGACCAGCAGGCGCGCAAACAGCACTCGCTGCAGCTGGCCACCGGACAGCTCGCCCACCGGGCTGCGCGCCAGCGCACTCATGCCAACGTTCGCCAGCGCCTCATTGACCTGGCTCGTCGCACGCTTGTTCATGCCGCCGAACATGCCGCTTTGCGGCCAACAGCCCATCGCCACCAGATCGCTCACCGCGATAGGGAACTGCCGATCCAGTTCCGCCTGCTGCGGTAAATACGCTCTGCGCGGTGGCTTTCCGCCGCTAAAACTCAGGCTGCCCCCCAACGGCGGCAACAATCCGGCGAAGGTTTTCAGCAGCGTCGACTTACCCGCCCCGTTGACGCCCACCACCGCGGTTAACGATCCGGCAGTAAACTGCCCGCTCAGCGGCGGGAAAAGTGGCGTGGCCCCATAGCCTATCGCCAACTGACGCAAGGTGATCATGGCAGCGACACCGCCCAGAAAATGCCGAGCCACAACAGGGCCAGCAGCACAACGGCCCCCGAACAGCGCACGGCAGCGGAGGTGGTAAACAACGAATTCAGTGACGACGCAGCGTCATGTTGTGAAGAGGGAGTCAATGTCGTGACCAACGCGATGGAATAATGGTTACAATATAACATCACACTCACTACAACGTCTCAAGCCCTGCCGTGCCAATTAATGCAACGGAACGTAACAGCCCCGCGCAGCGGCTCTCCCCCGCCACGCTCCCCTTATCAATCTCAGGGATATTCCCGTTCAACAGAAATGTTGGCATAGGGTAAAGAACAGCGGTAAATCGAAAAATTTACCGGCGCGTGTGGAAAAGGAGTAAGATAAGCAGATAACATTGCTGTTGGCCGATCTTAATGCTTGTTACCCTTGCCTGTAGCCTGGACGTCAACGCACTTTCTGTTAAAAAATTAAAGAAAGTGATTAATGACAATATAGCGGAGTTAGTGCCGGCGCTGACCAGTGGACTCAGTTTTTATTCTGAAAGCGCACGCTATGCCGAAGATTCATTAGAAATACTTGATATAGTGCAACAAGGTGACGGCGGTTATTCAATGAGTTATCGCTATAAGTGGGGCATTTTTAATGCCTGTCTGGATATCAACAGCGAAGATATCATCAACGACAGCGTCCGGTTTCGAGTGACGGAGCGGGGTTTAATCTTCGACATCATTGATAACTCACGTCCATCAACTGCGGATGAATTGTAAGTTTACGTAATAACTGCAGGCCAAACGCGAAAAAATGATTTATATTCATTTTACGGGAAGTTTATTTAACCACCGTTAAGCTGCCTCCGTTCATGATGTAAATCAGCTTACTCACATAGTGTTATCACACCGCAATTAAGACTTACGGAGGGGATGATATGGATGAGTATTCGCCTAAGCGACACGACATTGCTCAGCTCAAATTCTTGTGCGAAAATTTGTATGATGAAGGTATCGCTACCCTGGGAGACAGCCACCACGGGTGGGTCAACGATCCGACATCCTCCGTCAACCTGCAGCTTAATGAGTTGATCGAACATATCGCTTCGTTTGTGATGAGTTATAAAATTAAATACATGGACGAATCAGACCTGTCGGAGTTAGTCGAAGAATATCTCGACGATACTTATACGCTGTTCAGCAGCTACGGTATCAATGATTCCGACCTGCGCCGCTGGCAAAAGACCAAGGCGAGATTATTCAGAATGTTCTCAGGAGAGGACATCTGTACGACAATGAAAACTTAGGGGATAATTATTCCCGAGCTATTTTACGGTTATTAAACTAAAAGGCCACCATGACTAAAACCGACTATCTGATGCGTTTACGTAAATGCACCACGATTGATACTCTCGAACGTGTTATTGAGAAAAATAAGTACGAGCTTTCCGATGATGAACTGGAGCTGTTTTACTCAGCGGCCGATCACCGTCTGGCGGAGCTCACCATGAACAAACTGTATGACAAAATCCCCACCTCCGTTTGGAAATATGTCAGGTAATCAGACCCCAACGCGTTGAGCCGATGCTTTTATCGGCTTCAATGTCCACGTTAAATACGTATTTTTCCTATTGACAATGAAATGTTAATTACGTTCATCTTTATCGTTAATAATAAATAGCAACACTTCTCTGTTCCTGTTCGGGGTATAACGCGATTAACGCGTGATGACTCTCGCCCCCTTCTTAACGGCCACCAGCGTAACGGCCATGCAGCCAATCCCTCCTAACCTATACCCCTCGCGGCCACGCCGCCGCACTGCCTCGCCGGGCGGCGTGATCGCCCCTTAAAATCAGAGCATGCGGCGCAAAATCGCCTGCCGGGCAAAACAGTGGTGTTTAATCACCGCCGCAACGTGCAGCACGATCATGGCCGACAGCGCGATACACGAATAGCGGTGCACGGCGAAAAAGAAGCGGTTAACGTCGAGATTTGCAATCGGGCGTGGGAAGTCAATCGCACCGAAAACGGCAAAGCCGTGCTCCAGCATGAGGAATCCGCTGATCAGCACCACGAAAATCAGCAGGTAGAATATTTCGTGCAGCAAATGCACCAATCCCTTCTCGTGCCCTTGCAGCATATCGCCATAGGGCACCTTCGGCCGGAAAAAGCGCCAGATAAAGCGCGCCGCCATCAGCGGTGTCAGCACCAAAGCCAACGACATATTGGTCACGGAGAAAAAAGCGAAGATGCGCGCATCCGTCATAAAATGCAGCGAATAACCGACAATCATTACGTAGATCATGACCGCGGCAATGCCCCAATGCAGTAACCGACTGAAAAGATCGTAACGGGCAGGTTCGTGTGACATAAAACTCCTTTAAAAGCGGCCATCGCTGGCCGCTTGGCTATCCGATTTACGCTTACTTTTTCAGAACCCAGGCATCCTGCCAGTTGGATCCCACGCCCGGCTCATAGTGAGTCGCGCCGCTGTTCCACTGCATGCAGTAACCGCTGTAAGGGAAAGGTTTGCACTGATACACCTTGCCGTCCTTCTGCTGCAGCACCGTGGTGCCGGCGGTGTATTTACTCAGCTCGTTCGGGAAGACGAAGTTGTAGTCGCCATTGCCGCCACCGCCGGTGGAGTCGGCTTCCAGATTGAAGTTTTCGATATCAGGCTGAATGCTCTGCCCGTTATCGTTGCTGGCGATCACTTTCAGCATGTGGTGGCCCTCGCTGACGTTGCTCAGCGCGATGGTCAGCGGCTGGCTTGCGTCTTCCAGCGTCTCTTTCACATAGCCTTTCTCCGTCTGACCGTGATCGTAAACGCGCGCTTCAACCGTCAGCTTGCCTTTAACCTCGGCATTGAAGGTCAGTTGGGCTTTACCATCCTTGATCTTGGTGCTGGACAGATTGCCAATACGAATCTCTTCGGTAATCTCAGGTGTATTTTCATCATAGGAAATCACCACGCTCTTCATCGTGCTGCCCTGCTTGGCGAAGACCGCGTTATTGCCGAATACCGGGTTGACGTTACCTTTGCCGTCCTTCACCCCGGCGCGCACCGCTTTCTGTTCGGCGTTGATCTTGGTAGCCAGTGCGTGGCTCCAGCGGTTTTTGTCGGTCAGCGCCTCGCTGTCGATCGCCAGCTCGGTTTTCATCGCCAGCACTTCACCGTTTGCGTCGAAGAAGCGAGCGATCGCTTTGTCGCCAACCTGCAGGTTTTTACCGGTGAGGGAACCCTGCAGCTGCTTGCGCCATTCGGATACGACGCCGTCGTCTTCGAAGTTAACGTCAACCACCTGATAGAAACTGTTTACCGTGTCATTGATTTCCCACACGCCGTAAATCACCTGATAGCCGGTTCTCTCCGGCACCACGCACTGATGCACTTCGCGATCTTTTGGCGCCTGAGCATGGCCATCAACTTCGCAGAACGGCTCTTTTTCGAAAGCCTCGCGCGACAGCGGTTTGTTCACGTCCCAATCTTGTTTGGTGATGTAGTAACGCCAGTTATTGGTTTTATGCTTGGCGGTGTGGTACCAGGTGAACGTCTGCGGCCCCGGCTTCATGGTGTTCAACGCCCAGACGTTGACGCCCTGGCGATCCAGCGGTTCGAAGCCATTAACCCCGCCGCTGGCCAGCTGACCGTCGAGCGGCGTAGCGCCGCCAGGGAAGCCGGAAATTTGCTCAACGCTTTGCGGTTCCCACTGCGCCCGGCCGCAGTCGGTATTGCTACCCAGCTTGCACTTGTAGGCGCGGCTTTCGGGAACTTCGATATACCCATGCGACCAGGCGGCCGACGAGGCAGCGAGCGTTGCCATCATCAGGGCGATTTTGGATAATTTCATTACGACTCCAGTTAAATTTATTGGATTCCAACTGAGTGAGAAGAAACTCAAAGAGGTGCGGCGATACCGCGAGAGGAATAATAAGTAGAAGCCCTGAACGCCCGGCACTTAGAATGCATTAAAATAATAAAACCTAATACGACCAAGATATTAAATGACATGACAAACGTTTAAAATAATCCGGAAATCGTGAAGCGCCGCCGTGCGGCGAAAGAAATAAGCGCACCGTTCCTATTCCACAGAGAGAATAACGTGACATTGAAAAATATCGCCGCAGCGGTCTTGGCCTCCCTGCTGCTCTCCGGCTGCCAGCACGCCGCCAAATCCGCCCCTGACGCCGCCGCCCAACGCGACCAGCTGTCGTCGCTGGTTGGCGCCGGCTTGTTTTTGAGAGAGCGTTGCAATCGCGCCGACATCCCGGCCGACGATAAGCTCACGGCGGCGGCGCTGCAGGAAGCAGAGAAAAAAGGCTGGTCGCCGGCGCTCAATCGCGCCCAGTTGCTTGCTGCAGGTCAACACGTCGCCGCACAGCTGGCGGCCGACACCACGCCGCTGCAGGAGAAGTGCAGCGAATTCAATCGGTCACTGGCGCCCTTTTTAGCCCAGCGCCGTTAGCCCCCCAGCGGCAGCACAAACCATTGGCAGGCGACCGCGCCTGCGCCCGCCGTCGCCAGCCCCGGCCCGAAAGGCAGGGGCTGAGTTCCATCACCGCCGCGCCATACGCGCAGCAACAGCCATAGCAGGCTGCCGGCGGAGGCGAACAGCAGGATCGACGGCAAAGCGGCATAGCCGCCCCAGGCGCCAAGCGCCGCCAACAGTTTAAAATCGCCGTATCCCAGCCCCTCACGGCCAGTCGCCAGACGAAATACCCAATACAGCAGCCACAACGTCAGATAGCCCGCCATCGCGCCGACAACCGCCGCCGGCAAAAAGGCCGGGTGCGCGAGGCAATGCCACAGCAACCCGCCCCACAACAGCGACAGCGTCAGGCAATCCGGCAGGAGTTGGCGCTCGCTGTCAATCGCCGCCAGCGCCAGCAACAACGCAACAAACGCCAGCATGAAAAACCAATCCAGCCCAATGCCGAGATGCCAGGCCAGCATGATTCCCATCAGCATCAGAAATAACTCCACCAGTGGATAACGCACGGAAATAGGGCTGCGGCAATAACGACAGCGGCCACGCAACAGCAGCCAACTTAATAAAGGAATATTATCGAACGCCGATAATTGTTTTGTGCATGACGGGCAAAATGAACGCGGCCAAACGAGATCAAACCGCTCGGCCTGCGTCGTTTCTATTTCACGCTCAAGCATGATAGGCAGCCGATAAACGACCACGTTAATAAAACTGCCGACGCACAGACTCAACACGGCGCTAAATAACAGCCAGTGTTCATCCGCCGCCGCGTTTAGGGCGAATAGCATGATTTTTTCTGATTCCTGATGATTCGTTAGCGTGGGTTACATCGACGGCTGCGTTGTCACCTGCAGCAGGCTGACCTGCACTACGCCCGGCGCCTGCCCCGCGCGCTCCACGGCGAGCGCGAGCACGCGGATACCGTGCTCGCGTTGCAGGGCGGCCAGCCACGACAGCAGGCTTTCGAACGGCACAGGCGGCAGCCTCACCAGCATCTCCACGTCACTTTCCGTCAGGTCGGCGATGGGAATGCGGTGCGCCTGCGCGCTCTGCCGCAGCCGCTCCGGCAGTTGCTCGCGCGCAGCGGCGCCCGGCGGCAAGCGAGCCTGCAGTTGCTGGATGACGCGTGCCTGCCCCTGCAGCGCCGCCAGCCGTTGTGCGCTTTTCTGCGCCTGTGAAAACTGATAAAGGCAGTAGCCGCAGGCTACCAACAGCAACAGGCTTAACAGCACCGCCCGCCGCAATGCCTTATCGCGCCACCCGATATTCATCGCTCACCTCTCACCGTCAGGACCGCCTGGTTGGGCGCACCGCCTTCGCTGAACGTCATGCTGACCTCGCCATCGTTAACCGGCGCCGGCAATGGCACGTCGTTTCTATTCACCGTCACCACCAGACGGTCGTCGGCAGCGTCGAAAGCCAGCGCCTGCAGCTGCGGGGGCGCCCATAAAGCGAGCGCCCCGGCCGCGTAGGGCAGTAGCCTGAACAGCTGCGGCGCATTCAGGGCGTCTTGCATACGCCGCACCTGCGCTTTAGCCACCTGTTCCACCAACGCCGGCGCGGTCTGACCAGGCAGCAGGCGCTGAGACAGTACCGCTATCCGGCTCTCGTTCTGCCGGGCCATCTGTTGGTGATGCAAACCGCCCACCAGCAGCGAACCGCTGAGCAACAGCAGCGCGCAGGCGGTCTTATCGGGCAGACGGCGCGGCCAGCGTACGCTCGGTTTGAAACGCCCCTGCAGCAGCGTGGCGGGGCTGCTCCAGGCCTCTTGCGCCAGTTGCCAGAGCGGATCCTCGTCAATGCGCACCGCTTCCCAGTCCGCCGGAATCTCCCCGCCGCAGTGCAGACACCAATCCGGCGTCGGCAGCGGAGTGCAATCCCACCAGGCATCGGGCAGCGACATGCTCTGCCCATTCCCCGTTCGGATCAGCCAGCGATCGCGCCAGCGCAGCGCGCTGCATTGGCCCGGCAGCGGCAATGCCAGCACGTCGGGCAGCATTTTATCGGCGCGAATGCCGCAGGCGCTCAGGCGCTCGACCCAGCCCTGCATCTGCGCCAGCGCGACGCCGGCGAGGGTGAAGTCACGCTGCGCCTTGCCCAGCACCGCCCAGTGCATCTGCTCGGTATCGGTCAACAGCCCGGCCTCGTGGGCGTAGGCCAGCGCCAGCGGCGTCGCCTGCCGGGCCTTGCCCTGGAATGTCGTTTGTCTCAGCACCACATGACGGGCAGGCACCAGTATCACGACTCGGCTGCCCTGCGCCATGGCCGCCAACTCGCCGCCGCCGTCGGTCAGATCGAGGCGGGCGCCAAAGCGGCAGCGCGTCTCGCCGACGTGGCCCCAGCGCACATCGGCCATCGAGTCTTCGCTCAGCGCGATAAGCAGGATTGTGTTCGCCACCGTTTATCCCTCCCCTCTGTCGAACCGGCGTCCGCTGACCGTGACGCCTGACGGACCCGGTTGCCACGCGCTGACAAGCCGATAGTGCCCGTCGTTCAGCGTCAGCTGCAGCTGCGCAATCCAGCGGCTGTCGTCGAACCTCAATCGCTCGTCGAGAGCGTCGTCATCCAAGGCTTGCAGCGCTTTTTCCTGCGACAAAAACGTCAGCGTCTGCCAACCCTGCGGCGGGCGAACCGCCAGCAACGCCCGCAGCCGTTCACCGTTCAGGGCGTTCATCAGCATCGCCCGCAGCAGCGGCAAGCGGGCCTCATCCACGGCGTCCGGGTTGATCTGCAATTCAGCATCCGGCACCGCACAAAGCTGCGGCGCGAGGCGCAGGTAAAGCTCACGATCGATGCCGGCCAGCTCCCGCAGTTCGCTGATATCCCCCATCAGATACCCTTCGCCATAAGCCCGGGCGACGATCGCATCGGCAATCGCGCCCGCCTGCGCGTCGGCGATCCCCAGGTTGTTCAGTAACAGCATGAATATCCGCCTCTCCTTATTGGGGGGTGCCCCCTCGCTATCCCCGACCTCCGTTGGGCCGGCGGCGCGGATCAGGGCGTTCACGTTAAAACAGGCATCGGCCCGGCGCAGGCGTATTGCCACCTCCCCCTCTTCGGTACGCATACTGAACGCCGCCCCAGAGGCTCCCCAGGCCTTGCGCTGCTCTCCTGCCTGCCGCCACCGCTGTTGGGCGTAGATCTCCCCGCCCAACAGCAGCCATTTCGCTCTCAGCCGATCCTGCTGAGACTGGGTGCGCGCCAGCGAACGCTGCCAGTTGTCGTTAATATTGACCGCCACGATCGCCATCAGCGACATCATCAGCAGCACCATCAACAGCGCCATACCACGTTGTTTTTTCATCATGGCCTCGCCGAGGGCAGCGCGATGATGCGCCGTATTTCCCCCAACGCGGGGGTTTCGACGGTAATCTCCACCGCCTGCGGCAGCAGCCCACCGGCGCGCCAGGCCGTCAACCATTCGCCTTGCCGGTAAAAACGCAGGCGGAACCGCGTCACCTCCGGCAGCAACAGCACGCTGCGCGCCATCGCCTGCGGGCTGCTCAAATTCGGGTAACTGAGGCGCTCCAGCCGCCCCTGCCGGTGGCGATAGGCCACCCGTTCCTGCGTGGCACGCGGCAGCCGGGCCTGCGGATTCGGCCAGCCGCTTCGGATCAGCAACAGCTGAAAATCCGCGTCTTCCCCCTCCGCCGTCTGCAGCACCGCGAATTCCGGCGCAGCCGGCCTGCGTTGATCACCGATCGGCGCACGCACCTGCGCCTGAGCAAAATCACGCTCGACGATCGCCAGCGCCCGTTGCAGCTGGGTCAGCTGCGTCGATTTACGCTGGGTAATTTCGTCGTTTTTCAGCACGCCCCTGAAGACCGCCAGGGCGGTGAGCGACAGCATGGCGAACAGGGCGATGGCCAGCAGCATTTCCACCAGCGTAAAACCGCGTTGCAAAGCGCGAGTCATGGCAACTCCCGGTAAGCCTGCAACGCCGCCAACACGTTGCGATCCTGCGGATCGCGCCTGACTTCGATCGCGATCGCCCGCATTCCGGCGTCGCTGGTCTCCTGCCCGCGATAACGCCAGTACCAGGCCTCACCGGCCATCACCGTGGTACCCGAATGCCAGGCCAGCGTCGGCGGATGCGGATCGAGCTGCAGCAGCGTCAGCTGGTTGTCCGCGACCCACAGCGCAACGGTCTTGGCTTCGATCTCGCTCAGGCTACGCACCTGGCCGCCGGTGCTGTTGATCAGTGCCAGACAACCGATGGCGAAGATCATCAACGCCACCATCACTTCCAGCAGCGTCATGCCCTGCTGGCGTCTCATTTTCCGCGTCATCGCAACGAATGTCCGTCGTTTCAAATACGAAGTAACCGGGCGCCTGCAATCGCCACAGGCACCGCCCCTGCGACAGCGCTACGCTGAACGCCGTGGTTTCGCCCCCCGGATACAGCCACACCTGCGGCGGCCGCTCCGCCGCGTCATCGAGCGCGACGGTTTGCCCTTCAACGCTCAGCCACAGCGCGATGCCGTCCGGCAGGGCATATTCCTCCCGACGTTCCTGCCCCGTGGCGGCAACGCTGCGCCAACCGCCGCTGCCGAACGCCACGCCATAACTCACCCCTTCGCGCTCGACCCGCTCGGCGAGGGCATTCAGCCAATGATTCAGCCGCTCCCCCTGCCGTGCCAACGCTTTCTCATCCGCCGGAAAACTCAGCATCACCAGGCCGCTGGTTACCCCCAGCAGCAGCAATACCAGCATGATCTCCAGCAGCGTAAAGCCGCGCGTGCGCCTCATGGCGCGTCGGCGTCGGCCACCCAGTTGCCGATATCGTCATCGGTGTCGGCGATGCCGTCCGGGCCCAGAGAAAACACGTCCAGCTTGCCGTGACGCCCCGGATTACGCAGACGATACTCCTGCCCCCAGGGATCTTGCGGCAACCGGCGGATATAACCGTCTTCGGGATAATTTCTCGGGATCGGCGCCAGCGCCGGCCGGGTCACCAGCGCCGCCAGCCCCTGTTCCGCGCTGGGATAACGCCCGTTGTCCAGCTTGTACATATCCAACGCGTTCTCCAACGCGACGATATCGCTGGCGGCCTTTTGTCGATCGGCCTTCTCCTTGTTTCCCATCAGGCTGGGAATGGTCAGGCTGGCCAACAGCCCCAGAATGACGATCACCACCATGATTTCCAGCAGCGTAAACCCCCGCTGCCGCGACCTGCGCATCTTGCTGATATGACTCACTTTACTCTCCATTAACGGCATGATTAGCCGACCATATTATTGAGCTGCAATATCGGCTGCAGGATGGCCAAGATGATAAACAGCACCGAGCCGGCCATCGCGATCACCAATAAAGGCTCAAACAGCCCCAGCGCCAGCGTGACTTGCCGGCCGAAGGCCTCCTGCTGCATCGTCGCCGCCCGTTCGAGCATCATGTCCAGCTCACCGCTGCGCTCGCCGGACATGATCATGTGCCGCATCATCGGTGAGAACAGCGCGGTGCCCTCAAGCGACGGCGACAATCCTTCGCCCTCCCGCACTCGCTCCATCGCCGCCAGCAGCCGTTTGCGGGCGGCATCATTGCCCAACACGCCGGCGCTGATGCGCATCGCCTCCAGCAACGGCACCGCGCTGGCGTTCAAAATGCTCAGCGTTTTGGCGTAGCGCGCCGTATTCACCGCCAGTGACAGCTTGCCGACCACCGGCAACCGCAGGATGAACGCATGCCAGCGCACGCGTCGCGCCGGATCCCGCAGGCGATAGCGGAAAGCGCCAAGGCCCGTCAGCACCGATATCAGCGCCAACGCCCCCCATCGGCGCAGCCCGTCGCTGGCGCCGAGCAGCATCCGGGTCGACAGCGGCAAGGTCTGCTTCATATGCACAAACTGTTCGATCACCTTCGGCACCACCGCCGTCAACAGGATCGCCACCACGCCGATCGCCACCGCCGTCAGCACCATCGGGTACACCAGCGCCTGCACGATTTTGTTCTTCATTTGCTGGCGCTGTTCGACGTAGTCGGCCAGCCGTTCCAGCACCGGCGCCAGATGGCCGGAAATCTCACCGGCGGCCACCATGGCGCAATAGAGGCGGTCAAAAATCTGCGGATACTGTCCCAGCGCCTGCGCCAGCGGGAAGCCCTCCAGGATGCGCTGCCGCACCTGAACCAACGCCGCCTGCAGACCTTTCTTCTCCGTTTGCCGCGCCACCGCCATCAGCGCTTCCTCCAGCGGCAGCGCAGCGGACAGCAACGTCGCCAGCTGCCGGGTCAACAGCGCCACATCGCCACTGCTCACGCCGCTCATCCAGCGGCCGGCAAACATGCCGGCGAAAGCGGGCCGCCTGCGCGCTTGCACCGCCAGCACCTGCCACCCCTTTTCACGCAGGCGATCGCGGGCGTGGCGCAGAGAATCCGCCTCCAACACGCCGCGCTGGGCGCGCCCCTCACGATCGCAGGCGCGATAATCAAACTTCATCGCCGTCCCCTTCGCGCGTCACTCGCAGCACTTCCTCCAGGCTGGTCTCCCCGGCGCGCATTTTGGCGATACCATCCTGGCGCAGCGGCAGATAGCGTTCGGCGGCCAGTTTCGCGATATCCAACTCGCCCTCACCGCGATGGATCGCCATGCGCATCGGTTCATCCAGCACCAACAATTCGTGCAAGCCGATTCGGCCGTGATATCCCTGCCCACCGCAGGCCTCGCACCCCAACGGGCGCCAGCAGGTCACCGCCGGCGTCGGTGGCAGCCCCAGCAGGCGCCGCTGCGCGTCAGGCAACGCATAAGGCTCACGGCACTGCGGGCACAGCCGGCGCACCAGGCGCTGCGCCAACACGCCGCTGAGCGAGCTCGAAAGCAGAAACGGCTCGACTCCCATGTCCCGCAGCCGGGTCACGGCGCCGATCGCCGTGTTGGTATGCAGGGTCGACAGCACCAGATGCCCGGTCAATGAGGCCTGCACCGCGATCTGCGCCGTTTCACCGTCGCGGATCTCGCCGATCAGCACCACGTCGGGATCCTGACGCAGCAGCGCGCGCAGCCCGCGCGCGAAGGTCATGTCCACCTTGGGATTCACCTGCGTCTGCGCAATGCCGGCCAACTCATACTCGACGGGATCTTCGATCGTCATGATGTTGCGCTGTTCATCGTTGATCTGGCTGAGCAAGGTATAGAGCGTGGTGCTTTTGCCGGAGCCGGTCGGCCCGGTGACCAAAATAATGCCGTGCGGCTGGCGGATCAGGCGCAGCAACGCCTGCTGATGTGCCGGCGTCATGCCCAGGCTGGGCAGTTCGAGCCGCACGCCCTGTTTGTCCAACAGGCGCATGACCACGCGCTCGCCGTGGCTGGCCGGCATCACCGACACCCGCACGTCAATCGCCCGCCCGCCGACCTTCAGCGCCATGCGTCCATCCTGCGGCACGCGCTTCTCGGCGATATCCAGCTTCGACATCACCTTGATGCGCGACACCAGCAGCGCCGCCAGCTTGCGCTGCGGCGCCAAAATCCGCCGCAGCGCGCCGTCGATGCGAAAACGGATCACCAGCTCGCTCTCGTAGGTTTCGATGTGGATATCGGAGGCGCGCTCTTTGATCGCCTCGCTCAGTAAGGCGTTGATCAGGCGGATAATCGGCGCATCATCCTGTTCGTCCAACAGGTCTTGCTGCTGCGGCAGCTCCTCGGCCAGCGCGTAAAAATCCAGTTCGCCGCCCAGATCGTCGATCATTTTCTGCGCCTGGCCACTTTCCTGCTGGTAGTGCGCCACCAGCCGTTGATCAAAGACCTCCGCTTCCAGCCGGGCCAGCGCCGGCTCGCCGGGCAGGCAGCGGTAGGCCTCCATCAATGCGGCGTGGCTCGTGTCAGGGCGACAATAAATTTGGATACCGTGCTGCCCGTCAACGGGCAGCACGCCATGCTGGCGCGCCCAGGAAAAAGGCAGCAGCGGCCCCGCAGAGCGTGGCTTCACGGGCGTACTCCCCGCGGATAAAACGCGTCGATACTTGCAACGGTCGCGAGAAACGCCCGATTGTCGATCGCCTTCTTATCGCCGGCGATCTCGCCACGCAGTGCGTTATTCAGCTCACGATCGTCCTGTTGCTCGGCGTCGAACTTGCCTAACTTGCGTTGACTCTGTCGGGCATACCCCTCGGTGCTGCGAATGATGGTCGGGCGGATAAACAGCATCAAATTACGCTTGCTCGCTTTGGTGGCGGTCGAGCGAAACAGCGCCCCCACCAGCGGGATCTTGCCCAGGATCGGCACGCTGCTCTCCAGCTCCGAGTTGGACTTGTCCAACAGGCCGCCCACCACTACGGTTTCGCCGCTGTCCACCAGCACCGTATTGTTGACCGTGCGGATATTGAAGGTCGCTCCCAGCGAATCCGGCGTGGCGCCGGCGCTGTCGGCAACGCTGGAGACCTCCTGTTCGATCTGCATCAGCACGGACTGGCCCTGGTTGATCTGCGGTTTGACCTTGAGTTTGATCCCCACCGTCTTGCGCGACACGGTATTGAAGACGTTATCGCTATTGGTGGTTTGCGAACCGGTCAGGATAGGCACATCCTGCCCGACGCTGAATTCCGCCTCGGCGTTATCCAGCGTGACGATGCTCGGCGTGGCCAGAATATTGTTCTGATTGTTGCTGGCGATGGCGGTCAGCAATACGCCCCAGTTACCGCTGTAGAAACCGGTCATCAGGCCGTTGGCCTTGCCGAACACGTCGCTCATGCCGTTTTCGAACCCCGCCGACACCCCGGGCGCCGAGCCGGCGAACTGCGTGCCGCCCCCGTATTTGTTGGCCCACTGCACGCCGATGTTCAGCCCCTGCCCATCCTGCACTTCGACGATCACCGCTTCGACCAGCACCTGCGCGCGGCGCACATCGAGCTTGGCGACCACCGCCTCCAGATCGCGCATCACATCCGGCGCGGCGGTGATGATCAGCGCATTGGTCTGCTCATCGGCCTTGATCACCACATTTTTCAGCAGCGCCACGTTGGCGGCGGCGCTCTCCTTCTCATTTTGCAGACCCGCACTCACGCCGGTCAGCACCTCGACCAGGCTCTGCGCCTTGGCGTATTTGAGAGGGATAACCTGGGTATTGCCCTGGGTGACGCTCTTGTTATCCAGCTGGTCAATCAGCTCTTTGGCGTGTTCGCGGCTCCGGTCATCCCCGGCGATCATCACGCTGTTGGTCCGCTCATCCGCCACCAGCCGCAGCGAGCTCGCGCCGGCCGTGCGCCGCTTGCCCTCTTCGCGAAACAGTTCGTTCACCATGCGCGCGATCTCCGGCGCCGCCGCATGCTTCAGCGCGAGGGTCTCGACCCGATTGCCATCGTCCTGATCCATCTCCCTGACGAGCTCGAGCAGGCCGTTGACCACGCTGGCCCGGCCGGTGATCAACAGCGCGTTCCCCTGCTCGTAATGCGCCACACTGCCCACGCCGATGCTGTCGTTGAGCTGGCGCAATATCGGTGAAACGTCTTTGGCCGCGATATTGCGCAGCGGTACCACGCGCATCACCACTTCATCCCCTTCGGCGATCGTCTCGCCGCCGTTTTGTGCCAGCGCGGCTCTTTTTCCCTCTTTGGCGGCGATCACCTTCAAGACGTTGTTGGGCATGCCGATGACCGTATAGCCATAAACATCCAATACGTTGAGAAAGAACTGGTAATACTGTTTCTCATCGAGCTGTTCATAGCTGCGTACCGTGACCTTACCTTTCACCGCCGGATCGATAATGATGGTTTTGCCCAGGTTCTTACTGACCGTATTGATAAATTCCTGAATGTCCGTGCCTTTGAAATTGGCGGAGAATTGCTCTGCGTGCGCCGCGCCAGCCAGCACAATCATGGCGGCCACCGCCGCTAACGCGCGCCATAAGCCGGCGCTCCAGCCTGGGCCAGAACGATAAATAAAATGCGTAATCACAATGTCGCCTTATGCTATAAAACACCCCGCGCCGAAACGGCGCGCCGGCTACTCTTTAAACGTCAGCGTGGCGTAATAGCCGTTTTCGTCGAGCAGTATTTTATTTTTCACTATCCGCACGATGACGGCATTGCTGCCGGCCAGACGGTCGCCAACGCCATAACCGGTTTGCTTACCGCCATGCTCGACGATGACCAGGCTTTTTTGGGCGTTATCGCTGAACAGCAGGCCCGCTATCTTGCCAAGCGCAGCGGCTTCCGGGGCGTTAGCCAGCAGTTCGGCACCGATCGCCCATTCGCCGACTTTATACCCGTGCGCCTTTTCGCCGTCTTTCGCCGCTTGATAGCGCCCAAACCAGTGCGCGTCATTAATTTTCCCGATGTCCTCTTCCTGAGGAAAGACAATATGACGCGCCGGCCCGCGCGCGTTTTCACGGCTCGATTCAACGGGCGCGCCATCCCCGGCCATCATTCGCCATCCCAGCTGAAGCATGAACACCAGATTCGTCAGAAAAAAAAGAAGCATAAAAAAGTCTATCAACCGTTTGCTCACGGCACCCCCGGTTATTCAACGGTGCCAACGCTAAGCGGAAATACCGACCACCATCGCGACGGAAAACAGCAGCGTGATGACCAGAGCCACTTTATAATTCACGGCGTCCAGCCACGTTCGCCGGCGCTTATTAGCCGATGGCGGGCATCCCTCCTGCAAATTAGCGGACGCGCGCTCGCAGGCTTGAAAACTCAACATCACGCCAAATCGGGGAATGGTCTTGATCACCTCGCCGGGAATACCGTGGCGGGAGAGCAAAGAGCGGCATTGGAATATCATCTGATAATAGTTATTGTCGCTGATGGTCTCATGGTTGCAAAACCAGACCGCGCGAATAATGTCGTTCTTCTTATAAATACCGCTCAACAGGCACAGCATGAAGCGCCGCTGTAATTCGGTCATTTCAATGAGCACATTCTCTTTTTTAAACAACAGCGTTTTTTCATTGTTGTTTAATATCACCAACTCATTTTCCAACAGAGTCTCGTTCAGGGCAATGTTATGTATGTCCATCTCTCGCCTATCAGTTTAATGAAGTTCAAAGGCTCTCTGTGCCATCACCTTTGCACGCATGCGGCGAGATGCATTTTCAATGAAAATTAGTGGTTCGCCGTTTCAAGAGCGGCCTCAATTAATCATGCAAAAAACATTCATGCAACTTATTTCTTTAAAATAAACAATATAAAATTAATATGGCCACGTCACATCACCTTAGATTCATTAAATCATTTAAAAACATGATGATAGCGGGTTTTATAAAATAACTAAATCACCATTAAATTTGATTAATGATGAAGAAAATAGACATTCACGCATAATAACCCATGTTATTAGTTGCGTGCTAAAAAGGCAGAAGGCGAGGATGTAAAGGGTAACATAAATACACCTTAAGCTCATATAAAAAACGAGATAAAAATCAGGACTCAATATTACATAAAAACATCGGCGAGTAGGCATTGCTAAACATCAGCGTATTCTTGTCCACGCTGCGAATATGATAAAACGTCGATTCATTGCTGAAAAAGTAAGTATACACGTCTTCCGGCAAGGTATCTCTCGGCGAATAATTCACCTCACCATAGTGGAAACGATAGAAACTGCCTTGCGACACATAGCTGAAGTTAACCCGTCGGTTGACGAAATACGTCTCTTCGCCGTCGTTGGCCAGGCCCGACAGGATCATCACGCCTTTATCACCGGACAAAAAGATGTAGTTTATTTTTAGCGACAGCTGGATGTCATCGTGTGCCGCCTGCACATCCAGCGAATTGAAATAATTGAACGTGGCGTTCGCTTCACAGGAAAATTCACCGAATTCATGATGGCTGCGGACCAGGGAATACACCACGCTGCCCGTCAACACGCACAGGCCGACCAGCGTGGCTGACAAAATATTTAATTTTTTTTCCATGCCCGGATGTACTCGCTCTCACAATTATGCAAAACGGCCGCACTGTCCTTCGTGCATTTGGCGATAAACTGGCGTCCGCTGTCTTCATTGGCATTATGAGAACGGTTAACCTTGGTAATGACAATCTCACCGGGGCGGCAGCGTTGGCCATAAAGATCCTTCCTGACCAAGAACTGCAAATAGTCGTCCTGGTGATTCTCCAAAAAATTCCCGGCATAGTAGATCGGGCAGCCGTTCACCGTACCGACGTAAGACAATACCTGCTTCTTTTCACTGTCGCGATGATGTTTGTAATAGATGAAGCACAGCGCCAGAAATGATAATGGCACGACGATCGATAAGCTGCGCAGCAGAATAAAAAAATAGTGGTGGGTGTTTTTTGACGTTGCGGTCGGCGCAGCCGAGGGCGTCGGGGCATCGGCAAGCGGTGGGGGCTCGGGTAAATCAATCCGCAGTCGGTCGATCGGTATTATTCTATTGAGTCTATACCCCTTTTTAGAGAGGGTAACGATCAGCCGTTCATTGAAACCGACAGACGTCAATGCCCGCCGCGTCAGGCTGATATATTGATTTAACGTCGCCGAAGAGGCGCTCAGGCCGTGATCGGTCCACACCTGCTGCAACAGCGTATCCCGGCTCACCGCCTCGTGGCCATGCTCAAGCAAACATTTGAATACTCTAGAATTAACGCTGGATAAGAAAACTTCTCGTCCCTTCTTTATACTCTTCAATGAACCGTTTTCAGTGTTAAATGTAATATCTTTATCAATGATATAAATCATGTTCAGCCTGACAGCGCACACGGGTTATTATTTAAACTTATTCAGCCAGTTCGACGACCGCCGCGAAGCGCGGATAGTTTTTTCGCATAGAGAATAAACAATACTAACGCCATCCCAACAGGCGTGCAACTTTAAGAATTTTCCCTATATCTCCGCCATTATTTGTCCCACAAATAACGATATAAACGCTATTTTTTTCACCGTCATCGGATCTGTTGGCAACTCTACAGGCGGAGAAGGGCAAAACGGCGCAGAGGAAAAGACGCTCGCTCGCGGCGTGCGGAATGACGCTTGTGCAGCTGTCGACAGGAAGAATAACGGGGAAAAGCGTTTTTGCGGGCCGCAAATGGGTGGAGGCCCTGCCAGCTACATCCCGGCACACACGTCACCTGCTGCGGCTGCTTCCTTCCGGACCTGACCGAGTTCACAAGTTAGTGTTGCGGGAGAACCAACAGGGCCCCCATTGACGGCTTCTGTACTCCGAAGCGGTGGGCATTATCGGTGATGCCCTACCAAATAGCAAGCCAACCGGGACTAACCGCTGTTTTCTTACCCACCTGCGCTGTGGCACACTCTCCGCCTGGGTTTTGACTCGAGCAGGAACCGCAACATGCAACCAGAAGACGCCTCTTTCAGCCAGCGGGTATTCCACATCGTGGCCGCCATTCCTTACGGCAAAGTCACCACCTACGGCGAAGTCGCCCGGCTGGCCGGTTCACCGCGCGCCGCGCGTCAGGTCGGCGGCGTACTGCGGCGTTTGCCGGAAGGCAGCACGCTGCCCTGGCACCGGGTGATCAACCGCCACGGGCAGATATCGCAGCAGGGGGAGGATTTTCAACGGCAGCGGCAGGCATTGCTGGCGGAGGGGATTATTTTCGGCCCGCACAGCACGGTCGATTTCGATCGCTACGGCTGGCGCTGGTAAAACAAAACAGCCTTTGGCCGAAGCGCAAAGGCTGTTTGATTTCATCTTGCTGTACCGCAGTAAGATTACTGCATGGCGGTTGGCGCAGCCTGAATCGGCACACCCTGAACCGGAACCAGCAGCAGATCGGCACGCGTGCCGTTGCGATTGACCACTTCCTGGATGGTGTCGGTAATAAACATCAGTCGCCCGTTGACCGTCACCGCCGCGCTCAGAATGATACGCGCATTCGGTTGGATGTCGGACGGGTTATACGGCAGCGTAAAGCTGAACGGCGCCTGTTGCCCTTCAGTGCGTACTGCGCGCTGTGCAATCACTTTAGACGGCGCATCCGCCAGCGAGGCGTCAGAGAGAGTGACCGTCAGTACGGCGTCCGGCGGCAGCGCAATGCGCTGACGTATATTAACCGAACCTGTCACCGCCGGGCCCTGAATCTGCGTTTGCGCAGCCGCCGGGTTGCCGGCAGCCGGTGTAGGCACATCAGCACTCTTTTGCGCGCATCCTGCCAGCGTGATCGTCAGTGCCGCGGCACCGCCTACGATTTGCCAGAGTTTCATGGATCGGTCTCCTTTTTTATTATCAACACGTTGGTGGCTTTCACCACCGCACCCATTAAAGTTAGCACAAAACACTGATAAATCCACTTTGCTCCGCCTATTAATCACTTAGCCTGCCCAATGCGCTCACTATTAAGAGCATTCTCATCGGCCCTTTAACGCAAGATGTTGACGCCGCGCCGTGATATTCCGCACACTGCGCAAAATGATTATTAGAAAGGTAACAATTTTATGAGCCAGGCATTACAAAACCTCCTCGATCTGCTGGGTCTGGAGAAAATCGAAGAAGGGCTGTTCCGCGGTCAGAGCGAAGATCTGGGGTTACGCCAGGTGTTCGGCGGGCAGGTGGTCGGTCAGGCGCTCTACGCCGCCAAACAGACGGTGCCGGATGATCGCAGCGTGCACTCGTTCCACAGCTACTTCCTGCGTCCGGGCGACAGCAGTAAACCCATCGTCTACGACGTGGAAACCCTGCGTGACGGCAACAGCTTCAGCGCCCGCCGCGTCAGTGCCATCCAGCACGGCAAACCCATCTTCTATATGACCGCCTCCTTCCAGAGCCCGGAAGCAGGTTTCGAGCACCAGAACCTGATGCCGGACGTGCCGCCGCCGGAAGGACTGCTGTCCGAATCAGAGATCGCCCAGAAGCTGGCGCATATGCTGCCGGAAAAAGTGCGCGAAAAATTTATCGGCCAGAAGCCGATCGAAATGCGCCCGGTGAAATTCCACAACCCGCTGAAAGGCAGCGTGGAAGAACCGCATCGCTACGTCTGGTTCCGCGCCAACGGCAATATGCCGGACGATCAACGTATCCACCAATACCTGCTGGGCTACGCGTCGGACTTTAACTTCTTGCCGACCGCGCTGCAGCCGCACGGCGTAGGTTTCCTCGAGCCGGGCATGCAGGTGGCCACCATTGACCACTCCATGTGGTTCCACCGTCCGTTCCGCATGGATGACTGGCTGCTGTACGCGGTGGAGAGTTCCTCTGCCTCTGGCGCACGTGGCTTTGTGCGCGGCCAGATCTACACCCGCGACGGTGTACTGGTCGCCACCACCGTGCAGGAAGGGGTAATTCGCCAGCGCGACGCCTGATCCTCAGCATAAAGAAAGGGGCGATGTTTCCATCGCCCCTTTCGGCTTCATCATTATTTTAGTCTTTAGCGCACTGCCCTGCTTCGAGTCTTACTGGTTGTAGGCGCTCTCGCCGTGGCTGTTGACGTCCAGTCCCTCGCGTTCCTGTTCTTCCGGTACTCTCAGGCCCACCATCGCGCCCGCGATCTTGAAAGCGATAAAGGCGGCGACGCTCGACCACACCAGGGTGATCAGCACGCTCACCAGCTGGATCCAGACCTGATGGCCCATCGTCACCCCTTCGGCGTAGCCGGTGCCGCCCAGCGAAGAGGCGGTGAACACGCCGGTCAGCAGGCAGCCGACGATGCCGCACACCCCGTGCACGCCGAACACGTCGCAGGTGTCGTCCACCTTCAGCCATTTCTTCAGCGTCACGACGCCCCACAGGCCGGCGACGCCGCCCACCAGGCCGATGATCAACGCCCCACCCACGCCCACGGTGCCCGCCGCAGGCGTCACCGCAACCAACCCGGCGATCATGCCGGAGCAGGCGCCCAGCAGCGAAGGCTTGCCGCGCAGCACCCATTCGGCGAAGGTCCAGGAGAGAATGGCGCCCGCGGTGGCAACCACCGTGTTGAGGAATGCCAGGGCCGCAATGCCGTTGGCCGCGCTGGCGGAACCGGCGTTGAAGCCGAACCAGCCGATATACAGGATGGACGCCCCGGTAAACACCATCGGCAGATTGTGAGGTTTGAACGCTTCTTTACCGAAGCCGGCGCGTTTGCCGATCAGATAGGCACCAATCAGCCCGGCGCTGGCGGCGTTGATGTGCACCACGGTGCCGCCGGCGAAGTCCAGTGCGCCGTCGGTGGCCAGATAGCCGCCGCCCCACACCATGTGCGCGATCGGCAGGTAAGACAGGGTGAACCATACGATCGCGAAGATCAGCACCGCCGAGAAGCGAATGCGTTCAGCGAAGCCGCCCACCACCAGCGCCACGGTAATGCAGGCGAAGGACGCCTGGAAGGCGACGTGGATCATCTGGCTGATGCTGCCGGTAACGCTGTCGATGCTGATGCCTTTCAGCATCGCCGTTTCGAACCCGCCGAATACCGCATTGCCCTCGCTGAACGCCAGGCTGTAGCCATACAGCACCCACAGCACGCAGACCAGCGCGAAAGTGACGGTGACCTGCGTCAGCATCGACAGCACGTTTTTGCCACGCAGCAGGCCGCCGTAAAACAGTGCGATGCCCGGCAGCGTCATGAACAGCACCAGCGCGGTGCAGATCATCATAAAGGCGTTGTCGGCCTTATCGGCGACCGCCGGGGCGGCCAGGGCCAAAGAAGGAACCAGGGTTACCGAACTCAGGCCCAACATGGATAACAGTCTTTTCATTATCAATCCATCCCCATTGCTTAACTGAGTTCGTGGTTACAGTGCCGATTCGTCGGTTTCGCCGGTGCGAATGCGGATCACGCGTTGCAACTCGGCAACGAAAATTTTGCCGTCGCCGATTTTACCGGTGTAGGCGGCTTTGCTAATCACATCAACCACTTCATCCAACTGATCGTCGGCGATAGCGATATCGATTTTGACCTTGGGCAAGAAGTTGACGTTATATTCGGCGCCGCGATACAGCTCGGCATGCCCCTTCTGGCGGCCAAAGCCCTTCACTTCGGTTACGGTCAACCCCTGAATGCCCACGGAGGACAGAGCCTCGCGCACATCCTCCAGCTTGAACGGTTTGATTACCACGGTCACCAGCTTCATATTGCCCCTCCACGAATTAAGCCCAAACTCACCCCTGGTACGCGTCATATGTAGCAAGGGCTGTGCCAAATTTAATTTTGCATGACGATTCAGCGGATTAGCGCACACGCGGGCGCCGCCGCGACGCAGCACAGCACCGATACCTTGAATGGGTTAAATAATGCGCACTGATTTGGTGCGCATCGCGTCGAAAAAGTGCAGAAAGGGGGCATGGCACAGGCGGGTTGCCTGCTTGTGGTGCGTGGGAAAGAAACAAGGGCCGCGATCGCGGCCCCTGGGATCAGGCGGGTTGACTCTCCTCGCGCACCGCTTCCGCCAACTGCTCGCCCGCCAGCTGCAGCTGATACATCTGGTAGTAGCGCCCCTGCTGCGCCAGCAGCTGTTGATGGTTGCCCTGCTCCACCGCCTGGCCGCGATGCAGCACCAGGATGGAGTCGGCATCGACGATGGTCGACAGCCGGTGGGCGATCACCACCAGCGTGGTGTGCTCGCGGATCGCACGCAGCGCGCGCTGGATCGCCTGTTCGGTGCCCGAGTCGATATTGGCAGTCGCCTCGTCGAGGATCAGAATCTGCGGCGCCTGCACCAAGACCCGCGCCATCGCCAGCAGCTGTTTCTGCCCGACCGACAGGTTATTGCCCTGCTCCCCCAACCGGGTGTGAATACCCTGCGGGAAGCCGCGCACCAGATCCGCCAGCTGCACCGTTTCCAGCGCCCGCCAAACGGCGTCTTCCTCGATGTTACGCCCCAGCGTGACGTTGGCCAGTACCGAATCGGCGATCACCACCGGATCTTGCTGCACCATCGCTACGCCCTGACGCAGCGTGCGGTGCGACAGGCTGGAGATCGGGCGTCCATCGAGACGCACTTCCCCCTCGCTGACCGGGTAATAACCCATCAGCAGGTTGGCCAAGGTGCTCTTGCCGCTGCCGGTATGCCCGACCAGCGCCACGAAGCCGCGTGATGGCACCGCCAGCGAAATATGCTGCAGCACCTTTTTGTCCGCACGGTAAGCGAAGCTCAGATCGGTGATGTCGATGCGGCCACCGGCCAACGGACGATCGTCAATACCGTAACTCTGCTGGCTGCGATCCATCAGCTCGAAAATGCGTTCGCCGGCCACCACCGCCTGCTGCAGGATCGATTGCTGTGACGTCAGCTCGATCAACGGTTCATTCAGGCGCCCCAGGTAGTTGATGAAGGCGTAGAGGACGCCGACGCCAATCACGCCCTCGCCGCTGAAGCCGAACAGCATCAACAGGCCGCACAGCACCAGCGCCGAAAACAGGCTGAGCAGCGGCCGCAGCAGAAAACCGTCGAGCCGTAGGGTCTGCATACGCGCAAGATAATGCGACTGGCTGGCGGCGCTCATGCGCTCGCCGAAGCGCACCTGCTGGCGGAACTGCTGAATCACGCCCATGCCGTTGATCACTTCGTTGAAACCGTCGTTGATGTCCGCCAGATAGCTCCGCACCCGGCGCACGATCGGCGTGCTGTAGTATTGATAGATGCCCATCACCACGAACACCGCCGGGAAGATGCAGACCGCCACCAACGCCATGCGCCAGTCGAGGCTGAACATCGCCACCAGCATGGTGCCGATCAGCGCGGCGCTTTTCAGCACCGTGGAGACCACCATTACGTACAGATCCTTGATCACCTCGGTGTCGTTGGTAACGCGCGAGATCAATTGCCCGACCGGCTGCGTGTCGAAGGCGCTGAGCGGCTGGCGCAGCGCGGCGTCCATCACGTCAGTACGCAGCCGCTGCACCACCCCCACCGCCGCTTGGTTGAACAGCAGCGCCTGGAAGTAGTGCAGCGCCGCCGCCAGCAGCTCCAGCAGAATGTAAGCCGCCGCCAGCCCGCCGACGATCGTCAGCGGCAGTTGCCCTTTGGCGACGTAGTTATCGATAAAATAGCTCACCAGGATCGGCCCGGCGACTTCCGCCGCCGCCGCGATCCACAGCATCAGCACCGCCAGCCCCAGCGGTTTGCGGTACGGCGAGCCATAGGCCAGCAGCCGCTTCAGCGTCGGCCACAGCTTTTGCACTTTATTCATCGGCCAACGCCTCCTCGCCGTTTTCCGGCGCTTCGTCCAGCGCCGCTTCCAGCTGCTGATAACGGTACATATCGCGATACCAGCCCGGCTGCGCCGCCAGCGCCGCCGGGTCGCCGCGTTGCGCTACGCCGCCGTGCTGCATCACCAGGATCTCGCTGGCTTCGGTCAATGCCGACAGCCGGTGCGCACTGATGATCACCGTACGATCTTGCCCCCAGCTGCGCAGGTTGTGCAGGATTTGGTGTTCGGTACGGCCATCCACCGCCGACAGCGCGTCGTCGAGGATCAGGATCTCCGCATCCAGCAGCAGCGCACGCGCAATGGAGATGCGCTGTTTCTGCCCGCCCGACAGCATCACGCCGCGTTCGCCCACTTCGGTGTCATAGCCCTGCGGCAGCCGCAGAATGTCCTCATGAACGCTGGCCAACCGCGCCGCCTGTTCGATCTGCGCCTGCGTCGCCCCCGGATGGCCCAGCGCGATGTTGTTCGCCACGGTATCGGAGAACAGGAACGGCGTCTGGCTCACCACCGACAGCCGCGAACGCCAGTCGTCGAGTTTGACCTGCGGCAACGGCAAGCCGTGATAGCGGATCTGCCCTTGGTCGACGTCGAACTGGCGCTGGATTAGCGACAAGAGCGTCGACTTGCCGGCGCCGGTCGGCCCGCACAGCCCCAGCATCTGCCCCGGCTTCAGCGTCAGCGCCACGTCATGCAGCGCCGGATGTGGGTTTTCCGGGTAGTGGAACGCGCGGATATCCACGTCCAGCACGCCGCGCCCTGGCGGCAACGCCTGCGGGCCATCCTGCACCGCCGGCGCCTCGTCGAGCAGGCTGCGGATGCGGCTGTAGGCCGCGCTGCCGCGCTCGACGATGTTAAACATCCAGGCCAGCGCCAGCATCGGCCAGATCATCAGGCCGAGATACATCACAAAGCTGGTCAGCTGCCCGAGCGTCAGCGACCCGTTCACCACCATCCAGCTGCCGCCGCCGATGGCCAGCAGGTTAGAGGCGCCGATGGCGATATAAATGGTCGGATCGAAACGCGCATCCACCCGCGCCACATGCATGTTTTTGGCCCCGGTCTGCGCCGCCACCTCGGCAAAGCGATTGGATTGGTGATCTTCCAGCCCAAAGGCCTTGATCATGCGGATGCTGGTCATGCTTTCCTGCGCCTGATCGTTCAGGCTGGAAAACGCCGCCTGCGCCGATTTAAAACGCTGGTGCAGCTGGTCGCCGTAATATTTGATGGCGATCGCCATCAGCGGCATCGGGATTAACGCCAGCACCGTCAGCTGCCAGCTGATTTGGGTGCTCATCACCACCAGCACCACCAACCCCATCACCAGCGAATCCACCAGCGTCAGCACGCCTTCACCGGCGGCGAACACCACGCGGTCCACGTCGTTGGTGGCGCGCGCCATCAGATCGCCGGTGCGGTGGCGCAGGTAGAACGCCGGGTTTTGCCGGCTTAGCTGGCGGTAAAAGTTTTCGCGCAGCTCGACCGCCAACTGGTAGGACGCGCCAAACAGCAACACCCGCCACACATAGCGCAGCAGGTAAACGACGATCGCGGTGCCGATCATCAGCCCGAGCCAGGCCATCAGCACACCGGTGGACATCTGTTTTTCGGTGATACCGTCCACGATGATGCCGACCAGCTTAGGCGGCAGCAGTTGCAGGATGGCGATGACGATCAGCAGCACCACCGCCCCGAGGTAGCGGCGCCACTCCCGGCGGAAGTACCAGCCAATTTGAGCAAATAATCTCACGCAGTTTGATTCCAGGGTTTTATGGGATTTGTCTCTTTTTCTGCTTCAGCAGAGCAGGATACCACCGTTAAGCCGCCCGTCCGGTGAACTTTTCACTCCGGTACCGGCAGCGCGGTGGTGTATTTGATTTTTTCCATGGCAAAGCTTGAGGTGACATCGATGAGGCCCGGTACGCCGTTCACCAGACGCTTATAAAAGCCGTCGTAGCTTTTCATGTCCGCCACTTCGACCTGCATCAGGTAGTCGTACTCCCCCGCCATGCGGTAGAACGCCAGCACCTCGGGCATCTGGCTGGTCAACTGCACAAACGCCTGATACCACTCGCTGCTGTGCTGCTGGGTCTTGATCAGCACGAACGCCGTCAGCCCCAGGCCGAGCTTTTCGTTATCCAGCAAGGCCACCCGGCCGCGGATATAGCCCTCGTCCTCCAGGCGCTTCAGCCGTTTCCAGCACGGCGTCGAGGTCAAATTGACCGCATCGGCCAGCGTCTGCAGCGACTGGGTGCAATCTTGCTGCAGCATGCACAGCAGCTTACGGTCTGTTTTATCTAACATATCGGCCACCAGGAGAAAAACTTTCTCTCATTAGGCGATTAAACAGGAAAAATGGCAATCCTTTTTTCCTGCCGACAGGCTATGCTACGCCATAAACCAGCCCCCTATTCTGAGGCCAAATCATGACAAACTCTTGGGTAAAATATGCTATCGGTGAAATAGAAGCGGATTTTCAGCGCTCCGCCGATACGCACCTGATCCGCCTGAACCTGCCGGCGTTTCCCGGCATCTGCCTGTATCTGAAGGATGAGAGCACCCACCCGACCGGCAGCCTGAAACACCGCCTGGCGCGCTCGCTGTTCCTTTATGGCCTGTGCAATGGCTGGATCACCGAGAACACCACCATCATCGAGGCCTCTTCCGGCAGCACCGCGGTGTCCGAAGCCTACTTCGCTCGTCTGATCGGCCTGCCGTTCATCGCGGTGATGCCGTCCTGCACCGCGCGCCGCAAGGTGGAGCAGATCGCCTTTTACGGCGGCCGCTGCCACTTCGTCGATCATGCCGCTCAGATCTACGCCGCCTCCGAACAGCTGGCGCAAGAGCTGAAAGGCCACTATATGGATCAGTTCACCTACGCCGAACGCGCCACCGACTGGCGCGGCAACAACAATATCGCCGACAGCATCTTCCGCCAGATGGCGCGCGAACCCTTCCCGGTGCCGAAACACATCGTGATGAGCGCCGGCACCGGCGGCACCTCCGCCACGCTGGGGCGCTATATCCGCTATCAGGGGCACGACACCCAATTGACGGTGGTCGATCCGGAAAACTCGGTGTTCTATGACTGCTTCCACCACGGCGATCGCACCCTGATCGGCAGCTGCGGCAGCCGTATCGAAGGCATCGGCCGCCCGCGCGCCGAACCGTCGTTCATCCCGTCGGTGGTCGACAGCATGCTGCGGGTGCCGGATGCCGCCAGCGTCGCCACCATTCACTGGCTGGAAGGCGTGCTCGGCCGCAAGGTTGGCGCCTCCACCGGCACCAATGTCTGGGGTGCGCTGCAGCTGGCGAAACAGATGCGGGAAAACGGCGAGCAAGGGTCGATCGTCACCCTGCTGTGCGACAGCGGCGAGCGTTACCTGGATACCTATTACAACCCGGAATGGGTCAGCAACAACATCGGCGATCTGCAGCCGTATCTGGCGCAGCTGGCGGATTTGTAACGCCAGGCGTTAGGTAAAAAAAAGCCGGGTAGTCATACCCGGCCGGCTGTAAGGAGAACCTCATTCTTCGGGGGAATAGGTGAGGCAAGGTGAACGCAGCCAATGTTGTAAATAGTGGGCCACCGCCTGCTGTTGGCAATGGCCGATAACCGGTAGCTGCGGCAGCAGGGATTTCAACTGCGGCAGGGCGTTGCCCATCACCACGCCGTGTCCCACCGCCCCCAGCATCTCTTTGTCGTTCATCGCGTCGCCGAACGCCATGCAGTCGGCCATCGTCAGCCCCAGATGGCGGCTCAGCCGGTCCAGCGCCGTGCCCTTGTTGCAACCGAGCGGCAGCACCTCCAGGCAGTCGTAGGCGGAAAAGCACAGATCGGCCTCACCACCCAGCTGTGCCCGCAACTGCACCTGCAATGCCAGCAACTCCTCATGCGGCGCGACAAAACACACCTTGCTGTTACCGAACGCCGGCAGGCGGCGCACGTCAGCCAGCTGAAAACGAAAGCCGCTCAGGTGATGTGCCCGCAGCATCTCTTCCGGCACGGGGAATTCGGTCAGCCAACCTTCGTCGCGGAACACATGCATGCTGGCGCGGGTACGCCAATGATGATGCAGCACCTCTTCGGCGACCGCTGCCGGCAGATCGGTGGCATGCAGCTGTTGGCCGCGGTTGTCATACACACGCGTACCATTGCCGGTGATCAGGTAGCCCTGCAGCCCCAGCTGCGCCATGATCGGCTGCGCGTCAAGGTAATGCCGCCCGGTGGCGAACGTCACCACCATCTCCCGCTCCACCAGCTGGTTCAGCACCGCCAGCGTTTCCAGGCCAATCCGGTGATCCGGCATCAACAACGTGCCGTCCATATCGAAAGCTGCCAGGCGATACATAAAGACCTCTTGAATGTGAACGCGATTGCAATCAATGCAGTATGGGATGGCATTTGCGGAAGTAATAGTGAACAATTTGAGAAAACTGTTCCGGATTTCTGCCCATGCGCCTGGTTCACCGTCTCAGCCAATATCAACGCCTGTACCATCAGCTCGGCAGCGCGCCGGTCGCCGCGACCATCGGCGAGCTGGCGGCGATGTTCTACTGCAGCGAACGCCACGCCCGCACGCTGGTGCAGCAGCTGCAGGATCAGGGCTGGTTGAGCTGGCATTCGCAGCCCGGCCGCGGCAAACGCGCCCGCCTACACTGCCTGAAAACCCCGGATGAGCTGCGCGCGCAGCTGTTGCAACAGCTGCTGCAACAGGGCAATCATCAGGGGGCGCTGGAGATGGCGCAACTCGATCCGCAGCACCTGCAAGATCTGCTCAGCCCGCACCTCGGCGGACAATGGCAGGCCGGCAGCCCGACGCTGCGCATTCCCTATTACCGCACGCTGGAAGCGCTCGACCCGCTCACGCTGACCGGCCGCGCCGAACAACATCTGGTGTCGACCCTGCACGCCGGGCTGACGCGCCTGATGACCGGTAACCCGGAACCGCAGCCCGACCTGGCGCACCACTGGCAGATTGGCGAGCACGGCCTGCGCTGGCGCTTCTTCCTGCGCAGCCAGCTGCGTTGGCATAACGGTGAACCGCTGACCGGCCAACAGCTGCTGCAAACGCTGGAAAAACTGCAGCGCCACCCGCGCAGCCAACCCAGCCTGGCCAACGTCGCGAACATCAGCTTGCCGCATCCGCTGTGCATTCAGTTCGATCTGCACCTGCCGGACTATTGGCTGGCCCACCGGCTGGCGGAGCTGCCTTGTCTGATGACCCACCCGGAGCTGCCGACCATCGGCGCCGGCCCGTTCAAACTGGCGTTGAATGAACCGCAGTTGGTGAGACTGGAACAGCACGCCGGTTACCATCTGCAGCATCCGTATCTGGACACCATCGAATACTGGATCACCCCCGATCTGCCCACCGCCGGCGCCGACACCAGTTGCCAGCATCCGGTGCGCATCACCATCGGTCAGCAAGACGACTTGGCGCTGGCCCGGCCGGTACAGCGCAGCATGAGTCTGGGCTGGTGTTATTTGGCGCTGAACCTGCGCCACGGCGTGCTGAGCGAAGCCCAGGGGCAAAAGCTGCTGATGCTGATCCAGCAGTCCGGCCTGCTGAACCATCTGCCGATCCCCAACAGCGTGATCACCCCCAGCCATGAAATGCTGCCCGGCTGGCGCATCCCCAGCCAACGGATTGAAGAAGATGTCCCCCTGCCCACCCGGCTGACGCTGCTGTATCGGCCGCCGGTCGAGCTGGAAACGGTGACGGCCGCGCTGCAACAACTGTTGGCGCAGCACGGCTGCGAGCTGGAAGTGCGCTACTACGCCGGCAAGCGCTGGCAAAGCGAGGAACAGATCGCCCAGGCCGACCTGCTGCTGGCGGACAACCTGATCGGCGAGGCGCCGGAGGCGACGTTGGAGAGCTGGCTGCGTCAGGATACGCTGTGGCGCGGCATCCTGACGGAAAGCCGCTGGCAGCATCAACAGGATACGCTGCAGCAGATCCAGCAGCTGCAGGCGCAGCAACCGCGCTTCGAACAGCTGCAGGCCTATTATCAACAGCTGATGGCCGCCGCCATCATCACGCCGCTGTTTCACTACCAGTATCAGATTAGCGCACCGCCGCGCATGCATGGCGTGACGCTGACCGCGCACGGCTGGTTCGATTTTTGCCAGGCGTGGCTGCCGCCGCCGGTGGACGACGCACCGGCCTGAGCCGAACCGTCCTGCGCCTGGCGGCCCTTTCTGCTACTATTGTCGCCGCAACGCAATTTTTATCCTGCCGCCCGAATGTGTATCGGGAATGGCCAAAGTCCAAAAAGGTGATTTTATGAAGCGCGCGGTTGTCGTTTTCAGCGGTGGACAAGACTCCACGACCTGCTTGATCCAGGCATTGCAACAGTATGACGAAGTTCACTGCGTCACGTTCGATTATGGCCAGCGCCATCGCGCCGAGATTGAAGTGGCTCAAGAGCTGTCGGTAGCCCTCGGCGCCAAAGCGCACAAGGTGCTGGACGTAACGCTGCTCAATGAGCTGGCCGTCAGCAGCCTGACGCGCGACAATATTCCGGTTCCCGCCTACGATCCCAATCAGAAAAATGCGTTGCCGAGCACCTTCGTGCCGGGCCGCAATATCCTGTTCCTGACGCTGGCGGCGATCTACGCCTACCAGGTGGAAGCGGAAGCGGTGATCACCGGCGTGTGTGAAACCGACTTCTCCGGCTACCCGGATTGCCGCGACGAGTTCGTCAAAGCGTTGAACAAGGCGGTGGTGCTGGGCATCGCTCGCGATATCCGCTTCGAAACGCCGCTGATGTGGCTGAACAAGGCCGAGACCTGGGCGCTGGCGGATTATTACCACCAGTTGGATCGCGTGCGGCAGGATACGCTGACCTGCTACAACGGCATCAAGGGTGACGGCTGTGGTGAATGCGCTGCCTGCAACCTGCGCGCCAATGGCCTGATGCAGTACCGGGCCAACCAGGCGGAAGTGATGGCAGCGTTGAAACAGAAGGCCGCTCTGGCCTGAGGCAGTGACGGCGGCAGCTCCTGCCGCCCGTGTGAGCTTACTGCGGATTTTCCTTCAGCGTGAGCGCCTCCAGGTGCTCACGCAATTCGCCTTCAATCGGCAGCGCCCGCTGCGTTTTCAGATCGACGCACACGAAAGTCAGCAGCGCGTCGGCCACCGGCGTTCCGGCCGGATCCTGCGTCACCTTTTGACTCAGCACCCCGCTCTTGCCGTTGAGCTGCACCATCTGGCTGTCGATACGCAGCTTATCGCCCAATACTGCCGGGCTGCGGTAATTGATATTGATGTTCACCACGATGAAAGCGATGTTGTTTTCCGTCATCCAGCGGAACCCGGCCTCGTTTTCCAGCCACTCCCAGCGCGCCTCTTCCAGAAACTCCAGATAGCGGGCGTTGTTAACGTGCTGGTAAACATCAAGGTGATAACCGCGAACTTTGATAAAGGTTTGCATAGGGAACGATCGCTCCTGCCTGGTGATTACAGAAAGAGGGAGCCGCAGAGGCTCCCTCGCCCGTTTGGTCAACGCGCCAAACTGGTAAGACCTGTAAAATGTAGCAGAGGAGTCATGGCCTCAGCGGCATTTTGCCACGCAGCCGCGACCGGGATCACATTTTCAGCCGGGTGCGGTTCTTCTCAAACAGCGCCGGCCCGATGCCCGGCACCTCCTGCAACTGCTCAACCTGGGTGAACGGCCCATTCTGCTCGCGGTAGCGCACAATGCCTTCCGCCTTCTTCAGACCGACGCCACTCAAGGCAGCGGCCAGCTGTTCGGCGGTGGCCTGATTGATGCTGACCGCCGCCTCTTCGGTTGCCTTGGTCATCACCGATTGCCCGCCATTGCTCGCCGGTGTTGAGAGCATCGGCGCCGGTGCCTCGGTTTTATCCACCGCAGCGACCGGCCCCGCCAGGCACAACAGCAGCGCGGTCAGCGCAGCTTTAATGTGATGCTGATAACCTGATAACGCTGATTTTTTCTCTGTATGTTGCATGCTGTATCCTCCTTGTGTGTGACAGCACGGCTACCTTGCCGCGGCGGCGAATATTCAGCAATCGGCGGATATCAGATGTGGAAAAGGCCGCGAAAGCGGCCTTTGTTTGTTGCACTGCGTTGCAGAAAAATGCGGCGATTACTGAGGCTGTTGCTCAGCGGCGCCCATTTTGATCTTGGCTTCTTTACGCAGGCTCGCCAGCAGCGAATCGAAGGAAACGCCGGTCGCGCCCTCTTCCATCTTGCCGACGAAGGTTTTCATTTCGTCTTCCGGCAGCGTACCTGGTTTCACCGCATCGAGCGCGATCAGCACCACGTTGTCCTGACGATCCTGCGACATGCCGTACACCGGTTTACCGTCCTGCGGGTGCGGCAGCGCGAATACGCTCTCCACCAGCTGGCTGTCTTCCGGCGCGCGCGCCATCTTCTGCACGGCGCCAAAGCTCAGGCCGGCGGCTTTCATCGCTTCGTCGCCCTTGCCCTGCTTCAGCTCAACCAGCAGCTTCTCACCCTGCAGTTTCGCTTCCTGCACCGCTTTGTTACGCTTCACCAGCTCGGCCACGCGGTCTTTCACCTGGTCGAAAGGCTCAATACCTTCCGGCTTATGGCCGCTCACGCGCACCACGAAGGCGCGGTCGCCATCGACGGTGATCACGTCGGAGTTACTGCCCGGCGCGCCATTCTCGCCGATCAGCGAGCCGTCGAAGATCGCCTGCACGACCGGCTTGAAGTTCAGCGCGGCAGGAATGTTGTCACGGGTGAACCAGTCGCTTTGCGCCGCTTTCACGCCGGCCGCTTCTTCAGCCGAGGCCAGAGATTCGTTGTCGCTGGTCGCCGCTTCGCTCACCTTCTGCTGCAGCGCGTAATACGCGTCTACCGCTTTCTCCTGCTGCACCTGCTTGGCGATAGCGTCATGCACTTCGCTCAGCGGTTTCAGTTTCTCAGGTTCGATGTCGTTCAAACGCACGATCAGGAAGCCGACAGAGGATTTCACCACGCCGGACAGCTGCCCTTTCTCAGTCAGGTTAGCCTGCTTCAGCTCGTCGGCGGTGGTTTCCGGCTCCAGCCAGCCCAGCTCACCGCCGGTGCGGCGTGAGATGATGTCGGTGGACTTTTCTTTCGCCAGGGTGGCGAAATCGGCGCCCTTCTTCAGCTCGTCCAACGCCGCATTGGCTTCCGCCTCGGTTTTCAGCTGGATCACGCTGTAGTTTTTACGCTCCGGCTGGCCGTAGCTACTCTTGTGCTGGTCGTAGTAAGCGCTGATGTCTTCTTCGCTCACTTTCACCTTGTCCTGCATGGACGCGGCGTCCAGCGGGATATAGCTCACCTTCACCTGCTCCGGTGCGATGAAGCTGTTCTTGTTCTGATCGTAATACGCTTTCAGCTCGTCGTCGCCGGCGTTCTGTTTCGCCTGCAGCGCCTTCAGATCGATAGTTGCCATGCGCACGTCGCGCTCTTGCAGCACCAGCGCCGCCATAGCTTGCGATTCGGACGGCAGTACGAAGCCGGATTCGCCGAAGGCCTGGATCAGTTGCTGATTGACCAGCTGCTGGCGCATCGACTGCGCGAAGTTGTCGGCGGTATAGCCCATACGGCCGATCAAATCGAGGTATTTGGCGTTATCGAACTGGCCGTTGGTCTGGAAATAAGGCGCCTTGCGGATGGCGTCTTTGATCTGATCGTCGCTGACCGCCAGACCCAGCTTCTTGGCGTATTGGTCGAGCAGCATGTTGTCGATCAACTGGGACAACACCTGACGACGCATCTGCTGCATGTAGCCTTCGTTGCCGGCCAGCGCAGAGAACTGGTCACCCAGCTGCTGCTGCATACGGCTGCGTTCGCTTTGGAACGCCTGCTCCAGTTGAGCACGTTCGATCGCCTGACCATTTACTTTCGCAGCATAATCGCCGGAGCCGCCGATCAGGTAGTTACCCACCCCGGTCAGAACGAATGACAGGATGATCAGGGCCAGGATGATTTTGAGCACGACGTGATTAGCAGCCGCGCGTAAATTGTCCATCATAGTGTGACAACACTCCGCTGTGATGTGGATTAACAACCCTTGTGCAGGCGCGTTCCCTGCGACAAAAATAAAAAAAGCGCATCAGTCCGATGCGCCTTGTATCTTACCTTACCAGCACCGCTGCGTCAGGTGATTGTTTATTACAAAACCCTGTTACGCTAAACGGTTAGACGCCAAATCAGTTTACAGCGTCTTTCAGCGCTTTCCCTGCACGGAAGGCCGGTACTTTGGCTGCCGCGATCTTGATTTCTTTACCGGTTTGCGGGTTACGGCCGGTACGAGCCGAACGTTCACGCACGGTGAAGGAACCGAAACCTACCAGAGCCACGTCATCCCCTGCTTTCAGAGAGTCGGTAACGGAAGCGATTACTGCGTCTAAAGCACGTCCCGCTGCCGCTTTGGAAATATCAGCACCTGCGGCAATCTTGTCGATCAGTTGTGACTTATTCACTCTATCATCCCCTCTAGAATTCTATCGTCGCACCGAAAAATCCCTACGGTTGCGACAGCGCAGCTGTTATATCAATCCCATCGAACCTTGGCAAGCCACCGACTGGGTGGCAAAACGCGGGCCGACAGAGATCTAACTTAGCGGTACAAAAAAATACTGGCAAGTCCGAAATGGCTTGCCAGTATAAGTTTTATCAATGGTTTTTGCGATTCGTCACTATTTTGCCGCTACCGGCAGTGCGCCGAAGGCCGGGTTTTGCAACGCAATGTTCAAAACTTCATCGATTCGCTGCACCGGATGAATCTCCAGATCGGCGATAACATTGTCTGGAATCTCTTCCAGATCGCGCTTGTTCTCGTAAGGGATCAGCACGGTTTTGATGCCGCCGCGATGCGCCGCCAGCAGCTTCTCTTTCAGGCCGCCGATCGGCAATACCTGGCCGCGCAGCGTGATCTCGCCGGTCATCGCCACATCGGCGCGTACCGGGTTGCCGGTCAGGCAGGAGACCAGCGCGGTGCACATCGCGATACCGGCGCTCGGGCCGTCTTTCGGCGTCGCCCCTTCCGGCACGTGCACGTGGATGTCGCGTTTCTCGTAGAAATCGGCGTTGATGCCCAACTTCTCCGCGCGCGCACGCACCACGGTCAGCGCCGCCTGAATCGATTCCTGCATCACTTCACCCAGAGAACCGGTGTAGGTCAGCTTGCCTTTGCCCGGCACGCAGGCGGTTTCGATGGTCAGCAGATCGCCGCCCACTTCCGTCCACGCCAGCCCGGTAACTTCGCCCACGCGGTTTTCGGTATCCGCACGGCCGTAATCGACGCGCTGCACGCCCAGGTAATCTTTCAGGTTGTCGCCGTTGATCTCGATATGCTTGAGCTTCTTGTCCATCAGCAGCGTTTTCACCGCTTTACGGCACAGCTTGGAGATTTCACGCTCCAGGCTGCGCACCCCGGCTTCGCGGGTGTAGAAGCGAATGATGCCGATGATGGCGCTGTCGTCGACCGTCAGCTCGCCTTTTTTCAGCGCGTTGCGCTCAAGCTGCTTCGGCAGCAGGTGCTGCTTGGCGATGTTGAGCTTCTCGTCCTCGGTGTAACCCGACAGGCGGATCACTTCCATACGGTCCAGCAGCGGCGCAGGGATGTTCATCGAGTTTGAGGTGGCGACGAACATCACGTCGGACAGATCGTAATCCACTTCCAGGTAGTGGTCGTTGAACGCCACGTTCTGTTCCGGATCCAGCACCTCCAGCAGAGCGGAGGCCGGATCGCCGCGCATGTCGGACGACATCTTGTCGATCTCATCCAGCAGGAACAGCGGGTTCTTCACCCCAACCTTGGCCATTTTCTGGATCAGTTTGCCCGGCATCGAACCGATATAGGTACGGCGGTGACCGCGGATTTCCGCTTCGTCACGCACGCCGCCCAACGCCATGCGCACGTACTGGCGCCCGGTCGCTTTGGCGATCGACTGCCCCAGAGAGGTTTTACCTACGCCCGGCGGCCCTACCAGACACAGGATCGGCCCTTTGATTTTGCTGACGCGGCTCTGTACCGCGAGGTACTCGAGGATGCGATCCTTGACGCGCTCCAGGCCGTAGTGATCGGTATCGAGCACTTCCTGCGCCTTGACCAGGTCTTTTTTCACCTTGCTGCGCGCGTTCCACGGCACCTGCAGCATCCAGTCGATGTAGCCGCGCACCACGGTCGCTTCCGCCGACATCGGCGACATCATCTTCAGCTTCTGCAGTTCCGCTTCGGTTTTCTCGCGCGCCTCTTTCGGCATTTTCGCCGCATCGATTTTGCGCTTCAGCGCTTCGTGCTCGTCCGGCGCTTCGTCCATCTCGCCCAGTTCTTTCTGAATCGCCTTCATCTGCTCATTCAGATAGTACTCGCGCTGGCTCTTCTCCATCTGCTTCTTGACGCGGTTACGGATGCGTTTCTCGACCTGCAACAGGTCGATCTCCGACTCCATCATCGCCATCAGGTATTCCAGACGCTCGGTGATGTCGGACATCTCGAGCACCGACTGCTTGTCGCTGAGTTTCAGCGGCATGTGGGCAGCGATGGTGTCCGCCAGGCGCGCGGCGTCATCGATGCTGTTCAGTGAAGTCAGCACCTCCGGCGGGATTTTTTTGTTCAGTTTGATATAACCTTCAAACTGATTGATCGCGGTGCGCACCAGCACTTCCTGCTCGCGCTCGTCGATCGCTGGCGAATCAAGGTATTCCGCCTGCGCGGCAAAATGCTCACCGCTGTCGGACAGCGTAGTGATACGCGCGCGCTGCAGCCCCTCGACCAGCACTTTTACCGTGCCGTCCGGCAGCTTCAGCATCTGCAAGATAGACGCTACGGTGCCAACCGAGAACAAGTCGTTAATGCCAGGTTCATCCGTTGAGGCCTCTTTCTGTGCCACCAGCATGATCTTCTTATCGTGATCCATTGCGGCTTCGAGGCACCGAATCGATTTTTCCCGGCCAACAAATAACGGGATCACCATGTGCGGATAAACCACCACGTCGCGCAATGGCAGGACGGGGATTTCAATGCGTTCGGAACGCTCAGGGTTCATAGAGCTCTCTCTTAGTTTAATTTCCGCCAGGTTGAGGGGGAATCTCATGAGACGCAAGCATCTAACGTTTCATAAAATCTGGTTAATGAGTATATGGGGATGAATCTCTTACATTCAACGGCAAGAATGCAGGAAAAAGAAATGGGGGATGAAATCCCCCATTTTGCTGATAACGCTCTGGTTTAACTGGCTAATTATTCGCCAGATGCCTGGGCTTCCGGCTTGCCGTAAATCAGTAGCGGCTTGGATTGGCCGGCGATGACCGACTCATCGATCACCACTTTGTCTACGCTGTCCATCGACGGCAGATCGTACATGGTGTCGAGCAGCGCGCCTTCCACGATGGAACGCAGGCCGCGGGCACCGGTTTTACGCGCCATGGCTTTCTTGGCGATGGCGTTCAGCGCTTCGTCGCGGAACTCCAGCTCCACGCCTTCCAGATTGAACAGCGCCTGATACTGCTTGGTCAGGGCGTTCTTCGGCTCTTTCAGGATTTGAATCAGCGCGTCTTCGCTCAGTTCGCTCAGGGTCGCCACCACCGGCAGACGGCCGATGAACTCCGGGATCAGACCGAATTTGATCAGGTCTTCCGGTTCAGCCTGCAGCAGCAGTTCGCCTTCGGTGGCCTTCTCGGACTCGCCCTTGACGGTCGCGCCGAAACCGATGCCGGAGCCGGTGTTGACGCGCTGACCGATCACCTTATCCAAGCCGGCGAATGCGCCGCCGCAGATAAACAGGATCTTGGAGGTATCGACCTGCAGGAACTCCTGTTGCGGATGCTTGCGGCCGCCCTGCGGCGGAACCGCGGCAATGGTGCCTTCAATCAGCTTCAGCAGCGCCTGCTGCACGCCTTCACCCGAGACGTCACGCGTGATCGATGGGTTGTCGGACTTGCGGGAAATCTTATCGATTTCATCGATATAAACGATGCCGCGCTGCGCTTTCTGCACGTCATAGTCACATTTTTGCAACAGCTTCTGGATAATATTTTCCACGTCCTCACCCACGTAACCGGCTTCGGTCAGCGTGGTGGCGTCGGCCATGGTGAAGGGCACGTCCAGGAAACGCGCCAGCGTTTCCGCCAGCAGAGTTTTACCGCTGCCGGTCGGGCCGATCAGCAAGATGTTGCTCTTGCCCAACTCGATACCGTTGCTGGTATCGCCGTTGCGCAGGCGTTTGTAGTGGTTGTACACCGCAACCGCCAGCACTTTCTTCGCCTGCTCCTGGCCGATGACGTAGTCATCCAGGTGGTGGCGAATTTCGTGCGGCGTCGGCAGCGCACTGCGCTCACGATGCGGGGCAACTTCTTTAATCTCTTCGCGAATAATGTCGTTACACAGATCGACACATTCATCGCAGATATACACTGACGGCCCGGCAATCAGCTTACGCACTTCATGCTGGCTTTTGCCGCAAAAAGAGCAGTACAGCAGCTTTCCTGAACCGTCTTTGCGCTTATCTGTCATCAGTCAAACCTCTTCTTTAGTCTTGTCCCGCAGGAAAATCACGGCGGCAGTGCGCCCAAACTCATATCGGGAACGCCGAGGGTCACAACAGAGCGAGCCCCTGCCCACTCTGATTACTATAGTCCATCGGCGCCGCGTGGTTCTAGCTGCGGTGTGTCAGAATGCCGTCAACCAGGCCGTATTCCACGGCTTCTTCCGCGGTCATAAAGCGATCGCGCTCGGTGTCACGCTCGATCTGCTCCAGCGGCTGGCCGGTATGCTCAGCCATCAGTTCGTTCATGCGCGCTTTCACCTTGAGGATTTCACGCGCGTGGATTTCGATGTCCGTCGCCTGGCCCTGGTAGCCGCCCAGCGGCTGGTGAATCATCACGCGCGAGTTCGGCAGGCAGAAACGCTTGCCTTTGGCGCCGGCGGTCAGCAGGAAGGAGCCCATCGAGCACGCCTGGCCCATACAGATAGTGCTGACGTCCGGCTTGATGAACTTCATGGTGTCGTAAATCGACATGCCCGCGGTAATTACCCCACCCGGCGAGTTGATGTAGAGGTAAATGTCTTTTTCCGGGCTTTCCGCTTCGAGGAACAGCATTTGCGCCACGATCAGGTTGGCCATGTGATCTTCCACCTGGCCGGTCAAGAAAATGATGCGCTCTTTCAGCAGGCGGGAATAGATGTCGTAAGAACGCTCCCCGCGTGAAGTCTGCTCTACCACCATCGGCACCAGCGCCATGTTCGGTGCAAATTGATCTCGTTCGCCACTGTATGACATTACCGTCTCCTAATAGAAATTGCCTTGGCGGCCAGGGTGTCACCCTAATACGCCGATTCTACTTGAGAACGGCCATGATGACTATGCTCAAGCATTCGACCCGCGCCACACGTACCCGACGGTTATTTCATCCCGCGCACTTTGGCAAACAGCCCCAGAATTATTCTTTACAGATTGGGGGATCCCGGCACGATTTCAAGCCCAGAAGTCGATTTTCTCCGCGCGCCGGAAACGATGCCGTTATTCTGACCGTTATCATGCCAGCCAGTTCCCCAGGCAACAGGGTAAATATAGTGCATATTGCCCCGCTTAACCTGAGATTAATCAGCAACGTGGCAAAAAGAAAAGCCCGCAACCTGAGGTTGCGGGCTTTTTCATCGTGCGCCGGTTCGCCAGGCGAAACCGGGGGCGCCGTTCATCGCGCCCGGCACGCCGGCATTACGCCTGTTGAGTCTGGTTCATCAGCTCGCTGAAGGTAGTGGCTTTTTCAGTCACTTTCGCTTTTGCCAGCAGGGCTTCAACCGCTTGCTCTTCCAGAGCCACGTTGCGCATGTTGTTCATCAGCTCTTTGTTTTTGCTGTAGAACTCGATGACTTCGCTCGGATCTTCGTAGGCAGAAGCCATTTCTTCGATCAGCGTCTTCACGCGGTCTTCGTCAGCTTTCAGATCGTTGGTGCTGATCACTTCGCCCAGCAGCAGGCCAACCACTACGCGGCGTTTCGCTTGCTCTTCGAACAGCTCGCGTGGCAGTTCCAGCGCTTGCTTCTCGTTGCCGCCGAAACGCTGTGCAGCCTGACGACGCAGCACGTCGATTTCGCCGTCGATCAGGGCAGCAGGCACGTCGATTTCGTTCGCGCTCACCAGACCGTCGATCGCCTGAGACTTGATGCGGTTACGCACGGCGCCTTTCAGCTCGCGCTCCATGTTCTTGCGAACTTCGGTGCGCAGGCCGGCAACGGAACCGTCCGCCACGCCGAAACGCTTGATGAACTCTTCGGTCAGTTCCGGCAGCTCGCGCTCTTCAACTTTCTTCAGCACGATAGCGAATTTGGCCGCTTTGCCCTTCAGGTTTTCCGCGTGGTAATCTTCCGGGAAGTTCACGTCGATGGAGAACTCTTCGCCCGCTTTGTGACCGACCAGACCTTCTTCGAAGCCTGGGATCATGCGGCCCTGGCCCATTGCCAGTACGAAGTCGGACGCTTTGCCGCCTTCGAACTCTTCACCGTCGATAGAACCGGTGAAGTCAACGGTCACGCGATCTTCAGCTTCCGCTGCGCGATCGGTTTCTTTCCAGGTAGCCTGCTGCTTGCGCAGGGTGTCCAGCATCGCGTCGACGTCTTCGTCGTTCACTTCAACCACCGGTTTTTCAACCGCGATGTTTTCCAGGCCTTTCAGCTCAACTTCTGGATACACTTCGAATTCAACGGCGAAAGTGAAGTCTTCACCTTCTTTGTACTCGCCCGGCACGTAGTTTGGTGCGCCGGCCGGATTAATCTTTTCTTTGATGATCGCGTCAACGAAGCTGCGCTGCATCGCTTCGCCCAGCACGTCCTGACGAACAGAAGCGCCGTAACGCTGTTCCACGATGTTCATCGGCACTTTGCCTTTGCGGAAGCCGTCGATACGCACGCTTTTCGCTGCGTTGATCAGCTCTTTCTTCACCGCCTGCTTGATAGTATCAGCCGGTACAGTAATAGAGAGACGGCGCCCAAGGCCTTGAGTGGTTTCTACTGAAACTTGCATCTTGTTACCTCAAAAAAATCACAGTGCTCGGTCAACTCCGTTCCAAGAACCAGGACGGCTACAAATAAGAACCGAGTTCCCTGATGACAGAAGCGTCCCGAAACCATTCCGGAAAAATAAGACGCGACATTATAGCGGCGCATGCATGGCGAGTCGAGGAAAGCTAGGCGGCGCAGGCGCGCTAAAACTCACACTTTTGCCGATTCAATCGGCAAAAGGCCGCCAAAACAGACCGAACGTTGGCCATATTGCGCATCGGCCGTGTCGTCGTCAAAAACAGAAACGGCCCGCAGGCCGTTTCAAAATTCGTCAGTAGTAATACCCTAATTCGAGGGCAAAGTTCCACTGATACCTGAAAATTTCCCCCTCAGGCCAGCGTCCCGGCGCCGCGGCACGGCGGCGAGGCTGGCACGGTATCCTGCAATCCTTCCCACTCTTTGAGCGTATAGGTGTGCAGCGCCAGCGCGTGTACGCCATCGGCCAGTTCTTCCGACAGTACGCCGTAGATAGAGCGGTGACGCGTCAAAAACCGTTCGCCGACGAAGCGATCGCTGACCAATACCACTTTGAAATGACTTTCTGAACCCGCCGGAACGTTATGACGATAGCTTTCATCAACGACTTCCAGATACGCGGGCTCAAACGCCGCCCTTAACTTTGCTTCTATTTGCTCGCGAATCATAGGATCTCCTTACAACACCGGCAGAGGACCGTGCCCATCTAGTTCAATATTAGCCGGTTTTCCCCCGTTTAGACCATCGCCTGGACAAATTTCTCTTTTCTGCGGTCAGATGATGAGCGTTATCCCCGCCGCTTGGGGGATTATCCGATTGAGCAGGCCAAAAAAGCGTGTTTTTATCAACGGCAGGTAAAAATTTGTCACTCAGGCGCCTTCCGCGCTTCCACCGCACGGCGGCGATGCTATGATGTCGGCAATTTGTTGTCGGCTATCCCGCTCTGATTATTGCTAAATCCATCGAGAATGAGACAGAAAACATGTTAAAGAAACTTTGTCTTCCTTTGCTGGCCGCCCTGCTGCTGGCCGGCTGTGCGACCAGCAGCAACACCCTGAACGTCACGCCGAAAATCGTTCTGCCGCAGCAGGATCCTACCCTGCAGGGCATCACCATCAGCATCAACGGCGCGGATCAACGTACCGATCAGGCGCTGGCCAAGGTAAACCGCGACGGTCAGCTGGTTACGCTGACGCCATCGCGCGATCTGCGTTTCCTGTTGCAGGAAGTGCTGGAGAAACAAATGGGCGCACGCGGCTACATGATCGGCGCCGACGGCCCGGTGGCGCTGCAGATCGTCGTCAATAACCTGTACGCGGACGTCTCCGAAGGCAACCTGCGCTACAACATCACCACCAAAGCCGACATCTCGATCATCGCCCAGGCGAAGAACGGCAACAAGCAGGTGAAAAATTACCGCTCAACCTATAACGTGCAGGGCGCCTTCACGGCCACCAACGAGAAGATCACCGACGCCGTCAACTCCGTGCTGGGCGACGTGATCGCCGACATGGCCCAGGACACCAGCGTCAACGACTTTATCAAGCAAAACGCGCGCTAATCGACGCGCCTTGCGCCGCCCGGCGGATCGGGCGGCGCAGACAGGGAACTCATGTCGAAACACTATCTGAACATCTTCACCCAGCGTAACTCCGCCATTCTGCTGCTGCTGGGCTTCGCGTCGGGTCTGCCGCTGGCACTGACCTCCGGCACGCTGCAAGCCTGGATGACCGTCGAAAACATCGATCTGAAGACCATCGGCATTTTCTCGCTGGTGGGCCAGGCCTACGTCTTCAAATTCCTCTGGTCCCCCTTCATGGATCGCTATACCCCGCCGTTCCTTGGGCGGCGCCGCGGTTGGCTGCTGATCAGCCAGTTACTGCTGGTGGTCGCGATCGTGGCGATGGGCTTCATGCAACCCGCGCAGCACCTGTGGTGGCTGGCGGCGTTGGCGGTGCTGGTGGCGTTCTGCTCCGCCTCGCAAGATATCGTGTTCGACGCTTATAAAACCGACCTGCTGAAAGCCGAAGAACGCGGCACGGGTGCGGCGATATCGGTACTGGGTTATCGGCTGGCGATGCTGGTTTCCGGCGGCCTGGCGCTGTGGCTGGCGGATCGCTATTTCGGCTGGCAAGCCACCTACTGGCTGATGGCCGGATTGATGCTGATCGGCGTGGCCGCCACGCTGCTGGCACCGGAGCCGGATGAAAGCATCCCGGCGCCGCGCACCATGGAACAGGCAGTGGTCGCGCCGCTGCGCGACTTCTTCGGCCGCAACAACGCCTGGCTGATCCTGCTGCTGATTGTGATGTACAAAATGGGCGATGCCTTCGCCGGCAGCCTGAGCACCACCTTCCTGATCCGCGGCGTGGGATTCGACGCCGGTGAGGTCGGGCTGGTGAACAAAACCCTCGGGCTGTTCGCCACCATCGTCGGCGCCCTGTTCGGCGGCGTGCTGATGCAGCGTCTCAGCCTGTTCCGCGCCCTGATGCTGTTCGGCATCCTGCAGGCGGTCTCCAATCTCGGGTATTGGATCCTGGCGGTGACCGACAAGAGCCTGCTCACCATGGGCAGCGCCATCTTCCTCGAAAATCTGTGCGGCGGCATGGGCACTGCGGCCTTCGTGGCGCTGCTGATGACGCTGTGCAACCGTTCGTTCTCCGCCACCCAGTTTGCGCTGTTGTCGGCGCTGTCCGCCGTGGGCCGAGTTTATGTCGGCCCGATCGCCGGCTGGTTCGTCGAAGCCCACGGCTGGCCGCTGTTCTACCTGTTCTCGATCGCCGCCGCCCTGCCCGGCTTGCTGTTGCTCGGCCTCTGCCGCCAGACGCTGGAACACACCCAGCAGCACGGCGACTTTATGCCGCGCACCGAGTTTTCAGGATCTTACCGTTGGGCGCTGCGCTTGCTGACGCTGGGCTGTTCGCTGTTGGGGCTGTGGTTGCTGTTGCTGGTCGCCAATGCGCTGGGCTGGACGCAGGCACCGCTGTTGGCCGATCGGCTGCTGCAGGTCGGCGCCGCGCTGAGCCTGCTCGGCGTCGCGATGGGCAGCACGCTGGATTACCTGGCGTTGCGCCGCACCCGTTTGGCATAATCTGACCGGCCGGCGATTTCGCCGGCCGAAAAAAAAAGCGATCCGCAGGTATATTTATTTCGCTAAAAAAAGATAATCGGCGTGGAAATTATTTTTTTATCCGACTGCGGCGCTCGGAAATAAAATTAAATTCACCTTTAAGACACAATTATTTTACATTAAATAAACCTTTTCTGCGTATTTCCCCGCCGCGCATTTCTTCGCCAAATTCATCATACCTTTAGTTTTCCTTAACATACGGGCTGCTCGTCACGATTCAGCGTGCCAACGCGTTGTTGTCATTGGTAAATTGTCACGCAGGGTTACATCTGTGACCCCCTTAACAGAAAGTGTCAACAAGCCGCTGACACTCCCTTAAGCATGTTTACAGTACTGCAACCTTCCCGTAAAATGCCCGCACACATGAAACGACAATTGAGCCTTTGTTATTGAGGTCGTTAGATGAGACTTAAGAAATACAATAAAAGTATTGGGATCCTGTCATTAATCGCAGCCACTGTATTGCTCAGTGGTTGCGATATGGTTTTGATGAATCCCAAAGGAGCAATTGGTGTTGAGCAACGGACACTGATTATCACTGCAATCGCGTTGATGTTGATCGTGGTGGTGCCAGTTATCTTCATGGCGTTCGCCTTTGCCTGGAAGTATCGTTCTTCCAACAAAGACGCCAAGTACAGTCCGAACTGGGCCCACTCCAACAAGATCGAAGCGGTCGTCTGGACCATTCCTATCATTATCATCGCCATCCTTGGCACCATTACCTGGAAGACTACCCACGAGCTCGACCCGTTCAAGCCGATTGTCACTGACAAGAAGCCGATGACGATCGAAGTGGTGTCGCTCGACTGGAAATGGCTGTTCATCTACCCGGAACAAGGCATTGCGACGGTTAATGAGCTGGCGTTCCCGAAAGATGTTCCAGTCGAATTCAAGATCACCTCTAACTCGGTAATGAACTCGTTCTTTATCCCGCAGTTAGGTGGACAGATTTATGCGATGGCCGGCATGCAGACCAAACTGCACCTGATCGGCAACGAAGCCGGTGCCTACAAGGGCATCTCCAGCAGCTACAGCGGCGCAGGCTTCTCCGGTATGAAATTCACCGCGATCGTTACCCCGACCGAAGGCGACTTCGATCAGTGGGTGGCCAAGGTGAAGGCATCGTCTAAAAACCTGAACACCACCGACGACTTTAACAAACTGGCAGAGCCGAGTGAAAACAACCCGGTTGAGTACTTTGCCGCTGTCAAACCGAATTTGTTCAAAGAAACAATTGCCAAATTCATGGGCGACATGGATATGCACAAGGGCGCTGGCGCGCACGAAGGCATGGACATGAGCCAAGGTATGGACATGGGTGAACATGCTGCTCACGCCGGAGCCGAGGAATAACTGATGTTGGGAAAATTAACACTTGATGCGGTTCCGTACCACGAACCGATCATCATGGTCACCGTAGCCGCAATTATTGTCGGGGGCCTGGCAGTGCTGGCGCTGCTGACATATTTCGGCAAATGGAAGTGGCTGTGGAGCGAATGGCTGACTTCGGTCGATCATAAAAAAATTGGTATCATGTACATCGTCGTGGCCATGGTCATGCTGCTGCGCGGCTTTGCCGACGCCATCATGATGCGTAGCCAGCAGGCGTTGGCGTCCGCCGGCGAAGCCGGGTTCCTGCCGCCGCACCACTACGACCAGATCTTCACCGCGCACGGCGTTATCATGATCTTCTTCATGGCGATGCCTTTCGTGGTCGGCCTGATGAACGTCGTGGTGCCGCTGCAAATCGGTGCGCGCGACGTCGCCTTCCCGTTCCTGAACTCCCTGAGCTTCTGGTTCTTCGTGGTGGGCGTTGTGCTGATCAACATCTCCCTGGGGGTCGGTGAGTTCGCTCAGACCGGTTGGCTGGCGTATCCGCCGCTGTCGGGTAAAGAGTACAGTCCTGGCGTCGGGGTCGATTACTGGATCTGGAGTCTGCAGATTTCCGGTCTGGGTACCCTGCTGACCGGCGTGAACTTCTTCGCCACCATTCTGAAAATGCGTGCCCCTGGCATGCCTATGATGAAGATGCCGGTGTTCACCTGGGCGGCCCTGTGTACTAACGTCCTGATCATCGTTTCTTTCCCAATTCTGACCGTCACCATCGCGCTGCTGACCCTGGATCGCTATCTGGGCACCCATTTCTTCACCAATGATATGGGCGGCAACATGATGATGTACATCAACCTGATTTGGGCCTGGGGTCACCCAGAGGTGTATATCCTGGTTCTGCCGGTGTTCGGCGTGTTCTCCGAAGTCACCGCGACCTTCTCCAGAAAACGCCTGTTCGGCTATACCTCACTGGTATGGGCAACCATCGCGATCACCGTTCTGTCGTTCATCGTCTGGCTGCACCACTTCTTCACCATGGGGTCCGGCGCGAACGTTAACGCCTTCTTCGGTATCGCCACCATGATCATTTCCATCCCGACCGGGGTGAAAATCTTCAACTGGCTGTTCACCATGTATCAGGGCCGTATCAAGCTCAACTCCGCGATGCTGTGGACCGTTGGCTTCATCATCACCTTCTCCGTGGGTGGTATGACCGGCGTTCTGCTGGCGGTGCCGGGCGCGAACTTCGTGCTGCACAACAGCCTGTTCCTGATCGCTCACTTCCACAACGTCATCATCGGCGGCGTGGTGTTCGGTTGCTTCGCGGGCCTGACCTACTGGTTCCCGAAATCCTTCGGCTTCACGCTGAACGAAAAATGGGGCATCCGCGCGTTCTGGTTCTGGATCATCGGCTTCTTCACCGCCTTCATGCCGCTGTACGCATTGGGCTTTATGGGCATGACCCGTCGTATCAGCCAGAACATCAACCCTGAGTTCCACCCTCTGCTGCTGGTTGCAGCCGGCGGTGCGGCGCTGATCGCCTGCGGCATCCTGTGCCAGCTGATCCAGATCTTCGTCAGTATCCGTGACCGCGAACAGAACCGCGATCTGACCGGTGACCCATGGGGTGCTCGTACTCTGGAGTGGTCAACTTCGTCTCCACCGCCGTTCTATAACTTTGCCGTAGTGCCGCAGATTCACGACCGTGATGAATTCTGGGACATGAAAGAAAAAGGCGAAGCGTATAAGAAACCGGCTAAATACGAACCGATTCATATGCCTAAGAACACCGGCGCCGGCGTTATCATCGCCTTCTTCAGCCTGGTCTTCGGTTTCGCAATGATTTGGGAAATCTGGTGGATGGCTCTGGCCGGCTTCATCGGTATGATCGTTGTCTGGATCGGCAAGAGCTTCGATCACGATGTTGACTACTATGTGCAGGTTGATGAAATCGAGCGCATTGAGAACCAACACTACGAACAAATCCGTAAAGCAGGCGTGAACCATGTCAACTGAAACTCTGACCAATCATAACGCAGCCCATGCAGAGCATGGGCACCACGATGCGGGTGAGACCAAAGTCTTCGGATTCTGGATCTACCTGATGAGCGACTGTATTTTGTTTGCGAGCTTGTTCGCAACTTATGCAGTCCTGGTGAACGGGACCGCGGGCGGTCCCTCAGGCAAAGACATCTTCGACCTGAAGTTTGTCCTGGTCGAAACTTTCCTGCTGTTGTTCAGCTCCATCACCTACGGCATGGCGATGATCGCCATGAACAAGGGTAAAGTTGGCGGTGTAAACACCTGGTTGTTCCTGACCTTCCTGTTTGGTCTGGGCTTCGTGGCGATGGAAATCTATGAATTCCATCACCTGATCGCCGAAGGTTTCGGTCCGGATCGCAGCGCGTTCCTGTCCAGCTTCTTCGCGCTGGTCGGCACCCACGGTCTGCACGTAACTTCCGGTCTGATTTGGATCGTCGTGATGATGATTCAGGTGAGCAAGTTCGGCCTGACCTCAGCCAACAAAACCCGCCTGATGTGCCTGAGCCTGTTCTGGCACTTCCTGGACGTGGTCTGGATCTGCGTATTTACCGTTGTCTACCTGCTGGGGGTTATGTAATGAGCCATTCATCCCATGAAACCTCTCACGGCGGCGCAAGCCACGGCAGCGTGAAGTCATACCTGATCGGCTTTATCCTGTCGATCATCCTGACGGTAATTCCATTTGCGATGGTAATGAACGGCACTGCCTCTCATTCCACCATCCTGGCGGTTGTTGTCGGTATGGCGGTTATCCAGGTGATTGTTCACCTGGTTTACTTCCTGCACATGAACACCTCATCGGAAGAGCGCTGGAACCTGGTGGCATTGCTGTTCACCGCTATGATCATCGGTATCGTTGTTGTAGGTTCACTCTGGATTATGTACAACCTCAACATCAATATGATGGTCGATTAAGAGCTGAGCTGCACGTGATGATTAAGCAATACCTGCAAGTCACTAAACCAGGAATTATTTTCGGCAATTTAATTTCTGTCGTTGGGGGATTCCTGCTCGCTTCCAAAGGGAGCATCGACTATCCCCTGTTTCTCGCCACCCTGGTGGGTGTCTCGTTGGTGGTCGCGTCGGGCTGTGTGTTTAACAACTACATCGACCGCGACATCGACAAGAAAATGGAGAGAACGAAGAATCGGGTGCTGGTAAAAGGCCTGATCGCGCCGAGTGTCACCCTGGTTTATGCGACCGTGTTGGGTATTGCGGGCTTCGCGTTGCTGTATATCGCGGCCAACCCGCTGGCCATGTGGCTGGCGGTGATGGGCTTCGTGGTTTATGTCGGCGTTTACAGCCTGTACATGAAACGCCACTCGGTCTACGGCACGCTGATCGGCAGCCTGTCGGGCGCCGCGCCGCCGGTTATCGGCTACTGCGCGGTGACCAACGAGTTCGACGCCGGCGCGTTGATCCTGCTGGCTATCTTTAGCCTGTGGCAGATGCCGCATTCTTATGCGATCGCTATCTTCCGCTTTAAAGATTACCAGGCGGCCAACATTCCGGTCCTGCCGGTGGTGAAAGGCATTTCCGTCGCCAAGAACCACATCACGGTCTACATCCTGGCATTTATGATCGCCACGCTGATGCTGACCCTGGTAGGTTATGCCGGCTACAAGTACCTGATCGTCGCTGCGGCGGTGAGCGTATGGTGGCTCGGCATGGCGCTGCGCGGTTACAAGACCGAAAACGACAGCGTCTGGGCGCGTAAACTGTTCGTGTTCTCCATCGTCGCCATCACCTCGCTGAGCGTGATGATGTCGATCGACTTCAGCGCCACGGCGGCGCCTGAAGCGCTGGTGACCTACGTTTGGTAAGCCAAATCATCTGTGAATGGGCCGCTTTTGCGGCCCATTTTATTTGTCACGCCGAAAAGCGGCCGAACTGTAATATCTGTTAAACAACATTCGATTTACCCCCCCTGCCCTGCACACTAAAATGACGCAGCTTTACAGAAGTCATGCCATCAGGCGCTGTTTCAACGTCTGATGGCATGGTTTTTACCGAGGTTTGATGTGAACGATAATTCAATGACCCCGCAGGAGCGCCGCGCCACCTGGGGATTGGGCACCGTATTCTCCCTGCGCATGCTCGGCATGTTTATGGTACTGCCGGTGCTGACCACCTATGGCATGGCGCTTAACGGCGCCAGCGAAGCGCTGATCGGCATCGCCATCGGTATCTACGGCCTGGCGCAGGCGGTGTTTCAAATCCCGTTTGGCCTGGTGTCCGATCGCATCGGCCGCAAGCCGCTGATCGTCGGCGGCCTGCTGATCTTTGCCCTCGGCAGCGTGATCGCCGCCGCGACCGATTCGATCTGGGGCGTGATCCTCGGCCGCGCGCTGCAAGGCTCCGGCGCGATCGCCGCCGCGGTAATGGCGCTGCTCTCCGATCTGACCCGCGAGCAGAACCGCACCAAGGCGATGGCGTTTATCGGCGTCAGCTTCGGCATCACCTTTGCCATCGCCATGGTATTGGGCCCTATCATCACCCACGCTTTCGGTCTGCACGCGCTGTTCTGGATGATCGCCGTACTGGCGCTGGCCGGCATTGTCATCACCCTGGCGGTAGTGCCTTCCGCCGACACGCATCTGCTGAACCGCGAGTCCAGCATCGTGCGCGGCAGCTTCCGCAAGGTGCTGAGCAACTCGCGCCTGCTGAAGCTCAACTTCGGCATCATGTGCCTGCATATCCTGCTGATGTCGAGCTTCGTGGCGCTGCCGCTGGCGATGGAAAAAGCCGGGCTGGCGGCCAGCGAGCACTGGATCGTCTACCTGGTCACCATGCTGGTATCGTTCGCCGCCGTGGTGCCTTTCATCATCTATGCCGAAAAATATCGCCGCATGAAGCAGGTCTTTATGGGCTGCGTGGCGGTGCTGTTCTGCGCCGAAGTGCTGCTGTGGCTCTCCGGCGCACACCTGTGGGGCATTATCGCCGGCGTGCAGCTGTTCTTCATGGCCTTCAACGTGATGGAAGCCATTCTGCCTTCGCTGATCAGCAAAGAATCGCCTGCCGGCTACAAGGGCACCGCGATGGGGGTCTACTCCACCAGCCAGTTTATCGGCGTGGCGATCGGCGGCAGCCTCGGCGGCTGGCTTTACGGTTTGCAGGGGGCGGGCTTGGTGTTTATCGCCGGCGCCGTGCTGGCCGCAGTCTGGTTCCTGGTCAGCAGCACCATGAAAGAGCCGCCGTATGTCAGCAGCCTGCGCATTACGCTGTCGGAACTGGCGGTGAAGGATTCGGCGCTGGAAAGCCGCCTGAACGCGCAGCCCGGCGTGGCCGAGGCGATCGTGGTGCCGGAAGAGCGCAGCGCCTACGTCAAGGTGGATACCAAGCAGACCAATCGCGGTCAGCTGGAAGCGCTGGTCAATTCGCTGTAAAGAAACGGGGCCGGCAATGCCGGCCCCGTAGAGATTAATCGCGGAAGTTCTTGAACTGGAACGGCTGCCCCAGATCGCCGCCGCGCACCAGCGCCATCACGCTCTGCAAATCGTCGCGTGACTTGCCGGTCACCCGCACTTCTTCGCCCTGGATCTGCGCCTGCACTTTCAGCTTGCTGTCTTTGATCAGCTTGACGATTTTCTTCGCCACAGAGGTTTCAATCCCCTGCTTCAGCTTGGCTTCCACGCTGTAGGTTTTACCGCTGTGGGTAAACTCTTCCGGGATCTCCAGCGCGGCGCCGTCGATGCTGCGCTTGCTCAGCTTTTCGCGCAGAATGTCGAGCAGCTGCTGCACCTGGAAATCAGACTCGGTGGCAACCTTGATGCTTTGGTCTTTCTCGTTTAGCTCAAAGCTGGCCGGCACGTTGCGAAAATCCCAGCGGGTGCCGAGATCGCGGGTGGCGTTCTCAACGGCGTTACGCACTTCCTGCATATCAATTTCGGAAACGATGTCGAAAGATGGCATACTTCTTCCTCCTGAATGAGTGCCTAATAGCTTAGGCGATTTTGATGCCGAGCATGATAACCGCTTTGCCGCCTCAGACAAAATCTGCTGAACGCACGCAGGGATAGCGCTTCGGGCTGCCATAAAGCCTATAGTTAATTCACGGTAATTGAGCGGTATTCCCGTGTTTCCAAGGAGACTGAATGAAAATAACCATTCTTGGTTGCGGCGCGCTCGGACAACTGTGGCTCTCCCGGCTGTATCAGCAGGGCCACGATGTACAGGGATGGCTAAGAGTGCCTCAGCCTTTTTGCGCGGTGAACGTGATAGAGCCGGAAGGCGTCTCGTTCAATCGCAACTTGCCCACCAACGATCCGGAGCATCTTGCGCAAAGCGAGCTGCTGCTGGTGACGCTGAAAGCCTGGCAGGTGTCCAGCGCGGTCAGTGCGCTGCTGCCGAAGCTGAACCCCCAGTGCGCCATTTTGCTGCTGCACAACGGCATGGGCACCCAGGAGGAGCTGCCGCCGAACGGCCAGCCGATCCTGCAGGGCACCACCACCCACGCCGCTCGCCACGAAGGCAGCACCATTATTCACGTCGCCACCGGCATCACCCACATCGGCCCGACCTCGCCGGCCGCCCAGCACCTCAGCCACCTGGCGGAAGTGCTGCATCAGGCGCTGCCCGACGTTGCCTGGCACAACAACATCGCCTCGGCCAACTGGCGCAAACTGGCGGTCAACTGCGTGATCAACCCGCTGACGGCGCTGTACGGCTGCCGTAACGGCGATCTGCAGCGCTACCCGGAACAGATCGAAACGCTGTGCCGTGAAGTCGCCAGCGTGATGGCGATGGAGGGCTACCACACCTCCTGTGAAGGCCTGATGCAATACGTGATGGACGTGATCCACAGCACCGCCGACAACGTTTCGTCGATGCTGCAGGACATCCGCAGCCAGCGGCACACCGAGATCGACTACATCACCGGTTACCTGCTGCGCCGCGCGCGCAGCCACGGCCTCACGCTGCCGGAGAATGCGCGGCTGTTTGAACTGATTAAACGAAAGGAAAATGAATATGAGCGTATCGGCGCTGGTCTGCCTGGCACCTGGTAGCGAAGAAACCGAAGCCGTCACCACCATCGACCTACTGGTGCGGGCGGGCGTAAACGTCACTACCGCCAGCGTTGCCGGCGACGGCGAGCTGACTATCGTCTGTTCGCGCGGCGTCAAACTGCTGGCCGACGCGCCGCTGGTGGCGATCGTCGATGAGCCGTTCGACGCCATCGTGCTGCCCGGCGGCCTGAAAGGCGCAGAATGCTTCCGCGACAGCCCGCTGCTGGTGGAGAAGGTGCGGCAGATGCATCTGCAGGGCAACATCGTCGCCGCCATCTGCGCGGCGCCGGCGCTGGTGCTGCAGCACCACGATCTGTTCCCGGTCGGCAACATGACCGGCTTCCCTGGCCTGAAAGACCAGATCCCGGCGGATAAATGGATGGAGCGCCGCGTGGTATACGATGCCCGCGTCAACCTGCTCACCAGCCAGGGGCCGGGCACCGCGATGGAGTTCGCGCTGAAGCTGATAGACCTGCTGCTGGGTAAGGCCAAGGCGGCGGAGATCGCTGCGCAGCTGGTGCTGATCCCGGGAATGTACGACTTCCGCGACTGAGCGGCTTGCCGATAAAAAAAGGGCTGAACGTCGGTTCAGCCCTTGTCGTTTATGCCACTCCGTGCGTTACGGGCGATAAACCTTCACGTTGCTGAAGCCTTGCTCCAGCAGGTACAGCGCCTGCAGGCGGCTCATCACGCCGCGCTCGCAATACAGCAGGTAGGTTTTGCTCTGATCCAGATCGCCAAACTGGGTGCTCAGCTTGTAGAACGGCAGCGCTTTCACTTCAACCTGTTCCAGCTGCAGCGGCTTCTCTTCCTGCTCGTCGTTGGAGCGGATATCCAGGATCACCTCGTCGGCGCCGAAGGCCGCGACGGTTTCCACCTCGGTCACCTGCTCCTGCGCCTGCTCGGCGATAGAGCGAATATCGACGTTCTTCGCTTCGCTCACCACCCGGTCGAGAATGCTGAAATCGAAGTGGCTCTCTTCCTCTTCAATCTTGGCCTTGACCGCTTTCACCGTCGGGCTCTTCGAAATCACGCCGCAGTATTCCGGCATGGTTTTGGCGAAGTCTTCGGTGCCGATCTCGCGCGCCAGCTTGATGATGTGCTCTTTATCGTGTGAGATCAGCGGGCGCAGGATCAGGGTATCGGACGCATTGTCGATCAAGCGCAGGTTGGTCAACGTCTGGCTGGAGACCTGCCCCAGCGCCTCACCGGTCACCAGCGCCTGCACGCCGTAGCGTTCGGCCACTTGCGAAGCGGCGCGCACCATCATGCGCTTGAGCACCACGCCCATCTGGCCATCGTCGACCTTCTCCAGGATCTCGCCCACCACCGGTTCGAAGTCGATGGCGACGAAGCGCACCTTGTGCGAGCTGGCGAAGCGGTTCCACAGGTAGTGCGCCACCTGCTTCACGCCAATCTCGTGCGCGGCGCCGCCCAGGTTGAAGAAGCAGAAATGCACGCGGCAACCGCGACGCATCAGCATATAGCTGGACACGCCCGAGTCGAAACCGCCGGAAATCAGCGACAGTACGTCTTCCTGGGTGCCGACCGGGTAACCGCCGATGCCTTCGAGGCGGCGTTTGACCAACATCAGCTTGTCGTCTTCAATCTCCAGGTTTACCGTGACCTGCGGGCGGCTAAGGTTAACGCGCGCGCTCTCGATATGCTGGTTCAGGCCGCCGCCGACGTAACGCTCCACGTCCTGCGAGTTGAACGCCTGCTTGCCGCGGCGCTTGACGCGCACGCAGAAGGTTTTGCCTTCCAACTGGGCGCGGTAGGCTTCCAGCGTCTGCTCGAAGATGTGGTGGATGTCGGTATAAGCGCGGTCTTCCACTTCCAGAATATGGTGGATGCCGGGAATGCGCGTCAGGGCGTCGGCAATGATCGGCCGCTGGTTTTCATCTTTGGCGCGAACTTCGATATGATCCCAGTGACGGACGACCGCCAGCGTTTCATCATACTGCTTCAGGACGTTGCGAATATTGGTCGAGAGAATCTTGATAAAGCGCAAGCGCACAGATTGGCTCTTGATGGTGATTTCCGGGAACAATTTAATGATAAACTTCATGGCGGTCTTTGTTGTCAGATAAGAATTACGGCGCGGAGTATATCACCATATCGCCGCGCTCTGCGCACAAAACCACACATGAGCGCCATGATTTGCTAATCAAGATCCGCTAGGATAGGCTCTGGCGCCACGGTTCACATGATGACGTAAAAAGAAAATTATGCCGAAAAAACCAGCACAATCAGCCAGTACAGAGCAAACTGCCAGCTTTGAAAGCGCCCTCGGCGAGCTGGAAAGCATCGTGACGCGCCTGGAGTCAGGCGAATTGCCGCTGGAAGACGCGCTGAACGAGTTCGAACGCGGCGTACAGCTGGCGCGTCAGGGCCAGCAGAAACTGCAACAGGCGGAACAGCGTGTGCAGATACTTCTTAACGACAGCGCCGACGATGCGGCGCTGGCGCCTTTCACACCGGATGCCGAGTAACCGACATGTCTGAGATCGCCCCATCGGCCGCTTTTGCCGATCAACTGCAGATGTTCCGCCAGCGCGCCGATCGCGCGCTGCTGGATTTCATCGCCCCGCTGCCGTTCAACGACGGCAACATGGTGGCGGCGATGCGTCACGGCGCCTTGCTGGGCGGCAAGCGCCTGCGCCCGTTCCTGGTCTACACCACCGGCCAGATGTTCGGCGTGTCGCTGACCAACCTGGACGCGCCGGCGGCAGCGGTGGAATGCATTCACGCCTACTCGCTGATCCACGACGATCTGCCGGCGATGGACGACGACGATCTGCGCCGCGGCCAGCCGACCTGCCACATTAAATTCGGCGAAGCCAACGCGATCCTGGCCGGCGATGCGCTGCAAACGCTGGCGTTTTCGATCCTGGCCGATGCCGAGATGCCCGACGTGGCCCTGCGCGATCGGCTGGCGATGGTCTCCGAACTGGCGGCCGCCAGCGGCGTAGCCGGCATGTGCGGCGGCCAATCGCTGGATCTGGAAGCTGAAGGCAAGCACGTCGACCTGCAGGCGCTGGAGCAAATCCATCGCCACAAAACCGGCGCGCTGATCCGCGCGGCGGTGCGCCTGGGCGCGCTGAGCGCCGGCGAAGCCGGGCGAGCGGCGCTGCCGCAGCTGGATCGTTATGCCGCCGCGGTCGGCCTGGCGTTCCAGGTGCAGGATGACATTTTGGACGTTGTCGGCGAGACTGAGAAAATCGGCAAGCGCCAGGGCGCGGACCAACAACACGGAAAGAGTACCTACCCGGCGTTACTCGGGCTTGACAGCGCGAAAGCAAAAGCGTGGGATCTCTATCAGGAAGCATTAGCTGCATTGGACACTTTGGCAGCGCAATCTTATAACACAGCGCCATTGCGAGCGTTAGCCAGCTTCATTATTGAACGCGACAATTAACGTGTGACGTTAACTCCTCTGATATGAGTATCGAATGAGTCTTGATATAGCCAAATACCCAACCCTGGCGCTAGCGGAAAACCCCGAGGAACTCCGCTCGCTGCCCAAAGAGAGCTTGCCGAAGCTGTGCGATGAGCTGCGGCAATACCTGCTGAACAGCGTCAGTCGTTCCAGCGGCCACTTTGCCTCCGGGCTGGGTACCGTCGAACTGACGGTGGCGTTGCATTTCGTCTACAACACGCCGTTCGATCATCTGGTGTGGGACGTCGGCCACCAGGCCTACCCGCACAAAATTCTGACCGGTCGTCGCGACCGCATCGCCACCATTCGGCAAAAGAACGGCCTGCATCCGTTCCCGTGGCGCGCCGAAAGCGAATACGACGTGCTGTCGGTCGGCCACTCATCGACCTCGATCAGCGCCGGCCTCGGCATGGCGGTGGCGGCAGAGCGTGAAGGCAAAGGCCGCCGCACGGTGTGCGTGATCGGCGACGGCGCCATCACCGCCGGCATGGCGTTCGAAGCGATGAACCACGCCGGCGACATCAATCCGGACATGCTGGTGGTGCTGAACGACAATGAGATGTCGATCTCGGAAAACGTCGGCGCGCTGAACAACCACCTGGCGCAGCTGCTGTCCGGCAAGCTTTACTCCACCCTGCGCGAAGGCGGCAAGAAAGTGCTGGCCGGCGTGCCGCCGATCAAGGAGCTGGTGAAACGCACCGAAGAGCACCTGAAAGGCATGGTGGTGCCGGGCACGCTGTTCGAAGAACTGGGCTTTAACTACATCGGCCCGGTAGACGGGCACGACGTGCAGGGACTGGTCGCCACGTTGAAAAACATGCGCGATCTGAAAGGCCCGCAGCTGCTGCACATCATGACCAAGAAAGGCCGCGGTTACGCGCCGGCGGAGAAGGATCCGATCAGCTTCCACGCGGTGCCGAAGTTCGATCCTGCCAGCGGCACGCTGCCGAAAAGCGCCGGCGGTCTGCCGACCTATTCGAAAATCTTCGGCGACTGGCTGTGTGAAACCGCCGCCAAAGACAGCTCGCTGATGGCAATCACGCCGGCCATGCGCGAAGGCTCCGGCATGGTGCAGTTCTCCCGCGACTACCCGCAGCAATATTTCGACGTGGCGATCGCCGAGCAGCATGCGGTCACCTTCGCCGCCGGGCTGGCGATCGGCGGCTACAAGCCGGTGGTGGCGATCTATTCCACCTTCCTGCAACGCGCCTACGACCAGCTGATCCACGATGTGGCGATCCAGAACCTGCCGGTGATGTTCGCCATCGATCGCGGCGGTATCGTCGGCGCCGACGGCCAGACTCACCAGGGGGCGTTCGATCTGTCGTTCATGCGCTGCATCCCGACCATGGTGATCATGACGCCAAGCGACGAGAACGAATGCCGCCAAATGCTGTATACCGGCTATCACTACAATGCCGGCCCGAGCGCCGTGCGCTACCCGCGTGGCTCCGGCACCGGCGCGGCGCTGGAGCCGCTCAGCCTGCTGCCGATCGGCAAAGGCGTGGTGCGCCGCCAGGGGGAAAAGATCGCCATTCTCAACTTCGGCACCCTGCTGCCGGAGGCCGCGCAAGCGGCGGAAGCGCTCAACGCCACGCTGGTCGACATGCGCTTCGTCAAACCGCTGGACGAACAGCTGGTGCTCGAACTGGCCGCCAGCCATGAAGCACTGGTCACGCTGGAAGAGAACGCGATCATGGGCGGCGCCGGCAGCGGCGTCAACGAACTGCTGATGGCCAAACGCCGCCCGGTGCCGGTGCTGAACCTCGGCCTGCCGGACAGCTTCGTCTCGCAGGGCAGCCAGGAAGAGCTGCGCGCCGATCTGGGGCTGGACGCCGCCGGCATTCAGCGCCAAATCGAAACCTGGCTGGCGCAGTAATCACCGCCTGCATCTGACAAACGCCTCCGCCTGCGGGGGCGTTTTCATTTCCGCCCTCCGGGATCCGCGCTACAGTTACTGTCTGAGCTGTGAATGGGAGGCAAGCATGAAGTACCTGAAACTGGGCAACACCGATCTGAACGTCTCGCGCATCTGCCTGGGCTGCATGACCTACGGCGAGCCAAACCGCGGCAATCACGCCTGGACATTGCCGGAAGAGAGCAGCCGCCCGCTGCTGAAACAGGCGCTGGAAGCCGGTATCAACTTTTTCGACACCGCCAACAGCTATTCCGACGGCAGCAGCGAGGAGATCCTCGGCCGAGCGCTGCGCGACTATGCGCGCCGCGAGGACGTGGTAATCGCCACCAAAGTGTATTTCCCGCTGAGCAACCTGAAGCGCGGTTTGTCGCGCGCCAACATCATGCAGTCCATCGACGACAGCCTGCGGCGCCTGGGCACCGACTATGTCGATTTGCTGCAAATCCATCGCTGGGATTACGAAACGCCGCTGGAAGAGACGCTGGAAGCGCTGCACGACGTGGTGAAAGCCGGTAAGGCGCGTTACATCGGCGCCTCCTCGATGTACGCCTGGCAGTTCGCCAAGGCGCTGTATACTGCCGATCTGCACGGCTGGACGCGCTTCGTGAGCATGCAGGATCAATACAACCTGATTCAGCGCGAAGAAGAACGCGAGATGCACCCGCTGTGCGCCGCCGAAGGCATCGCCGTGCTGCCGTGGAGCCCGCTGGCGCGCGGCCGCCTGACCCGCCCCTGGGGCGAAACCACCGCGCGGCTGGTTTCCGACCAGTTCGGCAAGAGCCTGTACGAGGAAACCGAAGGCATTGACGCCATTATCGCCGAGCGCGTCGCCAGCCTCGCCGACGAACGCGGCGTTTCACGCGCGCAGATCGCGCTGGCCTGGCTGCTGAACAAGCCGGCGGTCAGCGCGCCGATCGTCGGCGCTTCGCGCAGCGAACAGCTGGACGACGCCATCGCCGCAGTCGATTTGAGTTTGTCGCCGCAAGAGGTGGCGGAACTGGAGACGGCTTACGTGCCGCACCGGGTGACGGGGTTTGAATAAAGAGAAGCGGGCGCGAAGAAGCGCGCCCGTCTGTCAGAACAGCCCGATCGGCCAGTGGTGCCCAATCAGGTAGATGATGCCGGCGGACAGCACGCCGGCGATGATATCGTCGACCATGATACCCATACCGCCATGCACGTTGCGGTCGAACCAGCGGATCGGCCACGGCTTCCACATATCCAGAATGCGGAAGATGACGAAACCGGCGGCGACCCAGCGCCAATCGTTGACCGGTAACGCCATCAGCGTGATCCACATGCCGACGAATTCGTCCCAGACGATGCTGCCGTGATCGTGCACCTTCATGTCTTTTGCCGTGCGATGGCAAATATAGACGCCGATGCAAATGCTGAACATCACCGCCAGCGAGTAGAGCTGCCACGGCAGTTGGATCAGCAGCAGCCAGAACGGAATCGCCGCCAGCGATCCCATGGTGCCCGGCATCACCGGCGACAAACCGCTGCCAAAACCGGTGGCCAGCAGGTGCCACGGATTGCTCATCCGCAGCCGGCGCTTGGCTTCATCCATGGCTGCCCGGCTCCGCGTTGAAATGATCGAACCCAATCCAGTCCAGCTCTACCGCTTCGTCGTTGCGATAATAGCGGATGCCTTCAGACAGCGGGCCAATTTGCCCGATGCAGGTGTAGTCAGCCCCGAGGTGGCTCAGCGCCACTTCCAGCGCGCCGCGGTTGATCTCCGGCACGGTGAAGCACAGTTCGTAATCTTCGCCGCCCGCCAGCGCCCAACGCAGCGCCTGCTCGGCATCGGCGTGGCTGCTCAGCGCCTGCGACATCGGCAGCTCGTCCAGAACAATGCGTGCGCCACAGTCACTGGCCTTCAGGATGTGCTTCAGATCGGAAATCAGGCCGTCGGAGATGTCGATCGCCGAGCTGGCCAGATCGCGCAGCGCCTGCCCCTGCAACACCCGCGGCTGCGGCCGCAGATGGCGAGCGACCAGATAATCGCGCGCCGCCGTATCCGTCACCGCCAGGCGATCCTGCAGGATCGCCAGACCGGCGGCGCTGTCGCCCAGCGTGCCGGTCACATAGATCCAGTCGCCGATGCGCGCACCGCTGCGGGTCAGCGCCCGGCCGGCCGGGATCAGTCCCTGAATGGTCAAGGTCATGCTCAGCGGGCCGCGCGTGGTATCACCGCCTATCAGCTGCATGCCGTAATAGTTGAGCTGATCGAACAGGCTGTCGCTGAAGGCTTTCAGCCACGGCTCGTTCACCTCCGGCAGGGTCAGGGCCAGCGAGAGCCACGCAGGATCGGCGCCCATCGCCGCCAGATCGCTGAGATTGACCGCCAGCGCCTTGTAACCGAGATCGGCCGGATCGATGTCCGGCAGGAAGTGAATGCCCGCCACCAGCGTATCGGTACTGACGGCCACCAGCTGTTTTTCCGGCACTGCCAGCAGTGCGCAGTCATCTCCAATGCCCAACTGTACATCCCGGCGCACGCGCTTAAACCGGTCAAAATAGCGGGCAATGAGGTCAAATTCGCCGCATGCCATATCGATATTCCACTAGAAGAAATTAAGGCCGGGAATGCCGGCCTTAATGTTTTACTTTTTCTTGCGAAGGGTTGGCGCCACTTTATCCAGCACCCCGTTCACAAACTTGTGGCTGTCTTCCGCGCCGAAGGTTTTCGCCAGCTCGATCGCTTCGTTAATCGCCACCTTGTAAGGGACATCCTCGCGCATTTTCAGTTCAAACAGCGCGACGCGCAGCACCGCGCGCTCCACCTGACCCAGCTCTTCGAGCTGACGCGACAGGTAAGGCGCCATCAGTTCGTCCAGCATACCTGCATTCACTGCCGCGCCGGACAGCAACTCGCGAAAATAGGCGACGTCAACATCTTTGACATCCTGCTCCGTCAGGAACTGGTGTTCAACATCGGCAAGGTCGTTTTTAGACAACTGCCAAGAGTAAAGCGCTTGAACAGCGCACTCACGAGCGCGGCGACGAGCAGCAGGTTTCACGGAATTCCCCTTAACTAAATTCAGGCTTTAATAGCTTTGATAACATTAATCATTTCAAGTGCGGTCAGCGCGGCTTCAGCGCCCTTGTTGCCCGCTTTGGTGCCGGCGCGTTCGATCGCCTGTTCGATGCTTTCGGTGGTCAGCACGCCAAAGGCAACCGGGATTTCGGCATTCATCGCAACGTTGCCGATGCCGGAGCTGGCTTCGCCCGCCACATATTCGAAGTGCGCGGTGCCCCCACGGATAACGGTGCCCAGCGCGATAACCGCGTCGTATTTGCCGGTTTTGGCCAATACGCTCGCCGTCAACGGCAGCTCGTAAGCGCCCGGGACCCAGACAACAGTGATGTTGTCGTCAGCAACCTGACCAATGCGTTTCAGTGCGTCGATGGCACCTTCCAGCAGGCTGTCGTTGATGAAATTGTTAAAACGTGCAATTGCGATCGCCACACGGGCATTTGGAGTAGCAACAACACCTTCGATAACTTTCATGGGCTTTCCTTAAAAATGGGTTCAATACCCCGCAGGGGGGCGGATTCTATCATATTCTTTCATCGCCTGCGCGGCGCTTTTGTAAAACCGGCGCGCGGGCGCGAGATTCAGTGTTTCGCCCGCAGGCGCAAACGCAGATCGGGGCCAACCTGACGCACATCGCTAAAGACGAATTCCGGCGCATCGGCCAACCGCTCCAGGCCCGGCAGGTGGCACAGGCCACGGCCATTATCGCCCAACAGTTTCGGCGCGATGTACAAAATGAGCTCATCCACCAGGCCGGCCTGCAGCAATGCCCCGGCCAGTGATGCCCCCGCCTCCACCCAGATTGAATTCACCTGGCGTTTGGCCAACAGCATCATCATCACCACCAGATCGACGCCGCCGCCGTGCGCCGGGCAGATAAACTGCTCAACGTCTTGCGGCCAGCTCTGTTCATCCGCCTGCAGGCGCGCCAACCAGGTGGCGCCCGGCTGCTGCACCACGCGGTGCTGCGGGGTAATGCGATTTTGGCTATCGAGCAGGATGCGCAGCGGCTGGCGCAGATTTTCGCGCGGATAGAGGCGCTGCGTCTCGGCGTCCAGCTCATCCCATCGCACGGTCAGCGACGGATCGTCCGCCAACACGGTGGCGCTGGTGCTGAGAATGGCGGCGCTCTGCGCGCGCAGACGCTGCACGTCCTGGCGCGCTTCGGGTGAGGTGATCCACTGGCTTTCGCCGGAGGCCATCGCCGTGCGGCCGTCCAGCGACGCGCCCAGCTTCAGCTGCACATAGGGGAAACCGGTGCGCATGCGTTTGAGGAAGCCCAGGTTGACCGCTTCGGCCTCGGCCAGCATCAGGCCATGACGGACTTCGACGCCGGCCTGCTGCAGCTTGTACAGCCCGCGCCCCGCCACCTGCGGATTGGGATCTTGCATCGCCGCGACCACCCGCGTCACGCCGGCGGCCACCAGCGCATCGGCGCAGGGCGGCGTGCGGCCGTGATGGCTGCACGGCTCGAGCGTGACATAAGCGGTGGCGCCGCGCGCCTTGTCGCCCGCCATGCGCAGCGCGTGCACTTCCGCATGCGGCTCGCCGGCGCGCAGGTGATAACCTTCACCGACAATTTCGCCGTCACGCACGATAACGCAGCCGACGTTCGGATTGGGCGCAGTCGTGAAACGCCCCAGTCGCGCCAGTTCGAAGGCGCGCGCCATGTAAAATTCGTCGTGATGCATGAAAGATCCTTTAGTCTTGCAGGCGGGCAATCTCTTCGCCGAATTCGCGCACGTCTTCGAAGCTGCGGTACACCGACGCAAAGCGAATGTAGGCAACCTTATCCAGCTTTTTCAACGCGTCCATCACCAGATTGCCGACTAATTTAGTCGGCACTTCGCGTTCGCCGGTGGCGCGCAGTTGGGATTTGATATGGTTAAGGGCGTTTTCCACGTCGTCCGAGCTGACCGGGCGCTTTTCCAGCGCTTTCAGCATGCCGCGACGCAGTTTGTCTTCGTTGAACGGCTCGCGCACCTCATCGCTTTTAATCACTCGCGGCATCACCAGCTCGGCCACCTCGAAGGTGGTGAAGCGTTCATTGCATACCAGACACTGGCGACGACGGCGCACTTGCGACCCGTCCCCCACCAGGCGGGAATCAATGACTTTGGTATCAACGGCGGCGCAGAAAGGGCAATGCATAACACGTCCTGATAAACGTTTTTTATAGATAAATGCAGTTTAACCCGAAGTGCAGCCACAACAAAGAGCGGCGGCCATTTGTTGCGACAGGCGGCGAGAAGGCGACAGCGATATGACTTTCACCGCCATGCGGACTAAGCTGATAGCAGGAGACTCAGCATAGGAAATCGCCGTCATGACAACCTGTTACCCCAAAATCGCCCTGCTCGCCGCCGCCATTTTGCTGGCGGGCTGCGCGCACAACGCCGCCGTGCCCCAGCTGCGCCATCAGGTCGCCGCGCTGAACCAGAAAGTGAGCGTGCTGACCGACCAAACCACCGCGCTGGAGCGGCAGAATCTGCTCAATCAGCACTCCGACAACGGCGTCTACCTGCTGCCGGCAGCCCGGAGCGCCGCCCGTTTGCAGAGCAGCCTCGGCGAACTGAGCGTTTCACTGAGCCACATCAAGAGCGAAGCCAACGGCACGCAGGCGCAGCTGCATGTGCGCATCCTCTCGCAGGCCACGCTGCCGCCGTTCAACGCGGTGGTGGAATGGGGCCAGCTGGATGAGGCCACCGGCCGGCCGCTGACCGCCGAGGCGCTGTCGCAACCGATCGCCAGCGCCGATTCGCTGCTGCCGAAACCCGGCCAGGACTTCGAACTGCGCTTTAGCGGCCTGACGCCGGAACAGCTCGGCTATATCCGTCTGCACAGCCTGGTGGCCACCGCACAACCGGCGGTGGTGCAGCAACACTGAAACTCAAAGCAAAAAAAAGGAGCGCCATCGGCGCTCCTTCTCATTTCGCTGAATACTGCGGCGGTTAAGGCAGAATCGAAGGCTGATCCGCGCCCTCTTTTTCCACTTTTTGCTGCAGCATGTGCTCGCGTTTCATCCCCAGCTTCAACGCCAGCGCGGACGCGACGTAGATGGAGGAAACGGTACCGATCGACACGCCGATCAACATCGCCAGCGAGAAGCCTTGCAGCATCGCGCCACCGAAGATGTACAGCATCAGCACCACCATCAGGGTAGTACCGGAAGTCATCAGCGTACGGCTCAGCGTCTGAGTCAACGACACGTTCATGATCTCGTAAGGCGTGCCGCGGCGGATCTTGCGGAAGTTCTCACGAATACGGTCGGATACCACGATACTGTCGTTCAGCGAGTAACCGATAACCGACATCAGGGACGCGACGATGGTCAGGTCAATCTCGATGTGGAACAGCGACAGCACGCCCAGCGTGATGATCACGTCGTGCGCCAGCGCGATAACCGCCCCCAGCGCCAGGCGCCATTCGAAGCGGAAACCGACGTAGATCAGGATACAGATCAACGCCACCAGCAGCGCCATGCCGCCGGTTTGTGCCAGCTCGCTGCCCACGCTCGGGCCGACGAACTCGATGCGCTTCACGGTGGCGTTTTTATCCACCGAGTCGTTGATCACGCCGATCACCTTGTTGCCCAGTTCCTGGCCTGCGGTGCCGGTCGCCGGTGGCATGCGCACCATCACGTCGCGGCTGCTGCCGAAGTTCTGGATAATCGGATCCTGGAATCCGGCCTTCTCCAGCGTATCGCGCATCAGATCGAGGTTAGCCGGCTTCTCCAGGTTGATTTCAATCACCGTACCGCCGGTGAAATCCAGACCCCAGTTAAACCCGCGCACCGACATGGTGACAATCGACGCGACCAACAGCAGCAACGAGATGCCGAAGGCCAAATAGTCCCAGCGCATAAAGTCGTAGACTTTACGGCCGTAGTTGAGTTGCTCAACAGTATAATCCTGTGCCACAACGCACTCCTCAGATAGACAGCTTGTTAATGCGTTTGCCGCCGTAAAGCAGGTTGACGATGGCACGGGTACCGACAATCGCGGTGAACATGGACGTCGCCACACCGATAGCGGTGGTGATCGCAAAGCCCTTGATCGAACCGGTGCCGACTGCGTACAGGATGACCGCGGTGATCAGGGTGGTGATGTTGGCGTCGACGATACTGGAGAACGCGCCTTTATAGCCCTCATGGATCGCCTGCTGAACGGACCTGCCGTTCTTCAGCTCTTCCTTGATACGTTCGTTAATCAGTACGTTGGCGTCAACCGCCACCGCCAGCGTCAACACGATCCCGGCAATACCCGGCATGGTCAGCGTCGCCCCCGGTAACAGGGACATCACGCCGACGATTAGCACCAGGTTGGCGACCAGCGCCGTGGTGGCGATCACGCCGAACTTACGGTACCAGACCACCATGAAGACGATGGACGCCACCAGGCCCCACAGACAGGCTTCCAGACCTTGGGTGATGTTCTGCTGACCCAGGGTTGGACCGATGGTGCGCTCTTCAACGATCTGAATCGGCGCGATCAGCGCACCCGCACGCAGCAGCAGCGAAAGCTGACGCGCTTCGTTCGGGTTGCCGATACCGGTGATGCGAAAGCTGTTGCCCAGACGTGACTGAATGTTCGCCACGTTGATCACTTCTTCCTGTTTCACCAGCACCGCACGGCCGTTGGCGTCTTTCTTGCCGCTGTCCTTATACTCCACGAACAGGGTCGCCATCGGCTTGCCGATGTTGTCCTTGGTGAAGTTGGACATGGACGTGCCGCCGGCGCTGTCCAGCGAGATGTTAACCTGCGGCTGGTTGTATTCGTCGGTGCTCGAGGTGGAGTCGGTGATGTGGTCACCGGTCAGGATCACGCGCTTGTACAGCACGATCGGCTGGCCGTCACGGGTGTATTTCACCTCGGAATCGCCCGGCACGCGGCCGTTGGCCGCCGCAGTGGCGTCCGCATTGGTGTTCACCAGACGGAATTCGAGGGTCGCGGTGGCGCCCAGAATTTCTTTGGCGCGCGCGGTGTCCTGAATGCCCGGCAGCTCGACCACGATGCGGTCGGCGCCCTGGCGCTGCACCAGCGGTTCGGCGACGCCGAGCTGGTTGACGCGGTTACGCAGGATAGTGATGTTCTGCTGGACGGCGTATTCGCGCGCTTCGCTCAGACGGGCGTCCGTCAGGTTGGCTTTCATGGTGTTGGCGCCGTTGGCGGACAGCACCAGATCGCGCTGACGCGGGCCGATGTAGCTGATGGCCTGGTCGCGAGCCGCATCGTCACGGAAGCGAACTTCCACGCCGTTGTTGTCCAGCTTGCGGAGAGACGCGTAAGGAATGCCCTTCTCGCGCAGCTCGCTGCGCAGGGTATCCATGGTCTGTTCCTGCAGCTTGCTCAACGCGGTGTCCATGTCCACTTCCATCAGGAAGTGCACGCCGCCGCGCAGGTCCAGGCCGAGTTTCATCGGTTCTGCGCCCAGCATGGCCAGCCAGGTCGGCGTGGCCGGCGCCAGGTTCAGCGCCACGACGAATTTGTCACCCAGCTCGGTCACCAGCGCTTCGCGGGCGCGCAGCTGAACGTCAGGATCTTTAAAGCGAGCCAGGATAGCGCCATTTTCCAGCGCAATCGACTTGCTCGCAATGTTGTCTTTTTCTAATACGGTACGGACCTGGTCCAGCGTAGTTTCACTGGCGGCGACACCGCGCGCGCCAGTGATTTGTACGGCCGGATCCTCACCGTAGATGTTGGGAAGCGCATAAAGCAGACCGACGAGGATCACGACGATCAACATCAGATACTTCCACAAAGGATAACGGTTTAGCACGGCAATTCCCTTCGGGAAAAAAGATTACAGGGCCTTCATGGTACCTTTCGGCAGAACGGCCGCCACGAAGTCACGCTTGATCATCACTTCCGTGGTGTCGTTCAGCGCGATGGCGATGATGCCGGTGTCGGCCACTTTGGTCACGCGACCGATCAAGCCGCCAGTGGTCAGCACTTCGTCGCCTTTACCGATGGAGTCCATCAGCTTCTTGTGATCTTTCGCGCGTTTCTGCTGTGGGCGCAGGATCATGAAGTAGAAGATCAGGCCGAACACCACCAGCATAATGATCAGAGAGTACGGGCTTCCCTGAGCCGGAGCCCCTGCGGATGCGACGGCTCAGAAATGAAAAAGCTCATTGAAATTCCCTCATTAAGTTATCAATTATTAGATCAAGCGTTTAAAGGCGGAATCGGCTTGCCGATCCGACCATAGAAATCCGCAACAAACTGCTCTAATTTACCCTCTTCGATAGCCTGGCGTAAACCCGCCATGAGGCGCTGGTAGTGACGCAGGTTATGAATCGTGTTCAGTCGAGCACCCAATATTTCGTTGCAACGGTCGAGATGGTGCAAGTAGGCGCGGCTGTAATGGCGACACGTGTAGCAATCACAGTCCTTATCCAGCGGAGACGTATCATCCTTGTGCTTGGCATTACGGATTTTTACCACACCGTCAGTCACGAACAAATGGCCGTTGCGGGCGTTGCGGGTCGGCATGACGCAGTCGAACATGTCGATGCCGCGACGCCCGCCTTCCACCAAATCTTCCGGCTTGCCGACGCCCATCAAATAGCGTGGCTTATCTTCCGGAATTTGCGGGCAAACGTGTTCAAGAATGCGATGCATATCCTCTTTCGGCTCGCCTACAGCCAAGCCGCCCACAGCGTACCCGTCAAAGCCGATATCCACCAGCCCTTTGACGGAAACATCACGTAAATCTTCGTAAACACCGCCCTGAATGATGCCGAACAGCGCATTTTTATTTTCCAGCTCGTCGAAACGCTTGCGGCTGCGCTCCGCCCAACGCAGCGACATTTCCATCGAACGCTTGGCGTAGTCCCAGTCGGCCGGGTACGGCGTGCATTCGTCGAAGATCATCACGATGTCGGAACCCAGGTCATACTGGATTTCCATCGATTTTTCCGGGCTCAGGAACACCTTGTCGCCGTTGATCGGGTTGCGGAAGTACACGCCTTCCTCTTTGATCTTGCGCATCGCCCCCAGGCTGAATACCTGGAAACCGCCGGAGTCGGTGAGGATCGGGCCCGGCCACTGCATGAAGTCGTGCAGATCGCCGTGCAGTTTCATGATCTCCTGGCCCGGGCGCAGCCACAGGTGGAAGGTGTTGCCCAGCAGGATCTGCGCGCCGGTCTCTTTCACTTCTTCCGGCGTCATGCCCTTGACCGTGCCATAGGTACCGACCGGCATAAAGGCCGGGGTTTCCACCACGCCGCGGTCGAAGATCAGGCGGCCGCGACGCGCGCGGCCATCGGTAGTGTCTAATTCGTACTTCACAAAGCCTCCAGCATCAGAGAAACAGTCTGATGTCGTTGAAACGGGGCCGCGCCGTGGGCACAGCCCGGGAAATTAGCCGCCGACGGACTCGTTTTCCGCCTGCGGGTTACGGCTGATGAACATCGCATCGCCGTAGCTGAAAAAGCGATACTGCTCGGCCACCGCCTGCTGATAGGCGTTCATGGTATTTTTATAGCCGGCGAAGGCCGATACCAGCATGATCAGGGTCGATTCCGGCAGGTGGAAATTGGTCACCAGCGCGTCGATCACCTGGTAGTGATAACCTGGATAGATAAAGATGCTGGTATCGCCGAAGAACGGCGCAATCAGCGCCTCTTTGCTGGCCGCCGCGGCGCTTTCCAGCGAGCGCACCGAGGTGGTGCCAACCGCCACGACGCGTTTGCCGCGCGCCTTGCAGGCCAGCACGGCATCGACCACGTCCTGCGGCACTTCGGCGTATTCGGCGTGCATCACGTGATCTTCGATGGTTTCCACGCGCACCGGCTGGAAGGTGCCGGCGCCGACGTGCAGCGTCACGAACGCCATTTCCACGCCCTTGGCGCGCAGCGCCGCCAGCAAGGGTTCGTCGAAGTGCAGGCCGGCGGTCGGCGCGGCGACCGCCCCCGGTTTCTCGCTGTAGACCGTCTGATACAGCTCGCGGTCGGCGTCTTCATCCGGGCGGGCGATATAAGGCGGCAGCGGCATGTGGCCGGCTGCGTTAAGAATGGTGAATACGTCGCGTTCGTCGTTGAAGCGCAGTTCGAACAGCGTCTCGTGGCGCGCCACCATGGTGGCGGCGATGCTCTCGTCATCTCCCAACAGCAGCTCGGCGCCCGGCTTAGGCGCTTTCGACGCACGCACGTGCGCCAGCACGCGATGGTCGTCCAGCACGCGCTCCACCAGCACTTCTATCTTGCCGCCGCTGACCTTGCGGCCGAACATGCGCGCCGGGATCACGCGGGTATTGTTGAACACCAGCAGGTCGCCGGCTTCCAGCTTGTCCAGCAGATCGGTGAATACGCCGTGCGTCAGCGCCCCGCTCGGCCCGTCCAGCTGCAGCAGACGGCATGCGCTGCGTTCGGCCTGGGGGTAGTGGGCAATCAGGGATTCGGGAAGTTCAAACGAAAAATCAGCGACGCGCATGGGTATTCACTTCTTCAATTTAGGGCTGGTTGGTAAAAAACAGGCGGCCTAGTCTAAAGCCGGGGGCGGTCAGCGGCAAGAAATAAGGAGGATTTGCCTGACTTCGGGTATAGTTGAGGGATGAATTTTCTCGCTCATCTTCATTTGGCCATGTTGGCGGACAGCTCGCTGCTGGGCAACCTGCTGGCCGATTTCGTGCGCGGCAACCCCGCCGCCGACTACCAGCCCGACGTGGTGGCCGGCATCATGATGCACCGCCGCGTCGACGTGCTGACCGACAGCCTGCCGCAGGTGAAAGCCTGCCGCGACTACTTCAGCGCCCCCTACCGCCGCGTGGCGCCAATTACCCTCGACGTGGTGTGGGACCATTTTCTGGCGCGCCACTGGCAGCAGTTGGAACCTTCACGCGACCTGCACCAGTTTACCCAGGAAGCCCGCAGCCAGATCGAACCTTACCTGCCACTCACGCCGCCGCGTTTTCAGAACCTGAACGGCTATCTGTGGCCGGAACGCTGGCTGGAACGCTACGCCGAATTGCCGTTCATCGCCCGGGTGCTGCAGGGCATGGCCAGCCGCCGTCCGCGCCTCGATGCGCTGGCCGGCTCGTTCGCCGACGTCGAGCAACATTATCATCAGCTTGAAACACAATTCTGGCAGTTTTACCCGCAAATGATGCGGCAGGCGAAGGACAAAACGCTCTGAGGTCAAGCCCAAGCGTTTGAAATTGCAGCGCCTTGCAAGAATTTACGTTTTGCCGCTTGCCCTTTTGTGGGAAAAGGTTATTTTTAAAGCCTGTCAAATTTAATTAATGAATTTAATAGGTAAAAGCTATCTCATCGATTGGTCTTTTGCCCTTTATTCGCCAAGTCGCGGCCCCTATACTGGCCCTTGTTTTTACATCCACCCTTTAACACCTATTACAGGAGTAATTATGGTCCTGGTAACTCGTCAAGCCCCTGACTTCACTGCAGCTGCCGTACTGGGTAGCGGCGAAATCGTTGAAAACTTCAACCTGAAGAAGCACCTGAACGGCAAACCGGCCGTGCTGTTCTTCTGGCCAATGGACTTCACCTTCGTATGCCCTTCCGAGCTGATCGCTTTCGATCACCGCTATGAAGAGTTCCAGAAGCGTGGCGTTGAAGTGGTTGGCGTTTCCTTCGACTCAGAATTCGTTCACAACGCATGGCGTAAAACCCCTGTCGACAAAGGCGGCATCGGTGAAGTGAAATACGCAATGGTTGCTGACATCAAGCGTGAAATCCAGAAAGCTTACGGCATCGAACACCCGGAAGCCGGCGTTGCGCTGCGCGGCTCCTTCCTGATCGACAAAGACGGCATCGTGCGTGCTCAGGTTGTTAACGACCTGCCAATCGGCCGTAACATCGACGAAATGATCCGTACCGTTGACGCGCTGCAATTCCACGAAGAGCACGGTGAAGTGTGCCCGGCTCAGTGGGAAAAAGGCAAAGCAGGTATGGGCGCTTCCCCAGACGGCGTGGCAAAATACCTGTCTGAAAACGCTGCCAAGCTGTAATTTCAGCCTGATAGTGAATCAACCGGCCCACGCGGCCGGTTTTTTTATGCTCCTTTTTGGGGCAGACCGCCCACCTTCAGTGCTTTATTTCCCTGTTTCCGCTCACATTTCCCGCCCTGCTCGCCGCGCGAATGCCCATCTGCGGCTACTATCAATAACGCTGGCTCGCGCTTTGCAAGTGAACAGCGGCAAGCAAACACAACACAATAAAAAACTGACAGGGTAGGAATAACTATGTTTTTACAGAAATGGAGCAAACCCCTGACCATGGCGGCGCTGCTGGTCAGCGGCAGCCTGTATGCGGCGTCCAACCCGGCGGTGGAAGCCAAAAACGGCATGGTGGTCACCTCTCAGCATCTGGCTTCGCAGGTCGGGGTGGATATCCTGAAGATGGGCGGCAACGCCATCGACGCCGCCGTGGCGGTCGGTTACGCGCAGGCGGTGGTTAACCCCTGCTGCGGCAACATCGGCGGCGGCGGCTTTATGACCGTCCACCTGGCGGACGGCACCGACACCTTCATCAACTTCCGCGAAACCGCGCCGGCGGCGGCCAGCGCCAACATGTATCTGGATGCCGACGGCAAGGTGAAGAAAGACGCCAGCCTGTACGGCTATTTGGCGGCGGGCGTGCCGGGCACCGTGCTGGGGATGGAAACCGCGCGTGAGAAGTACGGCAAACTGAGCCGTGAACAGGTGCTGGCGCCGGCGATCAGGCTGGCGCGCGAAGGCTTTGTGCTGACCCGCGCCGACACCGATATTCTCGACACCACCATCGCACGCTTCAAACAGGATCCCGAGTCGGCCAAAATCTTCCTGCGCCCGGACGGCAGCCCGCTGCAGCCGGGGGACAAACTGGTGCAAACCGATCTGGCCAACACGCTGGAAGCCATCGCCAAAGGGGGAACCGACGCCTTCTATAAAGGCAAGATCCCACAGGCGGTGGAGGCAGCGGCCAAACAGGGCGGCGGCATTTTGACCGCTGCCGACTTCGCCAACTATAAAGTCACCGAAACCCCGCCGATCACCTGCAGCTATCGCGGCTACAAATTCGTGTCGGCGCCGCCTCCCAGCTCCGGTGGCGTGACGCTGTGCGAAATCCTCAACGTGGTGGAAGGCTATGACCTGAAAAGCATGGGCTTCAACTCGGCGGCGGCCATTCACACCATGACCGAAGCGATGCGCCATGCCTACATGGACCGCAACACCTACCTCGGCGACCCGGAATTCATCAAGAACCCGATCGACCGGCTGGTGAGCAAGAGCTACGCCGAGCAGATCCGCAAGAAAATCGTCGCGGACAAGGCCACGCCGTCGGAAAACGTGCAGCCCGGCATGGAACCGCATGAGAAGCCGGAAACCACCCATTATTCGATCGTCGACCACGACGGCAACGCGGTCTCCACCACCTATACCGTCAACGGCCGCTTCGGCGCCGTGGTGATCGCACCGGGCACCGGCTTCTTCCTCAACGACGAGATGGACGACTTCACGGTGAAAGTGGGCGAGAAAAACCTGTACGGGCTGGTGCAGGGCACCGCCAACAGCATTGCCCCCGGTAAGCGCCCACTATCGTCGATGAGCCCGACGCTGGTGACCAAGGACAACAAAATCTTTATGGTGCTGGGTTCGCCGGGCGGCTCACGCATCATCACCATCACCCTGCAGACCGCGTTGAACGTGATCGACCACGGTATGGCGCCGCAGGAAGCGGTAGACGCGCCGCGCATCCATCACCAATGGTTGCCGGATGAGGTGTACTACGAACAGCGCGGCGTTTCCGCCGATACGCTAAAGCTGCTGAGCGGCATGAGTTATAAGATGGTCGAGCAAACGCCGTGGGGCGCCGCCGAACTGATTCTGGTCGGCTTGCCGGGCGCGGCGGGCGTCGGCCCGGCCAACTCCGGCAACGATTCGGCGGTTTCCGGTAAGGTGCGTGAAGGCTACCTGTACGGCGCTAACGACGTGCGTCGTCCGGCAGGCTCCGCGGTCGGTTACTGATGTAAACGCCTACTCACCTTTATCGCGGGGGCCTTACGGCCCCCGCAGTTGCTTTAGCCTTCATACCGCCACACGGTGGCCGACTCTTCCGCCAGCTGCAGGCGCAGCCCGCCCGCCGTTTCGCTCAACTCTCCCCGCCCTTCCACACGCCGCCACGGGCCGCGCGCCAACAGCGGGTTGTGCGGCAGCTGCGCCTGACCGCTGCCGTCGCGCTGCAGCGCCACCAGCACCTGTTCCTGCTGATACAGACGCACGAACACCAGCGTTTCTCCGCTGGCATACAGCACCTGACAGCCGCCGCGGCGCAATGCCACGCTCTGTTTACGCAGCGCCGCCATACGCTGGAACAGCGCCAACAGCGGCCGGTCCCAGTCGCCGACGTCCCACGGGAACGGCTTGCGGCAGAACGGATCGTTGCCGCCGTCCAGACCAATCTCATCGCCGTAATAGAGGCAAGGCACACCGATCCAGCTCAGCAACCACACCGCCGCCATCTGCATGCGCGCCGCGTTCCCCTGCAACAGCGTGAGGAAACGCGCGGTATCGTGGCTGTCCAACTGGTTGAACTGGATCAGCTGGCGGCCGTGCGGCAGCCCGGCGCGGTAGCCGTCCATCCACTGCGCGCACCCGGCGGCGTCCAGCCGCACCGGATGATAGGCCACGTCCAGCCCCGCCAAGAACGCCCGCACCGGCAGCGCGAAGCCCATGTAGTTCATCGCCGCATCCTCCACGCCGGCGTGCAGCCAGCGGCGCGCGTCGCCGAAGTGCTCGCCCAAGACGTAGGCCTGCGGGTTCTCCTGCTTCACCGCCTGATAGATGCCTGCCAGGTGACGCAAATTGCCGGCGGCGCCGCCGTTCTCCCCCAGCATGTGCACCACGTCCAGCCGCCAACCGTCGATGCTGTACGGCGGGCGCAGCCAGTGGCGCACCACGCTGCCTTCCCCCTGATAAATCGCTTCCGCCACCTGCGGCTCGGCGAAGTTGAGCTTCGGCAGGCTGGCGTTGCCCTTCCAGTCGAGCGCGCGGCCGTCCGGGTAAAAGTTGAACCAGCCGCGATACGGCGAATCGGGATGATGACAGGCGCCGTTTTCGCCCTGACGATGGCGGTCGAACCACGGATGCGAGTCGCCGGTGTGGTTGAAGACCCCGTCCAGCACCAGTTTCATGCCCACCTTGTGAGTGCTCACTCGCAAACGCTGCAGCGCCGCGTTGCCGCCGAAGTGCGGATCGACCTGATAATAGTCCTCGGTATCGTACTTATGCACGCTCGGCGCGGTAAAAATCGGGTTCAGGTACAGCGCCGTCACGCCCAGCTGCTGCAAATACGGCAGTTTGGCGCTGATGCCGTCCAGATCGCCGCCGTAAAAGGTCGAGGCGGCGTGGCGATCCTCCAGCGGATGCTGCCAGTCGCGCCGAATCACCTCGGCACCGGCCGCGTGATGGCGGTAACTGCCGCTTTGGATGCCGTGCTCGCCGCCGCTGCTGGCGAAGCGATCGGGGAAAATTTGATAGAACAGCTGATCCGCCACCCATTCGGGGCCGTTGTCGGGCTCGTCGACGGCGAACTGCGCCAGCTGGCCCGGCGGCGTTGGCGACCAGCCCTGCGGGCCGAACCACTGCTGGCGATCGGCCCACAGCAGCTTGAAGCAGTAACGCCGCGTCGGCTCGCCCTCATTCAGCGTCAGGCTGGCCTGGTAGCGCCGCATCCCCTCGTGGCGCTGCGCTTTCATCACCAGCAGCCACTCTTCGTTGTCCGGTTCGGCGCGCAAAAACACCCGTTCTGGCAGTTCATCCCCTTGTAACCACAGCGTGATATCCAAACGTTGCCCTTGCTTCACCACAAAAGGCGGGACCGGTTGATGCCAGGCGTTAAGCATACTGTTCTCCTGCTGTACCAAACGAAATCGACGGCGTTCTTCAAGAAGCGAACAATGCCACGTTAAGTGCAACTCCCCCTCCTCTCTGACCGCAAAACCCGGGGATGAGCCGGGGGGCGGAGACCGAAAAATAACGCTAACTCGATGTAAAAAAAGGTAAACAGGCACAAATCCTGCACGTTAACCCTTAGGCTAACGCGTTTTGAGCTTACAGGATATTTTTTGCGCATTTTTTAAGGAGCGGTAATGCAACAACAGATAACGCGCTGGCTGGAACAATTTGGGTTGGAATTCGGCGGAGTGATGTCGCTGTTGATGGTATTGGGGTTGATTGTTCTGATCTCGGTGGTGATCCACCTGGTGCTGCACCGGGTAGTGCTGGCTGCCCTTCAGCGCCGAGGCCAGCAATCGCAGCGCGTCTGGCAACAGGCTATCACCCAATACAAACTGTTCCAGCGCGTGGCGCTGCTGCTGCAAGGGGTGATCATCAGCATCCAGGCGACGCTGTGGCTGCAGAGCGGCAGCCAGACCCAGGCGGTGATCGTTACCGCCGCGCAGGTGTGGATCCTCGCCTTCACCCTGCTGTCGCTGTTCTCGTTGCTGGATACGCTGCTGGCGCTGCTGCGCCAAAGCCCGATCTCCAATCAGCTGCCGCTGCGCGGCATTTTCCAGGGCCTGAAACTGGTGGCGGCGATCCTGATCGGCATCATGATCGTCTCGCTGCTGATGGGCAAATCGCCGCTGCTGCTGCTCAGCGGCCTGGGTGCCATGACCGCGGTCTTGATGTTGGTGTTCAAGGATCCGATCCTCGGGCTGGTGGCCGGCATTCAGCTCTCCGCCAACGATATGCTGAAGATCGGCGACTGGCTGGAAATGCCGAAATACGGCGCCGACGGCGCGGTCACCGACATCGGCCTGACCACGGTCAAAGTGCGTAACTGGGACAACACCGTCACCACAATTCCCACCTACGCACTGATCTCCGACTCGTTCAAAAACTGGCGGTCGATGTCGGAATCCGGCGGGCGCCGCATCAAGCGCAGCCTGAATATCGACACCGGCAGCGTGCACTTCCTGTCGGAAGAGGAACAGTGCAGCCTGCAGCGCAACCCGCTGCTGCACAGCTACCTGAACGTCAAGACCCAGGAGCTGAGCCAGCACAACCAGGAGATCGCCGTCGATCTGGCCTCGCCGCTCAACGGCCGCCGCCTGACCAACCTCGGCACGCTGCGCGCCTATCTGGAAGCCTATCTGCGCGCTCACCCGCGCATTCACCAGAACATGACCCTGATGGTGCGCCAGCTGGCGCCGACGCCGGAAGGCCTGCCGCTGGAAATCTACGCCTTCACCAACACCACGGTCTGGGCGGAGTATGAAAGCATTCAGGCGGATATTTTCGACCATATCCTGGCGGTGATCGACGAGTTCGGCCTGCGCGTGCATCAGACACCGACCGGCAATGACCTGCGCGGCATGCTGCAACAAAGCGCGAACGCTTCCTGACGTCGGCTGACGTAATTGTGTCTGCTGGTAATGATGTTCTTTCAATTGCCAGCAGATATCTCCACCCCCTTCTTTTCCCCGGCGAAAACGGCGTTAATGCGCCATCACCTTCACCACCGAGAGGGAAAGCCCTTGCTGAAACGGTTACGTCACCGGTTGTTTACCCTGATGGCCACCCTGCTGTTTATCGGCTGCCTGCACAGCGCGTCGCTGGACGAAAGCCGCATGCCCCGTAATCTGCAACCTTCGCTGAGCGCGCTCAGCAGCAATATGCAGGACATTCGCGAAGTGCTGGCGCGCTGCGCCGGCGAGGAGGAGGAAGAACGCCTTAACGGCGGCGACATGCGTATCGAAGCGCGCGCCGCCGGGGAGGATGAAGTGGAAGACCAACGCTAAAAAAACACCGGCCTCAGCCGGTGTTTTTCCATTTAGTCTTGCTGCGTCGCCAGCGGCGCGCGTTTTTTCTGATGGTTGACCTTGAACCAGTATCCCGCCAGCAGCAATACCACCCAGACCAGGCCGGCGTACAGCGAGACGCGCGTGGTCGGGAAGTAGCCGATCAGGCCGATGATGAACACCAGGAACACGATCGCCACCACCGAAGTGAATACCCCGCCGCGCAGCGGGAACGCCAGCTGCTTCACCTGCTCTTTGCTCAGGCTGCGGCGGAAGGCGATTTGGGAGAACAGGATCATGATCCACACCCACACGGTGGCGAAGGTCGCCAGGGACGCAATCACCAGGAACACACTCTCCGGCATGATGTAGTTGAGGTATACCGCCAGCAGCAGCGCCAGCATCATCACCACCACCGTCACCCAGGGAATACCGCGTTTCGACACCTTGCTGAACATTTTCGGCGCGTGGCCCTGCTCAGCCATGCCGTGCAGCATGCGGCCGACGCCGAACACGTCGCTGTTGATCGCCGACAGCGACGCGGTAATCACCACGAAGTTGAGAATGCCCGCCGCCACGGTGATACCCATATGCTGGAAGGTCAGCACGAACGGGCTGCCGTTGGTGCCCACCTGGTTCCACGGGTAGATAGACATAATGACGAACAGCGTGCCGACGTAGAACACCAGAATGCGCCACGGCACCGAGTTGATGGCTTTGGGAATCGATTTTTTCGGATCTTTGGCTTCGCCGGCGGTGATGCCGATGATTTCAATGCCGCCGTAAGCGAACATCACCAACTGCAGCGACAGGATCATGCCGATAAAGCCGTTGCTGAAGAAGCCGCCGTTCGACCACAGGTTATGAATGCCTGTCGGTTGCCCGCCGTTGCCGATACCCCAGATGATGATGCCGATACCGGCCGCGATCATGATGATGATGGTGGCGACCTTGAAGAACGAGAACCAGAACTCCAGCTCGCCGAACACCTTGACGCTCATCAGGTTGATGGCGCCGATGATCAACACCACGCTCAGCACCCAGATCCAGTGCGGCACTTCCGGGAACCAGACCCCCATATAGATGCCAAAAGCGGTCACGTCGGCGATGGCGACGATCAGGATTTCAAAGCAGTAGGTCCAACCGGTGATGTAACCCGCCATCGGGCCGAGGTAGTCCTGCGCATAGCGGGAAAATGAGCTGGCCTGCGGGTTGTTGACCGACATCTCCCCCAGGGCGCGCATGATGATAAAGGCCACGATGCCGCCGATCAGGTAAGCCAGCAGCACGCTCGGGCCGGCCATTTTGATGGCATCCGCCGAGCCGTAGAACAACCCGGTGCCGATGGCTGACCCCAACGCCATAAAGCGGATATGACGCGTGCTGAGGCCGCGTTTCAGCTTATTGTCGGGGGCAGAGGTGGGTGACTGTTGTTGCATGAAAATGACCCATAGTTTTAAACGAAAAAAAGCCACGGACATGTCCGTGGCCCTGGATTAAGCCGGGGGATTATCAGTGCGCGGTCACTTGGGAACGCGTGCACACCCGATCATAAATCGCGACCAGCACCAGCATCAGCAGCGAAGGCGGCAACCATGCCAACCCCTGCTCCGCCAGCGGCAGGTGAGTCGTCCAGGCCGGCAGCAGTTGCTGGAAGCTGGAGGCTTTCACCGCGTCAAGGATACCAAACAACAGGCTGACAAGCATCACCGGCGCGATGATGCGCGGCGCGCTGTGCCACCAACGCAGGGTGAAGCTCAGCACCACCAGCACGATGCACGGCGGGTAAATCGCGGTCAGCACCGGAATGGAGATCTGGATCAGGTGACTCAGGCCGAGGTTAGACACCACCATCGAGAACAGGCCCAGGATAAACACCAGCGTCTTGTACGAGAACGGCAGATATTGCGCGAAGAACTCGGCGCAGGCGCAGGTCAGGCCGACCGCGGTCACCATGCAGGCGATGAAAATCAGCGCCGCCAGGAAGAAGCTGCCCAAACCGCCGAAGGTGTTCTGAACGTAAGCGTGCAGGATCACCGCGCCGTTGGTGGCGTCAGGCACCAGCGCGCCGCTGCCGGAGCCCAGCTTGAACAGGCTCAGGTAAACCAGTGTCAGGCCCACGCCGGCGATCAAACCGGCCAGAATGGTGTAACGGGTCAACAGACCGGCGTCTTTCACGCCGCGTGAACGCGCCGCGTTGACGATAACGATGCCGAATACCAGCGCACCCAGCGTATCCATGGTCAGATAGCCGTTAACGAAACCGGAGGAGAAAGGCACGCTCTGGTAAGCCGCCGTCGCCGGGATCGGCGCGCCGGCAGGCCACAGCAGCGCGGCGATGCCCAGTACGGCCAATGCCACGATCTTCAGCGGCGCCAGCACATGGCCGACGGTGTCGAGCAGGCGGCCCGGGTACAGGGAGATGCCGATCACCAGCGCGAAATACACCAGGCTATAGATGAACAGCGGCATGGCGCCGTCGCCGGTCAGCGGGGCGATACCCACTTCGAAGGACACGGTGGCGGTGCGCGGCGTGGCGAACAGCGGGCCGACGGCCAGGTAGCAGACGGTCGCCAGCAGCAGGCCGGCGCCGCGCCCGATCGGCGAGCTGAGGGCGTCGATGCCGCCGCCGACGCGCGCCAGCGCGATGACGGTGATGACCGGCAGGCCGACGGCGGTGATCAGGAAGCCCAGCGCCGCGGTCCAGACGTGTTCACCGGACTGCAAGCCGACCATCGGCGGGAAGATGATGTTCCCGGCCCCGACGAATAAGGCAAAGGTCATAAAGCCCAGTGCCAGGATATCTTTTGACGTTAAACGATGACTCATACGATGTCGTGTTGCCTGTTCAAATGAAAAAAAATTGTCCGATTGCGTGGTGGCGTGAACGCCCCACCCGGTTGCCGGCATGCCCGATCGTTGCAGCGCCAAATAAGCACCCTAAACGCACTGGATCCGGCGTTTATGTCCCTATTCGAAAGTGGCCGCTCATGAAGATGGGCAAAATTTTAGGAGTTATAAAAATGGAGGTTTAATCCGACAACGAAGGCTAAGGTAAACGTTTATAGCGCTTCAAGGCAAGGCGCACGGCGAAAAGCAGAGCTATCGACCATATAAACTTTAGCCACCAGTCGATCATATTGGCTATCAATAAATATACACTACATGATTTGTATCATTTTTGAACAACTGATTCACGAAACGTGAAGCATATATCACTTTACCGCGCGAAAACGCCAATATAAGTCCGATTTTCGCGTGGCATGAGCTCCGTTTGGCCGTGAAAAAAGGCGAAAATTACGTCGCCTTTTGTCGATTATTGCATCATGGCCGGCGCGAGCGGTTGCAACCCAAGCGCCTGGCGGGTCTTCTGCAGGGTGGCCGGCGGCAGAGGCAGGTAGCCGTCGTGGTTGACCAGGCTCTGTCCGGCGGTCGACAGCACGCGATCGAGGAACGCGGCGGTCAGCGGCTCCAGCGGTTGATTGGGGGCTTTGTTGATGTAGATATAGAGATAGCGCGACAGCGGATAGCGATCGTTGCGCACGTTGGCGGCGGTAGGCGCAACATAGTCCTCTCCCGACTCCGCCAACGGCAGCAGCCGCACGCCGCTGGCGCGAAAGCCGATGCTGGCGTAGCCGATGCCGTTGAGTGAACCGGCCACCGCCTGCACCACCGAAGCCGAACCGGGCAGCTCATTGACGCGCGGCATAAAATCGCCGCCACACAGCGCACGCAGTTTGAAATAGCCGTAGGTGCCGGACGCCGAGTTGCGGCCGAAGCGCTGCAGCGAACGCGTCGCCCAGTCGCCACTCAGCCCCAGCTCGCCCCAGCGCGTCAGTGGCTTGCTTTCGCCGCAGCGCCGGGTGGCTGAGAAAATGCGATCGAGCTGCTGCAGGTTGAGGCCGCGCAGCGGATTGTCCTGATGCACCAACACCACCAGCGCATCCACCGCTACCGGCACCGCCAGCGGCGCATAGCCGTAGCGATGTTCGAACGCCGAGACCTCGGCCGCCTTCATCGGCCGGCTCATCGGGCCCAGCTGCGCGGCGCCCGCCGCCAAGGCGGTCGGCGCGGTAGAGGAGCCGGCGGCCTGGATCTGCAGGTTAACGTTGGGATAATGCTGACTGAAATCCTGCGCCCACAGCGCCATCAGATTCGCCAGGGTGTCGGAACCGACGCTGGACAGGTTGCCCGCCAGCATGCCGTCGGGCTGCGCCAGCGCGCCGCGTCCGGCCAGCAGCGCCAGGCAAAGCAACAGCCCTCGGGTTATTCGGGTCATACCGGTGTCTCGCGTTAATTTTTCACCGCATTCTCTGATAAAGCGGCGGGAACAATCAACCGATTGGGTAAGGTAAAGATAAAGCGGGTGCCAATCCCCGGTTCGCTGAGGATCTCCAGCCGCGCATCGTGATGGCTGAGCGCGTGTTTGACGATCGCCAACCCCAACCCGCTGCCGCCGGTTTGGCGCGAACGGGCCTTGTCGACGCGGTAAAAACGCTCGGTCAGCCGCGGCAGGTGTTCGGCGGCGATGCCCGGCCCGTTGTCGCTGACCTGGAACTGCGCGCCGTGCGCCGTCTGCTGCCAGCTCACTTCAATGTGGGTGCCCTTCGGCGTGTGATTGACCGCGTTGTACACCAGGTTAGACACCGCGCTGCGCAACTGGTCTTCATTACCGAACACGTTGAGCTGCTCGTTCACCCGGAAGGTGATCTCGTGATTGCCGCCGCTCAGCGACTGCGCCTCGCGCTGCAACACCCGCAGCATCAGCGGGATATCCACCCGCTCGTTCATGTCGACATTGGGCGCCGCCTCGATGCGCGACAGCGTCAGCAGCTGCTTGACCAGCCCGTCCATGCGGCGGGTCTGCTCTTGCATGGTGCTCAGTGCCTTGCTGCGCAGCGAGCCGTCCTGCTCTTCGTCGCCCATCATCTCCAGGTAGCCCTGCAGCACCGTCAGCGGCGTGCGCAGCTCATGGCTGACGTTGGCGAAGAAGTTGCGCCGCGCCCCTTCCAGCTGGCGCATCTGGGTAACGTCGCGCGCCACCATCAGCAGCTGCCCTTCGGAATACGGCATCACGCGGAATTCGACGTAGTGTTCGTTGTTCAGCTGCAGCGTCAGCGGGCGCGAGAACTCCTGCTGTTGCAAGTAGTGGCTGAATTCCGGATAGCGCAGCAGGTTGAGGATGTGCTGGCCGTTGTCTTCCGGCCAGCGGAAGCCGAGCAGATGCTGCGCCAGCCCATTACACCAGAAGATGTTGCCTTCGACGGTGGTCATCACCACCGCATCCGGCAGCGATTCGGCCCCGCTGCGAAAGCGCTTGATCAGCAGCGCCAGCTCGCGCCGGCGGCGGCGGTTGCGCTGCTGCATCTGATACAGGCCATAAAACAGCGGCTCCCAGCTCCAGCGGCCAGGCGGCGGTGTCATGCTGCGGTCGATCCACAGCCAATGGGAGAGTTTGAGCTGGTTGTAGAAATTCCACACCAGCGCAGCCAGCGCGGAGGCCAGCAGGAACCAGGGCAGATGACCGAAAATCAGCCCCAGCAGTAAAGCGGGCAAACAAAAAAGAGCCAGCTCCAGAGCCAGCCTCTTCCACGACAGACGTTCTAACACGGCATATTCTCCAGCGCAGCGCGATCAGTAGCGCGTTGAGAACCGGTAGCCGGTGCCCCGAACGGTTTGAACCATTTTATCATGCCCACTGGTTTCTAACGCCTTGCGGAGCCGACGGATATGCACGTCAACGGTACGGTCTTCCACATAAACGTTAGTGCCCCAGACGTGATTAAGCAACTGCTCGCGGCTATAAACGCGCTCCGGGTGGGTCATAAAGAAGTGCAGCAGCTTGAACTCGGTCGGCCCCATGTCCAACGCCTGATCGTTAGCCATCACGCGGTGGGAGGATGGATCCAGGCTCAGCCCTTGCATTTCAATCACTTCTTCCACCGCCATCGGTGAAATGCGGCGCATGACCGCCTTGATGCGCGCCACCAGCTCCTTCGGCGAGAACGGCTTGGTGATGTAATCATCCGCCCCCACTTCCAGGCCGCGCACGCGGTCTTCCTCTTCGCCGCGCGCGGTCAGCATCATGACCGGGATATCGCGGGTCAGCGCTTCGCGCTTCATATGTTTGATGAACTGAATGCCGGAACCGCCGGGCAACATCCAGTCGAGCAACACCAAATCAGGGAACGGCTCAGACAGGCGCGTCACGGCGCTGTCATAATCCTCGGCTTCCAACGGTTGGTAACCATTCTGTTCCAACACAAAGCACACCATCTCACGGATCGGCGCTTCGTCTTCCACCACCAGTATGCGTCTTGCCATCGTCAATCCTGCCAATGTGTTAGCGACTTTGCGGGCGCCATTATGCGTCAGTTTTGTGACACTTTTATGAAAAAAAGCGGCTGTTATAGGCAGTAAGCATAGCGATTATTTCCCGGCGCAAAGAAAAATCATTCCATGGTCATCGCCATTGCGCCGGGACAGCCGCCGCCGCGGCCTTTATAATCATCGCCATTATCTTTGCATCCGGGAGTGTCATGCGCCTGATCCACACCTCTGACTGGCATCTTGGCCAGTACTTTTTCACCAAAAGCCGCGCCGCCGAGCACCAGGCTTTTCTGAACTGGCTGATCGAGCAGATCGAGCAGCAGCAGGTGGATGCGCTGATCGTCGCCGGGGATCTGTTCGATACCGGCTCGCCACCCAGCTACGCCCGCGAGCTGTACAACCGCTTCGTGGTGGACCTGCAGCGCACCGGCTGCCAGTTGGTCGTGTTGGGCGGCAACCACGATTCGGTCGCGACGCTGAACGAATCGCGGGAACTGCTCTCTTGCCTGAACACCACGGTGATCGCGAGCGCGCAGGGTGCCATCGAGCAGCAGATCGTGGTGCTTAACCGGCGCGACGGTCAGCCGGGTGCCGTGCTGTGCGCCATTCCGTTTCTGCGGCCGCGCGATCTGCTCACCAGCCGCGCCGGCGAATCCGGCGTACAGAAACAGCAGGCGCTGCAGGAAGCCATCGCCGAACATTACCAGGCGCTGTATCAGGCGGCCTGCGAGCGCCGCGATCGGCTGGGCCTGCCGCTGCCGATCGTCGCCACCGGCCACCTGACCACCGTCGGCGTCACTACCTCCGACTCGGTGCGCGATATCTATATCGGCACCCTGGACGCCTTCCCGGCGCAGGCCTTCCCCCCTGCCGACTATATCGCGCTGGGCCACATTCACCGCGCGCAGAACGTCGCCAAGTCGGAACATATTCGCTATAGCGGCTCGCCGATCCCGCTCAGCTTCGATGAACTGGGCAAAGCCAAAAGCGTCTTCCTGGTCGATTTCGCCGACGGCGCCCTCCAGCGGGTAGACGCGTTAACGATCCCGCAGTTCCAGCCCATGCAGCTGATCAAAGGCGATCTGGCCGAGATCGAACGGCAACTGCAGCAATTTGCCGACTATGCCGGCGAGCTGCCGGTGTGGCTGGATATCGAAGTGGCGACGCAGGACTACCTCAGCGATATCCAACGCCGCATCCAACTGATGGCGGATGAGCTGCCAGTGGAAGTGGTACTGCTGCGGCGCAGCAAAGAGCAACGCCGCCAGGCGATCGCGCAGCAGGACAAAGAAACGCTCAACGAGCTGAGCGTCAACGAGGTGTTCGAACGGCGCCTGGCTCAGGAGGCCGACATGCCCGAAGCGCGCCAACGGCGGATGCACCAACTGTTCCGCCAGGTGGTCGATGCGGTGCAGCACAATCCTGAGGAGACCAACTCATGAAGATCCTCAGCCTGCGGTTAAAAAACCTCAACTCGCTGCAGGGCGAATGGAAAATTGACTTCACCGCCGAGCCGTTCGCCAGCAACGGTCTGTTCGCCATTACCGGCCCGACCGGCGCGGGCAAAACCACCCTGCTGGACGCCATTTGCCTGGCGCTGTACCACCAGACGCCACGCCTCAACGTCACGCCGAGCCAGAATGAGCTGATGACCCGCCACACCGCCGAATCGCTGGCGGAGGTTGAATTCGAGGTCAAGGGCATCGGCTATCGCGCCTTCTGGAGCCAGCGCCGCGCCAAAAATGCGCCGGACGGCAATCTGCAGGCGCCGAAGGTCGAACTGGCGCGCCGCGAGGACGGCAAGATCCTGGCGGATAAGGTACGCGACAAGCTGGAGATCACCGCCGCCATCACCGGGCTGGACTTCGGCCGCTTCACCAAATCGATGATGCTGTCTCAAGGGCAGTTTGCCGCGTTCCTCAACGCCGACGCCAACGATCGCGCCGAGCTGCTGGAAGAGCTGACCGGCACCGAAATCTACGGGCGGTTGTCCGAACAGGTGTTCGAGTCGCACAAGCAGGCCAAAACCGACCTGGATGCGTTGCACCAGCGCGCCAGCGGCATCGAGTTGCTGAATGATGAACAGCGCCACTCCCTGACTGAACAGCTGACGGCGCTGAGCACGCAGGAAAGTGCTCTCGGCGAGCAAACTCAGCAACAGCAACAGGCGCTGAGCTGGCTGCAGCAATGGCAACGCCTCCGGCAACAGCAAAACGAGGGTCAACGGCGGCTGGAAACCGCCCAGCGCGAGCAGGCCGAGGCCGCCCCGCAGTTGCAGCGGCTGGCGCTCAGCGAACCGGCCGAGAAATTGCGGCCGCTGCGCGGCGAACGCGATCGCTGCCGCACCGAGCTACAAACGATACAACAGCAGGCTGCCCAGCTGACGCAGCAACAGGAACAGCACTCGGCGCAGCTGGCACCGCTGCAGCAGGCGGTGGAAAAAGCCCGCCTGGCGCAGCAAACCCATGCCGAGCATATGCGGCAGCAGCAACAGCTGATCGATGAGCAAGTCGCTCCGCTTGACCACCAAATAGCCCAACTGCAGTCGACACAGGCCGAACGGCGACAGGCCGTCGATGCCGCCGCGCAGCAGTGCGCCCAGCAGCAAACTACGCTGGAGCAGCTCACCGCTCAGCGCAGCCAGCTGACGACGCAGGCCGCACAGCATCAGCAGCAGTTGAATGCGCTGAGTGAAGCGCTGGCCGCTCAACAGCAACAGCAGCAGGCGTTGGATGCGCAAACGCCGCTGGCCCCACTGCGCCAGCGCCTGAGCACCCTGGCAGACCTGCGCCCGACGCGCCAGCAGTTATTTACGCTCGCTTCCCTTTACCGTCAGACCCGCGAGCGTCTGGCCCGGCAACAGGCGGAGCACGCCGAGCGGCAAACGCAGCTCGCCGGGCCGCAACACCAGCTGGAGAACGCGCGTCAGCAATTCAAACAGCACAAGGCGCAGCTGCAGGAAGTGGAGCGGATCCACGAGCTGGAAAAACGCATCGTCAGTCTGGAAGCGGAGCGCGCCCTGTTGCAGAGCGGCGCCCCCTGCCCGCTGTGCGGCTCCACCAGCCACCCGGCGGTGGAGCAATATCAGGCAGTGCAGCCTTCGGCGACGGAACAACGCTTGGTTGAGATGCGCACCCTCGCCGAGAAACTGCAAACCCAGGGCACCGAGCTGCGCACCCGCTGTGAAGGCCTGCAAGAGCAGCAGCAACGCCAACAGCAGGCTATCGCGCAGGATGAACAGCAGCTGGCTGCCCAACAGCAGCAGTGGCAGCAGCTCAGCGCACCGCTGGCGTTCGACTTTACGCTGGCGGAGAGCGAGCGACTCAGCGCCTGGCTGAGCGGCTGCGACGACGAAGAGCGGTGCGGGCAACACGCGCTGCAGCAGCATGAACAGGCGGCGCAGGCGGTACAGCAGGCAAAAGACGCGCTCGCCGCTCTGCAAACGCAGCAGCAGCAGGCGCAGCAACAGCTGGCGCTGCTCGAAGAGCGCTTTACGCTGCTGCAGAAAACCCATGCCGACAGCCTGCAACAGCAGCAAGACCTGCAACAACGCTGGCAGGAAGGCGAGAAAACCCTCGCCGAGCGGCGTGCGCAGCGGTTGGCGCTGTTCGGCGAACAGCGGGTCGCCGAGGTGCGGGAACAGCTGCGCGCCAAACAAACCGCCTGTGAACAGGCTTGCTTGCAGGCCGCCGAGCAGTGGCAAAAGGCGCAGGAGCTGCGCGAACGCCTGGCCGGCCAACAGGCCGGGTTACAACAACAGCACACCCAAATGCAGGAACGGCTGCAGCAGGCGCAGCAGCAATGGCAGCAGGCGCTGGCCGACAGCGAATTCGCCGATGAAACCGCCTTCGCCGCCGCGCTGCTGGACGACGCTCTGCGCCGCGAATTGCAGCAGCGCAAAGAGCAACTGCAACAGCGGCAGGTAGAGGCTGCGGCCCTGCTGACTCAGGCGACGCAAACGCTGGAGCAGCATCGGCTGAACCGCCCTGAAGGGGTGGATGAAGCCAACGCGGATCTCGACGCGCTCACCCAATCGCTGGCCGCGCTGGCACAGCAGTTGAAGGCGCTGCAGCTGAGCCAGGGCGAACTGCGCAACCAGCTGGAAAGCGACGCCGCCCGCCGTCTCAATCAACAGGCGCTGTTCGAGCAAATCGCCCGCAGCCAGCAAGACTACGACGACTGGAGCTACCTCAACCAGCTGATCGGCTCGAAAGAAGGCGACAAGTTCCGCCGTTTCGCTCAGGGGCTGACGCTCGATCACCTGGTCTACCTGGCCAACCTTCAGCTCGGCCGGCTGCACGGGCGCTACCTGCTGCAGCGCAAAACCAGCGCAGCGCTGGAGCTGCAGGTGGTGGACACCTGGCAGGCCGATGCGCTGCGCGATACCCGCACCCTGTCCGGCGGCGAGAGCTTCCTGGTCAGCCTGGCGCTGGCGCTGGCGTTGTCCGATCTGGTCAGCCACAAAACCAGCATCGACTCGCTGTTCCTCGACGAAGGCTTCGGCACGCTGGACGCCGAAACCCTCGATACCGCGCTGGACGCGCTGGACAGCCTGAATGCTTCCGGTAAAACCATTGGCGTGATCAGCCACGTCGAGGCGATGAAAGAGCGTATTCCGGTGCAAATCAAGGTGAAAAAGGTCAACGGGCTTGGCGTCAGCCGGCTGGAGGCGCACTTCAGGCTGGAATGATCCCGCCGCGCGCGGCGCAGAAGTGTGACCGTGGCGGCACTCCGCGGTGAAAAGCGTTGAGCCGCGGCGAGCACGGGTTATTATGCAGGCATAACAGGATTGTTACTGTATCCCCTCCGCCGCTCAGGCCGCAGGGCAGAAACATAAAATACAGGCAAAACCTGACGCCCGGGATCGCTTCCGGGCGTCAGGTTTTTTCGTTTTCAGGATGCTGAAACACCGGGAAAGACCATGAAAATCGCTAAAATACTCAATAATAACGTGGTGATTACGCTGGACGACCGTCACGAAGAGACGGTGGTAATGGGAAAAGGAATCGGCTTTAAAAAGAAGCCCGGCGACACGCTGGATGAAAGCCTGATCGAAAAGGTGTTCACTCATAACGGCGGTGAAATCGCCGAACGCTATAAAGAGCTGCTCGCCGAGATCCCGTTGGCCTGCGTCACCACCGCCGACAGGATTATTACCCTTGCCCGCGAACGGCTGCCGGGCAAGTTGCATAACATCGTCTACATCACGCTGACCGATCACATCCACTTCGCCCTGCAGCGCCATGCGCAAGGGCTGGATATCAAAAATGCGTTGCTGTGGGAGATTAAAAAGCTCTATCCGGCCGAGTTCGCCGTCGGGCTGGAGGCGCTGGCCCTGATCGCCCAACGGCTGGATACCGCACTGCCGGAAGACGAAGCCGGATTTATCGCCCTACACCTGGTCAACGCCCAGCTTAACGACGAGATGCACAACACGCTGCACATCACCCGCGTGATGCAAGAGATCCTCAACCTGGTCAAATACCACTTCCGCTTTGATTACAATGAGGAAGCCCTGAGCTACCACCGTTTTGTCACCCATTTGAAATTCTTCGCCCAGCGCCTGCTGGGGAAAAACTACGTCGACAGCGACGACGACTCGCTGTATCAGGTGGTGAAAGAGAAATACCGTGAGTCATTCGCCTGCGCCGGCAAGATCAACCGCCACATCGAAAAGCACTATCAGCATCAGCTCACCACGGAAGAGATGATGTTCCTGACTATTCATATCGAACGGGTGCGCAGCGAAAGCGAGGAAAAACCGGCTTAACGGCGGGCGTCCGCCACCCGCACGCCGTACTGCGGAAACACCGCGTCGGCGGAGATCAGCGTCAGCCCTTCGGCCTGCGCCTGTGCGATCAGCATGCGATCGAAAGGATCCTGATGATAGGGCGGCAACTGCCCGGCCTGTTGGCAGTGAAAGGCGTCCATCGGCAGCGCCAGAAAATCTTCGGCCTCGATGATCGCAAAGATATCTTCCGGCAGCGCCAGCTTGCCCAGCGCCTGCTTGATCGAGATCTCCCAAATGCTGGCCGCGCTGACGTATACCGCGTTGCCGGGATCGGCGATCTGCCTTTTGGCGTTCGCGCCCAGGCAGGCGTCATCAATCAGCCACCACAGCAACGCGTGGGTATCCAGCAGCAAGCGCTTCATTCATCGCCCTCAAACAGCGCCGCAATGGCCGCGTCCCCCGCGTTGAAATCCGCCGGCACGGTGAACTTGCCCTTGGCGGCGCCAGGGCGGCGCGCTTCCCCCTTGATGGCAACCAGCTGTACGTACGGCTTCCCTGCTTTTGCAATAATCACGGTTTCTCCCTCCGCGGCTCTGTCCGCCAACTGGCTCAGATTGGATTTGGCTTCGTGCATATTGGCCTGAATCGGCATACGCGTCCTCCTTAGCTAAGTTAGCTAAAGCATAAGGCGCCGTCCAGTTTTTGTACAGGAAAGGGTTTAAAGCGCGAGCAGCCTCGCGCTTTGTTGCAACGTTTAGCGTTGCTGTTGCGGCCACAGCCAGGCCGCACCGCGTACGCCGCTGGAGTCGCCGTGAACCGCCTTGCGGATCGGCGTTTCACACTCGCCGCCGAACACCCAATCTTTCACCCGCTGCGGCACCGTGCGGTACAGGCGATCCACGTTGCTCATGCCGCCGCCGAGCACCACCACGTCCGGATCCAGAATGTTGATCACGTGCGCCAACGCTTTCGCCAGCCGCATTTCGTAGCGAACGATCGCCTGCTCCGCCAGCGCATCGCCCCGCTCGCTCAGCGCCATGATCTCGTGCCCTTGCAGCGCGTTGCCGCTCAGGCGCGCATAGTCGGTGGCGAAACCGGTGCCGGAAATAAAGGTTTCGATGCAGCCCGGCTTACCGCAGTAGCACGGCACGTCGCGGGCGTAGCGCAGCTCATCGTCATCCTGCCACGGCAGCGGGTTGTGGCCCCACTCGCCGGCGATGCCATTGCCGCCGGAATGCGCCAGGCCGTTCAGCGCCACGCCGGCGCCGCAGCCGGTGCCGATAATGACCGCAAACACGGTTTGCGCGCCGGCACCGGCGCCGTCGGTGGCTTCCGACACCGCCAGGCAGTTGGCGTCGTTGGCGATACGCACCTCGCGCGCCAACAGCGCCGACAGATCCTTATCCAACGGTTGGCCGTTAAGCCATACCGAGTTGGCGTTCTTCACCCGCCCGGTAAACGGCGACAGCGTGCCGGGAATGCCGATCCCGACCGATCCCCATTCGCCGGTATGATCTTCCGCCAGCTTCACCAGCCCGGCGATCGCCGCCAGGGTTTGCCCATAGTCATGGCGCGGCGTGGCGATGCGATGGCGAAACAGCTCTCGCCCGTCGTCCGCCAACGCAATCACTTCAATTTTTGTCCCGCCCAAGTCGATGCCAATGCGCACGTTTTTTCTCCTCGATGCCACGCAGCGTTGCCACAGCCTAATGTAAGCGCGCGGATGAATCACCTGTTTCCCTCTCCCGGGCCAGGCCTTTTCCGCTGCGTACGGCGACGCAATTCGGAGAGAATGGGGCGATTTTTCAGCGTCAATTCGTTATCATGCCGCCCTGCTTTTGACGAATCAGCGTGCCGAACGCACGCCCAGCCAGGGATAACATTATGCTGTGGTTTAAGAATTTGATGGTTTACCGTTTGAGCCGCGAAGTGGCGTTAAACGCGGATGAAATGGAAAAACAACTCAGCGCGTTCGCCTTCACGCCGTGCGGCAGCCAGGATATGGCGAAGACCGGCTGGGTCTCCCCGATGGGCTCACACAGCGATGCGCTGACGCACGCGGTCAACGGCCAGATCGTCATCTGCGCGCGCAAAGAAGAGAAAATCCTGCCGTCGCCGGTCATCAAGCAAGAGCTGCAGGCCAAGATTGAGCGCCTGGAGGCGGAACAACACCGCAAACTGAAGAAGACCGAGAAAGACGCGCTGAAGGACGAAGTGCTGCACAGCCTGCTGCCGCGCGCGTTCAGCCGCTTCAACCAGACCTTCATGTGGATCGACACCGTCAACGATCTGATCATGGTCGATGCCGCCAGCGCCAAACGCGCCGAAGATACGCTGGCGCTGCTGCGCAAGAGCCTCGGCTCGCTGCCGGTGGTGCCGCTGACCATGGAAAGCCCGATCGAACTGACGCTGACCGAATGGGTGCGTTCCGGCGAGATGCCGGCCGGCTTCGCCATTCAGGATGAAGCGGAACTGAAAGCGATTCTGGAAGAAGGCGGCGTGATCCGCTGCAAGAAACAGAATCTGATCAGCGACGAAATCGCGGTGCACATCGAAGCCGGCAAGCTGGTGACCAAGCTGGCGGTGGATTGGCAGGAGCGCATTCAGCTGATGCTGTCGGACGACGGTTCGCTCAAGCGCCTGAAGTTCGCCGACACGCTGCGCGAGCAGAACGACGATATCGATCGCGATGACTTCGCCCAGCGCTTTGACGCCGACTTTATCCTGATGACCAGCGAGCTGGCGGCGTTGATCAAAAACACCATCGAAGCGCTCGGCGGCGAAGCCCAGCGTTAATCCCGCCTCAGAAACGACCAGGGCCCAGCATCCGCTGAGCCCTGCGTTCCCCTAACGAACAAAATTTATTTGCTCAGATAGCTGCACAGATAGGCGGTCGCGTCGGCCACCTGCAGGTTGAACTCGCTGTGCCCCGGCACGAAGAACTTCTCGCCCGGCGTAAACACCTGCCAGTCCGGCGCCCCCGGCAGCAGCACTTTCAGCGCCCCGGTGATCACCGTCATTTCTTCCGGCTGCGCGGTGGAGAAGGTGTATTCGCCCTCTTCCATCACGCCCACGCTGGTAAGACCGATGCTGCTACTGTCAAAACCGATAGACTTCACTTTTCCGGCAAAATACTCATTCACTTTCAGCATAGACTGGCACCCGCGTAATCATCTTGATGGAAAATCCATATTGGGGGATTGCGGTTGATCTGTCACTGGTTTTTCGCGCGAAATGCGATCGCGGCGCAGAGGCAAAGGTTTCCGTGCGTCACGCTCAGGCCATCGCCATGAAACCACCGCGTCAAAAACCCGCGCCGCGCAAACTGAAATCAATCGGCAACGTCAATTCCACCGTGCCGTTGACGTAAGCGTCCGCCGGCGGCGTCGGCAGCGGCGAAGCGCGTTTGACCAGCGCCTGGATTTCACGATCCAGCGACGGCAGCCCGGCGCTGCTGACCAGCGTTACCGCCAGCACATGGCCCTGCCTGTCCAACGTAAAACGCACCTGCCCGACGCCCTGGCGCTTCAGCCGCAATGCGTCTTTGGGGTAACGCTTAAAGCGATTAAGGCGGCTGTTGATGCGGCTGCGCCAGCTATCCTCTCCTGTTTGCGCATAGGGCATCAGGCGGGTTTGCGGCGCGGCCGTTTTATCCGCCCGGCCCGGCGGCGGCGCGCCGGCGCTTTGCTCCTGAACCTTCGGCGGCGCGATCGTTTTCTCCTGCGGCGGCGTGCGCGACAGGTTTTTTTTCTTCACCGGCTTGGGCGGTTTTTTCTGCTTCGGCGGTACGGCGATGTTCGGCCGTACGGCTTCAGGCACCTTCACCGTCGGCAAGGGTTCCGGCGGTGCCGGCGGTTCAACCTGAGGCGGCGGCGTCCTTTGTCCCGGCGGTTGTTTTACCTCGGCCGGGGCCTGCGGTGCGGCGGCCATCAGCACCATGACCGCCGGCGGTGGCACCCACGGCGGCGCGGCCTTGTCTCGCCAGGGCCAGAGCAACGCCGCGGCCAGCAGATGCAGCGTCAGCACCAGCACCAGGCAGCGGCGCCAGGGCATGGCGGCACCGGGCGCGGCGAAAGGCAGCGACGAAACCGACATGCTCACTCTTCCGTCAGCGCCAGATGAAGGCGATCGGTCAGCGGTTTGAACAGGTAGTTCATCATCGAACGCTCGCCGGTGCGGATGAAGCCTTCGACCGGCATCCCCGGGCGGATCTCCAACCCGTTCAGGCGTTGCAGCCCCGCTTCGCTGACCTTGGCGCGCACGCTGTAATAGGGCGCGCCGCTTTTCTCGTCGGTCAGGCGATCGGCCCCGACCAGCGTCACCTCGCCCTCGACGCGCGGCGTGGTGCTTTGGTTAAACGCCGAGAACAACAGCTCGACCGGCAATCCCACCTGCACCTTGTCGATCAGCTCGACCGGGATACGCGCCTCCACCTGCAACCCCCGATCGCTGGGCACGATCTCCATCAGCTGCTGACCGGCGCCGATCACGCCGCCTTCGGTGAACACGCTCAGCCCCACCACGGTGCCCGCCACCGGCGCTTTCACCTGCGTATGGCCCAGATCGGCCTCCGCCTTGGCCAGGCGGTTATCCAGTTCGTCCAGCTTCATCCGCACCTCGGCCAGCTGGCTGCTGACCTCTTTCTGATACTCTTCCCGCCGCTGGATCGCCCGCAGCTTCAGCTCCAGGATCTGGCGCCCCAGGCGGCCGATATTGCCGGTATCCTCGGACGCCTGGCCGTCAATCTGCGCATACTGTCCTTCCAGATCCAACAGCCGATTGCGCGCCACATACCCCTGCGCCGCCAGCTTGCGCATGCCGCCCAGCTGCTCCTGCAACATGGCCTTTTGCCGCTGTTTGCTGGCGTAAGACTGCCGGATCCCCTCCAGCATCGCCTGCGATCCGGCGATGCTCTCCGCGATCGCCGCCAGCTCGCTCTGCAACGCCGCACGGCGGCTGGTGAACAGCTGCTGTTGCAACAGCATCAACGACATCACTTCCGGCTCCTCCCGCCGCGCTTGCAACAACGCGGGAAAGGCGATCGCCTGCAGGCCGTCACGCTCGGCCTGCAGCCGCGCCCGCTGCGCGGCGTTGCTCAACTGCTGGCTGCGCAGCGCATCGCGCTGGGTGCGGCTGTCGACGGTATCCATCAGCAACAGCACCTGCCCGGCGCGGACTCGGTCCCCCTCATGCACCTGAATTTGCGACACCACGCCGCCGCTCGGGTGCTGTACCGCCTTGCGGTTACCGGCCACCACCACGCTGCCGGAAACCGGCACGCCCTTATCCAACGGCGCCAACAGCCCCCACAGCAGGAAGCCGCCAAATCCCAGCAACACCAGCCAGCCGCCGAGCCGCAGATGGCGCCCTTCGTCGAACTGTCGGGAAAGGGCGTCGATATCGCCGGGGATCACACTCTGATTGCTCATACTTTTCGTTCACCGCTGGCCGTTTTGGCAAAGTTGGCGTAGTTGACGTTGAAGCCACCGCTGCTGCGGCCGACGTTGGCCGGTACGGCAGCGGGCGCAAAACCAGGCAACTTTTTCAGGATGGCGTCACTGGGGCCGAAGTGCTGCACCTGGCCAGCGGCCAGCACCAGCAATTTGTCGGTGGTCGCCAGGATCGCCGGTTTGTGAGTCACCAACACGATGGTGGTGCCGCGCGCCTTCAACGCTTCGATCGCCCGCTGCAGCGCCTCTTCCCCTTCACGATCGAGGTTGGCATTCGGTTCATCCAGCACTACCAACGCCGGAGAACCGTACAGCGCGCGCGCCAGCGCCACCCGCTGACGCTGGCCGCCGGACAGGCCGCTGCCGCCCTCACCCAGCTCAGTTTCATACCCTTTGGGCAAATGCAGTATCAATTGGTGCACGCCGGCCAGCGCGGCGGCGGTCACCACCTTCTCGGCGTCAACCTGGCCAAAGCGGGCGATGTTTTCCGTCAGGGTACCGGCGAACAGCTGGATATCCTGTGGCAAGTAGCCGATATGCGGCCCCAGCTGCTGTTTATCCCACTGCCGGATATCCGCGCCGTCCAGCCGCACGTCGCCGCTGAGCGGCGTCAGCGCGCCGACCAGTTGGCGCATCAGCAGCGTTTTGCCCGAGCCGGATGCACCAATGACGCCCAGCACCTCACCGGCCTCCAGACGAAAACTGACGCCGTGCAATACCGGTGCGCTCCCGCCGGGCGCGCTGGCGGCCAGCTGATTCACGGTCAAGGTGCCATTGGGGGCCGGCAGCGGCAGGCTCGCCGCCTGCGGCGGGTTGGCGGCCAGCATCACCTCCAGCCGCTGCAGGGACTGGCGCGCCGACGACCACTGCTTCCAGGCGCCGATCAGCTGATCGATCGGCCCCAGCACCCTGCCGATCAGGATCGATCCGGCGATCATCATGCCCGGCGTAATGTCGCCGTTGACCGCCAGCAGCGCGCCGCAGCCCAACATCAGCGACTGCAGCGCCAGCCGCACGGTTTTCGACCAGGCGGTGACGGCGGCGATTTTCTCGCTGGCGCGGTTCTGCAACAGCAGGAACTGCTGATGCTGCCGCAACCAACGCAGGCGCAAGTCGGTCAGCATCCCCATGGCGGCAATGGCTTCGGCGTTGCGCAGGTTGCCGTTGGCCTGCTGCGTGGCGCTCAGCGCGACCCGGCCAGCCTCCGCGAGTGGCGCTTGCGACACCCGCTGGTTGAGCCAGGCCAGCAGCACCAGCACGATCACCCCGGCGCTGGCCAACGCGCCAAGCCAGGGGTGGAGCAGAAACACCACCAGCAGATAAACCGGGAACCAGGGCGCATCGAAGAACGCAAACAGCGCATTGCCGGTGGCGAACTGGCGCAGGTTGGTCAGATCGTTCAGCGCCTGCCCCGCCAACGGGTTGCCGGTTTTCAGATTGGTTTCGAAGGCGGCGTCGTAGACCCGCTGATTCAGGCGCATATCCATCTGGGCGCCGAGGCGGATCACCACCTGGCTGCGGACCCACTCCAGCAGCCCCATAAACAGGTAAAGGCCGACCACCATCAGGGTCAGCATCGCCAGCGTCATGCGGTTGCCCGACGGCAACACGCGATCGTAGACCTGCAGCATGTACAACGCCGGGGCCAGCATCAGCAGATTGATCACCGCGGTAAACAGCGCGATGCCCCAAAATCCGCGCCGGTATGCGACCAGCACGCTCATCACTTCTCCGCGCCTGACGGCGTTTTTCATGGCGTTTTCCATCGGCTAAAAACGAGAAAACGCCCGCCGGGGCGCGCGGCGCCGGCGGGCAAACGGCCGCGATCAGGCCGCCAGCAGTTCCGGGCTGTCGGCGTGCTGCACGCCCACCGCCGTCGCCGCCGCCACCTGATCGAAGGTGGAATTGACGCTCAGGCCGTAGTCGTCGAGGATGCCGTTCAGCGCGGTTTCCAGCGCGCCGGTATCGCCGGACATCAGGCCGTACACTACCTGGTGCACCACGCCATCGTGGCCCTGCGCCTGCAGGCTGCTGAGGTTCAGGCCGCCGAAGCTGACGTCAGGCACCTGGATGTTGTACGGCGTGGAGCCGCCGCCGTTCAGGCCGTCGCCGAACGACAGCGAATCCAGCTGGCCGTACAGGGTGTGCGCCGGGGCATTGAACAAGGTGTAGGTCAGGTTGCCGCCCGCCACGAACGAGGTAACGTTGTTGGCGGTGCTGGTCACGGCGTATTGGCTGCCGGACAGGCTGCCGCCATAGAAGCCGCCGCTGTTGGAGTCGGTGACGTTACCGTTGGTGTGGTTGATATCGCCAAATGACGACGCCCACTCGTTCAGATAGTTATGGATGCTGTAGCTGCCGAAGCTGCTGTCATAGTTGACTGAAAATGCCATTTCTCTATCTCCATTGATGAATGGCGCCCCTTGCGAGGCCGCCCTTGTGCTCAAGAATGAGCAACGCCCTTTTACTGCTTAAAAACGATATTCCACCCCGCCCTGCACGGTGCGGCCGCGCCCCAGCGTGTTGGCCAGCGTCTCGCCGTAGCTGACGACGTAGGCGCGGTTGGTCAGGTTCTCCACCGAGCCGCGCAGCGTCAGGCTGTCGGTCAGCTTGTAGCTGGCATACAGATCGAACAGGGTGTACTTCGGCCAGTCGGCCAGGTACGGGTAGTTGGACGGCACCGAACTGTCCTGATAGCCCGGCGCGAAGCGCACGGTCACCCCGGCGTCCAGCTTGCGATCGAAAGCGCGGCCGCCCAGCGTGACCGAGCCGCGATCGCCCGGCAGATAGGCGGCCGTGCCGAACTGCGAGCCCCCGTCGCACGTGACGGCATCATTGGACGCGGCATCCGGTTCAACATAGAAGTTGCCGCGGCGCGAACCGTCGCCATAGCGCAGGCGTCCTCCCAGCCAGGCTTTGTTCGAGCAGAACTCGTTTTTGCCGATCATGTGGGTGTAGGTCAGATCGGCGTAGAACACCCCGGCGTCATAGTTGAGCTGGTACTCCAGCCCGCGGAAGCGGGTTTTCGACAGGTTGTTGACGTAAGCGGCATTGCCGATGCTCGGCTGCACCAGCCCCGGTTTATTGCGGTCTATCGCCAGGTTGATGTAGTTATCCACTTTGGTGTCGAAGTAGGCCACCTTGGCCACCAGCCGATCGCCCTCAAACCACAGATCCGGCTGCTGCACGTTGAACCCGACTTCCCAGGCGCGCGAGCGCTCGGGCTGCAGAAACGGGTTGGGGTATTGCGTGGAGGAGCCGTGCGCACTGCCGTTGGTCAGCGTTTCGGTGATCGCCGGCGGCCGCCAGGATTTGCCGTAGGTGGAATACAGCTCCAGCCACTCCACGCCGGGACGCACCGCCACCGCCAGCGTCGGCGACAGCTTGCCCTGATCGCGGTCAACCGCCCAATCTTCGCGGGTGGTGGTTGAACAGCCGGTCAGACGCAGCGCTTTGCAAGGATTGTCAATCGTGTAGCGTTGCCCATCCTTGGCCAAATCCGGATAGCTCAGGCCGGTCTGGCCGCGCAGGCGATAGCGGTCGTAACGCAGCCCGCCCTCCAACGTCAGCCAGCCGTCGTAGTCGTAGGTCAGGTTGGCGAACAGGCTGGCGACCGAACGGTTGCCGGCCGGCGTCACCCCTTCCATGCCTTGGCGAGAAGAGTCGCTGGTCGCCTTGTCGTAATAGAACTCCAACCCGTAGTTGGCGCGGAAGTCATGCCCCGGCGCCAGGCTGAAGCGCGAGGTGTTTTGCGCCTGCGCGCCATAGGTACGCAGCCGGGTACGCGTCGCGTAGCCGTTGTCCAGCAGCGAGCTGGTGCTGTAGGTGTCGCTGTCGTCCTGAGTATCGACGTAATACAGCTTGGCCTGAAAATCGAGCCAGTCGACGCCTTCCGGCGCCAGGCTGTAATCAAACGCCGCGTTGCGCGCCATCACGTCGCTGTAACCGGTGCGCTTCCAGCCCAGCTCATAGGGCGGCCGGGTGCCCAGGTTGGTCAGCGTGCCGGCGATCGGCGACGCGGTCTGGGTCTGCAGATAGCTCAGCTGCAGGCGCTGATTGGCGGGCAGATTCCAGCCCACCTTGGCCAGCCGCGAGTGCATGCGGTAATTTGTGTCGGGGATTTTATTGTTCTTGATGCTCTCGGCGTAGCGATCGTAATTGCCGGTGTCATTATTGATACGAATGTTACCGATATCGCCCTTGTTGCCGGGCCAATAGTCGCCGAGGTGGCGTTCGCTGGCGGCCAGCAGGATATCGCCGGTTTCGTTGCCCAATGCCAGTATGCCGCTGCCGATGAAGTGGGTGCCGTTATCGCCGGTGCTGGCGTGCAGCTTGCCGCCCAGCTCTTTGCCCGGCGCCAGGAAATCGCTCGCGCTGACGGTATTGAAGGTGGCGATGCCGCCGAGCGTGCCGGCGCTGCCCATGCCGCCGGTGGTGCCCTTGTCGATGGTCACGCCGGACAGCAGTTCGGAATCGATGTACATGGTGCCATTACGCTGGCCATGGCCGCTCTTTTGAAAATTCTGCCGCATGCCGTCGATGTTCATGTTCACCCGGCCATAGTCTTGTATGCCGCGGATGTTGACCGACAGCGCCGGATCTTGCTGGCTGACGCTGGAATAGGCTCCCGTAGTCTGCTCCAGAATATCGGCCGCGTGCCGCGCCGGGCGGTTATCCATCTGTTCGCGGCTGATGACGCTGACCGAGCGCGGTTCGTCGTAAACCCAATCGTTGGCGTTGATGCCGCCGGCGCCCAGCACCGTCAGGCTGTCCAGCGCCAGCGCGCCACCGTCGCCGTTTGCCGCTGGCAACCGGCTCAATACGATCTGCCCCTGCGGCTGCAGGCGGAAAGCCACCGGATTGTCGCCAATCAAGCGCCGCAGGCCCTGTTCAACGCTCATGCTGCCGTTCAGCGCCGCCGCCTGCATGCCGTCGAGCTTCACCTCGTCGAAAAATACCTGCATATCGGCCTGCTCGGCGAAGCGCAACATGGCGCTCTGCAGCGGTTGCGCCGCAATGTTGAAATTCTTTTGCTGTGCGGCCTGCGCGCTGCTCGCATCAGCCTGGGCGGCGAGCGCTACCGCCGGCTGAGTCAGCATCATCACCGCCAGCGCGGCGCGTACCGCCGTGGCCAATCGGCCGGCCGGCGTGGTTCCCTTGTGAATAAACATGCGTGTGTGTTCCACCCGAAAGAATGCCAAACTAAGTGATAATGGAAATCAATCTCGTTTAAACATAAGGACGTTCCGGGAGGCAAAAACCCGTAAAGATTTTTTACAGAAAGTGAAAATAGCGGCGAAACGGGCATCCCGGCCCGCCTTTAGCCGCTCAGTAAAGCAATGTGATGCCGGGGAGATTCAGTTGGCGGGCGGAGAGTTCCTGACGAATGGCGCCGACGCCGTCGTCGAGTTTATTGAGCGCGAACACGCCGCTCACCGTGCGCGCTCTTAGCGCGGGATTGACCGCCACGATGCGGGTTTCGCGATAGCGATTGAGCTGCGCGAGCGCCTGCGTCAGCGGTTGGCGGTCGATCACCAGCCAGCCGCGCCGCCAGGCGTCATCGCCGGCCGTTTGCCTCGTCAGCCACAGCAGGCCGCTGCGGTAATGCGCCGCCTGACGTTGCGCGACCACCAGCGAGCGCTCGCCGCGCTCGAGCGTCACCCGCACGCTGTGCTGATGCACGCTGACGTCTACGCCCTGCCCGGTGCGCGCCACGCTGAACTCGGTGCCCAGCGCCTGCGTAACGCCGTTTTCCGCCTCCACCCTGAACGGGCGACGTTCCGCCCCGCCCAGCGGCGCGACGATAAAATAGGCGGTACCGCGCAGCAGCCGCACCTTGCGCTCGTCTGCAGAATACGCCAGCGCGATCGCGCTGCCGCTGTCCAGCGCCACCCGGCTGCCGTCCGGCAGCGCGACTTCGCGCACCTCGCCGCGAACGGTTTGATAATCCGCCTGCAGGCCGATCCACAGATCCGGCCCACGATAAACGCCGAAGGAAACGGCGATCGCCACCGCAGCCGCCACCGCCCAGCGGGGCCATCGATGGCGAGAGGGCGTTTTCAGCGCCGCCACCTGCGGCTGTAACGCCTGCCGCTGCTCTGGCGGCAGCTGCCCCAGCGTCGCCCAAAGCAGGCGAGCCTGACGCAGCGCCGCCGGATGCTGCGGATCATCGGCCAGCCAGGCGTCCAGCGCTTGCCGCCGATCGTCGGGCAGCGCCCCTTCGGCCAGGCATACGGCCCAGGCCGCCGCCTGCTGTCGCACCTGTGCGGTTAGCGGTTTCATGATGACGTAGACCCCTGTTTTTTCTGGTTATAGGTTAAGACGTCTGAGGGCGGATAAACCCGTAAAAAAATTGCCATTATTGTTCGCCCATCCGCGCCATCAGCCGCTCCAGCGCGCTGGCCAAGTGTTTCTCCACCGTGCTGAGCGACACCCCCAGCTGCGTCGCCACCTGCGCCTGGGTCAAGCCATCGAGCCGGTTAAGGCGGAAAATCTGCTGCGTGCGCGGCGGCATGCCCGCCAACGCCTGTTGCAACAGCTGCAGCAGTTGGCCATCGATCGCCCGCTGTTCGAGCGCCGGTTCGCCGGAGGGGTACTGCGCCAGAATGTCGTCTTCTACCGCTTCGGTTTGCCGCCGCTGCTGCTGCCGCAGATGGTCGAGCATCAGATTTTTGGCGGTTTTATACAGGTAGGCCTCGATATCGAGAATATTGCCCTGCGGGTATTGCTCGGTGAGGCGGGTAAAACTTTCCTGCGCCAAATCCGCGGCCAGCTGAGGGTCGCGCAGTTTGGCATTCAAATAGGCTTGCAGCGGCCGCATGTGGCGCAGAAATAGCGCCTGCAACTCGGAATTGGACATCTCTTTTCCCAGAAGTGAAACACCCAATAGGGGCGATAAAAATCACATAAATGATTATCATTATCAATATTGTTCTGGGAAATATGTGCTAAGGCGGGAATAACAGGAAACCGGCCTGACGCCGGTTTCCGCTGGGCTGCAGGTCAGAGCTCTAACGCCTCGTCCTCATAGCGGTGCTTGGCGTCGAGCGCTTCCTGCTCGGTTTCATGTTCACTGAGCAGCGTATTCGGCTCAATGTCGTCGGTGCGCACTTCAAAACGGCGCAGATGCAGACTCGGGTCGCCCCGAAACACCTCTACGACGCGGGCGCTCCGTGGATAAGCAGGTTGATCATTTTCGCGCATGCCGTTCTCCCGTGTGTTTCACACAGTAGCAAGTATAGCAGCCGCCCTCATTCCGACACGCGCGAGCCAAGATCGCGATCGCCGGGGGCGCCCGCCAACAGTTCGGTCAATTCGTCGCAGGCGCAAATGCGGCCTTCACGCACGGTGAAGTGCGCCAGCACCCGCACACGGCTGCAGGAGCCATCGCGCTTTTCCACCTCGACCAGATGGTGGGTCAGCACCGCCTCGCCCTGCGCCGCCGCCGCGATCACGCTCAGCGTCATGCGGCGAGTTTGCCGCTTCAGCAGCGCCATGTGTTGTTCAAACTGTTCGAAGTTCAGCACCTTGCCATCCACCTGCTGGCGGTAGCCTGCGCTGAAACGGGCGGCGAGCTGCGTCGGCCGATGTTCCGGGCTGGCGACAACCTGCTGCAGCGTATCGAGTACCAGATTCAGTGGGGTAAGTTGAGTCATCACGTTTCTCCGAAATAGGGTGAACGGCGATCCTATCTCGGCCAAGCGATGGCATAATAACCACATAAAGACTTTTAATAACGCTAAACGGCCAATATGACGCAGATCCGCAGCCAACGCCTTCAGCATGAAAAAAAACACCTGACGCCCTGGCACCGACACGAAGGCGGCCAGATCTATCTCTTGACGCGCGGCATGCTGGCAATGGAACTCCCGCGCCGGCAATGGGCGATCACCGGCGGTACGCTGGGCTGGCTGCCGCCGGGATGCGCCCATCAGGCGCTGGCCTGCGGCGACGTGGCGGGCTGGAGTTTGTATCTGCCGGTGGAAAGCGTGCCGGAGATGCCGCCGCAGCCGCAGTTGTTCACGGCCTCTGCGCTGTTGCAGGCCCTGGTGGAGCGCATCGCGCAGTTCCCCGCCGGCCCGCTGAGTGCGCCGCAACGGCGGCTACTGCAGGTGCTGCTGGACGAAATGCATGCGGCAAGCCGCGCGCCGTTGCAATTGCCGCTGCCGCAGGACGCCCGGTTGCTGAACATCGCCCGGGCGCTGCTGAACGATCCCGCCAGCCTGCGCAGCCAGCGCGACTGGGCCGCCTGGGCCGGGCTCAGCCCGCGCACCCTGAGCCGCCGCTTTCAGCAGGAAACCGGCATCAGCTTTGCGCTGTGGCGCCAGCAGGCGCGGGTATTGCGTTCACTGGAGGGATTATCACGCGGCGCAGCGGTCGGCGAGGTGGCCGACGCCTGTGGCTATGACAACGTCAGCGCCTATATCGCCGCCTTTCGCCGCCGCTTCGGCATCACGCCCGGGGCGTACTTTGCGCCGGCTCGACAAACGGAATAGGAAAACGGGCGCCCAGCGCCCGACGAGAAGAAAGGGTTACTTCACCGTCTCACGCGGCAGCACCGCGAGGATTTGTTCCACCACCCGCTGTGGATCGGCGGCGCCGTCTATCACGTAATGCGCGGCGTCCTGATACAGCGCTTCGCGCGCCGCCAGCACCTCGAGCATCTCTTCGGCGATCGGCCTGCCGGTGAGCGTCGGGCGCTGCGCATCTTCCGGGTACTCTTCCAACCGCTGCGCCAACACGCTGGCCGGCGCGCGCAGGTAGATAACGGTGCCATGCTGGCGCATAAACTGACGATTCTCTTCCGCCAGGATCGCACCGCCGCCAGTGGCAACTATAGTTGACGGTTTGGTCACGGTTTGCAACGCGATGGTCTCGCGGCGGCGGAACCCCAGCCAGCCCTCGCGCTCGACCATTTCCGCCACGCTCATCTGCGCCGCCTGCTGCATAAACAGATCGGTATCGACGAACTGATAGCCCAACGCCAGCGCCAATGCGCTGCCTACCGTCGTCTTGCCGGCTCCGCGAGCGCCTATCATGAACAGGGTTTGTGTCATTACGGGTTGTCCCTTATGCGGTGACTTGAGTGCATTGCATACCAAAATACCGAGCGGGTGCGATGGCGTGGTGGCAGCATCATACCCTGCCCGCTCTGTATTTCAATATTTACGATAGTGTAAATTCCATAGCACAGCGACTGCCGACGGCAAAGCCGTGCGCCAGATCCTCATCCAGGTGCCGCCGTAAAGCGGTCGTGAGCCGCGCGTCGTCAAGCGGCCGGAATCCCAGCCGCCGGTAGTAAGGCGCATTCCACGGCACCTCGATGAAGGTAGTGAGCGTCAGGCGGCCGGCCCCCTGCCGTTTGGCCTCTTCCGCTACCGCGCCGATCAGGCGACGGCCGACGCCCTGCCGCTGCCAGGTGCCGGCGACCGACAATTCGGCGATGTGCCAATCGTCCCCCTGAACCTGCACGGCGATAAAACCGGCGCACTCGCCGTTGTCGCTTTGCGCCAGCCATTCACGGTGCTCGGCGATAAATGCGGCGTGCTGCTGCGGGGCCATCACCTCGCCTTCGGCGATAAAGCGCCATTCCGGCTGCTGGCGAAACAGCTGCGCCGCCGAACGTTCAACCGCCATCAGATGCACGATATCTTGCTGCTGCGCCAAACGAATCTGCAGGCTCATGGGTTCTCCTTAACGTTGGGGCGGTTATTTAAGCAAATTTCACCGCCCGTGGCTTAGAAATCGATACTGCCGCGCAGCACCACCTCACGCGGTTCCCCCACCGCCACGCGCAAATTACCGCCGCTGGACGGGTAGTAAGTTTTATCAAACAGGTTCTTCACGTTCAGCTGCCATTTCACCCGATAGCCGTTGATCGGCATGGTGTAAGCGGCGAACGCATCGGCAACGGTGTAATTATCCAGGGAGAAACTGTTGGCGGCATCGCCCGGGCGACGGCCCACGTAGCGCGCGCCGGCACCAATACGCACCTCATCGCCGCTGTAGAGGCCCAGGCTGCCCAGGTTCTGGGTCAGGAACAGCGAGGCGGTATGACGCGCCACGTTGGTCATCTCTTTCCCCTTGTTATCCGGATCGTCCACCACGCGGGCGTCGGTATACGCATAGGAACCGATCAGGCTCAGCGAGTCGGTGAGATTACCGGCCACGTCCAGCTCCACGCCCTGCGAACGCACGCGCCCGGCGGTGCGCGTCACGGTTTCGCCCTCCACCAGCTCATTGACCATGACGTTACGCTTGGTGATGTCGAACAGCGCCAAAGTGCCGGTAACGCCGTTCGGCAACGCCAGCTTGCCGCCGACTTCCCACGACTTGCCCTGCTCCGGCGGCAGCGAATCAATTTGGGTGGCGATGGAAGAGTTCGGCTTGAACGACTCGGTATAGCTGCTGTACAGCGACACGTAAGGCGTCAGCTTGTAGACCACCCCGGCGCGCGGCACCAGCTTGCCGTCCGAACTGTCGGTGTTGGTCTGGAACGGCCGCCCCTTGCCGGCATAGACGTCGAAAGCGTCGTAACGCAGCCCGCCCATTACCAGCCATTTATCGGTCAGTTGGATGGAGTCCTGCATAAACCAGCCATAGCTGGTGAGGTTTTCCCGCTGGTCGCTGTCTTTGGCGCTGACCGCGGTCGACGGCGGCATCAGGCCGTATACCGGATGATAGATATTGAAATCGCTGTTCTTTTTACCGCGGATCATGTCGCCGCGGTAGGTACGGTTATCTTCAAAATCGAAGCCGAACAGCATCTGGTGGTTGATGCTGCCCCAATCCACGTCACCATTGAGCGTCAGCTGCACCGCGTTGGCGTGGCTGACAGCATGGGCGGTCGAGTCGGCCTGGCGGCTCAACACGCCGGTCACCGGGTTCAGCGCCGTGGCGCGCGCCTGGTTGTCACTGTAGCTGTTGCGGCTGTAGGCGTAGGTCAGCGAGCTTTTCCAGCGCTCGTTGAGCGTTTGATCGATCTGCAGAGTGACGCTGTCCTGATCGCCGCGGGTGGCGTTATAGGCTTCGTCGAAACGGCGATCGCGCGGCGTATTCACCGGTTTGCCGGTGCGCGAATCGATAATGGTGCCGCGATCGAACGGCACCAGATATTCCATATGCTCGTAAGCCAGCCGCACGGTGGTGTTCTCGCCATACCACATCAGCGAGGGCGCGATCACCGTCTGGCGGTTGCGGCCGAAGTTGCGCCAGTAGTCGGTTTCATCGTGATCGACGATCATGCGATAGGCGAAGCCCGACGTGCCGAGCGGCCCGGTAACGTCGAGCTGGCCGCCGCCGCCGTTGAAGCTGCTGCCCCAGCCTTCCACATGGGTGTGCTGCTGCAACTGGGGTTTTTTGGTGATCATGTTGATCATCCCGCCCGGCTCACCCATGCCGTACAGCATTGAGGCCGGCCCCTTGAGCACCTCTACCCGCTCGGTGGTCGGCGTAAAGTTGCGCGCCTGCACCGAACGCACGCCATCGCGCAGAATAGAGCCGTCGCGGTTGTCGCCAAAGCCGCGTTTCATTACCGCGTCCTGGGTGCCGCCCAGCGTGTTGGCCTGGGTAATGCCGCTGACGTTGTACAGCGCTTCGTCCAGGCTGCTGACCGCCTGATCGGTAATCACCTGTTGCGGCACCACGTCGATCGCCTGCGGCACGTTCAGCAGGTTGGCTTCGCTGCGGGTGCCGGTGACGCTGGTCAATGGTTGATAGCTCTGCACGCCGTCGGCGTCTTTGCGGCCAATCACCACCAGGCTTTCTTCCTTCGACGCGGCTTTTTCCGCCGCCCACGTCGGCGATGTTGCGCAGACCGCCAAAGGCAATGCGCACCACCAGCCGCGCTTGTTGTTATTCATTATCTAACTGACTCCAATAGGTCCCTGAAAAAGGTAACGGCAAAAACTGCTGATACAGCTGTTGGAAGGTCTGCTGCGGGTTAATGTCGGCGAACAGATCCGGGTAAAACGCTTTGGCGAACATCTCGACCAGCACCACGTGGTACGGGCTGAGGTAAAAGTTGTGCCAGACGCTCCAGGCACGGTGATGCTTCACCGCCTGCAGGCTGGCCAGCATCGGCTGCGTGGCGATCAGCCGGCGGAAGCTGTCGGCCGCCTCCTGTGGGCTGACCTGCGGCCCGAGGCGCAGATCGGACAGCCGTTTGCCCTGCGGGCCGGCCATGCCGGTGGCGAGGTACACATCAGGATTGGCGCTCAGAATGGTTTCCGGGTTCAGTTCGCCATACACGCCTTTGACGCTGGCGTTGGCGATGTTGTCGCCGCCGGCGAAGGTCAGCAGATCGCCGAGATTGCCGTGTGCGGCGGTGGTGCAGCAGGTGTCGCGCCGCCCCAGATGCAGGTGCAGCATCACTTTGGGCTTCGGCCCCTGATAGCCCGCCAGCCGTTGCTGAACCACCGCCATATGCTGCTGATAAAACGTGATGAATTGCTCGGCGCGCTGCTGGCGGTTGAGCACTTCGCCCAGCAGCCGCACGCTCGGCACGGTGTTGTTCAGCAGATCGATACGCAGATCGACGTAGATCACCGCCACGCCGGCCTTGTTCAGCGCGGAAACCAGCAGATCGTTGTCGCCGTCTTCACGCGCGTAGCGCGCCAGGATCACCAGATCCGGCTTCAGCTGCAGCAGGCTTTCAATATTGACCTGGCGGAAGTTATTGCCGCTGATCACGGGGATCGCGGCGATCTGCGGGAACTTCTGCGTATAGAGCTGCCAGCTTTGCGCATCGAACCGCGCCAGATCCGCCGGCCAGCCGACGATGCGCTGCGCCGGGTTGCCCGGCTCCAGCAGGGCCAGCGTATACAGCATGCGGCTCTCCCCCACCACGATGCGCTGCGGGTTGTCCGGCACCACGACCTGGCGGCCGGTGATATCGGTCACCGTCTTCGCCTGAGCGGAGAACAGGCTGAACCACAGGGAAAGCAGCAGTAAAATGAGGGAATTGCGCATGATTGAGCCGGCACGGGGGAAATAGTGTGCGCATGATAATCACTCTCATTAGCACTTGCAATCCTGCACGGTGATTGCCAAAAGAAATCCGGTAAATGGCGCCGGGCGCACGGCGAAACATGGCGAAACCGCTAAAAGAGCGGCTTTAAAAAGTTAAAAAAATGGCGGAAAAATCGATTAAATAGGAGGGGGAAACAGCAAAAAAACCGGGAGACCTCCATGACTCAACGCATTATTCCGCTGTCGGAGTGCCCGCAGTTTGTCGACGTGTGCGCCGCCTGGGCCTTCGGCCAGTGGGGTTCACAACGCGGCGGCACGCTGGAACGCACCCAGCTGCGTTTCACCCAATGCAGCCGGCCAAGCGACGATCTCCTGACGCTGATGATGATCGACGGCGATCGCCCGGTGGGCATGGCCAGCCTGTGGCCCAGCGACGATCATCAGCGCCAGGATCTCACCCCGTGGCTGGCCGGCGTTTTCGTACATCCCGACCATCGCCGCCAGGGCATCGCCCATCGCCTGGAGATGGCCATCGTCGAAGCGGCGCGGCAGCGCCATCATTCGGTCTTGCATCTCATCACCGACAAGTCGGAAGCGCTGTATGCCGGCTGGGGTTGGCAAGCTCTGGAGCGCCGGCGACAGCATGACGAAGACGTGGTGGTGATGGCGAAAACGCTGTAGTTAACGCGGCGTACAGACATACACCAGCGCCGGCGGGAAGTTGCGCACCACCCGCAGGCGCTTCCAGTGAAAATAGCGGGACAGCAATTTTTCCGACAGGTGGCTGTATTGGAACAGCACCAGCGTGCCATTGCGCGCCAGCAGCCGCTGCCGGGCCTGCTGAAGAATGCGCACGCTGATCCTGACCGGGATCGACAGCAGCGGCAGGCAGGAAAACACCACATCGTAATCCGTGGCCATTTGGGTCGCCGAATGGGGCATCACCTGCAGCCGCCGATCGTCTATTCCCCGCAGCCGATGCACGAAATGCGGTTGAATTTCGAAAGCCTCCAGCGCCGCATCGGCGCGCATCCGCCCCAGGATGCGTTTGGTCAGTACGCCGTCCGCCGCGCCCAGCTCCGCGATCGACAGCGCACGGGTCCATTCAATCTGGTTCAGCATCGCCTGGCACAGCCACGGGGAAGAAGGCGCCAGCGTACCGACGGTGCGCGGTGAAGCCATAAATTGCTGCAGGTAAGCGAAGTGATTCATCAGTTGCAGCCGGGTCGCATTTAACATTGAGGCCTCCTTGGGTTAAACCCCCAATGTGAGCCGAATTTCTTAAGTAATCATTAACATGATTCCGAAAGCGACAGACACAGTTGTAATAAAATGCGACCTCAGCCACGACGGCACAAAGAAAAACGGTCGTAATAATGACCTGAAAATAAGCCGTTTATGCGCCGACTGTTCAGATAATTATTACGACCGTTTATTTTATTGGCCACGTTGCCGTGGCCAGAGAGTAACAATCAACGCTTAGCGATAAATTTCCGCGTTGCCGCGCCAGTTACTGGAGTCCCCGGGGGTGTCCAGGCCGATAATGCGGTAATGGCTGGCGCCGTCCGCCGCGGCTTTTTCTTTCAGGGCGTGAATGGCGTCATGCGGTGAGCCGCTAATGCCGGAAACCGACACCACGCCGAGGCTTTGCAGATTGGCGGCCTGTTCGCTGTTGACCTGTTTCACCGACGACAGCGGCGCGGCGAAAGTGGAGAAGGAAGCGGCGGCGATCAATACTGTTGCGATGCTTGGGATAAGTTTCATGATTGACTCCAGGTGTTCTTGTTTATTAGCTCGTTGTCAGTGATGTTAATTATCCGCTAGCCAATGAAAACGGACGTCATGCAACGTAAAGAACATCAATCATTGTGAGGAGAATAAGGAGGAAGTGAGAGCGAGTATGTATTTTCAGGCGAGAATGATTTTACAGGCTTCACCTTACCCCTATTTGATGAACAATTAAAGACAGGGCGAAAGAAAGAACGCGTGTCGCCGCTATTTAAGATTTTTTACCCGCCGGGGCGCGCTGAGCTACGCTGATTTTGTGGCTTACCCTTTTAAGGAAGAACGCTTATGTCGCAAAACCTGCTGCGCATGCGTGACGGTCAGGGCGCTTCGGTCTCATTCTCCGAACTGCTGTTCGATCTGATCTACGTTTTCGCCGTGACCCAACTTTCCCACTATCTGTTGCATCACCTGACGTTGACCGGCGCGCTGGAAACCCTGCTGTTGTGGTTCGCCGTCTGGCTGGCCTGGCAATACACCGCCTGGGTCACCAACTGGTTCAATCCCGACACCCGTCAGATCCGCCTGCTGCTGTTCGCTATCATGCTGCTGGGGCTGTTCGCCGCCGCCGCGCTGCCGCAGGCGTTTGGCGAGCGCGGTCTGATCTTCGCGCTGTTCTATGTCGCCATTCAGGTCGGGCGCTCCGTCACGGTGCTGCGCCTGCTGGCGCCCGGCCACCCGTTGAAACGAAACTTTCACCGCATTCTCGGCTGGCTGTGCATCTCCGCCGTCTTCTGGATCGCCGGCGGGCTGGCGGAAGGCAACGCCCGCCTGGCGCTGTGGGCGGTCGCCGTACTATGCGAATACGTCTCGCCGATGTTCGGCTTCCGGCTGCCGATGCTGGGGCGTTCGGACAGCAGCAGCGAATGGACCATCGAGGGGCACCATCTGGCGGAGCGCTGCCAGCTGTTCGTGATCGTGGCGCTAGGGGAAACCATTTTGATCACCGGCGCCACCCTGAGCGAGATGGAAAGCTGGAGCCTGCCGGTGCTCATCGCTTCGCTGGTGGCCTTTCTCGGCAGCCTGGCGATGTGGTGGGTCTACTTCGACACCAGCAGCAAAGCCGGCAGCCACGCCATCAGCCAGGCGGAAAACCCCGGCCAGCTGGGCGCTTATTTTCATTACGTGCACGTCGCGCTGGTGGGGGCGATCATCGTCTGCGCCGTGGCCAACGAGCTGGTGATCGCCCATCCCGACGGCCGCATCCAACACGCCACGGCGGCGGTGTTGCTGCTCGGCCCGGCGCTCTACCTGTTCGCCAACGCGCTGTATAAACGGCTGGTGTATCATCGCTTCCCGCTATCGCACCTGGTGGGGCTGCTGGCGCTGGCGGTATTGGCCCCCATCGCCTATTTAACCGATCTGCTGATGGTCAATGGCCTGACGACGCTGATCATGGTGGTGGTGGCGGCGTGGGAGAGCATCTCGCGCGGCAGAGCACCGCAGCGGCAGGCGGAAGCCTGACACAAACGGGGGCGCTATCGCCCCCGCTGTGAGATTGATGACAAACCTCATGCCATTGCCGGGTTTGCAAAGAGCAGCGGATAAAAAACAAGGAAAATCAATTTATTGATTTTCGGCTGATGACCACAAAGGAGGAAAAACCACGTTTTTTCCTCCTTTGTCAACGGTCTGACGGGGGCGCTATCGCCCCCACTGTCGGTCACTTCAAGGGGTGCGGCAAGGTGAACACCCACAGCTCGCTCAGCGATTCCGGCTGCTCCAGCGGGCGCAACTCGATACGGGCGTCGGTCTTGTCGCCGTCGAGGCTCAGCCGCCCTTCTTTCTCCAGCTGATAATCACCGATTTTCTTGCTCTTTGGCGATGCGTCCACCAGCTTGGCCTGCAGGCCGAAATCGTTGTCATTGATCACCGCCAGCGTGCGATCGTCGATCAGCGCCAACCCTTCCGCTTTCTCCTGGCGCCAGCCCAACTGGCGCAAATCCGCCACTTCCCGTTTCTGCGCCAGCTTCACGCCGCGCTTAGCGAGATCTTTCGCGTCGTCGAACTCCAGCGCTTTACCCTGGCCGTCAAACGCGCTCAGATCGCTGGCCTGCGCGAGATCCACCAGATAGATCTTGTTGATCATCGTCTTATCTTTACCGGTTCCCTGTTCAATCAACAGGATGCGCTGATTGTCCAACGCCACCACATCGCCAATCTTGGCGTCTTTGGCTTTTTTATAACTGTCGATATCGATGGGATAGCCGTACATGGCGGTTTTGCCACTGCGCGGATCGAAACTCACCAGCCGGGTAAACTGCGCCTTGTTTTTGCTTTTGCCATCGACATCCAGCGTGCTCTGCACCGCCGCCAGAATGCGCCCATCCGGCATCCGGGTCAGCCCCTCAAAACCGCGGTTAGGCTGGCGCCATTTCAAGATGTTCGGTAACCCGCTCGCCACCGCCTGCTCACCGGCCTGCGGCGTTGGGCCGTATTTGGCGAGAATTTTACCTTTGCCATCAACATGTATCAGAAACGGGCCGTACTCATCGCACAGCCAATAGCCACCGTTGCCGTCACCGGTAATGCCTTCGGTATCCAACCCGCGGCGATCGCCGGACAGCGGCTGCAACACGTCATTCAACGCCACTTCATTTGTGGAGCCAATTAGCTCGCTCGGCAGCGGCAGCCCGCTAATCGGCCCTTTTTCGTCATGCAAGGGCCGTGCATTCTCGGCCACGGCCTTGCCGCCGCCGATACGAATGTCCATCAACAGAGGCACGAATTGCGGATTGGCGAAAATCTTGGCCTCCTGCTTGCCCACCGCAGGGGCATCGGCATTCGGGCCGCGATCGGTCAGCGTCGTCAATACCAGAGCGTCGCCCTGTTTGCTATTGAACGTTAGCCCGGAGCCGATCCCCACCGGCAGCCCCTGCGGGAAATTCTTGGCGAACGCCCCCTGATAGGCGACGTGTTCCCCGCCGGGGAAGCCGACCACATAACGCGCCACCTCAATATCTGCAGCGTAGGTGAATACAGGAAACAGTGAAGCCAACAGCAGGGAGAGCGATTTTATTTTCATGGTTTTTACCCGAGGTTGAATGAAGCGTTATCAGGCAGACGAAGATATTAATTTAGCATGACACTGAGATGACAACAGGCAATTCGTCAAATGTGAAATAGACAATAGGTTGGCTGGCAAATAGAAATTAGCAATTAACCTGGGGATATTGAATGGAGAAAACCACTGGAAAAAATCGCCCGAAAATAGCCCGCCATTTCGCTTAGGGTAAATTCTTATGGCAAAGATAAAAAAATCGGCAAACGCGCGCCAGCACGGCAAAAAACGGTGTTTTTCTCATAGACAAAATAAAATACCGGGGATTTAATACCGCCGTTATTCAAGGTGCATTAAGAAAATTCTATAGAATATCTGCATGAACTGAAAAAGCTGTTCTATAGTTTTTAGTGCTAACGCCCGTTAGTCAATTCCGCAGGATGGAATCTATGTCAAAGCGACTTTTTGCTGAATTTTTTGGCACATTTTGGTTGGTGTTTGGTGGTTGTGGTAGCGCAGTATTAGCAGCGGCATTCCCACAACTGGGTATTGGTTTCCTCGGCGTCGCGCTCGCTTTCGGTCTGACCGTGGTGACGATGGCCTATGCCGTCGGCCATATTTCCGGCGGGCACTTTAACCCGGCGATCACCGTCGGCTTATTCGCCGGCGGCCGTTTCGCGGCGAAAGACGTGATCCCTTACGTGATCGCACAGGTGATCGGCGGTATCGCCGCAGCGGCGGTGCTGTATCTGATCGCCAGCGGCAAAGCCGGTTTCGACGCCACCACAGGCGGTTTCGCCTCCAACGGTTACGGCGAACACTCACCGGGCGGTTATTCTCTGCAATCAGCCATCGTGATTGAGCTGGTGCTGACGGCCTTCTTCCTGATCGTTATCCATGGCGTAACCGACAAGCGCGCGCCGGCAGGCTTTGCCCCGCTGGCGATCGGCTTGACGCTGACCCTGATCCACCTGATCAGCATCCCGGTGACCAACACCTCCGTCAACCCGGCGCGCAGCACCGGCGTAGCGATCTTCCAGGGCACCTGGGCGCTGCAGCAGCTGTGGGTATTCTGGCTGGTGCCGCTGGTCGGCGGCATTATCGGCGGCCTGATCTACCGCTGCCTGCTGGAAGACAAAAAATAAGCGTATCGCAGTCGATCGCGTTTCACGGGGCAGCCTTCATCGGCTGCCCCGTTGCTTTCAGCCTTTCGTCACTTCAAACATCATGATATCGCTGGTAAAGGAGCCGTCCGGCTGAATGGCGAAGTGCGCTGCCACCTCTTCCGACACGCTTTGCTGCAGCGCGCGGATCGCGGTAACGAAATGCGCCGGCGTGCGCATGCGCGCCACCCAGCTGCCGAACTCCAGCATCAACCGATCCGACGTCACCTCGCGCACCACCAGCCCGGCTTCGGTCAATAACGCCAGCCACTCACCCGGCGCATAGTTGCGCACGTGTGAGGTGTCGCGCAGCACTTCCACGGTTTGCAGGTAGATATCCAGCAGCGGATGCCCCGGCGAGACCACGTCCATGAAGATCGCCCTGCCGCCCGGCTTGAGTACCCGCCTGACCTCACGCAGCGCCTGGCCGACATCGTGCCAGTGGTGCGCCGAATAGCGGCTGATGACCAGATCGAAGCTGGCGTCCTCAAAGGGTAAAGACTCCGCCACGCCCTGCTGCGGCTGAATGTTGCCCAGGCCTTTTTCCGCCGCCGCCTGCTTCACCACCGCCAACATTTGCGCCGACAGATCGTAGGCCACCACCTGCGCCACCCTGGCCGCCGCCGTGAAGCTGGCGTGCCCGGCGCCGCAGCCCAGATCGAGCAGGCGTGCGTCGGCATACGGCGCCAGTAACTGCGCGAGACGTTGCAAATCCTTGCCCTGCGCATGCACCGCACTGCTCAAATAGGCGTTGGCCTGCTCGCCGAACTGCCGGTCTACCGCGTTTTTATGGCTGTTGCTGTTGCTCATGTTTGCTCCTGTTATTATCCGGCTTGCGCCTGTGCCTGAAGGCTTTTGGCTACTATAATCAGGCTACTATACGGGTACAATATGAGCAGTTATCCTGGTATAAATAGGTACCATGCTATGTCATCAGAAGCCTTATCCGGGCCAAAAGCCCTCGGCGCATTTCTGCGCACGCACCGCGAACGCATCACGCCGGAAATGATCGGCCTGCCCAGCTCTTCGCGCCGCCGCACCAGCGGCCTGCGCCGCGAAGAACTGGCGCAAATCAGCGGCATCAGCGCCACCTGGTATACCTGGATCGAACAGGGCCGCGAGGTATCCATTTCCCCCTACACGCTGGCACGCATCGCCAAGGCGCTGCGGCTCGGCCCGGCAGAGCGCCACTACCTGTTTACCCTGGCGCGCATCGCCGACCCCGAGCTGGAAACGCACCGCGAAACCGCCAATGACGCGGTGCTGCAGAGCGTGCACCAAATGACGGTGCCCTGCTACCTGCTGGACGTGACCTGGAACGTCGTCGCCTGGAACCCACAGGCGGCGGCGTTGTTCAGCGGCTGGCTGGATGTGGCCAGCAGCCCCAACCTGCTGCACTTTATGTTCTTCCACCCATTGGCAAAAACGCTGGTCAGCGATTGGGAGGAACGCGCTCGCCGCGTGGTGGCCGAGTTTCGCGCCGAGACCAGCCATCATCAAAACACCGAAGAGATGCGCGCCTTCGTGCGCAACATGACGCACAACAGCACGGACTTTAATCACTGGTGGAAACAGCATGACGTGATGGCGCGCGAAGGCGGCGAAAGAGCGTTCGAACATCCTCAGCAAGGCGCGCTGCGCTATCGCCAGCTCACCTTCCACCCGGCGGAACACGGCGGTCTGAAGCTGGTGATGCTGATCCCGCTGCCGTAATTGGTAACAAATTCATAGACAGGTTTACCCGCCATTTATTTATTGGTTCATGTAAACGCGCTAGGGTGATTGTTACCGATGATAGTCATCATCCAGCACCGTTATTTATCTCCCGAGGTACGCCTATGCAATCCGAAGAACAACGCCTTATCGATGGTCTGTTTGGCCGCCTGAAAGAAGCCGAGACCAAGACGGGCCCACGGGATCTCCAGGCAGAACAGCAAATCAATCAGCATATTCGCGAGCAGCCTTCCGCCCCTTATTACATGGCGCAGGCGATGATCATTCAGGAAGCGGCGCTCAAGCAGATGGACCAGCGCGTCAAAGAGCTGGAAGCCCAGGTCGCGCAGCTGCAGCAAACCGCCAACGGCCAGCAAAGCAGCGGTGGTTTCCTGGCCGGCCTGTTCGGCGGCGGCAGCCGCAATACGCCGAGCCCGCGTGAACAGTACCAGGCGCAGCAGCAAAATACGGCGGCCTGGAACAACGCGCAGCAGGGGGGCTACGCGCAGCCGCAGCAACCTGCCTATGCCCAACCGCAGCAGGCGGCGCCTTCACGCGCCGGCGGCTTCCTGGGCGGCGCCTTGCAAACGGCGGCGGGCGTCGCCGGCGGCGTGGTATTGGCCGACATGCTGACCGGCATGTTCCGCCATTCGCAGCCGCAGGAAATCGTGAATATTATCGAAGAAACCCCGGCGCCGCTGGACGACAGCGCGATGCGTAATTTCGACGCCTCCAACAACCTTGATACCTTCAACAACGGCGACGGCGGCAGCTTCCTCAACCAGGACAACGGCTTCCAGAACGCCAACTATCAGGACGACACGGACTACGCCGACGACGATTACAACGACGACGACGACTCCTTCCTGTAATGCCCTCTCCCCCTCTCACCTGGAGAGGGGGATTTCCCGTTTCGCCGATCTGGACTACAGTGAACGCTGTTCATTTATCCGGCCGGGAGAAACGATGCCGAGCTTTAATCCTTCATCCCCCTTCTTCAGCGAACGCCTGCAGATGCGGCCGCCGGTAATGGCGGACCTCGAACGTTTCTACGCCATCTTTGGCGATCCGCAAACCCAACGCTTCAACCCCGCCGGCCCGCTGACCAGCGAAGCGCAGGCCGCCTCGGCGCTGCAGGATCGGCTCGCCGGCTGGCGGCAGCACGGTTACGGCTCCTGGGCGATCGCCCTGCGCGAACGGCCGGATTGGGTTATCGGCTTTGGCGGCTTGTCCTGGAAACCGCTCGGCGCGCAGCGCACCGTTAACCTCGGCTATCGCTTCGATACCCGGGTGTGGGGCATGGGGCTGGCCACCGAGATGGCGTGGGCTTCACTGCAGTACGGCTTTATCGGGCTGGAAGTGGGTGAAATTTCCGCCATTGTGCGCGCGGAGAATCAGGCTTCGTGGCGGGTGCTGGAAAAGGTCGGTTTACGGCGGGTGGATACGCTGGATGACGTGCCCGGCGCAGCGCCGAGCCTGGTGTATACGCTAAAGCGCGGCGACTATCAGGGCTGATCGTCGCTGATTTTGGCCAACGCCATGCGGTAAGACTTGACCTTCTGACGCTTTTTCAGCCAGGTGGTGGTAGACACGATGAACACCGCGCCCGACATCGCCAATACGCCGGTCGGATGGCCGTAAAACACCATCAAGGCAAAGTACACGGCGGAAACGATCGCCACCCATTTCGCCGTATTGCCCATGTCGTTCTTCTCCTGGGTCAAACGGCGGATGTGCTCTTCTTCACTGATTCCCATACGCGCTCCTTGTTGGCTAAACGTTCCATTATATGGAGCTGGAGTGTTGATATTTCAAGCGGTTGGATGGTAAAGAAGCGTAAAGCTCAGGCCGGCGGTTCCTGCCGCCGGGGCAGATAGCGCCCGGGCTGGTCGGCGCCCGGCAAACCGGTGCCATCGTTGCGACCAAACAGCCGGTAGCGATTGCCGGCGACCGCATCATAGACCTTGTCCGCCAGTCGCGGCGGCAGGTAACGCACCAGCGCCAGCGCGCGGTACGGCCATCCCAATTGGCGCAGCGCCCGAAACAACGCCGCCGAACGCAGCCAACAGCGCCCCTGCTCAATATAAACCACGGAATCGAAACGATCGGTCGGCAATCCCAGCGCCTGCAGGATCGCCTGCCCTTCGACGGATTGCACCGTCGCCAATAGAATGCGCCGCTGCCGATCGGCGCGAATAAGGTATCTCACCAGCCCGTGACACAGATTGCATTCGCCGTCGAACAACAGCGCGCGATCGCCGGGCTGGAGATAAGGCAGTTGTGCTAAAAGGGTCATCCCGCCTCCCGATAAACGCTCGCCTTAGCCTAACGCGCCTTGGGCATGCGAACCAGAGCGGGATGATGTGGCCCGTTAACGCGCAGGCGGGGCGTCAGGCACGGCTACCACCGCGACGCGCACCTCGTAATGCTTGGCGTTACCCGCCGGGATCACCGCCGTCAGTTTGTTGATGGTTTCCACCGGATTGTCGCTGGCCGAGGTGGCGCAGAACAGTTCGCCGCCGTGGCAGAACCCCGGTTTGGGCGGGTGCCCCCCCGGGAAAGGCGGCATGCGCATCGGTTCATCCGCCACAGGCGGCAACGCTTTGGCCGCAGGCGCCTCGGGGGCCGACATCGCGCTCGCGCTGAACAACAGCGCCATGCCCATGCAGGGCAGCGCCAGGATCTTGATTGCTTGTTTCATTGAATTAGCCTCATTTGCCGGGTTCGGGATTACGCTACCCCGCCCCCGGCCCATGAGAAAGCCGCTTTTCGCTACCTTTTCGCCCCGCTACGTTTTGCTTACATCCCGCGTCTAACGTGATGAAAGGCGAAAGGTTGGGTAAAGGGCCGTCGCGTTACTTACCGTTCGTCAGCGTGTTATAGCTGGTCATCAGGTTGCGGTAGTCCGGGATATGGTTGGAGAACAGCGCGCCCAGCCCTTCGATGTCATTGCGCCAGTCGCGGTGCAGCTCGCAGGCGACGCCGAACCAGGTCATCAACTGCGCGCCGGCGGCTTCCATGCGGCTCCAGGCCGACTGACGCGTCAGCTCATTGAAGGTGCCGGAGGCGTCGGTCACCACAAAGACCTCGAAACCTTCATTGAGCGCAGACAGCGCCGGGAATGCCACGCACACTTCGGTCACTACGCCGGCGATGATCAGCTGCTTGCGGCCGGTGGCTTTTACCGCCTTGACGAAGTCGTCGTTATCCCAGGCGTTGATTTGGCCAGGGCGAGGAATGAAGGGAGCATCGGGGAATTGGGCTTTCAGTTCAGGCACCAGCGGACCGTTGGGGCCGTTTTCGAAACTGGTGGTGAGAATGGTCGGCAGATTGAAGTACTTCGCTAAATCACCCAGCGCCAGCACGTTGTTTTTAAACCGATCGGGATCGATATCGCGCACCAGCGAAAGCAGCCCTGCCTGATGATCCACCAGCAATACGGCGGCCTGGTCCTTGTCGAGGCGTTTGTAATTTGCAGTCATGGTTTTACTCCTGTGGGGGTTGATGTTGCGGATGAAACGCCCCGCCTGAGCGGGACGTCGAGGTTTAAGTGTAGCGCCTGAGCCGGGGAACACGTCCCGCCCCAGGCGCCAAGGTCAACCGACGGTCGCTTCGGCGTTCATGCTGCCGAACTTGCCGCTGTTGAAATCGCGGAACGCCTGCTGGATTTCCGCGTCGCTGTTCATAACGAACGGGCCGTAGCCGACGATAGGCTCATCGATCGGTTCGCCGCTCAGCACCAGCAGCGCGACGTCGTTGTTGGCTTCGATAGTGATCGAATCCCCCGCCCGGTCGAAACGCACCATTTGGGTTTCGCGCACCACGTCTTCGCCGTTGACCAGGATGGCACCGTGCAGCATCACCAGCGCCAGCGTATGGCCTTCTTTCACCGTCAGCGTGGTGGTGTGGCCGGCATTCAGCTTCATGTCCCACACGTTGAGCGGGCTGAAAGTGCGTGCCGGGCCGGCGTGGCCGCCAAAGTCACCGGCGATCACCCGCACCTGCCCTGCGCCGTCCGCCAGCGGAACCACCGGAATATCGGCGTTCAACAGCGTCTGGTAACCCGGCTCGGCCATTTTGTCTTTGGCCGGCAGGTTGACCCACAGCTGCACCATTTCCATGGTGCCGCCCTTGCGCGAGAAATCCCGTGAATGGAACTCTTCGTGCAGAATGCCGGAGGCGGCGGTCATCCACTGGACGTCGCCGGGGCCAATCACCCCGCCGCTGCCGGTCGAGTCGCGGTGTTCCACTTCGCCCTGATAGACGATGGTCACCGTTTCAAACCCGCGATGCGGGTGCTGACCCACGCCGCGGGTGCCGGAGGCGGAACGGAATTTGGTTGGCGCCGCGTGATCCAGCAGCAGGAACGGGCTCATTTCCGCCCCCAAATCGTTATAAGAGAACAGCGAATTCACCAGGAAACCGTTACCGACCCAATGTGCTTCCGGGCTGTTGTGAATACCGAGGATTTTTTTCATCTTGAACTCCCGTTTCAGGCCTCACGGCCTTAAGTTGATGTCAGAAGTTTAATCCGTCGGGGTTTGCTGCAGTAGTAGGCAAGATGTACACTCAGCGTTCTACTGGTAGAACGATAAGGGATACGATGCTGACCGATCTGAACGATCTGTTTTTCTTTGCCAGCGTGGTCGATCACCAGGGATTCGCCCCCGCCGGCCGGGCGCTGGGCATTCCCAAATCCAAGCTCAGCCGCCGCGTGGCGCTGCTGGAGGAGCGGTTGGGCGTGCGCCTGATCCAGCGCTCGACGCGGCGTTTCTCGGTGACCGAGGTCGGCCAAACCTATTACGCACACTGCAAGGCGATGCTGGTGGAAGCGGAAGCGGCGCAGCAAGCGATCGAGCAGACCCGCGCCGAGCCCTGCGGCACGGTGCGCATGTCCTGCCCGGTGGCGATCTTGCACACCCGCGTCGGCAGCATGGTGGCGGCTTTTATGGCCGATTACCCCAAGGTGACGGTACATCTGGAAGCCACCAACCGCCGGGTGGACGTGGTGGGGGAAGGGCTGGATCTGGCGATCCGCGTGCGGCCGCCGCCGCTGGAAGACAGCGATCTGGTGCTGAAGATCCTGGCGCAGCGCACCTGGTGCGTCGCCGCCAGCCCGGCGCTGGTGCGCACCCTCGGGCCGGCGCACACGCCGGAAGACCTGCGTAAATACCCGACGCTCGATCTCGGCCCGGCGCGCGGTCAGCACCAATGGCGGTTGACCGGCCCACAGGGTGAACGGGTAGAGTGGGAACACACGCCGCGGCTGGTCACCGACGACATGCTGATGCTGCGCACCGCCGCCATCGCCGGCGCCGGCATCGTTCAGCTACCGGCGATGATGATGCGCGACGACATGCTGCGCGGCGAGCTGGTGCAACTGTTGCCGGGCTGGCAGCCGCAGGGCGGCGTGGTGCACGCAGTCTACCCGTCGCGCCGCGGCCTGCTGCCGGCGGTGCGGCTGCTGCTCGACTATCTGGGTGAGCAGTTCGCCAGCATCGAAGAAGAGTGATCAGGCGGTAATTTCGATCGCGTTGCCGTCCGGATCGCGAATGACGGCCTCATAGAAGCCGTCGCCGGTCCAGCGCGGCGCGGACAGCAAAATGCCCTCCTGCTGTGCGCGCTGCGCCAGCCTATCGACCTGCCGCTCATCCCCCAGCGACAGCGCGATGTGCGCCCAACCGACCCGCTCCTCCTGCTCCTGCGCCTGCGCCGGCAACAGCGTCGGCACGCGCATGATCTCCAGCGACGGCCCGGCCGCCAGGCTGACGAAACGTGAAACGAACCCCGGCCGGTTGCGGCTGACATACTCCTCCCCCGCTTCACCGTTGAAATAGCGCTGCCAGAACGCCAGCTGCGCGTCGATGTCCTGGGTCCACAGGGCAACATGGGCAATTTTCATCATCATTCTCCGGTCGATAAGTCGCTGTGCCAGACCTGGCCGCCGCCCTGCGCCACCTGCAGCTCAAGCTGAGGGTGCGCGCCGCGAGCCGTCACCAGATGATCCACCCGCCCGGCGGGCAGGAAGGGGTAAGGGGCATAGGTATTGAGTTTGTCGCGGGTACACAGCACCGCCACGCTGCCGGCGCGCGTCAGCAACCGCTTTTTGAACGTGGCGTCCTGATAGCTCAGCGCCGAAAAACCGCCGGCCGGGTCGTAGGCGCAGATGCCGGTGAACACCAGATCGAAATGGAAACCGTCGATCTCTTCCGCCGCCTTGGTGTCCACGCAGCCACCGACCTGCGCATCCAGCTCGCCGCCGATCAGGATGGTGCGGATCCCCGGCCGCTCCAGCATTTTACCGGCGATGCTCAACGCATTGGTCACCACCGTCAAACGCCGATCGCGTGGCAACAGCTCCGCCAAATGCAGGTGGGTGCTGCCGGCATCGAGGAAAATCAGCTGTTCTTCGCCAATCACCCCCAGCGCGGTCTGCGCCAGCGCCAGTTTCTCATCGCCGCTGAGCGTCATGCGCGCCGCAACGGGGCCTTCGGCCGGCGTCGGCGCCAGCGCACCGCCATAGATACGTTTGCACAGGTTCTGCGCCGCCAGCTGGCGCAGATCGCGGCGGATGGTGGCTTCGGTAGTATTCAGCCGCTGCGCCATCTCCAGGGCCAGTACCCGCCCCTGTTGGCGAAGCGTGTCGAGAATGGCCTGGTGGCGTTCATTCGGTAACAGTTTGGACATCGCGTGGATCCGGTGGCGCTGAAGTGATCACAAATGTACATAAACGTACACAATCGAACAATCACTTTTTTCGCCACGCCTAAGCGGCGGCGCTCGTCTAGACTCAAAGCGACATCACCAATAAGGGATTATGACGCGATGACCTCCGCCGTGCTTTATACGCTGTTTCCCGCCGCAGCCACCGTCGTCGGCGCTGCGGTGGCGCTCTATCGCCGCCCCGGTGCCGCCACGATGCGCGTCATCCATCACTTTACCGCCGGCATCGTTTTCGCCGCTGCCGCCACCGAAATCCTGCCCGATCTCAAGCAGCAGTCGCCTGTGGCCGTGTTGCTGGGCGGCGCTGTGGGGGTGCTGTTGATGTTGCTGGTTCGGCGGCTGGGTGAAAAATCGCAGGGGCCGGTCGGTTTTATCGCCGCGGTCGGCGTCGATATCTTTATCGATGGGCTGGTGCTGGGCATTGCCTTCGCGGCCGGCGCCAAAGCCGGTCTGCTGTTGACGCTGGCGTTAACGCTGGAAGTGCTGTTCCTCGGATTATCGATCGTCGGCGATTTGAAAGACTTTCTCGGCAGGCGGCTGCGTGCCATGGCGGCGATAGTCGGCCTGGCGCTGCTGCTGCCCATCGGTGGCCTGCTGGGGGCGCCGGTGGCCATGCTGGGCACATTTTGGCTGACCGCCTTTTTGGCCTTTGGCCTGATCGCCCTGCTCTACCTGGTGACCGAGGAGCTGCTGGTCGAAGCGCATGAAGGCGGGAAAGAGACCCCGTTCGCCACCGCGATGTTCTTTGCCGGCTTCCTGCTGCTGTTGCTGTTAGAGGAAGGTTTGGGGTAAAAAACAGGAATTTCATGGCGCATGCCGCCCGGAGGCAACGCTTTGGCTATACTGAGGCAGGCGAAGTTACCGCAGACGTAACGGCTTGGGCGTAAAGGGAAAACGATGTTATTGACGATCGCAAGGTGGCTGTTTCAACTCCCCGGGAAGCTGTTCGGGCTGATTTTCAAAAATCGCCTGAGGATATTTTTGTTCTTCATGCTGGTCGCCCTCGCGGTGCTCGGCGCCAAGCGCTATCTGCGCGCCCACCAATATGATGACGAGTTCAGCCTCGCCGCCCCCACCGATTACAACCGCGCTATCAAGCGCGAAATGCCGCTGCGCGAGGCGCGTGAAGAGTGCGGTGGACCGCTGCACGACAATGCCGGACAGCCGTGGCCCGCCTCAGCCGGTTATCTGCATCAGCCGACGAGGCTGCCCGCGACCGGTCTGCATCGGCTGACGCTGGATAATCAGGGCAACAATTTCGCGGTGCTGGTCAAGCTGGAAACGCCGGCGGCGCCGCAGCAGCTGGCGGAAGTCTTTATTCCCCCCGCCGGCAGCTTCGAGATAAAAATCAATGCGGACGCGGAACACGTCATGAAAATCAAGAACATCAAGACCGGCTGCATGTTCCGCTCCCGGCCGTTCAACCTGGATAAACAGAGCGATTGGCGCATGCCGCTGACGCTACAGAAGAACGGCAGTCTGCAGCTGCAGTCGATAGGCGATCGCCAATTCTGATCGGGCGCCGAGCGGAAGAGCCGGCGCCGCGAGGATTACTTTTTCACCGGGTGATCGCGCCGGAACAGCTCCCAGCTTTCTATTTCCTGCCCATTCGGCAAGGTACAGGTGGAATACTGGCCTGCCGCATTCTCTTTGGCGTTCAGCTTGCCGCCGATTTTGGTGCAATACACGTCGGCCGGGTTCGCCATGCCGATCGGTTTCACCTGCGGTGGTGGCGGCGCATCGTTGGATTTCACGGAACACCCCTGCAACATCGTCATCCCTGCCAGCAGGGAAAGCATCAACGTTTTTTTCATTTTTCCAGCTTATGCAAAAACGAACGGCGGAGCACTCCGCCGTTCGCTCATCATGAAATAAAGGATTTGCCCTGCTTCAGCACCAGATCGCAGGCTTTTTGCTTCACCTTCTCGGTGATCTGCGAGGTGCCCAGGCTGTTCAGATCCAGGCTCTTGCCTTCGCCGGTCTGCAGCAAGCCGCCCAGACCCTGCTGATAATCCTGGCTCTTGGCGTTTTCGGTGCTGGTGATGCCCAGCTTGCTGAGCAACTGATCTTTCACCCCTTCGGTGCCGTTAGCCGACAGCACGTTGTTTTTCACGCAGTACTGCAGGATACCGGCGGCATTGGTCATGCTGCTGGAGCTCAACGCCTTGTCGCCGCCGTTCAGCAGGCCGGTCAGCGAGGAGAGCGACATGCCGCCGCTGCTGTCGCCGCCCGACTTGCTCAGTTCGCCCGCCGCGCTGCTGAGGGAATCCATCAGCCCGGCGGCCTGGGTGGCGCCGCTGGCCAGGGTAGCGGACAGCGCCAAGGCCAGCAGTAAACGATGTTTGGTGATCATAGTGGTGAAACTCCTGTAATAACGGCATGCGATCGGCGCAGCGCGCCGGGATACCCTTCCGACGCCGCCGACGGCGACAAGTTCCTTTTATCTCGCCACCGCGCCGTTTTTCGGAATTCAGGAAGTTTAGAACTGCCAGCGCAGCCAGGCGAAGAACACGTTGCCGTTGTTATAGGTGCCGGGAATGTAGGTCGCCTGGAACGTCAGCCGCTGATAGCCGATAGAGGCCAGCGGCAGCGGCGCCGGAACAGGAATGTATTTCCAGTTGTCACGCGCGGTGACGCTGGCAGTGAAGCCCAGCCCCAGGCGGAAATCCTTGTCATCCAGCGGGCGCCAGATCTTCTCGTAGGCGTAGCCGCCGATCGGCTCCCACTTGTTGAAGGAATCCTTGAACGCCATGATGTAGATGCCGTGCCAGTCACCGTCGCTGTCGTAGCGGGAGATGCCGTAACCGGCGCCCCACGGACGCTCGTTGTACTTATCGATATGTTCATCATCGTAAGTCCAACGGTTGTGCCAGGTGATGGCCGGGATATAGAGATCGTGGTTAGGCGAGTTGTTCCAGGTCTCCGCTACGTTATGGGTAAACCGCTGCCATAGACCCGGTTTTTCAGCCTGCGCGGTATTGCCACTTTCTGTACCAACCTCAGCGTAAGAAGGCAGTGCAGGAAATATCAACGCCAGAGAACATGCCAAAAGAGTCCGTTTGAGAAACATCGTAAAGCTCCTGTAAAAATACGGCCGAAGATTCTTACCGATAGCCCAGGCAAGATCAAGCTGTATCTAATTTATCCAACGCCCGTTGTGCTTTGGTTAAGTTTAGCACCGGAAAATTCCCAATATTTTTTAACAGGTTGCACCGGTTTCCCCTATGCTATCGCCTTTCGAGCGGCAAAGCCGTGGGAAAAGTCCGCTTTGTCGCACGCTACTCACGGGCAAGGTGCTTGACCAACACATCGACATCGAGACGGTTCACAAACTCCAGGGAATAAGAGGAATAGAGACCGAACAGGCGGTTTTGGTGCCCGACCACCACCAGATCGATATCGGCCTGATGAATGAAATCGCTGACGTCCTTAAAGCGCCGGATGGTGACGATTTCCTTGACCGCAACCGGCGCATCGACGGCGCTCACCAACCGGCTCAGCATCGCCTTGGCGGCAATCACCTCCTGCGCCTGGCGGTCTTTGACCAGCGCATCGCTGCCGTACTCCAGCTCCGCATAGTCGGCGTTAAGGTGGCCAACGGTGATGGCGATCGGCAGCCCGCGCACCATCGCCACCGTTTGACGCAATAGCAGCAGCCCATCGCGCTCATCGTGAATCAGTACCAGAATATGTCGATAGCTTTTCATCGCTCTTCCCCCCGTCAGCCTGTGCCACTGGGGCACCGCCCTCTCTGGTAGGTATACGCCATCTGCGCGCACGTAGAGAAAAGTTTACGTATCAGTTCCCACGGAATGTGATGGCCACCACGTTATATTAGCGCCCGTGACGGCATATTTTAACGCCGGCCCGACGTGACGCGCACTGCGGCCCCGTAAAGCAAAGCTGACGAAAACCGACGACTAAAAAACAATCGTTGTTAATTTTTTGTTTTTAATTGGTTACAGGATGGTTTCTTGAAATAAGCGTGCGGCGGATCACCAAAATCCCCCTTTACGTCAGCGTCGGTTTTTCTTTCTCAGACTCACTGCCGGGTGTCGCCAGGCAGGATTTAACGCGGCGTCAAAAGTACCGGGTAACTCCCCCTGCATTATGATAAATGCCGACATGCCGCCATTTCTCTGTCGATATTCCATCAAGGAAAAATACCGCTGCACGCCAACACGCAATAACCCTACTTTTTATGTATTACTCAATCGCGTAAAGCGCCGAATACAAAGCGCCAATTTACCGGCTGCCAACCCTATCTTGAACAAGTGGACGCTTTAAATAACTGTTAAAGCTAACGACACAACATCGCCAGCAATTTATTTTTGCTGATTTTCGCCTGACAAAATAAAGATAAATAATCCGGAGCAATCAATGAAAATAACTATCGGGTCATTCATTCTGCAACAGCTTCACGCCCTGAACGTCGATCGTATTTACGGCGTGCCCGGCGACTATAACCTCAGCCTGCTGGAGCTGCTGGAAAGCGACGACCGGCTGGCGTTTATCGGCAACTGCAATGAATTGAACGCCTCCTACGCCGCCGACGGCTACGCCCGAATGAAGGGCGCCGGCGCGCTGATCGTCACCTACGGCGTCGGCGATCTGGCCGCGTTGTCCGGCATCGCCGGAGCCTATGCCGAATCCTCGCCGGTGGTCTGCATCGCCGGCACGCCGCCGCTGCACGCGATGAAGAATCATCAGCTATTGCACCATACCTTGGGCGACGGCAATTTCGACAACGTCATGAACTGTTTTAAACAATTCACCGTTGCTCAAGCTTTGATTACGCCGGAAAATGCCGCGCAGGAAATCCCACGCGTTATTTCCCGCGCCTGGATAGAGAAGAAACCGGTCTATTTACAGCTGCCTTCCGATATTTGCGACGTCGAAATTGAAGTCGCCGCAGCCGCAGCGGCGCCGCAGTTGCCGGCCAGCGATAAATACAATGTGCAATTAGCGGCGATGGCGCTGTTAACCAAAATAAAACGCGCACAGCGTCCGATCATGTTGGTCGACCAAATGGTGGATCGCTATCAGCTGCAGCAGCAGGTTATCGCCGTCGCTCATCGTTTTGCCATTCCGTTGACCAATATGCCGACCGCCAAATGCATTATTCCGGAAGATACCGCCGGTTGGATGGGCGGCTACAGCGGCAACCTGTCGCGTCCCGAACTGTATGAACGCATGGCCCACTCAGACTGCGTGCTGAGCTTCGGCGTACGTCTGGTAGACTCCACCACCGGTTATTTCTCGCAGCAAATTCCCGTCGCCGCTCAGGTGGATATCCAGCCGTTCTCGCTGAAGCTGGACAATACCTCCTACCCGGCGGTGGCGACGACGGATCTGCTGCAGGCGCTGCTGGATCTGAGCGAAGACGCGCCGGCGCAGCGTTTATCGCCGCTGGCCGATCCCCGTGAGAAGCTGGTGACGCCGAGCGACGCGCCTATCGACCAGGCCTATCTGTGGCGACGCATCCAACGCTTCATCCAGGCGGATGACGTGGTGGTGGTGGAAAACGGCACCTCAGGCGCCGCCATCGGCGGCATGCGTATGCCGGGCGGCGTCAAGGTGGTCAACCAACCGATTTGGGGCTCGATCGGTTATACCCTGCCGGCGCTGCTCGGCACCCTGATGGCAGCGCCGGAGCGCCGTCACCTGCTGTTCATCGGCGACGGCTCCTTCCAGCTCACCGCGCAGGAAGTGTCTACCCTGCTGCGCTGCGAACAAAAGCCGATCATCTTCCTGATCAATAACGATGGCTACACCATCGAACGTTATATCCTCGGCGAAAACTCGTCCTACAACGACATCAGCCCGTGGGACTATGCCAAACTGCCGGCGGTGCTGAATACCCAGGCGCAGCCGTTCAGCGTGGCAGTGGAAACCACGCAGCAGCTGGAAATGGCCCTGGAACACGCCTCGCGGCAGGATCGGCTGGCGTTTATCGAGGTGAAAGTGCCGATGATGGATACGCCGCCGGTGATGAAAGAGTTCTGCAACCGTTGCAACAGCTTTAACTTCGGCCTGACCAACCCGCGCCGCAGCGCCTGAGGCGCGATCGCGCCGCCGGTGGTTCAGGAAACCGGCGGCGTTTTTTTATGCCGCTACCCGCCGGCGCGCGCCATGCAGCGCTGGCGGCGTTCGTCCACCCGCTTGGCGAACCAGGCGGTAGTCAGCTTGCGGGTGATTTTCGGGCTTTCCAGCTGGATACCCGGCAGCATCTCGCGCGGCAGCTTGCCGCCCGCCAGCGCATAGACCTTCTTATACAGGTCGGTGTCGGCAAAGCCGGCCGTGTCGCCTTTTTCCAGCGCCCGGCGAATGGCGCTGTCGCTCATGTTCAGGCGCTTGCCAAGCGTGCGCACCGCCAGCTCGGTCGAGCCGGGCTTGTCGCTGCTGAAGTCGATAAGATCGCCGTCCAGCGCCAGCGGAATAGCGCTCGCCCGGCTGACCGCGTTTTGGAACGCCGCGTTACGGCTGGCGTACCAGCCGGCGTTGAAGTCGGCAAAGCGGTAAATCGGTCGGCTGTAATCGGCCGGATACCCCAGCAAATGCATAATGCCGAAGTACATACCGCCGCGCCGGCTGAAGACTTCGCGGCGAATCGAGCCGTCGATCGGATAAGGGTACCCTTTGGCGTGCGCCTCGGCGAAAGCAACGCTCACCTGCATCGGGCCGCCGGTATGTACCGGATTTAAATGGCCGAACAGCTTCTGCCCCATCGGCACGCGGTCGATCATGTCATCGAAGATATCGCTCAGATCCTTCTCGGTACGCACCTTATCCAGCCGCTCGCTGTAGCTCTGCCCGTTCGACGACGAAATCTTCAATGCGGTGTGCACCAAAAAATTCGGGATGTGCATCTGATCGGCGCGGCGGTCGATCTCCTTCCAGGCGATCTTCGGCAGCCCCGGCACCTGCGGGTTAGCCTGGAACGTCGACTCCTGTTCGGTCACCGCCAGCACCGAACACAGGTTGTCATCGCTCGGCTCGATGCCCTGCGCGGCGAAGGCGGCGGTAATATCGGTAGCCCAGCCCTGACGATCGCCGGCGTTGGCCGGGATCAGCGTCATCAGCCGGGCTTTGACGTCGGCGGGGCGCGCCGCCGGCGCCGTGGTGGTGATTTTGCTGGTACAGCCCGCCAGCGCCAGCAGCGCGGCCAGGCTCAGCCAACGAAAGGGCATCGGGTGGAATAAACGAGGTATCGGCATCTTTTCCCTGAACGTGATGACATGAACAGCACTGAAATTAGCCCAGCCGCCGCGCACAATCCAGTATAAAGATACCGCCGCGCCTTTCCGTCAGGCCACTATGTTCAAACGATCGATAAAGATGTATTTTATATGCATCATATAAATCACTTTGCTCACCCAGCCAGAGGAGCCCCCTATGGAGCAGCAGCTGCTTTGCTATAAAACCCTGCCGGAATGGAACAGCGACACGCTGCCGGAAGCCTTCCGCCAGCGCCACAATACCCAGAGCGGCACCTGGGCGAAGCTCACCGTACTGAGCGGCAGCCTGACGTTCGCCATGATGACCGAAGACGGCGCCACCACCGAGACCTGGCAGTTCAGCCCCGAAAGCCAGCCACCGTTTATCGCGCCGCAGCAGTGGCATCGCATCGTTTCCTTCTCGGACGACATGACCTGCCGGCTGGCGTTTTACTGCACGCCGGAAGATTACTACCACAAGAAATACGAACTGACGCGCACCCACTCTGAAGTGATCGAGGCGGCAGCGCGCATCGCGCCGGGCAAGGCGCTGGATCTGGGCTGCGGTGGCGGGCGCAATTCGCTCTATCTCAATTTGAAAGGTTTCAACGTCACCGCCTGGGACAAGCACGCGCCGTCGATAGACCGCCTCAATCAGATCATCGACGCCGAGCAGCTGACCCACCTGAGCGCCGGGGTGCAGGATCTCAATACCCACCGCTTCAGCGGCAAATACGACTTCATCCTGTCCACCGTGGTGATGATGTTCCTCGAACGCCAGCAAATCCCGCCTATCGTGCAAAACATGCAGGACAGCACCGTGCGCGGCGGCCATAACCTGATCGTGGCGGCGATGGATACCGAGGATTATCCCTGTCCGCTGCCGTTCCCGTTCACCTTCAGCCCGGGTGAGCTGAAGCATTATTATCGCGACTGGGAGATCCTCAAATACAACGAGGACGTCGGCCAACTGCACAAGACCGACGCCGCCGGCAACCGCATCTCGCTGCGCTTCGCCACCCTGCTGGCGCGCAAGCTATAGCGCGTCGTGAAAGATTACCCCCAGCGTGTGGCGTTGGCCGGTGCGTATCCGGCTGACGCCGTGGCGCAGATTGACCCGATAGTAGCCTTTCACTCCCGCCACCGGCCGGTGATGCACGGCGAACACCACCGCGTCGCCCTGCTGCAGCGGCACCACCTCCGGCCGGCTCTGCATCCGCGGCCGCTGTTCGGTCAGCACGAATTCGCCGCCGGTGAAATCCCGTTCGGGGGCGGAAAGTAAAAACGCCACCTGCAGCGGAAACACCCGCTCGCCGTACAGATCCTGATGCAGGCAGTTATAATCCCCCGCTTCGTAACGCAACAGCAGCGGCGTCGGCCGCCGTTGGCCGGCCCGGTGGCATTCGGCCAGGTAGGCCTCGTGTTCGGCGGGATAGCGCGCTGCCAGGCCCAATAAGGCGTTCCAGCGGTTGGCCACCGGCGCCAGCCGCGCATACATCAGGCTGCGCGCTTCGGCCACCGGCGGCGGCAGCGGATAGGCGAAGTAGCGGTACTCGCCGCGGCCAAAACCGTGCTTCGCCATCACGATGCGGCTGCGGAAGTGCGCATCCTGCGGGTAGAGCGCCGCCAGCTCACGGCACAGCTCTTGGCTGAGCACGCTGGGCAACCGCGCGCAACCCTGCGCATCGAGTTCACGTTCAATTGCCGCCCAGTCCAATTCGGCCAGCCGCGCCGCTCATCGCTGCGCCTCTTTTTCCAGCAAGGCTTTCTTGCGCTCGACGCCCCAACGATAGCCGGACAAGGCGCCGTCGTTGCGCACCACCCGGTGACAGGGGATCGCCACCGCCAGCACGTTGGCGGCGCAGGCACCGGCCACCGCGCGCACCGCTTTGGGCGCGCCGATGCGCCGGGCGATATCGGCATAGCTGACGGTTTCCCCGACCGGTATCGCCTGCAGCGCCTGCCAGACCCGCTGTTGAAACGCGGTGCCGCGAATATCCAGCGGCAGCGCCAAGCCGTTCTCCGGCGCTTCAATCAGGCCCACCACCTGCGCCATCAGCGCTTCATACTGCGCGTCGCCGCCGATCAGCTCGGCATGGGGAAATTTATCCTGCAAATCCTGCACCAGCTGCTGTGCATCGTCCCCCAGCAGAATGGCGCAGATACCTACCTCGCTCTGCGCCGCCAAGATCTCGCCCAGCGAACAGTGCCCGACGGCGAAATGGATGCGCATGCCTTTGCCGCCGGCCCGGTAGGCCTTCGGCGTCATGCCCAGCGCGGCGTTGGCTTGCTGATAGAAACGGCCGTTGGCGCCATAGCCGGCGTCGAAGATCGCGTCGGTCACCGTCTCCTGCTGCGTAAGGCCGGTGCGCAAGCGTTGGCTGCGCTGCGCATCGGCGTAGCCTTTCGGCGTCAGGCCGGTGATCGCTTTGAACAGCCGGTGGAAATGGTATTGGCTCAACCCGACGTGGCGCGCCAGCGTCTGCAGCGACGGCGCTTTCTCCGCCCGTTCGATATAGCGGCAGGCCTCGGCTATCTGCCGCGCATGCTGCTCCGTCAACGGCGTCAGCCCCTGGCGGCAGCGTTTGCAGGGCCGATAACCGGCCGCCTCCGCCTGCTCGGCGTCGTCGAACAGCTCCACGTTTTGCCGGTTCGGCTGGCGTGACGGGCAAGAAGGTGAGCAATACACGCCGGTGGTTTTCACCGCGTAGATAAAGCGGCCGTCGGCGTGTTTGTCGCGGCTGACGATCGCCAGCCAGCGCGGATCGGCGCTGTCGATTACGTTTTTCATCATCCGTTCCTCACTGCGGTTTCGGTGTTAACCAGCATAGTGACGGGCCGTTGGCGAAACACGCCGACTCTTGCTTTTTAATTCGGCGCCGACGTTTTCAGCAATGTTTCGACAATTTTTAACCAACAACATGAAGTTTATTACGTTGCCAACCCGGTTGCACAGCGTTAGGATCGCGGCCGGCCACGGGCGTGGCCAGTGTTTTTGCCTGTTAGTTGCGCGCATGGAGAGGTTATTGTGTTAGAGAGTTTTGGCGTCCTGAATTTATGGACCTATTTGGCCGGGGTGGTCTTCATCATCATTCTGCCGGGGCCGAATACGCTGTACGTGCTGAAAACCGGCATATCGCGCGGCGTGCGCGCCGGCTATACCGCCGCGCTGGGCGTATTTATCGGTGATGCGATTTTGATCTTCTGCGCCTATATCGGCGTGGCTTCGCTGATCCGCACCACGCCGTTCCTGTTTACCCTGGTGCGTTTTCTCGGCGCGATTTACCTGCTGTTCCTCGGCGCAAAAATCCTCTACGCCACCTTCGTGCAGAAGGCGCAGGCGCAACAGCAGCAAATTGAGGGCGGCCACAGCATTCTGCGCAAGTCGCTGACGCTGAGCCTGACCAACCCAAAAGCTATCCTGTTTTACGTGTCGTTCTTCGTGCAGTTCATCGATTTCAACTACGCTCACACCGGACTGTCGTTCACCATTCTGGCGCTGATCCTCGAAGCCGTCAGCTTTATCTACATGAGCACGCTGATCTTCTCCGGCGCGATGCTGGCGCATTTCTTCAATCACAAGAAAGGCCTGGCGAAGCTCGGCAACGGCCTCATCGGCCTGCTGTTCCTCGGCTTCGCCACCCGTCTGGCGACCCTGAGCTCGTGAGCCCTCCCGGCCGGCGCCCGCCGGCCGCGGTTTACCCTTCCGTCACGGCAAAATGACACGCAGGACAAACCGAATGTCAGGCAGACCAAAGCCGCCGCTTTCCCGCTGATCTAGACTTGCAGGGTTAACGATAACCTGATGAGCCTGATCGGAGGATGTATGTCTGACAATACCGTAGCCGTGCTGGATAGCGTATCGCGTTTTCTCGATCGTCAGCATGGGCTGTATATCGACGGCCAGTGGCGCGCGTCCGCCGCGGAAGGCCGCCTGGCGGTGTATAACCCCGCCAATGGGCAGCAGATCGCCACCACCGCCGACGCCAATGAACACGACGTCGCGCTGGCGGTGCAGTCCGCCCACAAAGCCTTCAGCGCAGGCGTCTGGGCGCAGCGTCTGCCGGTTGAGCGCGAACGCATCCTGCTGCGCTTCGCCGATCTGGTGGAACAACACGCCGAAGAGCTGGCACAGCTCGAAACCCTGGAGCAGGGCAAATCCATCAACATCGCCCGCGCTTTCGAAGTCGGTAGCACCCTGAACTGGATGCGTTACACCGCTGGGCTGGCGACAAAAATCACCGGCCAGACGCTGGACGTGTCCATTCCGATGCCGCCGGGCGCCAAATATCAGGTTTATACCCGTAAAGAGCCGATCGGCGTGGTCGCCGGCATCGTGCCCTGGAACTTCCCGCTGATGATCGGCATGTGGAAAGTGATGCCGGCGCTGGCCGCGGGCTGCTCCATCGTCATCAAGCCGTCGGAAACCACCCCGCTCACCCTGCTGCGCATCGCCGAACTGGCGAGCGAAGCCGGCGTGCCGCCGGGCGTGTTCAACGTGGTCACCGGCCGCGGCACCGTGTGCGGCAAAGCGCTGACCGAACATCCGCTGATCGCCAAAGTCAGCTTTACCGGCTCCACGCCGGTGGGTAAAAGCATCGCGCGCGCGGCGGCGGATCGCCTGACCCGCGTAACGCTGGAGCTGGGCGGCAAAAACCCGGCCATCGTGCTGAAAGATGCCGATCCACAGCAGGTGATCGAAGGCCTGATGCTCGGCAGCTTCCTCAACCAGGGGCAGGTGTGCGCCGCCAGCTCGCGAATTTATATTGAAGCGCCGATTTATGATCGGTTGGTGGCCGGATTCGAACAGGCGGTGAAATCGCTGTCGGTCGGGCCGGGGATGGATACCGGCGCGCAAATCAACCCGCTGGTGTCGCTCGCGCACCGCAACAAGGTGGCGGCCTACCTGGACGACGCCCGGGCGAAAAACGCCGAGCTTATCGGCGGCGCGGCCGGGCCGGACGCCAACGGCTTCTACATTCCGCCGACCCTGGTGATCAACCCGGACGATCGGCTGAACCTGACGCGCGAGGAAGTGTTCGGCCCGGTGGTCAACCTGATTCGGGTGGCGAGCGCCGAAGAAGCGCTGAGCAAGGCCAACGACACCGACTTCGGGCTGACCGCCAGCCTGTGGACCACCAGCCTGCAGCAGGCGATGGCGCTGACGCCGCGCATTCAGGCCGGCACCGTGTGGGTCAACACCCATACGCTGATCGATCCGAATATGCCGTTCGGCGGGTTTAAACAGTCTGGCAGCGGCCGTGACTTCGGCCCGGATTGGCTGGATGCCTACACCGAATCGAAATCGGTCTGCATCCGCTATTGAGTGAAGCGGCGCGGGCCTGGCCCGCGCCCTGACTTACTGATACTGCCGACGGTATTCGCTCGGCGACATGCCGAAACGCTGCTTGAAAGCGGTCGAGAAATGGCTGTGATCGGTGAAGCCCCAGTCGAGGCCGACGCCGGCCAGTTTTTCCTGCCCGGCGGCGCTGCGCAGCGCCTGCGCGCACAGATCCAGCCTGCGGTTCCTGATGTACTGCGCCACCACCAGCCCCTGACGGGCGAACACCCGATACAGGCTGCGTAACGACACCCCCAACTCGGCCGCCACCCACTCAGGGCGCAGCTGCGCCGACTGAATATGCCTGTCGATCAATGCCAGCGCCTTGTCGAAGACCGGTTGCTGCCCCTCCGGGCGCGCCTGTTCGAGCGCCAGCGCCGGGCGCAGCAACGCCGCCAGCGCATTCAGCACCGCCTCGCTTTCCGCCGCGGCGAGCTGAGGATCCTGCATACTGCTCAGCACCAGCTGGCGGCTGAGGCGCACCGCGCTGAGCTCGGCCCCGAGACGCTGGGCGCAAGGCGGCGGCACCGGCAGGCAGCCGCGCGGCAACAGCAGTGAGATTTGGCGCGAATCGCGCTGGAAGGTGAAGCTGCTGGGCCGTGAGGCGTCGATCAGCGTCATATCGCCGGGAGAGAGCACCGTTTGGCGATCGCCCTGCTCCATCAACGCGCTGCCGCGCAGCTGGAAAACGGTGAAAAAGTGCGCACCGTCACTGCGGGCGATCTCGCTCGGCGTGCGGTACAGCCGGGCCTGAGACACGTCGACCACGCTCAGACGCAGGGCATGAGCGCGAAACTCCTGCATCGCCCCGCTGAAGCCGGGCCCCAGCGTTTTTGCGCAGAATCGGCCGCAGGCGGTGTTGATTTTCCCCAGCCACTCTTCAAAGCCGGCGTCCCGGAGCGTTGCCAATGCCGTCATGATCTCTCCCTTCAAACGCCGGCGGTGCTGCGCCGTTGAACAGAAAAACACCATAACAATCCGTTAACACACAATCAATGGCGAACGGGGGATTTGGCGTCGCGATCACAGATCATCGGGCGCTGTCATTCATCCGCCACGAAACCGTCATCTCATCGTCACAGGCCTCGCCAAAAATACAGGCTGATCTCCCCTTCACGTTGACACCCTGGACATGACCCGATGAAATCGTTGCAAAAATCCGTTTTAGCGCTGTGTTTGTTTACCACCAGCGCCCTGGGCGCGTTCCACGCGCAGGCGGCAGAGGAAGCCCAACCGTTCACCACCGCGCAGCAGGTGGATCTGACCCACATCCTGCCGCCGCCGCCGGCCAACGACTCGGCGCAGACCCAGCGCGAACTGCGGGAAGTGCTCGACATGCAGCAGAAACGCACGCCGGCAATGGCCAGCCAGGCCAAGGCGGATGCGGAAGAGAACGTCTGGGTGTACAGCAACGTGATGGGGCCGAAGTTCAACGCCAAAGCGTTGCCGGCCGTGAGCACCTTCTTCGATCGCATCGTCGCCACCGAGGCGGCGGTGGTGGATCCGGCGAAAGATTTCTGGAAGCGCCCGCGCCCGCATATGCTGGACAGCCGCATCGAGCCGATCGTCAAGCGCTCCAGCTCCGGCTCCTGGCCTTCCGGCCACACCACGCTGGGCACGCTGATGGGTATCACCTTAGCCAATATGGTGCCGGAAAAGCGCGCCGCCATTATGACGCGCGCCTGGCAATACGGTGACAACCGAGTGGTAGCAGGGATCCACTACCCTTCCGATATCGAGATGGGCCGCATCGCCGGCAGCGTCATCAGCCAGCAGCTTTCACAGCAGCAGGATTTCCAGCAGCAGTACCGGCAAGCGCGCGACGAGCTGCGCCAGGCGCTGGATTTGCCTGCGGATAAATAGACCCGGCGGCTAACACCGGGCCCTGACGGCCCGGTTTACGGCTGTTTGTCCAACAGGTAACGCACCACCGCGGCGTACTCTTTGGCGTAGCCTTCAACGCTGGTGCTGGCCATGCCGGCATTGTCTATCTTGTATTTGCCTGCCACGTAGAACGACGGGGTGCCGCGCACCTCGAATGCTTTCACCGCCTCGTTCTGCTTGGCGATCAATCCTTTGACCAGCAGGCTGTGGCGCGCGTTTTCATAGGTAGCGGCATCGATGCCGGCCGCCGTAAACACCCGCTGAATATCGTCGGCGCCGTTGACGGCGCGCTGTTTCTGCACCGCGTCGAACATCGCCCCTTCAATCTTGTCTTCCACGCCCAGCACCGTCGCCACCGCCCAGGCTTCGGTCAGCTCATTGCCCAGTTTGCCCATCAGGCTGACGTGATATTTGGTGACTTTCTCACCGGCGGGCAGCGCCTGCGCCACGTTACTGCCTACGCGATAGGTCTCGGCGAACTGATAGCAAGGGCCGCAGTAGAAGGAGAAGAACTCCACCACCGCCGGCGCGGCGGCTACCGGCTTATCCAACCGGGTGTATTGCTCGCCCGCACGGTAATCCGCGGCCTGAACCGCAGGCAGCGCCAACATCAATACGACGGCGGCGGCGAACGAACGCTTAACTTTTGCCAACATAAACACTCCTGGTTTCATCTATGAACATCGTCCTTAGCGGCGGTTTTTATAATCAAATAACCACCAGAAGACCAGTTTTTATTACCTTCTATTTGTGAGGGATTATGTTCAGCGCCCTTCGTAACCGTCCCAGTAGGCGCCTACCGCCTCCTGCGAGAGCACCTGACGGCGTTTAGGATTGTCGGCGCTGCTGTAGGCGCGATTAATGAAAATGGTTTTGTGTTCCATGTTCTGCTGGAACTCCGCGCTGGCCAGATAATCGGCCTTTTTCTGCGCCTCGCTGCGCGCCACGCCCGCCACGCGATCCTTTTTCCCCCATTGGTAGAACTGTTCGAACATCGGCACGGCGTTTTTAATGCTGCCGTTCACATCAGTGCGGAATTGCGGATCGAAGTCGTCGCGCGTTTGATAAATGTAGTGCTTGGCATGCTGCTCGGCGCTGCTGAGATGATGGGTGCAGGCGCTGAGCGCCAACAGCGGCAACAACAACGCCGCGCTTTTCATTTTTTTCATGTCGTCTGTCCCTGTCAGTGAGGAAGGTCCCTTTAGCGACACGAGCATAACGCCGCCCCCCGGCGAACGTCAAACGACAAAAATCGCATCACATTGTTTTATATTAATATTATATACATTGATTGGTATTCATTGCCTGAAACACTATGCTTTAACAGAACAGGGTAAACACTCACCGACTGCGAGGCGGCCAATGAAACCGATCGACAAAAACGTGGGGGAGTACGACCTCACGGCGGAAAAAAAAGCGGGCATGATCACCGGCACCATCCGCGGCGAACTGCCGGACAGCGACGCCAACCTGCCGCTGCTGCCCTTCTCCGGTACCTTCGCCGGCCCCAGCGTGGCCGAAGCCATCGCCGATATCCAGCAACAGTTCCCCGACATCGAACCGGCGATTATCGACGACTTGCGCGAGGAACTGCTGAAGGCCGGGTTCTAAACCGGATCGCGGTGCCGCACGAACGGGCTGTAGACCGGCGCACCGGGCTTCAGCGCCAGATCGGCGTCAAAATCTTCATTGCGGTTGAACGGCACCGCCGGCCAGGCGGCAATATCGCTTAAGGCAGCCCGATACGCCTGCGTCACCTGCGCCAAAGCGGCGTTCTGCGCCTGCAGAGCCTCGTCCGCCAACCCGCCGCGTACCCCATAAACCAGGAACGGCTCCAGCACGCTAAAGCCGATATAGTGCAGCGCATGCATGATTGGCCACAGCATCAGCCGCATATCGCCGTCGCGCCCGTCCGGGGCGCAGGCCTGAGCGGAAGCGCCGGCGGTGACGGTCAGCAGCGCCCGCTTACCGCGCATCACGCCGTTCTCATGGCGGTGGCGGCTGTCGTAGAGCCCGCCGTAAACGAACACCCGATCCATCCAGCCCTTGATGATGGCCGGCGCGCCGAACCACCAGAAAGGGAACTGCAGCACCAGCGTATCCGCCCAGTGCAGCAGTTCGATATGCCGCCGGATCTCCGCCGGCAGCGCCTGGATCGTCCAGTGATGGCGCTGTTCCTGCATCGCATCGAACCGGTCCGCCTGCTTTCTGCTGGGGTAATGGCCGGCGCCCTCGCGCGGATCAACCCCCTCCTGATACAGATCGACCGTTTTCACCTGATGCCCCTGCGCCAGCCAGGCCTGCCGCGCCTGTTCGGCCAAATGGGCATTGAAAGAATGCGGCTCGGGGTGAGCCAGCACAATCAGCACGTTCATCCTGTGTCTCCCGTTGTAAGGTGGTGCTGTTATGCTGTGGCTTTATCGCCCCCTTGGCAATTACGCACCTGAAGGTAACCCCCAATGGCTTATCCCGGCGACGTCTACTCGAGCAAGTGTTCCGCGCGCGATGCGCTGGCGCTGATTTCCGGCAAGTGGGTGATGCTGATCCTGCCTGCACTGGCGCAGCGTCCGATGCGCAACGGCGAGCTGCTGCGCCGCATCGACGGCATTTCGCAGAAGGTGCTGACGCAAACGCTGCGCCAGCTGGAACGCAACGGGTTGCTCGAGCGGCTGGATTTAAGTGAAAAGAATCAGGCACATGTGGAATACCGGCTCAGCACCGTCGCCTGCTCGCTGGTCGAGACGCTGACGGCGCTCGATAAGTGGGCGGAATACCATTTCCCGGAGCTGGACGCCGCCCGCGAGCGCTATGATGCCGACCGCGGGCGCGAGGCCGATTAAAGCGGTTTGGCTCGCAGCGCCTCGCCGCTGCGCACGAAGTTGCCCGCCCCCAGATGATGAATGGTGTGCAGATCCGCATTGGCGGCAGTGAAGTTCCAACGCCCTTGCTGGAACACCCGCTCGTCCGCCGCCGCGCTCAGCACCTCGCCGAAGCAGGTATCGTATTTTTCCTGGGCGCCGCTTTCCGGCAATAAGCGGCACTCCAGCCACGCCACGCAACCCTGTTCGATCAGCGGCACCTGCAGCGTAGCGCTCGGCGCTGCGGCGATGTGAAAGCGGGCGAACTTGTCGTCATCCAGCCCGGACACGCTGCCGACCGCGTAGGTGGCGTCGATGAACATGGCCGCCGGCACGCAAATGCCAAATGCGCCGCTCTCCTCGATCATTTGCCGGCTGTGCGCCCCTTTGTCCACCACGATGGCGATGCGCGGCGGGCTGAACTCCACCGGCATCGACCAGGCGGCGGCCATCACGTTACGTTTAGCGCCGTCGCGGCTGCGGCTGGTGATCAATACCGTCGGGCCGTGGTTCAGCAGGCGGCTGGCGTGTTCGAGGGCGACAGGGCGAAAGTGGCTCATCGGGAAATCCTTGCGAGTGACTGATTGTCCCGCAGTGTAGATCTGCGCTGCGGCGGCAGGCAACGCGGGGCGCACAGAATGCGCAGGTGAGATGCTTGTTCCCCGTCTCGCCATCCGTTATCTATAGTTAAATCAATTCGCCGGTAACGGCCCACTCCACCTGAGGATCTTGCCTTGACGTTTTTAAAACACCCTATCGCCGGATTGGTGCTGGCCGGCTGCGGCCTGCTGTCGGCGGGCGGCGCGCTGGCCGCTTCCGATGCGCTGGTGTACTGCACCGTCGCCTCGCCGGAATCGTTCAACCCGCAGCTCTCCAGCTCCGGGCCGACCTTTATCGCCACCTCGCAGGTGCTGTACAACCGCTTGGTGACGCTGCGCGAAAGCGATAAAACCCCCGCCCCTTCGCTGGCCACCGAGTGGAGCGTCAGCCCGGACGGCAAGACCTATACCTTTACCCTGCGCCAGGGCGTGAAATTCAACAGCAACAAATACTTCACCCCGACACGCGACTTCAACGCCGAAGACGTGGTGTTCACCGTGATGCGGCAGAAGGATCCCGCTAACCCTTATCACAAGGTCTCCGGCGGCAACTATGAATACTTCACCGACATGGGCCTGGATAAGCTGATCACCCAGGTGGAAGCGGTGGACGAGCATCACGTGCGCTTCACGCTGAGCCAGCCCAACGCCGCCTTCGTCGCTGACTGGGCGATGGATTTCGCCTCGATCCTGTCCGCCGAATACGCCGACGCCATGCTGAAAAAGGGCACGCCGGAATACGTCGACAACTGGCCGATCGGCACCGGGCCGTTTGCGCTGCAGCAGTACAAACAGGATTCGCTGATCCGCTACATCGCCAATCCGCACTACTGGCAGGGCGAAGTGGCCAGCAAGCACCTGATCTTCTCCATCACGCCGGATCCGCAAACCCGGCTGGCCAAGCTGAAAACCAACGAATGCCAGATCATCCCCGCGCCGCTGCCGGAACAGTTCGCCGCCATCAAGGCCGACGGCAACCTGCAGCTGCACGACATTACCGGGCTGAATGTCGGCTATCTGGCGTTCAACACCCAGAAAAAACCGTTCGACAACCTGCTGGTGCGCCAGGCGTTGAGCTACGCGGTAGACAAGAAAGCGATCGTCGCCGCGGTGTTCAAAGACAGCGGCACGCCGGCCAATTCGCTGCTGCCGCCGGGCATGCTGGGCTACAACGATAAACTGCCGGAGTACGCCTACGATCCGCAGAAGGCGCGCGAGCTGCTGAAGCAGGCCGGGCTGGAGCAGGGCTTTGAGACCGACATCTGGTCGATGCCGGTACAGCGCCCTTACAACCCGAACTCGAAGCGCATCGCCGAGATGATCCAAAGCGACTGGGCGAAGGTGGGCGTGAAGGCCAAGATCGTCACCTGGGAGTGGGGTCAGTACCTGGCCGGGCTGCGCAAAGGCGAGCAGCAGAGCGCGCTGTACGGCTGGGTGTCGGACAACGGCGATCCGGACAACTTCGCCACCCTGCTCGGCTGCGCCGGCGTGCAGAGCGGCGCCAACGTAGCGCGCTGGTGCGATAAGGATTATGACCGGCTGATCCAGCAGGCGATCCAGGAGAACCAGCCGCAGGCGCGCGCCAAGCTGTATCAACAGGCGCAGGTGATCTTCGCCAAACAGGCGCCGTGGCTGCCGTTGGCCACAGGCAAGGTGTTCTACGCCACCCGCAGCAACCTGAGCGGCTATGTGGTGGACGTGAACGGCAGCGATTTCGCCAAGGCCAAATTGAACTGATGTCAGGCGCCGCAGCGCGGGCTGCGGCGCAACCCGCTTCATCACTTAATAAGCTGCCAGCCTCTGAAACTGTCGTCCATTAGCTTCACAACTTACGATGCCCCTCTACCGCCTGGCGCATACCCCACTAAACCAATAGCTTAATAAGTGAGTTGAGCCTGGCGTTTTGCCTAAATTGCGCGCACGCGCTTTCCTCCGATGTAACATTTCGTTACCATCGACGCACAGACCCTTTAACATCAAAAGGTAACCCGGTGCAGAACACCTACATGCCGTGGCAAATTCGCCTGCACTGGCTGGTGGCGATCCTGCTGGTCATCGCCTGCGTCACCATCGAGCTGCGCGGCTTGGCCGAACCAGGCAGCGCCCCCTGGTACGTGCTGGTTGTCACCCACTTCAGCTGCGGCGTAACGGTATTTGCGCTGATGATCGCCCGCCTGTTCCTGCGCTGGCGCCACCCCTCGCCCGCCATCGCGCCCAAACCGCCGAAGTGGCAAACCGGCCTGGCGCACCTGACGCACACCCTGATCTACCTGCTGCTGCTGACGCTGCCGGTGCTGGGGGTCTATTCGCGCTATCTGGGGGGCAAAGAGTGGTATCTATTCGGCCTGCCGATGCCGTTTGCTGACGTGGCCGATCGGCCGCAGGCGCGGGCGATTATCGGCTGGCACAAAACGCTGGCATCATTCGGCTACTGGCTGATCGGCCTGCATGCCGCCGCCGCGCTGTTCCACCACTATATCGTCAAGGACAATGCGCTGGTGCGCATGCTGCCGTTGCTGAAAAAGCGCTGACCACCCGGCGCCAGGGATGAATTTTCGGGCCACGCCCGCTGACAGGGAATGACATGCAAACCCAATTTTTTCATGTGACCGTCGAGCAATGCGCTTGCCAACAGACGGCGCCCGACAATCTGGTGAGGCTCATCGCTTCCGGCCAGACGTTCTTTTTTTACCGTGACGACTTCAGCGACAGCGAAAACCTGCTGGCCACGCTCGCCGCCGGCGATCGGGTGAAGATCGGCGCCCACCGCCTGCGGGACGGCAGCTACTGGCTGCACTGGCTGCTGCACGGCACGAAAGGCCGCCTGGAGCCCGACAGAACGCTGAAATACAAGCTGAAATACTTTGCCCTGCTGCTGCTGGGCATCGTGCTGGCCGGTGGTTTCCCGGCGAGCTTTTTCATCATGGACCGGGAAGATTCCTGGCTGACCCTCGTCCTGTTTTTTATCGCCATCATCGCCGGCCTTATCGGCATCGGCCTGGTGCTGTTCGTCGGTTCGGAGCTCCTGTTGATTGCGCACCGCGGCCGCAGGCGCCTGCTCAGGGCGCTGGATCGCGTGCTGCAGGGGCAAGACGTCACGCCGCCCGGCTCGCTCAGCCTGAACATCCCCGGTATCAGATATCGGGCCGTCCGTGCAGACGCCGTGCCGGCGACCGCACCGCTGCAGACCGCGCCTCCCCTCCCGAACGGCGTCGAGGCCTCCGGCATCGAGACGGTCAACGCCCTGAGCTACAAACTCCGCAACTATAAGCTCCCGCGGCAGGTGCAGTATTTGGACACTTATGCGTGGCGCCAGAAGGAGACGCACTTCGCGTTGACGACCCGCGCGCTCAACGTCCCCAATACCAAACTGCATCCGGTATTTCGTCGGCAACATCCGCTTTTCATCGCCAAAGGCGATCCGCTGCAGGTGCTGTATTGCGAAAACGACACCGTCCCCGAGTTGCCGACGGTGCGTGGGATCATCAATCACCGCGACCGCCAGACCTATCTCATCGGCGGCAGCCGCTACTTCACCGAAGCCGGCCTTAACCTGAGCGCGCGCGTCGTCTTCATCCTCGGCGCGATCATGATGTGTTTGATGCTCGGCATGATCGTGTGGGATAACGCCGATACCCCAGCGGGCTTTTACCTGGATGCCTGGACCCTGAAGCGCCTCGGCAGTGAATTGCCGCCGATTCTGCTGCTGCTGATGCTGATGATCAGCGGCCTGGCGCTGCTGATCGAGGGCTTCGCCCAGATCTGCCGCCTCTATGCGTTTGACCAGCACCGCACGTTTAAAACGTTCAAATACCTGCGCCATCTGCGCCGCAGGCTATGGCGGCAGGAACAGGTGACGGAGCTGAAATGATGACGTTAGCGCTTTATAAAAGACCCCTTATTATCCTGATGCTGTTTTTGGCCAGCGCGCTGGGCGTCTATTTCCTCGCCCCTGAACAACGCTATGCACAGTGGCAATGGACCCAGAGCGACGAAGCCTTGCCGACGATAGCCCGTTACGATCTCATCCACAGCTACCCGGCGCAGGACGGCGCTCTGCTGCTCATCAGCAAAAGGAGTGAACGCGGGGCCTACAATAGCTTTTACGGCTGGGCGGCCAGCTACCTCAGCCAGGTGTTATTCACCGGCCCGAAGGGGTTGCAGATGCTGGGGCAACTCGACGAATCGATCTACGATGCGGTTTGCGTCGAGCAGGAGTGCGCGCTTTTTCTGTCCAAGGGGCGCCGGCTGGTCGATGTGCAACGGGGCACCCTCGGGGCGCTGATCCCCTGGCCGGAGGGCGACGACAACCAGCCTTCCTTTATCGGCGGCAAACTGGTGGCGCTGCCGGGGCAACGCGCGCTGTATTTCATCAGCACCGAAGGCGTATTCTACAGCCCGGACTTTGGCGCCCATTGGCGGCAAACGCTGGATCTGCCGGCGCAGCTGGACGCGCGGCAGCTGCTGGGCTTTGAGCGCGGCGAGGAGGACTCACCGACGGCTAACGCCGCCGGAAAGCGCAAATCCATGCCCGAGATCTTTACCGGCGTTGATGGCGAACGCGTGCTGTTCTGGATGAACCCGGTGCTCGGTTCCGGCGCCTTGCACATTGCCGTTAACGGCAAAACCGGCGAGGTGGCCGAACTGCATTGGCTACCGGTACGCGTGAAGGAAAGCGCGCAGGCTCCGGATGGCGGCATCTACCTGATCGCGCAAACGCTGGACAGAGGGCTGTATCAGCTCCTGCGTTATCAATCCGACGGGCAGTTGGCGGTGCTGTTGGAAAACGGCGATAAATCGCTGTATCAGCTGTGGGCGGGCAACGACAAGCTGGTCGCCCAAACGGATAACGGCGATGCGCGCCTTTCGCTGATTTTCGATCTGCGCTCATCCGACGTGCGCTACCGACAGCCGTTGGAATACCGCTACAACGGGCGCGACGACGCACGCCAAACTGTGATCGAACCGGAAAGCCACTATGGCGATGACGGGAAGACCCCGCCACTGCCCTACTTCGTTCGCTATCGTTCCACCACGCCGTGAACATAAGGAGCTTGCCATGCTGTTAGGCTATGGCGCCGGCGCCGCAGGATTGCTGGCGCTGTTGTTGGCCCTGCTGCTCGCCGGCATCCTGATCGCCTGGTGGGGCCGGCGCTACATCGCCGCCCGCTGCGGCCGACCGCGACCGCCGCTCTCCTGGGGCGGCTATCTGCTGGCCTCGGCGCTGGCGGTCTACCCGGTGGCGTGCGCGCTGATGCTTATCGGCATGGCCATCCAGGACATCAAGAGCCAGCGGGCGGAAGATCGTTGGAATCAACGCAGCTACCTGACGCTCGACGAAGCAAAGCCGTTCGGTGAAACGACGCTGCCGAAAGGCAGCTGGGTAAACCGCCAGGAGCCACGCCTGCCCGGCACCGAAGACAGCCCCATCACGATGAACGGCGTGACCGCCGTGCGTTTTCCTCAGCCGCAGAGCGTGGCCGGCGTGCCGATCATCGCCTTCGAGGTTTTACCGCCGGTGATGGAGCTGGCGAGCGCGCACACCTTTACCCGCCCGAGCGGCCAAAGGGTGCACTGCGAAGCCGGTTGGCTGGTCACCTTCTTGTTGCCGCCGGATCGGCCAGCCCCGCAGTGGGAGGAGTGGCAGGCCGGGCTGCCTGCGGCGGCGTTTCGGCCCAGCGACTGGATCTTTAGGGAGTGCTTCTCCGGCAGCCCGATCGCGGTGCTGACCTTGCACAACGGCGAAGTCAGGGTGCTGCCCTAAGCCTTACGCCGTGGCGTTGGGCAAACGCACGGTCACGCGGTTATTGGCCGTGGGCAGCTGCAGCGGCGTTTCCTGCCAGCTCACCGCGATAACCAATACCGGCGGGGCCGGCACGCGCGGCTCACGCCCGTCGGGCCCCACGCTGTAGGCATCCCATTCAATCACAAACACCCCGCCGTCTTGCGGCTCGACCCGCTCGACGAAAAAGGTGGTGTCGGAACCACGCCCGCCCGCCGGTTTATGCGCGTAAGCGAGCAGGCTGAACCACTCACCGGCGAAGTACAGATGGTACAGACCATCGACGATATGCTCGCCGCGGAACTGGCAACCGCCGAAGCTCAAGCCGCAGCCCGCCGGGGATCCCGCCACGCGCTCGAGATCGCGCACGAAGCGATCGGTCGGCCTGTTATCCAGCAACAGCTCATAAGGCGGCGCGTGCAGCAGCGCGGCAGGATCGTCCGCCTGGCGCAGATCCGCCGGCAACATCGAGCGCGCCGCCAGCACGCGGCCGTTGGGCAAGGCGATCTCCAGACGATCGGCCGGATCCTCTGTCCACGGCGGCACCCACAGACCGCGCACCGGATGCAACGGCGTGGCCTCCGCCTGTCGACACCTCGCCCGCAGCCGCGCCAGCGCCTCGGCGGCACCGGCGGCCAACGCCGCCTGCTCGCGATCGGTCAATGCCGGCAGCGCGTACATCATCCGGGCGGCAGGCTCGTACACCGTCAGCCCCTCACCCTCACGACTGCGGGTCGGGATCAGGCGCAGCTTGCCATCGTCCACGTCCTGCGCCGCCGCACAGGCGCCATGCACAATCGCCCCGTCACGCAGCAGCAGCGTCCAAAAATTGGGGCCGCCCATGCCCAGCTCCCCCACGCCGCCAATCCGCCGATCGCTGTCGCCGGCGTGCGCCATTTCAATCGGCTGCGAGCGCCAGTCGGTCTTGCGCCACTCTGCGGCCGCTTCGGGATCTTGCGCGCCTTTAGCGGCGTACTTCACCCATTGCAGCACGGCAAACAGCGCGATGCACAGCACGCCGAAAATCGGGTGATCCTGCCAAATCAACCCCCAACCGACGATCAAAAGGGCCCAGGCGGCCATAGCGATATCCTTTTCCACGAGAAAACCGCCTGATTCTAGCGCAGGAAACGCAAGGGGTTGAAGCCTATGCCATGGATAATTAGCCATTCAATAGAAAGGTAATAATTTCAGCGTTATTTCTGTGACTACAGAGATCACATAAATAACGCTTCACAGAGTAATTTCAACATAAAAAGATAACCCTCTGTATCTCAATGCAATATTCGCAACCTTATTAAAACCAAAAAGATAAAAGGGGAAAAAAACCGCAATAATTTGTGTATATTCTAAACATTGACTATGTTTAGACATACTATTTATATGCAGGTAAAACGCCGAATAAAAAAAGAAAGGCGTTTAGGAAGTTAAATCAACCCCGTTATCCGCGAGGGTGAAAAACCATTTCATAGCAATATTCCGAGGGGATTTTATTTCCACGGAACGGGTAACCTTGCGTTTTATCAAGCCAATAGGCTACACACCGCAATTAATATCATTATTAGCATTCCGGAGAGCGACAATGAAAATCGTTACAGGCATTATCCTTACCTCTGTGGCCGCCTTCAGCGGCGCGGCTTACGCGGCTGATGCGCAGCCTACCACCGGCAGCGCGGCGGTGATGCTGGAACATGTGCATGCCGTGATGGAAAACGGCAGCCCGGCGCCGCAGCACGACGCCGCCTGCAAAAAAGAACTTTCCATGCCGGAATCGAAATATATGGGCATGAAGGTCAAAACCGATTACACCATCAACAGCAGCACCATGATGATGTCAGCGAAGTCGATGTTCCCATCGCCGGACTCTATGAAACCGATGGAGCTGACGGTCGATCTCTCCGCGCTGGGCCTGGCGGATGTGTATGCCTTCGGCGCCTTTAAACCGGCCGCGTTGCCGCAGGCCTATATTTATTTCACCATCGACAAGAATTTTAAAGATCCGGTCAGCACCTTTATGATCATTAACCAAGGTAAGCAATATAACTGCGTCATTTCCAGCTCGAATAAAATGATGAGCAAAGAGATGCGCGGCAAGATGATGATGAAGAAACAGTAACGGAATGAAAAACGGCGCTTCCCTTAACAGGAGGCGCCGCCAGAAAACGCGTTAAATCAGACCCGGATTGTATTTCTGATTGAACTTCTCTTCCGATTGGAACAGATAAATAATGCCTTCGATAAAGCCGACAATCGCCGGGATCCCCGTCCAGCAGAACAGCAGGTAGAACAGCCCCCACCACTTCATCCCTAAGTAAAACTTGTGAATGCCCAGCCCACCCAGGAAGATGGCCAGCAGGGCCGCCGCGAGCTTGTCTTTTCTGCTCATAGTGCACTTCTCCTTACTTCTCACCGAACCACCGGCATGTCCAAAAACGGATGCCGCTCCACAGAGCGCCGCATCGCAATGCTTGAGGAGAAAACATTCACCCATCAAGGCTCAACAGGGGTAATTATAACAGTGATTAATTAAACGGTTGTTTAACCGGCGAAAGGGTAAGCAAATGGAGTCTGGAGAGGGAGTGGTGCCGATAATAGGAGTCGAACCTACGACCTTCGCATTACGAATGCGCTGCTCTACCAACTGAGCTATATCGGCATCGAGCCGGGCCTGCGGGGCAAGCCGGAAGTGCGTTGAACAAGGTAGACCTGTGCGTGAAATGAGTCAATAGCCGCCGGGGCGTTTGGTTGTTTTGCAAACAGCCGCACTGCAGCTACGCTGCAAAAAAAATCAGGGCGCAGCCCGCTGCGCCCTGACGTCTTTACTACCGCAATGCGGCCTTAGCTGCGCACCAGATCGTCGCCGTAGCCAATCCACTTGTAGGTGGTCAGCGCATCCAGGCCCATCGGGCCGCGGGCGTGCAGTTTCTGGGTGCTTACCGCCACTTCCGCACCCAGGCCGAACTGGCCGCCGTCGGTGAAGCGGGTGCTGGCGTTGACGTACACCGCCGAGGAGTCCACCGCGCGCACGAAGTGCTCGGCGCTGCTCAGCGAACGGGTGAGGATCGCGTCGGAGTGGTTGGTGCCGTGGGTGCGGATGTGGTCGATGGCCTGATCGATATCGTCCACCAGCAGCACGTTCAGATCCAGCGACAGCCATTCATCGTCGTAATCTTCCGCGTTCACCGGCACCACCGTCGCCGGGCCGCCCTGCAGCAGCGGCAGCGCGTTTTCCGCCGCGTGCAGCGTCACGCCCGCCGCCGCCATTTTAGCGCTCAGCGCCGGCAGGAACTCGGTGGCGATGCTGCGGTTCACCAGCAGCGTCTCCAGCGAGTTACAGGCGCTCGGGCGCTGGATCTTGGCGTTTTCAATGACCGTCAGCGCCTTGTCGAAATCGACGTCGGCATCCACGTAGGTATGGCACACGCCGATGCCGCCGGTGATCACCGGGATGGTCGATTGCTCGCGGCACAGCTTGTGCAGGCCGGCGCCGCCGCGCGGGATCAGCATGTCGACATAGCGATCCAGGCGCAGCAGTTCGTTCACCAGCGCACGATCCGGGCTGTCGATCGCCTGCACCGCCGCCGCCGGCAGGCCGCACTGCTCCAGCGCCTGCTGGATCACTTTCACCGTTGCCTGGTTGGTGTTATGCGTCTCTTTACCGCCGCGCAGGATCACCGCGTTGCCGGTTTTCAGGCACAGGCTGGCGACGTCGATGGTGACGTTCGGCCGCGCCTCGTAAATCACGCCGATCACGCCGAGCGGCACCCGGCGGCGCTCCAGCTTCAGCCCGCTGTCCAGCAGGTTGCCGTCCAACACGTGGCCGACCGGATCGTTCAGGCGGCACACCTGGCGCACGTCGTTGGCGATCGCCGCCAGCCGCGCCGGGGTCAACAGCAGGCGGTCAAGCAGCGCTTCGCTCATGCCGGTGGCGCGCGCCTGCGCCATGTCTTGTTCATTCGCCAGCAGGATCGCTTCACTGTTGGCTTCCAGCCTGTCGGCCATCACCGACAGCACCTGATTCTTCTTCGCCGTGCTCAGCACCGCCAGCTGCCAGGAGGCCTGCTTGGCGGCCTTCCCCATCTGCTCCAGCATGCTCACTCCTTAACTGACAATCATATCGTCGCGGTGCACTGCCACCGGACCGTATTCATAACCGAGGATCTCGCTGATTTCCTGCGAGTGGTGCCCGGCGATCATCCGCATCGCATCGCTGTTGTAGCGGCTGACGCCGTGCGCCAGATCGCGCCCCGTCAGGTTGCGGATGCGGATCACTTCGCCGCGCGAGAAGTCGCCCTTCACTTCGCGGATGCCCTTTGGCAACAGCGAGCTGCCGCGCGCCATCATCGCTTCCACCGCGCCGTCGTCGACGGTGATCTCACCGGCCGGTGGCGCGCCGAAGATCCAACGCTTGCGGTTTTCCAGCGGGGTTTCCAACGCGTGGAAACGGGTGCCCACCGGCTTGCCTTCGATCACGTCCGCCACCACGCCCGGCTTGCTGCCCGCGGCGATCACCACGTCGATGCCGGCGCGGCAGGCCACGTCGGCTGCCTGCAGCTTGGTGCCCATGCCGCCGGTGCCCAGACCGGAGACGCTGTCGCCGGCGATGGCGCGCAGCGCGTCGTCGATGCCGTGCACTTCACGGATCAGTTCGGCCTGCGGGTTGTTGCGCGGATCGGCGGTGTAGAGGCCCTGCTGATCGGTCAGCAGCAGCAGTTTGTCGGCCCCGGCCAGAATGGCCGCCAGCGCCGACAGGTTATCGTTGTCGCCCACCTTGATTTCGGCGGTGGCGACGGCGTCGTTCTCATTGATTACCGGCACGATGCGGTTGTCCAGCAGCGCCGTCATGGTGTCGCGCGCGTTGAGGAAGCGCTCGCGGTCTTCCAGATCGGCGCGCGTCAGCAGCATCTGCCCGACGTGAATGCCGTAAATGGAGAACAGCTGTTCCCACAGCTGGATCAGCCGGCTCTGCCCTACCGCTGCCAGCAGCTGCTTGGAGGCGATGGTGGCGGGCAGCTCGGGGTAGCCCAGGTGTTCGCGCCCGGCGGCGATGGCGCCGGAGGTGACGATGACGATGCGGTGGCCCGCGGCGTGTTGCTGCGCGCACTGGCGCACCAATTCGACGATGTGGGCGCGGTTCAGACGCAGCGATCCGCCGGTCAACACGCTGGTGCCCAATTTCACAACCAATGTCTGGCTGCCGTTCATAGTATTTCTGCCGTATAATATACCCGTCATCTTTCAAGCCGCAGCGTTGTTGGCTGCACGCACTCACCCCAGTCACTTACCTCAGTAAGCTCCTGGGGATTCCCGCGCTTGCCGCCTAGCCGCAACTCGAAAGCTATAGGGTATGATGAGAATAAGGGTGCAAAGGTCTTTGTAACAGGAGAGACGCGTTATGCCAACAGGCACAACGCGAAATCAGCACAATACGTGGTCAAACGGGGTCAGGCGGAGAGTTTGATCAGTTTTTCTTTGAAATCGTCGGCGGGTTCCAGCCCCAGTTCCATGGTCGCCAGCAGTTCGCCCAGGCGGCGATGGAAGTCGCGCAGGGTGTCTTCCAGCTTGGCGTTCACTTCATCATCCTTAATGTTTTGCGCCGTCCAGTCGCCTTCCTTGTCGAACAGGCCGAATTGGTACGAATAGGTGAAGCGCGCCTCTTCCGCCTGCAGCTCCATCCACCAGCCCCAGAACTCACGCTTTTCCGGAGCAGGCTTTACATTGACGCAGACGGCCAAACAATCAAAGAAAAACCGGTCGTTCTCACATTGCCCTTCACGCAGGTACGGCCCCAAGCTGGCAAAACGTTTCATTAGTCGGCTTTTAGGGTGACCACTCGGTAACGTCATTCTCTAACCTCCTCAATGTAGACCACTCTTTTTAACAAACTGTTAAAATTTAGCAACTAATTAACGCATTTTGTCCCTCAGCCAACCGGACATCTGCAGCAACGCCCGGTGGAAGCTGTCGTAAACCGGGGTGCGCGGGATGGCGACCAGCTTGCCGCTCACCGAGGAGGTGACGATCAGCTGCGACTCTTCTTTCGGGCTGAGCATATCGCGCTCCCAGTAGCCGGAGATCATCGGCGTTGGGCAGCGGCGCCCCAGCAGCCCCTGCATTTTCAGCGAGTAGCTGTTCAGCTCCACCTTCAGCACGTTGTCGGAAGCGTTGGCCATGCCCATGCGGCTGGCCAGCACGTCCATATACATGTCCGGCACGTTCAGCTGGGTGCTGCTGTCGCACAGCAGGCGATGCACCACCGGCCCCAGGCAGGCTACGCCGCGCAGCCGCTGCGGCTCCAGGTAGGCCAGCCGCACCGCCACATTGGCGCCGAAGCGGAAGCCGAAGGCGCTCACCCGCTGATGATCCACCCACGGCACCGAGGCCAGCTGGATCAGCACCTGTTGGTGCAGGTAGCTGGAGTCCTGCGTCAGCTTCCATTTGCACGAAGAACCGATTGACGGCATGTCGAGCGTCAGCATGGCGATGCCGTGCGGCGCCAGGTAGTCGCGGAACAGACGGTGGTAGTCGGTCTGCAGCGTGTCGAGGCTGCCGCACATCAGCACCGTCGGGAACGGCGCCTCGCCCTTCTCCGGCATGTGCAGGAAGCCGGTGACGCTGCCGCCGCCTTCGATGCGAAACTCTAGCTCTTTCAGCTGATACGGCAGCAGCAGCGCCGCCTCTTCGTAAGCGCGGTTGGCGAGCATCTCCGCCTGTTCGGCCAATTCGTCGCCCTTCAGGTGCGGGTAACCGGCGATGCTGTACAGGCTCGCGGCCTTCAGCCAGTATTCGCCGCCGAGCAGCGGATCCTGCTGCTCCGTCGCCCGTTGCTGCCACTGCATGCCCTGATGGATCCACTCGTAGATCCAGTTGCCGTTGCGGTAGCCCACCACGGTATCCAGCCGCTGCGGATTGCTGCGCTCGGCGTCGGAGGCGGCGATGCGCGCCAGCACTTCGTGGATTTCGATCGGGCTGACGCCGCGCCAGGCCCACAGCAGCGGATTCAGCATGCGGTACCAGCTGCCGGTGGTGTCGCCTTCCAATGCGGAATGCATGGCGGCGCTCACTTTGTTGCGCGCGCGCAGCACCAACGTCGAGGTTTCGGGGTGTTTGAATTTGGGCTTGAAAAGAATTTCAGAAAGGTTGGCCTGTGCCATGGTAACAACAGCCTCCGTAAATCTGGCGATAGGCCGCAAAAGGCCTACTTAACTGGAGGTAGTGTACCTAACTCTGGCAGGATAAACCAAGATAACGCAAACGCCCGGCATAACCGGGCGTTGACTTAGAACTGGCTAGGCTTAGCGGCCGCCGATCGGGGGAACGAAGCTGACGCCCATGTCCCACGGCTGTTCGATCCAGGTATCCTGCGGGATGTCGACCTCATAGTCGTCCACCAGCGGACGGCCCGCCGGTTTGGCGAAGATGGTGACGAAATGCGCTTTCGGGTACATATCGCGGATCGCTTTCGCGGTGCCGCCGGTATCCACCAGATCGTCCACCACGATGAAGCCTTCACCGTCGCCTTCGGCGCGCTTGAGCACTTTCATTTCGCGTTGGTTGTCATGGTCATAGCTGGAAATGCAGACGGTATCCACATAGCGGATGCCCAGTTCGCGCGCCAGCAGGCCCGCCGGTACCAGACCGCCGCGGCTTACGGCAATGATGCCTGTCCATTTGTCGGCAGGCAGCAGGCGGTGCGCCAGCTTGCGTGCGTGCATTTGCAGCATATCCCAGGTAACAACGTATTTTTCGCTCATAGAATCGTGTCCCAGCCGGCGGTGAAGCGGCTTATTTTATAGTTCAGGGGAAAAAAGGTTGCGCGAGATTATAGAGACTGGCCGCATTGAATTCCAGCTGTACCGAGGAAAACCTCGTGATTTCCGCCACGCGGCTTTCCGGTGATTGATGCTGAAAAAACGAACGTTCCCGCCGCGAAGCCGTGTGATCAAGCGCTTAAACCGCACAATACGGGGCGCGCACCGCCGGAAATAAAGTGATATTCTCTGATGATCGTGCCACGACGCACAGATGCCCACTCACCTTAACCGCGCGGCACGCCCGTCCTGTCGGAGCCTGCCGTCACAGGAGACTTATAGTGTCTGAATTGTCTCAGCTTTCGCCACAGCCGCTGTGGGATATTTTCGCCAAGATCTGTTCTATCCCACACCCTTCTTATCATGAAGAAGCGCTGGCGCAGCACATCCTCACCTGGGCCAAAGAAAAGAACCTGCACGCCGAGCGTGATCAGGTCGGCAATATCCTGCTGCGCAAACCGGCCACCAAAGGCATGGAAAACCGCAAGCCGGTCGCACTGCAGGCGCACCTGGACATGGTGCCGCAAAAGAATAACGACACCGTGCACGACTTCGCCAAGGATCCGATCCAGCCTTATATCGCCGGCGAGTGGGTGAAAGCACGCGGCACCACGCTGGGCGCCGACAACGGCATCGGCATGGCCTCCGCCCTGGCGGTGCTGGCCGACGACAGCGTTGAGCACGGCCCGCTGGAAGTGCTGCTGACCATGACCGAAGAAGCGGGTATGGACGGCGCCTTCGGGCTGCAGCCGAACTGGCTGCAGGCGGACATCCTGATCAATACCGACTCCGAAGAAGAAGGCGAAATCTACATGGGTTGCGCCGGCGGTATCGACTTCATCACCACCCTGCCGCTGCAGCGCGAAGCGGTGCCGGCCGGTTACCAAACCCTGAAGCTGACCCTCAAGGGCCTGAAAGGCGGCCACTCCGGCGCCGAGATCCACGTCGGGCTGGGCAACGCCAATAAACTGCTGGCGCGCTTCCTGTTCGCCCATGCGGCAGCGCTGAACCTGCGCGTGCTGGATCTGAACGGCGGCACCCTGCGCAACGCCATCCCGCGTGAAGCCTCCGCGGTGGTTGCGGTACCGGCAGACAAGGCCGACGCGCTGAAAGCGCTGAGCCAGGAGTTCCTGACCGTGCTGCAGAACGAACTCTCCGCCAAAGAGAAGAACATCACCGTGCTGTTGGAGCCGACCACCAGCGCTTCGCAGGCGCTGAGCGCCGACAGCCAGCAGCGCTTCCTGGCGCTGCTGAACGGCACGCCGAACGGCGTGATCCGCATGAGCGACGCGGTGAAAGGCGTGGTGGAAACCTCGCTGAACGTCGGCGTGGTCACCACCAGCGAAAACGAAGCGGAAATCATCTGCCTGATCCGCTCCCTGATCGACAGCGGCAAAGACTACGTGGTCGAGATGCTGACCGCGCTGGGCCAGTTGGCCGGCGCCAAGGTGGCGCCGAAGGGCGGCTACCCGGGCTGGCAGCCGGACGCCGACTCGCCGGTGATGCACCTGGTGCGCGAGCTGTATCAGGATCTGTTCGACAAGACGCCGAACATCATGGTGATCCACGCCGGTCTGGAATGCGGTCTGTTCAAAAAGCCGTATCCAAACATGGACATGGTATCGATCGGGCCAACCATCACCGGCCCGCACTCGCCGGATGAGCAGGTGCATATCGAAAGCGTCGGCCTGTACTGGAAGCTGCTGACCTCGCTGCTGAAAGCAATCCCTGAGCGCGCGTAATCTGCACGCTTAACGCAAAAAGCCGGCGACCGCCGGCTTTTTTATTCCCACGACAGCGCCAGCTGCCGCTCCAGCTGCGGATCGAGCAGCGTCACATGCAACCCCACCAGCCGCACGCCGCGCCCTTCGCGCCGCTCGCGCCACGCCTGCCGCGCCACCTCCAGCAAATCCTGCCGGTTCAGCACCGGGAACACGTGCTCCTGGGTGGTTTGCTGAAAATCCTGAAACTTCAGCTTCACGCCCTGCCGGGCGATCTGCAGATCCGGCTTCACCTTGCGCAGCCGCATCTCCAGCTCGGGATAGAGTTTGTCGATAATCAGCGTTTCGCAGTCTTCCCAGTCGTGAATATCCTCCGCCAGCGTGCGCTCCACCCCCACCGATTTGCGCAGCCGCTCAGGAGAGATTTCGCGCCGATCGATGCCCTGACAGCGCTCCCACAGCACCCGGCCGAACTTGCCGAAGCGCTTGAGCAGCTGCGCCAAATCGTATTGCTGCACGTCGGCGCAGGTGATAAGCCCCACTTCCTCCAGCCGCTTGGCGGTCACCTTGCCGACGCCGGGGATCTTGCTGAGCGGCAGCTGCTGCAAAAACGCCGGCACCTGCGCCGGCGTGATCACGTATTGCCCGTTCGGCTTGTTCATCTCGGAGGCGATTTTGGCGAGAAACTTGATTGGCGCGATGCCGGCCGACGCGGTGAGGTTCAGTTCGTCGGCGATCGCCTGGCGGATCTCCTGGGCGATCAGCGTCGCCGAACCGTTGCATTGCGGGCTGTCGGTCACGTCGAGATAGGCTTCATCGAGCGACAGCGGCTCGATCAGCGGGGTATAGCGGGCGAAGATTTCGCGGATGTGCAGCGAGGCCTCTTTGTAGGCCGCCATGCGCCCCGGCAGCAGGGTGAGATGCGGACACAGCTTGAGCGCCATCGCCGTGGACATGGCGCTGTGCACGCCGTAGCGCCGCGCCGGATAGTTGGCGGTGCTGATCACCCCGCGGCGATCGGCGCTGCCGCCAATCGCCAGCGGGATATCGCGCAGGCTGGGATCGTCGCGCATTTCCACCGCTGCGAAGAAGCAGTCCATATCGACATGAATGATTTTACGCATCGCACCCTCCAGTAACACTGTATAAGTATACAGTCAGATACCGAAAGCTCAAGGCCGCAGGATTCGACGAAAGCACCGTTTCCGCCAGATATTTCCGCGTTGTTAAAAAAGCTTAATTTTTCAATAGTATGATTTCCGCCATCCCGTGCGGCTCACCACAACGATAACGACAAGGTACCCTACATGATCAGATTTTCTTCTTTGCTGCTGGCTTCCGCGCTGTCGCTGAGCGCGCTGGCGGCCAGCGCCACCGCCGGTCATGCGCCGGCGATCGTCGCCCACCGCGGCGGCACCGCCGATGCGCCGGAGAACACCCGCATCGCCATCGAAACCGCGCTGAAAAACGGCGCCGACGCCATCTGGATCACCCTGCAAGAATCCAAAGACGGCGTCATCGTGCTGTATCGCCCCTCGGACCTGAAAGCGCTGACCAACCGGCAGGGCCCGGTCTCTGCCTATACCGCCGCGCAGCTGGCCGAGATCGACGCCGGTTGGGCCTTCGCCAAGGGTGATGCGCACCCGTTCCGCGGCCAGGGCATCGGCATTCCACGGCTCGACGACGTGCTTAAAGCGTTTCCGCACGTCACCTTCTATCTGGACATCAAATCCCCGGACGCCGATCCGGCGCAGTTTGGCCAGGCGCTGCTGGCGACGCTGGAAAGCACCGACAGCCTGAATCGCACCCGCGTCTACTCTACCGACGCCAAATACCTGCAGGCGCTGCCGCCGGCCGTCCCGCGCTTCGAAAGCCGCGACGAAACCCGCACGCTGCTGGCCAATATCACCATGGCGCACCAGTGCGACGTCAAACCGGACAACCGCCAGCCGCGCTGGTACGGACTGGAGCTGAAGCGCGAGGTGGAGGTGGTGGAGAAATATACCCTCGGCGAAGGGCGTTCGAAGGCGTTTCTGACCTGGGATAAAGAGTCGATGGACTGTTTCCGCTCGCAGGGCCCGGCGCACATCATCCTGTTCGGCGTCAACTCGCCGCAAGAGTATCAGCAGGCGCTGGCGCTGGGCGCCGACGGCGTGATGGTCAACTCACCGGCCGAGGCGAAAAGCTTCCGCAAGGCGAAATAAAAAACCCGGCTACGGCATAAGGCGGTTCGACATCCCACCTTATGCCCGTATGGCTTTCAACATCCGTTAGCGAGCAGGAACCACCTGGATGGTGCTATTTTCATTGCGAACACTAAACCCAGCGCCGAATAGCCGGGCGGCAGGCTCAAGACCATTACTTCGTTTATCCCGCGACAACAGCGTCACCGATACCCCGTAAGACTTCCCGCCTTCGAATTTATAGTTATCGTCGGGAATGCACGTAGCCGCGGTGACCGCAGGCATCTCGTTATCCGCGAAGTGCTTGCCGAAGATAGCATTGGCGTTGCCGATTTCTTCGATAACGACGCCGGCCAACCGCTCGTCCCCTTCTGGTTGAACCCGCACACAAACGTGGTTATCAACGACAGTGACGTTGGCCGCGTAGTTTTTTGGCCTCGGATCGTTCATGTGCATGCAGCCGGCGAGCAACAAAGTTAGCGTTCCAGCCAAAATAATGCGGTTCATCCTGTTACCTCTGCTTAAGAAACTGAGAAAGCGCATATTCGTATTTTCTGGCGATCGTTTTATCCGTTACGCCCTGAAAATTCACGCCATTGTTAATCGCGCCCAGCCAGATAGTGTAACCATACTTCTTCAGGAACCAATAATCAGCGATGATTGAAGCCTGCTGTTCCATGGAGTAGTTATGCAACAGCTGTTTACCATCGAGTCGATATTTGTATTCAGCAGCCCAACTCAATAACCCTCGGGTTCTCACCCACATGCCTTTTTGGTGCTGCCAGACATGGCTCATTTCGTGGATAAATACATGCTGGAAACCTGCAGCGGCCGTGGAAAAATCAGCCTTATATAAGGCTTGTCTAAACCAGACTTCTCCGTTGGGTGCCATCGCCGTTCTGCTGGCTTGCAGCCCAAACGGCAGATAGCTATCGCAGTGAACAAACACTTTCTCATAGAAAACTGACCTGCCAAACACGGAACGGGCCAAATTAATTTCACCCACCGTTAACACCCGTTTTATCCCTTCTTGTTGTTGTCCCATCCTGGAACTCCCTAAATCCAAAATAAACCTAATGAGACGATATTTTAACCAACCGGGTCAACAGACTAACCTGCTGAGAACTATCAGGAAGATCCGAATAATTCTAAAATGAGAGATGTATCAACCTTACGATTTAATCCTGAGCAAAATTAAAGATTACGATGGGCGTTTTAGCGATTTCTTTAAATCAAAAGAAGTCTGGTTCTGGCAGGTGATATGAAACGGATAGCAGCAATTATTGTCGGTGCGATAATAGGTATTGGCCTCATGCTCATGGCTTTTCCCTTTCTCTCAGACTGGATTTTTGGCCACGTTGAGGGCGAGGATCAGATGTCGGCTAACTTTGAGTTGCTGGCGATTGGCCTGGTGTTGTGCTGTTCCGTGGGAGGTTCACTCGGTAATCTGGCCTATTCAAAATCAAATACCCCCCCAAATAAAAAACCCGGCCAAGGCCGGGTTTTCGCTACAGCTAAAGAATGCGGTGCTTGTCCAGCTGCTCGCGCCGCTGCGCCGCCTTGGCTTCGCGCTTTTTGCGCGCATCGCACGGCTCCGGGCAGTCGCAGACTTTCTCCATCCCCAATGCGGTGATGCCGCCGCAGCTGCCCTGCAGGCTTTTGCGTTTGAACACGTAACCCAGCGACATCCCGCCGACGATCAGCAGGAACAACACGAAGGTGGCGGCGAATACCGTCAGCATAGCAACCTCACGAACGCTTTTTCAGGTAGGGTTTGAACGCGTCCGAATAACGCTCCTCAAACCCGTCGGCGGTTTTCACGATCATGAACACCGGGATGCCGAGCAGATTGGCCAGCGCCAGGCCGCGCTCCGGCCCCATCACGTTCAGTCCGGTGGACAGGCCGTCGGCGGTCATGCAGGTCGGGCTCAGCACGGTGATCGACACCAGGCGGTGGTTGATCGGCCGGCCGGTGATCGGATCGATGGTGTGCGAATAGCGCACCCCGTCCTGCTCGAAGTAGTTGCGATAGTCACCCGAAGTAGCGATCGACATCTCCCCCGGCTGGATCACCAGCTGCGCCTGCTGCTGCGTGCCGGCGGTCGGGCGCTCGATGGCGATGCGCCACGGCTTTTGCTCGCCGTTGCGCCCGCGGGTGCGGACTTCACCGCCGATATCCACCATGTAGTTTTGCACGTGTTGCGATTGCAGGTACTCCGCCACCACGTCCACGCCGTATCCTTTGGCGATCGACGACAGGTCGACATACAGCTCGGGGATGTTTTTCACCAGCGCGTTGCCCTGCACCGACAGTTTATCGGCCCCGGTCCAGGCGCGACGGTGCGCCAGCTCCGCCTCGCTCGGCACTTTATCCGGCCGCCCTTCCGGGCCGAAGCCCCACAGGTTGACCAGCGGCCCGACGGTCACGTCCAGCGCACCGTCGGTGACGCGGTTGATGCGAAGCGCTTCGCGCACCACCTCAGCGGTGGCCGGCGAAACCGGGAACGGCCGGTCAATGTCGCGGCTGGCGTTGAAGCGGCTCAGCTCGGAGTCCGGCCGGTAGGTGGACATCTGGTCGTTCACCTGCTCCAGCCGTTTGTCGATCTCCGCCTGCATCTCGCGCGCCGACGGCGTATCATCACCGGTCACGTAACGGATCGAATACGAGGTGCCCATGGTTTTACCCGTCAGGTCCACCTGTTCCGGCCCACAGCCGGTCAGCAGCAGGGTGGCGCTCAGCGCCACGCCCGTCAGCCAGTTCTTCATCGCCAATGCGTGCATTTAGCCACCAAAGTCATCCAGCATGATGTTTTCGTCTTCGACGCCCAGATCTTTGAGCATCTTGATCACCGCGGCGTTCATCATCGGCGGCCCGCACATGTAAAACTCGCAGTCCTCCGGCGCCGGGTGGTTCCTCAGGTAGTTCTCCAGCAGAACATTATGGATAAAGCCGGTGTAGCCGGTCCAGTTATCTTCCGGCTGCGGATCCGACAGCGCCACGTGCCAGGTGAAGTTTTCGTTCTCCGCCTGCAGCTGGTTGAAGTCGTCTTCATAGAACATCTCGCGCAGCGAACGCGCGCCGTACCAGAAGGTGATCTTGCGCTTCGAGTTCAGGCGCTTGAGCTGGTCGAAGATGTGCGAACGCATCGGCGCCATGCCCGCGCCGCCGCCGATGAAGATCATTTCGGCGTCGGTGTCCTTGGCGAAGAACTCGCCGAACGGCCCGGAGATGGTCACCTTGTCACCGGCTTTCAGCGACCAGATATAGGAAGACATGATGCCCGGCGGCACGTCCGGGTTGTTCGGCGGCGGCGTGGCGATACGCACGTTGAGCATGATGATGCCCTTCTCTTCCGGGTAGTTGGCCATCGAGTAAGCGCGCACCGTGGTGTCGTTCACCGTCGAACGGTAGCGGAACAGGTTGAACTTGTCCCAGTCGCCGCGATACTCCTGCGGCACCTCGAAGTCGGCGTAGCTGATGTCGTGCGCCGGCGCTTCGATCTGGATGAAGCCACCCGCGCGGAACGGCACGTCCTCGCCATCGGGGATCTTCAGCTTCAGCTCTTTGATAAAGGTGGCTTTGTTATCGTTGGAGATAACCTCGCACTCCCATTTCTTCACGCCGAAGATCTCTTCCGGCAGCTCGATCTTCAGGTTCTGCTTCACGTTCACCTGGCACGCCAAGCGGCAACCCTCTTTCGCTTCGCGCTTGTTGATGTGCGAAAGCTCGGTCGGCAGGATATCGCCGCCGCCCTCTTTGATCACCACCCGGCACTGGCCGCAGGAACCGCCGCCGCCGCAGGCCGAGGAGACGAAAATCCCCTGGCTGGAGAGCACGTTGAGCAGCTTGTCGCCCGCCGGCGCATGGAAGCTCTTATCCAGATCGCCGTTGATCTCCACCGCGATGTCGCCGGTGTTCACCAGCTTCGATTTGGCGAACAGGATCAGCAACACCAGCACCATCACGATGGTGGTGAACATGGCTACGCCTAAAATAATTTCCATAAATTCTTCCCGCCTTTACAACTGAACACCGGAGAAGGACATGAAGCCCAGCGCCATCAGTCCGGTGGTGATAAAGGTAATGCCCAGGCCGCGCAGCCCTGCCGGCACGTTGGCATACTTGAGTTTTTCGCGGATCCCCGCCATGGCGACGATCGCCAGCATCCAGCCGGTGCCGGAACCAAAGCCGTACACCACCGATTCGGCGAAGTTATAGTCGCGCTGCACCATGAAGGACACGCCGCCGAAGATGGCGCAGTTCACGGTGATGAGCGGCAGGAAGATGCCGAGCGCGTTATACAGCGACGGGAAGAAGCGATCGAGGATCATCTCCAAAATCTGCACCAGCGCCGCGATCACGCCGATGAAGGTGATGAAGTTGAGGAAGCTCAGATCGACGCCTTCCACCAGCGCGCCGTCGCGCAGGATCAGGTTGTAGACCAGGTTGTTCACCGGCACCGAAATGCCGAGCACGATGGTCACCGCGATGCCCAGACCAAAGGCGGTCGAAACCTTCTTCGACACCGCCAGGAAGGTACACATCCCGAGGAAGAACGCCAGCGCCATGTTCTCGACGAACACCGCGCGCACAAACAGGCTGATATAGTGTTCCATCGGCCTTTACTCCTTTTCGATCTGCGCCGGCTTCAGGGTGCGCAGCACCCAGATCAGCAGGCCGATGATGAAGAACGCGCTCGGCGCCAGCAGGAACAGGCCGTTCGGCTGGTACCAGCCGCCGTTCTGCACCGTTTCCAGCACCGGGACGCCGAACAGCTTGCCGGAGCCGATCAGCTCGCGCAGGAAACCGACCAGCACCAGGATCACCCCGTAGCCCAGCCCGTTGCCGATGCCGTCCATAAAGCTCTCGATCGGCGGCGACTTCATGGCATAAGCCTCGGCGCGCCCCATCACGATACAGTTGGTGATGATAAGGCCGACGAACACCGACAGCTGCTTGGAGATCTCGAACGCATAGGCGCGCAGCAGCTGATCGACCACGATCACCAGCGAGGCGATGATCGCCATCTGCACGATGATGCGCACGCTGTTGGGAATATGGTGACGGATCAGCGAGATGAAGAAGCTGGAGAATGCCGTGACCAGCGTCACCGCAATGGTCATCACCACCGCCGTCTCCAGCTTGGTGGTCACTGCCAACGCAGAACAGACGCCCAGCACCTGCAGGGCGATCGGATTATTGTCGAACAGCGGCCCCAACAGGACCCGCTTTATCTCTTTGGAATCAGCCATTTTTCAGCGCTCCTTCACGAACTTTTTTCAGGAACGGGCCGAAGCCGTGCTCGCCCAACCAGAAATCAAACGTATGCTGCACGCCGTTGGAGGTCAGCGTGGCGCCGGACAGGCCGTCCACCCCGTGCACATCCCCCTGACGCGCACCGCCTTTCACCACGCGGATCGCCGGCTGTCCGTTGTCGTCGAACAGCTGCTTGCCGACCCACTGCTGGCGCCAGGACGGGTTCTCGACCTCACCGCCCAGCCCCGGCGTTTCCCCCTGGTCGTAGTAGGTGATGCCCTTGACCGTGTTGCCGTCGTTATCCAGCGCCACGAAGGCGTACATCATCGACCACAGGCCGGTGCCGTATACCGGCAGCACAAGCTTGTTCACCTGGCCGCTTTCGTCACGCACCAGGTAGATTTCCGCCTGGTTGCTGCGGCGCTTGATGCCGGCCGGATCGTCGCCCGCGGGCAACGCCACGCTTTTGGCGTCGTCGCGCAGCGCGGCGCCCAGATCGAACGCCGCCGCCTTGCCGGCGACAAACTCACCGCTGTTCAGATCCACCAGGCGCGGTTCGATGCGTTCGCTGTATAAGCGCTTGACCTGCTCGCTCTCCATTTTCGGCTGCAACAGGCCGGCTACGTCGAGAATATTGCGCTGCTTATCGAGCAGCTTTTGCTCCTGCTGTTTGGACTTCAGGCCGACGGCGGAGCCCGCCACCACCACTGAACACACCAGACACAGCAGCAGCACTACCAGCAGCGTTTTACCGATGCCGTCGTTTTTCGCTTCATTCGCCACGGGCTTTTCTCCGCTTGATGTTGGCCTGCACCACCAGGTAATCGAACAGCGGTGCGAACAGGTTGGCGAACAGGATCGCCAGCATCATGCCTTCCGGATAGGCGGGGTTGACCACCCGGATCAGCACGCACATCACGCCGATCAGAATGCCGTACCACCATTTCCCCTTGTTGGTGAAGGAGGCGGAAACCGGGTCGGTCGCCATAAAGATCATGCCGAAGGCGAAGCCGCCCAGCACCAGATGCCAATACCACGGCATGGCGAACATCGGGTTGGTGTCCGAACCGATGGCGTTGAACAACAGGGCGGAAGCCACCATGCCGAGCATTACGCCGGCGACGATGCGCCAGGAGGCCACGCGGCCGAACAGGATTATCGCCCCGCCGATCAGGATCATCAGCGTGGAGACTTCACCGATGGAGCCGGGAATGTTGCCGAGGAAGGCGTCCATCCAGCTGATGGACTGGCCGGTGGCCACGTTGCTCAGGCTGTGCGCCCCGCCAGCGCTCCACTGCGCCAACGGCGTCGCACCGGAGAAACCGTCCGCAGAGGTCCACACCAGATCGCCGGAGATCTGCGCCGGATAGGCGAAGAACAGGAAGGCGCGGCCGGCCAACGCCGGGTTGAGGAAGTTGCGCCCGGTGCCGCCGAAGATCTCTTTGGCCACCACCACGCCGAAGGTGATGCCCAGTGCGGCCTGCCACAGCGGCAGGGTCGGCGGCACGATCAGCGCGAACAGGATAGAGGTGACGAAGAAACCTTCGTTGACCTCATGTTTGCGGATGATGGCGAACAGCACTTCCCAGAAGCCGCCGACGACAAACACCACGGCGTAGATCGGCAGGAAGTAACAGGCGCCCAGCACCATCTTGCTGACCCAGCCGGCGTCAGCCGCCAGCGAGGCGCCGAGCCACTGCGCCAGGCGATAATGCCAGTCACCCGCCAGCACCTGTTGCAGCGCGTCGCCGCTGTACAGATGGTGCAGCGCCGGGATCGCCTGCTGGCCGACGTTGTACATGCCCCAGAACATCGCCGGGAACACCGCCAGCCACACCAGGATCATCATGCGTTTCAAATCGATGGCGTCGCGCACGTGCGAAGCGCCGCGCGTCACCGTACCGGGGGTGTAAAACACCGTGGTAGTCGCTTCATACAGCGGATACCACTTTTCCAGTTTGCCGCCCGGCGTGAAGTGATGCTCTATCTTCTCAAAATAATTCTTCAGGCCCATCGGGTTATCCTTCCTGCTCAATCTTGGTCAGCACCTCGCGCAGCACCGGCGCGTACTCATACTTGCCGGGGCAAACGAAGGTGCACAGCGCCAGATCTTCCTCGTCCAACTCCAGGCAGCCCAGCGCCTGCGCGCTGTCGCTGTCGCCCGCCAGCAGATCGCGCAGCAGCAGCGTCGGCAGAATATCCAGCGGCATCACCCGCTCGTAGTTGCCGATCGGTACCATGGCGCGCTCGCCGCCGTTAGTGGTGGTCGAGAAGGCGAACAGTTTGTTCTTCAGGAAGTGGCCCAGCGTGGTGCGGGTGATGGAGAACTTGTTCGGCGACGGCACGATCCAACCGAACAGCTCTTTGTCGCGCCCTTCTTCCAGCACCGACACCTGCGAGTGGAAGCGGCCGAGCCAGGCGTTCAGCCCGGCGGCGTGCATGCCGTTCAGCACCGAACCGGAGATCACCCGGTTCTCACCGTCTTTCAGGCGGCCGGCGGTCAGCTCCTCGAGGCTGGCCCCCTGGCGGGTACGCAGCAGCGCCGGCTGCGCCACCTGAGGCCCGGCCAGCGCCACGACCCGGCGGGTATCGAGCTGACCGGTGGTGAACAGCGTACCGATGGCGATGACGTCCTGGTAGCCGATGTGCCAAACGGTTTTCTTCAGGCTAACCGGTTCAAGGAAGTGAATGTGGGTGCCCACCAGCCCGGCGGGATGCGGGCCGGCAAATTCGCTGTAGGCGATCTGCGGGCCGCTCTGCTGGCCAACGGAGGCGCCGGCGGCGTGGCATACGTGTACCTTGCCCGCCGTCAGACGCGCCAAGACCACCAGCCCGGCGTTGAACGCCGCCTGCTGCTCGGCGATGATCACCTGCGGATCGGCGGCCAACGGCTGGGTATCCATCGCGGTGACGAAAATGGCGCGCGGTTCGCTGCCGGGGCTCGGCGTTTTGCTGAATGGGCGGGTGCGCAGCGCGGTCCACAGGCCGCTGGCGATCAGTTCGCTCTCGACCTGTTCGCGCGGCAACTGGGCCAATTCCCCCAGCGGGTAGTGCGCGAACTCGAGCTGATCGTCGCCGCCGTTTTCCAGCGCAATCACCACCGATTGCAATACGCGCCGCTCGCCGCGGTTAATCGCAGCGATGCGGCCGCTGGCGGGAGCCGTGAAGAAAACCCCGGGGTTTTTCTTATCTTCGAACAACGCCTGGCCTTTCTTAACGGTATCGCCTTCCTGCACCAGCATGGAGGGACGCATTCCGACATACTCTTCCCCAAGCAGGGCGACATGCTGAATATTCGGGCCATCTTGGATCGCCTGAACCGGAGCCCCGGCTATCGGCAGATCTAACCCTTTTCTGATCTTAATCATAGGATTTATACGATGTAGTTGGGTTTACACGTCTGCCCGGCCCCAGAGGCGGGTGCTGACGATGCCAGGATTGCCGGGCAGTGCGCACGGCGGCACGCCCAACATGAACTTTCTCGCAGTGAAAATACGGGGTAACGCGCATTCCCTTGATTCCCCTTTTCCGTTGTTTGCGCGACAGTCGATGTGTTAACGGCCTGTAGCCAAATAACCATCAAAACGGCCGGGTTATATGCAATAACTCTTGCCGCTTCAATCGCCACAGTGCGTTAAATTGAAGAGAGAATATTAACATTGTTCGCAACATTGTTCTGCGTTCCGTCGTGACTTGGGTCAAGCAAACGCAATTAAATTTCGCCTGTTTTTCACTACTTATCGTTAAAATCTGCCGGTCATTTCACTTTTATCGAGCTTTGTCGTTTTTTTATACATATCACGTATTGCTAAAAATAAACGCGCTGGTAATCTGGCGGTGTTTTGCAGCAGTAAAAACAATAATCAGTGGCATGCTGGCCAAGCTCAATTGCGCCGGCAGATAAATATAAGCAGGAATAATAATGAGCAAAATCGCGCTGTTGTTTGCGATGCTTGTTTCTATGCCGATGATCACGGCCTGCAGCGCCAGCGAGCAGGTACCCGAAGCGCCGGTAGTTAAACAGCAATTATTGGGTTCGCCGGTCTATATTCAGATCTTCAAAGAGGAACGCAAGCTGGAATTGTATGCCCGAATGGGCAATGAATTCCGCCTGGTCAACACGTTCCCGATCTGTAATTTCTCCGGTGGGCTGGGTCCTAAACGTCGTGAAGGCGACTTTAAAAGTCCGGAAGGCTTTTATAGCGTTGACGCGCGCCATCTGAAACCCGACAGCAAGTATTACCGGGCGATCAATATCGGTTTCCCTAATGATTACGATAAATCGCAGGGCTATTCCGGCGCTTATCTGATGATCCACGGCGAATGTAAATCGATTGGCTGTTATGCGATGACCAACACCTATATGGATGAGATCTATCGCTACGTCGAAGCCGCCTTCGCCTATGGCCAAAGCCGCGTCGACATCAGCATCTACCCGTTCCGCATGACCGAGCAAAACCTCAAGCGCCATGCGTCATCCAGCTATATCGCCTTCTGGCGCCAGCTGAAGCCGGGTTACGATTACTTCGCGAAGAACCACCAGCCGCCGATGATGACCGTAGACAACGGCCAGTATGTGCTGGGTCAACCGTTGATGAGCAGCGGCCAGATGACGCAGTACGCGTCAGCCAATCCGACGCCCAACACCAATCCCTTCGCTCAGAACAAGCCGCTCACCGAAGTGAAATAACGCGAACTCGCCTGGCTCAATCTTGTGCCAGGTTTCGTTGGCGGTCAGCGGTTGGGTGGCGATCACCGTGACCACATCGTTCGGTGTGGTCTGCTGCTGAAAATCGATTTCCACATCCTGATCGAGCAGCGTCGCCTTGCCGAACGGCGCGCGGCGCGTGATCCAATACAGGTTGGTGGAGCAATAGGCCATCACGAAGCGCCCGTCCGACAACAGCATATTGAAGACCCCTTTCTTGCGCAGCTGGCTCGCCAACAGGCCGATATAGCGGAAAACCGCTGGCCACTGGCTCGGGGTGCGCGGGTATTTCAGCGCCAGCTGATGCAGCAGCCAGCAGAACGCGTATTCGCTGTCGGTCTGGCCGACCGGGCGGAACGTGCCGGTATCCAACTGACGATAGCCTTTCAATTGGCCATTGTGCGCGTAGGTCCAGTTGCGGCCCCACAGTTCGCGGGTGAACGGGTGGGTGTTTTCCAACGCCACTTCGCCGCGATTGGCCTGGCGAATATGGGACACCACCGCACAGGACTTGATCGGGTAGTCCTGTACCAGGCGGGCGATCGGCGAGTTGAAGCTCGGCTGCGGATCCTTGAATGTGCGGCAGCCGTTCCCTTCATAGAAGGTAATGCCCCAGCCATCCTTATGCGGCCCGGTGCGGCCGCCGCGCTGTACCAGGCCGGTAAAGCTGAAGCAGATATCGGTCGGTACGTTTGCGCTCATCCCGAGCAGTTCACACATCGCCAGCACTCCTTAACCACACTGACACAGGCTGTGCGGACGCACCATGCGGCGTCCGCCGTCTTATCCATGGGGAGCCGCAGCTCCCCGAAGGCTATCAAGCCTTAACCATCTCTTTTTCGATCAGCTGAATCAAGATGTGAATCGCTTTGATGTGGATTTCCTGAATGCGGTCGGCGTAGCCGAAGTGCGGCACGCGAATTTCCACATCGGCGGAACCCGCCATCTTGCCGCCGTCCTTGCCGGTCAGGGTGATCACTTTCATCCCCTTGGCACGCGCCGCGTCGATGGCTTTGATGATGTTGCCGGAGTTGCCGGAGGTGGAAATGCCCAGCAGCACGTCGCCTTCGCGGCCTACCGCTTCCACATAGCGAGAGAATACGTACTCATAGCCGAAGTCGTTGCTGACGCAGGACAGGTGGCTCACGTCCGAGATGGCAATCGCCGGGTAGCCCGGACGGTTTTCACGGTAGCGGCCGGTCAGCTCTTCGGCGAAGTGCATCGCGTCGCAATGGGAACCGCCGTTGCCGCAGGAAATCACTTTACCGCCGGCTTTGAAGGAATCCGCCAGCAGCACCGCCGCACGTTGGATGGCGTCGATGTTGGCGTCGTCATTGATAAATTTCGCCAGGGTATCAGCCGCTTCGTTCAGTTCACTGCGAATAAGGTCGTGGTACATGAGGAACCTCTTGTTATCGTCAAATCTTCCGCTCCGCAGTGTACCGGATCGCGGAAACAGCGAGAAGCATTCTCAGCCAAACAGCGCGCCGGTTAAGGAAGCGGAGAGCTTTTTGATGATTGGTGCTGTCAGTTTGTGACCTGAGTTGTAATTAAACTGTAAACGCATTGATAAAAATTCTGCCTTGTACTAAAACCTATTACATACACACAACAGGTCAGACCTCTTACTACTTCGGAGCTTCTTATGATGGTTCTTAGTATCGTCGTTTTCCTGGCTCTCCTCGGCGTGGTGTTCTACCACCGAGTGAACCTTACCCTCAGCAGCCTGATCCTGGTGGCGTACACCGCCGCCATGGGTGCTATCGGCCTGTGGAGCTTCTGGCTGTTACTGCCGCTGGCGATCGTGCTGCTGCCGCTGAACCTTTCCTCTGTACGCCGTTCCCTACTCTCCGCGCCGGCGCTGCGCGCCTTCCGCAAGGTGATGCCGCCGATGTCCACCACCGAGAAGGAAGCGATCGACGCCGGTACCACCTGGTGGGAAGGCGATCTGTTCCGCGGCGCGCCGGACTGGAACAAGCTGCACAGCTACCCGAAACCGCGCCTGACGGAAGAAGAGCAGGCGTTTATCGACGGCCCGGTGGAAGAAGCCTGCCGCATGGCCAACGACTTCCAGATCACCCACGAACTGGCCGATCTGCCGCCTGAACTCTGGGCATACCTGAAAGAACACCGTTTCTTCGCGATGATCATCAAGAAAGAGTACGGCGGTCTGGAATTCTCCCCTTACGCTCAGGCGCAGGTGCTGCAAAAGCTGGCCGGCGTTTCCGGCATCCTGGCGATCACCGTCGGCGTGCCAAACTCCCTCGGCCCGGGCGAACTGCTGCAGCACTACGGCACCGAAGAACAGAAAAACCACTACCTGCCGGGCCTGGCGCGCGGCGACGAGATCCCTTGCTTCGCGCTGACCAGCCCGGAAGCGGGCTCCGATGCCGGTGCCATTCCGGACGTCGGCACCGTATGCATGGGCGACTGGCAGGGCAAGCAGGTGCTGGGCATGCGCCTGACCTGGAACAAGCGCTACATCACGCTGGCGCCGGTCGCCACCGTACTGGGCCTGGCGTTTAAACTGCATGACCCGAACCGCCTGCTGAGCGACAATGAATCCCCAGGCATCACCTGTGCGCTGATCCCGACCAGCACGCCGGGCGTGGAGATCGGCAACCGCCACTTCCCGCTGAACGTGCCGTTCCAGAACGGCCCAACCCGTGGCACCGACGTGTTCGTGCCGATCGATTACATCATCGGCGGGCCGAAAATGGCCGGCCAGGGCTGGCGCATGCTGGTTGAGTGTCTGTCGGTCGGTCGCGGCATCACCCTGCCGTCCAACTCTACCGGCAGCCTGAAATCCATCGCCCTGGCGACCGGCGCCTACGCGCACATTCGTCGTCAGTTCAAAATCTCCATCGGCAAGATGGAAGGGATCGAAGAGCCGTTGGCGCGCATCGCCGGCAACACCTATGTGATGGACGCCGCCGCTTCGCTGATCACCTATGCGCTGGTACAGGGCGAGAAGCCGGCCGTACTGTCGGCCATCGTCAAATACCACTGCACGCACCGCGGTCAGCAGTCGATCGTTGACGCCATGGACATCGCCGGCGGTAAAGGCATCATGCTCGGTGAATCCAACTTCCTGGCTCGCGCCTATCAGGGCGCACCGATTGCCATCACGGTGGAAGGCGCGAACATCCTGACCCGTACCATGATGATCTTCGGTCAAGGCGCGATCCGCTGCCATCCTTATGTGCTGGATGAAATGGCGGCGGCGCAGAGCAACGATCTGAACGCCTTCGATAAATCGCTGTTCGGCCACCTGGGCCACGTCGGCAGCAACAAGGTACGCAGCTTCTGGCTGGGCCTGACCAACGGCCGTACCAGCGCCACGCCGACCAAGGACGCGACCCGTCGCTACTATCAGCAGCTGAACCGCCTGAGCGCCAACCTGGCGCTGCTGTCGGACGTTTCCATGGGCGTGCTGGGCGGTAGCCTGAAGCGCCGTGAGCGTATCTCCGCTCGCCTGGGGGATATCCTCAGCCAGATGTATTTGGCTTCCGCCGTGCTGAAACGCTTTGACGACGAAGGCCGTCAGAAAGAAGATCTGCCGCTGGTGCATTGGGGCGTGCAAGACAGCCTGCATAAGGCCGAACAGGCGCTGGATGACCTGCTGCGCAACTTCCCGAACCGCTTTATCGCCGGCGCGATGCGCTTCGTGGTCTTCCCGCTCGGCCGTGTGCATACCGCACCGTCCGATCGTCTGGATCACCAGTTGGCCAAGATCCTGCAGGTGCCTTCCGCCACCCGCAGCCGCCTGGGGCGCGGCCAGTACCTGACGCCGAGCGAACATAACCCAATCGGCCTGCTGGAAGCGGCGCTGGCCGACGTGATGGCCGCCGAGCCGATTCACGAACGTCTGTGCAAGGCAGCCGGCAAAAACCTGCCGTTCACCCGTCTGGATCGTTTAGCGGAACGCGCGCTGGAAGAAGGCAAGATCAGCGCCGACGAAGCGAAGATCCTGGTGAAAGCCGAAGAGAGCCGTCTGCGCTCCATCAACGTGGACGACTTTGCGCCGGATGCGCTGGCGGCCGCCAAGCCGGAAAAGCCGGCGGCGCAGTCTAAGCGCCAACAGCAGACCGAAGCGGCTTAACGCCAATTCCCACTCCACGCATCCAAGGGGCGATCATCATCGCCCCTTTTTCTTTTCTTGCACCGCAAACTGCGCACCGCGCCGCAGGTTGGCGCAACGGCGGATTTCACGGGAAGGAAGTTCGAGTAGACTGCGCAGCGGGTGCTCTGGATCTTTCTGTCCGGAGCCTTGGCAAAGGAGAGAAAGAGAAAGGCCCCGAGTCGATATTATCAACCCGAGGCCACTCTGATGCCAAGCAACATCAGGTTAGCCTCTTACCCGCCGCAAGGCAAGGATAGGGAGGTCAAAAATGCAGCAAAAACGGGTCGTGCTTAAGCTGGTGATCGTCTGTATGACGCTGATCGCGTTCATCTGGCTAACCCGCGGTTCGCTGTGCGAACTGCGCATCAGGCTGGGAGACTCGGAGGTTGCGGCCACTTTGGCTTACGAATCCGAACGGTAAGGCAA
>NZ_VOSN01000005.1:1054527-1084908 GCF_020858655.1 Serratia montpellierensis
ACGGGCGGGGCGAACCCCGCCGTTGGCTGATGGTGTCAGGCAGGATCCACGAGCACCCGCCTTTTCAACCGCTGACCGTCAGTTTGTCGTAGCCGCGCAGGCGGTAATTCACCACCGACACCAGCCAGCAGAAGATGAACACGGCGATCACCCAGTAGCCCATCTCCCCCAGATGATCGTTGAGCCGCGCGACGATGTCCCACAGCGGGCCGGACAGCGCCAGCTTGTCGGCGATAAGCCCGAGCGCCTCGATGCCGCCGATAAACACCGCGATGATCACCGACGCCGCCGTGATGGTCATGTTGTAGTACAGCTTGCGGATCGGTTTGGAAAACGCCCAGCCGTAAGCGCCAATCATCACGAAGTTGTCGATGGAGTCGATCAGCGCCATGCCGGCGGCGAACAGCGCCGGGAACAGCATGATGCTCCACAGGTTCATGCCATGGCCCGCGCCGGCGGCCGAAATCCCCAGCAGCCCGACCTCGGTGGCGGTGTCAAAGCCCAGGCCAAACAAGAAGCCCACCAGGTACATATGCCAGCTCTGGTTCACCAACTTGAACAGCGGGCGGAAGCAACGCGCCAGCACACCGCCGCCGCTCATCAGCAGATCCAGCGATTGATGCGCAGGCAGCTCGCCCGCTTTCACCTGCCGGAACGCACGCCACACAGAGATCAGCACCAGCAGGTTGATAAAGGCCACCGTCAGCAAAAACAACGAGGACACCAGCGTGCCGATCAGGCCGCCGGTTTCGTGAAACCAGCCCATCTGGCGACTGAACATCATCGCCGTCGCGGCAATGGCGGCCGAGGCCAGCACCACAATGGTCGAGTGGCCGAGCGAGAAGAAGGTGCCGACCGCCACCGGCGTTTTGCCCTGCTGCATCAGCTTGCGGGTCACGTTGTCGATCGCGGCGATGTGATCGGCATCCACCGCATGGCGCAGACCAAAGCTGTAGGCCAGCAATGCGGTGCCCATCAGCGCCGCATTGTCTTTGAACACTGCCAGCGCCAGCAGCCAGACGATGACGTTGACCGCCACCAGCCCCAGCAACAGAGATACCGCCCGTCGCCGGGCCGCGCCATGCAATCCTTCGGAAACTCCCGCCATACCCACACTCCTGTTTTATCGTTATGTTCAAATCAATGGATTAGCGCCGCGCCGCGATCACCGCCGGATTGGCGCTCAAAAACAGCCAGGACGCGATCACGAACGGCATGGTCAGCGACGGCATGCCCAGCGGAGCCAGCAGGGTATTGAACGCTCCCTGAACCAGCACCGTGAAAATCACGCCGAGCAGCGTATAGATCAGCACCCGCCGGCCGGGCGGGTTGAAGACGGATCCCAGCGCCACCGCCGTCAGCACTGCGCTGAAGGCGTACAGCCCGGCGAAAACCGCCTGCGGATCGGCGCCGATCGCCAGCGATGTGGCCACCGCCAGCAACGCGCCGAAAAAACCCAGCAGCATCGCGCGCGGCGACGAAACCGCCAGCCCGAGCAACAGCAGTACGCCACCGCTCACGCTGCTGCACAAAAAGACCTGAGAGACGCCGTGCAGCGCGCCGCTCAGCATCTCTGCGACGCCGGGATGCGCGTAGAACACCGCCCCGTCGGCCGGGATGGCCGCCGCCGGCAACCGTACATGCCGCAGATGGCTGAACGGGTAGCTGGCCAACAGTACCGTCCAGGTGGTCAGCACGAAAGGCGCCGTCAGCGCCGCGATCTTCCAGGTGCGCAACAGCCGATTGAGGCCAACGGTGACGATCACCGAGATCGTGCTGCTGAACATCACGCCGATCCATAGCCAGGCCGAAGGCAGCAAAAAGGTCGGCAGCGCGGCGCCGACCAGGCAGCCGTTGTAGCCATACAGGCCAGAGCGCAACGCCGTGCGATCGTCCACCAGCCACGCCGCACTCAGCGTCGCCGATGCGGTGCCCAGCAGACAGCCGAAGGCCACCTGCGGCAACCCTTCCTCATAGGCACCCACAAAAATGGCGATAAAAAACAGTAATCCGGTCAACGGGTTATTTTGAAACATCACCTGCGAACAGCCGCGCAGCACCGCATCCGTCGCCGCCGCTATCCGGCTGTGGGCACACAGCCCGCCCCAACTCCACCTTGTCGTCATGACCGCTTCCCGCTGCAGATTAGCGCCAGATAAAGGGCTCGGGCAGCGTCACGCCCAGGATCTCTTCCCGGGCGACGCGCCAGAAAACGCGAATGGCCGCCTTCACCTGGCGCGCCTCTTTGCCCAGGGCCTTAAAGATCAGCCCGCACTCGTTAGGCAACCGGCTGACGCCGCTGGCGATCCCCTCAGCCTCGTCATACTGGGGCGCGATGCGATCGAGGATCCGCTGATGGTGCTCAGGCGGCGTTAGCAGGATCACATTGCCGAACACGTCGAACGGCCCCATCACGCCGACTCCGTTCAGCGGGTGTTTATGCGGTTCCAGCACATAGCGTTCGACAAACAGCGTCTTGCCCTCGGGGCGGCAGGCGCTGATGCGCGAGGCGTACACGTCGAATCTGAACCCGCGATCCGCCTGATGGTGTTTGCGCCCCGACATCAGGATCTCGCCGTAGAGCAGCGTCGCCGTCGGGTGCAGCGTAATGCGGGTATCGGTAATGAAACGCGAGCCGCAGTGGGGGATCACCGGATCGGGCATCATCTCCAGATAGCTGCCCTCTTCGAGCGTCAGCGTCTGCATCTGCGCCGCGTAATTATTTTCCATGGCGTGGATCTTGGTCGCCGATTGGGTGGTGACATGCCCGCAGGCCTGGGGAGCGACCTGCACCTCGAGCGTCAGACGATCGCCCTGCAAGATGCACCCCGAGGTGGAGATCACGAACACGCACGGCATCTGCGGCAGCGCTTCATCCCAATACAGCGCCCGCTGCACCAGAAACGGCACGCGCCGCTCCATCTGCCGCAGCACGCTGCGATGCCCACTTAGCGCAAACCCCAGCCGCAGATAGCCGGTTTTGCCCACGCCGCCGCTGGCCATTTGCGGCGGTTCATCCTGATAATCGGCCAGCTCCGGCGCGTCGGCGCCAAGCTGCGCAACGCGCCTCGCGGCTTCGCTGGCCGCCGTCATACCGCCGCCGACGGCGCATGGGTGAACAGGAAATCACGCATGATCATGTCCACCAGTTCGCCAATGCCTTCGCCGGTTTTGCAGTTGGTGAGAATATAAGGCCGCTCGCCTCGCACCACGCGGGTGTCGTGTTCCATCACCGCCAGGCTGGCGCCGACATAGGGAGCCAAGTCGATTTTGTTAATCACCAGGATGTCGGCCTGCACCAGGCCTGGGCCGTTTTTGCGCGGGATCTTTTCCCCTTCGGCGACGTCGATGACATAGATGTAAAAGTCCGCCAGCGCCGGGCTGAAGGTCAGCGTCAGGTTATCGCCGCCGCTCTCGATCATCACCACGTCGCTTTCCGGAAAGCGGGCCTCCATCTCCTCTACCGCCGCGATATTCATGCTCGGATCCTCGCGCACGGCGGTATGCGGGCAGGCACCGGTTTCGACGCCCAGGATTTTTTCCTCGTCCAGGATCCCCTTGAGCGTGCGCTTGACCTGTTTGGCGTCTTCGGTGGTGACGATGTCGTTGGTGATGATCAGCGGGCTGATGCCCCGCTCGATCAAGCGCGGCGTAATGACTTCAATAATCGCGGTCTTGCCCGAGCCTACCGGGCCGCCGATACCGATGCGGGTAATTTTTTTCACTCTGATCGTTCCTTATTATCAGTTGCTGAACAGTCGGGTAAATGCGCCGACGTGCAGTGCGGCCAGGACATCGGTCACCGGCGCGTAAGAGGCCATTTGTTCAACGCCGCCGCGTTCGGCTTCGTCGCAAAAAACGTCGATGTCCCGGTTGAGTTGAAACAGGATGCGTTGGGTGTCGATATGGGTGACGCGCATCAGGCGCATGGCGGCGCTGAGAATGGTCATCGCCACGCCGTACTGATGCATCACCGCCACCTCGCGCGGGCCGGCGCCCAGCGCCGTCATCACCACCGCCTGCGTTACCGGATAGGTACCGGCGGCGCGACCGGCTTTGATCTGCTCAAGCCACCAGACCACCTGGGGCTCATCGCAGATGGCCGCCGCCATTTCCGCCAGCTTTTTTCCCATCCGCACCACCATGTTGCGGCCCTCTTCGTTCAGCTTGCGGTTGTACAGCGCCCAGTCATGCTCAATCGCCGCTTCGCGATCGCCGGCCTGCAGCGCCCGGCAGGCCGCCGCCACCGCTCGGCCGTCGCCGCCCGCCGCCTGTTGCAAGGCGGTGCGGGTGAACGACTGCAGCGTGTCGGCATCGCGCACGATGCCGGCCTGGATCGCCGACTCGACGCCGTTGGAAAAGGCAAACGCCCCCACCGGCAGCACCGAGTCGGCAAACTGCAGGATGCGAATCAACTGAACGGCGTTCATTTCAATTTGATCACATGCTGACCGAGGAATGGGCTGTCGACATGCACATGGGTGGCGGAATCCTCCGCACCGCCGAACAGCAGGCGCGCTTCGGGCTGGGTCAAATGCGGCAGAATGCTTTCGCCCTTCACGAACGAATAAGGCAACGCATGGAAACCGTGGGTTTTCATCACCGAATCCATCACCTTGGTCGCCACCGTCAGCGGAATAAAGATGCGATTCCCTTTGATGACCGATTTCCAGTGCTGATTGCCCAGCGCATGCCCCAGTTCGAACGCGGTCTTCAGCACCGTCGCCATATCGGTCGCCAGCAGCGACTCAAGATGGATGACCATCACATCGCGCAGGTTCATCTGCACCACCACCGCGCTGCGGTTCGCTTCGTTCCAGAGCAACACGTCGCCGTCGGCCAGCACCTGGTGACGATCGAGGGAAATACCGAGGTCCTGGCCGTCGCGGGTGGTTTTGCGGCAGCGGCTTTTCTGCGCCTCCCACTGCGAGAGCGCCAATACGTCCAGCGAGGCATGTTGCAAACGCTCGCGCCAGTCGGCATCCCGTTTGATATTGCCGAGTATCTTTTCAATCACGATCATGAGCAGCGATCCCTAGCTGAAGAAGTAACGTTGATTAAGCACGGCGGTGGTGATCGGCTTCACCGTGGCATGTTCGCCGTTGACCTTGACCGCGAAGGTTTCGGGATCCACCTCGATGTGCGGCGTTTCCGCATTGCGCACCATGTCCTGCTTGGAGATCGCCCGGCAGTTATGCACCGCCATCACCTGCCGCTCCAGCCCCAGTTTCTCTTTGATACCGTCGTGCAACGCGGCGCCGGAGACGAAGGTGACGCAGGTTTCCTGCAGCGATTTACCCATGGCGCCGAACATCGGGCGGTAGAACGTGGGCTGCGGCGTCGGCAACGACGCGTTGGGATCGCCCATCACCGCCCAGTTAATCATCCCGCCCTTGATTACCAGCTTCGGCTTGGCCCCGAAGAAGCGCGGCTCCCACAGCACCAGATCGGCCATCTTGCCGACCTCGACCGAACCCAGCACGTGGCTGATGCCCTGCGCAATCGCCGGATTGATGGTGATCTTCGCCACGTAGCGCAACACGCGGAAGTTGTCGTGCTCCGCCGCATCTTCCGGCAGCTTGCCGCGCGCGACTTTCATCGCGTGCGCCGTCTGCATCACCCGCAGCCAGTTTTCGCCCACCCGCCCCATCGCCTGGGAATCGCTGGAAAACATCGACAGCACGCCCATGTCGTGCAGCACGTTTTCCGCTGCGATGGTTTCCGGCCGCACCCGGCTTTCGGAGAACGCCACGTCGGCCGGCACATTGGGATTGAGGTTGTGGCACACCATGATCATGTCGAACAATTCGGCCTGGCTGTTGATGCCGAACGGCAGCGTGGGGTTGGTGGAGCTCGGCAACACGTTCATCTGCGCGGCGACCTTGATGATATCCGGCGAGTGCCCGCCGCCGGCGCCTTCGGTATGGAAGGTGTGGATGGTGCGTCCTTCAAAGGCGTCGATGGTGTCCTCGACGTAACCGCCTTCATTCAGGCTGTCGGTATGCACCGCCACCTGAATATCCATGTCGTCGGCCACGCGCAGCGCGTGGCGCAGCGCGGAGTTGGTGGCGCCCCAGTCCTCATGCACTTTCAGCCCCGCCACGCCGGCGGCGATTTGTTCGACCAGCGGCGCAGCGTGCGAAGCGTGCCCCTTGCCGAGCATCCCCACGTTGACCGGCATAGTCTCAAAAGCGCGCAGCATGCGGTGGATATGCCAGGGCCCGGCGGTCACGGTAGTGCCGTTGGAGCCGTCGGTCGGTCCGACGCCGCCGCCGAAGAACGTCGTCACGCCGTTGGAGAGCGCATGCGCCGCCTGCTGCGGCGAAATGAAGTGGATATGCGTATCGATGCCGGCGGCGGTCAGGATCAGGTGCTCACCCGAGATGGCGTCGGTGCTGACGCCCACCACCATGCCGGGCGTGACGCCGTTCATCATCGCCGGGTTGCCGCTTTTGCCGATGCCGGCGATCAGGCCGTTCTTGATGCCGACGTCCGCCTTGATCACCCCTTGCCGGGCGTCCAAAATCGTCACGTTGGTAATCACCAGATCCAGGACGTTATCGCTGGTTAATCGGTTGTCGGCGCCCATGCCGTCACGCAGCGACTTGCCGCCGCCGTAGACCGATTCCTCGCCGTAGCCGCGCAGGTCTTTCTCTATTTCAATAAACAGTTGCGTATCGCCCAAACGAATTTTATCGCCGGTGGTTGGGCCGAACAGCCCGGCATATTCTTGCCTGGAGACGGTTGGCATGCGTTATTCCTCGCTCGTTTTCGGCGGCGTCTGAACGAGGTTTTTATAACCCAGCTCAATAGCTCGCTTTACATCTATCGTTTTCTTTACCCTTTCACCCGCTGCTACCGGGCTGTCACCCGCCCAACCGTCTACCAGATTATTAAAACCGTAGACCGTTTGCTTGCCGCCGATAGCAATCAGCGCCACCTCAATCTCATCACCGGGTTCAAAACGGATCGCCGTCGTGGCTGTGATATTTAAACGCTTGCCAAAGGCGGCGGCGCGATCGAATTGCAGCGCTTTGTTGGCTTCGAAGAAATGAAAATGCGAACCGACCTGAATAGGCCTGTCACCGGTGTTGCGCACCGTTAAAATAACCGTCTCGCGATCTTCATTGAAGGTAATGGGGCTTTCGGACAGGATATAGCCGCCTGGCGGCACGTGCTTTTCTTGGTCATGCTTTTTCATTGAAATACCTGTGCTGATAAGATTTATCCGTGGCAATCAGGAAAGCCAACCGCACTTACTGAATCGGGTCGTGCACCGTCACCAGGCGGCTGCCGTCGCTGAATATCGCTTCGACCTGCACGTGCGGGATCAAGTCCGCCACACCATCCATGACGTCATCGCGGCTCAATACCTGCCGCGTATCGTTCATGACTTCTTCCAGCGTTTTTCCCTCGCGGGCGCCTTCCAGCGCTGCGGTGGTAATAATCGCCACCGCCTCGGGGTAATTCAGCTTTATCCCTCTGGACTTTCGCTTTAATGCGACGTCGGCCAGGGTATAGACCATCAATTTTTCGATTTCTCTTGGCGTTAATTGCATGGAGCACTCCGATCTCGACAGGAATAATCAGACAAAGTGATGCCGAAGGCGATTAATAGTTAATAACCTTGCGTTATTTATTTGCGTTTATCTGACCCTCGAACAATCTAGGAGGTAACTTTGATTTTATCAACCTGCAACTTTATTCAATTTAGAGCATGAGCTATTCCCACCCATAAGAAAGTAACAGCGGTGCGATAGCTTTTATCGATAAAAAGGCTCTTTTTTTCTTTCTACTCCCACAATAAAACGATCAAAAAAAACGCAGTCGCCTATTTTTTATTTTAACCCGCTCAATGAATACTGGGTAAATAAGCACATCGCCGGTGCGGACACCGATATTAAAGACATGTAACCAACGGTCAGGAAATATAATTAAATTTACAAATAAGACACGAACAAAAATACCTTTTTAGTTAAAAAAAATTTATCTATTCTATTGCTGATACCAATAAGTTCTTAAAAATAAAAAACCCGGCCGCAGCCGGGTTTGCCTCATTGCCGAGTTATTCAACCTTGCTGGCGAATACGCGCCAACAGCGCGTCGATATGCTCAATCTGCGACGCATTAACGATCAGCGTGCGCCCCAGTCCCAGCGCATGGCGCTGGCAGTCGAGGCGCATATCGGCGTCGGCAATGCTGTCCAGATCGGCGACGTGCGCCAGGCCGATGGTGCGCCGGATCAGTTCGGTGCCGCAATACCCTACTGCGTCAGTCCAGACCTGCTGCAGGAACTGCTCAGCGTAACCCGGCGTCGCCAGCGCCGCATCGCGGCTCTGCTGATGGCATAGCGCCAGGAAGCGATCGGCGAAAATCAGCCACAGCTCGCGCACATCCTGCCGGGGCTGTTCGCGCCCGGCGGCGGCGTCGCGCGGCCCGAACAGCCCCGGCAGGCCGCAATAGTTGAGCAGCAGGTTGCCTAACGCAGTGCCGATATCGAAACCGATCGGGCCGTAGAAACCGAATTCGGCATCGATCGCTTTTAACCGCCCTTCCGCCACGAAGATCGAACCGCTGTGAATGTCCCCGTGCAGCAGCGCCTCCGCCTTACTGAGGAAGCGATGTTTCAGGCTGGCGACCGCCAGCTTCAGCGGTGCATCCGCGCGCAACGCCTGCACCTGCGGCAACAACGCCGCCTCGAACTGATTGCGCTCATGGTCGATATAGGGATCGGTAAAGAACAGATCTTCGGTGATCTGGCACAGCTCTGGGTTGGTGAAACGGCTGACTTCCGCCTTCTTCCGCTGCGCCGACTGATAAAAATCGGAGGTGTGGAACAGCGTCTGCGCCAGGTATTCTGCCAGTTGCCCGGCCGCCAGCGGGTGATAGTTGCCCTGCACCAGTTCACTGCGCCAGATGCAATGATCGGAGAGATCTTCCTGCACCATCACCGCCAATTCGGGATCGTGATGCAAGACTTTTACCGTATGCCTTGGGCAGAAACCGCCGTGGACCAGCAGCGTTTCCGCTTCGATGCGCGCCCGATCCAACGTCAGCGGCCAGGATTCGCCCACGCAGCGCACGTAGGGCAGCGCCTGTTTGACGATCACCCGGCTCACGCCTTCGCGATCGCGGATCTTGAACACCAGGTTCAGGTTGCCGTCACCGATCTCGTCGGCGCTGACCAGCGCCTGCGGCTCAGCCACCTGCCCGTATTGGCGGGCGTATTCAACGGCGTCGGCAGCCGTAAACGTACGATAAAGCGACATTCCCCAACCCCTCTGTTCTCTCTCACTGACCCAGCGATTCTGTTTATTTAGACGTAAAAGCATTTGGACGTCTATACATCTGGAAGTCATGTTGGCAGAATAGCGTTTCAGATGCAATAACCACGCAACAAGGAATTAACCGCCGATGCAAGCGCTTAACACCACCAGTTTGACCCTGCAGGACAACCGCCTTTGGATCCTCGATCAGCAAGCCCTGCCGCAGGAAAAGCGGTGGCGCGCCTGCGATAGCGTGGAAGAGTTGGTCGGGCACATTCACAGCCTGCGGGTGCGTGGCGCGCCGCTGATCGGGCTGTCCGCCAGCCTGCTGTTGGCGCTGCTCGCGGAACGCGGTCTATCGCGTGCCGAGCTGGAGCAGGCGCTGCACACGCTGCGCGCCGCCCGCCCGACGGCGGTCAACCTGATGAACAATCTGGATCGCATGAAGCTGGCGCTGGCGGAGCCTGATTGGGTGCCGGCGATGGTGAACGAAGCGCTGCGGTTAGTCGAAGAAGATCGCCTGCTGTGCGATCGCATCGCCGATCACGGCGCTGGGCTGGTCAAGCCCGGCAGCCGCCTGCTGACCCACTGCAATACCGGCGGATTGGCCACCGCCGGCGTCGGCACCGCCATCGGGGTGCTGCTGCGCGCCCACCAGCAGGGCAAGGTGCAACAGGTATGGGTCGATGAAACCCGGCCGCTGCTGCAGGGCGGCCGTCTGACCGCCTGGGAACTGGGCGAACTGGGCATACCCTATCGCCTGATCTGCGATTCGATGGCTGCCAGCCTGATGGCGCAGGGCCAGGTCGATGCGGTGTGGGTCGGCGCGGATCGCATCGCCGCCAACGGCGACGTCGCCAACAAAATCGGCACCTACAGCCTGGCGGTGCTGGCGCACTACCACGGCATTCCGTTCTACGTGGCCGCCCCGCATACCACCCACGATCCGCACTGCCCGGACGGCGCCGCCATCCCGATCGAGCAGCGCGCGGCGACCGAAGTCACCGGCGTTTCAGGCAGCTTCGGCGCCTGCCAGTGGGCGCCAACCGACGCGCCGGTCTACAATCCGGCGTTCGACGTCACGCCGGCGAAGCTTATCAGCGGGTGGGTGTTCGACAGCGGCGTGATCACGCCGCAGCAGGTTGAAGCGGGGATTTTCCAGCGGGCGCTGGGGTAACGCCCGCCGATTGACGATCAGTCCAGACGCGGATAGGCATCGGCGATCTTGTCGCCGGTGAAGTGCGCCACCCAGCCTTCCGGGTTGTCGAACACCCGGATCGCGGTAAAGTGCGGCGCCGATCCCATATCGAACCAGTGGCGAGTGTTGGCCGGCACCGAGATCAGATCGTTCTTTTCGCACAGGATCTGGAAGATCTTGCCGTCCAGATGCAGGCAAAACAGCCCCGCCCCTTCAACGAAAAAGCGCACTTCATCCTCGCCGTGCGTGTGTTCGGACAGGAATTTTTCGCGCAGCGTCTGACGCTGCTCGTGGTCCGGCCGCATGCTGATCACGTCCCAGCTCTGGTAGCCCTTTTCCGCCACCAGCCGGTCTATCTCATGCTGGTAGGCGGCGATCACCGCCTCCGGCTGCGGATTATCGCCCAGCTCGCGATCCGCCTGCCAACGTTCAAAGCGCACGCCGATTTGCGCCAGTTGGCGCTGGATCTCTTGCGCGTCGCGGCTCTGCCACAGCGGCTGCTGCGGCGCTTTATCGCTGAAAATGGTCAATCCACTCATGAGACGAACTCCCCTAAATCGATGCGATCAAAACGGTTAACCTGCGGATGCCGGCTCTGCTCGTCCGCCTCATCGCGGATCAGCTGGCAGGTATGCCAGCCGGCGGCCTGCGCCGCATCCAGCTCCTGGTGGATGTCGGACAAGAACAGCAGCTCGTCGGGCGCGATGCCGATAGCCTGCGCGATGTTGCGGTACGACGCGGTTTCACGCTTGGCGCCGACGTGCGTATCGAAATAGCCGCTGAACAGCGGCTGCAGATCGCCGGCGTCGCTGTGGCCGAACAGCAGCTTCTGCGCTTCCACCGAACCGGAGGAATAGACGTAAAGCTTCACTCCCTGCCGCTGCCAGGCGGCCAACTGCCCGGCGACTTCCGGGTACAGATGCCCGCGAAAATCCCCTTCGCGGTAACCGCTGCGCCAGATGATGCCCTGCAACGCCTTGAGCGCGGTGGATTTGCGATCTTCATCCATAAAGCGGTACAGGGCGGCGATCAGCGCATCGAGATCTGCCTGCGGCTGGTCAATTTCAGCGCGCAGCGCCGCCAGCGGCGCGGCGACTTCGCTCTCAGCGGCATGGCGGCGCACAAAATCCGCCAGCCGTTCGCGGGCATAAGGAAACAGTACCTGATGCACAAAGCGAATATCGCTGGTGGTGCCTTCAATATCGGTCACGATGGCGCGGATCATTTCGCCTCCAGTAAGCGGCGTTGCAGTTCACACTGGAATAGGAATTCCAGCCCTTCGAGATGGCGGCGGGCTTCCGCCACCTGGCTTCCCCAGCAATACAAACCGTGGCCGCGCACCAGAAAGCCGTATTGCAGCGGCGTGGCCTCGGCATAGGCCGCCACGCGCGCCGCCAACCGGGGGATGTCCTGATCGTTATCAAAAATGGGGATCGCCACGCTGTCCAGGTGGCTGCGCTGGCCGGCCAGCGACTTCTGCATTTCGTACCCCTGCAGCACCAGCGCATCACCGCGCTCCACCCGCGACAGGACGGTAGCGTTGACGGAATGGGTATGCAGCACCGCGCCGATATGCGCAGACAGGCGGTAGAGCAGCGTATGCAGCCCAGTCTCCGCCGATGGCGTGCGGCCGCTCGGCACATGATTGTCGGCGATATCCACCCGCAGAAAATCGGCGGCGCTCAGGCTGCCCTTGTCTTTGCCGGACTCGGTGACCAGGCACTGACGTTCGTCCAGGCGCAGCGACATGTTGCCGCCGGTCGCCGGGCACCAGCCTTTGTCGCCAATCCAGTGGCAGGCCGCCAGCAATGCGGTAAGTTGCGGATTATCCGTCATTATTATCGTTTCCCGTTCGGTAAGGCGGCCGGCAGATGAAACTTTACCTGCCGCATGGCGGGCTAAGCACTTTTTCGCATTTAGCCATCTAAGCGTCTTGATTGCCAAATACTAACATCGTGTTATATTGACGGCAATATAAGCGCCTGGAGTATTCACCTGCTATGAGCACTTCCGCATTGATTCCCGAAAGTAAACTGCCTGCCCTGGGCACCACCATCTTCACCCAGATGAGCGCGCTGGCGCAGCAGCATCAGGCGATCAACCTGTCGCAGGGCTTCCCTGATTTCGACGGCCCGGACTACCTGAAAGAACGCTTGGCCTGGCACGTCGCCCAGGGCGCCAACCAATATGCGCCAATGACCGGCGTGGCGCCGCTGCGCGAAGCCATCGCCGACAAAACCGCCGAGCTGTATGGCTGGCAACCGGACGCCTCCGCCGAAGTGACCGTCACCGCCGGCGCCACCGAAGCGCTGTTCGCCGCCATCAGCGCGCTGGTGCGCCCCGGCGATGAGGTGGTCTGTTTCGATCCCAGCTATGACAGCTATGCGCCGGCGGTGACGCTGGCCGGCGGCATCCTCAAACGCATCGCCCTGCAGCCGCCCGCGTTTGCCGTCGATTGGCCAGGGTTCGCCGCCGCGCTGTCGCCGCGCACCCGCCTGGTGATCGTCAACACGCCGCACAACCCGTCCGCCACCGCCTGGCAGGCGGAAGACATGCAGCAGCTGTGGCACGCCATTGCCGAACGCGAAATCTACGTGCTCAGCGACGAGGTTTACGAACACATCTGCTTCGCCAAAGGCGGCCACGCCAGCGTGCTGGCCCACCCACAGCTGCGCCAGCGCGCGATTGCGGTGTCCTCCTTCGGCAAAACCTTCCACATGACCGGCTGGAAAGTGGGTTACTGCGTGGCGCCCGCCGCGCTGAGCGCCGAGGTGCGCAAGGTGCATCAATACCTGACCTTTTCGGTCAACACCCCGGCGCAGCTGGCGCTGGCGGATAGCCTGCGCGCCGAGCCGGAGCACTGGCGACAACTGCCGGCGTTCTATCGCGCCAAGCGCGATCGCTTTGTGCAGGCGCTGGCGAGCAGCCGACTGGAAATTTTACCCTGCGCGGGTACATACTTCTTGCTGGCGGACTACAGCGCCATCTCCGATCTGGACGATGTGGCGTTCTGCCATTGGTTAACCGAGCACGTGGGCGTGGCGGCCATTCCGCTGTCGGTCTTCTGTGCCGATCCTTTCCCCCATAAATTGATCCGGCTGTGCTTCGCTAAACAGGACGCCACGCTGGATGCAGCTGCGGAGCGGTTATGTCGACTTTAAAAATTACCCTGTTGCAGCAACCGCTGGTCTGGCGCGACGGCCTCGCTAACCTGGCCGCCTTCGACGCGTTGCTGGCACCGATCGTCGGGCGCGATCTCATCGTCTTGCCGGAAATGTTCACCACCGGTTTCGCCATGGATGCCGGCGAGAGCGCCCTGCCCGAACAGCAGGTGATCGACTGGCTGCACGGTTGGGCGGTGAAAAGCCACGCGTTAATCGGCGGCAGCGTCGCGCTGAAAACCGACGAGGGCGCGGTCAACCGCTTCCTGTTGGTGGAGCCGGGCGGCCAGGTGCATGCCTATGACAAACGCCATCTGTTCCGCATGGCCGGCGAACACCTGCATTACCAGGCCGGCAACCGGCGTGAAATCTTCGAGTGGCGCGGCTGGCGCATCCTGCCGCAAATCTGCTACGACCTACGTTTCCCGGTCTGGGCGCGCTATCAGCAGGATTACGATCTGGCGCTGTACGTCGCCAACTGGCCGGCGCCGCGCAGCCACCATTGGCAAACGCTGCTGGCGGCGCGGGCGATTGAAAATCAGGTGTATGTGGCGGGCTGCAACCGGGTGGGCGAAGATCCTAACGGCCTGAGCTACAGCGGAGACAGCTTAATCATCAGCCCTCAAGGCGAGATCCTGGCGGATGCGGAGCCCGGCGCGGCCACGCGGCTGGACGCCGAGCTGTCGCTGGAAACCCTGCAGAGTTATCGCAGCGCCTTCCCGGCCTGGCGCGATGCCGACAGCTTTCTGCGTTTAGACTGATTCCCCCTTCTCCCAGCCGGCGATCATCAGGCAATAGGCCTGGATCGCCAGCGCCACGTCCGCCTGCCGCACCGCTTCGTCCGGATGATGGCTGACGCCGCCGGCGCAACGCACGAACAGCATGCCGACCGGCCATTGCGCCGCCACGGCGATGGCGTCGTGACCGGCACCGCTCGGCAGCGCCAGGCTGCGGCCCTGCACTGGCGCGACGGCCGTCTGCCAGCGTCGCTGCAGCTCCGCATCGCAGGCGGTGGCGTCAATGCGATAAAACTCTTCGCTGGCGAAACCCACTCCGCGCCGTACGCAGATCGCCTGAGCCTGTGCCAACAACGCCGTCAATAGCGCCGCCAGCGGCGCATCCTGCGGACCGCGCACGTCGAGCGTCAATTTCACCTCACCGGGGATGACGTTAACCGCGCCTGGCAGGCATTCAATACACCCCACGGTGGCCACCAGATGCGGATCGGCGGCGCGGGTCAGCGTTTCGACCGCCATCATCCATTCCGCCGCGGCCGCCAACGCGTCTTTGCGCTGCCCCATCGGCACCGTGCCGGCGTGGCCCGCCTCACCGCTGAAAGTACAGGTAAGCCGGCGCGCGCCGTTGATCGCCGTCACCACGCCCAGCGCCAAATCGGCCGCCTCGAGACACGGGCCCTGTTCGATATGCAGCTCGAGATAGGCGCAGATTTCCTGCGGCGCGCGGCGTGCCTGCGCGATCGCCGCCGGATCAAGCCCAAAGTCGCGCATGGCCTGTGCCACACTGATGCCATCAACGTCGGTGCACGCCAGCCACTCTGCGGGCCACTGGCCGGTCAGGCCGCGGCTGCCGAGCAGCGTAACGCCGAAGCGCGCGCCCTCTTCGTCCGCAAAACCGATCACCTCCAGCGCCAGCGGCAAACGGCGCCCCTGACGATGATAATATGCCACCGTCTCCAGCGCCGTGAGCACGCCGAGCATGCCGTCATAGCGCCCGGCGTTACGCACCGTGTCCAGATGCGAACCGAGCAGCAGCGCGGGGGCACCGGGCGTGGGCCCTTCATAGCGGCCGCAGATATTGCCGACGCTGTCCTGCCAAACCTGCATGCCACTCTCGCGCATCCACTCGCCAACCAAGCGATTGGCGCGCCGATGTTCAGCAGAAAGATAAAGACGCGTCAGCCGATCGGGCTCCGCGCTGATCGCCGCCAGCTCGTCGCAGCGCGCCATCACCCGTGCGGCGGCCTGCTGCGCCTCCAGCGGCGTCATCCATGATGCCCTGCATCATAAACATTCCAGGCGGCCTGCAATGCCTCGCCCTGCCTGCTGGCGAAGCCGAGGCGGTTCAACACTGCCTCCAGCGCCGCCAGCGTTTGCAGCACGCAATCCTTGCGCGCGTTATAGCCCATGGTGCCGATGCGCCAGATTTTTCCCTGCAGCGGGCCGAACGAGGTGCCGATTTCGATGGCAAAATCGTTCAGCATCATCTGCCGAACCTGTTCGCCATGCACCTGCGGCGGGATCACAACGCCGAGCACGTTGTTCATGCGGTGCTCAAGATCGCCGAACACCGCCAGCCCCATGCCGCGGATGCCCGCCAGCATTGCCGCGCCGTGCAGCCGGTGGCGGGCGATGGCATGATCCAGCCCTTCTTCGAGGATCACCCGCGCGCATTCCCGCGCCGCGAACAGCATGCTGGTGGCTTCGGTGTGGTGATTCAGGCGCTCCGGTCCCCAATAATCCATGATCATGCCGATGTCGAAATAGTTGGAGTAGATCATCTCGTCGTCGCCGTCGGCGTGCTCGGCGGTACGGATCCCCTCCTCCACGCATTTACGGCGGCGCACAATTTCTTCAAACTGCGGGCTGAGGGTGACCGGTGAACTGCCGGAGGGGCCGCCCAGACACTTCTGCAGCCCGGCAGAGACCGCATCCAGCCCCCAGGCATCGGTTTCCAGCGGGTTGCCGCCGAAGGAAGCGGTCGCGTCAGTGTAGAACAGCACGCCGTGGCGGCGGCAGATATCGCCCAACTCATGCAACGGCTGCAGCATGGTGGTGGACGTGTCGCCCTGCACCGTCAGCAGCAGGCGCGGGCGCACTCGCTTAATCGCGTCTTCGATACGATCGGCGCTGAACACCTCGCCCCACGGTACCTCGATCGTGTGTACCTCGGCACGGCAGCGGCGGGCAATCTCGCACAGCAGATGCCCGAAACGGCCGAAGACCGGCACCAGCACCTTATCGCCCGGCCGAATGGCGGAAACCAGCAGCGCTTCGATGCCGGCGCGTGAGGTGCCGTCCACCAGCATCGTCCAGCGGTTTTCGGTGCGGAACAGCGCGCGGTACAGCGCCATGACCTGATTCATGTAACCGGTCATCGCCGGATCGTACTGGCCGATCAGCTGACTCGACATGGCACGCAGCACGCGCGGATCGGCGTTGATCGGCCCCGGCCCCATCAGCAGGCGCGCCGGCGGGTTAATCTGATCGAATTGCGAGATATCCAACATGTTCATTCCCTGTCAGCTTAGTAAGTTATTGAGTTATGCCTTCAGCGTCGACATGACGTTTGCTGCCCAACAGCCTACTCCCGATAGAGATTCAGTTGAAACAAAAGATTCTTATTATCAATTAATGAAACCAAAGTAACACAATGAGGTGACCGATCCGCCTTAAACGGCGGAAGGTGAAGGAAGGGAAATGAACTGCCGTGCTTAACGCAGCTCCAGTTCGTCCAGCGCCTGGAACAGTTCGGCGACGTGATGAATGCGCTGCCGCCCCTGCGCCAGCCTTTCATGCAGCAACGCGTTGCTGAGCAGGCTGGCCAGGCTCATGGCGGCGGCATAGCTGTCGAAGGCCGACACGCTGTCAAGCGGCACGGTCAAGTGCCAGTTGGCCAACGAAAACAGCGCCTGCGCCTGCGGCTCGCAGATCAGCAGCGTCGGTACCCCGCGGCTTTGCAACAGCGCCAGCACCGCCTTTATCTGGCGCGGCCGGCGACGGAACGCCACCACTACCGCCATGTCCTGCGGCGTCAGCCCCGCCAGATCTTCCGCCAGCGTCTGCCCCGGCTGCGGCGCCAGCAGCACCTGTTCACGTACCTGCATCAGCTGCTGACGCAGATGCATCGCCACCGGATAGCTGTTGCGCAGCCCCAGCAACAATACGCCTCGCGCCTGCGCCAGCGCGGCGATCGCCGCGCTGAACTGCACCGCATCGATCTGCTTTACCCAGCGGGTGAGATTGGCCATTTCCTGCTTGCAGTGCCGCGCCAACAGCGTATCGCCCTGCACCGCATCGCGCCTGTCGGTCAACGGCATGCCGCTCTGGCGCAGGGTGCGCAGCTCATCGCGCATGGCGCGGTAGTTGGAGTAGCCCAGCCGTTTGAACAAGCGGCTGACCGTGGCTTTGGAAACGCCGCTCAGGCGCGCCAGCTCGGCGCTGTTGTAACCGATCAAATCGTCATAGTGATCGAAGATGAAGTCGGCCACCCGCTGCTCCTGCGGCGTCAGCTGTGGGTAGTCGCGGCGCAGGCGTTCGTCGAACCGTTGCATTATCGTTCTCGCTGTAACCTTCGTTTCAGCGGAACATAACACGGCCGAACTACCTGCTGGCAAGCGATTATTGGTTGATGGGGAATGGCGGCGGCCTGCCCTTCTCCAGCGTCAATGCCGGAAAAGGCCGCGCGTTCAGCACCAATAGGCCATGAAGTTGACGGTAGCGCGATCCAGATCGCGTTCGCCGATCAGGTAACGCCGCAGCGTTTTCACCGTGGAAGACTCAGCCGCCACCCAGGCATAAAAAGCGTTGCCGCCGGCCGCCCGCTCCCACAACACCTCATCGCTCAGGCTGCTTTCCGCCAGGGACTGCGCCTGCGCGCACGCCGACGTGGGGATATCCACCCGCTGGCGCACCGCTTCCACCAGCAGCGTGCCATGCGCCAGTTGGCCGCCCACGTCGCGCGGCAGCCAGTAAACCTCGGCGAATGGGAAACGGGCCAAATCCAGGCAATCCCCCGCCACCGGCACCTCGAAGAATGCCTGCACCCGCGGCGGATTGGCCTGCTGCGCCAGCTGTTCCAAAATGCCCATCGCCGCCGGTACCGCCGTTTCATCGGCGATCAGCAGCGCCTGCTGCAGCTGCGCCGGCGGTGCCCATTCGTAGCCGCCGCTGTCGCCGTCGAACTCGTCGTTGGGGGCGACCGTCTGAAGGGCGTCACCCGGCTCGGCGTGGGTCGCCCAGTCGGAGGCCGGGCCGTTTACGCCATGCAGCACGAATTCGACGTCCATCTGATTCTGCTCGCGGCGTAGCGCACGCAGCGTATAAGTGCGCATCACCGGGCGCCGTTCTTTGGGGATCGCCATGTAATCGCCGTACCAGTCCGGGCCGTTGACCAACTGCGGGATCTTGCCGTCCGCCGCCGGGAACAGCAGTTTGATGCGCTGATCCGGCGCTTCGAGCTTCATCCGATGAATATCTGCACCTTCAAACACGCAGCGCACCAGCGAAGGTGAAATCAGCATTTTGCTTTTCAAGGTGATATCAAAAATTCTGTAGCTGGCGGACATGTTCTCGATTCTCCGGCAACGGCTGTCGCTTGTGCGTATGGCCGATCGGCTGCCGTGTTGACGGCGTGGGGTGCTCGATCGCGCAGCGGGTAAAATGTTAATAACACTAATTAATTACGTTAATGTATCGCAAAAAATCATATCATGATTTTATTGATAACAAGAAACGTTATTGATAAAAGAATCATTCTCAAAAAAAAACACAATAACAATATCACCAGGAAATAACGATGAAACGCAAACACCTTTGGGTATTGAACCCTTGTCTGCTGGCAATGCTTGCGCCGGCGGCTTGGGCTGAAGATCAGAAAGCCGGCACTGAAGAGCAGATGGTGGTCTCCGCCAGCCGTTCACACCGCAGCGCGGCGGAAATGGCACAGACGACCTGGATCATCGAAAGCCAGGAGATCGAACAGCAGGTTCAGGGCGGTAAAGAGATCAAGGACATGTTGGCGCAGCTGATCCCCGGTATGGACGTCAGCGGCCAGGGCCGTACCAACTATGGCATGAATATGCGCGGCCGCTCGATGATGGTGATGATTGACGGCGTACGCCTGAATTCATCACGCAGCGACAGCCGCCAGTTGGATTCGATCGATCCGTTCAATATCGATCATATCGAGGTGATTTCCGGCGCGACCTCGCTGTATGGCGGCGGCAGCACCGGCGGCCTGATCAACATCGTCACCAAAAAGGGGCAACCGGAACAACAGGTCGAGTTGCAGATCGGCGGTAAAACCGGCTTTGGCGGCCATAACGATCACGACGAGAACGTGGCGGCGGCGGTCAGCGGCGGCAACGACAACGCCTCTGGGCGCCTGTCCGTTTCTTACCAGCGCTATGGCGGCTGGTATGACGGCAAAGGCAATGAGGTACTGATCGACAATACCCAAACCGGTCTGCAGTATTCCGATCGCCTCGACGTCATGGGCACCGGTACCCTCAACATCGACGAACACCAACAGCTGCAGCTGACCACCCAATACTATAAAAGCCAATCCGACGGCGACCACGGCCTGTTCCTGGGGGAAAACTTCGCGGCGGTGACCGGCAACGCCAAGGCGTACAACAGCGGAAACTTAAATTCCGACCGCATCCCAGGCACCGAACGCCATCTCATCAACCTGCAGTATTCCAATACCGATTTCCTCGGCCAGGATTTGGTGGCGCAGGTCTACTACCGCGACGAAACGTTGACCTTCTACCCGTTCCCGACGCTGGCGGGTAAAGCGCCGAACTATTACGTCAGCAGCATTGGCGCTTCGCAGCAAAAAACCGATTTCTACGGCGGCAAGCTGACGTTAAACAGCAAACCTGTCGACGCACTGACGCTGACTTACGGCATCGACGCCGAACATGAAAGCTTCAACGCCAACCAGCAATTCTTCAACCTGGCGAAGGCCCAGCAGTCCGGCGGCATGACGCTGGAGAACGCTTACAACACCGGCCGCTACCCGAGCTATACCACCAGCAACCTAGCGTCGTTCCTGCAGGCCAGCTACGACATCAACCCGATCTTCACCCTGAGCGGCGGCGTGCGTTACCAGTACACCGAAAACAAGATTGATGACTTCGTCGGTTATAACCAGCAGCAGGCGATCGCCAGCGGCGCCGCGACGTCCGCCGACGCGATACCGGGCGGGAAAACCGACTACAACAACGCGCTGTTCAACGCCGGTCTGTTGGCGCACCTGACCGAGCGCCAGCAAACCTGGTTCAACTTCTCTCAGGGCTTCGAGATCCCGGACCCGGGCAAGTATTACGGCAACGGCACCTACGCGTTGAACGGCGGCCATTACCAGTTGCTGAAGAGCGTCAACGTCGGTGAATCCAAGCTGGAAGGCATTAAGGTCAATGCCTACGAGCTGGGCTGGCGCTATACCGGCGATAACCTGCGCACGCAAATCGCCGCCTACTACTCGCTGTCCGACAAGAGCATCGCCATCAACAAAACCGACATGACCATCAACGTCAATGCGGACAAACGCCGCATCTACGGGGTGGAAGGCGCGGTGGATTATTTCTTTGAAGACAGCGACTGGAGCGCCGGCACCAACTTCAACATTATCCGTTCCGAAACCAAGGTCAACGGCGAATGGAAGAAGCTGGTGGTCGATACCGCCAGCCCATCGAAAGTCACCGCTTATGTCGGCTGGGCGCCGGGCGACTGGAATCTGCGTTTACAGTCGCAGCAAACCTTCGACGTGTCGGACGATGGCGATTACACCAAGGCCAACTCCACCCAGGGCCGCAAAATCGATGGCTACAACACCCTCGATTTTCTCGGCAGCTATACCCTGCCGGTAGGGAAAATCAGCTTCAGCGTGGAAAACCTGCTGGACAAGGAATACACCACCGTTTGGGGCCAACGCGCGCCGATCCTGTACAGCCCGACCTACGGCTCGCCTGAGCTGTACAGCTATAAGGGCCGCGGACGCACCTTCGGTTTGAACTACTCGGTGTTGTTCTGAGGAATAAGGGGCCGGTCTGCCGGCCCCGTTCATTGGGCCGTACCGTTTTGCCGAGAGCAGAAAGGACGAAGCCCTGAGTTATCGCTAACTCAGGGCTTCTGAATAGTGGCGGAACGGACGGGGCTCGAACCCGCGACCCCCTGCGTGACAGGCAGGTATTCTAACCAACTGAACTACCGCTCCGCGCCATTCCCTCTTGCGGGGGAACGAGGCGCATATTACGGACGCCTCTCGGTTCCGTCAACGCCTTTTTCTCACCAAATGAACCGTTTGCACAGTTTTTCAACGAAGGTTCATCCGGTGCGTTTTTTTCGTGCAAAAATGCCGTTACTCGGCCGGCGCACCGCGCCACAGGCAGCTGCCGCCCTTTTTCGCCACCAGATCCAGACGCGCCTCGTGCGCCTTCACTTCTTCGTCGCTGGCGTAGACCACTTTCATCGCCGTCGCCGGGCGGACAATGCGCTGAATTTCTTGCGCGGCGTCGTTTTGCTGGGTATCACCTTCCATCTGGAACGCTATCGAGGTCTGACCGCCGGTCATCGCCAGATAGACTTCCGCCAGGATCTCGGCATCGAGCAATGCGCCGTGCAGCGTACGCTTGCTGTTGTCTATCTCATAACGGCTGCACAAGGCATCGAGGTTGTTGCGCTTGCCCGGGAACAGGCGACGCGCCATCAGCAGGCTGTCGGTGATGGTGCAGAAGGTCTCGGTCTTCGGGATACCCTGCTGCAACATGCGGAATTCGTGATCCATAAAGCCGATGTCGAACGCCGCGTTATGGATCACCAGCTCGCCGCCGCGGATAAAGTCGAGGAATTCGTCGGCAACCTGATCGAAGGTCGGCTTGTCGGCCAGGAAATCGTCGCTGATGCCGTGTACGCCGTACGCTTCCGGATCCACCAGCCGATCCGGCTTGATGTAAACGTGGAAGTTGCGCCCGGTCAGGCGGCGGTTAATCACCTCCACCGCACCGATTTCGATGATGCGGTGCCCTTCGTAGTGCACCCCAAGCTTGTTCATACCGGTGGTTTCGGTATCGAGGACAATCTGTCTGGTGGTTGTAGAGATCATATTGCAGTGCTCACAGCGCTCGTTTATGTCAGACTTGGCTTTTATAAAACTGATAGGAAGAGTCTACCAGAGATGCTCAAACAGGTAGAGATTTTCACCGACGGCTCCTGCCTTGGCAACCCCGGCCCCGGTGGCTACGGCGCGATATTACGCTATAAGCAGACGGAAAAAACCTTCAGCGAGGGTTTTCGTCTGACCACCAATAATCGCATGGAAATGATGGCGGCGATCGTGGCGCTGGAAGCGCTGACCGTACCCTGCGCCGTGACGCTCAGCACCGACAGCCAGTATGTGCGCCAGGGCATCACCAGTTGGATCCATAACTGGAAGAAACGCGGCTGGAAAACCGCCGACAAAAAGCCGGTCAAGAATGTCGATCTGTGGCAGCGGTTGGATCTGGCCATTCAGCGCCACGAGGTAAAATGGGAATGGGTCAAAGGCCACGCCGGCCACCCGGAGAACGAACGTTGTGACGTGCTGGCGCGCGAAGCGGCCGGCAAGCCGACGCAGGAAGACGTCGGTTACCAACCGGAAGCCTAAGGCAGTTTGCGGTAGCTCTTGGTCGCGCCCACCGCGCGGCTGAGAGAAGGCTTTCTCGCCCCCAGTTTCATCGGCGTAGGCGTCAGCGGCAAGGTGCGTTTGCGCGCCACAATCACGCTCATGCAGCCCAGCGCCGGCAAATGGGTGCATAAAAACTTACCGCCCTTGCGATGCCACGGCAGCACGTGAAAACGCGACTGATGCAGCACCTCATAATTCAGCAGGCTTAGCCAATCCAACAGCCGCATCTGGGTAAACATGCGGCTGACATAGGGCTGGCGATGACGTAATCCGGGCACCAGCTTGCCCAATCCCAGCAGGCTGAACGGATTGAAGCTGCTGATAACCAACCAACCGTCGTCGATCAATACCCTGTCCACCTCGCGCAGCATGCGGTGCGGATCGTCCGCATAGGACAGCGTATGCGCCAACAGGCAGGCATCCACCGACTTGGCGGCGAACGGCAGTTGATAGGCATCGGCGATCACCTGCAGCCCTTCGCCTTCCTGCCCTACGTTGACCTGATGGGAAATCGCGCATTTGTCCGTGGCCAGCTCGGCGCTGAGCATGCCCATCTTCAGCAGATGGAAACCGAACAGCTTCGGCCACCAGGGTTGCAACTGCCGCTCGAGCGCTTCACGATAGTACTCCCCCCACGGCAGCTCAGCCCATGACTGCGGGCCGGTGAGCTTTTGTAGAGTATGGGCTGGTTTCATGATTTATTATCTTCTTTCAAGCCGTTGCCAACGAGAGGTACACCATGAATCTTATCAGCATTCCCGCCTTCCAGGACAATTACATTTGGTTATTGGATGACCGGCAGGGACGCTGCATTATCGTCGATCCGGGTGAAGCGCGACCGGTGCTCGAGGCGCTGCAGCGTCTGCAACTGGCGCCGTCGGCGATCCTGTTGACCCACCACCATCACGATCACGTCGGCGGCGTGGCGCAAATCGTCGCGAAGTATCCCGGTCTGGCCGTCTATGGGCCGCAAGAAACGGCGGACAAAGGCGCCAACCACATCGTCCGCGACGGCGACACCTTTGACATTGATGGCCACCATTACAGGACTATCGCCGTTCCCGGCCATACGTTGGGCCATGTGGCATTCTATAGTGCCCCTTATCTGTTCTGCGGCGACACAATTTTCTCCGCCGGCTGTGGCAGACTGTTTGAAGGCACCGCCAAACAAATGTACGACTCATTTCAACAACTCGCGCAACTTCCCGATAACACCTTAATTTGCTGCGCGCATGAATATACTCTTTCAAATCTTAAGTTTGCGCGAGCTATTTTGCCGGAAGATCGAGAGATTGAAACATATCAACAACATGTTGAAGCATTAAGGGCAAAAGGCCAAGCCAGCGTGCCGACCACGTTGCAATTAGAGCGCAAAATTAACCTGTTTTTACGTTGCCATGACGCTGATTTACAAAAGAAATTAGGCTTTAATTCACCACCGGAAAGCCTTCATTCGGTTTTTTCCGAATTACGCCTGCAGAAAGATAACTTCTAAGCTTTTAGTTGTGTTATTTGGCGAAGCAAAGTATTATTGCTCGTCTTTTAAGCAACTACATTGACACACACATGAAGGCTAAAGCGATATTTCTCGCCTCAGTCTTGCTAGTGGGTTGCCAGTCGTCCAGGCAGGACGCACCGGCGCCAGAACAGCATGCACAGAGTTTGTCTTCGGCTGGTCAAGATGGTGAAGCAGGAGAGTACACAGCAAATGGCCGAGCGAGCTCGGCGCGGTGGTTGGATAACAACAGTCCCGCCGCGCAACAGGACCTGTGGAACTTCATTAGCGACGAGCTGAAGATGGAGGTTCCGGAAAATTCCCGGATCCGTGATCAGAAAAGAAAGTACTTAAAAAGTAAGAGCTATCTCCACGATGTAACATTACGGGCAGAGCCGTACATGTACTGGATAGTCGGGCAGATTAAGAAACGTAATATGCCGATGGAACTGGTACTGCTACCCATAGTGGAGAGCGCTTTTGACCCACACGCCACGTCAAGTGCCAACGCCGCAGGGCTATGGCAAATCGTGCCGCAAACGGGTCGCAATTATGGTTTGAAAAACAATCAGTGGTATGACGGTCGGCGCGATGTCGTCGCCTCGACAACCGCTGCGCTTAACATGATGCAGCGCTTGAACCGCATGTTTAACGGCGACTGGTTACTGACCGTAGCCGCCTATAACAGTGGTGAAGGCCGCGTGATGCAAGCGGTGAAGGCAAACAAACGCCAGGGTAAGCCAACCAATTTCTGGGCATTGTCGCTTCCGCGTGAAACGTCAATCTATGTCCCGAAAATGCTGGCGCTGAGCGACATCATCAAGAACAGCAAGAAGTACGGTGTGAAACTCCCGAAAACGGATGAAACCCGTGCGCTGGCGCGTATCGATGTCGGGCAGCAGATCCAGCTGACTCAGGCGGCTGAGATGGCGGGGCTTTCAGTCACCAAGATGAAAGCGTATAACCCAGGCTATAAAAAAGGCGTTACGGCACCCAACGGGCCCCATTACATCATGGTTCCCAAAGGGCATGCCGATCAGCTGAAAGACTCGCTGGCCGATGGCCAGATCGCCGTGACTCAACCAACGACGCAGTTGGCGAAGAACAGCGGTTTGTCCGGTGGCAGTTCGTATAAAGTGCGCTCCGGCGACACCTTATCGGCCATAGCCAAGCGGCTGAACGTTAAGACCAGCGATTTGCAGAGTTGGAACAACTTGCGCGCCAAAAGCGCCTTAAAAGTTGGGCAAACCCTGCAAGTGGCCAGCAATACTGGCAGTAACAGCAGCATCACCTACCAGGTTCGCAAAGGTGATTCGCTTGCCAGTATCGCACGTCGTCACGGCGTCGATATTAACGACGTGATGCGTTGGAATTCAACGCTCGCCAAAGGCAGCCTGCAGCCAGGTTTGAAGCTGACCCTGTTTGTCGGCAACAAGATGACGCCGGATACTTAAATTTTCGGCACAAAAAAAGCACCCTTCGGGGTGCTTTTTTATTACCTGCAATTCACCAAACCGGCGAGTCCTTCTCCGGGTGAAACTCCACTAACAACGGATTGTGATCCGACGCGCTGGTCACCAGCACCGAGGCTTCCACGACCCCCAGGTTACGGTAAAACACGAAGTCCAACGGGCGGCCAAAGGCCTTGCGGCGGTGATCGTCGGTGAAGCTCACCTCGCGCAGCGCCATTTCGCCGGCAAAGTCATACAGCGCATTGATACGTTTACGGCTCCAGGCGTTGAAGTCCCCCGCCATGATCACCGGCCCCCGGTGGCTGGCGATCTGCTCGCCAATCGGCCCCAGCTGCTTGCTGTACACGTCGACGCCCAGGCTGAAGTTCACCGCATGGATATTCACCACCATCAACAGCTCGCCATTGTACAGCGGATAAACGGTGATCAAGGCCGACTTGGACAGCCGCAGCAGCGGCTCACGCTCGCGCAGCGGGCAGCAGTAAACCGGATGAGCGGCTGCCAGCGTCATCACGCCGGAAGGATGTTGCGGCAGCACAAAGGCCGGCACCTGATCGGCCGCCAGATAGTTGGCGGTAGCGTAGCTCACCAGCTCCGGCGTGGTTTGCGCCTCTTGCAACAACACCAGCTGCGCATCTTTGCCATGATTTTTCAGCACCGAAAGCCAGTCGGCTCGTTGCTGTTTGAAAATATTCCATACCATGACGCGCAGAGCGCCGGTCGTCGGCAGCGCAGCCCCGGGCGGCAACGGCTGGTTAACGGCGCCAGGAAAAATTCGCTCAACTGGCTGACCTGCAACATACCTCATTGCATAAGTTCGTTTCGGCACGCGATTCGCCTATTACCCATTAACGTGAAAACTGGCGATGAACACTCGCCAACGATGAAATGATTATACGCCTCCCCTGCACAGAGGGCATGGCTTTTGCGGGCATTACCTTTTCAGTTATAGGGGCCGTCTGCAGCGATTTCAATCTTCTGACGGTATAGCTGTGTAAAGACAGGGAGTAATAGGTGAAAAATGCGAAAAAGCCCGCAAAATGCGGGCCAGACAGCAATGATTTTGTGTATCAAGCCGTTTGCAACTGAGACTTTTTATCCAGGCGGCCGCTGAGGCTAACCAGCAACAGTGCAATCACCACGATCAGCGCGCCAATCCAGGGAGTCTGCGCCAGCCCCAGTGAGGCGACGGTCTGACCGCCAATCACCGAACCGAGCGCAATACCGATGTTGAACGCCGCGATATTGAGACCGGATGCCACATCCACCGCATTTGGCGTATATTGCGCGGCTTTCTGCACCACATACACCTGCAGCCCCGGCACGTTGCCGAAAGCGAACACGCCCATCACAATTACCGTCAGCAGAGCGGCAATGCTATAACTCGCAGTAAACTGGAATACCAGCAATAAAACGGCCAGCGCAGCAAAGATAAAGCTCAACGCACGCACGGCCCCATGACGGTCGGCCAGCTTGCCCCCCCAGATGTTGCCCACCGCCACAGCGACGCCATAAGCCAACAGTATCCAACTCACGGTTGGAGCAGAGAAACCCGCCAGTTCCTGCATCATCGGCGCAAGGAAGGTAAAGGTCGTGAAGACCCCGCCGTATCCCAAAGCGGTAATCGCATAAATCAACAGCAGACGAGGATGAGTCAGTACTTTCAGCTGTTCCCGCACGCCGGCGCTGCCCTGGTTTTTGATATTGTTCGGCACCAGAATAATGCTGGCCACCGTAGCGACAGCGCCAATCAGAGAAACGGCCAGGAAGGTTTCACGCCAGCCAAACTGCTGGCCGATGAACGTTCCCAGCGGTACGCCGATCACCAGCGCCACCGTCAGGCCGCCAAACATGATGGCGATGGCGGAAGCCGCCTTCTCTTTCGCCACCAGGCTCGTCGCGATGGTGGAACCGATAGAGAAGAATACGCCGTGCGCCAGGCCGGTCAACAACCGGGCGATCACCAACGATTCATAGCTTGGTGATTGCCAGGCCAACAGGTTGCCGAGAGTGAACAGCACCATCAAACCAACCAGCAGCATTTTGCGCGGTATGCGACTGGTCAGGGCCGTCAGTACCGGCGCGCCGATAGCAACGCCGAGGGCATAGATAGTCACCAGCAATCCAGCGGACGGTACGGTCACCCCCAGCTGCTCCGCAATCGTCGGGATCAACCCGACAATCACGAACTCGGTCGTGCCGATAGCAAAAGCACTGATGGTTAAGGCAAGTAATGCGAGAGGCATTTTTTACTCCGAAATAACATTCAAGTTGATGACGACGATTATCGGCCTATGCTTAAATGATAAAAATGCTCAAAATTTCAAATTAACTTTGCCACGGGAGCAAAAATGAAAGCAAACTCAGACGAGCTGATCACCTTTGTCACCGTCGTGGAAAGCGGCAGCTTCAGCCGGGCGGCCGAACGCCTGGAACAAGCGAATTCCGTAGTCAGCCGAACGGTGAAAAAGCTGGAAAGTAAACTGGGGGTGACGTTGCTCAACCGCACCACGCGCCAAATCAGCCTGACTCAGGAAGGAGAGAATTACTTTCGTCAGGTGCAGAAGGTACTGAACGACATGGCCGCGGCAGAAAATGCGCTGATGGAAAGCCGCCAGCGTCCGCAAGGCCTGCTGCGCGTCGATGCGGCAACGCCGGTGGTGCTGCATATGCTGACGCCTTTAGTGGCGGAGTTCCGCGAACGTTATCCTGAAATGTCGTTATCGCTGGTGTCTTCGGAAAACTTTATCAATTTGATCGAGCGAAAAGTGGATATCGCAATCCGCGTAGGCGAGCTGACCGATTCCACGCTGAAAGCACGTAAACTCATGACCAGCTATCGGCATGTGCTCGCCTCCCCCGCCTATCTGGCCCAGCACGGCACGCCGCTAACGGTAGAAGATCTTGAACACCACTGCTGCATCGGATTCAACGACCTGCCCAGCTTAAATCGCTGGCCGCTGGCTTGTTCAGATGGCAGCCAGTTGGAAATTACTCCCGGCTTGACCACCAATAGCGGAGAAACCCAGCGTCATCTCTGCCTGCATGGCAACGGCATCGCCTGCCTGTCGGACTTTATGAGCGACGAAGATATCAAACGCGGAGATTTAGTCCCGGTTCTGGTAGAAGCAACGCTGCCGGTCGCCATGCCGATCAACGCGGTATATTACAGCGACAGCGCCGTCAGCAACCGTCTGCGCAGCTTTATTGATTTTGTGAGTGAATATCTGAAACGATAAAAAAGGCGCCCCGGTGGACGCCTTAAGTTAACTACTGCGAGGAATGATTAATCCCAGTTTGGCGCCAGGCCTTCCGGGCTAACCAGACGGCCGTTGCACTCCAGTGCGGCGATCTGCGCCATATCTTCGTCAGTCAGCGTCAGTTGCTGCGCCAACAGGTTGCTCGCCAGGTTTTCACGCTTGGTCGAGGATGGAATAACCGCATAGCCCAGCTTCAGTGCCCAAGCCAGGACAACCTGTGCAGGGGTCGCATTGTGACGTGCGGCGATGCTTTTGATCGTTTCATCCTGCAGCGCTTTGCCATAGGCCAACGTCATGTAAGAAGTGATGGCGATGCCATGCTGCTGCGCGAATGCTACCACCTTACGGTTCTGCAAGAACGGTGACAACTCGATTTGGTTGGTGGCGATTTCATCGGCGCCAATCGCGTCAATCGCTTGCTGCATCAAATCGATGGTGAAGTTAGATACGCCAATTTGGCGAGTCAGCCCCAGCTTTTTCGCTTCCAGCAGCTCAGCCATAAACTCGGCAACCGACACTTCATCGTTGGGTGACGGCCAGTGGATCAGCGTCAGATCAACGTAGGACGTTTGCAGTTTTTTCAGGCTTTCTTGCAGGCTTGGGATCAACGTGCCTTTCGCCAGGTTCGCGATCCAAATCTTGGTGGTGATGAACAGGTCTTCACGTTTCACACCGCTGGCAGCGATAGCCTGGCCAACAGCCGCTTCGTTTTCATAGATCTGTGCGGTATCGATAGTGCGATAGCCCAGCTCGAGTGCGGTGCTGACAGAATCGATAACAACCTGATCCTGAAGGCGGAAAGTACCTAAACCAAATGCAGGGATGCTCATAATGTTTTCTCTCATTAACGGGTAGATGCGGTATGAGGAAGATTATGGCAACTTTTTTATTGATCAAAAACGCCTGGTTCGGCATAAGACTTTTGATCTAAAGGCAACAATATGGAGAAAGCAAGGCTGTCAGGAGGGACAATTCCAGCCTGAGAAGCGCAAAATTCAGATATGAAAAAGCCCTGAGTCAGAGACTCAGGGCTTATCAATTAAGTGGCGGAACGGACGGGGCTCGAACCCGCGACCCCCTGCGTGACAGGCAGGTATTCTAACCAACTGAACTACCGCTCC
>NZ_VOSN01000006.1:0-1873 GCF_020858655.1 Serratia montpellierensis
CACCACGCAGGATCCGATAGGGCTGGAAGGTGGGCTGAATTTATATGCTTATGTCATGAACCCACTGACGTGGGTTGATCCTTTGGGATTAGCTGGGTGTCAGAGTGTAAACGCTAAACATATTTTTCATGGTGAGATTAACCGCCGAGGTCGTGCTGTTGGTTTCCATCATGAAGGAAGCATTGGGCATCTAGGAAAAGCTAGAGTAACTCAAGTCACGACACCACCAAACGCTCATGGCGTATATAAAGGTAAAGTGGAAATATTCGATTCTACTAGTGGGCAATGGGTACAAAAAGGGCCAGAATCTACATTTTTCCCAACATCATGGAACAGGCAGAAAGTAATGTCCGAAGTCCGTGGGGCATATAATAATGGCGCGGTTATGCCAAATGGAAAATGGGAAGGTATATCTCCGAGTGGCGTGAAAATTGGTGGCTATTTGGATTCTGGTGGGAATATTAATACAGCTTTCCCAATAATGTAATGGAGGTGGGAATGAGATTTTTTATTGGTGATGACGGTTATCCATCTATAGAAGCCAATGATGATTTTAGGATGCTGATTGACTTTTTAAAGGATGATATCCAAAGAAGTATCTATGGTGTCAATGAGTTTATTGAGGCTTGTAAGCTTGTAAGATCTGGGTCTCTGCCATTTTGGGAGGGGACGGGGAACTCTCATACTATAACTATTAAACCTAACGGTGTAGAGATTTTTAATGAGTACACCGAGGAGTCTATGATTGTTTCGAGTATAGATGAGTTTGAGGGGTATCTTGAGAAATGGAAGCATCTAATTTCAAATACAAGTAGCTTGTGAGAGTGAGAGTGAGAGGGATAAATAATATACTTTAACGCTAAAAAATTAGGTTCAGCGAGGCGTTCTTTAGAAATAAGAATGAACTGGTTTATATAAGTCTGCAAAACGACATCCTCGCGCACCTGACGCTGGTGCCGATCGCCGACAACCGGCAGGTGCAGGCGCACTGCCGCGGCCCGCAGGGCGAATTCGAGGCGTAGTACCATTACGACGCGCTGGGCCGCTGCAGGAGCAGCGCGACGACGGCAGCCGCCGCAGCTGGAGCTACGTCCGGCCAGCCCGTGGAACCCGTTGGCGGCGTTGGAGCAGACGGGCGACAGCCGCTCGGCGCATATTTACTGGTATCACACCGATCTGAACAGCGCGCCGCTGGAAGTGGCCGACGCGGCTGGCAACAAAGATTAAAAACACTCCATTGGTAGCTCTTTAAAAATGCGGGTAGAAAAGCAAGTCTTCAACCGGGCGACCGAATTAGTGAAATAATATTTCAGTAGGGGGGTGTATGAATGAGACTTTCTCTTTCACAACAGATACTGCGACCTTGTCAATTTTTGATTTGGTGTCTTTAAAACATAGAGTTAGCGACGATGCTGATTGGTGGAGCATTCCAGAGGATGAGCTGGAAGAAGTAAATAAAGGTAACGTGTTGTTTTTGAATCTTGGTTAGGACGGTCAGTATACGGTTCGAGTTGTTGATAACATAAGTGAGAACTATAAATCGTTATTTTTGAATGTGCCTTCAGGAAAGATTTTTGTTGGTGCAGGGGAAGATACTAGCGGTGGTGACCTTGAACCTGACGGTTCTGACTATATGTCAGGTGTGTTTTTGATTATGGATATAGGCAATTACGAAGTAAGATTTAGAAGAGACTCTCTCGATATAGTCATTTCATTTATTAAAAGTAGTGAAAATAAAAATGAAGAGAGTGCATTAATTAGGATCTGATTTGTACTTTTTTACAACATGTCAACAATGACCCTCTTTTATTTTAGGGGAATTCGTTGAAAGGAACACCGCGAGCCCAATCAGGGCAAACCGGGCGCGCGGCTG
>NZ_VOSN01000007.1:0-389 GCF_020858655.1 Serratia montpellierensis
ATCGGTTGCTGCAGGAGCAGCGCGACGACGGCAGCCGCCGCAGCTGGAGCTACGATCCGGCCAGCCCGTGGAGCCCGCTGGCGGCGCTGGAGCAGGCGGGCGACAGCCGCTCGGCGGATATCTACTGGTATCACACCGATCTGAACAGCGCGCCGCTGGAAGTGACCGACGCGGCGGGCAACCTGTGCTGGTCCGGGCAATACGACACCTTCGGCAAGCTGCAGGGCCAGACGGTGGCCGGCGCGGCGAAGCGGCAGGGCGCGCAGTATCAGCAGCCGCTGCGCTACGCCGGGCAATACCAGGATGACGAAAGCGGCCTGCACTACAACCTGTTCCGCTACTACGAACCCGAGGTGGGGCGTTTCACCACGCAGGATCCGATAGGGTTG
>NZ_VOSN01000008.1:0-205 GCF_020858655.1 Serratia montpellierensis
GGGAAGGATGATTCGTCGCTGTGCGACTCACCCTGCGGGCCGCGCTGAAGCGCGTTGTCTCACTGCGTGAGACTCTAACCTTAGTCGAAGCTTCTCATCCTTCCCCGGTGCGGAGCAATATGGATGCGATGTGTTTTAACTTGGTTCAGGGATTTTTTGCAAGGGATGGTGGTGGGGGAAGGATGATTCGTCGCTGTGCGACTCA
>NZ_VOSN01000008.1:328-602 GCF_020858655.1 Serratia montpellierensis
GGTATTCATGGATTTACTGATTTTTTAAGGAATGGGCTAAATTCCTATTGTGTGCTTCTAAGGATTACCGCGCTAAAGCGCGTTGTCTCGCTACGCTCGGCTCGAACCTTGTCGAAGCTTCTCATCCTCCCCCTCGGCGTTTAATGAGATTTCAGCTTTCGCTTCAAGTTCATCAACAAAGAGAAGATGGTGGTGGGGGAAGGATTCGAACCTTCGAAGTCTGTGACGGCAGATTTACAGTCTGCTCCCTTTGGCCGCTCGGGAACCCCACCAT
>NZ_VOSN01000009.1:0-281 GCF_020858655.1 Serratia montpellierensis
GCGAGAGTAGGACACTGCCAGGCATCAAATTAAGCGTGCTGATATGGCTCAGTTGGTAGAGCGCACCCTTGGTAAGGGTGAGGTCCCCAGTTCGACTCTGGGTATCAGCACCACTTTATTTAAAGTGGGTTTAGAAGTTCGGCAGAAAAAAGAATTTGCTTGGCGGCAATAGCGCGGTGGTCCCACCTGACCCCATGCCGAACTCAGAAGTGAAACGCCGTAGCGCCGATGGTAGTGTGGGGTCTCCCCATGCGAGAGTAGGACACTGCCAGGCATCAAAT